>CAVTLC010000001.1:0-37661 GCA_963735445.1 uncultured Alphaproteobacteria bacterium
GCCTCAGACAAAGCAATTGCAAATTCTTGTACATCACTCGGTACGTCGATAATTTTCTGCATGATCGTCCTCTCCCGTTCAAAAAATTGGCCGCGAAATGACCTTTCATTTCCTAGAAATACGGCCTTGTTGCCACAAATGCCGAATTGCCGCGCAACACAGCTATCCTCGTCAGCGCCGCGTAGCGTTTTCAGCAAAGCTAGACCGAGCAGCCGGCCGATGGCGTCCCTCAGGGATGCGATGGTGCGCTGGGCGGCCTGGCGACAGCAGCGCCTTCAACTTAGCAAAGAGCATCTCGATCGGGTTGAAGTCGGGTGAGTATGGCGGCAGGTAGAGCAAGAGGGCGCCCGCCGCCGCGATCGCATCGCGCACCCCGGCGACCTTGTGGGCGGGCAGATTATCCATGACGACGATGTCGCCGGACGTCAGCGTCGGGACCAGGCAGCGCTCGACATAGGTGCGGAAGATCTTCGCCATTCATCGCCCGGTCGATGACGAACGGCGCGGTCACCGCATCAACCCGCAGACCGGCCACGAACGTGGTCGTTTTCCAATGACCATGCGGCACCCGCCCGATCAGCCGCGAACCGCGCCGTGAGCGCCCGTATCGGCGGGCCATGTTGGTGGCCGTGCCGGTCTCATCGATAAACACCAGCCGCCGCGGATCAAGCTGCGGCTGGAGGCTTTGCCACACCCGCCGGGCCGCGGCCACGTCGGGGCGCTGTTGTTCGGCGGCGTGCACGGTTTTTTTTAAAGCTAATGCCGTGCCAGTCGAAGAACCGCCAGATCGAGCTCACGCCAACCCGCACATCGCGCTCGTTCCAGCAGCCCGCCGAGGATCTCCTCCAGAGTGAGATCGGCCCGCTCGCCGACCAGCGCCAACAGCCAGTCCGTGTGCGCCTTTAGCGGTGAGCGGCTGCGGCCCTTCTGTGATTTGGCCGCGACGCTCCCGGTCGTCGCCAGCGGCCAACCCAAGCGGTCGCCGTCAACTCGCCGATGCCCAATCGGCGCCCCGCCGCGCGCGCCGAGAAAAGCCGCCCTCGACCGCCCGGATCACGCGAATGCGCAGATCAGCTCGAATACGCCCTCGCCATGCCGTCCCCCAACAGCATTTATGGGGAAACTCTACCTCCAATCCACCACATTTGGGAATTCCACAGCCGTAAAAATCTAAATCTACCCAGCCGAAAACCGCTCTAGCGATAGAGACCTGTTTCACAAGCAACTTAGAGCTGAATTCATTGGAACGAGATCGGCCAATCCTGACATGTGCTTCTCTCCCCATGAATTCGCCCAATTCGCATTCGAACACTACGTCCTTTGGGCGATGTTCGAATGTGAGGCGGTTCACACAGAGCGCGCTATTTCACCCTTGATCTATCGTCGCCGCTTAGTTCTGTTTCTTGCCGTTAAGGTAGCTGAAAGGTGGGTCTCCTGAGCATCCAAAATACGTCCAAAATGTTAGTTTGTTGTAAAGTAAACCGGCAAGTCGCGGACGGGGTGGGATTCCTTTGATTGGCGACAACTAGCAGCGAATTCAGATCTCGTTAGGGCGGGGACTCGCGTAATTGATTATGAGCGTCTAGCCACCAAAAGGATCCAGCTCCAGCCGCCGAGGTTTTCAGCGCCAGCAGCTTTGCCGCGCTAACTGAGATTGGCGCCGCACGCCGAAAAGACGGTGACGTAATTTCGCCGTGCTTGGTTGCTAGCATTGGCCCTTCAAGGCAATTCGGCGGCGTCGATGCTTTTGGTTTTGGATTTCCCGTGTGCGCGCAGTACTTCCCGGTTCGGCGGAAATAATTCCCGATTGGGCTTGCGAAAATTCCCGTTTGGCTTGCCACGGGAATTCGCTCGCAAGCCACTGACAGCATAGTGGAGATTTCAGTGCAGCGGCATCAATTTCGACAAAATTCCCGGTTGACGGGAATTTGGTTGCTGGACTGGCGAGTGGTGCCCGGGCGAGGCGGAGGTTATGCGACTTGGCGGATCAGGTTGGACCAGCGGTCGAGGATGGGGAGGATCTTGTCGGCGGGCTCGGACATCAGCATCACGACGACGCGGGCGACGCCCATGTCGCGGTAGCGGGCGAGCTGGGCGGCGTCCTCATCGGGGTTGAACAGGGTCACCGGCAATGAGTTGGGGTCGCGGCCGGAATCGCGCGCCATCTGGCGAAACTGGTCGAGGACGTCGAGCGGGCTCGACCCCGGCCGGCCGCCGATCGGGCACCAGCCGTCGCCATAGCGGATCGCGCGCCGCGCCGCCTGCGGCCAGGCACCACCGACCAGGATCGGCGGATGCGGTTTTTGCACCGGCTTTGGCCACGCCATGACCGGGTCGAAATTGACCATGTCGCCGTGGTATTCGGCCTTGGATTTGGTCCAGATCTCCTTCATCGCCTCGATGCGCTCGCGCATCAATTTGAAGCGGGTCTTGGGGTCGGTGCCGTGGTTCTCCATCTCGTCGGCGTTCCAGCCGCCGCCGACGCCAAACAGAAAGCGGCCGTTCGACACCTGGTCGACCGAGGCGACGAGTTTCGCGGTCTGGATCGGGTCGCGCTGCTGCACCAGGCACACCCCGGTGCCGAGCTTGAGCCGGGTCGTGGCGATCGCCGCGGCGGTCAATGACACAAACGGGTCCATCGCGTCGTAATAGCGCTTGGGCAATTCGCCGCCGCCCGGAAACGGCGTCTTGCGCGAGAGCGGGATGTGCGAGTGCTCGGGCGCCCACGACCAACTCAAAGCCGCGCTCCTCCAATGCCTTGGCGAGGTCGACCGCCGAGATCGCGTAATCGGTAAAGAACATCAACGCGCCGAAATCCATGTTTTCCGCTCCGTGGGTTTTTTGCCGGAATGGAGCATAGCCGCGATCGTCCACGGCCGGCCAGCGCCGCGCGTTTTGCTTTACCGGCGGTGGCGACCCCACCATTGTCTTCGCCGAGGATCAGCCGGGATTTGTCGGCGCGGATCTTGAGGGGAAGCGATGCCGGGGAACGGCGGCAAACGGGTCGGCGTGATCGGCGCCGGGATGGTCGGGGTATGTGCTGCGAGCTATCTGCAGCGCGACGGCCACCAGGTGTTTTTGATCGAAGCCGGCGAGCCCGGGCACGGCGCCTCGTTTGGCAATGCCGGCGCCCTGAACGCCTCGTCGGTGACGCCGGTGTCGATGCCGGGGGTGATGTGGAAGGTGCCCGGCTGGCTGTTCGACCCGCTCGGGCCGTTGTCATTGCGCTGGCGTTACCTGCCGGTCCTAGCACCGTGGCTCATTCGCTTTATCCGCGCCGGCACGCCCGAAAAAGTCCATGCCCAGGCCCGCGCATTGCGGCCGCTGGTCGGCGCGACGTTGGAGGCATTGATGCCGCTGGTCCGCGATGCCGGGGCCGAGGATCTCGTCCATCGCCGCGGTCATCTCTACGTCTATCGCTCGCCACAGGGCCCGGAAAAGGAGCGGCTCGCCTGGGAGTTGCGGCGCGAGAACGGGGTCGAAATCGACGAATTCGACGCCGACGAGCTGCGCCAGCTCGAACCCACCCTATCGCGCGATTACCAGCGCGGCATTCTGGTGCGCGAAAACGGGCATACCTCGAACCCGCTCGGTCTGGTGCAGCGGCTGCTCGAGCATGTCCTGCGCTCGGGCGGCGAGTTGGTCCAGGCTCGCGCTCACGGGTTTCGGCTCGAGGGCAGCCGGCTGGGTGCGATCCTGACCGACCGGGGCGAGATGACCGCAGACGCCGCCGTGGTCTGCGCCGGGGCGTGGTCGAAGCCGCTCGCCGCGGCGTTGGGCGACCGGATCCCGCTCGAAACCGAGCGCGGCTATCATCTGATGATCCGCGATCCCGAGGTTATGCCGCGGATCCCGACCGCCGATGCCGACGGCAAGTTCGTCGCAACGCCGATGGACACCGGATTGCGATTTGCCGGGACCGTGGAACTCGCCGGCCTCGAAGCGCCCCCCGATTGGCGCCGCGCCCGGATTTTGCTCGAACAGGGTCGCAAGATGCTCCCCGGGCTCGCGGCCGATTACCCGGAGGAGCGCCTGTCGTTGTGGATGGGCCATCGCCCAAGCCTGCCCGAACTCATTGCCGGCGCTGGGCCGATCCAGCACGACGCCCGACGTGATCTACGCCTTTGGCCACGGCCATGTCGGCATGACGTCGGCGCCGATGACCGGCAAGGTGGTCGCCGATCTTGTCAGCGGCCGTCCGCCGTCGATCGATATTACGCCTTTCCGATCGTCGCGGTTCGCTTGAGCTTTAGCTTCGAAGCCAAGTCATCATTTACACAGCGGAAGTCGTTGATTCTTTTTGCTTCGCAAGTCGGACTGCGTTTTGCTTATCCTGCTCGACTTATTTCTCGGAACGCGGGCTGTTAGCTGCTGTTAATTTTGTACGTTGCCGCACAGGCTGAGATCCTAGGGCAACGACAATTTCGGCGGAGGATTTGGAAAATGCCTGATCGCGACCAATCCTACAGTTCAAACCGCGGCTTTGCCTCGATGGATCAGCAAAGGCAGCGTGAGATCGCCAGCAAGGGCGGCCAGGCCAGCGGCGGCAATTTCAAGAACGACCCGGAGCGCGCCTCGGAGGCCGGCCGCAAAGGCGGACAGAGCGTCCCGGCGGAGGAGCGCAGCTTTTCTCGGGATCCGGAACTGGCGTCCCAAGCTGGCCGCAAAGGTGGCGAGACCAGCCACGGGGTTGCCGGTGCAGCACGCGGCGGACAGCCGGTCGGCTCTCGACATGAGACCGGAGAGCGGCAGGCGAAGCCTGGCGGGACGGTCGGGCGCGATATTCCGGAACGCAGCAAAGCGCACGATACCGAGATCGCGGTCGAAGCCGGCCGGCACCCCGGCGAACAGGGTCATGCCGGCGGCCCCAGTCACCCGGCTACCGAGCGCGGCCAGGCTAAGCCGGGCGGCACTGTCGGCCGCGAGATCCCCGAGCACAGCAAAGCACATGATACCGAGATCGCGGTCGAAGCCGGCCGGCACGGCGGTGGACCGAAGGACCAAAACCGATAAACCGCCCGATACCGCTTACGAGAGCCCCGCACCGACGCGGGGCTTTCTCTTTCTCGAACCGACACGGCAGGATCAATCAAGAGGATCGATCAAGCTTTTCGACAGCGTCCCGGCAATCGTCGGGGAGCGATCTCCCGTCGCCCGGCCCTCATCGTTGACCTGCATCGCCTGGCCCTCGATCAGTAAGGCGTCCCGTCGCGATGCACAAAGCGGCGGCTACCGTCCGGCATCAGGGCGCGGCCGATGTCGTCATCCGGGTAGATGACCGTATCGCCCGGATTGCGGGCGCCGATTTCGAGATACACGACATCGTGCATCGTGCGGTTCAGCAAATGATGAGCATTGCCGTCGCCGGCCTTGAAACCGGCGCACATGCCGGGGCGTAGCGCGGTCTCGCCGCTGTTGGTCACCAGCACCGGCTCGCCTTCGACGATGTAGATAAACTCGTCCTCGCGGGTATGGGTGTGGCGCAATGCCGAGAGCCCGCCCGGCGGCAGCCGCGTCAGATTGACCCCAAAATTGGTCAGCCCGAAAAGATCGCCGAGCGGGCGCCGCACGCGCCCGGCGACCCGGCTCGCAAACGGCTCGGGATAGCCTCGTCCCGGGCGGGCTTCGGGTGCCGTCATTGCGTCGATGGCCTGGGCGCTGGCTTCCTTTGGCATGACCGCCTCCTCCGTTGTCGATCGATCAGCTGGCGGGCTAGGATAACCCGGTAAGCGCCGGCCTGAATATTCCGATCGATCGCGGAGTTCTATGATGTCGGGACCGCATTTGGCGGCGGCGGCTCGGTCTATGGCATGCGACAATCGACACGATGAAAGAGCAGATCACGATCCGCTTCGCCGAGCCCGAGGATGCAGCCTTGGTGCTGCGGTTTATCCGCGAACTCGCCGAGTATGAAAAAGCGCCGGCTGCCGTTGTTGCCACCGAGGATGATTTGCGGCGGCACGGGTTTGGGTCGGACCGGCAATTCGAGGCGATTCTCGCCTTTCTCGACGGTGAGCCGGCCGGGTTTGCGCTGTTTCATCCGCGGTTTTCGACCTGGCTCGGCCAACCGACGATGTATCTCGAGGACCTCTATGTCAGCGAGCCGGCGCGCGGACAGGGCGTCGGTCGACGGCTGATGACACGGCTCGCGGCAATTGCGGTCGAGCGCGGCTGGAAACGCATCGACTTTCAGGTGCTCGACTGGAACCCGGCGCGCAATTTCTATCAGCGCCTGGGCATGACGCATATCAGCGAATGGCAGCGCTTTGGCGCCGACATCGAAACCCTTCGTCGCCTCGCGGCCCTGGATCGCAGCTGATCATAGCGGTCAGCGCATACCGGTGACACCGCTCTCGCGCCGATCGCAGGGCTGGCAGGATTGCTTAGCGGCGCTCAGGTTTCAGCTGGACCCGGCAGCTGCTTCGCAAAGTACAAAATCCCGGGAGCCGTGATAGCAGAATAGGGAGCGGTCGGCGCGAAACCCAGCGCGCGGTAAATCGCGATGGCCGGCGTCATCGACGGTAGGGTGTCCAGCATGATCCGGCGGTAACCCTTGGCTGTCGCGCTCTCAATCGCGCACTTCGCCAATGCCAAGCCGATCCCGGCTCCGCGCGCCGCTGGCCGGACATAAAGGCGCTTGAGTTCGCAGGTTCCCGGCAAATCGAGGGGGCGAAGGCCGACACAGCCCAGCGCCCTGCCCTTTTGCCATGCGATCACCAGATCGCCGGCAGGCGGCGCGTATCGGCCCGGCAACTGCGCCAGCTCCTGGTCGAAGCCCTGGTAGGCGAGATCGATGCCGAGCCCGTCGGCATATTCTTGAAACAGCTTCCGGATGATATCGAGGTCACGGGAGCTTTCGACCGCCGCCAGCCGATAATCCGAGCGCAAAGCGCCGCTCCGGTTATCCTCTGTTATTCGAAGAGCGCGAGGTCGATCGCGTCGCCCATTTTGTTGTAGCCGAGATCGCTCGGATGCAGGCCGTCGCCGCAATCGTAGCTCGGCAGCATCTGCGTCGGATGTTCGGGGTCGCGCAACGCCTGATCGAAATCCGCCACGGCGTCAAACGCACCACCGTCCCGGATCCAGGTGTTGACCGCCACACGGACCTGCTCGCGCTGCGGGTTCCAGGCATTGGCCATATAGGTCTCGTTGCCAAATGGCGTCAGCGTCGCGCCGATGATTTGGATGCCACGGCTGTGGGCGCGCACCGCCATTTGTTTGAGACCGGCGATCATTTGCGCCGCGGTCGGCTCCTCTTCCGGCTTTTTCCAGCGATTGCGCAGATCGTTGGTGCCGAGCATGACGATCACGTGAGTGACGCCAGGCTGGGACAGCACATCACGATCAAAGCGGCGCAATCCGCTTTCGCCGCGGAGGTCGAAGAGGATGCGGTTGCCGCCGAGCCCCTCGTTCATGACCGCCATCGGCCGGCCGCGCGGGCGCGCCATCAGCCGGCGGGCGAGTTGATCGGGCCAGCGGCAAAACGCGTCCATGGTCGAGATGTTGCCGTCGGTCAACGAGTCGCCGAGCGCTACGATGCCGCCGGTGTCGGCGCTGGCGAGCACATCGACACCGCACACAAAGAACCAATCACTGGTCAGGTTGGCGATCGGCATCGCCTCGGCCGCGGTGAAATCGCCCGGCGGCGACACATAATTGGTCTGCCGGGCATAACGGCCGGTGATCTGGAAATTGTTCAGGACTTCGCCCGGCAGATAGAGGCTAACCGCGAGATCGGCGAGCGGCGGCAGGTCGAGTGCGACCGGGTCGCTGAACAGCACGGCGCCGGCCGCGATGGTTGTTGTGGCGGCGCCGCCAAAGCTCAGCTGGCGGTCCGAGCCGGGAATGATTGCCGGTCCGCCTTGGCGCAGCGCAATATGGGCGCCGCCGATCGCCAAGGGCTGCTGGCCATAGGCGTTGGAGATGCGCACGCGGACCTGATTGCCGCCGAGGCTGGCGCGCATCGTCATACGCAAGGTCTGATTGTTAAACGCTCCGGTTTCCGCCGGCGCCGGCGCCATCGTCCAGGTGCCGACCCAATGACTCGTATCGGGCATCGCTTACCTCCCCGCGAAGATCGTTTCAAATCGCTGGCCAAATCGCTCCCCCAATAGCTGGGCAAAGCCGATCTGCCGCCGATCCCGCGCCAGCTTAACACTAGCGCCGAGCGATTTCGCGGCTTTTGGCGATCAGCCCGGCCGCGCTTGTCGCCGGCAAAGCTACGGAGGCGTTTGGCGACCGGACCGAGCGCTCGGCCGGTCGGCATCGTGATAGAATGCGGTCATGCCGACCGACGTCGTCGACCTGCGCGATTTTTACCAGACCGGGCTCGGCCAAGTCGCGCGCCGCATGATCCGCCGCACAATCCGCAATATCTGGCCCGATCTCCGCGCGATGCGATTGCTCGGCATCGGCTATGCCACACCCTTTCTGTCGGCGATTTCCGCCGATACCGAGCGCACCGTGGCTTTGATGCCGGCATCGCAAGGCGTTCTCGGCTGGGCGCCCGAAGGCGGCAATGTCGTCGTCCTCGCCGATGAGGACGAGTTGCCGTTTAGCGATTACTCGATCGACCGGGTGCTGGTCGTTCACGCGCTCGAGACCAGTGAAGCCGCCGGGATGTTTCTGAAGGAGGTTTGGCGTGTGCTGGCCGGCGGCGGACGGCTGCTGATTGTGGTCCCCAATCGCCGCGGGATCTGGGCGCGGCTCGACCGCACGCCGTTCGGTTCGGGACGGCCCTATACGATGTCGCAGCTATCGCATTTGTTGCGCGAGCAATTGTTTACGCCGGTTGGCACTGATACCGCGCTGTTTGTACCGCCCTCGGGCGACCGGATGGTGCTGCGCTCGGCGCCGGCGTGGGAACGCCTTGGCAAAAGGTGGTTTCCGACCTTTGCCGGGGTCGTCCTGATCGAGGCGGCAAAGCAGATCTATGCCAAGCCGGCCGCCGCCCGCGCGCCCCGCCGCCGGCTGGTCTATGCGCCCGCAACGCACGGCCTGTCGCACCGCGAGGGCGGCCTTTAAGTCCTCATCTTGCGGAGCGACCGGAGAGAACGAACACGCCCTGCTCGGCCAGCAGGTTGGCGAGGCTGCCATGCGGATGGAGTGAATAGGGCCGGCCATGGCGGTCGAGCGTGACGCCGCGTTCGATCTTGATGCCGAGCTCGTCGCAGAGGGCGACAAAATCGCGGATCGTGCACAAATGAATGTTCGGAGTTTCGTACCAAGGGTGAGACAGCAAGTCCGACATCGGCATCCGGCCGCGCAACGCAAGTCCCAGTCGAATCCGCCAGAAACCGAAATTCGGGAACGACACGATCGCGCGCCGGCCGATCCGCACCAGCGCTTCCAGCACCCGCCGCGGCGCCCGCGTCGCCTGCAAGGTCTGGCTGAGTACGACGACATCAAAAGCGCCTTCCGGGTAGGCGTCGAGGTCCCGGTCGGCGTCGCCCTGAATCACCGACAGCCCATGCCCGACGCAGGCATTGACCCCCGATTGGCTTAGCTCGATGCCGCGCCCGTCCACGCCCTTGCGCCGCGTCAAATAACCGAGCAAAGCGCCGTCGCCGCAGCCGATATCAAGCATTCGAGCGCCGGGCTCGATCATCTCGGCAATCAGCCTCAGATCGCGGCGCAGTTCGTCCGGCGGCGAAACGGCGCTCGCCGTCGCATGCCCGACCTCCAAGCGCAACGCGTCGGTCATTCGACTAACGGGTCAAGCCGCGATGCTCGGCACAGCCGGCGAGGAAGCCGCGCAGGGTTTCGAACAGCTCGGGTTCGTGCAGCAGAAACGCGTCGTGGCCGTTCTCGGTCGCGATCTCGACAAAGCTGACATTGGCGGCCACCGCGTTCAGCGCGTGCACCAGCTCGCGGCTCTCCGAGGTCGGAAACAGCCAGTCGCTGGTGAACGAAATCACGCAAAATCGCGAGCGCGTATCGGCAAAAGCCTGTGGCAGCAATCCCTCATGCTCAGCCGCGAGATCGAAATAATCCATCGCGCGTGTGATGTAGAGATAGGAATTGGCGTCGAACCGGTCGACAAAAGTGCTGCCCTGATGGCGCAGATAGCTTTCGACTTGGAAATCGGCGTCAAAGCCATAGGTGACGGCGCGGCGGTCCTGCAGATTGCGCCCGAATTTGCGATGCAGCGCCGCCTCTGACAGATAGGTGATGTGCGCCGCCATGCGCGCCACGGCGAGGCCGCGCGCCGGCTTGCGGCCGAGGCTCAGATAGCGCCCGCCGCACCAATCCGGATCGGCCATGATCGCCTGGCGTCCGACTTCGTGAAACGCGATGTTCTGCGCCGAGTGACGGGCAGCGGCGGCGATCGGCACCGCCGAGAAAACACATTCGGGATAGCTCGCCGCCCATTGCAGCACCTGCATCCCGCCCATCGAGCCGCCGATCACGCAAAACAAGCTGTCGATGCCGAGATGTTCGATCAGGCACTTTTGCGCCCGCACCATGTCGCGCACGGTGATGACCGGGAATGCGAGAGCCCACGGCTCGCCGGATTCCGGATTTATGTCTTGCGGCCCGGTGGTTCCCATGCAACCACCCAGCACATTGGCGCAGATCAGGAAATAGCGCTCGGTATCGAGCACCCGCCCCGGTCCGACCATAGTCTCCCACCAGCCCGGCTTGCCGGTGATCGGATGCGGATCGGCGGCATATTGGTCGCCGGTCAGCGCATGGCAGATCAGGATCGCGTTGCTACGCTCGGCGTTGAGCGTCCCATAGGTCTGGTAGGCGATCGTCACGGGGCCAAAGTCGATCCCGCAATCAAGCCGCATCGGATCGCGCAGCGATAGCCGATAGCCAGGCCAATCCTGACCGAAGCGGGGACGCGGGCGAAATGCTAATGTCGGCACATCGGTTCTCTGAGCGCGTTGTCGTTAGGGCGCCGTTCCCGCTATTCGCGGCGACGGGTCTGCGCCTATGGATTCGGGGCGGCTAGCTAGTGTTCGTAGGCAACGCATGTCAATGTTTTCTTTGATTTCACCAGACCGCGCTTTTACTAGTATCGGCTGTCCGGCAGTGTAGCAGAGCATGTCCGCCATTTCCTCCGATCTGACCGATTTACGCAGTCACATCGACGAGATCGATGACCGGATGCACGATTTGTTGATCGCGCGGGCGGAAATTGTTGCGCAAGTCGCGGCCACCAAGAAAGGCGACGATATCGCCTTTTATCAGCCAGGGCGCGAGGCGCAAATCTTGCGACGGTTGGCTGCGCGCCATCACGGGGCGCTGCCGGTAGCGCCGGTGATCCGTATCTGGCGGGAATTGCTGGCGGCGACGGTGCGGCTCGAAACCCCATTCGCGATCGCCGTTTTCGCTCCCGCCGAGGCGCAGGGGTTTTGGGATTTGGCGCGCGATCATTACGGCAGCCACGCGCCGATGTCGGCCTATCGCTCGATCGGCCAGGTGATCCGTGCCGTTTCCGAAGGCCAAGCGGCTGTCGGCATTCTGCCGATGCCCGAGGAGGGCGACGCCGATCCGTGGTGGCGTCATCTCTTGTCGCAACGCCATAATGCGCCGCGGGTGGTTGCGCGACTGCCGTTTGGGGTTCGCGGCAATGCCCGAGGAGACGGCTCAGACGCATTTGTCATCGGCCGCGGGGTGCCGCAGGAAACCGGCGCCGATCGGACATTGTTCGTTACCGAATCGGCTGCCGACATCAGCCGGGCGCGCTTTCTTGGCCTGTTGACGTCCTCGGGTCTGACTTGCACTTTTTTGGCGTCCTGGGAGCATGCCGAGGGCACGCTCAACCTGGTCGAAGTCGACGGTTTCGCGCCACTGGCCGATCCCCGGATCGTCGATTTCCGCGCACGGCTCGGCGCCGCCCTGCACCGCCTCTTATCTTTTGGCGGTTATGCGGTGCCATTGCCGGCCGCTGTGGCAGTCCCCGACCGGGCGAAAGGCTGACGCGATATGGCCCCAGGAACGCCACCGCTCCCGCGCCCCGGAATTCTCGATATCGTTCCGTATGTCGGCGGCGAAGCAAGAATCGCGGGGGTTGAGCGCCCGATCCGGCTGGCGTCCAACGAGAGCGCGCTCGGACCGAGCCCAAAGGCGATGGCCGCCTACACCGCGCTCGCCAGCGACATTCATCGTTATCCCGAAGGCAGCGCCCAGGAATTGCGTGAAGCGATCGGGCGGCGGCACGGCCTTGACCCGGAAAGGATCGTCTGCGGCGCCGGCTCGGACGAGCTGATCGCATTGCTGCTGCGTTCTTACGCCGGTCCCGGAGACGAGGTGCTCTATAGCCGCCACGGATTTTCGATGTACCCGATCGGCGCATTGTCGGTCGGCGCGACACCGGTCCCGGTGCCGGAACGGGCTCTGACCGCCGATGTCGACGCGTTTCTGGAACACGTCACGCCGCAGACCCGGATGGTCTTCATCGCCAATCCAAACAATCCGACCGGCACTTATCTGAGCGCACAAGAGCTTAACCGTCTGCATGCCGGGCTGCCGTCTTCGGTCGTGTTGGCGATCGATGCCGCTTATGCCGAATTCGTCAATCGCAACGACTACGAAGCCGGCGTCAGGCTGGTGGACCGCGCCGCGAATGTCGTGATGCTGCGCACCTTTTCAAAAATTTACGCGCTGGCCGGCTTGCGGCTCGGCTGGGCCTATTGCCCGCCGGAGATTGCTGATGTGCTGAACCGGGTGCGCGGGCCGTTCAATGTATCGACGCCGGCGGTCGCCGCCGGTGTCGCGGCGCTTGAGGATGTCGAGGCGCTGCAGCGCGCCCGCGCCCATAACGACCATTGGCTGCCGTGGTTTTCGGAGCGTCTCGCAGCGCTGGGCCTGCCGTTGACACCGAGTGTCGGAAATTTTGTGTTGCCGCGGTTTCCCGACGAACCGGGCCGCAACGCCGAGGCGGCATTTGCGTTTCTTCAGTCCCACGGCATCCTGACCCGCAAGATGGGCGGCTATGGTCTGCCGCAATACCTTCGGATCACGATCGGCACCGGCGAGGAGATGGAAAGAGTGGCAGCGGTACTCGGCGAATTTATGGCCAGGCGATGAGATCATTTCTCCCGCCGATCAGACCCAGCAGGTTTTTTCCGTGAAACAAAAGTTATTCGACCGGGTGGCTTTGATCGGCATCGGGCTGATCGGTTCGTCCTTGGCGCGTGTTATTCGCCGCGACAGTCCTGGCACTGAGATCATCGCCTGCGCCCGCAGCAGCAAGACACTGGCGGCGGTCGAGCGCCTCGAACTCGCGGATCAGACGACGCATGACCCGGCCGAGGCGGCGGACGGCGCCGATCTGGTCGTGATCGCGACTCCGCTGTCGGCCTACGCCGAAATTGGCAGCCGGATCGGCCCGGCACTAAAACAAGGCGCGATCTTGACTGATGTCGGATCGGTCAAGGAGGTGGTGGTTCGCGATCTCGCGCCACATGTCCCTGAGGGCGTCCACTTTGTTCCCGGCCATCCGGTTGCCGGCACCGAGCATTCCGGTCCCGAAGCGGGCTTTGCGGAGTTGTTCCACGACCGCTGGTGCATCTTGATCCCGCTGCCCGAGACCCCATCCGAGGCGGTCGCCAAGGTTGGCGAGATGTGGCAACTGGCCGGAATGCGCGTTACGACGATGTCCGCCGCCCACCATGACCGGGTGCTGGCGATGACCTCGCATCTGCCGCATCTGATCGCCTACACGATTGTCGGAACCGCGACCTCTCTTGAAGAGAGCCTAAAATCCGAGGTTATCGCCTTTTCGGCGAGTGGCTTTCGCGACTTTACCCGCATCGCCGCCTCGGACCCGGTGATGTGGCGCGACATCTTCCTAAATAATCGCGAGGCGGTGCTCGATGTGTTGCAGCGCTTCAGTGAGGATTTGACCGCGTTGCAGCGCGCAATTCGCTGGGGCGAGGGCGACACATTGCAGGAATTGTTCACCCGCACCCGCGCCATCCGCCGCTCGATCATCGAAGCCAAGCAGGCTTAGCCGGCTTAGGCGCTCCGGAATCTACCGCGCCCACAATCTCTTGGAGGCAATTTCCGCACCCTGGGCCATTGCCGCCAGCTTTTTGAACGAGATGTCCGGGTCGAGCTTGCCGTAACCGGCGAAGGTGCCAAAGCCGCAGTCGCTGCCGGCGATGACCCGCTCGCGGCCGACGATATCGGCAAAGCGGCAGATCCGCTCGGCGACGAGTTCCGGATGCTCGACATAGTTCGTCGACGTATCGAGCACCCCGGGTATCAGGATCTTGTCGTCGGGCAGCTTGGTTTCCTGCCACACGGCCCATTCATGCGCATGGCGCGGATTGGCGGCCTCAATGACGAGCGCCTGCGGTTTCGCCTTGACCAGGATCGGCGCCACCTTGGCGAACGGGATGTCGTGGTCGTGCGGGCCTTCGTAATTGCCCCAGCAGATGTGGATGCGGGCGCGGTCGGCCGGCACGTTGCGCAGCGCGTGGTTCAGCACTTCGACATGGAAGTCGGCGCGCTTCAGGAAATCCGCTTCGCTCAGATCCTGAAAGCTGGTGTGGCGCGCCATCGCCAGATCCGGGCAATCGAGCTGCAGGACAAACCCGGCCTCGGTGATCGCCTCGTATTCTTCCTGCATCGCCGATGCGATCGCTTCGACATAGGCCTCGTGCGACGGATAATAGGAATTGTTCTGGAACACCGGCACCAGACCGGGCGACGCCGCGGTCATAAAGCCCTCGGTGACCTCGACCTGATCGAGCGCGGCCCGCAGATTGGCAATGTCTTGTTGTAACGGCTCGCGGTCTCGCCACGAGATCGGGCCGACGCAGACGGCGCGTCGCGCGGTATTGCCGCCGGTCATCCGCTCATAGGCGGCGACAAAGTTCGGGTGCTCGCGGGTATCAAGCCGCGGCTTGGCCGGCTCGTGCCCGGCAAAACCGGTCAAGCGGTCGGCGATATAGGTCGAATACCCGGGTTTGGACATTTCGCCGTCATTGACGATGTCCACGCCGACCGATGCCTGACGACGGACAATGTCGATCACCGCTTGCCGCACCAGACGGTCGAGTTCGTTCTTGTCGTAAGTCTCGCCTTGGTCCTTGCGCACCAGCAATTGTTTCAATTCGGGCGGACGCGGCAGGCTGCCGACATGGGTGGTCAGAATACGGTCCCGGCTCGTCTTCATCGCTTTTCCCCCTTGATTAGAAGCGAGAGCATGCGCTGCGTCATGGCCGTCGGCAAGGGCTCGCGCACCAGCGAGGGAGCGGTTTGCGCAGTGCGGCGTTTGCGCCTAATTGACCGCTGCAACCGAAATCTGTAACTCACGTTAAAGAAGTGAATAGCGCGTCTGGCGGGTCCGCCGCCGGTAGACGCGATGACTAACGAGGGAGGAGATACCCATGCAGAGCGCCTATTCGGCTCGCGCCACCTCTACGGAGGCGCCAGTCGCCGCGACAGCAGCAAACCGGTGGCTGCAGTTAATCATCGGCATCGTCTGCATGATCATGATCGCCAACCTGCAATATGGCTGGACGCTGTTCGTCCATCCGATGAGCGTCGCGCATGGCTGGGCGGTAGCCGACATCCAGATCGCCTTCAGCCTGTTTGTTGCGCTCGAGACCTGGCTGACCCCTGTCGAAGGATGGATCGTCGACCGGATCGGGCCAAAAAACGGGCCGCGGCTGATGGTGGCTTTTGGCGGCATCGTGATTGCGATTGGCTGGATTATCAATTCGGCCGCAGCAACACTAGCGACCCTGTATTTCGGCGCCGCGTTGACCGGCATCGGCGCCGGTGCGATTTATGCGACCTGCGTCGGCAATGCAGTCAAGTGGTTCCCGGACCGCCGTGGACTAGCGGTCGGATTGACCGCCGCCGGGTTCGGGGCCGGCGCGGCGCTGACGGTCGTGCCGATCCGAGAGGTCATCGCGGCACATGGCTATGCCACGGCGTTCTTCTGGTTCGGTTTGGTTCAGGGGGCCATCGTCTTTGTCTTGGCGTGGTTGATGCGAGCGCCGTTTCCTGGCGAGACGCCGAATGTCGCGGCCCCCAAAGTCATCCAAACAACCGATAGTTATTCACCGCGGGCGATGCTCGCGACACCGGTGTTCTGGGTCCTTTACGTAATGTTCGTGCTTGTTTCGGCGAGTGGGCTAATGGCAACGGCGCAGATCGCGTTGATCGCGCGCTCGTATCATGTCGCGGACGTGGTTATCCTCGGCAGTATTACGACGCTGACCTTAGCCTTGCTCGTCGACAATGTCGCGAATGGCGCAGCGCGGCCGCTGTTCGGTTGGATCTCGGATAATATCGGTCGCGAAAACACGATGGCGATCGCGTTTGGCCTGGGCGGGATCAGTTATTGGCTGTTGGGAGCGCTGGGTGCGGCACCTTGGGCGTTTGTTCTGTTTGCCGGGCTGATCTTTCTGACCTGGGGTGAAATCTTCAGCTTGTTCCCTTCGACCTGCACCGACAGCTTTGGCCCCAAATACGCGACGACCAACCTGAGCTTGCTTTACACCGCAAAGGGGGCCTCGGCCTTTCTCGTGCCGCTGGCGAATGTGATCGTAGCCGCGACCGGTAGCTGGCACACGGTGTTCGTGGTCACAGCGCTGATGAATTTTGTTGTTGTCGGATTAGCGCTCTTTGTGCTGCGCCCGTTGCGTTCGCGCTCGCTGGCGCGGCACGCCTATCATCCGGTCGGCGCCGAATAGCCGAAACCGGCAAATATCGGCAGGCGGCCCGGGGTGCGAAAGGCCGCCCAAAGCCGTTCCTGTGGGCTAGCGGTAAAACCGCAACTGAGAGATGGCACAGTTTGGGGCCGCCGGCGTTGTTTATACGCCACAACCTATTGCACAGGTGCTGCCATGCCATTTGATGGTGCAAGCTTTGCTCTTTCCGAGCACAAAAGATTGCAATCGGCAATGTTCGCGAGTGGACTAAAGCCGATCGATCCTGGGTTCCTCGCCCGTCATAAGACCGAGCAGATCCGCCGCAATCCCGCCAGTTGGGCCTATCGCCATCAGCAGGCGGTGGCGCTTGCCCAAGTCGCGGTGTTGCTCGCCAGCGTCAGTTTGTTTGTCATCCTGCTGTCGCTGCACCAAGTTCCTTGGGGCTTCGTCGCCGGTGTCACGATGTTTGCGTTGGGATCGTCCGTCCTGTTCTTTCCGGTAAAGGGACCGGCACAATGGAGCGAACGGGAGATCGACGATTTCTCCGCGATGCCGCCGGCTATCCGTGAATCCGCCGAGCGATTGCAGAGCCGCCTCCCATCAGTCGGTTTTGTCGTCGGCGAATTGTTTCAAGAGAAGATCAAGCTCGATCCGTACCTCGTCGCCGAATACGGCAACGCTCGCGTTATCCTCGGCATTTGGGATGGCGACCAGGTGATCGCCTGCGCTCAAGCTGACGACGGCTTCGGACCCGCTCGGGCAGCCTAATCCGAAAGTCCAAGTATCGGCACGCGCTAGGCTCTGATCCTTCTGGTCCTGCGTGCCGAGCACCAGGCCTTCCAACTCAGCCGCACCCAGGATTTCAGTCGAGGAGTTCGATCTGGCGCGCGTGATCCGGGATTGACCGCAGCGGCCGAACGGTATCCCATTCGCCGGTGATTAAATTCGCCTGAGAAGGGGAGATCAGCCGGCGATGAGCATCAAGGGCAAGGCCAATATCGTCGGGGTGTTCGAGCACCCGACGCGCAAGGCCGACGACAAGTCACTGTTTCAATTGCATGCCGAATGTGCCGCGGGTGCGCTCGCCGATGCGGGTCTGACAAAAAACGACATCGACGGCTATTTCTGCGCTGCGGGCGACACGCCGGGTCTCGGCGCGCTGTCGATGATCGATTATCTCGGGCTCAAATTGCGGCACTGGGATTCGACCGATACCGGCGGGTCGTCATACCTGCTGCAGGTCGGGCACGCCGCCGAGGCGATAGCGCTCGGCAAATGCTCGATCGCTTTGATCACCTTGGCCGGGAGGCCGCGCACCGAGGGGGTGGCGACCGGCACAGCACCGCGCACCGCGGCAGTGCAGTCGGCCGAGACCGCATTCGAGAACCCCTATGGGCCGGCGACCGCGAACATGTACGCGATGTGCGCGATGCGGCATATGCACCAGTACGGTACGACCAGCGAACAGCTCGCCTGGGTCAAAGTCGCCGCCTCGCACCACGCGCAGTACAACCCCCACGCGATGTTGCGCGACGTGGTCACCGTCGAGGACGTTGTCAATTCGCCGATGATCGCCGACCCGTTGCACCGGCTCGATTGTTGCGTGATCAGCGATGGCGGCGGCGCCATTATCGTCGCCAAGCCGGAAGTCGCAAAAAGCCTGAAGCGGCCTTTGGTCAAGATTATCGGCGTCGGCGAAGCCCCCAAGCACCAGATGGGCGGCGAGGTCGATCTGACCTATTCGGGGGCGGTGTGGTCGGGACCCGCGGCGTTTGCCGAGGCTGGCGTCAAGCCGTCGGACATCAAATACGCCTCGATCTACGACAGCTTTACGATCACCGTCGTGATGCAGATCGAGGATCTCGGCTTTTGCGAGAAAGGACAGGGCGGCCGGTTCGTTTCCGACGGCAATCTGATTGCCGGCACCGGCAAGCTGCCGTTCAACACCGATGGCGGCGGGCTCTGCAACAACCACCCATCCAATCGCGGTGGTCTAACCAAGGTCGTCGAGGCGGTCAGGCAATTGCGCGGCGAGGCCCACCCAAAGGTGCAGGTCCCGGATTGCGGCCTCGCCTTGGCGCACGGCACCGGCGGCTCGCTCGGGACCCGGCACGGCTCGGCGACCGTGATCATGGAGAGGGAGTGACCGTCATGCAGAGCCAGGAGCGCAAAATCCAGGCCCCGGTCGCCAATCTCGAAACCAAGGCGTTCTGGGACGCTGCCGCCGCGGGCAAGCTGATGATCGGCAAATGCAACGCCTGCGGCAAGGTGCATTACTATCCGCGGGCGCGATGCCCGTTCTGCTTCAGCGACAGGACCGAATTGCAGCAGGCTTCGGGTAACGGCACGATTTACACCTACAGCGTGATGCGCCGCGCGCCGATCCCCTATGCGATCGCCTACGTGACCCTGGCCGAGGGGCCGACCATGATGACCAACATCGTCGATTGCGACCTCGACAGCATTCGCATTGGCCATCCCGTGCGGCTCGTCTTCAAAGACAGCGAGGGCGGCCCCCCGGTCCCGATGTTCACCCCGGCCTAGCTCGTGATCCGAGAGGATGGGTTGAGCGCCGCGAAGCCCAGTAATAATTGCATGTGCGCCGGGTGGTGGGCTTCGGTACCCTAAACCCACCTACCCGGTTGACTACGGAGAGACCGAACATGGACACGCTCGAAGCGAACGTAGCGCGCCGACCGGCGCATATCAGCGCCGAGGAATGGAAGGTGCGGGTCGATCTCGCCGCCTGCTACCGGCTGATCGCGCATTTTGGTTGGGACGATTTGGTGTTGACCCATAATTCGGCGCGGGTGCCCGGCACCACCAACCAGATGCTGATCAACCCGTCCGGGCTGATGTTCGACGAGATTACCGCCTCGAACCTCCTCAAGGTCGATATCGACGACGGCCATCTGATCGAGCCGTCCGAACATGAGCCGATCAACGCCGGTGTCGTCATTCACGGCGCAATCTATCTCGGCCGGCCGGATGTCGAGTGCGTGGTCCACACCCATACCGAGGCCGATATTGCGGTCGGCGCATTGGAAGAGGGGCTGCTGCCGCTCTCGCAATGGGCGATGCGTTTTTACAACCGGCTCGGTTATCACGATTATGAAGGCGTCTCGCTCGATATGGACGAGCGCGAGCGGCTGCAGCACGACATCGCCGAGTATCCGGTGCTGGTTTTGCGCAACCACGGCCTGTTGGCCACCGGCCGCAACGTCGCCGAGGCGTTTTCGCTGACCTACCATTTCGAGCGCTCGGCCGAAGCGCAGCTGAAGATCCAGGCCGCCGTCGCTTCCGGCGCCAAGATGGTGGTCCCGTCGCCCGACACCTGCGAGCGCCAAGCCGCGCAGTTTACCGGCAACATGCCGCGCCTGCAGGGCCAGCGTGAATGGCCGGCCTTGCTGCGGATGCTCGACCGGCTCGATCCGAGCTACAAGACCTGATCCGCGGAGGCCTGATAGATGAAAGTTACCGGCATCCGCGCCGAGATCGTTGCCCTCCCGGCCGACGAACCGCTTGCCGGCGCCGCGGAAAATCCGAACGGGACGCGGCTGATCGTGCCGGTCGAAGTCGAGACCGATGACGGTGCTGTCGGTGTCGGCGCCACCTATTTCGGCGGGGCGCTGACCGGCAGCCTTAAACGCGCCGTCGAGGAGTTGGGAGCGCTGTGCGTCGGCGAAGACCCGGTGCGGGTCGAGATGGTCGCGGCAAAGTTGCGTGCCGCGGCCGGATCGGCGGGACCGGGTGGTATCTTCAATCTCGCGATCTCGGCACTCGACACCGCGCTGTGGGATCTGCGCGCCAAATCGATGAACCTGCCATTGTGGAAAGTGCTCGGTGGCGCTCGCGACCGGGTCCCGACCTATGCCAGCGGCGCCTTGATGCGCGGACTTTCGCTGGACCGCGTCGTGCAGGCTGCGGCGACATTGAAAGACCGCGGCTGGCGCGAGATGAAGACGCAGCTGGCGTTGCCTGGCGAGACGACGCCGGCCAAGGAAGTCGACCGAATGCGCCGGGTGCGCGAGGCAATCGGCCCCGACATCAAGCTGATGTGCGATATCAATCAGCGCTGGCGGCCGGAGCAGGCGATCGATATCGGCAAACGGGTCGAGGATGCGGGAGTCGGGCTGTTCTGGCTCGAGGACGTTACCACCGCCGACGATTTTGCCGGGCTGTCGCGGGTCACTGCAGCCTTATCGACGCCTGTCGCGGGCGGGGAATACGTCTGGGGTATCGTGCCGTTCCGCCACATGGTCGAGGCGCGCTCGGTTGATGTCGTGATGATCGACCTGGTGCGGGTCGGCGGGGTCACCCAATGGATGAAGGTCGCCGGCATGGCCGAGGCCTTCAATCTGCCGGTCGTCAGCCATCTGATCCCCGAGGTCCATGTTCATCTGATCGGCGCCATCCCGAACGGGCTGACGGTCGAATACATGCCGTGGCTGATGCCGTTGTTCGAAGAAGTGCCGCAGCAGCAAAACGGCGAATTGCTGATGCCGACCGCACCCGGCCTCGGCCTCAAACTTAACAGGGCGACGATCGACCGCTACCGGGTCGCCTGATCGCTAGCGGAACACGGCCGTCATTGCGGGAGATTGCTTCGTCACGCTAGGCGCTCCCCGCAATAATCGAGCGCCAATCCGCCCTACTCCTCTTAGCCGTGCTTGGGGTCGTCCCTTGGCGGCGGGTCGCGGTCGAGCACTTCTTGTATGCGTTTGGGGTCGACGCGGATCTCGACCCCGGCGCGCTCCTGCTGAATGAGCATCGGTGAGCGCGAGTCGCGATTTCCCCAGCCGCGATTGAGCGCCTCGGAGAGTTCGGCCAAGGCGAGATTGGCGATCCGCATCGGCACATTGAAGTCGCGGCCGAGCTGAGTGGCGAGCGACATGTCCTTGTGCGCGAGCCGCAGCGCAAAGGCCGCGGGTTCATAAGTGCCGGGCAGGAATTGGTCGATCAGCCCGTCAAAGGTGCGGCGACGCCCGCTAGCCCCCTCGCGCACCGCTTCCCACAGCGCCAGCGGTTCGACCCCGGCCTTGATCCCGACCGTGAACATTTCGGCAAGCGCGGTCTGGATGCAGTAGCCGGCGCCGTTATGCACGAGTTTCGCGACCGAGCCGGCGCCGATCGGGCCGACATAGCGGGCCTTGTCGCCCATTGCGTCGAGCACGGTTTTGTAGCGGTTGAAGATTTGTTCGTCGCCGCCGACCCACAGCGCCAGCTTGCCGGTGCGAGCGCCGCGGGGCCCGCCGCTGACCGGCGAGTTGAGCATGTAGACGTCGCGTTCGGCAAAGGCGGCGTTGATCCTGCGCACAACAGTCGGCGAGTTGGTCGACAGGTCGAAATAGGCCTTGCCGCGGCTCATCCCGCTTAACAGGCCATTGTCGCCGAGCGCCACTGCTTCGACCTCGGGCGGACCGGGAAGCGAGGTGAACACGATTTCGGACGCCTCGGCGACTGCGCGCGGGCTGTCGACCCATTGAGCGCCGTTCGCGAGATAGGGCTCGGCCGCAGCACGGCGAAGGTCATGGACAATGAGTTCATGTCCGGCCTTTTGCAGGTTCGCGGCCATCCCCGAACCCATCATCCCCAAGCCGATAAAACCGATCTTCATCTCGCCCTCCCTCGATCAGCCGCAGGTGTTGTCCGCGATTATTTCTCGAACACGTCCTTAGCGACGAGAGCTGCCGTCATCGCTGCCGGCCAGCCGGCGTAGAAGGCGAGATGGGTTATGACTTCGCTCAGTTCGTTTTTGGTCAGACCGTTGTCGAGCGCGCGCTGCAGATGCCCAACCAGCTGCTTCTCGCGGCCGAGCGCGATCAAAGTGGCGCAGGTAATCAGGCTGCGGTCGCGTTTGGAAAGGCCCGGGCGCTCCCAGACTTCGCCAAACAGCACGCGTTCGCTGAGATCTATCAAGCCGGGTACGATGTTGCGGACCTGATCGCGAGCCGATGAAGGTTGCGATTGCGCCATGATTTTCTCCTTTTGGGATTGAGCGGTTTCCTTCCACCGGCACCGTAGCACGCGGCCTCAGCGGCGGGCCAGAATTTACCAGCCACCCGGCACTGTCGGCAGCCGAGATCGGCTCTGTCCGATAAGCTTAGCGAGTGATCTCCTGTCCCGGCCAGACTAGCGCGAATGTGCATTGGCTGGGGCGTGATCGGCGACCAGTTCGTGATAATGCTCGCGTTGCTTTTCCCGCCATGCGGTACGTTCCGTGTTGTCGATCATGCCATCGTGATTGGTGTCGATCTGGTCGAAGCGCTCACGAAACATCCGGTCGCGCTGATCGGCCGGCATTGCCGCGAGCCGGTCGTAATAGGCTTTGCGTCCCTCTAAGCTCGCTTTCTCGGTTGCCGACAAATCGGTTGCCGCGAGCGCTCGCGTCAGCCGTGCGCGGCGCTCGGCGATGTTGTTCAAGCGAAACTCGCGGTATTCGTCGAAGGTGATTAGTTGCGGGGCGGATGCGCGCGGCGCCGGTTGGTCGACCGCCGTTCTCGTGGCTACGGTTTGCGGGAGGGCGGACTCCGCGTTCTGCGCCGGGACGGTACGCTGTGCTGTTGCGGGAAGGTGCCACAATGCCGCCGCGAAAAGGGCGGATGCAGCGGTGACCAGGGTCCATCGTGTCATTGCGCTCTCCTGTTTGTTCCTTAACCGTTCTTATAGAACAAAACAGGATCACAACTTGCAAGCGTTTTTTTCGCCCTAGCCGTTCGGGCGGGCTGTTCAGGTCAGGCTCTCCGCGCCGGCGTAGCGCGTTTGGCGTTAGCTGATCGCGAACCCGGTGAAGGCCCGCGGCAGCCGGCGAATGTCCTGGATCAGCTCGCGCGGCAGGTGCCCCGGCGCCTCCGGATTGGCGCGGGCGTTAATCGCATCCGCGAGGCCGCCAAAGCGCTGCTCGATCGCTTTGGTGATCTCGTCCCAGCGCCCGACCGCGGCGAACAGGTGCGCCACATCGTCCGGCACTTCCTTGGCCATCTCGGCCCATTTGCCCTGGCGCACCATCGCATTGAGCTTGTGCCCGAGGTCTTCGAGCCCGTGCAGCGCCAACACCGGGTAATAGGCCGGGGTCGATCCGTAAAATGCCACCCGTTGGCGCACCCACTCAAACATGCGCGCGACGGTCGCATCATCCGGGTCCGGTCGCGAGAAAGCCGCCGCCCGAAATCTCGAAATTCTCGCGGCGCCGGCCGGCCTTGGCGAGCCCGGCGGTGAGCCGCGGCATCACCGCCTCCTCGATATAGCGGCGCGTGCAAAAGCCGTGCAGCTTGACGCCATCGCATTCCTCGCCCGCCACCCTCAGCATCGCCGGGCCGACCGCCGCGATCATGACCGCGGGGGGCGGGGCGTCAATTGGCTCGGGCGTGAAGTTCGGGGTCATCAACGTGAAGCGGTAATGCTCGCCTTCGTAGGAAGGCCGCTCGCCGGTTTTCCAGCACCGCCAGATCGCGCGCAGCACCTGGACATATTCGCGCATGCGCGGCGCAGGCGGAGTCCACGGCACCGAAAACCGGCGCTCATTGTGGGCGCGCACCTGCGAGCCGAGCCCGACGACAAAGCGGCCGCCGGTCGCCCCCGCCAGATCCCAGCCGACCTGGGCCACCGCCATCGGCGAGCGGGCAAAGGCGATCGCGACCCCATTATGCAATTCGATGCGCTCGGTGACGGTGCCGGCGATCGCCAGCGCCAGAAACGGGTCGTGTTTGTTCTCCATCGAGACGACGCCGTCATAACCATCGGCCTCGATGCCGCGCGCCGCCGATGCCACCTCGCGCAGGTTTTCCTGCGGCAGCGTCGTGAATACCCGCATCTTTCTTCCTCCTCCCGAGTCGCTATGCCGGCGGGGAGCGGCGGGCGCCAAAGATCGCGGTGCCGACCCGTACATGCGTCGCGCCAAACCGGATCGCGGTCTCGAAATCAGCGCTCATCCCCATGCTCAAGACTTCGAGGCCGTTGCGGCGCGCAATCTCGCGCAACAGCGCAAAATGCGGCGCCGGCTCTTGATCGAGCGGCGGAACGCACATCAGCCCGATGATCGGCAGGCCGAGCTGGTCGCGGCATTCGAGCACGAATGCGTCGGCGGCTTCCGGCATAACCCCCGATTTCTGCGGCTCCTCGCCGGTATTGACCTCGATCAGGCATGGCAGGCGGCGGCCGGTGCGCTCCATCTCCTGCGCGAGTGCCGCAGCGAGCCGCGGCCGATCGACGGTCTCGATGACGTCGAACAAGGCGACGGCATCCTTGACCTTGTTGGTCTGCAGCGGGCCGATCAGGTGCAAGGCGAGATCGGGAAACGATTCGCGCAGCGCGGGATATTTGGCTTGCGCTTCCTGCACCCGGTTTTCCCCGAACAGGCGATGCCCGGCAACCAGCGCTTCACGCACCGCGGTGGCCGGTTGTGTCTTGCTGACGGCGACCAGCGCCACACTTCCCGGCGCTCGTCCGGCGGCCCGGGTCGCCGCTTCGATACGGGCCTGCACGGCGGCGAGATTGCCCGCGACCGGCATGTCGATGACCCCTTCCATATCGCCTCCGTTCCTGGCAGAAAGCCCAAATGCTCGCTCCGGCTGCGGGCAAGGCCATCTCCCGGGGGAATTGCCGGATGTCCGCTGCTCATTACCGCCTTTCGGTTACGCTCGCCGCAAGTCTTTCGTCGTTGCTGGTTGCGTGCTCGCTTCAGCCGCTTTCTTATCCCCTCACCCAGGCAGGCGCGCCCCCGACCCAGGCCGGCGCCCCCGCGACTCAGGCCACTGCGCCAGCGCCTCAGGCGATCAGCGGCCCCGACTCCGGGGAAGACGCCTGTAGCTCAGGGGAGCGCGCCGGAAGTGGGTTCGGGAAGCTCTATCGAGAGAACCGGGAACATCAAGACGGCCTCCAATAAGACAGATGACATCGACACCGAAGCGACAATCTGGACAGTGCTCGGTCTGGCAAAAAAGCCGTCGCTCCATCCGCCCGGACCGCACACCGGCAATACCGTCAGCCCGATCTTGTGGCAGGCAGCGCTCGACACGCTGAGCTTTGTAAAATTCAGCACTCAGGACCCGCTGACCGGTGAACTGGTCACCGAATGGTACTCGCCGCAGGGTAAGCCCAACGAGCGCTACAAGATCGATGTCTTTGTACTGGCCCGCACGGTCCGCTCGGACGCGGTAGCGGTGACTGTGCGGCGGGAGGAGCTCTCGCCGACCGGGCAATGGACCGAAACGACGATCGCGCGGAAGGTCGAAGACGATCTCGAAACCACGATCTTGCGGCGGGCGGGGCAGCTGAAGCGGGAGTGGAAGAAGGCCTACGCCGAACAATAGCAGCGATCGGGCGATCGACCCCGCGCCGCCCCTGGCTGCGCCGATTACCGCACCGATTTTGATCAGCCCGCTCCAGGTCGCGGTTCGAGAGTTTGCGGGGGTATCAGCGGCCAACCGCACACTATATCTTCAGATTACTTAGCTGCCGGCGCGTCAGCGTTGTCGGGGCAGCACCACGATGAAAGACCTGCCACGGTGATATCGCGTTACAATTTCCGAGAAACCGAAACCAAATGGCAGCGGGTATGGCGCGAGCGGCGGGTGTTCGAAGTCGCGGCCAAGCCTGGCACGCCGAAATACTACGTACTTGAAATGTTTCCCTATCCTTCGGGCAAGCTGCATGTCGGGCATGTCCGCAATTACACGATGGGGGACCTTGTCGCCCGCTATCGCCGTGCACAGGGCTTTAACGTGCTGCATCCGATGGGATGGGATGCGTTCGGCTTGCCGGCCGAAAACGCAGCGATTGCCGAAAATGTCCACCCGGCAATCTGGACGAATCAGAACATCGCGACAATGCGTGCGCAGCTGCAGCGCATGGGCTTCGCCTATGATTGGTCACGCGAGATTGCAACCTGCCATCCCGAGTATTATCGCCACGAACAGAAGATGTTTCTCGACTTCCTGGCGGCGGGGCTCGCCTACCGCAAGGAATCGTGGGTCAATTGGGACCCTGTCGAGAATACGGTCCTTGCCAATGAACAAGTAATCGACGGGCGCGGTTGGCGCTCCGGTGCTGTCGTCGAAAAGCGGCTGCTGTCGCAATGGTTCCTACGCATCACTGCGTTCACCGAGGAGTTGCTTGACGCGATTCACCAACTGGACCGGTGGCCCGAGCGCGTGCGGTTGATGCAGGAGAACTGGATTGGCCGCTCGGAAGGGGCACGTGTCTATTTTGATATTGCCGGCAGTGACGAGCGGATCGAGGTATTTACAACCAGGCAAGATACGCTGTTTGGCGCGTCTTTTGTGGCATTGTCGCCAAATCACCCGCTGGCCCAGCGTCTTGCCGAACACGATCCCGGGCTCGCCGAGTTCATCGCCGAGTGCAACCGGATGGGGACCAGCGAGGCGGTCATCGAGACTGCCGAAAAGCGCGGATACGCCACCGGCCTCGAAGCGATCCACCCGTTTGATCCGAACCGTCGCGTGCCGGTCTATGTCGCCAATTTCGTACTGATGGAGTACGGCACCGGCGCCATCTTTGGTTGCCCGGCGCATGACCAGCGCGATCTCGAATTCGCCCGCAAATACGGGCTGCCGGTGATCCCGGTGGTGTTGCCGCCCGGAGCCGACCCGGCACGCTATACGGTTGGCGACGACGCCTATGTCGAGGACGGCGCGTTATTTAATTCTGCTTTCCTCGACGGCCTGTCGGTGGCTGAAGCGAAACGAACCGCGGGCGAGCGGCTCGAAGCATTGGGCCGCGGCGAACGGACGATCGCCTATCGCCTGCGCGATTGGGGTGTGTCGCGGCAGCGCTATTGGGGTTGCCCGATCCCGGTCATCCATTGCCCGCAATGCGGCATTGTCCCGGTACCGGAGCGCGACTTGCCGGTCACCTTGCCCGAGGATGTCAGCTTTGCGGCGCCAGGCAACCCGCTCGCTCACCACCCGACGTGGAAGCACGTGAACTGCCCGCGCTGCGGCGGACCGGCCGAGCGCGAGACCGATACATTCGACACGTTCTTTGAGTCGTCCTGGTATTTCCTGCGCTTTTGCTCGGCGCGCGATACGTCAGGCATTCGCCCGCGACGCAGTCGATTATTGGATGCCTGTCGACCAGTATATCGGCGGGGTCGAACATGCGGTGCTGCACCTGCTCTATTCGCGGTTTTTCACCCGCGCCTTGAAGCAATGCGGCTACCTCGATCTCGAGGAGCCATTCGCCGGGCTGTTCACGCAAGGCATGGTGTGCCACCAGACCTATCGCAGCGAGAACGGCGAATGGCTTTTCCCCGAAGAGGTCGATCGCGACAGCGCCGGGGATTACGTCGATCCGGAAGGCCATCCGGTGGCCGTCGGCCGCATCGAAAAGATGTCGAAGTCGAAGAAGAATGTGGTCGGCCTCGACGCGATCGTCGACACCTACGGCGCCGATACGGCGCGGCTTTATCTGCTGTCGGACAGCCCGCCCGAGCGCGACCTCGAATGGACCGAGACTGGGATCGAAGGCATCTGGCGCTATGTCAACCGGCTGTGGCGCATGGTCAACGAGCCGCCGATTGCATTGCCGCCGCGGGGAGCCGCGATCTCCGGTGCGTTGCCCGCCGAGATCACCGAGTTGCGGCGGACGGTTCACCGGACGATTGCCGCGGTCAGTGACGACCTCGATAAATTCCATTTCAACCGCGCCGTCGCCCGCATTCGCGAACTGACCAATGCGGTCGAGGAATTGCCGCAGCAAGCCTTTGCGGCGGCGCCCGGCGCTGCCGCGGTATTGCGCGAAGCACTTGAGATTGTGACGCGGCTGTTGGGGCCGATGATGCCGCACCTCGCCGAAGAAATGTGGGAGAGGCTGGGCGGGGACGGTCTTCTGACCGAGCAACCTTGGCCGGTTGCCGATCCTGTTCTCGCGCGCGACGAGCAGGTCACGATCGCCGTGCAGGTCAACGGCAAATTGCGCGGCACGCTCGAATTCCCGCGCGACACGGCAAGCGGTGCCGTCGAGAGTGCGGCATTGCAATTGCCGCAAGTGGCGCGCTGGCTCGAAGGGCGCGCACCGCGCAAGGTGATTGTCGTACCGAACCGGATCGTCAGCATCGTCGCCTGACATGGCGGGCCGGCGTGCCGTTCTCGCGCTGATCCTATTTCTCGCGTCATCGCTGAGCGGGTGCGGCTGGGAACGGCTTTACGCCGATCCCGAGACTGGCCCGGCGAGCGCTGATTTGCGCGCGATCAAGGTGTTGCCGATTTTGGAGCGTATCGGTCAACGGCTCGAAATGGCTCTCCGCAACTCGCTTAATCCGCGCGGCGAACCCACGCCGGTTCGCTACACGCTCAGCACGACGCTCGTCTACTCACTGAGCAGCCTTGGCCTCCAGTCCCAGGGCACCGCCACGCTCGGTCAAATCGACGTCCACAGCACAAGCAATCTGAACGACGTCAAGACCGGTCAAACTCTGCTGACGATCTCGCTGCATGAGCAGAATTCATTCGAGCTGAACCCAAATCAATATTCGACCATTGTCGGCGAAGACGATGCTCAGGTGCGCACGGTCGCCGAGCTCAACCAGGAGATCGTTCGGTTGCTTACCCTGTTCATGGAGCAACGAGCCGGGCAGAATGCGCCCAAGAAGGCCGAGGCCTTGCCGTGAAGATCGCTCCGGCTCGGGTCGCCGCCTTTTTGCAGCGCCCCGACCCTGACATCCGCGCGGTGCTGCTCTATGGGCCCGATGCCGGATTGGTTCGCGAGCGCGCCGATCATCTGGCCCGCACCGTATGCGCCGATCTCGCTGACCCCTTTCGCGTCGCCGATCTGAATGGCGCGGCGCTCGCGGCCGACCCGGCGCGGCTGGCCGATGAATCCGCGCAACTCAGCCTGATCGGCGGTCGACGGGTTGTGCGGGTACGCGCTGCAAGCGATAGCTTGGCACGATTGTTCGCAGGATATCTCGCGGAGATGCCGGGCGAGGCACTGGTTGTCGCCGAGGCCGCGGAGCTTTCGTCGGGCTCGGCTCTGCGGCGGGCGTTCGACGGATCGCCGCATGGCGCAGCGATCGGCTGCTACCCGGATGCGCCGCGTGATCGTGCGGCGGTGATCCGCGAAAGTTTGGCGGCTCATCGTGTGAGCGCCAGCCGCGACGCCACGCAGTATCTGGTGGATCATCTCGGCGAAGACCGCCTGGTGACCCGGTCCGAACTCGACAAACTCGCTCTCTATGTCGGTGATGGCGGGCGGGTCGAACTCGAAGACGCGGTGCTATCGGTCGGCGACAGTGCCGGGTTGGATCTCGACGACGCGATTATGGCGGCGGCCGAAGGCGACACCACCCGATTGGAACGCGTCCTAGACCGCGTATTCCAGGAAGGCGAGTCCCCGGTTACGATTGTCCGCGCGATGTTGCGCCATCTTCACCGGCTTCATGCGATGGCGGCGAGCGTAAGCGCCGGCGCGACTGTCGACGAGGTGATGCGCGCCGCACGTCCACCGATCTTTTTCAAGCTCCAGGACGGGTTCCGGCGCCAGCTCTCGCTGTGGCGCGAGCCGCGCCTGCGCGCGGCGCTCGATCATCTCTCGCGAGCCGAGATCGGAATGAAGACAACGGGTCTTCCTGCCGAAACGTTGTGCCGCGAAGCATTATCAGCGGTCGCGCAACAGGCGCGGCAAAAGCCAGACAGCCAACGGTAAATCATCCTAAAAGCCCGAGCGCAGAATACATATTTTCCGACTGAGTTCGTCAGATCAGGCAACTTGCCTGGGAACGTCCGAGAACACACCAGTGTTGGAAAGTCAGCGATAGACCTTCATTCCGGATTTGGAGGTGAATATGTCGACTTCCACCACTACCCGCCGGTTTTCGTTACTTGGAACTTTGGCAGTCTCGGCGGTTGCTCTAGCCACGCTGACTGTCCCATTGGCTCCGGCTAAGGCCCAGTATCTCGGTTTTGGCGTTGGGCCGTTTGGCTACGGCTTTGGCGCCCCGTACTCTTATTATAATAACCCGCCAGCCTACTATTATCCCGCTCCGCGTTACACCTACAACTACTATAGCCGGAGCTACTATCCTAGTTATTACTATCCGTACTATTCAGGATATTACCCCGGCTATTATACCGGGTACTATTATCCGAGGTACTGGTAAGGGTTCAACCCAATCGAACCTCCGGTGACGGCAGGCGGCCCCGCTCGGAGCCGCTTCCGCTGCGGTGGTTACAACAGAGCCGGCTCCACCGGCTGCTGTGCATTTCTGCCATCGCCCGAGCGCTGGTCGGCAGGACCCTCGCTGCGGGTCAGATTGAAGGCGGTGTTGACCAGCGCCACGTGCGAAAACGCTTGTGGGAAGTTCCCGAGCTGGCGCTTAGCGCGCGGATCGTATTCTTCGGCCAAAAGACCGACGTCATTGCGCAACAACAATAACCGCTCAAATAATTCGCGCGCTTCGTCCATACGTCCCTGCAGAATGTAATTGTCGGCGAGCCAGAAACTGCACGCGAGAAAGGCGCCCTCGCCGGGCGGCAGACCGTCGACGCCCTCGCCGGTGTCATAGCGAAAGACCAGCCCGTCAAATACAAGCCGCTTTTCGATTGCCTTGACGGTGCCTGATATGCGCGGGTCGGTGGGCGGCAAAAACCCGACGAGCGGCAACAGCAGCAGTGCGGCGTCGAGCGACTTCGACCCATAGGCTTGGACAAAACTACCGAGTTCGGGGTCGTAAGCCTTGGCGCATACGTCGGCATGGATTTGGTCGCGAATATCGCGCCAAGGTCCGGCATAAACCCCATCGTCGAGCCGCTCGGAGATTTTGATCGCGCGGTCGAATGCGACCCAGGCCATGACCTTTGAATGGGTGAAATGCTGCGGTGGGCCGCGGACCTCCCAAATCCCTTCGTCGGGTTCGAACCAGATCTTCGACAGATGGTCGAGCACGGCGCGAATGATCGGCCGCACCCGGTCCGCCGGCGGCAGCCCGTTCAGATAAGTATGATAAAAGGCGTCGAGCAGCTCGCCAAAGACATCGAGCTGCGTCTGATTCGATGCGGCGTTGCCAATGCGCACCGGGGACGAGCCCTCGTACCCCGGCAGCCAGGGCACCTCCCATTCGCTGAGCCGACGCTCGCCACCGAGCCCATACATAATCTGGATCTGCTCTGGGCTGCCCGCGACGGCGCGGAACAGCCAATCACGCCATGACCGTGCTTCGCCGGAACAGCCGGCATGCATCAGCGCCAGCAACGTGAACGTCGCATCCCGCAGCCAACAAAACCGGTAATCCCAATTGCGCGGCCCGCCGAGTTGCTCGGGCAGAGAGGTGGTCGGTGCGGCGACGATACCGCCGGTCGGCCCATGGGTTAGGCCCTTTAGCACCGCCAGCGAGCCTTTGACCGTGTCGCTCCACGGCCCAGCTGAGGCGCAGCCCGTACCCCATTGCCGCCAGAAGGCGAGTGCCACTTCAAGGGCGCGCTCGGCGTCGATCGGCCTCGGTGGCGGCTGATGCGACGGACCGTAGCTCAGCACAAACGGAACGGTCTCGCCGCCTGAAATGTCAAATTCGCTGACCGTCTTTAAATCTTCGCCGATGAGCGGCGCCGGTGTGCGCAGCGCTACCCGATCCGGTCCGGCGATTGCCGAGATCCCGCCTTCGGCTAGGCGTTCGACCCACGGCACGAGATAGCCATATTCGAAACGCAAGACGATCTCGACCTGCATTCTGACGCGGCCACGCAGCCCGCGAACCAAACGCACCAAGTGCAAATTTCCGTGCCGCGGCCGGAAAAAATCAATCAGCTCGACCGTACCCTCCGCCGTCTCGAAGGTGGTCGCGAGAACGAGCGAGTCCTCGATATAGCGCCGGGTTACTTTGGGATCGGGATCGCGTGGCGCGATCAGCCAGCGGCCGTGCTCGGGCTCACCGAGCAAAGCAGCGAAGCAGGCTGGTGAATCAAAGCGCGGCAGGCACAGCCAATCGATTGAGCCGTTGCGCCCAACCAATGCCGCGGTGCCGCAATCGCCGATCAGCGCGTAATCCTCGATTCGTAAGTTTTTGGTCACCGGCTAGTTCCCCATGGCGCTCACCGCTCGCACTAAGCCTAACCAAAACCAACGCTTTATGTCGCCAACCTTTCTCCGAAAGAATTCAGCATCCCCGAGAATCCGACGGCAGCATGATGACGAGCCTCGCCGGTTACGGCGGTCACTCATCTCGCCTTGGCTGAGACAAATCGGTAATCCATCGTGACGGAATGGATCGTTCTGGAAGCATCGATCAGGAAAGGCTCAGTTAGGGCGATTGCGATCACCGCAGCCGAGGTCCGACAGCCGATGGTATTAAGAATGGTGGGCGCGACTGGGATTGAACCAGTGACCCCTACGATGTCAACGTCGCGGGCGGGATAACCAAGTTATTGAAATCATAAAGTTTATTGGGAAGTAACGGGGTGCGTGGCTAAAACCGGCCCAGAAACCGGGGTGTTCGGCGCCGCCAGTGCCGCGACCAGGGCGCGCCGCCGCTGGGGAACGTCGTGCGCATAGCCCATGACCGAGCGCACGTCGCGCCAGCCGCCCTGTTCCATGGTCGCGCGCAAGTCGCCCGAGGCAAGGAGATTTGTGGCGAGGAGGTGGCGGAACCAATGCGGGGTCAGCTGCGCCAGGAGGTCGAGGTCCGTGCGCATCGCCCGCCAGAAGCTGCGAGCCGCGAAGTGATCTCCGGCGCGGCGCAAGCCAATTGCCTCGGTCAGAGCCGCGCGGCGGAGGACGGCCGTGGCGCGCCGTTTCATACCCCGGAACGCCGTTTTGGTTTGCCCGCCTGCGGCCTTGTTGTTGTCGGCATAAGGGCGCCGGCGATCGGTCAGGAACAGCGGCGCCTCGCGATCCTCGAACCGGCCGCGCCAAGCCAGATAGTCGCGCATGATGCGGGCTGCCCACGGGTGGACGGTCGCGTTGACCCGATCACCGTTCTTGGTGTGGTGGAAAGTGATTTGTTCTCGGCCGTCGGCAGCGAGATAGTCGCATAGCCGGCAGCCGTAGATTAATGATGAGACGCGGGCGCCAGTCGACCACATGATCGCAAGTTGCCCTTTGAGATGCGGGGCGGCGTTCTCGATAAGAACGGCAATCAGCTCGGGGCGCAACTCGCCGACCCGACGAGCCCGGCGCTGAAGACGCTGCCGAGCCTTGTTGTCGCGTTCGAACGCGGGCGGCTCACTGAGCCATCGCCGCGGTTGCCTTTGGGCCCACGTAAGAAAAGCAACGATGGTATCAATATAGCGCTCGCGCGTTACTGGCGAGCGCCCCTTCATGCGCCGGTCAACAAAATCGTTCCACTCGCCATTGCTGATTTGGTTGAGCTGACGACCGCGGAATTCGCGGGTCAACTCTTGTAAGCGGGCAATATCGATTGCGTTAAGCGGCCGTTCCCGGGGCCGGCTCAGGTATTTGTCGGCCGCGATTTCGAACGGTACCGAAGGATGGATGCCCCAGATGAGGGCGTCGACGATTTCGACTTCCTTTTGGCGCCGGAGTTCTTCGGCGGCGTCGCGCGTGCCGGCGATCGCGACCAGGCCTGTACTCGCTCGAACGCGGACGCTCTTTCCTTTGGCCCGAACACGGCCGACAATGTGCCAATGTCCGTCTCGGGCAACGACGGCGAGTTCGCGAGGGCGGCGGTTGTGGACGGTTGGCGCTGCCGACCGCCTTTTGGCGGGGTCCGCGTCATCAAGGCCTGACGTAGTTGTTGATATTCGCTTTCTGTCCATTTCGGGGTTCGTCCAAAGTAGTGATGGTGCTGCAGTCTCGGCTCGGGCTCGCCGCGATCTATCGACAGCCGCCATTTGAGCCAGGCGCGTGATTTGCCGAGCCGTGCGGCAACATCATCGATCCCAAGATCATCGGGGGGAGGGGTGTTCGGTTGCATCGGAGGACTCCTCGGGGGAAGAGGTATGGACCCGTTCACTCGGAGTTGGTGGGCTTAGGCGGAACGAATCGCGCGGAACCGGATACGCCTCTGGGCCCGCTTCAAAGTCGGATTTGCTCGACGTCCCCAAAGGATCAGTCGAGGTTCGAAACTCCTCCGGGACCTCTTCGGGCAATTGCCGGCCGCGGGCCAGAACCCTCATTCCGGATCTCCCACGGTCGCCTCAGGCATCGGCGAGTGAAGATACGGCAGAAACGCCGCAGCCATCGCGGCCCAAAACGCGCCGCTTCCAGCTGGCTGAGTCCGAGTTCCGTCGCCAGGGCTGTAAGTACCCCTGGCTGGAGGATCGGGCGGCCACCGATGCTGATCGCCTGGCCGAGCGGATCCTCGCCGCCATGCTGTTCCAAATAGCGCCAGGCGAGTTCTCTGGTGTGGCGAAATTCGTTTAGCAAGAGCAGGCGATCAGGATCGCCGAAAGTCAGTGCCAGACGGTATTCGGCTTCTCGGTTTATGTCGCGGCCAGCCCGATGATAGGCTTGCGCGATCGCCGCGAGGATGTGGGTCATTTCAGCCATTGCCTCGGATGATAACCGTTCGCGCTGCGCGCGGCGGAGCTCCATGCGGATATCGGCATCTGTCCCCGTCAAAAACCGGGACACGGCAGCTTCTTGCTCCTGCGCCGTTCGGTAGCCGATCAGCAGGTCATAGTTCGACTTCAACCCGAGCGCCTCGGCCGCGGTATCGCCGGTCCTGGCCGAGGCAATAAGCCATATCGTTTGCTCGCTGGAGTTTCTCCCGACATGCACGATCGACCGCCGCATCACCGAAGCGGGATACGGGATTGGGTAATGGGGTAAGGCGGTGCCACGGCTCGCTACCCAATAGAGGTGGGGATCATCTTGACGGCAGACTGTGTTCGAAGAGGCCTCGCCCGTAACCAGCCGGGCGGCGGCTTTCTTGGCGAGGACGCTGACTGCCTCTTGTGAGGTAGCGCAGGCGCGGCAGAACGCGACGCCTACGGTGTCGGGCCCAAGGTGAAGAACGGAGACGACCCCGAGGTCATCCCCCCGATGGAGTGTTGCTCCACACTCCGTGCATCCGGTTGAGCTGTGGACGGCGGCGTAGAGGGCTGTCATGCAGCGCGCTGCACGATCGTCGCCGGTTGCGGCGCGACGCTCGATGCCGACCTCGGAGCCCGGCCAAATGTGATCGAGCGATAGAGGTATCACCCCCCGGGGCTGAGCGGAGTTGTCCCCGGCCAGCTTTCGTCGGCGCGCTTGTCCCATTTCGTTTCCTCCTGTTCGCGACAGACTGCCTGCCGCCCAAACTTTAACTGTGCAGCGCTGGCGGCGCTTCGGAAGAGGGTGCTTCAGATCCCGGCATGCCATATCGCGGCCAGCAGGCGATCGGTGGTGATTGGGTGAAGTTGTCGGAGTCGAAAATGCAAGTCCGACATGGGTCAATGAAAAAACACAGCTGTAATCAAGGGCTTCCGAGGGTGAATGTCGGAGATGTCGGACTTGGCAGACTTTTTTTGGCCTCTCATCGCCCGCTTGATCGCGCATACGCGCGCGATTTCGCGAAGACCAGTCACAAAAAGCCGCCAACTCCGACATCTCCGACACTTCAGCGTTGGCCAAGTAGGCCAACCTTCCATCGTGGCCGCCTTTGATCGTGACGGTCGACGGTGAGCTTGTATTTGCCGACGATTGTATTTTCGTTCTTTTTCAGCCATATGCCAAACCGCTTTGGGTCAATCTCGGTGGTTCGGCCACGTTTTGCCGCCACTGCGAGAATTGCTGCAAGCAGGTTAGGGCGAGGTCGGCTGGTGCTTTCGGCTGCCTCGACAACCTCAGCGACAAGATAGGATTGCAACCGGCTCAACTCCGAGCCCCACGCTTCGAATATGGCGCCGCGCTCTTGCCGGACAGGATCGGCGCCGCGGATCGTGGCCATGGTTGCGACCGGGTCGGCATAATCGAGCCAGCATAGGGCAGATCTGACGAGGTCAGACCAGGGCTCATACGAGGCCAGCGGGGTTAGCCGGCCAGGACTGCCGGCGGCGAGATAGGCGCGGGCAATTGTTAAGCAGGCCGCGACAAAGTCGCCGCGATGGGTCAAGATTTCAGCCAAGGGATTAGTTTTAAAGACGCGGGTTTCCGGAGTTTCGGAATTCGCGTCGAGACTGGCGCGAATGCTGCGGCGGACGAGGTCGTCGGCGGTAACCAGATTGTTGCCGTTGACGAAAACGCTGAAGACGTTGGGGATTTTGATTTCGGTACTAGTGCCGAGCGGACGCAGCTGGAGCGCCGGACGCTCAGACACCTGGCAAAAAAGTCACCTTCAAGATGAGCGGGTGGCCGGTGATGACGGCCCCGATTAGGCGTTTTTCGGTTCTTCGGCGTTGCGTCCAGCGGCGAGAACGGCGCAGCGCTCTCCGGTAGCAATCGCCGAGGTGAGGTCGGCAAGGTAGCTTTTGCCCGACCCAGCCTCGGGGGCGTCTGTTTGGTGTAGTGGTACTACCGGGAAGGCGCCGCGCAGCACCGGCGTTAAGAATCCCGACAAAGCAACCGCCTTGCTCTCGTCATTGACAAAAGGAAACCCGTCGAGCAGGGCCGCGAGCCGTTTGATGGCATCGACTGCGGCTTCTCGGGTTTCTTTGATCGGCGGAGTCTTGAGGGCCTTGTAAAGCACCAGTCCGGTTGCTTCATCGTAACCGTCCTGATCGAGTAATGAATCGTCGGGGCGTAATGTTGGACAAGTGATAACCCCGGTTAGGGGCGGGAATCCCCATTCCTCGATCATCTCGGCGGTTTGTTCCGCGACGTCCTTTGGTGGATCGATATTAACTACCTCGCCGTTTCTGTTTAATTTCTGCCAGTTCGCCGATTGCCCGAGGGCGCGGCCGAGGATGGCTGAACCGACCCGCGTGATCCCGGCTGCCCAGATGATCTTGCCGTCGCTAGTCTTGGCTTTGACGTGGCAGATGCGGACCAGCTTTTTGTCGCGCTGATAGAACGGCACGCCCGCCAAGCGCATGGCGGCCAGCCCCTGGTCGGCGGCGATATGGCGGCCGCCGGCGCGCACTAAGATGGTCGGGTGCCCGCCGCCACCCGCGGCACCGTCCCCGGCGTTATTTATCTCGTTCTCGTCAGCGT
>CAVTLC010000002.1:0-99890 GCA_963735445.1 uncultured Alphaproteobacteria bacterium
GGCGCATTCTGGCCTTCGGGCAGAGCACCGGGCAGCGCCTCGCTCGCGGCGCCCGCTGCCAAAGCCGGAAAGATAGCGCTGCATCGGCTTTACTCCGGGGATATCGGAATAATCGTCCTTTCCTCAACGACATAGCTTTTGATACGCCTGATGAACAGGGTGCGATCGGCATGAAAGTGCTTTCGCCTCGGGGAAGCGTGGCGCGCCGAAGGCTTCGAGATCGTTGTACGAAGCTCGCGATGCCGTCGATTGGGACCGCAGTCGTTGGGATGTCGGGGCGCGTCTGCTCCGCCAGGATGTGCGACTGAACATAGCGGCGCACACCTGGTAGAGCACGCGCCAGCGGCGCGTGAATCTCGAACCAAGACGCTTGACGAATTCTTCGTGGCTCAGCCTGTGTTTGTGGTGTGGTCAGCCCGACGCTTTTGATCATCGGCGCGGTCCTTTGTCCGGGCACCCTGTTCGCGAGCGGGTGGTGCCTTGCCTCGACTGTCGCCGATCATGATACCGTTCCGAGAACCAGGCAAAAAGCAAGGATGGGAGTAGCGATGGCATTTGTGCTGGTAAGAGAGGAGGCGATCGACAGGAGATCGCGCTCTTTCTGGATACGCGCGGCTTTGTCCGGCAGAAGACAGCGACGATGGGAGGCCGAATATCGGCGCCAGTTCGAGCAGGAAGGGCGCGCCGACGCGAACGGCGCCGCCGCACCACGCCGAGCGGCGGTGCAGGGCGCGGCGCCGACAATGCCGACCAGAGCAACTGGGTAACCTTGACCGGCGACCGACGCAAACCCGGTGGGCGGCTGTTGCGCCGACCGTATACGGTGGTATCCGTGATCCCGGTATCCGCGAGTGGCTCGCCACCACCTGGACCCGAGCAAAAAGCTGGATCGATACCCAGGAGCTTACGACGCCGGTGTTCTTGCAGCGGATCGCGCCGCACTATCAGGAATATCGCAAGAAAGCCGATGAAACGGCACGAATCCGGGCGCAAGAGCGCCGCGTTCAGCAGGAGGCTGCCGACGCGATCCGCAAACAGATCGAAGATGCCGGGATCACCGTCGAAGGGCTGATCGAATTGATCGATATCTGCGACCGATTGCCGGCGGTGCCGTTGAAGACCAAGCTCGCCGAACTCGATCACGAAGGCCGCAATTTGCGCATTTTCGAGACCGACGACCCGGCGCTGCTGATGGTGCTCGAAAAGGACAGCGCGGCGGGCCGGAGCGAGTACGCGATCGAGCGCGACGAAGGTCTCGTCGCCGATCTCACCTTATTCATGCGAGCGGCAGCGCTGTCCTAGCGAAGCCTCAGGAGGAAGTGCGATGGCGATAGAGGCGGGTATGCCCGGGCTCGGCGCGGAAGCAATGGAGCGGCTCAACGCCGAAGCCGCGCCGCTGAATATTTGGCTGCGGACCCAGGCGAACGCGCCGGCGCAACCGCCATCGGTTTCGAGAGACCGGGTTGAACGCGGGCGAGCGGGTCGCGTCCGGCCGAGTCGGTGCGGCGCAACTCAAGCCGCTCGCGCATCACTGGCGCTGGGGCGAAATCGGCCCTTATCTCGACCGGATCGCCGAGATCGCCCGCAATGCGGATGTGTCGCCGATCGAATTTGCCGAGCGCCAGCAATTCCTGCTGACCAATCCCGGGCTCGGCGGCAGACTTCAAGTCAGCAGCACGATGCGCTGCGCGGTCTCGATCTACAATCCGGGCGATGTCGCGCCGGTGCACATCCACACGCCGAATGCCAGCCGGACGATCCTATCCGAAAATGGCGGCTACACGACGATCGAGGGTGAGCGCTGCCGAGCGGCGCGCGGCGATCTGATCTTGACTCCAAACGGCACCTGGCACGACCACGGCAATGATGGCGCAGACCCGGTGGTATGGATCGATGTGCTCGATTTTCCGCTGATGGAATTTCTCGATTGCGTCTGGCTCGATGAAGAATATCCCGGCAAAACCGAAGGCAATGCGCGTGCCCAGGCGGTTTCGGCCAAGGACGGCTATTCCCAGCGCCTCTATAGCAAAGGCGGTTTGACGCCGGGCTTTGCCGCCGCTCAGCGCGGCTTCGGGCAAAACACGTCGCCGATGTTTCACTACCGCGGGGCCGATGTGCGCGCCGCCCTCCAAGATTTGCGGGACGAGGCCGGCGAACCCTACGAGGGTGTCACGCTGAGCTTTGTCAACCCGGTGACCGGCGCCTCGGTGTTTCCGACCCTGGATTATCGGGCGATGTTGCTGCGCTCCGGCGAGGAGACCCGGTTCAAGCGCGAAACCTCGGCGACGCTGTACCAGGTCATCGAAGGGCGTGGGACGACCGAGATCGCCGGCCATTCCTTCCACTGGGAGGCGAACGACATCTTTGTCGTGCCCGGCTTTGCCTGGCGGCGGCATCTCAACCGCGGCGGCTTCGATGCGGTTCTGTACGCGGTCTCCGACAAGCCGCTGCTTGAAAAAATCGGGCAATATCGCGCCCAGGGCCGCCTACCCGACGATCGCGTGATCGAACTCGGCTGACCCACGCCAGCGCGAGCGCGGTCAGCGGGCGAGATCGCTGACCAGCGAAAAGGCTGAGTTGCGTCCCTTCTGCCCGCGATAGACTTGCAAGTTTTCGAGGACGCGCTGGACATAAAGCCGGGTTTCGTCGATCGGAATGGTTTCGATCCAATCGACCATGTCGATCTTGCCGCCGCGCGGGTCGCCATATTCGGCGAGCCACTGGCGTATCCGGCCGGGACCGGCGTTGTACGAGGCGATCGCCAGAGCGTAAGACCCGCCGAAATCTTCGATCAGATTTTGCAAATAGCCGCGGCCGAGTTCGATGTTGTAGAGCCCGTCCGTCATCAGCCGCGGCATCGAGAACGGCTGGCCGAGCTTGGCTGCGGTCGAGCTTGCCGTCGCCGGCATCAGCTGCATCAACCCGCGAGCGCCGACAGGGCTGACGGCATCGACATCAAAGCCGCTCTCCTGGCGGATGATCGCATAGAGCAACGCGGGCTCGGTGGCGCCGCCGGCCGGCAAAGCGATGATCGGGTAGCCGTGGATCATCAACGGTGTGCCGGCCACGATGGCGCGCTTGGCGACCGCGATCGCGAGATCAAGGCGCCCGTTCTGCTCGGCGAGGGCGGCCAGCATCGAAAACTGCGTCGGGGTTTGCGCCCGGTCCGCCAAGTGCAGCAAGAAATCCTTGCTGTGCTGACGATCCCCTATCGCGAAAAAGATCTTTGTCGCGCGAACCACCTCGTCGCTATCGAAAGCGGCACTTTCGGCGCTGGTTGGGACCGGTTCCGGAACGGGTTTTGGCGGCGCGTCGTCGCCGAGCTGGTGGGCGGCGAGTTGCCCGTAAAAGGTCGCCATATGCTCGGCGCCGGCGGCATACCATTTCCGCGCCAAGTCGGGCTTGGCCTCGGCCTCGGCGGCGCGGCCGCCCCAATAGGCCGCTCGTGCCTTCGCATACGGCGTGTCGGCCCGCGTCAGGATATGGGAAAAGTCGTCGAAGGCGAGTGACGGATCCTTTTTGAACCGTAACGCGATGTAGCCAAGCAGAAAATTGGCGTCGGCATAGGCTTTGCCGTCGAGAACGCCGTGCTGCGCGGCGATCTGATAGGCAAGATCGAAATTGCCGCCAGCGAGCACGCGTCGCGCGATAATCTGGCGCTCACGCCACCAGGCCTCGGGGTGCAGCGGATCCCCCGAATTGCCGCGCAGGATCGCAACCGCGGCGTCGGTCATGTCCTTTTCGCGCCGCGCGCGCAATTCCGCGAAGAGCAGCCCGGAATCGGCCTGCAACGGCGCCGGCACGCGTGCAACGAGCAGGTCGGCCGCCGGGGCATGCAGCAACAAGGCGAGACGCGCCTCGGCCAACGCGCGGGAGTCCGGCGGCACCCGCGACAGCATCCGCCGCACCGCCTCGACCTTGCCGTCCCACAGCAGCCGGTCCAGCCGGTTTTGATTGTCTTGCGGCGTAATTGCCGCGCCATGATTGGCGAGAAAACTCTTTTCGTCGAGCGCGTTGAAATCGCTGTCGACCCAAACCGCCCGCAATGCCGCGGTGCTGCCTGCGACATCGCCCGATTTCAACTTTATCTCGGCAGCGCGGATCTGTCCGGTGGCGCTGAGTGGTGGGAAGCGGGCAAACCAGGCGGCGGCAACGGCATCGGTTTCGCCCGCCAGCGCTTCTTCGGCGTGCATCCGTAACGCCTTTTGACGCGGCCAAGCCGGGTTCTTTTCGATGAAATCGGCGATGTCGGCAAAGCGGCCCGGGGCGCCGGGGCTGGCGTAGTTGAGCCAACGCAGCATTTTGGAGCGGCAGCGGGTCGCTGATCGCGGCGACATCGGCGGAGGCCCGGTTCCAGTCGCCGGCTTGCGCGGCCGCGACCGCAGCGCGGGTCGCCGCCGCATCGGAACTCGATAATGTCTGCGCTTGCGCAGCAACGGTGACAGCCAGTCCCAGGATAACCGGCAAAATAAAGCGATTGAGAGAGAGCAAGGTTGGCCCCCCTTCCTTGCCGCGTCAAAGATAAGGCAAACGTCATAGCGGGTTTTTGTCCGGCGAAGCAAGGAAAGGCCACCTATTCCCCATATTTCCACGCGCGGCCGGGTGCCGATCCCGCCAATGTTGAAGCTTGCCGTCGCGAGGGATATCGTGCGCGGTCGAGGCCGCCATCCGGGAGGAAACGATGTTTAAGGGATCGTTTGTCGCGCTGATTACCCCGTTTCGCAACGGCGGGGTCGATGAGACCAAGTTTCAGGATTTTGTCGCGTGGCAAGTCGACCAGGGCACGCATGGTCTGGTGCCGACCGGCACCACCGGCGAGGCGCCGACCTTGAGCCACGACGAGCAGGAGCGGGTGATCGCGCTGTGCGCCGAAGTCGCGAACGGCCGGGTCCCGGTCATTGCCGGCACCGGATCAAATTCGACCGCGCATACGATCGAACTGACGCGCATCGCCAAGGCGGCTGGAGCCAGCGCGGCGCTGATCGTTTGCCCCTACTACAACAAGCCGACCCAGGAAGGCCTTTACCAGCACTTCAAGGCGATCCATGACGCGGTCGACATCCCGATCGTGATCTACAACATCCCCGGCCGGTCCTCGGTCGATATGAACAACGCGACGATGGCTCGGCTCGCGAAACTCCCCAACATCGTCGGCGTCAAGGACGCGACCAACGATCTCGCACGCCCGTTGCGCATGCGCGTCGATATCGGCCGCGATTTTTCGATGATGTCGGGGGAGGATGCGACCGCAGTTGCCTATCTCGCACAGGGCGGCGACGGCTGCATCTCGGTCACCGCCAATGTGGCGCCGAGGCTGCTCGCTGAAATGCACGAGGCATGGCAGCGCGGCGCGTTCGAGACCGTCCAGCAGATCAACGAGCGGCTGATCCCGCTGCACGATGCGCTGTTCGCCGAAACCAGCCCGGCGCCGGTCAAATACGCTGCGTCGCTGCTCGGCAAATGCGAACCGACGGTGCGCCAGCCGCTGTGCGCGATCATGCCCGAAACACAGGAGCGGGTGGCGCGGGCGATGCGCGGCGCGGGTCTGTTGAACTAAGTTGAGCTGTTGAACTGAGTCGAGCTGTTAGGCAGGGTTTGGGACGGGCGCGATGCGGACGGCCGATCGATATGTCGCGCAAAACCGGCGCGCCCGGCACGATTACATCATCGAGGATACGCTCGAAGCCGGCCTCGTATTGCAAGGCACCGAGGTCAAGGTATTGCGCAAGGGCCAGGCCAGCATCGCCGAAGCTTATGCCGACGAGAGCGGCGGCGAGCTGTTTCTGGTCAATGCCAACATCCCGGAATATGCGAGTTCGGCGCACTTCAACCACGAGCCGCGGCGGCCGCGAAAGCTGTTGTTGCATCGCAAGGAAATGAACCGACTGCTCGGCGCGATCCGTCGCGAGGGGGTGACGGTGGTGCCGCTATCGATCTATTTCAACGAGCGCGGCCGGGCCAAGATCTCGCTCGGCCTTGCCCGCGGCAAGCGCAAAGCCGATAAGCGCGAAGCGGAAAAGTCGCGCGACTGGCAACGCAGCCGCGCCCGGATCATGCGCGAACAAAGCGCCTGATCTCCAGCGGTGCCGTCTGGGCTCTGACGCGTGCGCCGCCGACCTTCAGAATTAGCTTCAGTACCCGACTCAGAAGTGGATTTCGTATTCGGCTTGCCAGCGCCAAGTCGTCAGCGGCGCCCATGGCCGTATCCCAAACAGGATGCCGCCGTTCCATCTGAGACTGCCGGGTCCGATATTGCTGATCGTTCCGAACACCTGCGGGCCGATGCGATTGTCCTGGGGCCAGCCGGAGTTGAACGGCTCAAACCCGCTCGGCTGGCCGTAAGCCTGGAAACCCGGCTCGACTGGCGTGCCAAGCGCGATCCTTGTTTCCCATGCGTAGGTAAAACCGGGCCTGCCCGAAGCGTATTGCGGGCCGACATCGTGCTGAAGGAACAGGTTCACGGTATTGATCGTGTGGAACAACTCTTTGCGAAAAATCGGCCCGAATGTCACGCCGTTCGGATTGTCGGCTAAGGTATTCTTGCTAAATTCGAAGAAAAATCCGCTATCTGCCCAGTATTCGCCGCGATTGGTAAATTGGAAGATATTCTCCCAGGTAACGGCGCTGAAATGTATTAACTCGCCAGGACCTGCCTCGCGTTCCTGCTCCAACTCAAGTTCGGTGCGCCAAAAGCCGTTGACGCCATATTCAAACTCTTGGACCGAACTCAATTCGCCACTGTGGGCGCGCTTTGGGTCGTGAGCCGATGTCGCCAACTGGCTCGATCGCGAATTCACCGGTCTCGGCGTCGGGGTAGCGCACCTTGAACTCCGCGGTGGCCGGCATCGCGAGGCTCAAGCTGACCGCCGCGGCCAGGGGAAGTATGAAATTGCTTCGCATTCGCAGCACTCCCGCAGACTGCGCGTTCCAAGAAACCAGGCGAATTTCTTTAGACGGTTGCGACCGGACGCGGCAGGTTTGGCGCGCGCTCAGGCGCCATCAACCGCATCAATCCGCCGATCACGATGATTGTCGCGAGATAAAACACGACCTGAATGCCGGCGGGCTGTGCCGAATAGCCGATCAGCACGTGCAGCAGTGTGCCAAGTGCGCTGCGCTCACCGAGGATCGCGGAGGTATCCCACAGATCGTTGCCGAGCGACGGCAGCAGATTGGCCTGCATCAGAAATGCCGCGCCCTTGCGACGCCATGCCCGCCGCCAACAGCAGGATCAGCCAGCTGGTCACGGCAAACAGTCGCTTCATCGGGATCGCGAGCAGCCCGTAGTAAATCAGGGCGCCAAGCGCTACGCCGCCAATCATCCCCAACGCGCCACCCATCAGCATGCTAAGCGCGCCCAGTCCCGAGGCGACGGCGATGCCGTACAAAAACAGCACGACCTCGGACCCCTCGCGCAACACCGCGATGCCGACGACGAGACCCAGCGCATAAAGCGGCCGACCGCCGCCAGCGACGGCGCGGCCCAAGCCTGCTGCACTCGCCGCCAACTCGCGTCCGTGCCGGTTCATCCAGACGTTGTGCCAGCCGAGCATCGCGACCGCGGTAAAGAGAATGGTCGCATTAAACAATTCCTGGCCGATGCCGTTGACTGCGGCGGCAATCGCCTCGGCGCAGCCGGCGACGATCGTCGCACCGGCGATCCCGGCGGCGACGCCTCCAAAGATCCAGATGCCGCGACGGGGCACACCGCGGCTCGCCGCTAGCACGATGCCGACAACGAGGGCAGCTTCCAGAACTTCGCGAAAAACGATGATCGCCGTGGCAAGCATTGCGTTACTCGCTATTTGACAACCAGATGGCCGCGGGTTTGCGGATGAAGATCGTCAAAGAATTCATAGCTGCCGGGGTCGAGCGGCCCGACAAAGACCGAAATCTCCTGGCCCGGGCCGACCAGTTTTTCGCGATGAAGTTGCGTGCTTTCAAATTCCGACGGGGTTTGGTTATCGTTGCGAACCACCAGCTTGACCTTGGCGCCGGCCGAAATCTGCACTTCGGCCGGCACGAATTGGTTATTTTTTAAGGAGATCGCGAAACTCGGAACATCGGCCAAGGCGGGTGTCACCAACAGCAGACCCAGCACTCCGGCGACCGGCAGAACACGACGCATCGAACAGCACCAAAACTTTGCGAATGCGAACGGCTCGCAATATCAGTGGTATCCCGTTGCACGGCAATCGCAAAATTATCCCGGCTCCGCCGGCGTGCCATGCGCCTGGCGCATCGCTCGCTCTCCACGGCCCGGCTCTAGTCGGTCGAGAATTTCGGCGAACACCGCCTCGAACATCGCCGGCGTCAGTTTTCCGGTGTTCGTGTTGAGCCGCGAGCAGTGATAGCTGTCGGCCAATAGCCGCCCATCGGGGAGCGCATGCACCGCACCATGGCCGAACCGGAACAATGCACGGCGCAGGCCCAACGCCGAGAGCACTGCATCATGGGCGATCGCCCCTAATGCCACAAACGCGCGAAGCCCGGGCGAGGCCATCATCTCCTGCACCAGGAACCGCCGGCAGGCGGTGATCTCGCGCGGTTCGGGCTTGTTTTGCGGCGGCACACAGCGCACCGCGTTGGTGATCCGCGCGCCAACCAGCGCCAGCCCATCATCCGCCCGCGCGTCGTAGTGCCCCAATGCCAATCCGAATTTGCGCAGGGTCGCATAAAGCAAGTCGCCGGCGTAATCGCCGGTAAACGGGCGCCCGGTGCGGTTGGCGCCGCGCAGCCCCGGCGCCAGCCCCACGATCAGCAGCTCGGCCGCCGCCACACCAAAGGACGGCACCGGTGCGTTGAACCAATCCGGATGCGCCTTACGCTGGGTCTCGCGAAACGCCACCAGTCGCGGACAGAGCGCACAGTCCCGGCCCGGTAACTTTGCCGCCGGCATTTGCCCGGCTTCTAGAACCCCGCCCGGCGGTTCGGCAGGAAGGGGAGGCTCGGTCGGCAGCGCCCCAGAGAGACCCGGACCCGGGCGACCCGGGCTCGCGCGCTGGCGCGCTCACGCCTCGTCGACGGTTTCGGTGCGCACCCGCATTTCCTCGCGCGGATGATGATTGCGCGCGATGTTGGGTGCGAGATCCTGCAATTCGATAAAGTTGTCGGCCTGACGGCGCAGATCGTCCGAGACCATTGGCGGCGACGAGCGGATCGTCGATACCACCGACACGCGCACGCCGCGGCGCTGCACCGCCTCAACCAGACGGCGAAAATCGCCATCGCCGGAAAACAGCACGGCATGATCGATAAATTGCGCCATTTCGAGCATATCGATCGCCAGCTCGATATCCATGTTGCCCTTGATCCGCCGCCGCCCCATCACGTCGGTGAACTCCTTGGTCGGCTTTGTGACCATCGAATAGCCGTTGTAATCGAGCCAATCGACCAATGGCCGAATTGGCGAATATTCCTGATCTTCGACCAACGCCGTATAGTAAAACGCGCGGATCAACCGTCCTTTGGTGCTGAACAAATCGAGAAGCCGTTTGTAATCGATGTCAAAGGCAAGGCCACGGGCGGCGGAATAAAGATTGGCGCCGTCGATGAATATGGCGATACGCTCTTCTGGATAGAATATCATTGGGGATAATGCTCCAAATCACGATAGCTTAATAAAAGTGTCGTACAGCGACGCGGCCGGGTCAAGCGCAACCTCCCGCCGGCCGGGCGGGTTCTCCTGAATAGTACAGAACAGGTTTGTGGTCGTAAATCGCGCTCACGTTGCGCGTTCGGGCAGGCTCGCGGCCGGCCTGCCGCACCGCACTTAAACGGGAAAATCTCCCGATGGCGCCGTGTATGTTTAAACACTTCGAAAAGTTTTCGAGAGAAGGCGGAGCGCTGGCACGCCCGCGCCTTAGCACCGCTTCCGGCAATTTCCCGGAAGGTGCCAACAGCTGAAGTGGCCGCGGGAGTGCAGCGTCAGGCGTAATGCGGGTAGATGTAGTCGATCGGATCGCCGACCTTGCCGTCGTGATTTGGCTGATGTTGCGGCGACGCGGAGTGCACGCTCGCGGCGGCAAGAACAATCCCGACGCAAAACAAAAGCGATCTAACGACCAGCATATCGGCTTCCCCTAACCCGTTGTGAAATGAAACATCGGTCGTGCTCGGGCGGTTCCGGCTTTGCTGTCGGACAAACCTTAAGCGAACTAAACACGATTAAAATCAATGATGTATAAATCTAATGTCCGGAACCCGACAAAAATTCGAACGTTGGCAGATTAACCACTCACCGCAAAACTGCACAGGAACAAACATCGTTTTATGAACCCTGCACATACTTTATCGGAGGAGACGCATGCGTGACCCAAACGAGCTGCGATCCCTTGCGCGAACTTGCCGCGATCTGGCGAAATCTGCGCTAGAGCCGGACACTGTTGACCAGCTGCGGCTATGGGCTGTCGAGCTCGCGGATGTGGCCGACGCGATCGAGCGCGAGCAAGAATCCCGGCCTGACGAATAGATTCACCGACAGTGGCTTTCATCGGGAGTCGATAGCATCGGGCGGCGCCGAATAAGCTCGGTGAATTGGCCGACTCGCCACATTGGTTAACGCGGAACCGGCGGCGCAGCTTGACGGTTTGCGAGGCGTGATCAATCAGCAATGGAACAGCAAATGACCAGGCAGTTATTGGCGGGCGTGGCGGCCGTCGTCCTGATGAGCGGCGTCGCTGCGGCGCAGACCTATCCGCCCCCGACGACACCTCCCGAGATCCCGGGTACCGGCGCCTCGACGACAACAACGATCACGTCGGCCCCGAATGGCGGCTACCATGCGACGACGACCAAGCACGGCGTCGACATGTACGGCAACGCGGTCACCAAGAAAGAGACCTATAAGGAGGGGATCGCGGGCAGCTCGCAAAGCCGCACGATCACCAAGACCGACCCTTGGGGCGGCAGCACCACCACCCACACCACAACCACCACCAACCCGCAGTAGTTTAAGTTACGGGGGCCGCCTCGCCCGGCGGAAGTTCAAGCGGGACACGATCTGCTGAACTCCCGTGGTAGTGGGCTGGCCCTCTCACAAAGGCCGCTCCGAAGCAACCTATTCACCGAACTCGCTCACCCGCCGAAATAGCCCGGGCACGCCGGGGTGGCTGGAAGGCTGTCCTAAATATGACGCTCGACGTGGCGTCGTTGCTCAGTTCTGGTTGTCTCCCTTAAGCCATGGCGGAGACGCAATTCGGCGTTTCCCAGGATTGGGATTGCGTCACGCGCCTTTGTCCTGGTCCGGATCGTGGCTGGCCCGTCCTATTGGGAGAAACGCATGCGGATCCGCCTATTTGCGGCTTCAGCCGCCTTCGCCGCCGGGCTCGCCGCCCTGCCGATCGCGACCGCCGAGGCGCAATACTACTATCCCCCCTGCTCGCCCTTTCCTCTGGCTTGGCCGTTCTGCATAGCGGGCGCCGCGGTCAACACGGCCGCCACGATCGTCACCGCGCCGTTCGTGGCTTTTTCGGGACCCTACTACTACCCGTACTATGGCTACCGCTACGGCTATTACGGGCGCCCTCGGCACCATCACGCGCGGCACTACGCGCATTATTATTACGGACCGCGCTGAGCTCGCCCCTGCCGGTCGCGACCCCGCGAGGCATGGCGATCCGACAAGTATCCGGCAAAACGCGAGGATGCGGACCGGCGGTGTCAGGGCGTAGTCGCCGCATGTCTAACCTTGATTTATTTCGGCCGGTCGTGATCACGCGACGCGGTCGCCTTGGCGGATCTCGACGGTGCGGTTGTCGACGGCGGGGAGCATGCGCGCGGGGTCGCGGGTCACGATCACATCGAGCACCGTCGGGCGGCTGCGCTCGGCGAGACCGGTCGCGAGCGCCGCGGGCAATTGGCCGGGGTCCTCGACGCGGATGCCGTTGCATCCCATGGCGCGGGCGATTGCGGCGTAATCCATCTCGACAAGATCGGAGGATTGGTAGCGCCCGCGAAACATCGCGTGCTGCAACGCCTTGACATAGCCCGAGGCCGCGTTGTTGACGACGACGATTGTTAACCCGATGCCGGCGCGGCGCGCGGTTTCGAGTTCGCCCAACGTCATGTTAAAGCCGCCATCGCCGCCGATCGCGACAACCGGGGTTGCCGGCGCCGCTAACGCCGCCCCGATGCCGCCGGGCAGCCCATAGCCGATCGACGCCAGACCACGGTCGGGGATGAAATGCCGCCCGGCCTTCTTGGTGTCGTAAAGCAGCCCGGTCCAATGCCCGGCAAACCCGCCATCGGCGACGAGGATGCTGTCGTCAGGCAGGGCACGGTTCAGCTCACGGCACAGCCGCGCCATATGCACCGGCCGCTCGTCTGAATCGAGCCGGGCTGAGGCCTCGTCGCGCCACGCCGCCATTCGCTTCGGGATTTCGGCGACATAATCGGCGCGCGCGGCGCGGCTCTGCCTCGCATCATCGGCGAGAGCTTCGCTGAGGTCCTCGAGCCCGGCGCGGGCATCGCCCCACAATGCCACCGCCGCCGGCATGCAGCGGCCAATCTCTTCAGCGACAATTTCGAGGTGAATGAGCGGGATCGAGCGCGACGGCAACGCGTAGCGCTTGGTCGCGATCTCGCCGAGCTTGCAGCCAACGACGAGCAGACAATCCGACGCCTCGATCAGCTCGTTGGCGATCCGCGAGTAGCGGCCAAAGAGGCCGGCCGACAACGGGTGGGTGCAGGCGATGCCGCCCTTGCCGCTCATCGTGTGCGCGACCGGGATCGACTGGGCCTCGGCCAAGGCGAGCAGCGCGTCGTAGCCCTGCGACAAATGGATGCCGCCGCCGACCAGGATCAACGGCCGCTTGGCACGCGCGAGCAACGCCGCGGCGCGCGCGATATCGGCGCGGTCGGGTCGGATGCGCCGGGCGGGAGCGCGCAACGTCGTCGGGTCGATCGCAAAATCGTCGGCGGTGAAATCATGTTCGCCGTGGCAGACATCCTCAGGCACATCGAGCAATACCGGCCCCGGCCGGCCCGAGGTCGCGACCGCAAAAGCGCGGGCCAGCAATTCGGGAACGCGGGCGGTCTGCTCGACCCGGATCAATTCCTTTACCGCCGGCCGCAGGATTTCGACCTGGCGCGCCTCCTGGGTCATGTTTTTCCAGGAATGAGAGCGGTTGGTGTCTCCGGCAAAGGCGACGATCGGGGTCCCGGCGTTCAATGCCTCGATCAGGCCGGTAACGAGGTTGGTGGCGCCGGGGCCGAGCGTGCCGTCGCACACCCCCGGCCGGTTGGTGACCCGCGCATAGGCCTCGGCGGCAAAGGCGCCGCAGCGCTCGTCGTTGATCAGGAAGTGGCGCATGCCGAGCTGCGACAGCGCGTCGTAAAACGGCAATAGCTGGAAGCCGCCCATGCCGAACATCGGCCCGACCTCGGCGAGCCGCAGCATTTCGGCCATCGCGCGGCCGCCATTCATCCGGCCCGAGGGGCGGTTGCTGGCGCGGTTTGCTTCGCTCATGCGTGTTCCTCCCGGTCGTGTGTCGGTCAGCCCGCGGGCCTGACGCGCGGTGGCGGCGGCGCGGACAATCGCGACAAACTCGCGCGCGCTGACGCCGGGTGCGATGCCCAAAGCCGCGGCCCGCAAATTTACGCGCGATAGAATACCATCCTCGTAGGTCGAGCGGGCGTCGCCAATGCGGGCGGTGTTGGCCGCGACGGTAGCGGCGGCGATGCCGCGGGCATCGAGTGCGGGGAGCCGGGTCACGCCGGCGTCGTCGACGCCAATGCCGGCATCGTTGAAGAGTGCTGCAAGCGCGTCGTATTTGAGCGCGGTCTCGGGCTTTCCGCCCAACAGCCCGCCATGCGAGCCGGTCACGACGATCGTCCCGAGATGCTCGGGGCTGACCGCCGAGGCCGAGTCGAGCGCCCACACCGCCGGCGGCTCGGGGATCAGCAGAAACGCCGATTCGAGTGCTGCCGGCGGCTCTCTTCCGCTGGTCGGCGCGTGCGCCAGCGCCGCCGCGGCGTCGCTGCAGTTGAGGCCGGCGCGGCAGCCGAGTGCGACCGCGGCGGGATTGGCCTGGGTGATCACACCGCGCGCCATCATATCGGCGCCGTCGCCGATCCGCGCGGTCGTGTGGCCCACCGCGGCGGCCGGTATGCCGAGTTTCGCAAGGAAGTCGAGCCCGGCAATCCCGGCATCGTCGCGCCCGATCCCGGCATCGTTAAAGATTGCCGCGGCAACACCGAGCTTGGCCGCGACATAGGCCGCATAAACGCCACCATGCGAGCCGTTGACGACGACCGCACCTTTGGCTTCGGGGCCGATGCGGGTGATGCTGTCGGCGGTCAGGATCGGCGCGGGCTGGGCGGTCATGGCATTGTCTCGCGCAAAGAGGCAGCGGCCCGCCATCATGCCGGGACCGACAAAATATGCACAAGCGGCAAACCCGATTCGACGGCGGCAGCTACTGCCGATCAAAATGACTTGAGCGTTCTGCACTGCGCGCTCATCGGCGGTGGCGTGGCGCGGGCGTGTCGCACACCCCGGTTTCCGCCGCTATAATGGACTGTCGCGCATCCGCGATCGGCAAAGCCGGGAAATGGGAGGACCGTCGCATGCAGATCGGTTTTATCGGCACCGGGACGATGGGCACGCCGATTGCCGGCTGCCTGATCGACGCCGGCCACGCGCTGACGGTTTACGACATCAGGTCCGAGGCGACGCGGACTCTCGCCGGGCGTGGCGCTGAAGCGGTTGCGAGCCCGCGTGCCGTCGCCGAAAAGAGCGAGGTTGTGTTCACCTCGCTTCCCGGCCCGGACGAAATGCGGGCGACAGTGCTCGATCCGCAAAGAGGCGTTCTCGCCGGGCTGCGTGAGGGCGGTTGCTATATCGATCTGACGACCAACGCGCCGACGGTAGCGCGCGAGGTTGCCGCCGCCTGTGCCGCCAAGGGCGTTTCGATGCTCGATGCGCCGGTCAGCGGCCGTCCGCCCGGCATGACGGTGATGGTCGGCGGCGACGAGGCTGTCTTTGCTCGCCATCGCCCGTTATTCGAGGCCATTGCCCGCAACATCTTTTATGTTGGTGAGCCGGGCGCCGGGTGCGTCGCCAAGCTCGTCACGCAATATCTCGGCTACACCAATTTCGTCGCCGCACTCGAGGGCCTGTTGATCGGCGCCAAGGCCGGGATCGATCCCGGTATTCTGGCGCAGATCGTGCCGTTCAGCGCCGGCGCCAGCCGCACCTTCGACAACATCCCGCGCTCGGTGCTGACCGGTGCGTTCACCGCCGGCGGCACGCTCGACATTGTCGCCAAGGATCTGCATCTGGCCTGCGAACTCGCCCGTGAAGTCGCTTCCCCTGCGAGTTTGGGTCTGCTTGCCCATGACGTTCTGCATCGCGCCCAGGCTCAGGGTTGGGGCAAAGAGGGGTTTCCGATCGCCGCCCGCATCCTCGAAGCGATGGCCGGCCACGAGCTGCGCTCGCAGTCTGGGCAGAATGCAGTAAACTATCAGGCGGACGATCCGCGACGCAGCCCCGCCCGCGAGTAGCGCGCGACAGCGGGATCCAACAGCGCAGCGGTTGATTTAGGCGGCCTGGACCTCGTTTGCGGGGCCGGCACGGTTGGGTTAGGAGGGCAGCAATGGCGGCCATATCGGAAGCGGGGTATCGCGAAGGTCTCGTCGATCTGGCGAAAGGCCAGATCAGCCGCGAGATCTTCGTCAACGACGCGATCTATGCGCAGGAGCAGGAGCGACTGTTTGCCCGCGCTTGGCTGTTTGTCGGCCACGAGAGCCAGGTCCCCAACCCCGGCGACTTCTTTGTCTCGGGCATGGGCGAAGAGTCGGTGATCCTGTGCCGCGACCGCGCCGGTGAGATCCATGTGTTTCTGAATTCGTGCCGGCATCGCGGCATGAAGGTGTGCCGCTACGACGAGGGCAACACACCGGTCTTTACCTGCCCCTATCACGGCTGGAGCTACGGCACCGACGGCAAGCTGGTCGGCGTGCCGTATTTCCGCGAGGCCTATCACTCTACGCTCGACCGCTCGCAATGGGGTTTGGTCGAGGTCGCGCAATTGTGCAACTACAAGGGCGCCATTTGGGCCACCTGGGACCCGGCCGCCCCGTCCTTTACCGAGTACCTCGGCGACTTTACCCAGTATCTCGACCAGACTTTTGACGCCTGGGACGGCGGCGATGGCGGTGCCGAGATCCTCGGCGGCATCCAGAAGTGGCGGGTGCCGTGCAACTGGAAATTCCCGGCCGAGAATTTCAGCGGCGACAGCTACCACAACATCAGCCACCGCTCGGTTGATCTGGTCGGCGTCGGCCCGTCGGGCAGCGGCCGCCGCGACATGCCGGAACTGAACCTCGCGCAAAAGCTGCACATCGCGATCCCCGATCGCGGGCATCAGACAACCGCCTATTTGTTGCCGCAGACGAGCTCGGTGCCGCCCGGCTATCAGCACTCTTCGGTCGTTTCCGACTATTTCGCGCATTGCGAAGAACAGCGCCGCCGCCGGCGCGGCGATTGGGGACGCTGATTACCCTGGTCGGCGAGGTTTTCCCGACCATGGCGTTTCTCTCCCGCCAGCCGCGCACGATCGCGGTGTGGCACCCGCGCGGGCCGCACGAGACCGAAGTGTGGCGCTGGTTCCTGGTCGACAAGGCGGCGCCGCAAGAGGTCAAGGATTTCCTGCGCGACTACTACATCCGCTACTCGGGCCCGGCCGGCATGACCGAGCAGGACGACATGGAAAACTGGAACTACGCGCATGCCGCGAGCCGCGGCGTGATCGCGCGCCGGTTTCCCTATAATTACGAGCAAGGTGCGGGGACCGAGATCGAGAATTACGAGTGGGAAGGGTTCCGGTTGCCGGGGCTCGTGACCGATTTGACCCGGGCGAAGTCGAGCGAGCACAATTTGCGCAATCTCTACCGCCGCTGGGCTCAATTCATGGAAGCCGACAGCTGGGACGACCTAATGACCCAGCGCGCGCCGGCTCCGGCCGTCGCCCAAGCCGCCGAGTGACGACCGCGGCGGGCCGCCCTACCCGACTGGATCGGTTTCGCCGCCTTTAACCCAGCACTCCCCCGCTCACGGGGCGGTTTTTCAGCGCGTGGGGGCGTTCAACGTTGGCGCATAGCGCCAACGGGCGGATTATCGGATTGTCCTCACGGGCGGGCGGAAGATCGGGTAGTATCGCAGTGGTTTCACATGGCCGCGTCGCGATGGCGGCACGCGCTCTCGAGGGAGGAGCAGGAAATGGGCGACATTCTCGGTCTTGGCTGCACCCACTATCCGGGGCTGACGGTGCCCGACGAACAATTGCCGGGGCTGTTTCACCGGTTGTTGACCGCCCCCAATGTACCCGAGCGCTACAAGAACCCGGCAAACTGGCCGGCCGAACTCATCGCCGAACTTGGCAACGACGAGGGTTTCTCATCGGCTCAGCGCTACAGCGCGCGACTCGCCGACGGCTTCCGGGCGGTGCGCAAATCGCTTGACGAATTCAATCCCGATGTCGTGGTGGTGTGGGGCGACGACCAGTACGAAAATTTCCGCGAGGACATCATCCCGGCGTTCTGCTTGCTCGGCTATGATGATGATTTCCAGGTCCAGCCGTGGAAGAACGGCAATGGCGGCCGCAGCAATCGCTGGGGCGAGCCTGGCGATTGGGCATTAAAGCTGCACGGCCATCGCGACGCCGCCAAGTATCTCGCGACCGGATTGATCGAGCGCGGCATCGACCTCGCCTATGCCTATAAGCCGCTGCATCATCCGCTGGCGCACGCCTTTACCAACACCTTCCTGTATCTCGATTGGGATCGCAAAGGCTTTCCCTATCCGGTCATCCCGTTCGCGATCAATTGCTATGGCAGCAACTTGCTGCACGCCAAGGGCGGCACCGCGGCCTTGTTCATACCGCCGCGCGATCCGTCGATCCCCGGCGACCCGCCGTCGCCGCATCCCTGGCGCTGTATGGAAGTCGGCAAGGCCGTCGCCGAGACCTTTGCGGACTCGCCGTGGCGCGTCGCCGTCATCGCATCATCGAGCTGGTCGCACTGCTTCCTGTCGCCGACCAATGGCTATCTGTGGCCTGACCACAAGGCCGATCGGCTGCTGTTCGATGCGCTGAAAGAGCGCGATTACGACACTTGGCGCAAGCGCCCGCTCAAGGAAATGGAGCAGGCCGGCCAGCATGAGATGCTGAACTGGTGCGCCCTGATGGGGGCGATGGAGACCCTCGACCGCCGCCCGATCGTGCACGATTACGTCGAAACGCACATCTTTGCGTCGGAGAAGTGCTTCGTCACCTATCCGGTGTAGGGTTGAACACAGCGCGGCGGGGCGTCCTCATCGGCTGACCGCCGCCGCGCTTGCCAAGTCGGGCCCTCGCCCGTAACACTGACGGCGGGGATCCATGTTCAAAAAACCGCCGATCCTAGAAGAGGGTGCGCAGACTGCTGCCCTGGTGTGGCGTCTGGCGCGCGACTTCATGCGCCCGCATGCCGGCAGGATTGCGATCGCATTTCTGCTGATGGGGGCTGCCGCCGGCAGCACCGCGTTGCGCGCTTGGCTGATGCAGCCCGTGCTGGATCGCGTTTTTGTCGGTCGCGACCCTTCGTGGCTGCTGCCGATCGCTGGCGGCGCGCTCGCTATTGCGCTGATCAAAGGCATCGCCGATTACGGCGAAGCCGTGATGATGAATCTGGTCGGCCAACGCGTGATCGCCGATGTGCAGATCGCGCTGTTCGGCCGGTTGATGCGAGCCGATCTCGCTTATTTCCACGCCCACCCGAGCGGCACGCTGATCTCGCGGTTTACCAGCGACGCCGCGCTGTTGCGCAATGCCGCCGCGAACATCCTCGCGGCAATTGGCAAGGATGTGCTGACCGTCATCTTTCTGGTCGGGCTGATGTTCTACCAAGATTGGCTGCTGGCGCTCGCCTCGTTTTTCATATTTCCGGTGGCGATCCATCCGATCGTCGGTATCGGCCGGCGAATGCGGCGCGTCACCGCAAATACCCAGACCGAAGTCGGCCAATTGACGACGTTACTGACCCAGACCTTTCAGGGCGCGCGCCTGGTCAAGGCGTACGGCATGGAGGCGTATGAGGAAAGCCGTGCCGCCGCGCTGTTTGAGCGCGTCTTCAGACTGATCGACCGGGCGACGCGCACCCGCGCCCGCGCCTCGCCGCTGATGGAGACCTTGGGCGGCGCTGCGATCGCGATCGTTATTCTTTACGGCGGGCACCAGGTTATCGGCGGCGTCCGCACCCCCGGAGCGTTCTTCTCCTTTGTCACGGCGCTGCTGTTGGCCTATCAGCCGCTGAAGAGCCTGGCCAATCTCAACGCCTCGCTGCAAGAAGGCTTGGCCGCGGCGCAAAGAATCTTCCAGGTGTTCGATATCGAGCCAACGATCCGCGACGAGCGGGGCGCCCGGCCGCTGGATATCGCCGGCGGCGAAATCCGCTTCGATCATGTGCGATTTGGCTACGCCCCCGGCGCCGTCGCGCTCGACGATATTTCGCTGACCATCCCGGCGGGACGAACGGTTGCTCTGGTCGGCGCTTCGGGCGCCGGCAAGTCGACGATTCTCAACCTCATTCCGCGCTTTTTTGACGTCGAAGAAGGCAGCATCGCGATCGACGGGCAGGACATCCGCTCGGTCACCTTGGCTTCGCTGCGGGCTGCGATCGCGATTGTCTCGCAAGAGGTGACATTGTTCGACGACACCTTGCGCGCCAATATCGCCTATGGCCGATTTGGAGCGCCGACGGCGGACATCGAAGCAGCCGCCCGCGCCGCTGGTATAGAGGGCTTTATCCGCGAATTGCGCGACGGCTATGACACCCAGGTCGGCGAGCGCGGGGTGCGGCTGTCGGGCGGCCAGCGTCAACGGATTGCGATCGCTCGCGCAATGCTCAAGGACGCGCCGATCCTGCTCCTCGACGAGGCGACCTCGGCGCTCGACAGCGAATCCGAGCGGCAAGTGCAATCTGCCTTGCGCACCCTGATCCGGGGGCGCACGACATTGGTTATCGCCCATCGCCTCTCGACGGTGCAGGGCGCCGATTTGATTTGCGTGATCGATCGCGGGCGTCTTGTCGAAAGTGGGCGACATACCGAACTGCTCGCCCGCAATGGGTATTACGCGCGGCTTTACGCGATGCAGTTCGCCGATGACCGCGATCTCGTCACCGCCGGTTCGGCATCATAGCCGCGTGGCGTCGCGATCGACCGCTCCCCGCCTGTGGCGTCGCTTGCTGCGCAATCCGCGGGTGCGAAGGGCCGCGTGCTGGGCGATCCATTGTTATATTCGACTCGTTTATCGGACCAATCGATGGACCGTCGAGGACGAAGAATATCCGCGGCGGCTGCTCGCCACTGGCCAGCCGTTTATCGGCGCCTTTTGGCACGGGCGCATGATGATGATCCCGTTGGGCTGGCGGCGGATGGCGCGCATGCACATGCTGATCTCGGCCCATCGTGATGGCCGGATCATCGCCGACGCGGTCGCCTATTTCGGGATCGATGCGATTGCCGGTTCGACGCGGCGAGGCGGCTCGGCGGCGCTGCGCACGATGCTGAAGCGACTGAAGGAGGGGGATTGCGTTGCGATTACGCCAGACGGACCGCGCGGCCCAGCAATGAGCGCCAGCGCCGGCATTATCAATGTTGCGCGGCTGGCGCAGGTGCCGATCGTGCCGATCACTTATGCGACGAGTCGACGCCATATCGCCGCAACCTGGGACCGGTTTCACATCGCCCTGCCATTCGGCCGCGGTGTGTTCTTGTGGGGCGAGCCGATCGAGATCGCTGCCGAGCTCGACGAATGCGGGCTTGAAAGCGCGCGGCGGCTCGTAGAACAACGCATGGGCGAGATGGTGCGCGAGGCCGATCGCCGGGTCGGCCACCCGGTCCCGCTACTAGCGGCCGGCGAGCCGATGCCGATGTCCAGCCGGGAAGTGGTGGCGGGTGCGTCAGTATCCACTCCGGAAAATTCGGCCAAACCGGCGGCTCCGTGATCTTGCCGTTTCTTTATCGCGCCCTGACCCGGCCGCTGCCGCCGCTGGTCACGCTGTACCTGCAACGGCGGTGCCGACGCGGCAAAGAAGACCGGCTCCGCCTAGCGGAACGTCGCGGGATCGCCGGCGATGCCCGCCCCGCAGGGCCGCTGATCTGGATCCACGGCGCCAGCGTCGGCGAGGCGACAGCGGTGCTGCAGCTGATCGAGCGGTTGCTCGAGACGCGATCCGAACTCGAGATACTGGTGACAACCGGCACCGTCGCGTCGGCACGACTCTTGGAGAAACGACTGCCGGCGCGCGCCCGCCACCAATTCGTGCCAATCGATTTGCCGGGTTGGGTCCAGCGCTTTCTCGACCATTGGCGGCCGGACATGGCGCTTTGGGTCGAATCGGAACTGTGGCCCAACCTGGTGCTGGCGACGCACGCCCGCGGCATTCCGATGATGTTGATCAACGCCCGTTTGTCGGCGCGCTCATTCCGGCGTTGGCAAAAATGGCCCGGGCTGATCCGGCCGGTCCTCGGTGCGTTTGCGCTGTGTCTGGCGCAGGATGCTGAGCAGGCTCGCCGCCTCTGCCGGCTGGGCGCCGAAAACGTGGTTGCCATCGGTGATCTGAAGGCGGCAGGGCACCGGCTGCCGGTCGACCAGGCGCAACTGCAGCGATTGAAGCGAGAAATCGGCCGGCGTCCGCTGTGGCTCGCAGCCAGCACCCATCAAGACGAGGAGGATGCCGCCGCCAAAGTCCACGCGACACTTGCCGCGAAACATCCGGGTCTGTTGACGATCATCGCGCCGCGTCACCCGGTCCGTGGTGACGCCGTTGCGGCGATGCTGGCTCGGAGCGGGTTGCGGGTCGCGCGACGCGGTCATGGCGAGCCGATCACGCCGGAAACCGATATCTATCTCGCCGATACCATGGGTGAACTCGGATTGTTCTACCGTCTCGCCGAGATCGCCTTTGTCGGTGGTTCGATCGTGCGGAGCGGGGGTCACAACCCTTTCGAGGCCGCTCGGCTCGACTGTGCGATCCTTCACGGACCCGATATGAGCAATTGCGCCGCGATGGCAGCGGCATTGGCCGAAGCCGGGGCAGCGCAGATGGTAGATGATGCTGAAGAACTCGGAACTGCGGTATCGCTGCTGCTGTCCGATCCCCGGCTGTGCGCCGTTCGCCGGGCCGCGGCAATGCGCGTTGCAGCGCAGGGAGAGACGATACTTGATGCCGTACTGACGCGGTTGGCGCCTTGGCTCGACCGGATCGCGCCGCAGCGGAGCGCGTCACCGAAGGCGATCTGATGGCAGCTGAGGAGCGGGCGCCGCATATCGTGCGCGCATGATCCGCGTCGCCCCTGATTTTTGGGGGACGGGAACCGGGGCTCGCCGCCGATCTGTTGCTGCCCTTTTCCGCCGCCTGGGATGCTGTCGGGCGACTGCACCGAGCGTTGGCGCACCCCTATTGCGCCCCGGTGCCGGTCATTTGCGTCGGCAATCTGGTCGCAGGCGGCGCGGGCAAGACACCGGTGACATTGGCGCTCGCCGCTTGGTTTGTCGAACGCGGCGTCGCTGTCCATGTCGTCAGCCGCGGTTACGGCGGCCGGCTCGCCGGCCCGTTCAGGGTCGATCCCAGGCGGCACAATTTCGGCGAGGTCGGCGACGAGGCGTTGCTGCTCGCCGGTCGAGTGCCGACATGGATCGCGCGGGACCGTGCCGCCGGGATCGCTGCAGCCGCGGTAGAAGGGGCCAAGATCGTCCTGCTCGATGACGGTTTTCAAAACCCGACGATCCGCAAGACGCTGTCGCTGGTTGTGATCGATGCCGCTTATGGGTTCGGCAATGGGCGGGTCATGCCGGCCGGTCCGTTGCGCGAAAATTTGGAAAGCGGTCTCGACCGCGCCGATGCGTTGGTCTTGCTCACCACGGAGGGAGAGGAGCGCTCGGCGTCCCTGGCACAGATAAACGGACAGCGGCCGGTCGTGCCCGCGATCTTGGCGCCGGTTGCGGGTCAGCGGTTAACCCATCAGCGGGTACTGGCATTTGCCGGTATTGGCCGGCCGGCAAAATTTTTCGCAACCTTGCGCGCACTTGGCGCTGAAATTGTCGGTGAGCGCAGCTACCCCGACCATCACGCCTTCAGCGAAAGCGATATCGCAGCACTGCGGCGGGCGGCCAGCGGCGCTCGCGCGCGACTGGTAACGACCGCAAAGGATTTTGTGCGCCTACCGGCCGCAACGCGCGCCGATATTGAGGTGCTCGAGGTGGAGGTCTGCTGGTCTGACCCCGATGCCTTAGCTGGGCTTCTCGCTCCGCTCGTGCTATCCGCCCGCGGAAATGCCAACCCGGAGCAAGCAATCCCCTGACCCCATCCGAATTTCGGATCGCATCGAGTGGTCGGGTGCGGCTCTGTTATTTGGCGTCTTGCGATTGCTGCCGATCGAATGGGCGTCGGCGTTCGGCGGCGCCGTGGCGCGAGGCGTAGGGCCATTCCTCGGGATCTCGAAGCGCGCCCGGACCAATCTGCGGCGAGCCTTTCCCGAACTGCCCGAACGCGAGATCGAGCGGATCGTCAGGGGGATGTGGGACAATCTCGGACGCGTCGCCGCCGAATACCCGCATCTGCGCGATATCCGCATTTTTGCCCAGGGCGGACTGGTTGAGACGCACGGTTTCGAGCACCTAGACAATGCCGTCGCCGCCGGACGGCGGATGATCATCTTTTCCGGCCATGTCGGAAATTGGGAAATCGGGGCGATCGCCGCGGTTCAGTATGGGTTTACCGCGGCGCAGAGTTATAACGTCACCCAGATCTATCGGGCGCCAAACAACCCGCTGATCGATCGGCTAATCGCGAAGTTTCGCGGCGATCGCGGCGAGTATATTCCCAAGGGCGTAACAGCGGCGCGGCGCGCCTATGCGGCGCTCTATCGCGGCGAGCATTTGACGATGCTGGCCGATCAGAAGTTAAACGAGGGCATTCCCGTCCCGTTCTTTGGCCGCCCGGCGATGACCGCCACGGCGCTTGCGCTGCTTGCGCTGCATTTCGACTGCGATGTGCTGCCGGCGCGGGTCGAGCGACTGCGTGGCGCGCATTTTCGTCTGACGGTCTTCCCGCCTGTGCCGTTACCCCGCAGCGGAAATCAAAATCACGATGTCGCAGTGCTGACAGCCAATGTCACAGCGATTCTCGAATCTTGGATTCGTGAGCGGCCGGAAGAATGGCTCTGGGTTCATCGCCGCTGGCCCGATTAGCGAACAAATCTTGCTGGCTGAACCGATAGGTTACTCGGCTTCGCGCACCGCACAACCAAAGCGCATTGCTCAATCATAAAAACGTCTGTTGCGCTCGACTTTTTTTTGTGCAGCATTTTTGCGGTTCACTGTCTTAGTCAGGCCGTCACCTTTAGACGAGACGGCGAATTTTTGATCGTCGGATCGAAGTGGAGGGACAAATCATGGACATGACACGCCGCACGGCTGCTGAGTTTTTCGGTACCTTATGGCTGGTCTTGGGAGGTTGCGGATCCGCTGTCTTGGCTGCGGCCTTTCTGAACGACAAGGGAATATTGCTGGGCATCGGCTTCCTCGGTGTTGCGCTCGCCTTTGGCTTGACGGTGCTGACGATGGCCTATGCCGTCGGCCACATATCCGGCGGGCACTTCAATCCGGCGGTCACAATCGGTCTTTGGGCGGGCGGCCGCTTCAAGAGCGCCGACGTGCTGCCGTACATCATCGCCCAGGTGATCGGCGCTATTGTCGCCGCCGCGATCCTGTATCTGATCGCCTCGGGCAGGCCGGGCTTCGCCTTGGACGGTTTCGCCGCCAACGGCTACGGAGATTTAAGTCCGGGCAAATACGGTTTGGGCAGCTGCCTGATTGGTGAAGTGGTCGCGACCTTTTTCTTTTTGTTCGTGATCATCGGCTCGACATCGAAGGGGGCCGCGGTCGGTTTTGCCGGCATACCGATCGGCTTATGCCTGACCTTGATTCACTTGGTGATGATCCCGGTGACCAATACTTCGGTCAACCCGGCGCGCAGTACCGGGCCGGCCTTGTTTGCCGGGGGCGCCTATATCGGCCAGCTGTGGCTGTTCTGGGTCGCGCCGATCGTCGGTGCCGCGCTCGCCGGATTTCTAACCCGTTGGCTCTATCAGGATGAGTTGGTCACCGTCGATACAGTGGTCGTCGAGCAGCAACGCATCGGATAGCGACCAGCGCGAGCTCTATTCGTCGTTGCTGAAACGCGCCCAGGGTGCCGGCCGCTCAAGCTTGCGGTCGATCATAACCACAACCAGGGTGACGAACAGCGGCAGCGCGAACACCAGAAAAGCGATCGAATAGAGCAGCGTTTCGTTTCGGATCTCGGCAAAAGGCTTCTCGATCTCGTCGACCGGCACCACGATCGCGAGCACCTGATCGTTGCCATATCGGGCCGGGATGTTGACGACACGGCCAATGTAACTCCGGCCCGCGACCTTGTAGATGCGCGTGCCCGCCATCGGCTGATCCCGGTAAGCCGCGACCAGACCGCTGATAACCGGGTCGTTCAGGTCGGCGATCTTAGGAAGGGCGGCTCCTGTCCTTCCCGTGGCTCTGAGCGCGTCGTCGACCCGGGACCCGTCAGGTATAGCCACGACTTCGCCCGCCTTGGTGAAGATGAAGGCTTGGCTGCTTGACGTTATCTTTTGCTCGCTGAGAAAATTGGCAAGATCGACAACAGCCAGATCAGCGCCCATTACCCCCGGCGTTGGCCCGCCAAAGCTGCGGCTCAAGGTAAATCCCGGCTCGCCATTCGATGCAAAGACGTAGAGGTCGCTGTGCTCGACGACGTCGGTTGCCTTCGCCGCCGCAAACCATGGACGCTTGCGCGGATCATAGGCGCTTCCCCTGATCACGACGGCCGACCACCGCGCCGTCATCGGCGAGAAAAACCCATCGTACATCGGGCGGACCCGTGGCATTGGCGGTTACGATCTCGTTGGCAAAGACGGCATCGGGCGGCGCTTGCAGTGCCTTGCGCAGCGTGTCGGCCTTGGCGCCCGCCATGTGGGTCGTCATAAAGAAGTCGCCGCTGTCAAACCCGACGTAAAGCGAAAGCATCTGTGGGTAAGTCCGCAAGGCCCGCAGCATCGTCGCCTTGGTGCTCGCATTATTAGCCAAATCGGGTGCGGTGAACATCGGCGCGGCCGAGGCGATCCCGACGATTGCATACATCGGGTCGTATAGCAGCCTGATCCGGTCGAGGATCTTCTCGTCCGCATACTTCATCAGCCGTTTGGCCGACGCGATCGCAAGTTCGTTCGATTTTGTCGAATTGTACCAGATGATGCCGCCGGCCAACGCGACGATGATGAATATCAGGAGCGCTGTGATCCCAGCATAAGTCGGCCATCGAATCTCTTTGCGGATGCTGCCGCGCTCGGCTGACGCCCTCCGCCGGTGGCGTTGCGGGTCGGTCACAGTCATCACCCTCTCGCGCGAGTGCCGGCGTATATCTGCCAGACAATCATAAGAGGCGCGTCCCGGCGCTGTCCAGCCGAGGGTTAATGCCTCACCTGCGATCAGGCGGAGGCTTGCGAAAGGCGATCTGGTGGGGAAACGGCGGGGGTGGTGTCGGTTTCTTCAGTGACCTCGACCGCGACGGTCATTCCGAGATGGTCCGATGGAAACCCGGTCCAGGTGCCGGAAACCGGCACCGCCTGGCGCGGATCGCGCACCACCGCAACCCGGATCAAATCCGCGCTGCCGACGATGCCGTTAGTCGGATCGAATTCGACCCAACCGGCGCCCGGTAGATAGACCTCCATCCAGGCGTGGGTCGCGCCGCCACCCACCCGGCTGCCGCGGCGCGTTTCGGGAACAATCAGGTAGCCGCTAACAAAACGGGCGGCGAGACCCAGCGAACGGACCGCCTCCATCATCAACACGGCGAAATCACGGCAACTACCGCTGGCCAGCTTTAGGGTCTTGATCGGATCCTGTATCCCGGTTTCTTCGCGCGCCACATAGGTCAGATCGCGCCGGATCGCATAAGTCATCGCCGCCAGCATCTCGGTCGTATCGCTGCGTCCGTCATGCCGCAGGAACTGCCGCGCCCATCGGTCAATCTCGTGCTCGGGATCGAGGTATTGCCGCTCTATCAGCCGCAACAGGTCGGGCATGTCCTCGGCGCCGTAACTGAACGGATAGCGCATCGCATGCTCTTCGATCTGAAAATCGAGCGCATTGCTAGCCGAATGATCGAGCCGAATCATACTGTCAAAGCGCAATTCCGCCGCGCGGCCGGCAAACCGCGCAATCGCGACGCAATTGCCGAAAGACATCGTGCACCCAGCGCAAATCGGCCGGCTCGGGCGTGATCGTCAAACTGGTATCGAGCAGTTTCTGGTCATGGCTGTCGCGCGGGCGCAGCATCATCCGATGCTCGCCAAAGCTGACCGGCTGCTTGTAGCGATAAGTCGTAACGTGACGCACACGAATTACGGACATTGGACCTGCTACTGAGCCGCCATCTGGGATTGCGAGGCTGCGCCATCATACCCGAAGAAGGCGATCGAGAGATCACGGCTGACGGCGATCAGCTGTTGTTGAATAACATCCAGGAATTCGTGCAATCCCTCGCTGATGATTTCCCTAATTGTCAACGTGCCGAGAACGGCGCGCAGCCGGTCCAGCTCTTCGGCCGCATCATTCGCCCCGCGCAATGAATAACGCGATTTGACTTCGCCCAGAAGGCGCCCGGCTTCTCGGACGCAATGATGCACCGAGCGCGGAAACGCCTGGTTGAACAGCAGGAAACCGGCAACCCGCGCCGGCGTCGTGCTCGCAGCATGAAGACGGCGGTAGGCGTGATACCCGGCGGCTGAGCGCAAGAGCGCATTCCACTGGCTGACATCGGTTGGCGATCCGACATCGGCGATGTCGGGCAATAACAAATGGTACTTGATGTCGAGGAGCCGGGTTGTTTGGTCGGCACGCTCGATATAGCGACCGAGTTGGTAGAAATACCATCCTTGGTCGCGGAAAAATGTGCCATCGGTGATGCCGGTATGAGTTTGACACGCTTCCTTAATTGTCGCGAACAGCGCCGACAGCCGGCCGGGGGCTAAATCTTCGCCGTCGAGGGCCGCCAGGCGGTTATAGAAGATGTTGAGCTGCGCCCACATTTCGGTCGAGATCAACGGCCGCAAGGTGCGCGCGTTCTCACGGGCATAGCGGAAGGCGTTCAAGATCGAGTTCGGGTTGTCGGCATCGATCACGTAAAATTGCAGCACGCTCGCTGCTGAGACTTTGCGCTCGGCCGCGAAAAAGCGCTCCTCGTCCGAATTTAGCTGGATGATCGAGCGCCAATTCTGGGCGCCGCGGCTGTCCCGCGAAAAGGTCTCGTTGACATCGAGAATGCGGGCCAGGTTTTCGGCGCGCTCGACATAGCGGGCGAGCCAAAAAATGCAATCCGCATAGCGGGCGAGCAGAACGTCAACCAAGGACCCAGGTATCCTTCGATCCACCGCCCTGCGAGGAATTGACGACCAGCGAACCGCGGCGCAACGCTACCCGCGTCAAGCCGCCGGGCAATACCCAGGTGCTCGACCCGGTCACCGCAAACGGCCGCAAATCGACATGCCGCGGCTCGATGGCGCCATCGATCAGCGTCGGCGCCACCGATAGATTGATGCAGGGCTGGCTGATGTAGTTGTCGGGATCAGCGAGTAGTTTTTCGCGGCACTCGTCGAGTTCGGCGCGGCTCGCCTTTGGGCCAACAGTTATCCCGTAGCCGCCAGCCTCGCCGACCGGTTTGACGACCAGTTCGGCAAGATGGTCGAGCGTGTAGCGCAAGGCTTCGGGCTCGCGGCAGATATGGGTCAAAACATTCGGCAGGATCGGGTCCTCGGCGAGATAGTAGCGGATAATGCGCGGCATATACGCATAGACCGCCTTGTCGTCGGCGACGCCGGTGCCGATCGCGTTGGCGAGGGCCACCGTGCCCGCGCGATAGGCGCGCATCAGCCCGGGCACGCCCAACATGCTGTCCGGATTGAACGCCTCGGGATCAAGAAAATCGTCATTTAGACGGCGATAGATCACATCGACACGGGCGAGCCCGCCGGTCGTGCGCATCCACACGCGATCGTCTTCGACCACCAGATCCTGACCCTCAACCAACGGCACGCCCATCTCGCGGGCGAGAAAGACGTGCTCGAAATAGGCCGAGTTGTAGGTGCCGGGCGACAGCAAAACGACCTGCGGATCAGCGATGCCGGCCGGCGCCATTTCATGCAATGCCGCGATCAGGCGGGCGCCGTAATTGTCGATCGGGCGCAGGCTGATATCGTCCAGCAGATCGGGAAAGGCGCGCAGCATCATGTGCCGGTTTTCAACGACATAGCTGACCCCCGACGGGGTGCGCGCATTGTCTTCGAGCACGAGGAACGTGCCCTTTTCGTCGCGTACGATGTCGGTGCCGCAGATATTGACATAGGCTTTGTGCGGCAGGTCGACGCCGCGCATCTCCGGCCGGTAATTGTGGTTGCCGAGGATCAGATCGGCCGGAACGACGCCGTCCCGCAGTACCTGCTGGTCATGATAGATGTCGTCCAGCAACAGATTGATCGCGGTGATCCGCTGGGTGATGCCGGTTTCAAGATGCCGCCATTCCTCCGCCGACAATACCCGCGGCAGCACGTCGAACGGCAGAATCCGGTCGATCGTCTTCGCGTCGGAATACACGGTAAAAGTGATCCCGAGATTGTAAAGTTCGGCATTCGCATCGGCCGCACGTTGCTTTAATGCCTCGATCGACAGCCGCCCCAAGCGCTCGCGGACGGTGGCGCTTGCCGGACTGCCCAGCATCTCGCAATAAAAGCCGAGCGGGTCGTAACCGTCGAGGATAGAGCGATCCATGCGTTCCCGGGATGTGATCCGCCACAACTATTCGTGCATATATCGCGCCAGCGGCGAAAATTCGATCCTCCGGAGCAGGATAGCCAAATCATTTAGACAACATCGCGCGAAGACTTTTCGCGCGCCGGCGAACGAACGCCTATTTCGCAGGCATTCTCAGGCGCGATTGCTCCCTCACCAGCACTGCATCGCGAAGCTCGAGCCCCGGCCGCGTGGGAGCGAGCGCTTTAGAGGGCGCCGCGCTTGTGACTTCGAGGGTGGTGCCGGCAATCGCAATCGTGCGCGTCATTAGGGCGCCGGGTAATGGGTGCGCAATGCTTGGCCGTCGACCTCGGCGGGCTGCGCGTCGATCAGGATAAAGGCGAAGACCGCTGGGACCGAGCCGGTGTTGACCCAGGCGTGCATCGTACCGCGCTGCACGACAATGTCGCCCTGCTTCATATGCACGATTTCGCCGCTGTCGAATTCGAGATCGCATTCGCCCGACAGCAGGATCGCGTAATCGACGGTCTCGGTGCGGTGCATGAATTTGGGCGCGCCGGGGGCGAATTCAGTGACCCGGATCACGGTGCCCTGGCCGGTTCCGACATAATTGTAGCGCTTGACAAAACCGGCGCGCTGCGGGGCATCGGCTTCGGCCGAATTGTCGACCGGCATCTTGTCGGTGGACCAGATCTCGCAGCCCGAAATGTGTGGTCGATTAAGCCGCGGGACCGCGGTCAGCCTTTCGTCGGTGGTGACGATCGCCTTGCCGTTTGCATCGTGCCCGGTGACGATCCGCCGTACTTCCAGCGCCATGGCCGCCCTCCCTCGGACTGGTTTCGCCTAGTGCGCCCAGTCTACGGCAGGAGGCCCCGGCTGACCACAGCCTCGCCGGACTGAAGAAGCCTCTGCGAGTCAGTCCGGCAGCGCCGAAACCATGTAAAGCATCTGCAATGTCTGGCTCGGCTTGGTGTCGCTACCGAAGGTTTGCGAGAAAATCGTCGCGATTTTGCCCGAGCGATAGATCGTGCTGAGAGCGCGGTCGACGGCGAGCCGGAAATCCTCGTCGCCACGCGGCAACGCCAACGCGTAAGGCTCGATTGTTAAATAATTGTCGGCCAGCAGCAATTTCCCCGGAGCTTTACTCTTGTCGGCGAGAAACATCAGGATGCCGCGATCGGCAAAATACGCCGAAACCTTGCCGTCATCGAGCATCGCCAAACCCTCCTCATGGGTTCGCGCGGGGATGACTTGAGCGGTAATGCCGGCGTCCTTCAGAGACGCGTTCAGCTCTTGCTGTGTCGTGGTGCCGGCAAGGACGCCGATTTTGCGCCCACCAAGCGCATTCAGGCTCTTTGGCCCGTCGCTGCGGATCAAGCAGCCCGGCGCCGTCGACAAAAGTCGGGATCGAGAAATCGACCTGCTGGCGTCGCGTCAAGGTTTCTGTGGTCGGCTCGCACAGCAGATCCGCCTTGCCTTGGGTGATCGCGTCAAAGCGGTTGGCGGCGGTGACCGGAACATAAACGATATTGAGCGGTGTCAGATGCAGCTGATCGCCGAGTTGCGCGGCAACCGCGCGGCACAAATCGACCATGAAGCCGGCGGGGTCGCCGTTCTTGCCCTTGTACGAGAATGGCGGTGCGTCGTCGCGATAGGCGATGCGGATCGATTTATCCTGCTTTATCCGGTCGAGGGTCGCAGCCGAAGCCGCCCCGCCCGCCAAAACGAGCGCCGCCAAGATCGCGGCATATAGCCTTATTCCGTTCGCCCGCATGTCCCCCTCCCGTTTTCATCTGGGCATTCCAGTCCGATAATAGCGCCGCCCCCGCCAAAGCTCCTCAACTGCGAATGGCGACAAACAACCTCTACGCGCAACAACCCGGCTCAGTCGGCCCGGCCGCTGGGCGTGGGCGGGGTGACCGCGCGGCGTGGCGCCCAGGGAACCTCGCGGATGTGATCGAGGTCGATTTCGGGCATCGCCATGCCAAGCGAACCGGCGACACGGTTGGCGAGATCGTTGTAGCTTTCGAAATTATGCCGCAGCCGGCCCCGCCAGGCCGGGACGCCGCCGCTCGCGTGCAATTCGAACGCCAACTCGCGGCCGTCGAGCGCCGAGGACACATGGTCCCAGGCCATCTGCAATAACGCCGCGCGCTGCAAGGCCGTGTACCCACCACCGCCAAAGGATTCCTCGAAACCGTTGGCGACTTCGGGTGCGGCAAGGTCGCGGTCGGATGGGGCGACCACCAATGACGAACCCGGGACGATACGCAGGATCTCCGCCATCCGCGGGCGGGCGCGCAGGATTGCAAGGCCGCCGGCCGAGAGATGGGCGTGGTTGGGGACACAATAACCACTCGCCGTGAAACGCGGGTCGCGCTCGCAGGCGGTGAGGCAGCTGCGCACTGTTTGAACTTCGATAGTCAAGTCGACCAGGTAATCGATCGTCTGATCGTGCTTGGAAAGACCCATCGCGTGGCTCAGCGCCAGGGCGAGGCCGAGCGTGAACTCGGCCTTTGACAGCCAGCCGTAAAGATGATGCCAGATCAGCCAACGCACGACCGGCTCGGGCGATTGGCCGAGGAAAAACACGCTCTCCCACGGCACAAACACATCGTCGAGCCACATCTGGCCGTCGAGCTCGTCAAACCGGCTCGACAGCGGCGCCACAAACGGGTTCTTGTCGCGCGCCGCGATCTTGCGACACAGCACGGTGATCCCCGGGGCATTGACCGGGACGATAAAAGTCACGCGCTGGCCGTCGATTTCGAGCCCCGAGACGCTGCCGACATAGAGATCCTCGGCATAGGCCGGGCTCGTGTGCATGCCGATCTTGCCTGAAATGACGAGCCCGGCGTCGGTTTCGCGCACGATCTTTAATGCCAGGCGGTCGGCCGGGTTCTCGCGCATACGGTAGCCAATCGTCGGTCCACCGCCGCAAAATGTCAGAAAGCGGCCAGTCTTGGCGATCATCTCGCGATAGCGGGCGGCGTTCGCGACTTGCTCGGGTGAGTAATCGCGTTCTTCGAGCGAGCACAACAGGCCGAGCGCGATCAGATGGCCATAAGCCGGCGTGTGGGTGATATTGCCGGCGCTCAAAAACGTCGAGGCGGAGAAAAACCGGCCCATGGCGCCGAGTTCTTCGGCGGTTTTGGGGGCAACATAGGCCCAAGGAGTGCGCTTTCCAAAGCCGTCGGGCGGGGCGAGTGCCGTGTCTCCCCAGGCGGCGTCAAAGTGCAGATCGTACCAGCCGACATACTCGTCGACCATCGCACGGGTCGCGGGATGGGTGGTCAAATCGTCGATCATGCCTTCGCCCATGACCCAGACGCGCCGCCCGTCGCGCAGCGCCTCGCGGTACTCCGCCCCTGTTCTCATCTTTCGCTCCCCGCTACCGCTCGGTCGCGGTCGCCAGTATTCCCCGGCGCCCGTGTTTGACTGCGTCGCCGAGCTATCTAGACCAACCGCTCGTAAAGATCATCCCAGTTCGAAGAATTCCTTGGGCGTTGGCCGCAAGCCTCAAGGACGGGCTCGTGGGCACGAGCTGGTTCGCTGTTTGCTTGGCGGATCGAGGTTAGGCGGCGCGGTTGAGCAGGCCGGAGACCGCGTTGACCAATTCCTCGTTGCGGAATGGCTTGCGGATAGTCGGGTGGCCATGGTGCTCCAGCGGCAAGCTGGCTGCTCCATAACCGGTGACAAAAATAAACGGGATGTGCCGCCGCGACAAAACTTCAGCAACCGGAAAGACGCGCTTCCCACCCAGATTGACGTCGAGTACGGCGGCGTCACAGGTTTCGATCTCGGCCGCATCGATTGCTTCCCGCAGCCGCGGAATCGGCCCCGAAACGATGCAACCCGCGTTTTCCAAAATATCCTGAATCAACGAGGCTACGAGATACTCATCCTCCACCACCAATACTCTGATCCCGCAAAGTTCTGCGTTCATCAGGCGGCTTCCTCTCGGCTCGGAGGTTCCGTGGGAGATACAAAGACAAGACGATCTGGATCGGCCGGGATCGTCATCCGGCACCGAAGCGCACCGTCGACTGCTTCGAGCTTTGCTTCTCCCTGTAACTCGAAACGAAGCCCTCGCTCGATCAGTTCCGTTCCGAAGCCGGGCTTCATCGGGCCGTTAATCTTTGGGCCACCCTGCTCGGTCCAAATCAATTCGAGGTAGGGCGGCGAGTCCCCGCCAATCTTCCAGCTTACGTCAACCCGCCCGCCCGCCAGCGAGAGCGCGCCGTATTTGGTCGCATTGGTTGCCAATTCGTGGATCACCAGCGCCATAAACAGTGCCGCTTGTGGCTTTAACATGACGGGTGGGCCGCTGACTGTCAGATTGGCGCCATTGGGTGCGAGATGCGGGGCCAACTCAGCGCGGATTACATCGCGGAGCCGAGCCTCGGTCCAACCGGCATCCGCGAGCAGGTCGTGGGTGTGTCCAAGGGCATGAAATCGCCCGATCAATTCAGCTTTGAGGTCTCCGTCCGGCAAGGTACGCTCAGCGATCGAAGAGACCACCGCGAGCGTGTTCTTGACCCGGTGACTGAGTTCCGCGGTTAGAACCTTCTGCTGCTCCTCGGCTTCGATGATGTTGGTCACATTGACAAAGGTCAGCAGGACGCCATCGATCACATTGTCGGGAGTCCGATATGGCAAGAGCCGAGCGAGATAATGTTCGCTGCCGTCCGACACCTTGACCGCACGCTCAATCACTTTGCCGCTAAATACTTGCGAAATGTCGTCCTTGAGGTTCGGATAAACGAGCCGGCTCGACAAATCGGTTAAGGGGCGCCCTTGATCGCCGGCAATCAGGTTGAACAGCTTGGTAACATCCGGCGTAAAGCTCCGGATTACGAGATTGTTGTCAAGAAAGATCGTCGCTACTTGAGTGCTCTGAAACAAATTATACAGATCGGCATTCGCACGATCCAACTGATCTATTTTTATGTTTAGCTCATTATTTACGGTCTGCAGCTCCTCGTTTACTGATTGCAGCTCCTCTTTAGACGTTTCGAGCTCTTCATTCGTCGATTGCATTTCCTCGTTGACCGAGAGCAATTCTTCGTTTGACGAGCGAAATTCCTCATTGGCCGTTTCGAGCTCTTCGATTGTCGACTGCAGGCGCTCCCGGGTTTCCTGGAGTTCCTGCTCCAGCTGCCTGATGGTCGTGTCTACCGTGTCCCGTTTCTCTGCCCCATCGGCGTCTTCCTCTTTTCTGATGGAACCCTCGTCGGTAAAGACGATCCCGTAGGCTCTTTCGGTTCCTTCGCTGACCGGCTCTACGACAACCCGGATCATCTGGATCCCGCCATCGACCTGTACCGCGACACGGTCGCGTATGACGCGCCGACCTGTGACTTTCGCACTCTGTAACGCCACCCGTAAATCAGCGCGCAGGCCTGGCCGGGCCATCGCAACGATGTCGCGATTGGGTGGCCCAGCAGCGGCTTGAAGATATTTCCCGGTTCCCGACGAGAAGTAGAGCGCCTGGCCGGTCTCGTCGACGATCACATAGGCCGGGCCAAAATGCTCGACGATCGTATTGGCGATGCGCCGAAGGAGGTCCGAACGGTGCAGCAGACTACTCCGCTCTTCGTCCCGGATGCCCAATTCGCGGCGCGAATAGGGTATGAATTGGCGCAAAGGCAGGATCGGTCGCGAGACCAGCTCGCGGCGCCGAAACAAGCGATTTTTGCGATCGAGCGTGACAAACAGGTCGCTGTGTCGCGATACGTTTTCCGAAGCCCCAAGGAACAGGCAACCGCCCGTCCGGAGCGAGTAATGAAATAGCGGGATGACCTGTGCCTGCAATGACGGCTTCATATAAATCATCAAGTTGCGGCAGGAAATCAAATCGAGCCGGGAAAACGGCGGATCGCGGATCAGGCTGTGGGTCGAAAAGATGCACATGTCGCGCACCTCCTTGACCAATTGATAGTAGTTCGCTTCCTTGATAAAAAAGCGCTGCAGCCGGTCCTCAGAGACCAGTTTGACAACGTTTGCCGAATATCGCGCGGCGCGGGCAACCGTCAGCGCCCCTTCGTCGATATCAGTGGCGAACAGCTGAACTCGCGGCGGCGCTGGAAATTTTTCGAGATGCTCGCGCAGTAGGATCGCAATCGAGTAGGCCTCTTCACCGGTGGAACATCCGGCAACCCAGACCCGGACTTCTTCGTCGGCCCCTTTGTTTTCGAATAATTGCGGGATCACAGCTTCAAGCGACTGATATGCCGCCGGATCACGAAAGAAGTCGGTTACGCCAATTAACAAGTCCCGAAATAACGCATTGATTTCCTCCGGCTGCTGTTCCAGGCGATCGGCATATTCTTCGAGCTTTCTTGTCTGAACGACCTGCATCCGCCGCTGAACCCGGCGCTGAAAAGTGCGCTCCTTGTATTCCGTGAAATCGTGACCGGTCCGGGTACGCAGCAATGTGTAGATACGGGTCAGCGCATCGCTCGGCTGCTCCGGATCAAAAGCGTTCCAATTCCGAACATAAGCGACGATCCGTTCGGGAATCTCCTCGACCGGGAGTTCAAGATCGACAAATCCGGCGGCCACCGCACTCGACGGCATTTCGGCGAAGCGCGGTCGTGACGTGTTCGAACCCTGGGCGATTGTCAGGCCGCCATTCTCTTTAATCGCCTTTAGGCCGATGCTGCCGTCGCTGCCGCTGCCCGACAGCACGACACCAATGGCGTGCTCTGCTTGGTCCTCGGCCAGCGCATTAAAGAAAACGTCGATCGGCGCCCTCTCGTGATCGTTCAGACCGGTGCGGCGCAGCTGCAGCCGCCCATCATGGATCGTCAGGATCGCACCGGGGGGCAGAACATAGACGTGTTCGGCTTCGACCATCCGCCCGTCCTGAGCGTCGACCACCGGCATCTTGGTCGCCCGGCCAAGGATCTCGGCCAGCATGCTCTCCCGATCGGGCGCCAAATGGGTGACGACGACAAAGGCAAGGCCACTGTCGGCAGGAACGGATTTGAAAAACGCTTCGAGGGCCTCGACACCACCGGCCGAAGCCCCAATCCCGACAACGGGAAGATGGGCTGCCATGCTTTATTCTACCGCTTGTTCTTATTCTTCTAACATCTGTTTCCGCCTTTCGTCACGAGAGCGGGTTAACTTTCAGGAATTCTTACGTCGATTTGACCCGGAACGAGCCGAGAGGCGCGTCGTTGGCGAGTCAGTCGCTGTATGACGCCTGAGGATAGATGCATCGGGATATTATCGCGATCGGAGGATCCGCCGGTAGCCTTGACATGCTGTTGTCAATCGTCGCGGCCTTCTCGGGCGATTTCAAAGGCAATATCTTTGTTGCGTTACACATCGGCAATCGCCGCAGCCAGCTCCCGGAGTTGCTCGCCCACGCCGGGAAACTGCCGGTCGACGCGCCGCGCGATCGGGAAACTATCGAGCCCGGTCGCATTTATGTAGCTCCGAGCGATCGCCATTTGCTGGTTGAGCGGCAGGTCGTGCGGGTCTCCCGCGGACCGCGCGAACATTTCACGCGGCCGGCGATCGACCCGCTGTTCCGCTCGGTCGCGGCGACTTATGGCGGGCGCGCCATTGGCGTCGTGTTGAGCGGCGGCGGTAGCGATGGCGCTTTCGGCCTCGACTCGATCAAGCGCGCGGGCGGGCGGGCGGTCGTGCTGGACCCGCGCGATGCCATCGCCCCCGACATGCCGCTCGCGGCCGCCGAAATTGTCGAACCCGATTACCTGGTCAGAGGCGTCGAGCTTCCCGGTTTGCTGGCGCGCTTGTCGGGCGAGGAAATCTCCGAGTCGGAACATATTTCGCCGAGCTCTCTGCCGGAGCCGCTCCAAAAGCCGGAGCGTCCGTCGGCGTTGACTTGCCCCGATTGCGGCGGCGCGTTGCGAAAGATCGGCGGTGGGTCAAATGCTCAGTTCCGCTGCCATATCGGCCATATCTTTGGCGCTGGCGAGTTGCTGCCGGCTCAGGTCGAATTGCTCGAAAAGGCGCTCGATGTCGCGCAGCGGGTGCTCAGCGAACGGATCGAGCTGTCGCGGCAGATGGCCGAAGGTTCCAGAGCGGCCGGCCGCACCCATGGCTTACGCTATTGGGAACGGGTGCGCGCCGAGGCCGAACAGCAGGTCGAAGCCATCCGTCGAGTCCTCCCCGATGCGGTCGAAGCGGAGGACGAGCCGCAGGAAGCAGCGGAGTAGGCTGTCGGAAGCCTGCCAAACCAGCATTTGAGCTCAAGAACCGAGATCACGGAAACTTCGCGGCGCCGGACTGACGACGATATTGCCTTGCGGCTCGACCTCGAGCACGGCCAGACCGCGCTGCACCAAACCGTCGGACGTAAAGCGGAACAACCCGTCGACGCCGCTGAACCCGTTGGGGTTCTGGATTGCCTCGATTGAGAATGGTGGACCGCTCTTGCCGCTCGCCAGTGCGCCGGCGAGGGCGGCGGCGTCATAGCCGAGCGAGGCAAGCCGCGGCGGGTCACGGCCATAGGTCGCGTGAAAATGCTGAGCGAAATCGCGTCGGGCATCGGGCGGTGACGCAGCGAACCAGCCGCCGTCGAGGCTCCGCTCGCTGCCGATATCAGGCACATCCCACAAGCCTGACCCGAGGAGCCGGGTCGCCTTGTTGTCGAGCCCGGCGGCGGCCAATTTGCGCGCAATCGCTTTCAGCTGCTCGCCGCCTTCGGGGAGCAACAGCGCATCGAAACTCGGCACCGCCGGCGGCGGGGGAACGGCTGGCGGTGGGGGAACGGCTGGCGCTGGAGCATCGGGAGGGCCCGCGGCGGATGCGGCCGCGGGGGCCGGCCCGGCCGGCAACAAGACGGCAATGGCGGTTGATGGATCGCCGGCGCTGGGATCGAAAAACACGGTTTTGGTCACCGTCGCCCCGCTCGAGGCGGCGGTCTCGCGCAGCGCATCGGCCATCAGATGCCCGTAAGGGCTGTCCGGCGCCAGGGTAGCAAAACGAGCAATCCCGCGCTGGCGGGCATAGGTGACCTCGCGCACCACCTCCTGGCGCGGCAGAAACCCCATCAGATAGATTCCATCGCCGGCGAGGTTGGTCACGGTCGAAAAGGCGATGACGTTTATGTGGGCGTCGCGCGCGATCGGCGTGACGGCTTCGACCTCGGCGGCGAGCAACGGTCCGAGGATCAGCTTGACCCCGGAATCGACCGCCGAGTGCGCCGCCGCGGCCGCTCCCGCCGGCGTCCCCTTGGTATCGCGCGGCACCAAAGTCAGCTGGTCGCCGCCGGTCTCGAACAACGCCATTTGCGCGGCATCGAGAATGGCACTGCCGAGGCCGGCATTGGGACCCGAGAGCGGCACCAGCAGCGCGATCTTGGCCGGTCCCGACGGCGCGACGGCGGTCGGCGGCGCCGGCGCGGCAACTGGTGGAGGCGGCGGGCCATAGGGTGGTTGCGGGGTGGCCAGCGGCGCCGGTACGATCGGCGCGGGCATACAGGCGGCGAGCGCCGCCAGCCCGGTGAAGGCGGCCACTAATGAGGCGAAGCGGGGGAAACACCAGCGCGGCAACGATGACCTCGAGCGCGAGCAGAAAGGCGGGCGAGCCTAATGGTGCCGCCGATGCGAGTAAACCCGAGCCGGACGCGCTGCCGATTCCAACTGGCCTCCCGGCGCCCGGCCTGCATTTGGTGGCGACCCCGATCGGGAATCTCTCCGACATCAGCCTGCGCGCCTTGGCGGTGCTGCGCGGCGCCGACCGGATTTATTGCGAAGACACCCGGGTCACCGGCAAGCTGCTCGCCCGTTTCGGTATCAAAGCGCGGCTTGACCCCTATCACGACCATAATGCCGAGGCGGTAAGGCCGAAGATCATCGCAGCATTGCGGGACGGCGCGCGGGTGGCATTGGTCAGCGACGCCGGGACGCCGCTTGTCTCCGACCCCGGCTACAAGCTGGTCTGCGCGGCGATCGCCGAGCAGCTGCCGGTGACCGCAACCCCGGGCCCTTCCGCGCTGCTGACCGCGTTGGTGTTGTCCGGGCTGCCACCCGCCCCGTTTCTGTTCGCCGGCTTTCTGCCGCGCCAGCAGACGGCGCGGCGGCAGGCGCTCGCCGGCTGGGTGTCGCTCGATGCCACCCTGATCTTTTACGAGGCGGCGCCGCGGCTCGCTGCCACCCTCGCCGACATGGCCGAAATTCTCGGGCCGCGCCCGGCCTCGGTCGCCCGCGAGCTGACCAAATTGCACGAGGAGATCAGGCGTGGCGCGCTCGCCGAATTGGCCGAGCACTATCGCGAGACTGGCGCGCCGCGCGGCGAGATTGTGATCGTCGTCGGCCCGCCCGAGCCACCCGCGTTGCTCGACGAGCACGAAATCGACGACCGGCTGCGAATAGCGGTCGCCAAACTCGGCGTGCGCGATGCGTCGGCTAGGCTCGCCGCCGAGACCGGCCTGCCGCGCAGCCAGCTATACCGCCGCGCGCTGGCGTTGCGCGAGGAAGAGGGATGAGGCACACCCGGCCACATCCCGCCATCAGACGGCGCCCCTCTCCCCGGCGGCAGCGTGCCGAGCGCCGCGGGCGGCTCGGGGAGTGGCTGTGCCTGTGGCATTTGCGGTTGCGCGGCTGGCGGATCGTCGCGCGCGGCTGGCGCTGTCCGGCCGGCGAAATCGATATCGTGGCCCGCCGCGGCAAGGTATTGGCGATTGTCGAGGTCAAGTCGCGTGACAAACTCGCGGCGGCAGCAAATGCAGTGACACCGCGCCAGCGTCGACGGATCGGCCGAGCCGCCGAAGCGCTGATCATGTCGCGTCCGGATTTCGCCGGGCTCGATGTGCGATTCGACGTGATGCTGGTCGCGCCCCGCCGGTTGCCGCGGCATTGGCCCGACGCCTGGCGCACCGACAGCTAGCGAGGAATTTACACAATCCGTCCCGCGCTTTGTCTAACATCCTGAAAATAACAAGAATTTTGGGACTTACTCGGCAGTTATCCAGGTTTCTCAGCCGTTCGTCTTGCCGGCCATAAAAGGTCACAAGACTGGCCTTGGAAATAGCGCCGCTCAGGCCGGAAACTGGCCGGGACATCTCAGCTGGGGGGCAGTCGGTGTCGTTTTTGCGGGTTACGCTTTGGCTGGCGCTAGGGCTCGGCGTTTGTACTGGCCTCACCGGCTGCCCATTGGCGATTGTCGGCGGGATCGCCGCGGCTGGTGGCGCCGGGTATGAGGCGAACCAAGAACGCGGGGTCAAGGGCACGTACAACGACTTTGCGATCAAGACAAACATTCAAAACGCGTGGGGCAAAGCGGATCTCAATCTCGCCCCGACAATCGACGTCACGGTTTATGAAGGCCGCGTGTTGTTGACCGGCACCGCGGCCAATCCGGAACGCAAAGCCGAGGCGGCGCAACTTGCGCGGAGCATCCAAGGGGTGCGCGCGGTCTATAACGAGATTGAGGTGACGCCCAATGAATCGGTGTGGGATTCGACAAAGGACGCGTGGATCACGTCCGAGGTTCGATCACGGCTAGTGTTTAGCAACGTCCGCTCGGTGAATTACAACATCGAGACCGCGGAAGGCTCGGTCTACCTGATCGGGTCGGCGCGCACGGAAGCCGAACTCCACCACGCGACCGATCTTGCGCGCAATGTTCCGGGTGTCAAACGCGTCGTCTCGTATGTCGAAGTCCGCCCAGGCGAGCCGCCCGGCGCTCAATTGGCCGGGCCACCCCCGGCGTCGGGGCCGGCGGGATATTCGGCAGCTCCAGCGGGGCCACCGGGCTATTCGGCGGGCTCGGCCGAACCGCCGGCGGGCGCCGCACCCAGCGCCGCGCCGACGACACCGGTCGAAGTGCAAAAACTTTGAGGCGTCCGCCTAGCCGCGGTTAAAGGCCGGCATCACATCGCGCGCGAACCAGCGCAGCTGATCTTTGAACTCGTCGGGCGGCAGCCCTTCGGCCCAATGGATCATGAAATCCTCGAGACCGGGGTATTTGGCCTCGATCGACTTGATCCCGTCGATGACTTCTTGCGGCGAGCCGCAGAACCATGCCTTTTGCGCGACGCCATCGGACAGTGAGGGGACCCGCGCCGGTGCGCCGGGGGTGCCCCAAGTACGGCCCTGCTCGTCCGCATAGCGCACGAAACCGAACGGCGCGAACCATTTGTAGCGCTCGTCATGCGACGGCTCGACCCGCCGCATCGCCTCCTCGCGGCTGTCGGCGAGATAGAGCCCGGCGCCCCAGATCATGTTCTGGCCGAGTTTGACGTCCTGGCCGTGGCGCAGGCAGGCCTCGTGGTACGCGCGCACGACATCGTCGAGGATCTTTTCGCCGTTCAAGGTCACCATCGCCTTGATGCCGTATTGCGCCATCATGTCGATGGTCCTGCCGCTGGCGATCGGCATCCAGATTTCGACGGGCAGGTACTTTGGTCGCGGCACCATCGTGATTTCTTCGAGTTGATAACCACGATAGGGGACCCTCGGCGGGCATTCGAAATACTTGCCCTTGTGCCGGAACAACTCCTCGTTGAAGCATTTCAGCAACAGCTGCAATCCTTCTTCGAAGATCTCGCGGTTGGCGTCGGTGTCGAGCAATGGCGCGCCAAAAGTCTCGACCTCGCGGGTGTGATAGCCACGGCCGACGCCCATGATCACCCGGCCATCGGTGACGATGTCGGCCATCGCATAGTCTTCGGCGAGCCGGATCGGGTGCCACATCGGGAGGATGTTGAAGCCGCAACCGAATTTCAGCCGCTTAGTCTGGGTTGCGAGCCACAACCCGAACTGAATCAGATTGGGTAAGCACTCGTAGCCTTCGTGCTGGAAATGGTGCTCGGCGGTCCACAGCGCGTAATAGCCTTCTTCGTCCATGACCCGCGCCACGTCGAGCGCCGTCGCGAAAACCTCGGACAGGCGCTCGTTCGAATAGCGGCGATCGTTCGCCGGCGTGCCGTTGAGCCCGATATTGTCGAGCTCGATTTGCCCGACATAGAGCGCGTGAAACCGTTTGATCATGGGGTCGTCCTACCTCCGTTTCGAACCGCGATTTCGTAAGGCTAGACCGTCATCGTTGCGAGTGGTCGTGCTGCGCGTAATGCTGGCGCAGCAAATCCTTGCCGTAATCGTTGCCGTTGGGTGTGCGCACCACCGTGTGGATATGGTCGCGTGACGGCGTGTCGTTGTCATACATGATGCCCGATTGGTGATCGAATTCGACCAGGATCACCGGGCTCAGGACACGATAGTAGAACGGGCTCGCATCGTCGAACGCGCCGATCCACGCGAAACACGTCTGCTCGAGATGGCGTTTCACCTCGGCCCAGCGGATTTCGGCGTGCCCCGGGCGGATGCGGCCGGTATAGGTCGCGAGCAGCGCTTCGAGCCGGTCGCGGCCCTCGGGCGGCAGATCGCCATAGCGGATCCCGCTGGCATCGATCCGCCGGTTGTCGTTGAACGCGGCCGTCAGCAGTTCCGAGGGTAGATCGGCGCCGATCGTCGCCTGCTGCCGTTCCTCGGCCGACAGCGAGCGCATCAGCGCATACCCGCGCTCCTCCTCGGCGGCGAAGACGCGGGTTCCCTGATATTTACCGAAGCGCGCCAGGACCGGCTCCGAGCCCATAAAAGAGGGCGTCAGCACCAGCTGATCGCCGAGAACAAAGCAGTTGAGGTTCAAGTGATGCCCGTCGATCTGCCAGCCCCAAGGCTCGCTCGGCGACGGCGCGCCGAACAAGCTGACCCAATACAGCCACTCGCCGTATTCCTCAGCCTTGCCGGTGATTTCGAGGGCGTGTTGATTGAGCCGCATGACGTCGCGGGCGGTCTGATAGCCGGCAGCGCTCAGGCTCGCCCGCATCAGCGCGAGCGCGGCCTTGCGCTGGTCATGGCCGAGATCGGCGAGGCAGACGCCGTGACGCATCAGCCACGGATGGATGTTCGACCATTTCCGCCAGGCCTCGTCCCCGACGATGAAGCTCGCCGCGCTCCGCTGCTCTGGGCTCAGCGCGACGAGAAACGAACGCGCCGCCTCCACCACCGGGGCGGTCGAGATGCCGGTTTGCCCGAGCCGGAACAGCCCCGGCACGACCTCGCCGCCGATGGCCACCCCGCGAAACGGCTCGGCAAGCCCGCTATGAGCCCGATCGAGCATCGGCCGCATGCGCGGCGGCAGCTCGAAAGGGCCGGATCGCCGGCGTCGGCGGCCGCTCCCGCAAGCCGAAATGCGCGGATTCTCCTGCCATGCTCGGATCTCCTGACGATCGCCCAACCGGAGTTGGAGATAGGTCTTGGCCCGACCTTGTTTCAACAAAAACAGCGGCGCATCAATAGCGCCCGCCGAGTTTGCTGTGGTCCCAGCTGGCGATTTTCTCCGGGGTAATTTTGAGGACGACGCGCTTGGGGGCGCTGTCGAGTGATCCGCGCCGGCCGCTTTCGGCGCTGCTGCGGCGGTGGTCCATGACCCGGCGCACGGTCTCGACATCCTCAATGATTTCGCAGGTGCCGCGCACCATGACGCCGCGCAATTCGGCATAGCTGGCGCCGGTCTCGACCATCAGCCCAACCTTTGGGTCGCGGCGGATGTTCAAGACCTTTTGCGCCTTGGCGTAGGAGGTCATCCAAAAGGCGCCGTCTTCGACGTAAAACCCCATCGCCACGACATGCGGAAAGCCGTCCTTGTCGATCGTGGCGAGGGCGCATTTCGGGTTGTCGCGCAAAAACGCCGCCTGTTCCTCCGGGGTCAGCCGGATCTGGCGACGACGATTGACCGCGGTCCCGCTTTCGCTCCCGGGCATGTCAACCCGCCGCCAGAATTGGCGTCTGCGCCGACAGCACCGGGTTATCGGTATCGGTAATCGGCAACATCGCGCCTCCTCGCCCGCCGTTCCCACGGTATGGGGCGACTGTCCGATCGCTGCGTGATCGAGTCAAGCCGAGGTCGGATAGCATGCGCATCCGCCGTGATACGGGTTCGCCCGCCCACCGCATCTCGCGGCCGTTTATCGAGATCTGCCGGCCTGTTTCCCGGCTCCGATGCATGATAATGAAGCCTCGGCTCGTCACGCCGGCAAGCACAGGAGGAAGTAAATGGGCTATACGCTGGAGCAACTGAGCGCGGATATCCGCCACGCCCTCAAGACGGATGCCGGCCCTGCCGGGAAGCAGGCGGTGTGCGCGCTAGTGTCGAAGGTGTTGCTGGATAAAGAATTTGTCGCCCGGCACCTGACCGCAGACCAGTGCCAACCACGTAAAGTGCTTTACGAGGATCCGGAACTGGGCTTTTGCATCTGCGGACACGTCTACGAAACCCCCGCGCATGGAACGCCGCACGATCACGGCTCAAGCTGGGCGATCTACGGCCTCGCGGTCGGCGATACCGAAATGACGGACTGGCGCATCGTTCAAGCCGGGCGATGACAGTAACCCGACGCTAGTCGCGCCGGAGCGAACCTATGTCCTGCAGCCGGGCGACTCGCATTTCTATGATGTCGGCGTGGTGCACTCGCCAAAGCGGGACGGCCTCACCAAGCTGGTGCGCATCGAGGGCGCCAACCTCGATCACATCAAACGCTCGAATATCAAGGCCGCCTGACACTATCTACGGCCGGTAACAGCGTTCCGCTGGCAATCGGCGGGCGCGGAGCCGACCAAACGAATTCTGCTCCCTCGCCACTCCCCAGCGCCGTAGACAGCTGGGCGAGGACTGTACAGTCCCGTCGCACCGGCTGAAGCCACCTACCCTAGCATTCGGGGACGAAAACAGTGTCGACCGTGGTATAACTACCGCGGTTTCGCGCCGCTTGGCTGAGTTTGATAGGTCCGCAACTTCGCTTGACGGACCGGCGGGGGAATGATGAGGGCTGGCCGCAGAATCCTAATCGTCGATGATGATACCGCGCTCCGCAAGTCGCTCGCCGAGCAGCTGGAGCTGAACGATGAGTTTCTAGCCGTCGAATGCGACAGTGGAGCGCAAGCACTGCAGGCGGTCGAACAGCACCGGTTCGACGCGATATTGCTCGATATCGGACTTCCCGATATGGACGGGCGCGAAGTATGCCGGGCGCTTCGCCGTAAAGAGATACACGTTCCGATCATGATGCTGACGGCCTCGGACACCGATGCCGACACCGTGATCGGTCTCGATTCGGGAGCCGATGATTATGTGACAAAGCCGTTTCGGCTCAGCGTGCTGTTGGCCCGGCTGCGGGCGCATCTGCGCCAGAGCGAACACAGCGACGATGCCATCTTTACGATCGGCCCATACTCATTTCGTCCAAGCGCAAAGCTGCTGACCGACCCGAGCAGCCGCAAGAAAGTGCGACTGACCGAAAAAGAAACGGCGATCTTGAAATATCTATATCGCGCGGGCGATCAGGTCATCGGACGCGAAACCTTGCTCGGCGAGGTATGGGGATACAATGCCGGGGTCACCACCCACACCCTCGAAACCCATGTATACCGCTTGCGGCAAAAGATCGAACGTAATCCGACCTCAGCCGAAATCTTGGTGACCGAGCCCGGCGGTTATCGTCTCGTCCCTTGATGCATCGGACGGAGGCACTGGCAACAGCCGGATCGCAGCAAGACGTCGTTTTGTCCGGTCTCAGGTGAACGAATTACTGATCGTCAGCGGGGCAGACAGCGCCTATTTCCCGTTGCTGAAAGACACCGTTCTCTCGGTTCAAGCTCTCCGGCCTGACGCGGCGATCGGTATTCTCGACTGTGGGCTCGATCCCGATCAAACTCAGTGGCTCTCGGCGCGCGTCGCTCACTTGGTCAAGCCGGGCTGGGACATCGATTTTCCGGGGCAGACCGCGACCGCCGAAGCCCGCAAGGCGCAATTCGCTCGGCCTTTCTTGCCCCGCCACTTTCCGGGATACGACGTCTATTTGTGGATCGACGCGGACGCTTGGGTGCAGGACTGGCGGGCGGTCGATATTTATGTCGAAGCCGCACGCCGCGGTAAGCTCGCCATCGTCCCGGAGATCGACCGCGCGTACAAACGCCACTACAAGCGACCCAAATTGTTCGGCTGGACCTTGCCATGGAAAAATTACCGTGAGGCGTTCGGTTGGCGCGTTGCCGATCGGCTTGGGCGTAACCCGATGGTCAATTGCGGCGTCTTTGCGCTGCGAGGCGACGCGCCGCATTGGCAAGTGTGGGGCCGCGTGATGGCGCGGGTTGCGCAGCGGACGCGGTTCTTTTTCGTTGAACAGACGGCGCTCAATTACGCCATCTTTGCCGAACATCTGCCGGTCGATTTTCTACCGGCTTATTGTAATTGGATGCCGGGCGACGCTGCCCCCGCTTTCGATGCCGAACGCGGTCTATTTGTCGAGCCCTATTCGCCGCACGAGGTGATCGGGATAATGCACTTGGCCGGTCGGGAGCAGAAAAACCACAGTTTCCGCCTAAACCGGCTCGATGGTGGGGAAATCGAGACTTCGCTCCGCTACAGCGAAAGCCGCGCGTTGTGCAAACCGACTAGTAGCGAGCAGCGGTTTACAACCGAGACTGCCTGAGAGATCAGCCTAATCCAGGTTCGCCGCTCTCTATCGTTTCTTCAGGAGAGCGGCGAACAACTGGAAATTAGGCGGATTTTAGTTCGATCTTTCTCGCCTTGGCGGGAGCCGCCTTGGGGAGGACGAGGTGCAATACGCCGTCCTTCGCGGTCGCTTCGATACGATCACGGTCGATATCTTCGGATAGCGTAAAGACGCGTTCGTAGTCGCCGTCGGCATATTCAGAGTAAACCCGCTGATAGCCGGTGTGCTGCTGGTTGGCGGAGCGGGCCCGGATCGTCAAAACCCTACGCTCCAACGTGATGTCGACACCGTCAGGGCCGACCCCAGGCATCTCGCACATCACCATTAGGCTGTCGGTGGTCTCATAGATATCGGCTGGCGGCACGAAAACCGGGCGGGGAACATTGTTACCCGAACCACCTTGCGTCTGCGCTACCTGCTGACCTTGTTTCTGCGGCGTGCGCTGCTCGTTACCTTGCGTCTGTGGCGTGCGCTGCTCCACCGTGCTTACTTCTTGGGGCATCTCTCTATCCTCCAATTGGGTCAAGCGGCGCGGATCTGAATTTTCTTCGGCCGATCCGCTTCCAGCCGCTCAAGTTCGATCTCGAGAACGCCGTTGCTGTATCGAGCTTGGACTTTTTCGGGATCGACGCGGAACGGCAGTTGAATGGTTCGCGCAAAAGTACCGTAAGCGCGCTCGCGCCGATGCCACTTCACGTTCTGCTGCTGTATTTGCGGCTCGCGCTTTCCTTCCAATGTCAGCACTTCGTCCTGAAGGCTGATGTTTACGTCGTCACGCTTCATGCCCGGCAATTCGGCGGTGACCACAACGCTGTTTTCGCCGAGCCAAATGTTGACGGGAGGAAACTCGCGCGCTGCCGCCGAACTGAACCCCGAAAATACGCGGTTCATCTCGCTTTGCATTCGACGCAATTCGAGGAAAGGGTCGAGCCCCAGGCGGGGAAATTCCGATAAGGCCATTTTTCACTCCTCCAAGATCACCAGAAACGCCGCCCAGCCTGCGACAGGTGAAGATGGAGAAGTCGGCCCGAGAATGTCCGATAGCGATGCCGCGATTGGCCCGGACAAAATCCGGGGAGGAGTGGGTAACGATCGATCACATCCTCACCAAGAAGCGACATGACCTCGGTCGGCCGATTGCTTGCCCGACCTTCATTCCTGCCGAGACCCGCTGGGCGGCATCCGGCACGACTTTTGATCTAGGAGGCCCGGTCCCGACCTTCAAGCGGCAAGCCGGGCGGAACTTGCGGCATTCCGGAGTAGTTCATATTTCGCCTGCCGGATAAAAATATTTTGCGGCCTGCGCGGACTGCTTCGGCAACCGCTCACAACGGAGACTAGCAAGAAAGGGCGCGAAGCAATGCGAATTGCTCAGGTGGCACCTTTGTATGAGAGCTGCCCACCGCAACTTTACGGCGGGACAGAGCGTGTGGTCTCGCATTTAACGGAGGAGTTGGTTCGTCAAGGCCATGAAGTCACCCTTTTCGCAAGTGGCGACTCGCGGACCAAGGCAAAATTAGAGGCGCCATGCGAGCGAGCGCTTAGACTTGATCCCGGCTGCCGGGATCCCCTGGCGCACCATATGGTTTTGGTCAATCGTGTGGCGCGCAACGCGCACCTATTCGACATAATTCACTTCCATACCGATTATCTGCACTTCCCGTTGTTTGCTCCGCGCTCGGGCAAGACGCTGACGACCTTCCACGGCCGCCTCGATGCACCGGACTTGCCGGCCTTATTGCGGGAATTTCCAATGATGCCGCTGGTGTCGATCTCGGACGCCCAGCGCGCGCCATTATCTTGGGCGAATTGGTACGGCACAGTGCATCACGGCCTCCCGCCCGATCTCTTCTCTCCAGGGCGCGGAAAGGGTGGCTATCTCGCTTTTGTGGGTCGAATAAGCCCGGAAAAAGGGCCGGAACGGGCAATCGAAATCGCCCGCCGTGTTGGCCTGCCGTTGGTCATCGCGGCCAAAGTCGACAAGGCCGACTACGAGTACTACCAAGCTCAAGTCGAGCCTCTGCTCAATGACCCGCTGATCGAATTCATCGGCGAAGTGAACGAGGACGAAAAGGGTTCATTACTCGGCGATGCGGCGGCGCTGCTTTTCCCGATCGATTGGCCGGAGCCGTTCGGGCTCGTGCAGATCGAGGCGATGGCCTGCGGCACACCCGTCGTCGCGTTTCGGCGCGGCGCCGTTCCCGAAATCATTGACCCTGGTGTTAGCGGCTTTATCGTCGACAACCTCGATGAGGCGGTCGCGGCAATTCCAGCAGCGCTTAGGCTCGATCGTGACATGATCCGTCAACGCTTCGACGATCGCTTCCAAGTCGAGCGCATGACGCGCGATTATGTTGGCCTTTACCGAAAAATCTTGCATTTCGGGGCGGTCAGCGATCGGAAACCCACCACCGCAGCTGATGCTGGGGACCTTTAAGCCCCTCGTCGCGAGGGTGTAACCTTTTAGTGGCTGAATCTGCAATGTCTGAAGCAGCCTCCGGAGGCGGCGAGGCTTCTCGCTTTTCCATTGAATCGGCAACCTCATTACAGGAGCGCCGGCCGCGGACATTAAAAAGCGGTCATACCTTTGCGGTTTTTGATCCGCGCGGCGACATCGTCGCTACCGCCGGTAGCCCAGATGGCATTTATCATCGCGACACCCGGCATTTGTCGCGTCTCGAATTGCGGCTTAACGACGCGCCGCTTCTCCTCCTCAGCTCGAATGTTCAAGAGGACAATGTCGTTCTGACGGTGGACTTGACCAACCCGGATCTAGGCCCCGGCGATCAAAATAAGCTGCTTGGAGAACGCATCCACATCAACCGCCGACGATATATCGCAGCGAACTGCTGTTATGAACGCTTGCTCGTGCACAATTTCGATGTTGTTCAGCACCAGCTAAGCTTAAACATCGATTTCGCCTCGGATTTCGCCGACCTGTTTGAGGTCCGCGGACAAAGACGCGAGCGGCGCGGCCAACAGTCGACCGAGCAGCGCTCGGACTCCTCGATTGCTCTCCATTACTTCGGGTTGGACGGGGTGGAGCGGATCACCACGCTCTCGTTTGATCCCCCGCCGACCCGGCTTGATGGGAGCCAAGCATATTATCAACTCACGCTGGCGCCGGGCGAGGCGATGCGGGCGGTTCTACAGATCGCCTGCAGTAAAAAAGCCCCCGACAGTGACTTAGCCCGGCAGTTCTATAGCACTCTGCGTTTGGCGCGGCGCGCGATGCGGACCGCGAGCGGGCGCGCCGTCGCGCTCGAAAGCTCGAATTCGGTTTTCAATGAGATGGCGCGACGCTCCGTCGCCGACCTCTACATGCTGATCACCGAAACCGAGCATGGGCCCTACCCATTCGCCGGAATTCCCTGGTTCAGCACCGTATTTGGCCGCGATGGGATTATCACCGCGCTGTTCGCGCTGTGGCTCGATCCGGCGATCGCCAGAGGCGTTTTGAAATTTCTCGCCGCCACACAGGCTACCGAAATCGATCCTGCGCGTGATGCCGAGCCAGGCAAAATTTTGCATGAGATGCGCGGCGGTGAGATGGCCGCACTCGGAGAGGTGCCGTTCTCGCGCTATTATGGGACCGTCGATGCGACGCCGCTCTTCGTCATGCTTGCCGGCGAATACTATGCGCGTACCGGCGATCTCGACACCATTCGCGCATTGTGGCCGAACCTTGAAGCCGCGCTGCGCTGGTGCGACACCTACGGCGATGCCGACGGCGACGGGTTTGTCGAATACCACCGGAAAAACGCCAACGGGTTGGTGAACCAGGGCTGGAAGGACTTGCACGACGCGATCTTTCATGCCGATGGTCGACTTGCCGAAGGCCCGATCGCGCTGTGCGAAGTTCAAGGTTATGTCTACGCCGCCAAACAACAGGGAGCAAATCTCGCGGCGGCACTCGGTGACCCCGCGATGGCCTCGCGCTTACGGCAAGAGGCTGAGACTTTGCGCGAGAAGTTCGAAGCCGCGTTTTGGTGCGAGGAGCTTTCGACCTATGGGCTGGCTCTTGATGGCGACAAAAACCTTTGCCGAGTTGTCTCTTCAAATGCCGGGCATGCGTTGCTAACCGGTATCGCCGACCCGGAGCGAGCGCGCCAGGTCGCCGATACGTTACTGGGGCTGTCGTGCTATTCGGGGTGGGGCGTACGCACAATTGCTGTATCAGCGGCTCGCTATAACCCCATGTCCTATCATAACGGTTCGGTCTGGCCGCATGACAACGGTCTGATCGCGCTCGGCCTCGCGCGCTATGGACTGAAACAGGGGGTGCTCAAAATATTTCGGGGCCTGTTCGAAGCCGGCGGACATATGGACTTACGGCGGCTACCCGAGCTGTTTTGCGGGTTTCCCTGGCGCCAGCTAAACGCGCCGACGCTCTATCCGGTTGCCTGCAGCCCGCAAGCCTGGGCAGCCGCGAGTGTGTTCGCCTTGGTGCAAGCCAGTCTCGGACTGAGTTTTACTAATCAAGCGACTGAAATTTCTTTTGACCGGCCATTGTTGCCTCGCTTTATCAACGAACTGCACTTGCGGGGTCTGCAGGTGAGAGGCGGCTCGGCCGATGTCGTGGTGCGGCGTCACGAACGGGATGTTGCCCTTAACATTACGCGCCGCGAGGGCGTTGTGCCGATCATCGTCAGCCGCTGAAACTCACAACCAGAAACTCACTAAGCGGTTAGAATCCCGCCGCAAGGCCTTCCTCCGCTAGACCGAAATAGGCTTGTGGGTCAGACGGCGCCTCGCCGAGCGCCTGCTCTTCGCGGCCAACGCAGCGACGAGTTGCCTGAAACACCGACCGCCAATTTGACCTGCCCGGCAAGGCATTCAGAAAACAGCCATCGAAAAAGCTGTAAGTGCGCTCGACCTGACAACCAAAGGACGGCCGGTCGCGCCGCGAGGCGGTCATGATGATCCGGTTGGGCTTGATCATTGCCCCGCTGGCAAAGCCGCCGCTATAGCAGCTTGAGACCACGACAACCGTCGGTACGGTAGCGCAGCCCTGCGACAGCGCCTGCGCCAATTCTTCGGGATGGAGTGCACGCTGCGACGGCGCCAGCCACAAGCCGCCATTGTGCTGGCCATGCGATGTCAAAAAGATAAAGCAACGGTCGGCAGGCCCCGCCGCCAGACTGGCAATGCGTCGCAGCAGGTTTTCCGCGGTGGCCGCCTCAACCCCGTCGTGCAGTTCGGCGGTGCTGGCGCTCAGCCGATGAATATTCGCGGGCGGAACGTTGACCGCGCGCAACCGCTTCTCCAGCGCATGGGTGGCGTCGTCAAATACTGGCTGCGCATCGTCGCCGGCGGCCAATACGACTTTCCAACTGCCGCCGGAGGCTGCTGATGGCAGAGCAGCCGATGCCGGAGCAACCGATCCGACAGCAACCGATGCCAGAACAGCCGGCGCCATTCGTAGCAAAACCCTCGTGAGCCAGCGCGAGGCGCGTGTCATTCCGCCAGATCTCCATGCCCGCATCGGTTTCATGCTAGGCTCATCACTTTCGAAGGAGGATGCATAATGGCCACTGCACTCGCCGAAAAAAGCTGTACGCCGTGCCGGGGCGGATTTCCGCCGTTAACCACCGACGAGGCTGAAGGACTTCACGCCCAAGCGCCGGAATGGGCATTGCTGGACGATGCCAAGCGGATCGAACGCACCTATCGTTTCCGCAATTTCCGAGAGGCATTCAACTTTGTCGAGCGCGCGGCGGCGCTGGCTGAAGAGGAGGCTCATCATCCGGAAATCCGCTTTGGCTGGGGTTTTGCCGCGGTCTCGTTGCAAACGAAGAAAATCAAAGGTCTCCACGAAAACGACTTTATCATGGCAGCTAAGCTCGATCGCCTGGCCGCTGAGCAAGTTGCTGGGTCGTCATCCTAGCGCGCTCCAGGAAGCAGAGTTTCTTGGCCTCCAAGTCAAAGAGCAATTAGCCAGATAGGGAGGGTAGGTCATGTCGACATATATCATGCTCGCCAATTGGACCGAGCAGGGCGCACAAAAGATCAAGGAATCACCGCGGCGGCTCGACTCGGCGAAGAAGGCGCTTGCCGATATGGGCGGTGAGTTCAAGGGGTTCTATATGACCATGGGGGATTATGACCTGGTCATGATCTATGACGCGCCGGACGATGCGGTGTCCGCACGGTTCACGCTCGTCCTTGGCATGCTGGGAACCGTCCGCACCCGGACTTTGAAGGCTTTCCCCGAGGCGGCGTATCGCGAAATCGTTGCATCGCTTGGTTAGAGAACGCCCGTGCCGCCACGCTTGATGGTGGCCACATCGTTGCTTTGCGCTACTTCTGGGAGGTCCAAACCAGTATCGCTATAGCCAATCTAACTTGGGAAAATCGCTTTCGGCGGCTCGGGATGTCGTCGCCGTATCAGCGATTACTCGTTCAGCCAGCGGCGAGCGAAACCCAGCAGCCCCTGCGGCAAAAAGATGACCATTGCGATAAAGATCGCGCCGACCGGGATCAGGTAATACTGGGTCAGAAAGCGCGACAGACCCTCGCGCAACAGCAGGAAAAAGGCGGCGCCGACAATCGGTCCGACGAGGGTACCGATGCCGCCAATGACGTTGTAGATCACGGTCTCGCCCGAAACGAGAAAGAACACGAAATCGGGGGCCGCGAACTGGTTCTGGATCGCGTAGAGAACCCCGGCGAGCCCGGCAAACAGCCCGGAGAGCATGACCGCAACGATCTTATAGCGCTCGACCGCGTAGCCGATCGCACGGGTGCGCGCCTCGTTTTCGCGGATCGACTGCAGCACCATGCCAAACGGCGATTGGGTGATGCGCCGCAATAGCAAATACGACCCGGCCACGACCGCGAGCACAAACCAGTGCAGGATCGTCGGGGTGAACGGAATCGACAATGCCGGGCCGAAACCGAGCGCCGGCTGGTCGAAGTTAAGACCGTTCTCGCCGCCTGTCACCGACGTCCAAGTAAAAATGATGACATAAAAGATCTGCGAAAAGATCAATGTCGTAATCGCAAAATAGATGTCGCGCAGCCGCGTCGAAAAATACGCGACAAAGGCGGCAACCGCGGCGGCGGCGATCAGCCCATAGAACAGCGCCAGCCACAGACTGGGCGGATGGGTGGTCAAGAGGGCTGCGGCCGCGCCATACATGCCGAGCCCAAAAAAGGCCGAATGACCAAACGAGACCATGCCGGTATAGCCGATCAGGATGTCTGACGACATCGCCAACAGGCCCCAGATCAAGATCTCGGTGACAAAACGGCGCCAGAACTCGGGGAGGACAAGGGGTGCAGCAAACAACAAGGCGATGATGACGGCGAAGCCCGTCCAAAAGACGACGCCGTGACCCCGCCTCATTTGGGGGTCGCTACAAACAAGCCGGTGGGCCGGAACAACAGGGTCACAATCAGCACGACAAACGAGACGATGACCGCCTGCGACGGGCTCACCCACAGTGAAGCGTAGGCTTCGAGGAGGCTGATAAAGATCGCCGCGGCAATCGATCCGCCGAGGCTTCCCATGCCGCCGACCACGACGACGATAAAGGCGCGCAGGATCCAGCTTGTCCCCATCGTCGCGTCGACGCCGACCAAGGGGCCGAATAGGACACCGCTCGCCGCCGCCATCGCAGAGCCGATCGCGAACACTGCGGTCAACACCCACGGCACCGGGATGCCCATCGATTGCGCCATTACCCGGTCCTGGGTGGTGGCGCGGATCCAGATGCCCCAGGTGCCAAATTTGAGAAACAACCAAAAGCCGCCAATGATCGCCGCCGACAGCAGGGCGATGACCACCCGGTACCAAGGATAATCAAGATAAAACAAAGTAAAGTGGCCGCCGATAGGCTCGGAGATTTTGCGCGCCACCGGGCCGAACTGCCACAGCGCGTAGTTCTGCAATACCAGCGACACGCCGAAAGTCGCCAAGATCGTCGTCAGCGGGTCGCGGCCGATCAACGGCCGCAATGTGACGAGGTAGATCGCCGCTCCAAGCAGCCCGATCAGCACCGTTGCTGAAATCAGCGCGAGCCAGAAATTACCGGTCGCCGCCAGGGTCAGTACGCCGACATAGGCGCCCAACATGAACAATTCGCCATGGGCGAAATTGACGACGTCCATGATGCCGAAAATCAAGGTCAGCCCGGACGACACCAGAGCCAGAATCATCCCGGTCACGATGCCGTTGATCGTCTGGATCAGAAGCTGGTCGAGCGGAATGCTCACGTCAGACGCCGAGATATTGGTGAATTACAGCGTCATCGACATGCAATTGCGCCGCCAGGGCATGATGCCTGACTTCGCCTTTCTCGATGAAATAAACCCGCTGGCTGGCTTGGAGGGTCAACGGCACGTTCTGCTCGACCAGAAGCACCGCCACCCCCTCGCGATGCAGGACATCGATGATATCGCGGATCTGCGAGACCATGCGCGGCATCAGCCCTTCGGTGGGCTCGTCGAGGAGGATGATTTTGGGCTCCAGCATCATTGCCCGCGCAATCGCCAGCATTTGCTGCTCGCCGCCTGACAAGGTGCCGCCGGCCTGGTTGCGCCGCTCTGCCAGCACTGGGAAATAGGCGTAGACCTTGTCGAGCAGCTCGGCTTTACGCGGCTTGCCGACGCCATGCCGGTCGAGCCCGACGCGTAGGTTTTCGAGCACCGTCAACAGCGGGAAGATGCGGCGGTCCTCCGGCACATAGCCGATTCCGAGCCGCGCCAGGCGATGCGGCGGCAATTTGCTGACGCTGAACCCTTCGAAGCGGACGTCGCCGCCGCTCGGATGCACGATGCCGGCGATTGCCTTTAAGGTCGTGCTTTTGCCGACGCCATTGCGGCCGAGCAGGCCGACGACTTCGCCCTGCCCGACCGTGAGCGAAACGCCATGCAAGATGTGGCTCTTGCCGTAATAGGTATGGATGCCGTCGACCGCGAGGAGTTCCGCCGTGGCTGGCAGCGGGCCGCCGTTCACCGGCTCACCCGCGACGCCGGCATCGCTCAGAGCTACTCCCGCGCCGTCGCTCATGTCTTCAGATAAACCTCGACAACCCGCGGGTTCTTCTGGATCTCGGCGGGCAGCCCCTCGGCTAAAATCTCGCCGTGATGAAATACGGTGATCCGGTCGGCCAATCCCATCACCACCTGCATGTCGTGCTCGACGATCAGGATGGTCAGGTTCTCCGCAATGCGGCGCACCAGCTGCATCGTATCGTGGGTTTCGGCCGCACTCATTCCGGCGGTCGGCTCGTCGAGGCAGAGCAACTGCGGCTCGGTCGCCAGCGCGATCGCGATCTCGAGCGTCCGCTGCTCACCATGCGACAGGTTGGCGGCTAGTTCGCCGGCCTTGTCGAGAAGGCCGACCGCATCGAGCGCCGCCTCGGCTTTTTCGATGACATCGCGATGCGAGCGATGATGGGTCAACAGGCTCCAGCCGTGCCGCCGCGATTGAGCGGCGATGCGGGCGTTTTCGAGGACAGTCGCACTCGGCAGGATGTTCGTGATTTGGTAGGAGCGGGCGATGCCTTTTTGCGAGATCTTGTTGGGAGGCAGCCCGGTGACGTCCTGCCCGGCAAACCGGATCGCTCCCGATGACGGGCGCAAAACCCCGGTAAGACAGTTGAAAAAAGTGCTCTTTCCGGCGCCATTCGGGCCGATAATGGCGCGGATTTCGCCGCGCGCGATCGCGAAGTTGACCTGATTGAGCGCGGTCAGCCCGCCGAAGCGGATCGTCAGATCTTCAGTGTACAACAGCGCAGCCGCCGCGCCGCCCTCGGCACTCTCCGCCCGGGACGGCGTCGTCAGCAGCGCGTCCGCAGTCACTTAAGGTCAATCGACATCTAAAGTGTCAGCCGTCTTATGCTTGGGCAAAGTGGCAAGCCGGCGGCACAATCGTTTTGTCTTTAGGGACAGTTTCCAGAATGTGGAACTTGCCGTCATTGACGCTGTAGATGAACTCGCGCACAAAGGCTTGGTGGTCTGCGGCGCGCAGCGTCTTGTCGCCCTGCGGAAAATCGTAACCCTCTTTCATCTCGAGACCTTCGAGAGCCTCGATCAGCTTGTCGGTATCAGGGCGACCCTGAAACTTGGACTTCTCGATCCCGAGTTTGAGACAGTTCATCGCCTCGAAATTTGATTGCACATAGCGGTCGGGGAGCGGCCCCGAGGGGTCGATCGCCTTCAGCCGCTTCACGGCGTCGTCGAAAAACGCGTGGTTGTAGGGCGTATCGAGCGGCGGGTCGAAGACCGGGATATAGCGGTTGATCGCGACAAACCCGTCGATCTTGTGACCAAGCGCCGGCAGGTTAGTGGATTCGCAGACGGCGCCATCCCCGGCCATCTTGTATTTCTTGGTGAGGCCAAGATCGAAGGCTTGGTTGCCGATCGTCACCCCGTCCTTACCAAAGAAGATCAGGAATAAGCCGTCGAAATCGCCGTTGATCTTGGACAGGAACGGCGTCATGTCGGCGGTGCCGATCGGGATGCCGGTGCCGCCGACAACCTCGCCGCCCTGCTTCTTGATCTCCGCGGCATACGCATCGCGGGTCGATTGGCCCCAGGCATAGTCGGCATAGGCGATGTGCCATTTCTTGCCGATCTTGTTGACGAGATATGGCGCGAAGGCGACCGCCTGGGCCGGGGCATAATCGTAGGGGCGGAAACTGTAGCGGTTGCACTTGCTGCCGGTGATCGTCGTGTCGAGGCAGACGCTGATCATGTTGATGACTTTGCGCTGCTGATAGAGCGGCATGCAGGCGAGGCAGATGTTCGATAAGACGCCGCCGACGTTAGCGTCGACCCGGTCTTCGTCGAGCAATTTCTCGGTTTTGCGGCGACCGACATCGGGCTTTGACTCGTCGTCTTCGGCGATCAGCTGAACCTCGCGGCCGAGGAGCCCGCCCGATTTGTTGATCCGGTCGACCGCCATTTGCAGTCCGACGAGCGCGGTTTTGCCGACGGCCGCGCCAGCACCGGAGAGCGGCTGGATACTGCCGATCTTGTAGGGGTTGGACGCCGCCAAGCCAAAGCGCAGCGGCATCGGGGCCATTATTGTCGCCAGCCCGCCGACCGCACCCCAACCGACCACACGGCGGCGCGTCACTCCGGAATTGCCTAAGATTTTACCAACGTCGCCCATTGCCGCTCCCTTCCCTGTTCGCGCAGCAAGATTTGTGCCTATTACATCGGCAGGAAGACGTCCGTCGTCGTCTCCTTACCGATTAGCTGCGGAAATGGAGCGAAACCAAACAGCTTGTCAAGATTAACGCCACCTGACGCCACCATTGCCGGATCGGCTCCGGCCAGGCTGCCCTAGACAATCGTCGCTGCGTTGCACAACGCAGCAGCGAAATGCTGGCGATCTATGCGAGACTGGCAAGATAGATCAACCAAAAGGGGCTCCCAGCATGACAGAAGAACGCCCGCTTAGCGGCAAAGTGGCGGTGGTGACCGGAGGCAGCAGCGGCATCGGTGCGGCAAGCGCGCGAATGCTCGCCGCAGCCGGAGCAAAGGTGGTGGTGGGCTACAACAAGGGTGCGGATCGCGCCGCCGCCGTGATCGCCGAACTCTCCGGCTCGGACCACAGGGCGATGCATCTCCCGCTCGAAGATACGGCGCAGATCCGCAAAGCGGCCGCCGCGGTCCGAGACCAATTCGGTCGCGCCGACATCCTGGTCAATTCCGCCGGCTTTACCCGGATGGTGCCGCACCACGATCTCGAAGCCCTCGACGACGACCTGATCGACGCGGTGCTAACCGCGAATGTGCGTGGGCCGTTTGCCACAATCCGCGCGTTTGTGCCGCTGCTTCGCCAATCGGGCGACGGCGTCATTATCAACATCTCGTCGGGGGCCGCTCAGAGCGGCACTGGGAGCTCGATCATCTACGGGGCCTCAAAGGCCGCGCTCAACACAATGAGCATGGCATTGGCGCGCGTGCTCGGCCCAGAAATCCGCGTCATCGTGGTCGCGCCCGGGATGGTCCATACCGGCTTTGTCCCCGGTCGCACCGAAGAGATGATGGCGGCGGCGGCGATGGCGACCCCGCTCAAGCGCGCGATCGAAGCCGAGGATGTGGCCAAGGCGGTCATGGCTTGCGTCACCCACCTGACGCATACGACGGGGTCGATCGTCCCGGTTGATGCCGGCCGTCACCTATAAATGACCGGTTTCCGCAGCTCCGCTCGGGTGAAATCCATCCTCCGCCCTCATATATCAAGCGCAATGGCAACCGCGAGCCGGTTTCGAGGCAATGTAGCACGGCTCTCGTCCGGCTTGCCGCAAGGGAGGGGTGCAATAAGCACGATCGTCAGGCAACGCGACATCATCGATCGGCAAAAGCTCAATGACGAGCTATCGGCGGTCGCGCGCTCGACCAAATCGCCGAGTCTCGACCGGGCCCCGTTGGTGGCGGTCCTCAAGACCGCTCTCGCCAAGGGGCGCGCCGAGATCCGCCGCCGTTTCGAGGAGAAAGGCGACGGCCCGGCGGTCATCCGCGAGCAATGCTTCCTGATCGATCAGTTGATCCGCGCGCTGTTCGATGTGGTCACGACGGAGCTGTATCCGCTTGCCAATCCGACCTCGGGTGAAAAGCTGGCATTGGTGGCGGTCGGCGGCTATGGCCGCGGCGAACTGGCGCCGTTCTCCGATATCGACCTGTTGTTCCTGCTGCCCTACAAGCAAACGCCGCATACTGAGCAAGTCGTCGAGTCGCTGCTTTATTTGCTCTGGGATTTGGGACTTAAAATCGGGCACGCAACGCGCTCGATCGAAGACTGCCTGCGTCATGCCAAATCCGATCTGACAATCCGCACGGGTCTTCTCGAAGCGCGTTATCTGTGGGGCGATCAGCCGCTATTTGCCGAACTCAAAAAGCGCTTTGATACCGATATCGTGCGCGGCAGCGCGGCGCAATTTATCGAGGCAAAGCTCGCCGAACGCGATGAACGCCATCGCCGCACCGGCGACAGCCGTTACATGCTCGAGCCCAATGTCAAGGAAGGAAAGGGCGGGCTCAGAGATCTCCACACCCTGTTCTGGCTGGCGAAATATATCTACCGCATCGACGACGTCGCCAAGCTTGTCGATTTGGGCGTGCTGTCGGCCGAGGAGTTGCGCCGTTTCGCCAGGGCGCAGAACTTTTTGTGGACGGTGCGGTGCCATCTTCATTTTATTGCGGGCCGCGCCGAAGAAAGACTGACGTTCGATCTGCAGACCGAAACCGGGCGGCTGATGGGCTACACCGACCACGCGGGCAGCCGTGGGGTCGAGCGCTTTATGAAGCACTATTTCCTGATTGCGAAAGATGTCGGCGATCTGACCCGCATCTTCTGCGCGATCCTCGAAGCCGATCAGCAGCGCAAGCGGCGGCTTTCCTGGGTGCGCTGGGGCATTGGCCGGCGCGGGCTCGACGGGTTTGTGCTCGATGGCGAGCGGCTGACGATCCCGTCGGAGGACTTTTTCGAAAAAGATCCGGTCGCTTTGATACGGCTGTTTCATGTCGCGCAGCGAACCGAGCTCGATATTCATCCGCGCGCATTGCGCCGCGCCGGCCAGTCGTTGCGCCTGATCGACGCAAAATTGCGTCAGGACCCCGAGGCCAACCGGCTCTTTCTCGAAATCCTAACTTCGCGCAAAGACCCCGAAGCGGCGCTTCGTCGTATGAACGAGGCCGGGGTTTTTGGCCGCTTCATCCCCGATTTCGGGCGTGTCGTGGCGCAAATGCAGTACGACATGTATCATCACTACACGGTTGACGAGCACACGCTGTTCGCGATCGGGATCCTGCAAAAAATTGAGAACGGAGAGCTGAAGGACGAGTTGCCGCTGGCGACAAAGCTTTGCGGCAAGATCGTATCGCGCCGCGCGCTCTACCTCGCAGTGTTGCTGCACGATATCGCCAAGGGACGCGGCGGCGATCACTCCATCCTTGGCGAGGGCATTGCCTTAAAGCTGGGGCCGCGGCTCGGCCTCACCGCCGAAGAAACCGAAACCGTCGCGTGGCTGGTGCGCTGGCACCTGTTGATGAGCGGCACTGCCTTCAAGCGCGACATCGGCGACCCCCGTACGATTACCGACTTTGTCGATATCGTGCAGTCGCCCGAACGGCTCAAGCTGTTGCTGATCCTGACCAACGCCGATATTCGCGCGGTCGGGCCGCAGGTGTGGAACGCCTGGAAAGCGGCGCTGTTGCGCGACCTTTACCAGCGCGCCATTGAAGTGATGTCGGGGGGGCTCACCGACGAGCCGCAAGATGCGCGGATCGCGGCTGCGCAGGCGGCGGTGCGGCAGCATTTGCCGGATTTCAGCGAAGCCGAGTTCGCCGCCTTTATCAAAGCCGGTTACCCGTTTTACTGGCTCTCTTCGCCCGCCGATGTCCACGCCCGGCATGCTCGGCTGATGCGTGAGGCGGCGGCAAGCGGCGCGCCGCTGGTTGTCGAAAAGCGTGTCGACACCGCCCGCGCGGTAACCGAGATCACGCTTTATACCGCCGACCACCCGGGATTGTTCTCCCGCATCGCGGGGGCGCTCGCGGTCAGCGGCGCCAACATCGTCGATGCGCGGATCATGACGATGTCGAACGGCATGGCGCTCGATACCTTTTGGGTTCAGGACCTCGCCGGACACGCGTTTGACCGCCCGGACAAGCTCGCGCGGCTCGCCGTCGTGTTCGAGAATGTGCTGACCGGCGATCTGAAGCCGCATCGCGAACTGGCGCGCCCGCCGGCTTTCCCGAGCCGAATGCAGGCCTTCACGGTGGCGCCCCGCGTGCTGGTCGACAATCAGGCAAGCGCGTTGCACACGGTGATCGAGGTCAATGGCCGCGATCGGCCAGGTCTGCTGTTTGAGCTGACACGCGAACTGACCCGGCTCAACCTTCAGGTCTCAAGCGCCAAAATCTCGACCTATGGCGAAAAAGTCGTCGACGTCTTCTACGTCAAAAACCTGTTCGGCCATAAGGTCGAGCACCCGACAAAGCTCGCCGAAATCCGTTCGACCCTGGAAGCGGTGCTGGCTCGTGCCGACAAGACCCCGGCGCCTGCCCCACCTTCAAAGATTACATCGGAGGCGGCGGAAACCGCGGCGGTAGCGGACTAGGGCGGTCCACGCCCGTCCGAAAAGAGTAGCACGTCGAGAAAAGACGTGGTTGGCCGGCGCGAGCCCGGCCACGGAGCGGCAAGAACTACTCGCGCAGATCCTCGAAGAACTCTTTGACCCGAGCGAAGAAGCCTTCGCTTTCGGGGTGAGTCCGACCGCCGTCGCCTTCCTTTTCGAATTCGCGCAGCAATTCCTGCTGGCGCTTGGTCAAATTCTGGGGAGTCTCGACGATCACCTCGATAAACATCTCGCCGCGCAATGACGAGCGCAGGACGGTCATGCCTTTGCCGCGCAGGCGGAATTGATGGCCCGATTGGGTGCCGGCCGGGACGGTGACCTTGGTGCGGCCACCCTCGACGGTGGGCACCTCGATGGCGCCGCCGAGCGCCGCAGTCGTGATCGAAATCGGCACGCGGCAATGGATATTGGCGCCGTCGCGCTGAAAGATCGGGTGCGGCGTCACCGTTACGAAAATGTAGAGATCCCCGGCGGCGGCACCGCGCACCCCAACCTCGCCTTCGCCGGCGAGGCGAATGCGCATGCCGTCCTCGACCCCGGCGGGGATGTTGACCGAGAGGGTTTTCTCGCGCCGGACTCGGCCCTGCCCGCCGCAGGCTCGGCAAGGCTTTTCGATGACCCGGCCGGCGCCCTGGCAGGAGGTGCAGGTCCGCTCGATCGTAAAAAACCCCTGTTGCATGCGGACCCGTCCGCGGCCCTGGCAAGTCGAGCAGGTCACCGGCTTGGAGCCGGCTTCGGCGCCGCTGCCGTGGCACTGATCGCAGGCCACCAAATTCGGAACGCGAATCGTCGTTTGTTTGCCGCGAAAACTCTCTTCGAGCGAAATTTCCAGATTGTAGCGTAGGTCGCTGCCGCGGCTCGGCCCTGACTGGCCGCTGCGCCTACCGTTGTTCATAAACTCGCCGAACACCTCATCGAAGATGTCGGCAAATCCACCGGTGAAGCCAAAATCGCCGGGCCCGCGCCCGCCGCCCTGCTCAAATGCGGCATGGCCAAATCGGTCGTAGGCAGCGCGCTTCTGATCGTCCTTCAGGACGTCGTACGCCTCGTTGAGGTCTTTAAATTTTTGCTCTGCGCTCTTGTCTCCGGAATTCCGGTCCGGGTGGTACTGCATCGCGAGCTTGCGATAGGCCCGCTTGAGATCGTCGGCGTTGGCGGATTTGGAAACGCCGAGGATCTCGTAAAAATCTTGCTTAGCCATTCTCGATGGGCATTCGCTCGAAGGGTTAGCTATCGCGAATCACCCCGACGAAAGCCCGCCGGGGTGAACGCATTCGCTCGATATCTGGCGCGACGCCGATTAGGCCGAGCCGCGCTTCTTTTGATCGTCGACCTCCTCGAAATCGGCGTCAACAACCTTGTCGTCGCCGCCTCCGGCTGGACCGTGCGGCCCACCGGGACCGCCCGAGCCCGGATTGCCGTCACCGCCACCAGCCCCGGCTTGCGCTGCCTGCTCGGCCTTGTAGAGCGCCTCACCGATCTTCATCGAGACCTGCGCCAGAGCCTCGGTCTTCGACTTGATCTGTTCCGCGTCTTCACTGCCGAGGGTGTCTTTCAACGCCTGCATCGCCTGCTCGACCGACTGACGATCGGATTGCGGGATCTTCTCGCCGTTCTCGTGCAGGGTGCGCTCGGTCGTGTGGATCAGCGCGTCGGCGTTGTTCTTGGCCTCGACCAATTCGCGGCGGCGCTTGTCCTCGCCGGCATGCGCTTCGGCATCCTTGACCATCTTCTCGATATCGGCCTCCGACAGCCCACCCGAAGCCTGGATGCGGATCTGCTGCTCCTTGCCGGTGGCCTTGTCCTTGGCCGAGACCTGGACGATGCCGTTGGCGTCGATGTCGAAGGTCACCTCGACTTGCGGCATGCCGCGCGGCGCCGGCGGAATGCCGACGAGATCGAATTGGCCAAGCAGCTTGTTGTCGGCCGCCATTTCGCGCTCGCCCTGGAAGACGCGGATCGTGACCGCGGTCTGATTGTCCTCGGCGGTCGAGAAGGTCTGGCTCTTCTTCGTCGGGATCGTCGTGTTACGATCGATCAGCCGGGTAAAGACGCCACCCAAGGTCTCGATACCGAGCGACAGCGGGGTCACGTCGAGCAGCAGGACATCCTTGACCTCGCCCTTCAACACGCCGGCCTGGATCGCCGCGCCGATCGCCACGACCTCGTCCGGGTTGACGCTGCGATTGGGCTCCTTGCCAAAGAACTGTTTGACCGTGTCGATGACCTTAGGCATGCGGGTCATGCCGCCGACCAGGATCACTTCGTCGATCTCGGAAGCCTTCAGGCCGGCGTCCTTCAACGCGTTGCGGCACGGCCCGATGGTCCGCTGGATCAAATCTTCAACCAGGGCCTCGAGCTTGGCCCGCGTCAGCTTGATATTGAGATGCTTGGGCCCGTGCTGGTCGGCCGTGATAAACGGCAAGTTGACGTCGGTTTGCATCGACGAGCTGAGCTCGATCTTTGCCTTCTCCGCCGCTTCTTTCAGCCGTTGCAGTGCGAGCCGGTCGTTGCGCAGGTCGATGCCCTGCTCTTTTTTGAACTCGTCGGCCAAATAGTCGATGATGTTCTTGTCGAAATCCTCGCCGCCGAGGAACGTGTCGCCATTGGTCGATTTGACCTCAAAGACACCGTCGCCGATTTCGAGCACCGAGATGTCGAACGTGCCGCCGCCGAGGTCATAGACCGCGATCGTGCCGGCGCCCTTGCGCTCCATGCCATAGGCCAGCGCCGCCGCGGTCGGCTCGTTGATGATGCGCAACACTTCGAGGCCGGCGATCTTGCCGGCATCCTTGGTCGCCTGACGCTGACTGTCGTTGAAGTAGGCCGGCACCGTAATGACCGCTTCGGTCACCGGCTCGCCCAGATAAGCTTCGGCCGTCTCCTTCATTTTCTGCAGAATGAAGGCGCTGATTTGTGACGGCGCGTATTTCTTGCCGCGGCTCTCAACCCAGGCATCGCCATTGTCGCCCGCTATGATCTTGTACGGGACGAGGTCGATGTCCTTCTTGACCATGGGATCGTTAAAGCGGCGGCCGATCAGCCGTTTGATCGCAAAAAACGTGTTTTCGGGGTTGGTTACCGCCTGACGCTTTGCCGCCTGACCGACCAGGCGCTCGCCAGAATCGGTAAATGCAACCATCGAGGGCGTCGTGCGCACACCCTCGCTATTTTCGATCACCTTGGCACTTTTGCCTTCCATCACGGCGACGCATGAATTGGTCGTGCCGAGATCGATACCGATGACCTTGCTCATAGACACCTCATTTCAAAAGCAGGACCGGGCGGCCTGGGGAAGCACCGTCCCGATCCCCCGGAAGTGGTTGATCAGTCATCCCCTGACTTTCCAACGGTATATAAGAGAGCGCTTTCGGCGCTACAACGGCTGGTCCGGGTTCACCCGGTCGTCGGCCGGTTTCGCCGGTTGCTTCGAGACGCCGACCATCGCCGGGCGCAGCAGCCGGTCGTGCAACACATAACCCGGCTGCAAGACCTCGACGATCGTGCCGGCCGGCTGATCGGCGCGTTCCGCCTCGAAGATCGCCTGATGGAAATTATGGTCAAAGCGCTCGCCTTGCGGGTCGATGCGGCGCAGCCCGTGCCGCTCGAACACCGACAAGAGTTCGCGTTCGGTGGCCGCTACCCCGGCGAGCAAATTGCGCGTGCGCTGGTCGGCGACTTCCGCCTCGGGCAAGCTGTCGAGCGCGCGGCGCAAATTGTCGGCGGCCGAGAGCAGGTCTTTGGCGAACCCGGTTATGGCGTATTTGGTCGCGTCTTCGCGTTCGCGCTGGGCGCGGCGCCGGGTGTTTTCGGTCTCCGCAAGCGCGCGCAACAGGCGGTCCTTGTGTTCGGCCAACTCGGCCTCCACCGCCGCCAGCCGCGCCTCGGGCAAGTCCTCAGACTCCCGCTCGGCATTGTTGTTGGCGGCCTTGGCTCCCGCCGGGTTCGCCATCTCGCGATCGTTTTCAGTGTCGTTCATTGTCCTATCCGATAAGCCGCCCGATAAGTTTAGCGGTGTAATCCACCATCGGGATGATCCGGGCGTAGTTGATCCGGGTGGGGCCGATGACCCCAATTGCGCCAACGATCTGCTGACGGCTGTTCTGATAGGGAGCGATCAGCATCGCGCAACCGGCCACGCCAAACAGGCGGTTCTCGGCGCCAATAAAGATCTGCACCCCTTCACCCTGCTTGCTGGCATCGAGCAGCCGCAGCATCGTCTCCCGCGTTTCGAGCATTTCGAAAAGCGTACGCAGCCTTTCAAGATCGGCAAGCGCGGTCACGTCGTCGAGCAGGTTTGCCTGGCCGCGCACAATCAGCGCGCTCGCATTATCCTCGCCTGCCCAACTCGCGAGCCCTGCGGCCACCAGCTTTGAGGTCAGCGCGTCGAGTTGCACCTGGTGTGAGGCGATTTCGCGCTGAATCTCGTCGCGAGCCTCTTCGATGGTACGACCGATCAGCCGTGCATTGAGATAATTTCCGGCCGATACCAGCGAAGCCGGTGGCAGCCCGAGAGGCACCTCGATCACCCGGTTCTCGACCAGGCCGTCCTCGGTGACCAACACGACGAGCGCGCGCCCCGGCCCGAGATGAATAAACTCGATATGCTTCAGCGGCCGGTCCTGTTTTGGGGCGATGACAACCCCAGCGCAGTGCGACAGGCCCGACAGCGCGCTGATCGCTTCTTCGAGAGCTTGCGGCAGGCTCATACCTCGTGCCGCGCAGATGCTCTCGATGCTGCGCCGCTCGTCCTCGGCGAGGCTGCCGACTTCGAGAAGGCCGTCAACAAACAGGCGCAGCCCGGCCTCAGTCGGCATCCTGCCCGCCGAGGTGTGCGGGGCGAACAGCAGCCCGGCCTCTTCCAGATCGGCCATGACATTGCGGATCGTCGCCGGCGACAAATTCTGCCCGAGCAACCGCGACACGGTGCGCGAGCCGATCGGCTCGCCGGTCGCAACATAGCCGTCGACGATCAAGCGAAAAATCTCGCGGCTGCGGTCGTTCAGCTCTCGGATTGGTGACGGCATCGAAATTCGAGGCATGCGCGGTGACGAATTTTACCCAACGTGATCAGGTCCTGCGCAACGCCTCGCTCGCGGCGGCAGGCCACACCAGCAGGCAATCGCGCCCGGCGTTGGCGAAAATCTGGTAACGAAGCCGATGACCTTCAACTCAGCCGCGCCAATCGCCGATCAGGGTGTCTGTTTGAACGTCGCCTGAAAGCTCTCGCCTCCAGGGTTGATCCAATGACCGGTCATGTCGACGATCCCGGGCCGGAACGCATATTGGCTGCCATCCGAGTTTTGAAATCGTAAAGCGCCGTCGCGAATTATGCCTGTGCCGTGCAGCACCGCCCCGGCAACGGTCGAGCGCGATCCCAGCGGTCCGGAAACGTAGATGATCGAGGCCGAGCTGTCCGGTTTGACGTCTTGGACGATCAGCGCAGCGCAAGTCTTCACATCCCAAGCCGCATCGCTCCAAACGCCGATATAACGCCGGTATTGCTCCGGCACCGAATTGGGATCGGCCAATTGATAGGAAACGTGCTGCTCGCAAAATACCCGGCCGGGTTGCTGCTGATTGCCGGGTTGGGGGGTTTCCGAATTCGGTGATTGTGGAGCCTCTGGGACCGCCGGCGGGGAGGTTTGAGGTGCAGGCCCGGCAGCCGGCGGCGGCGTTTCCTCCGGCGGCGCCGTGCCCTGAGCCATTGCCGCAAACCCCGGCAGCGCCAGCAGACAAAGGATAACCGAAAGGCGGAAAAGCATTATGGGCACCGACCGGAACAGCGGCGCAGGCTTGTACGGCGAAAGGAGCCTTCGCGCCAGCGGGTCGAGGTCGCTGTCCGGATATTCGGTTTCGATGCGGCTATCCCGAAGGGGCTGGAGAGTAGTCTTCAGTTCGCCCCGCGCTCTCATAGGGTGGGCGGTGCAGGCCAGCCGGCGACAGTGTAAAGATCTCGCAGCCGGTCGCCGTGACGCCGATCGTGTGCTCGAACTGAGCCGACAATGAGCGGTCCTTGGTCACTGCGGTCCAGCCGTCGCTCAGGATCTTCACCTCCCAGCGGCCGGCGTTGATCATCGGCTCGACGGTAAAGATCATCCCCTCCCGCATCACCGGACCATCTTCCGGGTGTCCGTAGTGCAGCACCGACGGCGCGTCGTGAAAAATCCGCCCGACACCGTGACCACAAAAGTCCCGGACGACCGAGAAGCGATGGCTTTCGGCGTAGCGCTGGATCGCGTCGCCAATGACGCCGAGATGCAGCCCGGGCCTGATAGCGGCGAGACCGCGCATCATCGCCTCATAGGTCACATCGACAAGACGGCGCGCCTTGACCGGGATGCGCTCGCCGACAAAGAACATGCGGCTCGAATCGCCGTGCCAGCCGTCGAGGATCGGGGTCACGTCGATATTCAGGATGTCGCCCTCCACCAGCCGGCGATCGCCCGGAATCCCATGGCACACGACGTGGTTGATCGAGGTGCAGATCGATTTGGGAAAGCCGCGGTAGTTCAAGGGCGCGGGGATCGCATTGTGGTCGAGCGTGAATTCGAGGCAGAGGCGGTCGAGTTCGCCGGTGGTCACTCCTGGCCGGACATAGGGCGCGATAAAGTCGAGCGTTCGCGCCGCGAGCTGGCCGGCTCGCCGCATTCCCTCGAACGCTTCCTCGCCGTGGATCTTGATCCTGCCGTCGCGGGCTTGGCCGGGGGCCAGGCCGGTCGACGGATCTCGCTGCAGTTCGGGTATGCTTCGCATTGTCTTTCAGCGGTCGCGCCGCGCTTTCGATAACAATGCGAGAAACGTAAGGTCTACAAGCTCGCGCGGCAACCTCGTCGCCGGGTGGGCGATTGTGCCGCCGAATTCATTTGCCTATGAAGGGGCCCGCTGTCAGCAGCCGAGAAGGCCGAGAACCAATGACCGACACCGCTTCCCCGGCAGATGCAAGCACCGCGCAGCCCCGGATCGTCACTGCTTGCGTCCTGATTATCGGCAACGAGATCCTGTCGGGGCGCACCCAGGACGAAAATCTCGGCTTTCTGGCGCGCGGTCTGAACGAGGCCGGCATCCGGCTGCGCGAGGCGCGCGTCATCCCCGATGTCACTGAGGTCATTGTCAGCACCGTCAACGATGTCAGGCGCCGTTTCGATTATGTATTCACCACCGGCGGCATCGGGCCGACGCATGACGACATCACCGCGCAGTGCATGGCCGACGCGTTTGCCGTGCCGCTGATCCTGCATCCCGACGCCAAGCGCCTGCTTGAAACTCACTATCCGCCGGGTCAGCTGAACGAGGCGCGGCTGCGCATGGCGATGGTGCCGGAGGGTGCTGTGCTGCTGCCCAACCCGATTTCGCGCGCCCCCGGATTTCAGATCGGCAATGTGTTCGTGCTGCCGGGCGTGCCCAACATCATGCAGGGAATCTTCGAGCAGCTGAAATACCGCTTGGCGGGCGGCGACAAGGTGCTGAGCCGCAGCCTCAGCTGCCGCCTCGGCGAGGGGACATTGGCGCAGGATTTGGCGGCGCTGCAGGACCGCTACCCCGATGTCGAGATCGGTTCCTACCCGTATTTTCGTCGCGGCGATTTTGGCGTGACGTTGGTGCTGCGCGGGACCGACCGAGACCGGCTCATCGCCGCGACCGAGGAGCTCAAAGCATTGATCGTCGAGCTCGGCGGCGATCCGCAGGAGGGATTGAGCGAAGGCTAGGCCGGCACTCTGCGGACGTGGCGAAATGGTAGACGCAGCAGACTTAAAATCTGCTTCCCACTAGGGAGTGCGGGTTCGAGTCCCGCCGTCCGCACCAACGCAGTCAATTGGTTAGATCAAGCCGACCACGAGTGTCTAGTATTATCGTGCTATCGATCCCTATTCTGTCCCTAGAACTCGATAGCAAGTGCACAGTGCTATCGAGGCGTATATCGATCTGAAATCAGAGGGGGTGTACAATTCGGGTACACCCCCCATTCATCGAATACCAAATGTATTACAGCGTATGAGCCATAATGGATTGAAAAATATCTGACATTCGCTGCTGCGTTAGACTCCCCAGCGGTCAGGTTTAGCCACCAGAGGCCGTGGAAACCCTAGGGCCACAGACCGGAGTCTAACTCGTCCCTGTGTACTTTCAGCAACAGGGATATGGCATCTGAGCCATATCCCTGTTGACCGCAGTTTGGGCCGGTCCCGGGCAGACTCACATAGAGCAATTGTCGTCAAACCTCCGCTCTCGCACCTCATGGCAAAGTGTTGATGCCGAGGCGAGCTCGCCATGATGGTATGGCACCCCAACGGCTTGTATTCGGTAACCTGTGGCAGCCTGACCAACCCGCAGGTGGACGGCCCCTACGGGTCTAATTTGAGCGGCTGATAGACCTCGTCGCCGAGAGGCTGAAGGTCAGAGATCGGGTGGATTTCAGTCCCTGCCCAATGCGCACGGCAACGAGGAAGAGCGCCAATTCCCGCGGTTCGCGGGGTCCGCGATCGAATCGCTCAAGTCGACCTTAAGAGCCATTCTTGGCTGCGCCGCAGATCGTCGCGTCGGCTCGGAATCGGGCATCGGATATGCTCCTCGAGCCGTGGATGTAAATCTTCGATCGACCAGCGATATCGCCAATGCTAATCGAGGCGGGCCCGCCCGGCGTCGAATTCGCCGATGCCGATGATGTCGCGCAGGCTCGCGGTACCTGTGGCTTTGGCCTCGAGCGACAGGCCGGTAGCGTCGGCCACGCGAGAGTACCTATCGGCTTTGGAGGAGAGATTGAAGAAGAGCGTCAAACCGAGCACGACAATCCGGGCCAATAAGCGGAAGAGGAAGCTGAAGGCAAAGCACCGCCGCCAGCGGCTGCGAGCGATCAGTTAGGGCGGGCGGTATTGGGAGGCGAGCGTTCGGGTCGGCCATCACGCTTCTTAGCCGTCTATCGGCGCGACTTCAGCTTTCTTGACGCAAACCGCAGGGTGCGTCCCGAGCGTCATGCCCACGATGGCCCTAAGGAAAGCCTCGCCGCGGGCGGCAACTTGATGCCTACCGGCTGACCCAGTACCTCGATTTGCTTGACCGGTTCTTCGCGGATGCGGGAATAGTCGCCCGGACCTTCTTTCCCGCACGTCTTCGGGCTTCGGGCACCGGCGCCGCTCTGGACGGAGCCTTACTTTTGTTGGGATTCGAACTGTCGGTCCCTCGTGATATGGACGATAGTTTTCGCTCGAACTCTCCGGCACGACTCCTTTCCACCGTCCGAACTCTTCTCGCTCGGCACAGAATCTGTCTTGCCAATGGGCGGTAGGGAATTCACCGACAAATAGCATTAAACCAGCGAAGCCATGGCAAAACGCAACCGGCGCCCGATGGCGTTCAACCTGACAATAAGTCTTTGATCCCTTCTCGCAGCGTACATTAGAAGGGCTGCTCGGGAGGCCCACTACCCTCCTCTCATTGTTTGGGATCGATGAAGTCAATCAACCTACGCATCGCCGAGGAACTGAACGTCCGCGAGCAGCAGATCGCTGCCGCCATCTCGCTGCTCGACGGTGGGGCGACTGTGCCCTTTGTTGCCCGCTACCGGAAGGAGGCCACCGGCGCGCTCGATGACGCCCAGCTGCGTGCGCTCGTGGAGCGGCTGAGATATTTGCGCGAGCTGGACGAGCGTCGCGTCGCGATCCTCGACAGCATCAGTCAGCAGGGAAAACTCGACGACGCCCTCAAGCAAGCGATCGAAGCGGCGGACAGCAAGGCGCGGCTCGAGGATCTCTATTTGCCGTATCGGCCAAAACGGCGGACGAAGGCGCAGATCGCGCGTGAAGCCGGTTTGGAGCCACTGGCCGAGGCCCTTCTTGCAAGACCCGACCAAAGCCCCGAGCAGGTGGCTCGCCGGTATATCGACGCGAGCAAGGGGGTAGTCGATGCGACCGCTGCTCTCGAAGGGGCCCGCGCGATCCTCGTTGAGCAATTCACCGAAGACGCCGCGCTGATCGGGAGCCTGCGCGAGGAAGTGTGGTCTCGCGGGCGTCTCGGTTCGCGAGTTCGTACAGGCAAGGCGGAACTCGGCGCCAAGTTCGCCGATTATTTCGAGTTTAGCGAACCGCTGGCTAAATTGCCGTCGCACCGCATCCTTGCGCTGTTCCGCGGCGAGAAGGAGGAGGTGCTTGTCCTGGAGTTGGTGCCCGACCCGGCCGCGTCGGATCGAGGCGAGTTCGGCACCTTTGAGCGGCAGATCGCGGACTGGTTCGACATCGCTGATCGTGGGCGGCCCGGTGACCGCTGGCTGATCGATACGGTGCGCTTGGCTTGGCGCACGAGGATCCTGATTCACATCGAAAGCGATCTACGCCTTCGCCTCTGGCAAGTGGCTGAAGAAGCCGCGGTGCGAGTCTTCGCCGGGAACCTACGCGACCTGCTGCTCGCCGCCCCTGCCGGCGCCCGTCCGACGATGGGGCTTGATCCCGGGTATCGGACCGGCGTCAAAGTCGCCGTCGTCGCCGGGACCGGGCAAGTCGCGGCAACCGCAACGATCTACCCGCACGAGCCACAGCGTCGTTGGGACGAGTCGATTGCTCAGCTGGCGCGGCTTGCCCAAGACCATCGGGTGGAACTGATTGCGATCGGCAACGGCACTGCGTCTCGTGAAACCGACCGGCTCGCTGCGGAGCTCATTCGGTCTTATCCCGAACTCGGGTTGACCAAAGTGGTCGTCTCGGAGGCCGGCGCCTCGGTCTACTCCGCTTCGGCTTTCGCCTCGCAAGAATTGCCGGAGCTCAACGTATCCTTGCGCGGAGCGGTCTCGATCGCGCGGCGGCTTCAGGATCCGCTGGCTGAGCTGGTCAAGATCGAGCCTCAATCGATCGGCGTGGGCCAATATCAGCACGATCTCAGCGAACAAAAGCTTTCCCGCTCTCTTAATGCGGTGGTCGAAGATTGTGTCAACGCCGTCGGGGTGGACGTCAACACCGCCTCCACGCCGTTGCTGTCACGAGTCTCTGGCATTGGCGAAGGACTGGCGCACAGCATTGTCAGTTACCGTGAAGAGCACGGTCCTTTCCGCACCCGCGCGGTTCTCAAAAAGGTGCCGCGGCTCGGGCCCAAGGCTTTCGAGCTTTCGGCGGGATTCCTGCGCATCCGCAACGGCGACGATCCGCTCGATGCGTCGGGCGTACACCCGGAAGCCTATCCTGTGGTGCGGCGCATTCTGGCGGCAACCAATCGTCAACTGGAGAGGCTGATCGGCGATACGTCAGTACTAGGCCAGCTCGAGCCGGAGGCGTTCACCGATGCCGTGTTCGGGGTGCCGACCGTCACCGACATCTTGCGGGAACTCGAGAAGCCCGGACGTGATCCACGACCGGCCTACAAAACGGCAAACTTCCGAGAGGGAGTGGAAAAGCTCGAAGATTTGAAGCCCGGCATGGTTCTCGAAGGTGTCGTAACGAACGTCGCCGCGTTCGGCGCCTTTGTCGATGTGGGGGTCCACCAGGACGGATTGGTTCACATCTCCGCAATGGCTAATGCTTACGTCAAGGACCCCCGCAAGATCGCGAAACCGGGCGATGTCGTCCGTGTCAAGGTATTGGAGATCGACCCCAAACGCCGCCGGATTTCGTTGACGATGCGGCTCGATGAAGCCCCTGAAACGAAGCCGACAGCAGGACGCGCCGAAACCAGGCTAACCGAGGAGCGACGCCTCCGACCCGCCAACACGCCTGCAGACCGAAGCAATTCCGTGCCCGCGAGCGGCAATGCCGTGGCCGAAGCCTTTCGGCGAGCTGGGTTGGCTGGTAAGACGCCGGGACGGCGATAGCGCCGGTTGCTGCCGCCGGGGCGGTGACGGGTCTGCTGGCGGGGCTCTTTGGCATCGGCGGCGGCGCTGTTACCGTGCCGGTGTTGTTCGAGATCTTCCGCGTTATCAACGTATCGGACACGGTGCGCATGCAGCTTTGCGTCGGCACCTCGCTGGCGATCATCCTGCCGACCGCACTGCGCTCGTATCGCGCGCATCTAAAGCGTGGCTCAGTAATTGCCGGGGTCGTGCGTCTCTGGGCATTGCCGACAATTATCGGCGTTGCGGTTGGTTCGAGCGTGGCGGCGTTCGCGCCGGCGTCGGTGTTCAAGATCGCGTTTGTGATCATCGCCGCGATCATCTCATCGAAGCTGTTGTTTGGTGGCGAGCGCTGGCGGTTCAGCGACCAACTGCCCGGCCGGCGGGTCATGATCGGCTATGGCTTCGCAATCGGGCTTGGCTCGTCGCTGATGGGCATTAGCGGCGGCTCGCTGGCGACGATGGCGCTGACGCTGCACGGCAAGCCGATCCACCAGGCGGTGGCGACCTCGGCCGGCATTGGCGTACCGATCTCGCTCGCCGGTACCCTCGGCTACATCGCCGCGGGTTTGCCGCACCAGGCGTTGTTGCCGCCGCTGTCGATCGGCTTCGTTTCGCTGATCGGGTTTGTTGCGATCGCGCCGATCTCGAGCTGGGTCGCACCACTTGGCGCACGCCTGGCGCATGCGTTGCCGAAGCGCTGGCTCGAAATCGCCTTCGGCCTGTTTCTACTTCTCGCCGGGGCGCGCTTTCTGGTGAGCCTCGCCTAGCGCGAAGCCGTTTCCGGGTGACCGGCGATAGATGGCTCGCTAGCTTCGGTGTCCCGCTCGATCCTGTGTCACGAGCCTCGGCGCGATGCCACTGATCGCAATCATCGGGCACAACCTGGCGAGCCACTATGTCTCGGCAACCGAGATAATTCCGGGTGCATCGCGAAGCCACGCGCCGGACATCGGCCGATGTCGTTGCAATTCCTGTCGAGCCGAATGTCAAGCATCGACCGGCGTTGTTGCGAATTGGACGGATCACCGCGAGGGGAGGCAACGCTGGATGGCATCCTGACTCTGATCGACCTCGCCGGATCAAATCGAGGGGGCAGATCACGATCACCGTCGTTGGCAATCAAGCGACACACGAATTGATTGCGCGCGCCGCAACGATCACCACGACGCGAGGGAATGAAATTTGAGCCGCATAACCGGATATCGGTGATCCTCGCAACTGAGGCCTGCCCAGGGGCTCGGTGGGCAGCGACGGTAGGCGCCGGCACTCGAGGCGCTGTAAGCGCCCTACTCGTCGCAAGAAGTGATATCCTACCGGTAAGCCCGCGGTCAGCAAACTCAAGAACAATGGCCCGAGCCCGATCGCCAATCGGCGTGATCGGGCAATCACAAGAAAATGGAGGAAACGTGACCCTACCTCGCGCCGTCGACGATTTTCCGATTATCCGCGCCTGCGTGGAGGAGCTGCGCCACGAACGTGCCCGACCCCGTGCCGCGAGTACGAGACCGGGGATGAAGGCCGGCAGCATCTCTCACGCTCAATCACGGGATTTTCCTCAGTCCTCGCCAATCGCCTGTTCCATCCCCAGACCCGGTCGGCCCGAAGGATCTCCGATCAAGAACTGAGCGGCGGTTGGATACCGTACCACTCCGCCGGAAAGTCCCCCACCCTAACTCCCCCCGTCCGACCGTCGGGTCATCCCCGGAAAGGGAGAGGAAGCCGCCAGCGGGTGAGGGACTGCCTTCGGCGATCGTGCCGCCTTGGGAGGGCCCGTCGTGAAGGGGCAGGCGTTCGCCCCGGTGCCCAACCGCGGCATGATTACGATTTCGATCATGTTGGCGAACATCATGCAGGGCGTCGACAACACGATCCTCAATGTCGCCCTACCGCATATCCAAGGGAGCCTATCGGCCTCACTGGACCAGATCGCCTGGGCGTTGACCTCCTATATCGTCTGTGCCGCGATCATGATGCCCCTGACCGGCTGGCTCGCCGGCCGGTTCGGCATCAAGCAAATTTTTCTGATCTCGGTCGTCGGTTTTACACTCGCGTCAGCGCTGTGCGGCGCGGCCACAAGCCTCTATGAGCTCGTTTTCTTTCGTGCATTGCAAGGAGTGGCCGGGGCCGGGCTGATCCCGCTGTCGCAGGCCACCCTGCTTCAGATCAATCCGCCGGAGCGCCACGGGCATGCGATGGCGGTGTTCGGCATCGGCACGATCCTCGGCCCGATCATGGGGCCGGCGCTCGGCGGCTGGTTGACCTATGACTACAGCTGGCGCTGGGTCTTCTACATCAACCTGCCGATCGGCGTGCTGTGCACGCTGGGCATCCTTGTTTTCATCCGTCAAACCCGCAACGTGCGTCGTGAATTGTTCGATTTCGTCGGGTTCCTGACGCTGAGCCTGGGGATCGGCGCCTTGCAATTGATGCTCGACCGCGGCGAGCTGAAAGACTGGTTCCATTCGAGCGAAATCTGGATCGCAGCGACGGTCGCGGGGCTCGGTTTTTACCTGTTCGCCGTGCACACGGTAACCACGGAAGGCAGCTCGTTTCTCCATCGCGACCTGTTCAAGAGCGCGAATTTCGTAGCGAGCACCGCTCTGATGTTCTGCGTCGGGCTGATCATGACCGGCACCCTCGCGCTGTTGCCGACGATGCTGCAGAGCCTGATGAACTTCCCGGCGTTGACGACCGGGCTGGTGACCATGCCGCGCGGCTTCGGAGCGATGGCGGCAATGTTCCTCGTCGCCCCATTGATCAATCGGGTCGACAACCGGCTGATCATTCTTTTCGGCTTTCTGCTGACCGCGGTGGCGATGTGGCAGATGAGCTGCTTCTCCCTGCAGATGGGCACGATGCCGGTGATCGTTTCCGGGCTGTTGCAGGGTTTCGGCCTCGGCTGCACCATGGTACCCCTGAACATTATCGCGTTGTCGACGTTGCCGCGTCACATCCTGACCCAGGGGACGGCAATCCGCAGCCTGGTGCGCAACCTAGGCGGCAGCATCGGCATCAGCATTCTGGTCGCAACCTTGGCCGAGAATACTCAGGCGGTTCACTCGCGTCTGGTCGAAGGCCTGCGGCCGGACAATCCGCTGCTGCAGGCGCCCTATCTGCCGGCACCCTTCAGCCTTAGCACACCGAGCGGGGTGGTGGCACTCAACGCCGAAGTGACGCGGCAGGCCGCAATGGTCGCTTATATCGATGATTTCAAACTGATGATGTTGATCGCACTCGCTTCGCTACCTCTGGTGCTGCTGTTGCGCCCCTCGCACCGCCGGTCGCCGGTGGCCATTCCTATCGAACCCGTAGCGGCCGACGACTAGCCGTTGTGATTCAGGACCAGCTATTTCGTGCTGCCGAATATCGGATTAAGCAGAATCGGCGCTGCTGCACGGGCCGGCCAAGCCTTTCTATGGGCCGAATCCCAAGGACGCTAGCACGCGGCGGACCCCGCCTCTGCATTACCGATACCGGCGTGTTATGCTCAGTACAGATGCCAGCACTTTTCACGGCGCTGCGTGCGGGCCGAGTCGGTGACCGTAGAGCGGTCGCTGGCCCCGACGATGGAACCGCCGCGCGGCCCGCCGCGAATTCTGGCCGTGAGTCTCTCAACGAAGGAAACATGTCATGCCGGACACACACGCCTTGGCGGAACGCCCAAGCCAGGCTCAGCTCGCGGTCTACGACGCGATCGTCATCGGCGCCGGGATTTCCGGCCTGTATATGCTCTACCGCTTGCGCGAACTGGGCATGACCGCGCGGGTCTTCGAGGCCGGCACCGGCGTTGGCGGCACCTGGTACTGGAACCGCTATCCCGGCGCCCGCTTCGATTCCGAAAGCTGGACCTATGGCTACTCCTTTTCCAAGGAGCTGATGCGGGAATGGGACTGGAGGGAGCACTTCTCCCCCCAGCCCGACACGCTGGAATATCTGAATTACGTCGCCGACAAGTTTGACCTACGCCGGGACATACAGTTCCGCAGCACGGTCACGGCCGCGCATTGGGATGAGGCGGCGAACCAGTGGCACGTGACCCTGGAAGGCGGCCAGCAGGCAACGGCGCGGTTCCTGTTCACCGCCATTGGCATCCTCTCGGCCTACACGCTGCCGGCCATTCCGGGCCGGGACAGTTTCAAGGGCCCTGCTTATCACCCGGCGCGATGGCCGCACACGCCGGTGGACTTCACCGGCAAGCGCGTCGGCGTCATCGGCACCGGTGCGACCGCCATCCAGGCGATCCCGGAGATCGCCAAACAGGCAAAGCATCTCACCGTATTTCAGCGTCGCCCCAACTGGGCGGCGCCCTTGCATAATTCCAAAATAAGCAAGGAGGAAATGGAGAGGATCAAATCCCGTTATGAGGAAATTTACGCGCATTGCGCGACGACGCCGGGTTGGTTCATTCATCAGCCTGACCCGCGCAAGACCCTGGACGTGCCGCCCGAGGAGCGCGAGGCCTTCTGGGAGAAGCTTTACGACGCGCCCGGCTTTGGCATCTGGATGGGCAACTTTCGCGACATCCTGACCAACGAGGAAGCCAACGCCGCCATCAGCGCCTACATCGCCAAAAAGATCCGCCAGCGCGTCAAGGATCCAAAGGTGGCAGACAAGCTGATTCCCAAGGATCACGGCTTCGGCACGCGCCGGGTGCCGTTGGAAAGCGGTTATTTCGAAACTTACAACCGTGACAACGTAACATTGATCGATACCCTCGTGGATGAGCCGATCGAGTGCATCACCCCGCAGGGCATCAAAACCAGGCGGCAGGAACACGAATTCGACATTCTGGTCTACGCCACGGGGTTCGATGGCGTCACCGGTGCCTACGACCGCATCGATATTCGCGGCGAGAACGGCCTCCGGCTCAAAGACGCCTGGGCCGAAACCCCGCGCACCTATCTCGGCATGCTCGCCGAAGGCTTCCCCAACATGCTGATGGTGCTCGGCCCGCACACTGCGCGCGGCAACATCACTCAGGCCATTTCACACAGCGTCGAATTTCAGACCGACATGCTGCGGTTCATGCAACAGCACAACTACACACGTGTGGAAACTCGGCCGGAAAAAGTTGACGAGTGGACCCAGATAGTGATCAAGGCGGGCGAAGCATTGCTGTCCTTTAAGGTCGACTCCTGGCAGAACGGCGTCAATCGCAACGTCGACGGCCGGACCGTGCGCCGCGTTCTGGGCTACAATGGCAACGGCGCGCATTTCCGACGGACGACGGACGAGGTTGCCAACGGCGGTTACCGGGAATTCGCGTTCCGGTAGCGCTCCGCCTCAAGTTCGGGCCGGGATAAAGCTGGTTGCGGTGCAGCCCGTAGCGCAACGCGATCTCGCTAGTCACGCTCTGTGCGACAATCGCCACCTTCTCCGCCGTGCTCCAGCGCCGTCGCGGCGTCCCGCTCAGAACCTCCACATGGCGGAAACTGTGGGCAAACTACTTGGCACACCAACCTCGCCGCCTCGCTCAGCGAGACAGCACCAGCTGATCACCAGGTCGCTTGGGAGCAAAATTTGTCGCCTGTTGCGAAAGCAATGTTCTCACGACGACTATTGAGGGTGATCCGCTCGCGTTTTTGTTCCTGCACCATTCGACGCGACAGAGGCGAGGCGCACAGATGGTTCGGATTTGGATAATCGGCATCGCTTTGGCGCTCGCGCTTGCCATACCGGCGGCAGCCCAACAGCGATCCGTCCCGCAAATATTGGAGCGCTTGTACGCCCTTTGCGATCAAAACTATAAGCCCGCCTGTATCAAGCTTGGATTTTTTATCGGAACGCTGCAGCCCAGGGCAGCTCGGAAATTGAGGCGCGATCACCCGGAATGGTGGTGGTGGGAGCGGTGGTAGCGCCTGCTAGAGCGAGAGCTTTTTCGGTTGTCTATATCCAGCGACGCGGGCTCGATCCGAAATCCTGCCTCCACTAATGCCATTGTTGGGGTGCGAACGAGTTGGAGGCTGGTGTCTCGGGCCGGCATGATTGAACTCTATGACAAACGGGACACCGCCGGTCCGATGCCCCACACTGTCACCGACCTCGCGCAGCTTCTCAATGTCAGCTCGCGGCCGGCGAGCGTATCGCGCGCTACCACCCGAAACCTTCTTAGATCCTCTCGGGTCGGCCCGTTGGCCACAGCGGGATCTGAGGCATTAGACTGCAGTCAGAAGGTGCCAAGCACTCGGCCCTTCCCGAGTTTCAGTCCAAGATCAGCGACGCTATCCTCTGTCAGCGGGCCGACAGATGTTGGTATACCCCCCGGGACTGTATCTCGGGCGACGGCGAAGGCTTCGTCAGAATCATTGACGGCAGCCGCAACGATACGCCTACGCAGATTTTGGTCGATTTCCGCATCGGGCCCCGTAACAAGCATGATCCAACCCTTCATGTTTTCCCTCCTGTTTTATGACGAACAGGATAGCACGGGCCGAAGGCAGCCCGATTATCTATCGCTGCGCCGAGAGGCTCGGCACGTAAGGCTTGGGCGGCGCGGTCGGACACTGTGCCCGGGCCTGAGAAACGACGCCAATGCGCCGATAACGGCCATCCTGCCGGTGCGCCCTGGGCGCGTTGTCGATGGGCGCGGCTGGGTATAAATTTGTGGCATGAGCCACGCCGAACCATGTGGTCTCGGCGGCCAAACTACGCCGGCGTTACCGTCTCGCTCGGGGGGTTGCGGTCCTTGGCCTCAACAAAGACGCGGGTAACTTCGGGGAATGCTGCCTTGATCTCGCGCTCGATATGTATATGGGCATGTGGCCGTGTACCGCTGGCGGCAGAGGGCCAAGAATGCCAAGAGGCCCGCGCGGAGAAAGTGCCCTTTCGACGCCCGTCCGCGAAGCTGTGCGAATTGCAGGCTGCCGAGAAGCGCGGCCGTACAGCCGCGTCAGCCGCGGGCAATTTCAAATTGGACCTATCGGTCAGCCTTTCTTGAACGGATGCCCCGGCAGACCCGCCACCTTCACGCGCATGCTGTAAACCGAAGTGTGTGCGGTGAAAAACACCGTCTTCATGTCCGGTCCGCCAAAGGCGAGATTGGCCGGCACTTCGGGCGTCTTGATCGTGCCGATATGGGTGCCGTCCGCCGCGTAAACCCAGGTGCCGCCGGGGCCGGTGCAATAGACGTTGCCCTGCACATCGACCTTCATCCCGTCCGGCACGCCGATCTTCTCGTCCGACGACATGTCGGCGAAGATGCTGCGGCGAACCATGTTGCCGGCGCTGTCGAGCTCGATGCGGTGGATGTAGGCTGCGTGGCGCGTATTGGCGACATACAGCACGCGCTCATCGGGCGAGAAGGCGAGCCCGTTCGGGTATTCGAAATCGGCGACGTGCTTGTTGCTGCCGTCGGGCATGATCCGGTAGACCGCCGACGGGTCGAGCTCGCGCTCGCCGAGCGGAATGCGTAGCCCCGGATTGGTGAAATAGACGCTGCCGTCGGACTTGCAGACGACATCGTTCGGCCGTGACAGGCGCTTACCATCAAACCTGTCCATTAGTACATCACTCGATGCGAACGTGCCGTCCGCCGGCCATCGCGTCACCCGGCGGTTGCCGCCCTCGCATTGGATAAGCCGTCCCTGCGGATCGAAGGTCGTGCCGTTGCCTTCGCCGGTATTCTCGCGCAGCAGCTCGGCTTTTTCACCTGGCTTGATGCGATAGAATTTCAACTCCCGTACATCAACGAAATAATAGAACCCGTCCGGATGATAGAGCGGCCCTTCGGTGAAGGTGAAACCGGTGTCGAGCTGCTGCGCGTCACCATCGATCAGGTCATCGAGCGCGGGCATGTTGATCTCCTCACTGCCGGTAATCCGGCGACTAGGCGTGGTAATGCGCGAAGACCACCGGCGACACAAAGGCCCAGTTTTCGAGAAACACCGCCTTGTCCGGCTTGCGGCCGAGCGCCTCCATTGCGCCCAGCAAGCAGAACCAGTTCAGCACCTCGTGCTGACCGCTCTCCTCGATCTGGTCGGTCTTGTAGGCGTGCCACTTGGCGTAGTCGCCCGTTTCCAGCGCGTCGTAGAGCGCACGGTCCGCCGGCACGTCGGGCCACAGCTGCCAGTTCTTCTCGGTGAGGAACGAATGCGACCATGACGACGACGCCATCAGCGCCACCCGCCATGGGCTGTCGGCCATGATCTTCGCCGTCGCCGCGCCGACCTGCATGCAGCGGTGCGGGTTCGGTGAGGGCGGGTCGAGGTTCCTGATCTCGTCCTTCATCGCCAGCGGCAGGCGCAGCCCGCGCGCCGCGTTGACCCGGCGGCCGTAGCAGTTCACCGAGAACTGCACCAGCGGATAGTCGAATCCCCGCCGCTCGTCGTCGAGCAGCAGCACGGTGTTCTCGAACGCGTGCCCCATCGGATGGTGCAGCGGCTTGTAGGCATAGCCGGCATCGATCCCGGCCTCGATCAGCCCGGCCGCGAGATACTTGCCGGCTTCCTTGTGGCCGCGCACGCGGAAGGTCTTGTCCTTCGGCTCGTTCCACGGGTTGTCCGGGCTGCGGCGGTGCGCCCAGGGCTGGATCTCCTGGTCGTCATAGGCCAGCACAGCGAAGGGCGGGACGATGTCTTCCTTGAAGTTCTCGTACTGGTCGTCGCCCCAGATGATGATGAGATCGGGATTGAACGCGTCGAGCGCCCGGCGGGCCTCGGCGAAATGCTGCCGGTACACTTCGCGGTAGCGCGCGGCGGTCGAGGCGCCCCAGTCCTTGCCCAATTCCTCGCGCAGCTTCTCCGGCCAATTGGCCGGGTTCTTCATCTGCTCCGGCATGTCGGGATCGTCGAGCGAGGCCTTCATCATAAAGGTCCAGTTCTCGTTCGGCCGCAGCATCACCGGCCGATGCGTACATCCGATCCCCAGTATTTCAGCCATGGCTAGCCTCCCTTTTGATTTTCATCCCCAGACTTACGCGGCAACCGAAACGGGGTGTTAGACCTTCCTCTCGACGTGCGTCTCGACTAGGAACGTCGCAAGCGTTCCAGCCATATTGACCGCTAAGCTAGAATGGACATCTAGCGCACCCTGGACTTTAGGGATTCACCCGTACGTACACCCCGGCAGAACCCGGTGCATGCGTCATGGCCTGCCGCATGCGCGGCGAATTGGGCGAGGAATGTTGCTGTTGGTCCTTCCACTCCGGGCTTTCGGGCACGGCCGTACTGGCAAATTCGTAGACGGTGCTGTAGCCGCTGGTACCCTCGAGAACCCGATAGCGGCGGGCGTAGATCACTCCCGGCACCTTGCGGTAGCCTGGCACATATTCATTACTGTACCAGGCGTTCCACTCCGCATCGACCTCGGCGGGGACGGACATGCGGCCAATCTGCAACACCGGCGCCATGCCACGCTCCGGCATTTCTATGCCGTCCGGGTAAATCTGTTCCCCGACAATGCGTGTCAAATTTTTCCCAATCACGGACGGCGAGACTTTCTGTCCCCACGGCGTCCGCGGCCGGTTGGTAAACGCCGGCGTTTGCATCACCGCCACGCTTTCCAGTTCATAGCATGCCAGGTACTGCGGGCCACCCTTGACCGCCTCGTAGCGGGCCGCTGAGAGAATGCCAGGCACCGACAGCAATTCCGGTAGATGTTCCTTGTTATACCACTCGTTGAATTCCTGCACGTGCTGGGCGTCGATATCAACGTACACCATGAAAATCCCGCGACCTTTTTGTGCCATGTTTCCGTCTCCTCCGTGCAGCGTAGCCGCCATCGTTTTGCCTCGTCTCGTTGGCACCCGGTCCTCACGCCTGGAGCCCAGGAGAGACACGAGACGCCAACTGAGGGAGCCATCTTAGACTAATACGTCTCGCGCGGCAGGTTGAGATGCGGGAAGACGCTGTGGACGTGCGGCGTCACGACCTGACGCGCCGGGCGGATGTAGGATTTATCAAGCTCGTGATAGCCGGTGACGCCGAGCAGCGAAAGGCAGATGCGAATCTCGTCCTCAAGGATCTCGAACAGGCGGACCACCCCAGGCCCCCCGGCGGCGGCGAGGCCGTAGATATAAAGTCGGCCAACCGAGACGATGTCGGCGCCAAGGATCAGCGCCTTCACCACGTCGGTGCCGCGATAGATGCCGCCATCGACCATGACGCGGGCGCGGCCGCCGACCGCTTCGACGACCTCGGGCAAGACATCGATCGAGCCGACGCCCTGATCGAGCTGGCGTCCGCCATGGTTCGACACGTAAACGCAGTCCGACCCGCATTCGAGTGCGATCTTGGCGTCCTCGGCGGTGCCGATGCCTTTCAGCACGATCGGAATGTCGAAGTTCTTCTTGACCCGTTCGATGTCGCGCCAGTTGAACTGGGCTTGGTGGATGCGGGCCTCCTCAACAGTCACGCCCACACGCGCGCGCCGGCGCTGGTGGCGCTTGGCAATATCGCGCTCACGGCGGCTGTGGCTGTCGGTGTCGATCGTGAAGCAGAAGGCGTCATAGCCGTTGTCGATGGCGCGGCGGACATGGTCATCGACCCAATTGGCGTCGCCACGGACGTAAAGCTGGAAGATTTTAAAGGCGTCACCCGAGGCGTCGGCGGTCTTTTCCAATCCGGGATGCGCTCCGGAACTCAAAATCATCCCGTTGCCGAACTCGCGGGTGGCCGCGGCGACAGTGGCGCCGCCACCCGGCTCGAACACCTCGAGACCGCCGACGGCCGAGCAAAGCACCGGGATGCGCAGCTTCTTGCCGAAGAAAGTGCGGCTACAGTCGACGTTTGACACATCGCGCAAGACCCTCGGCCGAAAGCCGTAGGCGTCGAGCGCCGCTCGGTTGCGAGCCAGGGTCGTCTCGGTCTCCGAGCCGCCGATTAGGTAATCCCAATTGTTGCGGTTGAGGTTGGTTCGCGCTTGGGTGACGAATTCGTGCAGGTTCTGAAAACGCTCTTCGAGCGACCCGGTCATGTCATTTCTCCCTCGCTGGTTTGTCTTGTGTGGCAGGCCGAGGCTGTGGCGTCGGACGGGCGAGGGTCTCAGCGTAAGCTGAGCAATCCAATTTCAGCAATCGGCGCTTACAGTTATTTTACAATCTGATCGTCTCCACCTCGTCTTACGTCAACCGTTCCTTAGTCCGGTCGTACAGCTTGGTGGTGCGCGGGCTCTCATGTGCCGCCATTTCCTGAGCGTGCTCAAGCGCAGCGCCGGTGGCGAGGTGGGCAGTGATCCCGGTCGCATGGAAGGTATGGCAGCCGATCGGTGCTGCGATACCGGCAGCCGCCGCCCGCGGCGGACCATCCGCCAGGCGTCGGGCTGGCTCATCGGTTTGCCGGATAGCGCGGTGCCGTTGTGGCCTCGCGCGGTGCGAAAGAGCCAGCCCTTGCGGTCCTCGGCGAGGCCGGCAGCGTCGATATAGGCACGCAAGGCCTCGGCGAGCGCGTGGTGACACGGCATCGCGTGTTGCTTACCGCCTTTCTCGTGCAATCGGACCGTCCAGCCGGCGCCGCGCGGCCGCAGATCCTCGGCCTTCATTTTCAGGGCCGCGTTGATCCGGCAAAGCTGTAGGTCAGGGTGGCGATCAATGCCCGGTCGCGCAGATCGCGCAAGGTCGTATCCGGGATCGACTTGAGCAGTTTACGCCACTCGGCGCCTTCAAGGACCGGCGTTTTGCCGGTCTTCACGACGTGCTTCGGGCCGCGCACCGCCGCCGCCGGGTTGGTCGGGACGACTTGGCCGATGACCAGCCAGTCGAACAGCATACGGACGGCGGCGAGCTGCTGCTTGACCGACGGCGCCGAGATCTCGTTCTGCAGCTGCTCTATATAGATGGCAACGTCGTGCGGCCGGATCGCCGCCGGCGTCAGGCCGCGACCCTCGCACCAGGCGAAGAACCGGTTGCACGCCCGGGCATAAGCGCGGCGCGTGTGCGGGTTGCGGATGTTGGCGGTGAAGAATTCGACATAGCGCCGGCGCTTCGTCGCCGAGATCGGCGATCATCGCCGGCACGACGTTCCGTGCGCGCTGGTCGGCGCTGACCGCGGCCGACGTGATCGTCGCCGGCAGCTGGTCCTTCCGGCGACGTTATCATGCGCAATTCCAACTGATTTTGAACCCGGCTGTCATTTTGGAAATTATCTGGCGTAGGTCTTTGAGAATTATCTGGCGCGGCGGGCGGCTATGCCGATCTCCCCGCAGCGGCGCACGCTGGGCGATCTGGCCGTTCGCCGGACCGTCCGCGTCGACCGTCGTTAGCGCTTGATCCCGGACAGGCCGTTCTGGATCCCGGCCTTCGCCCAGGGACCCCACGGCATGGTGAAGAACTTGAACCCCTTCTGGACGAAGAAGTTCGGGTCCATCTCGGGCGGGATGAAATACATCCCAGCGGCGATGCCGCGCTTTGCGGCGGCTGCCGCGATTTTATCGAGCGCTCGCTGATAGGTGTCGCAGGAGTAGTCGAGTGGCACCCCCAGCTCGATCGAAAGATCGGACGGGCCGATCAGCAGGACGTCGACGCCCGGGACCGAGGCGATGGCATCGAGGTTCTCCAGCGACTGGTTGGTCTCGATCATCGGCAGGATAACGAGCTCGTTGTTCACGGTATCGAGGTAATCGCGGTAATTCTTGAACTCGCCCCACTCGCCGCGCACCCCGGCGTTGCTGCGGTTGCCGAGGGGAAAATAGCGGCAGGCGCGCACGGCGGCCTCCGCCTCCGCGCTGGTGTTGACCATCGGCACAACGATGCCTCGTGCCCCGGCGTCAAGCGCGAAGCAGATCTGATAGGCCTGGTTCGCGGCGACGCGCACCAGCGGCGCCGCCTGCTTGCCGCGCATCGTCTGGATCGACGGCTGCAGCTGCTTGATCTCCCAGGCGGAGTGCTGGGTATCGAACAGCAGGAAGTCGTACCCGGCGTCGGCCAGGATCGACACGTCAACGTTTGGTGTCACGGTAGTCCCGACGACGGTTCTACCTGACTTGATGGAGTCTTTGATGGCGTTCATCTGGCGTCGATGCCTCCCACAGTAGCTTTAGCGCCGGTCCGACCGACCGGCGGTGACGGGCGCCTTGGCGCGGCATTATCACACATTGGCGGGAAGTCGTCCGCGCCGCATGGCTGTCATTTTGAAAATTATCGGCGCAGAATTGGAGAATTATCTGGCGCGCCGCTCCTTCAAAATGACAACCAGGCCGTCCGATCTGCCAAACTTTCCTTATTTGTAATCGGGGGGAGCGGACATGGCACGCTTCGACAACAAGGTGGTGCTCGTGAGCGGCGGGGCGCGCGGCCAGGGTGCCGCGGAGGCCCGCCTGCTGGTAGCGCAGGGTGCGAAGGTGGTGATCGGCGACGTGCTGGACAATCAGGGCCAGTCGCTGGCTGTCGAGCTCGGGCCGGCTGCGTCCTTCGTCCGGCACGATGTGACCTCGGAAGCCGATTGGGCCCGCGCCGTCGAAGCCGCCGAGAAGCTCGGCGGCTTGCACGGCTTGGTCAACAACGCCGGGATCTACCAGCCGGCCGCGCTGATGGAGACCGACGACGCGCTCTGGCAGCGGCACATCCAGATCAACCAGTACGGCTGCTTCCTCGGCATGAAGGCGGTAGTGCCGGCGATGGAGCGCTCGGGCGGAGGGTCCATCGTGAATATCTCGTCAGTCGCCGGTCTCAAGGGCTCGCCCGGGTCCTTCGCCTATGCCGCGACCAAATGGGCGCTGCGGGGCATGACCAAGTCGGCAGCGATCGACCTCGGCGGCCGCAAAATCCGGGTGAACTCGGTTCATCCCGGTCCAATCGACACCGACATGATCGCGTTCCGCACGCCCGAGCAGCGCGAGGAGCGGATGAAGCAGGTGCCGATGCACCGCTACGGAACGCCGGAGGAGGTTGCGCAGCTGGTGGCATTCCTGCTCTCCGACGAGAGCAGCTACATCACCGGGGCGGAGATCGCCATCGACGGCGCTTCATCGGCCTAGCCCCCAGTGATGGGCTGCCACGCGCAATTCCGCGGTTTGCGCCCTAACCGGCCATTCGGGTCGGCCGTCGCAGCGGCACTCTCGATAGAGTATGTTATTTCGGCCCAATGGCGAGTTGCGCGACGGTCATACCGCCCACCAATCCCGCCCACTATACCCATGAGTTAGGGGGTCCTGCCGCCGCGCCCCTCCTCTGGCCATCTGCGTGCGTTCCGATGATGTCGGCCGGGCATTCCGATTGATGTCGGATTGAAGTCAGCCGGTCTGTTCCGTCCAGCCGTGGAGCCGTCGATGCCGTTCGATTTTCAGCAGTTCGCCAATTTTCGCCTGGCGCGCGGATCGCACAAGCAGCCGAACAAGGGCGGAAATATCTGCGTAAACGAGGCCGCCGTGATTGCCGCCGGTTTCCGATACCGGGAGATCAGGGATGTCTCCTGCCTTCCGGACTGCTTTTCCCGTCCGGTGTCAGAATATGCCATTTACCTCAACGATTTCATGATGCACCGGGTGCGCAACGAGCTTCTCGTGCCGTTCATCACCCGCCTTCCCGGCACCTCGGATGCTCCCTGGGTCGAGGAGGAGCGCGCCCGGCTCATCGTCGTCGAAACCGTTCGCCGTATCGTCGCGGCCGAGTATGACGAAATTTGGCGCAAGCCGAAGCTCGCCGCGAGGTGCCGGGCGGTGCAGCTTTTCGAACAGGTTTCTCCGGCGATGGCGAAAGCGCAGGCCGTGCTGCCCCTGGAATGCGCGAAACAGGCGCTCAAAGGGCTCCGCGGTTGTCTGCATCCCGATCTCCGCGTCGGTTCCCCCTGCGCCGCCGCGGCTCAGGCGGCGGCGCTTTCCTTCCGGAAGAGGTTCGGCCCGGGTGCCGATCGAAAAATCTGGGAGATGGCCGCCCTCATCCTCGAGGAGGCCATCCTGCTTGGGCGAAATGACGGGATCGACGATCCCGTGGCGGCAGCTGAGCGGCTGGAACGGGCGAAGGTCCTGACAGCACCCGTTTGAGACATTCGGCGGGTCATCGGCGCATGCCGATTTGCTGCCGGTCCGCGCCGGCTAAGGCGCTGTAAAATCGGTTATCAAGAATAACCCTGCTCGGTTCAGAGGAGGCCTGCCGCACCGTTACGACGCAGTTCCGGTCAGGGGCACCGGTAAAGGGTGGGTTGTTGGCGAGCTGCCCGACCGCGATGGCGATCCGGGTCTCGATTGCCTCGCCATTGTGATCGCCGGCGGCGCTGCTGCTCATAACGTGCGTTATTGACACTCGAGACGCCGATCTGGGAGACTTCGGTTCTATGGACAGTCATTTGGGCGGGTGTCACTGCGGTAATCTTCATGTGCGGCTTCGTCTTTCGAAACCGCCCGAAGACAATGCGCTTCGGGCGTGCACGTGCACGTTCTGCCGCAGTCATAGCCCACGTATGGTTGCGGATCCGGAAGGCCTATTCGAGGTCTGGGCCGACGATTGGTCGCTGGTCGAGAATTATCGCTTTGGAACCCGCACCTGCGATTTCTTGATCTGCCATCGCTGCGGTGTTTTCATTGCTGCCGTGTCGGAAATGTCGTCAGGAACACGTTTCAATGTGAACTGCCTGGACAATCGTGGCCGCTTCACGTCGGTGCCGGTGGTTCACGACTTTGAAGACGAAACGATCGAAACCAGATCGTCGCGGCGCGTGGCAAATTGGATGCCAGCGCTGATCCGCCGCTGACATAACCCTTACCCATCCAGCTGGCGCCCCCAGTCGAAAGTCCGGGCTCCAACCGCCAAAGCTGATATATGTGATAAGTCGTTATCGGATAGTGTATGGGGCGCGAGGGGGAGCGGGATGGCTCTATCGCGACGGCGGATTTGGTTCGCCGCTTGGCTCAGTATTGGTGCCGTAGTTTGTCAGGAAGGCAGTCCGCTGGCACAGGCATCCATTACAGAAAACAACGATAGAGCAATTCATAAACTCATTGCACAATTAATCGCAGCAGCGAGCGCCGCCGCCGTCGAAAATCCGCGGGCTCCGGAAGCCGCCAGACAGCTTATATATGTGATAATGTCGTTAATCGGATAGTGTATGGTACGCGTACGGTGCTGCCGCAGGCGAACGCTTATGCAATGATCGGTCGGCGCGCGGCCGCGGCCGGCATCGCGACCAAGCTCGGCAATCATAGTTTCCGGGCGACCGGGATCACCGCTTACTTGAAGAACGGTGGCACGCTGGAAAAAGCCGCGATGGCAAATCATGCATCGACCCGAACCACCCAACTGTATGATCGCCGGCGGGACGAAGTAAGCCTCGACGAGGTCGAGCGGATCGCGATTTAAAGACAATGGACGGCATTGAAGGTTAGGGACAACATACAGGGTCGCCGATATCCCCCGGTAGGCAAGTGCGTCTACTGCGGCTCTGATGGCGGTACAAAGGGACTGAGCGACGAACATATGGTTCCGTTCTCGCTGGGCGGTGACGCGGTTTTGCCGAAGGCAAGCTGCGCTGCATGCGCAACGGAAACCAGCAAGATCGAACTCTATCTCGCACGACACATTTTCCACGGCTTGCGGTCACATGTCGGCGCCCCGTCGCGGAAGAAGTCGCTTCCTTCCACCCTCTCCGCGACCATTTCGGTTGGCGATCAGGAAAACTCGTTAGAGTTTCTCGCTTCGGATCAGCCGTTCGCGCTCATGCTGCGAACCTGGGGATTACCCTGGCATCATGCGGCAGGTGCAGCCGACCGAGGATTTTTCGGTCTGCAACATTCGCGCCTATAACTTCGTGCCGGGAAATCTTCGGGTATTGTTGGAGCTTACCGACGATGCGCCGGACCCGCTGGTCCATATCGCGTCGGGCACGCTCAACCACATTCTGTTCGCACGAGCGATCGCGAAAATTGCCTACGGCAACGTCGTCGCACGATATGGGCTAGGCGGTTTCAGGCCCTTGGTCCTCCCCGATCTGATCCTCGGTCGATATCCCTGCGTCCCTTATTTTGTCGGCACCGATCCTCGTGAGCCGCCGCCGCCGAGCGCCAAAAACCTCCGCCATGCTGTTCAAATCGCTACCGCCAACGGTCGCGAAGGACTGAGTTTTTGGCCGCCTCGGTACGGCTGTTCGCGTATAGCGGCACCCGTGAACACGGAATGCCGATCTATCATGTCGTTTCCGGTGCGCCCCTTGCGCCGAGACCAGTCATCTCGCGATAAACCGGATTACCACGTAGACAAATTTGGCAATCCGAAATTGCCCGAGGACAGGTCGGAAAGGTCACCTTTTGCCGAGCAGCTTTCGCCGGTGTCGAAAGCCTAGACGGCGGCGATCTGAGCAATCCTCATGTCATATTACCCATATTTCACCCAGGTGCGAATGCGGGCGACGTGGCCCGGCGGGATCGCTCTCGCCGGCACGCGATTTGATGCGGTTGCGGGCGCAAGTCAGACCACGGCTTCGCCCACCGAAGAATTCTCTCGCGCCAAGCACGGCTAGTGCAAATGCCAGCATAGTAAGAGCAGGCGGTTCCGGAATGGGGACAGATAACGTTGCTTCGGAGCTTCCAAAACCACCAGTTGGCGCAGAAAGACCGGCGATCGCAACTCCAACACCCAGTTCAATAGAACTTTGATCAAAGGTCCAAGCCCCGGTTAGAGTGTTGTAGTTATCTGCACTAGTAAAAGCGGGGCCGAACGGGGTTCCATTCGCTCTCGTATATTGACACGTGTCTAAGCTTCTGCCGCTCGGAAACTGCAGGCTATCGCATTCCTCATCGTACGCCGTTCCACCTGGTACCGGAAATGGAGGAAAGGTTCTCTTGAACGAATCCGTCTTCGGATTCGCTAGTGGTAGGACGCAATCATAGGATTCCATATTGGCGGGATCTGTGCAATGATGCTGGATGCGCGAGGGGATCAGCATCGAAGTGAGTGCCGCCGACCGTGAGCGACTGGCCGCGGTCGTGGCGGATCGCAATAGCCGGCAAAAACATGTGTGGCGGGCGCAGATCATCCTGGCCACGGCAGAGGGCTGCGGCACCGCCGCGATTATGCGCCGCGCCGGGATCTCAAAGCCGTGCGTGTGGCGCTGGCAGGAACGGTTTATGCGCGAGGGCGTGGCCGGGCTGTTGCGCGACAAGACGCGCAAACCTGGTCTGCCGCCCTTGCCCTCAGCCCTGATCGACCGGGTCGTCGAACTGACCCTCGCTGAGCCGCCGGGGGAGGCAACCCACTGGACCGGCCGGGCGATGGCCGCGGCGAGCGGCATCTCGTTGCGCTCGGTGCAGCGCATCTGGGCGGCGCACGGGCTGCAGCCGCATCGGGTGCGCCACTTCAAGCTGTCGCAAGACCCGGCTTTTGCCACCAAGCTGCGCGACGTGGTCGGGCTCTATCTCGACCCGCCGGCGCATAGCCTGGTGCTGTCGGTCGACGAGAAGAGCCAGATCCAGGCGCTCGACCGTACCCAGCCCGGCCTGCCGATGAAGAAGGGCCGGGCCGGGACAATGACCCACGATTACATCCGCAACGGGACGACCACGCTATTCGCAGCGCTCAATGTCCTCGACGGCAGCGTAATCGGCCAATGCATGGCGCGCCATCGCCACCAGGAATTCATCCGTTTTCTGAACCGGGTCGAGACCGCAGTGCCGGCCGGCAAGCTCATTCACGCGATCCTCGACAATTATGCCGTCCACAAGCATCCCAGAGTACGAAACTGGCTCGGCCGCCATCCGCGCTGGACCTTTCATTTCACCCCGACCTCGTGCTCCTGGGCCAATGCGGTCGAGGGCTTTTTCGCCACCCTGACCCGCCGCCGATTGCAGCGCGGCGTCTTCCACTCGCTCGTCGACCTGCAGGCCGCGATCAACCGCTATCTCGGCGAGCACAACCGCAAACCCAAACCCTTTGTCTGGACCGCCGATCCCGATCGCATTATCGAAAAGGTCAACCGCGGGCACCAAGCGATCGCGTCACACCACTAGCAGATCCACGACGACAGTTCCCGGAGCCGAAAGTGTGTTTGGCCCCAAGGTGATATTTGAAGTGGTCGTCAAAGTGTTTGTAGACGAATTGAATGACCCTGTCCCTACGATAGACAGCGGTTGCCCCTCGTATAGCAATCCCGCCATTGAATTATATGAGTACGACATTGACGCCAAGTCGACATTGGTTGTAAATGGAATCGGCGATGTTAAATCAACTCCATACGCTGAACCGAGAATGAAACTGTCCTGTCCTTGATTCTCGATCATTAGTTGAGTAAGAGTCAATCCGTCAATCGGGTCAGCGCAACCCTCTCCGATGGAGAACAGCATTGCTGTATACGTAAAGACTAAAACGACGGCACATCTCGAAAGGAACATTTTTACCTCCCCGATTTGGTCTACGTCGCCATCCTGGACGCATAAACCGACATACGCCCCCGATTCCGGGGGGTTGAGAACCGAGAATCCGTCTTTTAGTCGTATTTGGCAACGCCATACTTGATTTATGCGCGGGTCCGCGCCGGATCATTAAGCTGCTCTTCCTGCCTCGTTCTGTTATCCAAGTCTCATGCTGCTCACTCTGCTTCTCAGCACGGCTTTGGCCGCGTTCGTTTCCATACTTACGCCAGGACCCGGCATGCTGGCGCTGTTCACTACGGTAGCTATTGGCGGCCGGAGAGAGGGTTTGCGCTTTTTCGGGGGTGAGATCGCCGGTGATGTCTTCTGGTCCACGCTCGCTCTCGCCGCAATTCTCGGTGTCTCTTCCATTGGGCCGCGCATCTCCGCTGGGCTGGGCCTGTGCTGCGGGCTCTATCTTGTAAGCATGGGTTGGCGCGCGTTGACCTGGAAGGCCGACGGTCGGGCTCGGCCTGCACAATCGACGAATTCATTACGCACGGGCCTAATACTGGGTGTCACCAATCCGAAGTCTTATCCCGTGTTCATTGCTCTTTTTGGGGCCGTCTTCAGCCAATTTGGAACGCAACTGAGTTGGTCGCTTTTGCCGCCTTTAGTGCTGAGCGCGGCCCTTGGGTTCGTCGTGGCTGATGCTCTTTTGCTGCTGATAGCCGGCTTACCTCTGATCCGAACCCGCTTCATGCGTTACCAACGGTTCGTCCACCGTGGCATAGGTCTGACGTTTCTCGTATTCGGCGGCAAACTTGCTTCGGACGGCTTACGCGATCTCACCGCCTAACGCCTCCCCGCCTCACACGCGGGATCATCAAGACGGAAAGCCGCACCGGCTCACTCGAAAACCCTCCTTTTTCGGAGACGATTCCGACGACGCAAATATGTTGTTGAATTATGAAACGGGGGTAATCAACAGCGAGATGAAATCGCTCGGCCACTTTCTTCCAAAGAACGGCTTGACCATGGCCGGCAAAGAAGGGGCACTGCGATGGTCTCGAACGCTACGCGGCCGGAACAAAACCTGATGCAAAACCGCTGAATTTAATCGCGATCGGTCAGTCCAGCGTATTGCCCGGCCAGCTCATCATAAAGTGCGGCGATCTCGTTCAACCGGTCGATCACCTTCTTGTCGATCATCGCAGCGGCATAGCGCCGAGCCCGTTCCGCTTCCTCCCGGAAGAGCGTCGCATCGGTCGAAATCGTGGTATTCGGCAGTGTCTCATCCATATGGTCCTAACACTCGGTCGCACGGTGCAATCCAAAATCCCGAGGGTGGGCTTCCGACACTCAAAACTGATTCGGTGCGATTACGAGTTTCGGATGATGCGCTGATTTCGTCGATCTCGGCGCTGTAGTGCTCCGCAACCTGGCGAACTGTCATGCCGTACTTTACCCACGAGCGGATGCGGGGAAATTGCGACCGCGGGATCTTGGGCGTCGGCTGCGGCGCGGGTGCTGCTGCAGGTTTAAATGCCTCGTCGCTTTTCGTTGGTCCGGTGATGATTTGCAGCACCCGCGGCTGGCGGGTGGTTGATGACGCTGGTGCGCTTTCGGTAACGGCTGGTTTGGTGAGTGCTGGCTTCGATGTGAATAGCGCTTCTGCTTCTGACGTGACCCCCGTTTTTCATCCAGTGGAGACGAGAGTCCGGGGTTGATTTGAGCCTTCTGTTTGGTGGGTGGCAAGAGGCCGGGGCGCGGAGCCCGGCGAAGCGCAGCGTCCCGGCCGGCCTCGCCGCTGAGGGCACCGGCGGCCCCGAGGCGTCATCCAGGCGAGCTTGGAATGCGGCCGCTCCTCGTTGTAATCGCGCCGCCAGACCTCCAGCACGGCACGCGCATGCGGTAGCGATCGGAACAGCGTCTCGTTGAGCAGTTCGTCGCGCAGCCGGCCGTTGAAGCTCTCGATAAAGCCGTTCTGCTGCGGCTTGCCGGGGGCGATGTAGTGCCAGCTGACACCGGTCTCGTCCGCCCAGCTCAAGATGGCGTTGGAGGTCAGCTCGGTGCCCCGGCCTTCGCCGGGGCAGGCTGTTGTCGCTGACGATCATCTCAGGACGCCGCCCGCGGCGGCGAACGATGTCATCCAGCTCGCGCGCCACGCGCCGGCCCGAAATCGAGGTATCGGCAATTAGCGCCAGGCATTCGCGTGTGCCGTCGTCGACCACCGCCAGAATGCGGAAGCGCCGCCCATCGGTCAGCTGGTCGGAGATGAAGTCCAGGCTCCAACGCTGGTCGGCTGCCAGCGGCGTCACCATCGGCCGCCTGATCCCGATCGCTCGCTTGCGGCCGCCGCGCCGCCGTACCGTCAGCCGCTCCTCGCGGTAGAGCCGTTGCACCCGCTTCCTGTTGACGACATGGCCTTCGCGCCGCAGCAGCACGTGCAATCGACGGTAGCCGAACCGCCGTCGTTCCTGGGCCAGGGCTTTCAGCCGCTCGTGCAGCACCTCGTCATCCCGGCGCACGCCTTGGTAGCGCACGCTCCTCCGATCGCTGCCGATCACCCGGCAGGCCCGCCGCTCGCTCATCTCGAAGGCCCGCCGCAGATACGCCGCTGCCTCCCGTCGTGCGGCGGGCGTCACCACTTTTTGCCCCCAGTTCTTTCGGCGCGGCGTTGTCGAGCATCGCGTCAGCCAGCATCCGCTTTAGCCGCCCGTTCTCGTCCTCCAGCGCCCGCAGCCGCTTCGCCTCGGACACCTCCAGCCCGCCATACTTGGCCTTTCACTTGTAAAACGTCGCTTCGCTGACCGCGTGCTTACGGCAGATCTCGGCGGTCTTCGCCCCCGCCTCCTGCTCCCGCAACACCGCGATGATCTGCTCTTCTGTGAACCGCAATCGCTTCATCGTCCGTCCCCTTCATTGGCCGGACTCTAGCTACGACTGGAGGAGTTTCAGGGGGTCACGTCACGTTACCGGAAGAGGCTCAGGTAGAGCTGGTACAATCGCTCGTTGACATGCGCTCCCAAAACCTCGGCGTATACCACCTCGACGACCAGGAACGCGCGGCGCTAGCTCGGAGCAGAGAGGAAGTGCGGCAAGGCCGATTTGTCACGGACGAACAGATGAATGAAATCTTCTCTCGCTACGGCGCATGAGGATCATTTACTCTCCCGCAGCCCAGTCAGATATCATAGACCGCGGCATTCGACCGGACAACGAGCCAGCCGCAACGGCTGTTGCTATCGCTATCAAAGTCACGATCAGCCGATTGCGCAAGTTTCCCTACATCGCATCTTTAACCCAAGAACGCGACGTGTATATGAAGATTGCCCGACCATACGAGTACCTCATTTTTTATGAGATCGTCGATGACAGTATCGTCATTCTCGCGGTTCGTCATCCTGCCAGAAAACGGCCGAGGTTCCGTCAATAAGCGGACTGGCAGCTCCTTCTGGAACTGTGGCGTGCCCTTCGGGCCGGGCTCTACTCGCCGCGCGAGCGCGCCTCCCTGCGCCGCTTCGCGTCGCCGCCATACGGTGACGATCCCGCACGCTGTGCTTACCGCATTATCGCGGGCTACCCCTTTTGACTTTTAACGCGCCCCAACAAAAGATCACGATCGTAAGGGCGGCGAAAAAACAGCCTAGGATGACCAGTCCTTGACTTGAGCGATCTCGAATGTTGCAGGATTACAGTTAATGACATTTCCGTTAACTAACAATATAGGTTGTTAAGGTTACCTTTTGGGCAAGTCATGGTAACAATCGTGTAAGATGTCGGTATTTCTAACATACTTCGATAAACCATATTACAATAATAGAATCAATTAGATATTTGAAAGATATGGTATTTCCTGGCGTCCTCCATGTTCTACGACAGACGTTAAGTGTCCGAATCTTAATCGGAATAGTTGTTTTATGAGCATGCTAAACGTCTAATGAGGAGCTGAACGGAAGCGACATAGACCCAGGCCTGGGCGCTGGCGATGGAGGCTTCGAAGTCTTTGGCAAGGCGGCGGTTGCGATTGAGCCAGGCGAGGGTGCGTTCGACGACCCAGCGGCGGGGGAGGACCTCAAAGCCAATGGTGTCGGCCATGCGTTTGACGATCTCGATGCTCCAGCGGCCGAATTTGGCGAGTGCCTCAAGCAGCTTATCGCCGGAATAGGCACTGTCGGCGAAGAGGTGGCGCAGCCAGGGGAAGAGATCGTGGATGGCTTCGATAACGAGCGGCGCTCCATCGCGATCTTGGACGTCGGCGGAGTGGATCACGGCTCCGACCAGCAGGCCGGTGGTATCGGTCACGATGTGCCGCTTGCGGCCCTTGACCTTCTTGGCCGCATCGTAGCCGCGCGGCCCGCCGCTCTCGGTGGTCTTGACCGACTGGCTGTCGATTACACCGGCCGAAGGGCTAGCTTCGCGTCCGCCTGCTTCGCGCGCTTCGAGCAGGAGTTCGAAATTGATCCGCTCGAACAGGCCGTTGTCCCGCCAATCATAAAAGTAGCCTTGCACGGTGGTGAACGGCGGAAAGTCCTTCGGCAACATGCGCCACTGACAGCCGGTCCGCGCGATGTAAAAAATGCCGTCGAGGACCGCGCGCAAATCGATCTCGCGCGGCCGCCCCAAAGGCTTGGCGGCGGGCATGTGGGGTTCAATCACCGCCCATTCGGCATCGGTCAGGTCGCTTGCATAACGCTGTCCTGTACGCTCATACTTCGGTCGAGTGATTTCGGTCCACATGTTGTGCCTCGTTGATTGCTCAGCACAACCATCGTGCCACAACTGACTGAAATCACTCAATTGATTAAGTATCGGCAGATTTTACAACGACTCCCGCGTCTGCCCGGCGGAGCTCAGCTAAGTGTTTGTATCAAGAGAGGTTTACGCGATGGCACAGGGATTGCCTATTGAAATTCGGTAGAAAAGTAAAGAGTGTTCCAGATGAGACGTCAATCTGCAGTGAAAAACATCCTTTTCATTGGGGCGGTATCTGCCGCCGTGGTCTTGGCGCCGGGCGTCGCAAGCGCCGGACTGGAGGCCTTTGATTTTACGACAACTTACAATGGTGGAACGTACAACGGTCAGACGCTTTCCGGCAACATGCTGCTGGACGTCGAGGGCGGCGTAGCGAATTCCGGCACCTTGACCATCTCAGGAGCTGGCTTGCCGAGCACCCAGACGATGGGCGTGGTTCCCGTGGGCGAGGTCTACGAGGCCGGAGACGGGACGGAACTGTTCGGCCAGGACGATGCGATCCCGATCACCTCAAACGGCATAAGCTTCGGAACCAACGCGCCAGGCAGCTTGACCGGCGGCTACACACTGCAATTCCTGACCGGCGGCGAATTTGGCGAGTGCGCCAGCACCGTCGTTTGCGGCTTTATCGCCGGGCCGGGCGGCGACGGCAACCTTTACTACGCGCTCGGGCCGACGACTATCACCTCGCCGGCGGTACCCGAGCCCGCGACCCTCGCGCTCTTCAGCGCCGGTCTGATCGGCCTCGGTGTCGCACGCCGTCGCCGGGCTGCCAAGTAGGCCACTTCAAGGCCGAAAGTCCCGCGGTAGCTTGCAGCAGCCGGTGGCCTGCCATGTTCTTCGAACTGGGTGGCGATCGGCAGCTCCCAATTAAATGTAGCGCGCCTCTTACCGCACCCGTCAAGGCAACCGCTTCGCGGCGGCCTTCGGCCGACCTTGACCGGTGCGGCCGGCACGCATTCCGAATCCCTGTCGGCTCCGAGGAGAACGTCGCTTTCCGTCTCACCAAGGAGAACACTCAAGTTTAGAAGATCTCGCGCTCTCCCCGACCGCTGCTCGTCTTCATGTAAATTAGGCGAGGTTACAATCGACTAAGGCCACCATCTCGAAAGGATCGTGGCCGGAAGCGAGCCGGCAGTGAGCGGGGGGTTCGGCAGCCAAGCCATCACGCACAATGGCAACGGCGCCATGTAGCCCCGGCGCTCCCAATGGAACGGGAGCTGCCCGCATCATTCCGCCTGCGATGCGCACGGCACACCGGCTCCATTCCGCCCATGACAGCTTCACCACAGGAGCTTTGCCTTGGCGCCCGCATTTCGGGTGCTTCCGTCACGCTCGCCTCTGAGGCTCGCCGCCGGCATCTCTACATCGTCGGCCAGACCGGCACCGGAAAATCGACGCTGCTATTAAACCTGATCGCGCAGGACCTCGCGACCGGCGCCGGCCTGGCACTGCTCGATCCGCACGGCGATCTCGCCGAAGCCGTGCTGCTCCACATTCCTCGAGACCCGCAGCAACGATCTGGTTTACATGAACCCGGCCGACAGCGAGCGGCCGATCGGTTTCAATCCGCTATCTGCGGTTCCTGAGGATCTCAAACCCATCGTCGCCGATGGCGTCGTCTCCGCGTTTCGTCATGTCTGGCCGGA
>CAVTLC010000003.1:0-295609 GCA_963735445.1 uncultured Alphaproteobacteria bacterium
CAGTTTATCGGTTTTTGCGCGGCGTTGATCCAGTTACGGGTGAGGCAAATCCCGAACGTCGTCTAGCTCTCCTGAACGAGCTCGATAATGCCGCAAATGACTGCGTCGAGCTCACCCAGTGGCGCGATTACCTCTTGCGAGTTAAGCACGCGCGGGATTTGTAGCCCAAGGCCCAGATTGCGTCGAAAAACGCGATCGTCAATGCGTACGCTTTTTACATTCGAGGCCGTAGGCCGCCGTCCCGAAGCCAAAGCTTGATGCCGTTATCTCGCGTTGGGTCTTCACGTCGCTGCTCACGGCGCACTCCCGGGGCATCGGAGACCGCCTTCGAGCAAGATCTCGCGCGGTTGGCGAAACCGAGGACAAAGGCGACCCTGATGCCTTCGTGCGAGAGCTTGAGTGCCGCCGTGACGGAGACGTTGACTGGCGATTTCTGGACACAAACGCTGGTCTCGGGCTTAGAAACGCAGCAAGCGCGTGCACCGGCAGCGCTGGCTTTTCGCGCCGCACAGATCATTCTTGGGGCGCGCGCGCTTTTTTCAGACCAATTGCTCCAGAACCTTTTGGACAACCCTCAATCGGCAGGGCGCACTGCTCGCGAGGCTCACCACCTCTTCCCAACCACCTGGCTACGATCGTATGGGATCGTCGATCGACGGCGCGTCAACCAAGTGGCCAACCTCGCGGAGGTAGGCTGGCATGAGAACACCGCCATTGGAGGCCAAAGGCCGTCGGTGTATGTCCCACGTCTACGCGAACAGCTCGGAATTGATCGAGAACCGATGGGGCCGAATGTGCGCTGAGCATGCGCTTCCACTCGGGTGGGAGCGGATGGATTATGACGAGTTCATTCGCCAGCGTCGGACCAGAATGGCAGAACTCATCCGCGTCGCATTCCGGCAGCTCGGTGGTGAAGCAGATGCGCCGCCGCTGGCACCGCCGTGGTTCTTGCCCGGCGCAGCGATGGTCTGGCAGCGAATTGCTGATACAGAGCGCACACTTCGGACCCTAGTTCGCCAGGTATACGCGTCGACATTCGGCGACACTGCGGCCGCGATGCTTCAGGCGAAATTACCAGAGCGAGACCGCGAGCCGCTGCTGCGCGCACTCCGCGCCCGGCCGGCAGGTTCAGGACCCGCTGACCGTCGTAGACTATCTGTACCTTGGTCAGCTACCCCCGCTTCTGTTTTCGAACGATGTATGGCAGGAAGTTAGGGCAAGGTTGCGCGATGACGCTGATGCGAAGCAGCGTCTCCAAAGCGCGGTAGGCCAGATCGCGCCTGTTCGAAACGAGATTGCTCACGTCCGCGAAGTCGCGCCGGATCGGTTGCTGAAAGCGACGGTCGCCTGCGATGAAATTCTAGCGTTGCTCGGGAGCCGATCGCGATAAACTTTCCTTCAACGCAAGCCAGAAAGTTCTGACGCGGCTGATCGACGAGTGTTCACCTGGATTCGAACTTACCAGTTCCATTATGGTCCCGCCAACGGCTGGATTCGGGCGCAAGGGTGTCAACGAGCTTCTGCTAAGTCTTCGGGTGATAAGCCCCAAAGGTTGCTGAAAGCCGAGGCCCGCTTGGGGTGCCGAACGTGAAACCTCCGCAGTAACCGTCGCTTACGCAGCCGGCGATGGCGCCACGGTATGGCCAAGAAGCCGTTTTATGATCGTCTCCAGTTACGGGCGATCGATCCAGCGGGTGTGAATGATTGGGGATTTTATTGAATGCTTTTGGTTGAGCCATACCGCGGCATCGCGTTCGCTCGTTCGCCCGGTAAATTCGCGGTTCGGTGAAAATAATTCCCGGTTCGACGGCGAAAATTCCCGTTAGGGCTGCCTACGGGAATTTGCTCGCAAGTGATTGTGATGATGGAGGTATTTTGCTCGATTTGGCGGCTTGGAGGGGCGAAATCGGAAAAATTCCCGGCTCCTTCCCGGTTCACGGGAATTTCGGCTCGGCAGCGCGCCGGGGCGGTTGCCCGGCGGCAGGGCGGCGGGATTACCACCCCAGGGCGTAGGCGTCGAAATTAGATGTCTCGGTATTCACGACTGCGTGCCGGATGCTGGATCGTAAGGATCACGATTTCCTCCGCTGCCTCGTCGATCGTGTAATAGACGAGATAGCGGTACTTCCCGGTCACGAGTTTGCGTACACCTTCGACATTTTGACGACGACCGATCGCCGGGAAAAGCGTCAGGGTCTGAAGAGAGCGGAGGATTGCATCTCTGACCGCGAGGGCGGCAGTCGGATTGTGACGTAGGTGCTCAGCAATCTCGGCAAGGTCGATCGTCGCGCGCGCCGTGTAGCGCAGCTTCACCGGTCAAAGCGGCGGAAGGCGGCCTCGACCTCGTCGTCCGTCGCAAACTCGCGGCGTCGCGCCTGGGCCAGTCCTTCGAGCACTCCCGGCAAATGGGCCGGGTCAACCGGCTCGGCCTCAAGCTCGCTCCCAGCGAGGTGGAGGATGGCGCGGGCGATCTCGTCCTGGGCGTCGGTAGGAAGTTGCCGCACGGCTCTGATCGCCTGTTCCAGGAGCTTGGTCATGCCTCGATTATAAGAGGTCAGCCGGTGCTGCGAAAGAAGTGACTGCTGACCTTTACCAGCCGAGGGCGTAGGCGGCGCGGCGCGGGTCGGCGCCGGCTTCGATGACGCCGCGCTTTTTGTCGACATCGATCGCGCAGACCGCACCCGCGGTCCAGATCCAGTCGGGCCAGCGCTGGATCTCGTGGCCGCGGCGGGCGAGCTCGGCGATGACCGGTTCGGGGATGCGGGCCTCGATCGCCAAGCGGCCGGGGTAGTAGTCGTAGGGGGCGAAGGAGGAGGGATAGCTGTAGCTGGCAAAGCGCGGGCTCTCGATCGCCGTCTGCATGTCCTGGCCAAAGACAAAACGGTTTAGCAGGACCTGCAGCATCGCCTGGGTCTGGACATCGCCGCCGGGGGTGCCGAACGGCATAAAATGCTCGCCGCCCTTGATCGCCAAGGCCGGGTTGGGGGTCAGCCGCGGCCGTTTGCCGGGGGCGACACCGGCCGGATGGCGCGGGTCGGGGCGCGATTGCGAGCCGCGGTTCGACGGGATCAGCCCGGTCCCCGGCACCACCGGCGAGCCGTAGGAACCGTCGCTCGGGGTCGCCGAGAACAGATTGCCGTGGCGGTCGGCGACGCAGACATAGGAGGTGTCGGGCTCGGGGTTGGGGTCGCCCGATGGCCGAGGGAAGTCGCCAAAGCCGCGGCCGGCCTGGCTGCCGAGCACGCCCGGAGGCGGCATTTCCGGCCAGGCCTGGTCGGGGCGGATCATTTTGCGGCGCTCGGCGGCGTATTCCTCCGAGATCAGGGTCGCGAGCGGCACCTCGATCATCGCCGGGTCGCCGTAATAGGCCTCGCGGTCGGCAAAGGCGAGCTTTAGCGCCTCGGCCAAAAGGTGGACATAGTCGGCGCTGTTGTGGCCGAGGGCCTTGAGGTCGGCGCCTTCGAGCAAGGCCAGGGTCTGCAGCAGGACCGGCCCCTGGCACCAGGCGCCGCAGGTGAAGACTTCGAGATCGCCAAAGCGGCGGCGTTCGGGCGGGCCGACCGGCGAGTGGTAATTGGCCAGATCCTCGGCCGACAAGCAGCCCGCCCTGGTCCTGCATAAAGGCGACGATCTTTTTGGCGATGTCGCCGCGGTAGAACGCGTCGTGCGCCGCCTGCAAGCCGGCCTCGCGGCCCCCGCCATGCTTGGCGGCGGCGGCCTGCTCCTCGTCGGCCATGTATTGCAATGAGGCGGCGAGATCGGTCTGGCGGAAGATGTCGCCGGCTTCGGGCACGCGGCCGTTGGGGAGAAAGATTTCCGCCGAGGACGGCCAGGCGCGGTGGTCGGGCTCGTGGCGCTGGAGGCTCGCCGCCATCAGCGGGTACATCGGAAAGCCTTCGCGGGCGAGCCGGATCGCCGCCGCCGCGACCTCGCCAAAGCTCATCGTGCCGTAACGCCTGAGCGCGGTGATCCAGGCGTCGGGGGCGGCCGGGACGACGGTGCGCAACACGCCTTTCGGGATCTTGCCGCCATGCTCGCGCATAAAGAATTCGGGATCGAGCGCCTTGGGCCAGGTGCCGAGCCCGGCGATGGTGACGACCTCCCTGATGTCGGCGAGGTAGATCATGATCGGCGCCACCCCGGCGACATCGACCAGATCGCTCTGCAACACGCCGAGCGCCAAGCCGGCCGCACACCCGGCGTCGATCGCGTTGCCGCCGGCCTGCAGAATGTCGAACCCGGCGGTCGCGGCGAGGTAATGGCCGGCGGCGATCGCGTGGCGGGTCACGGCGATCGTCGGGCGGTGCGCGAATGCTGCGGTCATGGCGGAGCCCTTCTGGCATACGTGGCGTTCTGTCGCGCTCACAGTAGCGCTTGACCGGCCCGCGATAGAAGGGCGTTGTCGCCCGATCGGTAACTGGCCAAGCGGCGATTGCCGGGGCTAAGCTGTTGCGTTGCGGGGGAAGCGATTGCATAGGGTGAGATGGCGCGGATGGCGGCGGGCGCCGCGGGCCGAGCCGGAGGCCGGTGAAGGCAGCCTGTTGGCATTGGCCTCGCTCGCGCTCGTTGCCGGCGCCGGGTCGGGGCTTGTTGTCGCGATGTTTCGCCTGACGTTGGCGGCGGCCGACCGCTGGCGCGGCGTGCTGATCGCTCGCGCGCACGGTATGCCGCTCGTTGGCTTTGTGTTGGTCGTCGCCGGCTGCGCCGCGGCGGTGGCATTGGCGGCGTGGCTGGTGCGGCGGTTCTCGCCCTATGCCTCGGGGAGCGGCATTCCGCAGGTCGAGGCGGCTTTGACCGGCGATCTGCCGCCGGCGCCGCCGCGGCTGATCCCGGTCAAATTCTCGGGCGGGGTGTTGGCGATCGGCGCCGGCATGGCATTGGGCCGCGAAGGGCCGAGCGTGCAGATGGGCGCGGTCATTGCCGATCTGATCGGCAAGGCCTGCGGCCGCTCGTGGCCCGATATGCGCACCCTGCTGGCGTCGGGGGCGGGGGCAGGGCTCGCCGTCGCCTTTAACGCGCCGATCGCCGGCGCCGTCTTTGTGCTCGAAGAGCTGGTGCGGCGGCTGGAGACGCGGATCGCGATCGCCGCACTCGGTGCTTCGTCGACGGCGATCCTGGTGTCGCGGCTGTTTCTCGGCGACGCCCCCGATTTCCAGGTGACGGTGTCGGCGCAAGCGGCGGCGAATGCCACCGGACCCTTGCCCTATGCCGTCGCCGCGACCTGGCCGCTCTACCTGGTCCTCGGCGTGGTCGCCGGGGCGGCGGCGAGCCTCTACAACCGTGCTGTCCTGGGCGCGATGTCGCTGGCGGCCCGGCCGATCAGCGCTGGCCGGTCGAAATCCAGGCCGCCGCGATCGGCGCTCTCGTCGGCATTATCGGCTGGTTTGCGCCGGGGCTGATCGGCGGTGGCGAGACCATCACCCAGCGCTTGCTGGCGGGCGGGTTTGTGATCTGGACGGTGCCGCTTGCCTTGCTCGTACGCTTCGGTTTGGGGGCGGCGTGTTATGCGGTGCGCACCCCGGGCGGGCTGTTCGCGCCGTTGCTGGTGGTCGGTGCGCAGCTCGGGCTGTTGTTCGGCGCGCTGGCGCAAGCCGCCTTTCCCGGTCTCGGCATCGAGCCCGAGGCGTTCGCCGTGGTCGGCATGGCCGCGTTCTTTACCGGGGTCGTGCAGTCGCCGGTGACCGGCATCGTTCTCGTCACCGAGATGACCGCGGCGTTCACGACCCTGTTGCCGATGCTGGCGGCGTGCTTTGCGGCAATCGTGACCGCCAATCTGCTGCGCACCCAACCGATTTACGATGCGCTGCGCGAGCGCGTCGTAAAAACCACCCGGCTCGTCTTCATAGCGGCTGCGGAAAAGGGAGTCGGCCCGCGGTTTGCTTTCTGGCAAAACGGGTAGGCGATCGGCGATAGCCTAGATCCGAAGGGGAACGGCAATGAGCGATTACGATCTGGTGATCCGCAACGGCACGGTGGCGACCGCGGCCGACACGGTCGAGTGCGATGTCGGCATCAAGGACGGGGTTGTCGCGACCCTCGGCCGAGGGCTCGGGCCCGGGACGCGCGAGATCGACGCCGCCGGCAAATTGGTATTGCCGGGCGGGATCGACAGTCATTGCCATATCGAGCAGCGCTCCTCGGCCGGGGTCGTCTGCGCCGACGATTTCTATAGCGCGACGGTCGCGGCGGCGTTTGGCGGCACGACGACGGTGATCCCCTTTGCCGCCCAGCACCGCGGCCAGTCATTGCGCCAGGTGGTGCAGGAATATCACGAGGCGGCGCAGCCCAAGGCGGTCATCGACTATGCCTTTCACCTGATCATTACCGATCCTACAGAGCAGGTCATGGGGCAGGAATTGCCGGCCTTGATCCGCGACGGCTACACCTCGTTCAAGGTCTACATGACCTATGATCTGTTGCAGCTGAACGATCACCAGATGCTCGACATTTTGGCATTGGCGCGGCGCGAGGGCGCGTTTGTCATGGTCCATGCCGAGAATTACGACATGATCCGATGGTTGACCGAGCGCCTGTTGGAGCGCGGGCTCGGCGCGCCGCGCTATCACGCGGTCAGCCACGCCCGCCTCGCCGAGGGTGAGGCGACCAACCGCGCGGTCAATCTGGCGCAATTGCTCGATGTGCCGATCCTGTTGGTCCATGTTTCGGCGGCCGAGGCGATCGACGTCATCCGCAATGCCCAGACCAAGGGCCTCAAGATTTATGGCGAGACCTGCCCGCAATATCTGTTTTTGACCGCCGACGACATCGCCAAGCCGGGTCTCGAAGGCGCCAAATTCTGCTGCAGCCCGCCGCCGCGCGACGAGGCCGGGCAGCAGGCGGTGTGGGCCGGGCTCAAGAACGGCACGTTCCAGGTGTTTTCGTCCGACCACGCGCCCTATCGCTATGACGCGTCCGGCAAATTGCCACATGGCGAGCGAACGACATTCAAGGACATCGCCAATGGCGTGCCTGGGATCGAATTGCGCCTGCCTTTGCTGTTTTCGGAGGGGGTCGGGCAGGGCCGTCTCGACCTCAACGCCTTTGTCGCGTTGACTGCGACCAACCACGCGAAGCTCTACGGGCTTTATCCGAGAAAGGGCACGATCGCGGTCGGCAGCGACGCCGATATCGCGATCTGGGACCCGGAGCGCGAAGTCACGGTCACCGCCGGCCTATTGCACGACAATGTCGGCTACACCCCCTATGAAGGCCGCCATTTGCATGGCTGGCCGGTCACCGTCTTGAGCCGCGGCCGCGTCGTTGTCGAGAACGGCACGCTCGCCGCCGCTCGCGGCAGTGGCGCCTTCCTGCCTTGCGCGCTCTCCAGCTTTGCCAAACCCGCCGGCGCCCCGGTCCCCGAATTGTCCTACGTTGCTCAGCATGGCACTGCGCTCGTATAGACCAGCGTTCGCGCCAACCAAAGCCGCAACCGCCAATGATCCGTCGCATCTCATTGCCCCGATTTATCTGGCTGAGCCTGGTCTTCGCAGCGATCGTCAATGCACCGGTAGTGGCTGCGGCCGCGCCGCCATTGGGCGCTTACAATGCCGATATCAACGAAAGCTCGATCTCCGGGATTTCGTCGGGCGCTTTTATGGCGGTGCAGTTCGGGGTCGCCTGGTCGTCAATCATCAAAGGTGTCGGCGTCATTGCCGGCGGGCCTTACTATTGCGCGCAAGGCAGCGCGATCGACGGTCTCTTGGGCAATATCGGACCTAGCCTGACAGCGACGGGTCCCTGCATGAAAGGCCCTCCGCCCGAGCTCGGGCCGCTGATCGAGAAGACCGATGAATGGGCGCGGACTGGCGATATCGATGACCCGCGGAATATCGCAAAGCAGCGCATCTATATTTTCGCCGGCTATAACGACGCAGTGGTCAACCCAAAAGTCGGGGAGGCGGCCTATCGCTTTTATCTGCATTATCTTGGCGGGCGTGACCCCGGCAATGTCTTCTTTCAGAACGCGATCGGCGCTGGACATTCGCAAGTTACGGTGAAATACGGCGAGGGCTGCAATAAAAACGAGGGTTATTTCATCGATCACTGTAACTACGACCAGGCGGGGATCATCCTTGAGCATATTTATGGCGCGCTGAACCCAAAAAACGAAGGCGCCCTTTCCGGTAAGCTACTGCCATTCGATCAGCAGGAAATGACGTCTCCCGAGTCACCCGCCTCGTACAGCATGGCTGACACCGGTTATGTTTATGTTCCGGCAGCTTGCACCGCCCGGCAACCATGTCGGGTTCATGTCGCACTGCATGGGTGCAAGCAGAATTTTGCCACGATCGGCGATCGCTACGTTCAACACGCCGGCTACAATGAGTGGGCCGACACCAATCACCTGATCATTCTCTACCCGCAAACCATCGTCGGGAATCCAGCCGAATCCGAACCGCTGAACCCGTTTGGCTGCTGGGATTGGTGGGGATACACGAATTTCAATTACGCCGTTAAGGCAGGCCGGCAAATCACGGCAATCAAAGCGATGCTGGATCGGTTGACGAGTGGGCACGGCCCGGGCCAGGCGGCGGATGCCACGACGCCTGCCAGAGTGGTTGTCAACGACGTCTCCGACACGGGTGTAGCACTGGCCTGGACGCCGTCTGCCGGCGTGCAGGGTTATACGGTCTCTCGCGAGAAGGCGGGTGATACGAGCTTTACGCCGATCGGCTCCGTCGCTCAGCCGAGTTTTGCCGATGTCGGCCTTAGCCCCGCCACACCATACAATTACAAAGTCACCGTCACCGGCAGCGCTGATGGCGGCGGGCTCCCGGCCGTGGCGACGAGCACGCTGCCCACGCCGCCGCGGTGCGACACCCCGGGCAGCTGCCCCGTACCCTGATCCGCGGTTGCACGGCCGAGATTTCCGCTGCCCGTTGCAGAGCGATATGATCGTTGGCCGCTGACCGCCGCCATACCGGAGGATCTTGATGTCCCGTAAACTCGGCGCCGCCGTCGCCCAGTTGGGGCCGATCCATCTGGCCGACAACCGCGCTTCGGTAGTCAAGCGGCTGATGGCGATGCTGCGCGAGGCGCATGGCCGCGGCGCGCGGTTTGTCGTGTTTCCGGAATTGGCACTAACGACATTTTTTCCGCGCTGGTGGATGACCGACCAAGCCGAAATCGACCGCTACTTCGAGCGCGAGATGCCCAACGCCGAAACCCGGCCATTGTTCGATCTGGCCAAGGAATTGGCTGTCGGGTTCTACCTCGGCTATGCCGAGCTTACACAGGAGAAGGGCGAGACCCGCCATTACAACACGTCCATCCTGGTCGAGCGCGACGGCCGGATCGTCGGCCGCTATCGCAAGATCCATTTGCCCGGCCATGCCGAGCATCTGCCGGATGCGCCCTTTCAGCATCTCGAAAAACGGTACTTCGATGTCGGCAATGAAGGCTTCAACGTCTGGCGGGCGTTTGACGCAGTCATCGGCATGTGCATCTGCAATGACCGGCGCTGGCCCGAGACCTATCGTGTCATGGGGTTGCAGGGGGTCGAGATCGTCGCCCTCGGCTACAATACCCCGATCGAAAACATTCATCACCGCGAGCCCGAGCATCTGCGGATGTTTCATCATCTGCTGTCATTGCAAGCGGGCGCCTACCAGAACGCGGCCTGGGTATTGGCGGCCGCCAAATGCGGCGCCGAGGACGGGTTCGGCATGATCGGCGGCTCGGCGATCGTAGCGCCGACCGGCGAGATCGCCGCCCAGGCTTTGACCGAGGATGACGAGGTCATTACTGCCAACCTCGATCTCGATCTCGGCGAATATTTACGGCGGACCGTATTCAATTTCGCAAAACACCGCCGCACCGAGCATTACGGTCTGATCACCGAACGCACCGGCGCCAAAACCGAGGTCTAGCCCCCCGGCCGTCTTTCAAGCGACATCACTGCTACAGCATCGCTCGGATCTTGGCGGCCAAGGCCGCGAAGGTGAAGGGCTTGATCATCAGCTCGACGCCCGGATCGAGCCGGCCGTGGTGGATTATGGCGTTGCGCGCGTATCCGGTGGTGTAGAGGACCTTGAGGTCCGGCCGGGTCTCGCGCGCCTTTTCAGCGAGCTGCCTGCCATTCATCCCGCCGGGTAATCCGACATCGGTAAACAACAGCCGGATCTCCGGGCGGTCGGCGAGCAGCTGCAACGCGCTGGCGCCGTCGGCCGCTTCGACAACGGCATAGCCCAGTTCTTCAAGCATCCCGACCGTCGACAGGCGAACATCGGGCTCGTCCTCGACAACCAGGATCACCTCTGCCTTGGTGCCGCCCGGAGCCGCATCCGATTGCCCAGCAATGGCGGCTGTGGCCCCGGCTAAAGCCAGCCGCGGCAGGTACATCTTGACCGTCGTACCCTGACCCGGCTCGCTGTAAATTTTGATGTGCCCGCCCGATTGCTTGATAAAGCCATAAACCTGCGACAGGCCGAGCCCGGTACCCTGACCCAGCTCCTTGGTCGTAAAGAACGGCTCAAAGGCTTGGCCCAAGACCTCGCCGGTCATTCCGACGCCATTGTCGCTGATCGCCAGCATCACATACTGGCCGGCGGTCACTTCTTCATGTGTCCTGGCATAGGCCTCGTCGAGAGACGCATTGGCGGTCTCGATCGTCAGCCTGCCGCCATTGGGCATAGCGTCGCGCGCATTGACCGCGAGATTGATAATGGCGTTTTCGAGCTGATTGCTATCGGCGGATACCGACCACAAGCCGCCAGCCAACACCGTCTCGATTGCGATTGTTTCGCCCAAGGTTCGCCTTAGCATCTCGGACATGCTGGTGACCAAGCGATTTAGGTCCAGGGTTTGCGGTGCGAGCGGCTGGCGGCGGGCAAAGGCAAGGAGCTGCTGGGTCAGCAACGCCGCGCGCTCGGCGCCGCGAACCGCGGCCTGGAGCTGTTCCCAACCGCACTCGGCGGTGATGACATCGCCGCGGTTCAGCCGATGCTGCGCCAAATCAAGGCTGCCGAGGATAACTTGGAGCAGATTGTTGAAATCATGGGCGATGCCGCCGGTCAACTGCCCGAGCGCTTCGATTTTTTGCAAGTGACGCAAAGACTCCTCGGCCTGTTCGCGCCGCTGCATCTCCGAGTGCAACTCGCGGTTGGCGGCGGCGAGTTCCTGGGCCTGGGACTCGAGCCCGGCGTTAGCCGCCTTTAGTTCGGCCTGCGCTGCTTCGAGAACCCTTGTGCGCTCCTGCACGCGGTTTTCGAGAGTCGCGAGCAGTGCCGCATTTTCCTGCTGCCGCTGCTGCAGCGCGCCCGCCATCGCATCAAAGGTTCGCCCGAGCTGCGCGATTTCCGAGCCGCCTCGCCCCAGATTGGCGCGTGCCGCGAAATCACCGCGTCGCCAAAAGGAGGAAGCCGCGACCAGCCGGCCGATCGGCCGTGAAATGAAATATTGGCCGCCCAGCCAGGCAAGCAGCAGACCCAGCGCAAGACCGGCGCCAAGCAGGATAAAGCCGACCCGCGATGCCTCATTGACAGCGGCAAAAGCGGTCGCTGTCGTCAGACCGACACCGACATAGATACCTTCGGCGGGCGGGGATTGGATTGGCACGTAGCCGAGAATGCGGCGGATCCCGTCGACGCCAGTGATCTCCGCGGTTCCGGGCGTCGGCGCAAAAATATAGGGGCGATAAACGTCGGCAAACTTTGTGCCGACGTAATGGGAATTGTCCGGCAGCCGAACGAGTATCACCCCGTTGCGGTCGGCGATCGCCAAGGTGGCGTCTTGGTTGATCAGCCGATCATTTTCGAAGTAACGGGCGAGCCAGTCGATGTCGAGAGAGAGGTAAACCACGCCGGCGATGCGGCCATCAGGGCCCAAAAAGGCCAAATTCAGCGGCACAATCGGTTTTTTGACGAGATGCCCGATCGCATAGTCGCCGATGACGAACTTGCCCGTACGGATCGCTTCCTGGAAGTACCATCGGTCGGCTGCGCTGGTCCCGGGCGTGATCGGCCGACTCGAACAGAATACGCGCCCGTCCCGATCGATGGCGCCGATCGCCAAATATTGCGGAAAGATTTTGGCCAGCGCCGCGGCATAATCCGCGCAGGCGGCCGCGTCCTTGTTTCTCACAGCCGGAGAATTGGCAATCGCGACGGCCAAAGCGCGGCCGTTATCGATGATGCGATCGATCTCCCCGGAAGCGAATTTGGCGAGACGTAGTGCGTCTTGGCGCACCTCAGCCTCGCGCGACTGTTTGAGTTGGGTCTCGTTATAGATCTGGATCGCGAGCGCCGGCAGCACCGCCAAAAAGACAACAACAAATAAGCGCGTCAGGGTGTTCGTCCATGGCCTTCGGGGGCGGTCAGACTCGGCCGGCAAGCCTTCGGGCGTATCAGCGTCAGATGACATCAACTTCTCGCGGGCGGGCCAAACCGAATTCGCGTCTTAGCTGAGCGGCGCGGCTTTGAACATGGCTACTTGCCGCACCAGGACCGGCTCCCGATGGCGCCGCCGCGGAGTTGGCGACAACACGCGCGGTCCTCGGTTAAGATACGGGATCGTGAGCATGCCCAGGCCATAAACCTAGGCCGCGGAGGAGCGAAGTCGATGAACGGCGCGGAAAGCTTGGTGCGGACATTGGTCGGCGGCGGCGTCGATGTGTGCTTCGCCAATCCCGGCACTTCGGAAATGCATTTTGTCGCGGCATTAGACCGGGTCGAGGGCATGCGCTGCGTGCTCGGCCTGTTCGAGGGGGTCGTCACCGGCGCCGCCGACGGTTACGCCCGGATGAGCGAACAGCCGGCCGCGACCTTGCTGCATCTCGGTCCCGGTCTCGCCAATGGCCTTGCCAACATCCACAACGCCAACAAGGCGTCGAGCCCGATGGTCAACATCGTCGGCGATCACGCGACCTATCACCGTCAGTATGACGCGCCGCTGACCTCCGACATCGAGGGGTTGGCGCGCCCGTCCTCGCATTGGGTCAAGACCTCGCCCGACGCGAAGTCGATTGCCGCCGATGGCGCGGCCGCGATCGCCGCCGCGCGCAAACTGCCGGGCCAGATCGCGACCCTGATCCTGCCGGCCGACACCGCCTGGAATGAGGGCTCGGGCCCGGCTCCCGTTCCGCCCTCCGCCGGCCCGACCCCGGCATCGCATGAGGCGGTCGCCGAGGCGGCCCGCGCGCTGCGTTCGGGTGAGCCGTGCCTGATCCTGGTGACCGGGCGGGCTTTGCGGCAGGACGGGCTCGAACTCGCTGGCAAGATCGCCGCCAAGACCGGGGCGCGGCTGATGGCGCAGGGCTCCAACGCGCGCACCCAGCGCGGCCGCGGGCGGGTTTTCTTGGAGCGCGTGCCTTATGTCGTCGACCAGGCGACCAAAGTGCTGGCCGGGTTGAAGCACATCATCCTGGTCGGCGCCAAGATGCCGGTCGCGTTTTTTGCATATCCCGATAAACCGAGCCTGCTGGCGCCGCCCGATGCGCAGGGGCATGTGCTCGCCCGCCTCGACGAAGACATGATCGGCGCGCTGGCGGCTCTGGCGGAGGAGGTTGACGCGCTCCACACGCCGGCGCCGGTCGTCAACGACCCGCCGCCGGTCAAGGCGAATGGCAGCATCACGCCGGAGGCGTTGGGCGCCTCGCTCGGTGCGCTGTTGCCGGAAAACGCGATCGTCGTCGATGAGGCGGTGACCACCGGGCGCGGTTTTTTCGCGCCCACCAAATCGGCGGCGCCGCACGATTGGCTGTCAAACATGGGGGGCTCGATCGGCCTCGGCATGCCGCTCGCGACCGGAGCTGCGGTTGCCTGCCCCGATCGCAAAGTGGTGACTCTCGAAGGCGACGGCAGTGCGATGTACACCCTACAGGCATTGTGGACGCAGGCACGCGAGGGGCTCGACGTCACGACATTGCTGTTCTCGAACCGCAGTTATCAAATCTTAAAGGGCGAACTCGCCAATGTCGGCGCCGGCAATCCCGGTCGCAAGGCGCTCGACATGCTCGATCTCGATCGACCCGGATCTCGATTTCGTGACCATGGCCAAAGGCATGGGGGTCCCCGGCGCGCGGGTGAGTGATATGGACGAGTTCAATCGCCGGCTCGCGGAAGGCATCGGAACACCCGGCCCCTATCTGGTCGAGGTCGTGTTTTAGCGGTTCGATTCGCCACCGGGAGTAACCGCGGCGGGGCTCGCAAGCCGAGCCGCCCGCACCCAAATCATCGTCTCGCCACGGTTGTGCCTTGGCAGTGGCGTATTCCGCCTGCCCAATTATACATGGGGTTGTGAGCGGGGGTGGCGGTCTTTAGTTGCGATGAGTAGTCCCAGGCGCTTGAACCGGGATTGAGGCAAGGCCCAGCGGCTGGTCGGCGCAGGCGCGGTGTTTGATAGCGGCGAGCTGTGGCCGTGTTCCAGACGGAGATGGTTACTTTACCGCGAGAGCGGTCAAGCCCGATCAACCGGAACGAAGCCGATGTTTTTATAGTTTTGATCGATGCTTTTTGACAGCTGACCCGTTCTGACCCCACGACCCTTCACCTGCGCAAGTCTGTTCGCCGATGACTCCACCTGACGACGCACCCCGGTCCTTGTCCTTTGCCGATACGGCGCCGCGCCCGGCCACGTTGAGCGCGGATCCGCTGTGGTATAAGGACGCCGTCATCTATCAGCTGCACATCAAAGCCTTTTTCGACGCCGATGGCGATGGCGTCGGCGATTTTCAGGGCCTCGTACAAAAGCTCGATTATTTGCAGGATCTCGGCGTTACCACGCTGTGGTTATTGCCGTTTTATCCGTCGCCACTGCGGGACGATGGTTATGACATCGCCGACTATAAGAACATCAATCCGTCATACGGCCGAATGTCGGATTTTCGCACCTTTATCCGTGAAGCCCATCGTCGCAATCTGCGCGTTATCACCGAACTTGTGGTCAATCACACCTCCGATGAGCACCCGTGGTTTCAGCGCGCTCGACATGCAAAGCGTGGCTCGCCGTGGCGCGATTTTTATGTATGGAGCGACAACGACCAAAAATTCGCCGATACTCGGATCATCTTTGTCGATTCCGAAAAATCCAACTGGGCGTGGGATCCGGTGGCGCAGGCCTATTATTGGCACCGCTTTTATGCCCATCAACCGGACCTGAATTTCGATAATCCGCGAGTTTTTCGAGCCATCGCCGAAATCATGAGGTTCTGGCTCGATCTCGGGGTCGATGGCATGCGCCTCGATGCCGTGCCGTATCTGATCGAGCGTGAAGGCACCAATAACGAAAACCTGCCGGAAACCCACGAAATCCTGCGGCGGTTGCGCCGCGAACTCGATCAGCGCTATGGCGACCGTATGCTGCTGGCCGAGGCCAATCAATGGCCGGAGGACGTCTTGCAGTATTTTGGTGCGGGCGACGAATGCCACATGGCATTCCACTTTCCGCTGATGCCGCGCATCTACATGGCGGTCTCGACCGAAGACCGCTATCCAATCACCGATATTATGCGGCAGACACCCGATATTCCGGCGACATGTCAGTGGGCCGTGTTCCTCCGTAATCACGACGAGCTGACCCTGGAGATGGTCACCGATCGCGAGCGGGATTATTTGTGGAATTATTATGCGTCCGACCGGCGGGCGCGCATTAATCTCGGGATCCGCCGCCGTTTGGCGCCGCTGATGGAAAATGACCGCCGCCGGATCGAATTATTGAACGCGCTGTTGGTATCGATGCCGGGAACGCCGGTGATCTATTACGGCGACGAAATCGGCATGGGGGACAATGTATTTCTGCGCGATCGCGATGGTGTGCGCACCCCCATGCAGTGGAGCTTTGACCGCAACGGCGGGTTTTCGCGCGCCGACCCGGAGCGCCTGTATCTGCCGCCGATAGCGGATTCGGTTTACGGCTTCGAGGCGGTCAACGTCGAGGCGCAAAGTCGCTCACCTTCGTCGCTGCTGAACTGGATGAAGCGGATGATTGCCGCCAGGCGCGCGCGCCGCGCTTTTGGCCGCGGCAGCTTGCGCTTTCTGTATCCGTCAAACCGCAAAGTCATCGCCTATCTGCGCTGTCACGAAGACGAGGCGATCCTCTGCGTCGCCAATCTTTCGCGGTCGCCACAAGCGGTTGAGCTCGACCTGTCCGACTACAAAGGGCACCAGCCTGTCGAATTGCTCGGCCGCAGCGCTTTTCCGATGATCGGCGAGTTGCCCTATTTGCTGACTCTGCAGGGCCACAGCTTTTTCTGGTTCGATCTGTTGTTGAGCCCGCAACAAGCAGCGAATTTGCAGGCCCCACCGCCCGAATTCCTGACCCTGGTTATGCCGCAGGGCTGGCCGGACCTGCTCCGCCCGCACAATCGGGTGCAGCTCGAAAACGAGGCCATCCCCGCATTTCTGCCGAGGCAGCCTTGGTACCGGGCCGGCAACCGGCGGATTACCAACGCCGTCGTGCGAGCGCAGGGCGAAATCACCCGGCCGGCGCAGGACGGGGCGCCGGCCGAAACCTATCTCGCGACAGTTGTCGAGACCGTGGAACGCGGCGGCGACCGCCAACTTTATTTTCTGCCGCTGGCCGAGGTGTGGTCGCCATTGGGGACCGATCTGCGGCAGACTCTTATCCCGGTGACGGTGGCCGAGCTGCGCCAGTTCCGTCGTGAAGGCGCCGTTGTCGATGCCTGGTCGCAAGACGGATTTCCACTGGCATTGCTCGACGCGATGGTGCGGCAGGCGAGCTTGCCAATGGAGCACGGCGAGATCCGCTGCACGCAGACGATGAACTTCGACGCTGCGGTAATTCCGGAGCGGCTGACGATCCGCCGCAGCGAGGTCAAACAGTCGAACAATTCGGCCTTTCTCGGCGAATACGGGGTGCTGAAATTGTATCGGCAGCTCGAGCCGGGACCGCATCCCGAAATCGAGCTGTCGCGGTTTCTGGTCGAGCGCGCCGGGTTTGCCAACACCCCGCCGCCACTGGCAACGATCGAGATGACGCTCGATGACGGGGGCGGGCCGCAGCAATTGGGGTTGGGCGTGTTGTTCGGCTTTGTCCGCAATCAAGGCGACGGCTGGACCCAGGCGCTAAATTACCTGACCCGGTATCTCGACGATGCATTGATCGCGGCCGATGGCAGGTCGCCCGAGCTGCCCGATCCTGACCTGTTCTTTTTGGCGCTCGCGCGTCAAATCGGTATCCGCACCGGTCAGATGCATCGGGCATTGGCCGAACAGGCCGGCAATGACCCGGACTTCATGCCCGAACCCATCACCAGCGAGGATATCGCCGAGTGGTGCAGCGCGCTCGAGATCAATGCCGCCGAAATGCTTTCGGAGCTGGATCGCGAGCGGGGGCGGCTGAGCCAGCGCGCGCTTGAGCAGGCCGACCAGTTATTGGCGGCGCGCGAGATGCTGTTCTCGGCGATTTGCACCTTGCTGCCGAGCGAAATCGATGCCCAAAAGAGCAGGATACACGGCGACTACCATCTGGGTCAGGTTATCGTGGTACAAGACGACCATTATATTCTTAACTTCGCGGGGGATCAGACGCGGCCATTGGCGCAACGCCGCGCCAAGAGTTCGCCATTGCGCGATGTCGCCGGGATGATCCGGTCGTTCGATTACGCCGCGATCGCCGCGGTGCGCCAATTGGCTGAAACTCGTGTAGCCGCTGAGCCGCGCATGACGGAACTTGCCGAGGCTTGGCGGCAGCGTGCGGTCGATGGCTTTCGCGCTGCCTATCGCAAAGCTATGCGCGGTTGCGCCACTTATCCGGCCAGTAAGAGGCGGGCGCGGGATATGCTAGTCTTTTTCATGCTCGAAAGGGCGGTTCACGAGGTGCGTACCGACTTGGCGCAGCGGCCGCAGTGGGTCGACATCCCTCTCCGCGGGCTGCTGAGCATCCTGAATAGATTTGGAGCGGGGGCTGGTGGCTCGGTCAACTGATCCGCGGCACGGAAAACGGGCGCGCTCCGAGTCGACGGCCTTATCAGGCGGCGCAATCGCCGAAGCGGAGACATTGCAGACGCCGGATAGCGAGCCCGCGGACGTTCCGCCGCCGCCCGCACCCGCATTTTCCGATCCGGAAATCGAGGCAATCGTCCAGGCGCGCCACGGCGACGCTTTCGCATTTCTCGGTATGCACAAAACTGCCGGCGGCATCTGCGTGCGCGCGATGCTGCCGCAGGCGCAGCACGTGGCGGTCATCGACAGCAGCACCGGCAATGTTGTCGCCGAAGGTGTGCGGGTCCACCCCGACGGATTTTTTATCGCGAGCATCCCCGGCCGGAAGGAGCCGTTTCGCTACAGGCTGCGGGTTACGGACGGTGTAATGGCCCGCGAGTTCGACGACATTTATCGCTTTCCGCCGGTGCTTGGCGAACTCGACCTGTATCTTCTCGCCGAGGGCAATCACCTTGCGAGCTACAAAAAACTCGGCGCCCACCCGATCCTCCATGAAGGTGTCGAGGGCGTCGCCTTTGCCTTGTGGGCGCCCAATGCAAGCGCGATCAGCCTGATCGGGGATTTCAACGGCTGGGACGGTCGGCGAATGCCGATGCGGCGGCGTGGTGCTACCGGGTTCTGGGAGTTGTTTGTGCCGGGCCTACGCACCGGCCATCTTTACAAGTACGAGATCCACGGGCCCGAGGGTCAATTGCTGCCCCTCAAGGCCGATCCCTACGCCGAGCGGGCCGAACGACCGCCAAAGACCGCCTCGGTGGTCGCCGATCCGCCCGCGCATGTTTGGCAGGACAGCGCATGGATGGCCGAGCGCTGGCAGGCTAACGACCGCGAAGCGCCGATCGCGATCTACGAGGTTCATCTCGGCTCCTGGCGCCGCCGGCTCGAAGACAACCGTTATTTGACGTACCGCGAGCTCGTCGCCGAGCTCGTCCCCTATGTCGTTGAGATGGGGTTCACCCATATCGAGCTGATGCCGATCATGGAGTACCCGTTCGATGGCTCGTGGGGCTATCAGCCGATATCGTTGTTCGCGCCGACCAGTCGCTATGGGCAGCCCGATGATTTTCGCGCGTTGGTCGAGGCCTGCCATCAGGCGGGGATTGGGGTCATACTGGACTGGGTGCCGGGGCATTTCCCAAACGATCCGCACGGCCTCGGTCGTTTTGACGGGACGGCGCTCTACGAACATGCCGATCCGCGCCAGGGATTCCACCGCGATTGGAACACGCTGATCTACAATTACGGGCGGCGCGAGGTCTCCAATTTCCTATTGTCCAGTGCACTTTATTGGCTGCGCGAGTTTCATATCGACGGCATTCGCGTCGACGCGGTCGCCTCGATGCTCTATCTCGACTATAGCCGTCCCCAAGGCGAGTGGATCCCCAATGCCTATGGCGGGCGCGAGAACCTCGAAGCGATTGCGTTTTTGCGCCGGGTCAACGAGCTGATCTTCGGCGAGTCGAATGGCGCGACCTCGATCGCCGAGGAATCGACTGCCTGGCCGATGGTGTCGCGCCCGACCTATGTCGGCGGGCTCGGCTTTGGCTATAAATGGAACCTCGGGTGGATGCACGATACCCTGAGGTATATGTCTACCGATCCGATTTTTCGCAAATACCATCACAATGATCTGAGTTTCGGTCTTCTCTATGCTTTTCACGAAAACTTTATATTGGCATTGAGCCATGACGAGGTTGTACACGGCAAGGGTTCGCTGATCAGCAAGATGCCGGGTGATCGCTGGCAGCGCCTTGCCAATTTGCGCGCCTATTACGGTTTCATGTGGACCCATCCCGGCAAGAAATTGCTGTTCATGGGCTGTGAATTCGGCCAAGAGCGCGAGTGGAACCATGATATCGGGCTCGACTGGCAGCTGCTCGACGATCCACTGCATGACGGGCTGCGCCGCGTAGTGCGTGATCTGAACCATCTCTACCGCAGCACCCCCGCACTGCATCGCCTCGATTGCGATCCCGACGGATTTCAGTGGGTCGACGTCGCCAATTCCGAACAGAGCGTGGTTTCTTATCTGCGCCGCGGCCGCGGCCCGCATGAGCTTGCTGTCGTCGTGTGCAATTTTACTCCGGTGCCACGCGAGAATTACTGGATCGGCGTGCCCCATGGGGGACGGTATCGCGAGCGCATCAATACCGATGCTGTCGAATACGGCGGCAGCGGCATCGGCAATGCCGGCGAAGTTCATGCGGAGCCGCGCCAACTTCATGGCCATTCACACGCGATTTGTTTGCGGCTGCCGCCGCTCTCCACGCTGATTTTTACCGCTGATTGATCCGCCGAAGCCTAATCGAGAATCGTGATGACGAGTACTTTGCCGTTCTACCAATCCGCTCTTTGCCTCTTCGCGGTGTGCTGACAAGGCGATGCCCGCCCCGAGAAAGGTCTGGCCCGGCAAGCCATATCCGCTTGGCGCGACGTGGGATGGCAAGGGCGTGAATTTCGCCTTGTTCTCCGCCCATGCCGAAAAGGTTGAGTTGTGTCTGTTTGATCGCAGCGGGCTGCGCGAAGAAGCGCGCATCGTGATGCCCGAATATACCGATGAAGTCTGGCACGCGTATTTGCCCGATGCGCGGCCCGACTTACTCTACGGCTACCGGGTTTACGGGCCCTACGACCCGATCAACGGGCACCGCTTCAATCCCAACAAGTTGCTGATCGATCCCTATGCCAGATCATTGAACGGCCGGCTGCGCTGGTCTGATGCGGTTTTCGGTTATCGCATCGGCAGCCCGCGCGAGGATTTGGCGATGGACCGGCGCGACAATGCGCGGTTCATTCCGAAATGCCGGGTCATCGAGCCCGCCTTTACCTGGGGTGAGGAACGGCGCCCGCAGATCCCGTGGGAAGAGACGATCATCCTCGAACTCAGCGTTCGCGGCATTACCCAGCGCCATCCCGGCGTCAATCCCGAGCACCGCGGCAGTTTCGCCGGTCTCGTCTCGCCGGCGATGATCGACTATCTGCTCGAACTCGGGGTCACTGCTGTGGAGCTGTTGCCGATCCATGCCGCAGTCGATGACCGCCATCTGATCGACAACGGACTGACCAATTATTGGGGCTACAATACAATCGGCTTTTTTGCGCCGGATCCGCGTTTGCTGTCGACCGAGTCGATTGCCGGCTTTAAGACAATGGTCAAGCGTCTTCACGACGCGGGGATCGAAGTGCTGCTCGATGTCGTTTACAATCACAGTGGTGAAGGCAACCATCTCGGTCCAACCTTGGCTTTTCGGGGAATAGACAATGCTTCGTATTACCGGTTGGACGCCGATCGACGATTTTATCAGGACTTCACCGGTACCGGGAATTCATTAAACCTCGATCATCCGCGGGTACTAGCTTTGGTCATGGACTCGCTGCGTTACTGGGCGACGGAGATGCACGTCGACGGCTTCCGCTTCGATCTCGCCCCGACATTGGCGCGCGAGAACGGTGAGTATAGCCAAGGCAGCGCGTTTTTCGATGCGGTTGGCCAGGATCCCGTCATGGCGGGACTAAAGCTGATTGCAGAGCCCTGGGATCTCGGCCCGTACGGCTATCAGCTCGGCAATTTTCCGCCCGGATGGGCCGAATGGAACGCTCAATATCGCGATACATTGCGCCGCTTCTGGAAGGGCGATCAGGGTCTCGTCGCCGATGTTGCGTCGCGCGTCGCGGGCTCCTCCGACATCTTTGGTTATCGCGGCCGCCGTCCCTGGGCCAGCATCAATTTCATTACCGCCCATGACGGTTTCACATTACAGGATCTCGTCAGCTACAACGATAAACACAACGAAAATAACCGCGAAGCAAACCGCGACGGTCACGACGGCAATTTCAGCTGGAATTGCGGGGTCGAAGGTCCGACCGACGATCCTGAGATCATTGCGCTGCGCGACCGCCAAAAACGCAATATGCTGGCGAGCCTTCTCGTGTCATTGGGCGTGCCAATGCTGCTTGCCGGGGACGAGATCGGACGCACACAGCAAGGCAACAACAACGCCTATTGCCAGGATAACGAGATTTCCTGGACGCAGTGGGAGAATATTCGCCCCGAAGAGCAAGAACTGCACCGCTTTGTCAGCTATCTGATCCACCTGCGACGGCGTCATCGGGTATTTTCACGCCCGCGCTTTTTCCGCGGCGAAGTGCTGTCCGAAGCCGGCGTAAAGGACATTACCTGGTTTACGCCCGCCGGAGAAGAAGCAGCGGCCGAGGATTGGAGTAATCCGGTGGCATTGTCGCTCGGCTATGTGCTGAGCGGCGCCGCCGGCGAATTTTTTACGCCCGGGGGGACAGCGCGACATCGACGAGAGTTTTCTCGTCATGATGAACGCCTATTACGGCGATCTCGATTTTCATATTCCGCAGTTGGCAGCGCCGATGTCTTGGGAACCGTTGGTCGATACCTCGCGGCCCAGCGGGCGCGTCGAAGACGGGCGAACCTATGCGCCCGGCGATGTTTATCATCTCCAAGCGCACTCTTTCGCATTGTTCATCAACCGGGCGCGGCGCACCGAAATCGCGACAGCCGCTCCCGTCGTTGCGGACGAACCGGAAGCCGAAATCGTCGAGCCGTCGGGCGAAGTTGATGAGGACCGGCGCGGCTTCTATTTTTCTTCCGCCAGCGCGGAAGTGGGAGAGGAAGATGAATCGCCGCCATAAGGCGCCGTTTGGCGCCGAGGTGGAACGGGATGGCGTACGCTTCCGCCTGTGGGCGCCGCGAGCTGCCGCGGTCTTACTGCGGTTGGAGGGTGATCGATCCGCTGATCTGCCGATGGAAAAGGAGGAAGACGGCGTCTTTGTCTTGACAACTGCCGCCGCCCGGCCCGGTACCCGGTATCGTTATGTTGTCGACGGCAACGCCTATCCCGATCCGGCGTCGCGCCGCCAGCCTGAAGGGGTTCACGGGCCGAGCGAAGTCGTCGACCCGAATGCCTACAACTGGAGCGACGATGATTGGCCGGGACGCGCGTGGGAAGAGATCGTCCTGTACGAACTTCATCTCGGCACCTTTTCCGAAAGCGGCGATTTCGCGGGCGCTGTGCGGCATCTCGATCATCTGTGCCGGCTCGGCGTTACCGCAGTCGAGTTGATGCCGATTGCCGAATTTCCCGGTCAGCGCAACTGGGGTTATGACGGCGTCTTCCCCTACGCCCCGTCCTCGCGCTACGGCCGCCCCGAGGAGCTGAAATCACTAATCGAGGCGTGCCATTCGCGCGGGCTCGCGATCTTGCTCGATGTGGTTTACAATCATTTCGGCCCAGAGGGAAATTACCTGCCGGCGATCGCGCCAGACTTCTTTACCGAGCGCTGCCACACGCCGTGGGGAGCCGCGATCGATTTCGCCACCTCGCATAACCGGGTAGTGCGCGACTACTTTATCCACAATGCACTTTACTGGCTCGAAGAATACCATTTCGACGGGCTGCGCTTTGATGCGGTGCACGCGATTTATGACGACAGCCACCCGGACATTGTCGCCGAGATCGGGGAAACCGTCCGCCGCCAGCTCCCCGATCGCGAAATCCATCTGGTTCTCGAAAATGACCGCAACGAGGCCCGCTTGCTGACGCGCCGCAACGGCCGGCCGGAGCGTTTTACCGCTCAATGGAACGATGATCTGCACCATTCTTTGCACGTGCTGATCACCGGAGAAACCGCCGGCTATTACCAGGATTACGCTGCCGACCCTGCGGCCAGTCTCGCCCGGGCCCTGGCCGAAGGATTTGCCTACCAGGGCGAGCCCTCGCCGTTTCGCGACGGCAAGCCGCGCGGCGAGCCCTCGGCCGGTTTGCCGCCAACCGCTTTTGTGGCCTTTCTGCAGAACCACGACCATATCGGCAATCATCCGTTCGGGACCCGCCTCGCCGCCCGGGCTTCGGAGGCAGCATTGCACGCCGGCCTGGCGATCATGCTGCTGTCACCCCAAATCCCGCTGTTGTTTATGGGCGAGGAATGGGCCAGTCAGCGCCCGTTCGCCTTTTTCTGCGATTTTGAACCGCAACTGGCGCAATCGGTGCGGGAGGGGCGGCGCCGCGAGTTCGCCCACTTCCCGGAATTCGGCGACGAAGCCGCGCGCGAGCGCATCCCTGACCCGACCGCCAAAACAACCTTTGACATGTCGAAGCTCGATTGGGACGAGCCTTCGCAAGCCGACCATGCCATTTGGCTGGCTCGTTACCGGGCATTGATCGAACTGCGCATGCGCGAGATTGTGCCGCATCTCGCCGAGATGCCGGGCCATGCCGGTTCCTATCAGATACCAGGCCCGCGGCAAGCCACTGTCGAATGGCAGCTCGGCTCCGGAAATCGGCTGCTGCTGATGGCGAATTTTTCCGATCGTTCGATGCCGGCACCTGACGCTGACCAAGGCTGGCGATTGTTATACTCGTCACACGCGCCGGGGGCCCCTATGTCGGCTAGTTTCTTTGTGACTGGTCCGGCGGTCGAATGACATGACCGACCGCAACACGCTCGTGCGGCTCGCCGGGCTCGTCGGCATCGAGGCGCGCTACACAGACGCGCTCGGCCAAACGCGCGATGCCTCGGACGAGACGCTCTTGGCTCTGACCGCCGCGTTTGGTCTGCCGGAAGACCCGGCGGAGGCCGCGGCCGAGATCGAAGAACGCGAGCGGACACGCACCTCTCGGGCTGGGGCCCGTGCACATTCTCCATGCCGAAGATTCCAACCCCGGCATCGCGGTGCGGCCGCCCGCCTCGGCGCGCGAGATCGCCTGGACTTGCCGTTGCGAGGGCGGCGATGAGAAGCATGGCCGATCGGCGCTCGACAGCGATACCGGAAAAGCCTCGACGACGCTGTCGATCCCGGCCGGATTGCCCCTCGGATATCACCGGTTAGCGGTCGAGGCCGGTGGTGCTGCGGCCGAACTCGACCTGATCGTCGCTCCTGCCGCCTGTCATCTACCCGCGCAACTGGCCGATGGCCGCAGCTGGGGCTTGACCTGTCAACTATACGGCATCCATAGCGCCCATGATTGGGGAATCGGCGATTTCACCGATCTGGCCGAAATGTCGGCTGCCGCTGGGGAATGTGGCGGTGCAGTGCTCGGCATCAATCCGCTGCATGCCCTCTTCGCTGCGGAGCCGCTGCACTACAGTCCTTATTCGCCGTCCAGCCGCCAATGGCTCGACTATCTCTACATCGATGCGACGGCAGTGCCCGGTTTTGCCGAGGACACTACGGTCCAAGAGCTGGTGCACAGCCAATGGTTTGGCGCCACGCATTGGGCGGCGCGATCGGCAGTACTGGTAGATTATGGCGCTGTCGGCGCCTGCAAGCGCGCGGTTCTGGAACCGCTTTACCGCCGCTTTCGGGAGCATGATCTGGCTGAGAATGGAACGGCGCGCACCGAACTTGGATGGTCGTTTCGCCAATTTCAGCAAAGAGGTGGTAAGTCACTCGCCGATTATGCCGTGTTCGAAGCACTCCACGAACATCATTGCAAGGAAAGGCGCGGATTTTCGTGGCGCAGCTGGCCGGCGCCTTTGCGCGACCCGCGCTCGCGCGAAGTCTCGGCTTTCGCTGCCGCGAATTGCGAGCGGGTTGAATTTTTCCAATATCTGCAATGGGAAGCCGATCGTCAGCTGGCGGCCGCAGCAGGGGCGGGCAGGGCGGCTGGACTTTCGATAGGGTTGTACCGCGATCTCGCGGTGGGAGCCGATCCGAATGGCGCAGAGGCCTGGGCAGATCAGGGCTTGGTCGCGCCACAGGCCTCGATCGGCGCCCCGCCCGATATACTCAATCGCGCTGGGCAGAATTGGGGGCTGGCGCCGATCAATCCGCTGATCTTGCGCAATCAGGGATTTGGTCCGTTTATCGACTGCGTGCGCGCCAATATGCGCCACGCCGGGGTTTTGCGAATTGACCATGTGATGTCGCTGAACCGGCTTTACTGGATCCCGAATGGAATGGCGCCGACCCAGGGTGCCTATGTAAACTATCCATTGAACGATCTACTTCGGCTTGTGGCATTGGAGAGTTGTCGCCAGCATTGCGCAGTGGTCGGCGAGGATCTCGGCACGGTGCCTGCCGGGTTCCGCGAGACTATGCGAGCAGCGAACGTCCTGTCCTATCGCATCATGGTGTTCGAGCGTCACGAGGACGGTCGCTTTCTCGCACCCGAGGAGTACCCGCCGCTCGCCGCCGCCTCGGCCGCAACCCATGATCTCGCGACCCTCGAAGGGTACTGGCTTGGCCGCGACATTGCCTGGCGCCGACAACTTAAGCTTTACCCCGATGACGCGGCCGAAGCCGCGGACGCCAATGAACGCATCCGGGATCGTCATCTGCTGCTTGATGCATTGATCGCCGAGGGACTGCTTACCGAAAGCGACCGTTTGCGGTTCCTGCCGGATGATGGCGAGCCGGTTTTTCATGCGGCGCTCGGGGATGCGATCCAGCGCTATCTCGCCCGCTCGCAAGCCCGATTGATGCTGGTGCAAATCGAGGATATTGCCGGCGAAACCGAGCAGGCAAACCTGCCGGGCACCACCGATGCACACCCGAACTGGCGCCGCCGCTTGAGCCGAACCCTTGAAGAAATCATCGAGGGCGGCGAGTTGCGTCGCGTAGCGACGTTGGTCGAAGAAGAGCGCCCGCTCTCGGCGGGTTTATGAACAGCGCGCGGAGCGATGCGCCGCCGATCCGCGCGACCTATCGCCTGCAGTTCCACCGAGACTTTACCTTTCGCCACGCGACGGATCTGGTGCCGTATTTGGCGGCACTCGGTGTCAGCCATGTCTATGCTTCGCCGATCACCGAGGCGCGTCCGGGTTCGACCCACGGTTACGACATCATCAACCACAATCGGCTGAACCCAGAAATCGGCAGCGACGAGGATTTTCACGCCCTTGCCGCCGCATTGCGGGCGCATGGCATGGGGCTGATCGTCGATTTCGTCCCGAACCACATGGGGATCGGTCCCGACAACGCGTGGTGGCTCGATGTCCTCGAATGGGGCCAGGAATCACCATTCGCAATCTATTTCGACATCAACTGGCACCCAGCCCGCGCCGATCTCGAAGGGCGCGTCTTGCTGCCGGTGCTCGGCGACCAATACGGCGTGATCCTCGAACAGGGTGATTTGGCACTGCGTTTTGACGCCGCCGACGGCAGTTTCAGCGTCTGGTATTTCGACCACCGCTTCCCAATTTCACCCCGCTCCTATGCAGCGATTCTGGCGGGCGGCGGCGAGACTCTGGCCGGACCCGCTCGCGATTTTGCGGCGATCGCGAGATTGCCCGCGGCGGCGGCGCGCGAGCGCGCGGCTGAACTCAAGCAGGGCTTGGCGGCGCGGGCGTCTTCGCCCGGCTTCGCCGACGCGATTGCGACGGCATTACAGCAGTTCACCGGCTCGTCTGACGATCCGGAGAGCTTCGCGCCGCTGCACCGCCTGCTCGAAGCTCAGTCTTATCGCATTGCCGATTGGCGAGTGGCCGGCGAGGAAATCAATTACCGGCGCTTCTTTAACATCAACGACCTCGCCGGGTTGCGGATGGAATTACCCGAGCTGTTCGACAAGACCCACCAACTGATGTTCCAGCTGATCGGGAATGGCGAATTGCACGGTCTGCGCATCGACCACATCGATGGGCTGTTCGATCCGCGCGGCTATTGCGAATCCCTGCAGCAGTACGCTGGGCAGCAGCGCACCAGGCAGCCAGCCGCGGGGCAGCAGCAAGAAGCCAGCACCGCGGAACAGCCGCTTTACGTGCTCGTCGAAAAAATCCTGGCGCACTATAAGTCGTTGCCGGATTGGCCGGTTGCCGGCACGACCGGTTACGATTTTGTTAGCCAAGTGCTCGGCATCTTTGTCGATGCGGCGGGTGAAGCGCCGATGTCGAGGCTGTACCGCCGCATGATGCCGCAGGACCAGAGCTTTGATAATGTCCTCTATGCCTGCAAGAAACGGATCATGCAGGTCAATCTCGCGAGTGAGATGAATGTGCTCGCCCGCGAGTTTCACCAGCTGGCGATGCGCGAATGGCGCACCCGTGACTTCACCTTCAACCGCATGCTGGCGGCGTTAGAAGAGGTCGTCGCCGCGTTTCCGGTCTACCGGACTTATGTTTCGCAGCGCGGAGCGAACGCCGATGACCGACGCTATATCGATTGGGCGCTGGGGATTGCGCGCCGGCGGTGGCGCGGCGCCGATGTCAGCATCTTCGACTTTCTGCGTGGGGTTCTGACGGGCGAGGCGGCTCATCCGCAGGATGATGCGAGCCCCGGCGGCGTGCTCTACACCGCGATGCATTTTCAGCAAGTCACCGGCCCGGTGATGGCCAAGGCCGCCGAGGACACCGCGTTTTATCGCTATGTCCGGCTATTGGCATTGAACGAGGTCGGCGGTGATCCGCGGCGCTTTGGCATGTCGGTCGCGGGCTTTCACCATTTGGCGCAGCAGCGTTGTCGGCAATGGCCGCAGGCAATGGTGACTACGGCGACGCACGACACCAAGCGCGGCGAGGATGCGCGGACCCGCATCGCTCTGTTGTCAGAGATGCCGCGCGAATGGGGCCGCCAGGTGTTTCACTGGCTGCGGCTGACCCGCTCGCGCCGGGTCGAGGTCGAAGGTGAGATCGTCCCCGACCGCAATGTCGAGTATCTGTTTTACCAGTCGCTGTTTGGCGCGTGGCCGCCGGAGCTGATGCCGGACGATACCGCCGGGATCGAAAGCCTCGCCGAACGGCTCGATGCCTACATGATCAAGGCGGTCCGCGAACGCAAGCTCGAGACCAGTTGGAGCAATCCCAACGCCGAATACGAGGCGGCGCTGTCGCGCTATGTGCGCGGCGCGCTCGACGCGTCGCGGCTCAACCCGTTCCTGACCGATTTCCACGCTTTCGTCACCGCGGCAGCGCGCAACGCGGCGATCACGTCGCTCGCTCAGCTGACCTTAAAGCTGACCGTGCCGGGTGTCCCCGACATCTATCAAGGCGGCGAATTGTGGGATTTCAGCCTCGTCGACCCCGACAATCGCCGGCCGGTGGATTGGGAGAAGAGGCGCTCGCTGCTCGAAGCAACCGATCGCGCGCGGCCGGAAGAACTCGCGAGTGATTGGCAGGACGGGCGCGAAAAGCTGTTTGCAACACGGCGGCTGCTTGCCTTGCGACGGGCCCATGCGGAGCTGTTCAGCGCCGGCGATTACCAGCCTCTCGAAATCTCGGGCGAACGCAGCCAACATCTCTGCGCTTTTGTTCGCCGTCATGGCGGCCTGTCATTGGTGGTCGCGGTTCCGCGCTTGGTTCATCAGCTTCGCCGCGGCGGCGAGACACCGGATTGGGCCGACACCGAACTGAAATTGCCGCCGAATGGCGTGTGGCAGGACATTTTTACCCAGCGTCGGCTTGACCAGCGCGACCTAGCCTCCGCCGCGGAACTGTTTGCCGATTTCCCGGTGGCGGTGCTGATGGGCGAGCACGCCGCCGAATAAACGTGATGCAGTTTGTCTGCCGCGCCGACGAAAAAAGACTATATTCGGCGCGTCATCAGCTTGGGTATAGCGCCGCGGGATCCCGGGTTACCCTGGCGGCCGGCCCAGGGGGTCGGTGCGGGAGGCGGGGCCCATGCCTCCCCACCTGCTCCCCCCAAAAGCGTGTTAAAGTTCAGAAATCTGACGAAGCAACCTGGGACCGATGCTTCAGAGCCGTTTAGATCGTCTTCGGGCAAAAAGACTGTCTCTTTGGCGAGCGAGCCCCTCGTTGACGTCAACTAGATAATATACGCATCGATTTTGACGAGGCCCGCGGACGACGCCTAATTTCATTGAACCCGGCTCGCGCGCATCTTGGCGCGAAAGATGATCTAACGCCCGCGGACTGCTCGCAACGTTAGGCGAGCACCGGTTGTTTTGTTAAGAGATTGAGACGCCATTCCGATGGCGGGATCCGCCAAGCCTCGGGGAGGGTGCCTTTCCTTCCCCGCCACTCCGCGCCGGGGATCGAGCTCACGAGGGTCGACGCCCCGGCACAATAACCAATGCGCTCGCTTACTTCCGTTTAATAAATTTTGCTACGGCGGCACCGCCAATGCCGATAGCGAGCAACGAAAGGCTGGCCGGTTCGGGCACCCTTACCGCCACCTGGGCTAAAGCACTCCCGGACATCCCGATCAACACCGCCGCGGTGGCCAAAGCGAAGAATGATATCGAACGCATGATGATTTCTCCCTCTTTCGCAAAATTCTCCCCGGAAATATTTGAGCAACATTTATGCCATCCTTTTATCTCAATAACTTACCACAGTTCGACCGAACCTGTTGTAAGTTTTTTCGACGTATCCTCTGAGTTCATTAACCAACTTTTAGACATTCACAGTTAACTCTATAATTCCAATAATAATAAGAAAATGGCTTCAACTTCAATCTGCGGATCAGGCGCTTGCTAGCCTCCTTCTGTAAGGATTTGTACGTGTTTTGCTTGTCAACTTCTCCGACGGTCCTCATTAAGGATGAACTTCGCGCTACTCATTAGCCTCATCGGATAATATCGTCAAGGTTCAGTCCCCCGACCGTCCTCGTTTTCTCGGAACGCTCTCCGCTCAGTTCGATCCGTTGAACCATAGACGGCACTCGGCTCCTCAACCCCGATGGCAGTCCGGAAGGCCGCGACTTCAGAAAAACTTCCTAAATAACACATCAGCCAGTCATGGAGGGCCAAGCCTCCTCGGCTGCTACCTTCTCCGCTACCTCTCGGGTCAGCCTTGGGCGTGGAGGACTTTGCCGCCGGCGGTTACCGGCTCGGCGGCGATCAGCACAAAGGCGATGAGGCAGGGTTCGGTGCCGCGATTGACCCAATTGTGGATCGTGCCGCGCTGCACCAGCACGTCTCCCGCCTTCAGATGGACCGTCGTGTCGTCGAGCTCCATATCGATCTCGCCCTTCATGACGACGGCGTAGTCGATCGAGTCGGTGCGGTGGTTGCGCGGCGCCGAACCGGGCGCCAGCTCCAGCACGCGAAAAACCGTACCGTTCGCCAAGGTTGTGCCGGTCTGGCGCCGGCCGTCATCCTCATGACCGTTGTTGTCGACCGGAAATCCCTCGGTCGTCCATACGACTGACGCGGTCGCCCCGGGGCGCGCCGAAACCTGTTTGGTCGCGGTCTCGTCGATCAGCACGACGGCGCGGCCGTTGTCGTCATGGCCGGTTACGACTCGGCGCAGTTGAAAGGGCATCGCTAATCTCCTCGGGGCTAGGAACGGATACGCGGCGATCTTGGCCGCCCTTGGGGCCCACCGCAACACCGCCGACCACGCCACCTCGCCGATCGCGCAACATCGCCAACGCATAACATCGGCGGATGCGCGCCGCTGCGGAAACGAGCATAGTCCGAGACGAGAGCGCGGAGTTTCGCCGATGCTATTGCGCGTCCGATCGATCACCTATCTCGCCGAGGCGATCAACGGCTACGAGCTTGTCGATCCGCGCGGGCGCGATCTGCCGCGCTTTACCGCCGGCGCGCACATCGCGGTGCGTCACGGCGACAGTGCGGTGCGCGACTACTCGCTGTGGAACGACCCCGCCGAGCGCCGGCATTATTGCATCGCGGTTCTCCGCGAGCGCCAAGGACAAGGCTCGGGGCACTGGCACGAGCGGGTCCGCGTCGGCGATCCGGTCGAAGCCGCGATGCCGCGCAACAATTTTCCACTGATCGATGAGGCCGAGCGCTACCTCTTGCTCGCGGGTGGCATCGGCATCACCCCGATCATGGCGATGATCGCCGAACTGCGCCGCCGGCGTGCCGAATTCCTGCTGCATTACTGCACCCGATCGCCCGAGGCGACCGCGTTCCGCGACGACCTCGATCTGCTCGCGGCGCAAGGACGAGTGCGCTTTCACCATGATGGCGGCGACCCCGCGCGCGGGCTCGACATCGCCGCGGTGTTGCGCGACCCGCTGCCGGGAACACATCTTTACTATTGCGGTCCGGCCGGGATGATGCGGGCCGCCGCCGCGGCGTCGGCGGACTGGCCGGAAGGTACGGTGCATTGCGAGTATTTTACCGGTCCGGCAGCTAGCCCGCCCGAGCTATTGGGCGCGGATCAGCCATTTCGAGTCCGGCTCGCGCAGAGCGGCGGCGAATACGAAATTCCGGCCGGCGAGACGATCATCGACGTATTGCGCCGACACGATATTCCGGTGCGGACCTCATGCGAACTCGGCTATTGCGGCACTTGCCTCACCCGATATGTCGACGGCGAGCCCGATCACCGCGACCAGGTCCTGTCGGATGCGGACCGGCGGCGCTATGTACTGATCTGCTGCTCGCGCGCCAAAACCCCGACGCTGGTGCTCGACCTTTAGGCGCAGCGCCGCTCGAGCATTCAACGACCAAGGTCGCGGGGGCGTCCCGGCCTCCGGGCACGGGCAAGCCCGATCAGGCCGCTGAGCGTAACGAATGGAACAGCGAATTCGGCGATTAAAGGACCAACTCGACCCATTCGTAGAGTTTGGTTTTGGGGAGAGCGCCGACCTTAGTGGCAACGGCCTGGCCGCCCTTGAACAGGATCATCGTCGGGATGCCCTGCACCCGGTATTTCGACGGTGATTTGGGGTTCTCGTCGATATTGACCTTGGCGACCGTCAGCTTACCGGCCTTGTCGGCCGCCAGATCTTCGAGAAACGGCCCAATCATTTTGCACGGGCCGCACCACTCGGCCCAGAAATCGACGAGCACCGGACCCTCGGCTTTAAGCACTTGCGTCTCGAAATTATCATCGGTAACTGCGGTCGGCTTCATTTGTTATTTCTCCTCCGTGCCTAGAGCGCTCCATCCGGACATCCTCGCCATCCGCCAAAGCACCAAACCCAGGGCCAAGCGCCTCTAGGATTGCTATGGACCCCATTTGCGCGGGGCGATGAGCCGAGGGGCGACATGATTGGATCAGACCTGGGCCGAAATTAGGGGTGCCGGAAAAGCAGCGTCAAGGTGCGTAACTTGCGAGCTTGTCACGGCTGATAGGCATCAACAGCGGCGCTTGGGTCCACAGCAACGCGCAGCGGATGTCGCGCCCGGGATAAATCCGCGCCAGCGCTTCGCGATAGATCGCGAGCTGGCGAAGATAGACGAGGCGCCACCTCGTCCTCGCTCGGCGGCACCGGGCGCATCGTTTTGTAATCGACAATCAGCACCCGGTCGTCCTCGACGACCAGTCGATCGATCTGCCCCGACAACGCATGGCCGCCGATTAGGCCGACGAGCGGCACCTCGGCCTGTGAGCGCGGGCCAAAGATCGCCGCGAAATCCGGGTGGTTCAGTACGGTCAAGGTCTCGCGTCGGATGTCGTCTTGCTCGTCGGCAGGGAGCATATGGGTCGGCAGCGCCAAAAAACGCCCTGCTGCCGCCTCGCGAGCGGCCTCCGGCAATTCGGGCAGGCTCTGCAATAACCGATGGACGATCAGGCCGCGCTTGAAGCGCTCGCGCCCCGCGGTCTTTAGCGGCGACAACGCCGGCGGTTCCTCGCCGCTCGGGCGCGACGGAAACAACGGGCGCGGTGGATCGGGCTCGGGCGGCGGCGGTCCGGTCGCCCAATCGGGTAACAGCATCTCGGGCGCGCAGCGGCTACTGTTGGCTCGCGGAACGGGAGGACAGTCTGCGGGCATTCGAGGCGCAAGCCCTCGCCCGACCAACCTTCCACTTCCCCGATCAGCGGCTTCGTATCGAACGCGAAAGGCTCGCCGCACTCGCGCAAGCCGGCGTGGCACAGCGTGTGCCAGCACAAATCCTGCGGATTTCGCGCGGTTTGCCAGCCGCAGATATAGAGCCGATCCTGCGCCCGGGTCAGAGCGACGTATAACAGGCGGCGGTATTCCTGCATCTGACGCGAGCGCCATGCCGATTTTTCCGCGACATAGAAATCCGCGGCATGGTCGCCGGGCGGCTTCCACAACGGCAGCTCGTCGGATGTGCTCCACAGGAACGCCAGCCTCTGATCGGGAACCGCAATCGTGTCGGGCAAAAACACGATCGGGGCCTCGAGCCCCTTGGCGCCATGGACCGTCAGGATGCGAACCTCATCGCGCGGGTGCGCGGCAAAGTCGCGTTTGACCTCGGTCTCCGCCGCCGTCAGCCAGCGCAGGAAGCCTTGCAAGGACGGAACATGCTCGCGCTCATAGGCGAGGGCGAGGCCGAGAAATTCATCGACGGGATCTTCCGCTTCCGGTCCGAGGCGACGCAGCAGCGCGCGACGGCCGCCCTCGGATGCCAGGATTTCGGCATAAAGCTCGAAAGGCGGGACAAAATCGGCGCGGGCGAGCCACGCCGAAAGCCGGTCAGCAGCGCGGCGCAATATCGGGCTGGAATCAGCGCGCAGCCGCAGCCGGTTCCACAAGGTTTCCTTGTCGCGCGCATAGCAGAGGCCGAACAGCGCGTCTTCGTCGACATCGAAAAGCGGGCTTTTCAGCACCGCCGCCAAGGTCAAATCGTCCTCGGGCAACAGCAAAAAGCGCCCGAGCGCCACCAAATCCTGCACCGCGAGCTGCTCGGTCAGCACCAGGCGGTCGGCACCGGCCACCGGGATACCGTGCCGCTTTAATGCCCGCAATAATTCGCCGACGAATTCATTGCGGCGGCGGACCAGCACCATAATGTCGCCGGGGCGCAACGCGCGGCCGCGCGACGCGAGCTTCTCTCCGGCATCGAGCCATTGCTTGATCTTGGCGGCGATGGCGCGGGCCAGCCGGGCCTGCGGCTCGGCGACGCGTTTATACGCGACCGGCAGGTCGTCATCTTCCGCCTCGTCCTCGGGCGACGGCGCCACCGCGGGCCACAGCTCGACGAGCCCTGCATGGCCGGCACGGTCGGCAAAGTGGCGGATTTTTCCGCCGTCGAGCGCCACTCCGTCATATGCCTCGGGTCGGCGAAAGATCGCGTCGACCGCCTGCAAAATCGGCTCGGTCGAGCGGAACGAAACATCAAGCGGCAGCTCCAGCCAGGACTGGTTGGCATCGTTGACCCGCTGCTGAAAATGCTGCCGCATTGCCAGAAAGGCGTGCGGGTCGGCGCGCTGAAAGCTGAAGATCGACTGCTTCATGTCGCCAACGGCGAACACGGTGCGGATCGAGGAGCGCGCCCCCTCGCCGGCAAAAAATTCCTCCGCCAGGGCGGCTACGATGTCCCACTGCTCGGGATTGGTGTCCTGCGCCTCGTCGATCAGAATGTGATCGAGCCCGCCATCGAGCTTGAACAACACCCAGGGCGCCACCCCCGGCCGGCGCAATAAGCCGAGCGCCATCGACACCAGATCGTCGAAATCGAGTACACCGCGCAGCCGCTTGGCGGCGTCGTACTCGGACAGCAGCGCTTCGCCGAGCCGGGCCAGCGCGCAGGTTGCGTCGCGCACGAGAAGTGCCGCGCGGGTTCTGTCGAAACGATGCGCACGCTCGGCCTCCGTGGCCGAGTACCGCTAATGCGTCGCAACCGAATTCAAGAGCGGCCCGCGCCGTCTTACCGGTGACCAACCGCTTTCGAATTTCTCGCTTCTCGGTCAGGTACAGACAGAGGTAAGCGTCGAGCATTGATTGTCGCCGCTCGGGCGCCGCGCACCATTGGTCAAGAATTTCGCCAACGCGCGATCCTGGACGGTTCCTTTGGCGAGTACTGATGCGCAAGTCCTGAGCCGGGCTTCGTCGCCGGCACCCGGGGCGCAGAATTGAGCCAGCAGAGACTCAAGCGTCAGGCTATCCGGCACGTCGAGTGCGGCTGATAATTTCGCACGCAACGCAACGTGCCCTGCCGACAGGGCGCGCGACAGCTTCCCACGTTCTTGAGCGATGGCCTGCATCAATTCGCCAAAACGCTCTTCGGCCGTGTAGTCCGCGACGATGGCGAGCGCTTCGCCAAGTTCGGGATGATGACCAAGCCGGGCGGCAATCAGCACGCGCTGCGCTGCTTCTGCCAGCAATTCGGCGGCGCCACGCTCTTCGACGACCGCAAACTCGGGCATAATTCCAGCCTCGAGCGGGAAGCGGCGCAGCAAGGTCTGGCAAAAGGCGTGGATTGTCGAAATCTTGATGCCGCCCGGCGTATCGAGCACGAGCGCAAACAGCCTGCGGGCGCGCGCGATCGTCGCCTCGTCGGCATAGGAGCCGGTCAGATCATAGAGCGTGCGCGCCAAGGCGCCATCGGGCAGCGTCGCCCATTCGGCAAGCACGCCATCGAGCCGGTTCGCCATTTCGGCCGCGGCAGCCCGGGTGAAGGTCAGGCAGAGAATGCGCGCGGGGTCGGTGCCGTCGAGCATCAACCGCAACAGGCGCTGGGTCAGGACCGTCGTCTTACCGGTCCCGGCCGACGCCGCGACCCAAACCGAAGCCCGCGGGTGAGCGGCTTGCGCCGTCGAGCGCCCCCGTCCAGCGCTCACCATTCTTCGGCCTCGTTACGCCCGACCCGCTCGAGGTGCTCATAATCGGAAAAGCGGGGGCGTCGGGCGGGAACCGGGGCGGCGAGGTAGGGGGTTGCGGGATCGTCGAAGCGTTCGACTAACGCCCGCAGCTTTTCACAGACGCGATCGACTAGGGTTGCGGGGTCGCCGTTGTCGATCGCCCAGCGCTGCCCGGCAGGGGCGCGCCCGCCGAGCTTCCAGTATTCGAGCGCCGCCGGGGTGCCGCTGATCTCGCCAAAGCTGCCGTCGCGCAGGATTGCAGCCTCGAGCGGCAATTGCGGTGCAAAGCCGGCGCAGATCGCTTTTTTTGTCGGCACCGAGCCGGTCTTGTAATCGACAACCAAAAATCCGCCCGTGACCAGGCGGTCAATTCGGTCGGCGGTGGCGGTTAATTCGAAGGAGCCGGCAGGGAGGCCGCGCAACCTCAAGCTGCCCTTCAATTCGCCAAAGCTTTCGACGATCGTGGCGCGATGTGCTGTCTCTTCGGCAACGAGCCAGCGCGCGATCCGCTCGAAGCGTGGCCACCAGAATGCCCAGGCGCCGGGCCGCGACAGCACGTCGCTGAAGTGCCGTTGCCCAATCGCCATCAGCTCGGAGAACGGATCAGCAGGCAGTTGACGGGGAAAACGGCGGACGAATTCGGCCAGTGCGGCGTGGATGCGGATCCCGAGATCGGCCCGGCCGGGATCGGCATCGAGCTCGTCGAGCGCCTTTAATTGGAGGATATGTCGCGCGTAAATCGCGTAGGGATCGCCGAGCCAGGTCTCGATCTGGGTGACCGACAGCTGTCGCGGGCGCGCGGCGACCGGCGGCGTTGGTGCGGCCGGCGGTAATGGTTCGTAGCGCGCCGCGTCGAGCCGGCGGGCGGCGGCTTCGATCATCGGATCGGGCCCCAGCGCGCCGTCGAGCCCGACTGCCCGCAATACCGCATCCAGTCGTAACAGCCAGCGCGACGGGACCGTCGGGACGCCTTCGCTGCGCGCCGCCCGCGTCAGCGCTACCTCCGGCGCTGCGAGCGCCTGTACAAAATCATGAGCTGCGATGCCGATCGCCCGCTCGGGCACCGCGATCTTGAATTCGCGCCGCATCTGCCGCGACATCCACGGGTCGTGTGCCGGCGAGCCGGGCCAACTTCCCTCGTTGAGACCGCCGAGAACGACGAGATCGGCTTGCTGCAGGCGGGCTTCGACCAATCCCCAGATCGCCAGGCGCGGATGGCGACCATAAAGCGGGCGCACGACAATGCCGGCTGCGAGCGCCTCGAACAGGGCAGGGTAGTTCTGTCCGGGCAAGTGCGGGAAATCCCGCGCCGCATCGATCAGCTCGTCATAAAAGCGGGCCGCGGTTTCGCCTGCCACCTCGCGCCACAACCGGTTGGCGCCCGCTTCGTCATCGGTCGCGGCGAGCCGCTCGGCAGCTTCGATATGCGCGGTCACGAGCCGGCTCAGCGGCACCGCGGCGCCCGCCAAGAGTTCGGGGAGGTCACCCACGCATGCTTGCAGGCGGCTGATAAAGCCGTTCAGCTGCACGCCTTTTCGGCCGGAAATGGCCGCTCTGAGCCCGGCAAAGCCGGGTGAAGGTCGCGGGCCGCGGATCGCCTGTTCGAGGCGGCGCGTCATGTCGCGGAAAACTGCTGGTGCGAGGCCGCCAGCCGCGAGCGGGTGCTTCAAGGTGGCGAGCAGCGGTACCGGCGCCAACTCGCTGGCAGCGAGATCGAGCACCAGGCGGAGAAACACACCGGGGGGCGTGCGGTTTAACGGCAGACCGGCGGAATCATCGATTGCGATGCCCCAGCGCGCCAACTCGGCGGAAACTTGGCGGGCGAGTGCCCGGTCGGGGGTTACCAGAGCGGCGGTGGCGCCGGGAGTTTCGAGCTTGCGGCGCAGCAGCAGCGCGATCGTCAGCGCCTCTTCCTGTACCCCGGCGCAGTCATGGCGGTGGAGTCCGGTCAACGCATCGGGTGAGGCAGGGGAGAGCGCGCGCCAGGCATCGGTCGTTGCCGCCGGGCGCATCGCCTCACCGATCAGCTGCCGCCGGCGCGCGCGAGACCCAGCAGCGTCGCGCAATGCCGGAGCGCCGTCGGGCCAATTGCGAATGTCGGCCGGCGTCAGCTCGAATTCTCGCAGCAGATTTGCGAGCAGGTATTGCGGGTGGGCTTCGTCGTATTCGATCGCCGCCCATTCCGCGCTATCGCAGCGGCGATCGAGGCCGGCCAGGATCACGGCACCGTTGTCGAGACCGGCCACGACACGGATCAGTTCGGTCATCGCCGGAACGCCGCCGGTGAGGCCGGCGGCAATGACCGGGTCACGCGGCGGGCTCCGCCGCCACTGTTCAGCCTGGCGAGCCAGCAGGCGGTTGCGCCGCTCGCCCGGATCGATCGCGCCCTCCGCCGCCAGAATGGCGGGCCAGGCATTCGGCAGGATTTCGAGTAATCTGCAGACGACTTCCCAGTGCGCCGAGAGATCGGCCGGGGCAAGATCGCGCAGCCGCGCAAAACTCGCCCCTTCGGTGGCGACGGTGTCGAGCAGGCGGGCAAGGCTGGCGGCGAGTGCCGCCGCCTGGCCCGGAAGCAGCCGATCTCGCCGGCCAATTTCGGCCCATTTCATTACCAGCCGCGTCAGCAGCAACTGGCGCCGCAACGGCGGGATCGCGGGTGGGATCGTCAAGATCATCGCCATCGGCGATGCCGTCGATAAACGAGAGTTCGTCGGAATCGAGATCGCCTATCGGCCGCATGCGCGGCAGCAATAGCGGCGTCCCCGGCTCTTTGCCGTCAGGCGAAATCCGCAGAAAAGCGTCGCGTAGGGCGCGGACGGCGCGGCGGGTCGGCAACAGCACCATGATCCGCGACAGCGCCAACGGGTTCCCGCCCGCCATCGCCGCCAAGCCTTCGGCCAGGGTCGCCAAAAACGGGCGCTCCGGCGGGATGGTATAGAGCCTGGGCCGCATTCAGAGACTTTGGGGCGGTGGCGTCAAAATCAGATCAACATATCCGCACTAGTGGCGAAAACGCCTCGCACTACCGCATTAGCGCTCGATGCGGTGCGAGGAGAGCCGGCCGCGGGTCGCAGCCAGACCCGCCGGCGTGCCGATGTGGTACCACTCGCCGTCATGTACGATCGCGTGCAGCCGCCCCGCCTCTTGGGCGCGGTCGAATAGGCGGACCAGCGAAAAGGCCCGCTCCGTCCAGCCGTCAAAGAGCCGGCGGTGCAGCAGCTGGATCCCCGCAAACAAAAACGGCGCGATCTCGCGCTCGCGCCGCCGTCGCGGTTTTCCCGCCGGGTCGAGGAGATAATCGCCATCGCCGTCATAGCCGACCGCGCTGACGGTGCGCTGCAATAACAGAACTGCGTCCATGCACTCGGGGTCAAAAGCATGGGCCAAGCGCAACAAAGCCGGATGTCTGCCGTCCAGCCAGAACACATCCGCGTTGACGACAAAGAAAATCTCGCCAAGCATCGGTAGCGCGTTCGCGACGCCACCTCCGGTTTCAAGGAGTTCCGGCTCCTCCGAGATCTCGATATACGGCGGTTGCTCGCGGCGCGCGAGTTGGGCGGTCACCTTGGCCGCCATGTAATGGGTATTGACGACGACGTGCTCGACGCCGGCCGCGGCCAGCCGATCGATCGCATGATCGAGTAGGGTGCGCCCGTTCAGCTCGACGAGCGGCTTTGGCAGCATATTGGTAACCGGGCGCAGCCGGGTTCCGAGGCCGGCAGCGAGCACCATCGCCCGGCGCGGCGTCGCGATCACAACGCCTCCTGAAAATCGGGCATGCGACGCGCAGATGGCGGTAGCTGACGGTCGATCCATTGCGCGATATCGGCTAGTGCGGGATGGCACAGATCCTGTTCGAGGAGCCGCCAGAGCCGCGGGATGTGGCAGAGATAGCCGGGCTTGCCGTCGCGCTTCCAAAGTCGTGTGAAGATGCCGAGGATCTTGCAATTGCGCTGGGCGGCGAAGATCGCGGCCACACGGTGGAAATCCGCAGGGTCTAAGTCCGGGAAGGCCGCGAGATAGCGCCGGATCATCGCCTGACGCAATGTTTCAGGCACATCGCGGCGCGCATCCTCCAGCAGAGACACGAGATCATAGGCGGGCGGTCCGACAACCGCGTCTTGGAAATCGAGAAGCCCGCAGGCGCGCACCGCCGGGCGGCCGGGAAGCAGCATCAAATTATCGACGTGAAAGTCGCGCAGTACGAGGGTCGGCTGAAAGTATTGGCGCGCATCCGCCAGCAGCGCGCGCCAAAGCGCCAGATACTCCTCGCGCAACGCGGCCGAAACCGGTTCGCCGAGGACCGCCGGCATGTACCAATCGACTAACAAGACTGCTTCCGCCAGCAAGCGTGCGTCGTCATAGGGGGGCAGCTCGGGTCGAGCAACCGCTGCCGCTTGCTGCTGCAAGGCAATCAGCGCATCAATCGCGAGCGTGTAGAGAGCCGGCTCGTCCCCGCCGCGCTGCAACAGACGGGTGTAGGTATCGTCGCCAAAATCCTCGATCAGCAGAAATCCTTGCGCGACGTCCGCGGCCATCACCTCCGGCGCGCTAAGACCTAGTCCGCGCAATATGCCGGCCACCGCGACGTAGGGCCTGACATCCTCGTCCGGCGGCGGGGCGTCCATGAGGACAGCGCTCTCCCTGCCCCGGCATAGGCGGTAATAGGTGCGGAACGACGCGTCGCCGGCGAGCGGCATCGGGTCCCCGCCGCCCCAGCCACTCGCTTCGAGAAAATCGGCCATTGCTTGCCGCCGAAGCCAGCGAGCTGGCGGAACCGCAGAAAAGCCGCTGTCTGCGAAAGGTACGGCGATGCCGGAAACGGTCGAATCAGGCATCGGCGACAATGTCGCGCAGCCGGGCATGCCACTCGGCGTCGCCATCGATCGACGCGCGACGAGCTTCCGGCTGCTCGCCGAAATCGAGGGTGATATCCAGACGATGCTCGGGCAGCAGCGGGCCGAGCCGATCGGGCCATTCGATCAGCGAAATACCCGATGCAAAGGCCTCTTCAATACCGAGTTCCCACGCTTCCTCGGCGTTGCTTAGGCGATAAAGATCAAAATGCCAAATAGTCGGTCCGAATCCCTCGTATAATTGGACGAGAGTAAAGGTCGGGCTCGGCACTTCTTCACCAGCGGTCGTCCGAGCGCGAATGAAAGCACGAGCAAGAGCGGTTTTGCCGGCGCCGAGATCGCCGTTCAGGGCGATAACGTCGCCCGCCCGTGCTATCGCCGCAAGCCGCGCCGCCAGACGCCGAGGTGGCCGGTTCATCCGGCAGATTTATGACAGCGATCACCTAGGCGTTGTATATCGTCGCCGCGATCACCCGCAATATCGGCTTGGCGCCAAAATCTGTTAGATAGGCAGCATCTTATGCTTCAAGCGCCTGGCCTACCCTCTGCGGGGAGTCAGGAGCGGGATCGGCAAACGCGTAACGCGAATTGCCCGCCTCCGGCTTACTTCTACCGTCGCCATCCGCGTCGTCGCGGTCAGCAGGACGGGTGGGTAATCGGCAGGTAATCCGAGACCCGCGTCCCGGAACCGGTTCGATTTCAACGCTCCCGCCATGTAGTTCAACCAGGCTTTTGACGAGTGACAGGCCAAGATCCGAACCGGTTCGGCTTCGCTTTCGTTCAGCCTGGCCGAACGCTTGTACTTGCTCGGCTGTGGCGAGGCCGTCCCCGGTATCCGTCACGCTCACCAGCAGTTCGCTATCGCCTCGCTTTGCATCGACGCGAATAGCGCCACCGGGCAGGGTGAATTTGATCGCGTTTGAGATCAGGTTGAAGAATGCCTGCTTGAGGCGTCGCTCATCGCCCTCGATTACGCCGATCTGCGGCGGACAGCGCAGTTCCAGATCGAGCCCCCGGCTGAGCGCACGATCCTTGGTCAGATTGACGACCGCATCAAGCATGTCGCGGATATCGACCCGGCCGCGCTCGAGCTCGATATAGCTGGCCTCGATAGAGGCCAAATCCACGATATCGCCGATCAATGCCGACAACTGGTGGGCGCTGTCGAGTATGCCGCGACTATAGTCTTGCTGGCTCGAATTGAGCGGCCCGAAATATTGATTGTGAAGGATCTCGGTAAAACCGACGACCGTGTTGAGCGGAGTCCGCAATTCGTAAGAGGCATTGGCGACGAACTCAGCCTTGAGCCGGGCGGCGGTTTCGAGCGCCTCGTTACGCTCGCGCAGCGCCTGCTCGATGCGAGCGCTGTCGCTGACATCAAGATAGGTGAGTAGAACTTCGCCGTCCGGGAGAGGGACGCTCGCCACCTGCAGCATCGAGCCGTCACGCCGATAGAGCGGACCGCTGGCTAGCGTCTGTGAGGTGACCTGAGCAACGATCTCCTCTCGCGTCCTCGCCCAATTTCCACCGTCGTCGAGAAGATCGCGCGTTTTGTCGACAATTTCCCTGATATGCGGCTCACCAGACACATCGACCTCCGACAACCGCCAAAGCGCTCGAAAGGCGGGATTATGCAATTTGAGCCGCCCGTCTCCGCCGTAAACCGCGATACCCTCGAACAGATGGTCGAGCGTCGCGCGCTGCACCTGCGCCAATGTGTTGTAAGAACATTCGAGCGCCAGACGATCGGTGACATCGTCATAGACATAGGTCAGACCGCCAAACGGATGCGGCGATATGGTCAACTGCAAGGTGCGGCCGTCCGGCAGATGCATCAGCTCGCGCCGCGGCTCGATCAGCGAGGTGAATAACGCGCAGCGCTCGCGTTTAAACGCGCGAAAATCGGCATATTCCGGGAAGCGCCGCGTCTCGTGCAGGCGCTCGAGGACCTCGCCAATTGTCGGTTGCTGCTCGAGCCAGCCTGCGTCGAGCTCCCACAAGGCGCTATAGGCCGAATTGAAAAACTTGAGCCGCTTGTCCGGCCCGAATATCGCGACCCCAGCCGCGAGGATTTCAAGAACCGCCGCGTTGGCGGCTATATGCCGCCGCAACTCGCGCTGGGCGCTTTCGACATCGGTGCGGTCGAGGGCAAATGCGACCGTCTCGCCGTCGGCGCCGGGTAACTCGTGGATATCGAGTAAATGGCGTTGGCCGCCGATCGCAGCGTGGATGGTGAACTGAGTGGCCGTGTTCGGAGCCTGGCTCGACGTATCGGCGGGGCCAATCGGAACCCGTCCCCGCGCTTTGGCGAGGGCCGTCTCGCGGCTGCCGGCAAGCGTAGCATACGCTTTATTGCACTCTATCAGCGAGTTGTCGCGCCGGCGCCAAACCGGTATTGGCAACAGGTCGAGGGTGTTGCGCAGGCGTGCCGCCTCTATTTTTCCCCGCTGCGCTTCCGCGGTGACCTCCGCGAGGGTTTGCCTGATGTCGCCAAAGGCCAGCCGAGCTTCGCGCGCGCGGCGCTCGGCGCGCCGCCACAGCGCTGCAAAACCGATGGCGACCATCGCACAGCATATGGCCGCTCCCGCAACGAACATCGGCTCCCCTCCTCGGGATCACAGCCAGGGATTGCATGATGGCCGTGGACACCCGGATTATGAGGGGATTTTCAGGAAAATAAAGCTCTTTGTTTCTGTTTTGTACGAATGTGTTGCTGATTTGTCCCAAACGCTCCTTAGTAACGATAATGCTCGGGCTTGAACGGCCCAGCCCGCTCGAGCCCCAGGTAACTCGCCTGAGCCGCACTCAGCTGGGTCAGCTTGACGCCGAGCTTTTCGAGATGCAGCTGCGCCACCTTCTCGTCGAGATGCTTGGGCAGCACGTACACCTTGTTGTCATATTGGCCGTGATTGGTCCATAGCTCGATCTGCGCGAGGACCTGGTTGGTAAAGGATGCGCTCATCACAAAACTCGGATGGCCGGTGGCGCAGCCGAGGTTGACCAGACGCCCCTTGGCGAGAACGATCAGCCGCTTCCCATCGGGGAAGACGACCTCGTCGACCTGCGGTTTGACCTCCTCCCAGGGGTAGTTGCGCAGTGCGTCGATCTGAATTTCGCTGTCGAAATGACCGATGTTGCAGACGATGGCGCGATCTTTCATCTGGCGCATGTGGTCGATCGTGATCACATCGATGTCGCCGGTCGCGGTGACGAACACGTCGCCGATCGGTGCTGCGTCCTCCATCGTCGTGACCTGGTAACCTTCCATCGCCGCCTGCAAGGCGCAGATCGGGTCGATCTCGGTGACCATTACTCTGGCGCCTTGGCTGCGTAAGCTCGCCGCCGAACCCTTGCCGACATTGCCAAAGCCGCAGACGACCGCGAGCTTGCCCGCGAGCATCACGTCGGTGGCGCGCTTGATGCCGTCGACCAGGCTCTCGCGGCAGCCATAAAGATTATCGAACTTCGACTTGGTGACGCTGTCGTTGACATTGATCGCCGGCGCCTTCAGTTCGCCCTTGCGCATCATCTCGTAGAGCCGGTTGACCCCGGTTGTCGTCTCCTCCGAGATGCCGCGGATGCTGGCGAGCAGATCGGGGTATTTGTCATGCAATACTTTGGTTGCGTCGCCGCCATCATCGAGCACCATATTTGGCGTCCAGCCGGCAAACGGGCCTTCGGCCGGGCCGCGCAAGGTCTGCTCGATGCACCACTCGTATTCTTCCTCGGTCTCGCCTTTCCAAGCGAAAACCGGAACCCCGCGGGCGGCGATCGCGGCGGCGGCATGATCCTGGGTCGAAAAGATATTGCACGAGCTCCAGCGCACGGTGGCGCCCAACTCGATTAAGGTTTCAACCAGCACCGCTGTCTGGATCGTCATGTGCAGGCAGCCGACGATCCGCGCCCCGGAAAGCGGCCGCGCCGCCCCAAATTCGTCGCGCAATGCCATGAGCCCCGGCATTTCGGTCTCGGCGATGGCGATCTCGCGACGCCCCCAGTCGGCCAGAGCAATATCGGCGACCTTGTAGTCGGTGAAGGCGGGCATTCTCTAACTCCTGACGAGCCTAAAGCGATAACCAAGCTAATAACGATATCAAGATATCTTTATATGGTCAATCGGGGCTATTCTGACTAACGATTAAGCGAAAGGCGAAACCGTTGACAAGCGTGCAGATGCACTTAAATGCCGCCAAGCGACAATGAGGAATTGGGCGCACCAAAGTGTCTGCAGCGCGCCAACCGAATTTGACGGATTGCAACTGCCTCGCGGTACGCCAAGCCGCGCGCTACGTCACCCAGCTCTACGACCGATATCTCGCCCAAGCGGGTTTGCGCACCAGCCAATATGGCATCCTTGCCCGGCTAAAGCGGCTCGGGCCGATGACGATCAACGAATTGGCGGCCGAGCTCGTCATGGACCGCACGACGCTCGGCCGCAATATCCGGCCGCTTGAACGCGACGGTCTGATCACCATAACCCCCGGCCGCTCGGACCGACGCATCAAGGAGTTGCGGCTGACCGAGGCGGGCGAGGCGCGCCATCAGGAAGCGCGGCGGGTCTGGGTTGAAGCCCAGGGCAATTTCGAGACCGGGTTCGGTCTCGAACGCGCGGCCGAGTTGCGCGGCCTGCTGCGCGCCCTCGTCGACAGCGGATTGCTGCCGAGCGACGAACTCTCCTGACTGCGCACATCAACTCAGCACGACTGGAACAGCTGCTGGATAGCGGCGCGGTCGGTGGTCGTCGTCAATGCCAGCATCAGTAGGATGCGCGCCTTTTGCGGGCTCAGATCCTCGCCGGCGACGATCCCTGACTCGCGCAGGCGGCGGCGTGGTGCCACTCGGCCGCTGGCGGCGCGGGTGCATTGCACGACAACAACCCCGGCCTTGAGAGCGCGCTCGAACGCCGCGCGCTGATCCGGGGTCGGGCTGCCCGGCGCGAAGCCGGCCGAGATCAAACCGCGGGCGCCGGCCGCGACGGCAGCATCAACCAACGCTCCATCGGCGCCGGCGTAAGAATAGATGATGTCGACCCGCGGCAAAGGGTGTTTGAGATCGCTTGTCGCAAACGGACCATCGGGCATATGAGCGCCCAATGGCGCCCGGTAGAAATGCACCCCGTCGCCGTCGACATGGCCGAGCGCGCCAAAATCGAAAGACCGGAAAGTCTGCACTCGATAGGTCGAGGTTTTGACGACGTCGCGCGCCGCGTTGATTTCGTCATTGAGGAGGACAAGCACACCCTTGCCATGCGCCGCCTCTGAGCCGGCGACGCGCAATGCGTTGACCAAATTCATGCCGGCATCGGTACCGAGCGCGCTCGCTGGCCGCTGCGCGCCGACCAGCACCACCGGCTGGCTGACGGCGAGCGTCAGGTTGAGAAAAAACGCGGTCTCTTCCAGAGTGGCAGTGCCGTGGGTAATGACAAAACCGGCGGTGGCGGGCTCGTCACGCGCGATCTTGTGGATTAGCGCGCGCAGTTCGAGCCATTCGGTCGGGCCGATGTCGGTGCTGCCGACTTGGCGTATCGTGACCGGAACCGGATTGGCGACGAGCCGGGTTTCCGGGAAGCGGTCGAGCAGCGCCTCGGCCGAGAGCTTCTGTCCGAAATCGGGATAGTCGAGCACGTCGAGGCTCGACGCACCCAGCGAGGAAATTGTACCGCCGGTACCGATCACCGCAACACGGGGAAGGGACGCCGGCATGTCACACCTCGATCCAGTCGTGGCCGATCTTTAGCCGGTGCTTGACCAACCCTGGTTTTAGCGACTGCTCGATAAAGCAGCCCTTCGCTGCGGCATCGATCAGCCGACGCTTGTCCACCTCGGAGGCATCACCGCCGAGGTCGATATCGAGCGTGAACCCAACGGGCACGCTCTCATAAGGCTGATGACCGCGCTGGTGGCCCTGCCAGTGGCAGCGGGTGTTGACCGTAAACGCCCCGAGCGGAATCCCAAGCCGGCGCGAGAACGCGCGCAGTTGTGTCATCACGCAGGCGGTCAGCGCGCTTGCAAAATAGGCGAGCGGATAAGGGGCGGTGCCATCGCCACCATGACCCGGGCCTTCGTCGGTCGGTAATTCCACCGAGACCGGATGCGACAAACGCTTGTGCACGACGATGTCGTTGCGAAACTTGGCATCGTTGCGTCCCTCGGCGTCAAAGATCACCTCGAACCGGTTGACCGCCTCGGCTGTAGCCATGCTGTTCCTCCTCGCGCCCGGCCGCCCGTTGCCTCTCGGCGCGGGCGGCGTAAACGCGAAACGATACCGCTCCATAGGTACTGACGAAATACGGTACGCAATACGTCAGCGCCAGCTTGACAATGTCCAATTTCTGCGCGGCAAAGAGCCGGTCTCCTTGGTTGATCAGGTTAAGGATTGTGCCGACCACCAGAGCGACCATAAACGACCGGCGCGGCACCCCGCCACTCATTGCATAACGGCAGGCCAGCTTCCAATACGATTGTTTTGCGTCGGCGGACGCGCTCACGACAGCCAGCGTTTGCGGCGCCGGTAGTGTTTGAGATCGCGATACGATTTGCGGGCGCCGGCCTCATTGAGACCGAGGTAAAATTCCTTGATGTCGGAATTCTGGCGCAGGGCGTCGGCCGGACCTTCGAGCACGATGCGGCCGTTTTCCATGACGTAGCCGTGATCGGCAATATCGAGCGCCAACGCTGCGTTCTGTTCGACGAGTAGGACGGTCAGCCCGCGTTCTTCGCGTAGGCGACGGATGATCCCGAAAATCTCGGCCACCAATAGCGGCGCCAGGCCCAGCGACGGTTCGTCGAGCAGGATCACCTTGGGGTCGCACATCAGGGCGCGTCCGATCACCAGCATCTGCTGCTCGCCGCCCGACAGATAGCCCGATGCCTGATGACGACGCTCCTTTAATACCGGGAAGGTCTCGAAGATGCCGTCGATTGCCTCTCGCACGCGATTGAAATCGCGGCGGGTATGCGCTCCGGCCACGAGGTTTTCCTCGACCGTCAGGTTTTCGAAAACCCGCCTGCCCTCGAATACTTGAGCAATGCCGCGCCGCACGACGTCATGCGGCGCCAACCGGTCGAGCCGGTCGCCATCGAGTTCGACGGTCCCCTTCGTGACCTCTCCGCGCTCGCTGCGCAACAATCCCGAGATTGCTTTCAGGGTTGTCGTCTTGCCCGCTCCATTGGCGCCGAGCAGGGTCGTGATGCGGCCCTCCTCGGCGGTCAACGAAACGCCTTTCAGCACCAAGATGACGCCGTCGTAGACGACCTCGATGTTGTTAAGTGCGAGCACGGCCAGCCTCGCGGGCTTGCCTTCCGGCCAAGCGCTCTACTCGGTCTTCTCCGCGGTCTTGACCGCGTTCCACACTACGTCGCGATAGGCGCGGAACCAATCCGTCGCTGGGACGAAGCCATTGCCTTTGACTGTGAAGACCTTGACCCAGCCACCGCCTTCGTGATCTTCGGGGGTGATCTGCAAAGGCGGCACCAACCCGCCAAGCGTGACGTCCTTGATTTGCTCGAAACCCTTTTTGACGTCGGTCCCGGTCGGCTGCTTGCCGTTGCTGACCTTTAACGCATTGCGCAAAGCTTCGACTTGCACTGCCGCCTGCAACAGTCCGCGATTATAGACGACGGTGTCGTCCATTGTTTCCGGCGGCGACTTGCCTTCCTTCTTGTACATATCCCGGATTTGTTGGCGGACCGGATAGTTGTCGCCGGCACCGGCGAACTGGAGCGCGTTATAGCCCTGGGCGACCCCCCATCCCCCGGCGGCCTTGATGTCGGCCTCGGCGCCGGCCCAGACAAAGCCGACCACCTTGGACAGCGGATAACCGTTGCGCTTCAGCTCCTTGATCGCCACTGAAGGCGAGCGTCCGAAGAGGTGAGCGAGGACGAAATCGGGGTGATAACGCTGGGTTATGTCAATGACCTGCGCCCCCATTTCGACACCCGGTGGCGGCACGGCGAAGGTGCGCAATTCAAACCCTTCCTGCTTTTGCAGGACTTCGATTACCGGCAGCGGTTCCTTGCCAGCGGGATTGTCGTAATAGACATACGCGATCTTTTTGCCCTTTAAACTGCCGCCGAGTTGATCCTTGGCAAATTTAACGGCCGCAGCACCCTGCGAGAAGTAACTGGCGGCGATCGGGAACAGATAGGGGTAGTGCTGCCCGTCCGCTGCCGCCGCAATGCCAAAGCCGGGTGTCGTATCGGCGATCTTGTCTTGCTCGAGCCTTTCGTTGAGCGCGTGCGTCTGCGGGGTACCGTATGTCGTCAAGACGACCGCGCCCTGTTGCTTAAAGCGCTCATAAGCTTCGACCGCAGGCGGCACCTTGTATTGCATATCGATTTCGGGGTGCTCGATCTTGTAGCCGTCGATGCCGCCCTCGGAGTTGATCAAGTTGAAGTAGTCGTGCATCGCCGGGCATAGCACCGTGCCGACAATCTGGGTCGCCCCCGTGCGGTCGCACATCACGCCATCGACGATTTTCTTGTCCTGGGCCATCGCCGCAGCGGCGACCCCCAAACCGAATGTTGCGCCGACAGCAAGCGCCAGCCCATTCTTTAACAGGTGGGTCATCTAGGTTTTTCCTCCATTGCCAAGGCTAATAGGAAAATGGCCAAAGCCGAAAGTAATTTCGGACGTTACGCCATAGGCGAGCCAAGCCTTCCGGCTCGACGATCAAAAAGAAGATGATCAGAACCCCGAAGATCACCAGCCGCAGACTGGGAATGGTACTGTGCAGGTCAGCCTGCGAAAAGAACAGACCGCCAAAAGATTGCAATCCCCAGCGGGTAACAATCGGCAGCAGGGTGACAAAAACAGCGCCAAAAATCGACCCAAGAACCGAACCGAGCCCACCGATGATCACCATTGCCAGGTAATCGATCGAGACATCGATCTGGAACTGCTCATAATTGGCGAGCCCCAAATAATAGCTCTCCAGCACGCCGGCCACCCCGGCATAAAACGACGAGATCGCAAACGCATAGAGCTTGTATCGGAAGATATTGATGCCAATGATCTCGGCAGCGATGTCCTGGTCACGGATCGCAATAAAGGCGCGTCCGATGCGGCTGCGAACCAGGTTCAATGTAGCGATGATCGCCAGCACGACAAAAAACATCAGGAATACATAGATGCCTGCCTCGCTGGTGATCCGAACACCGAAAATCGACGGACGCGGTATTTCGATCGAGGATTGCACGCCGCCCGATATCCACTGGACATGGTTGATCGTCCACTCGATGATCAGCTGCGCGGCGAGGGTCGCGATCGCCAGATAAATTCCCTTTATGCGCAAGGACGGAATGCCAACGACGATCCCGATCAGCGCCGCCATCAGGCCGCCCGCCGGGATTGTGATCCAGAACGGCAGGCCAAGCCGCACGATCAAATTCGCCGCGGTATAGGCGCCCACCGACATAAAGGCGCCGGCGCCTATTGAGATTTGCCCGGTATAACCGACGAGAATGTTGAGGCCGAGCGCGCCGACAATCGCGATCAGGCACAGATTCAGTAGCGATATGTAGTAAACAGAAAAGGCTAATGGCGCTACGACAATAAACAGGCCGGCGAAAGCCGCTACCGCCCAACGGGCGACCGGCAGCGGAAACAGCGACATATCCGCGGCGTAACTGGTCTTGTAGACGCCGGCTTCGCGATGAAACATTCGTCCCCGCCTTCGTCTAGACGCGCTCGATCCGCCGGCGCCCAAAAATGCCTTCGGGCCGGATCATCAGCACCGCGATCATCAGCACATACGGGGCGAAATCCTTGGTGCCGCCGCCGACGAGGGGGTCGAGATAGCCCGCGGCCAGGTTCTCGACAACGCCAACAATCAGACCGCCAAGGACGGCGCCAACGATCGAGTCGAGCCCGCCAAGGATCACCACCGGGAAAACCTTCAATCCCACCAGAGCGAGCTGGTTATCGACGCCGAGCATCGCCCCCCAGACAATGCCGCCCAATGCCGAGACGATCCCGGCGAGCGCCCAGGCAAAGGCAAAATAGCGCTGGACATTGATCCCCATCGCCATTGCTACTTGTTGGTTGTCGGCGACGGAACGCATCGCGATGCCCATCCGGCTTTTCAAAAAAAACCAGCTGAAGGCAGACAGGAAAACGATACTTACGCCGGCGCCGACCAGCTGCACGCGCGGCAGCATCACCGGGCCGAGAAAGAATGGGGTGTCGCCGATCGGCATCACGATGGCCTGGGTCCCAGCGCCGAATATCAGGACTGCGAGACCTCGAAGCACTGCCGCAAGGCCGATCGTCGCCATGACGACGGCAATGATTGGGCGGCCGATTAGCGGGCGCAGCACCGCGCGCTCGATGCCAAAGCCGAGCGCCACCATACCGCCTATCGACACTAATGCAGCGACCCAAAAGGGCAGCCCAGCCATTGCCGCAGCGCCGGCAGCGATAAAACCCGCGAACATGACAAATTCGCCTTGGGCGAAATTGATCGCGTCAGTGGCTTTGTAGATCAGTACAAACCCAAGTGCGATCAGCGAATACATCAGCCCGATCAGCACACCGTTCGTCAGCAGGACAAGGGTAAACTGCCAATCAATCCCCAGCATCGATCTTGCTCAGGCGTAAGCTGGGACGCGCGCGGGCATTTCGTCGCCGGGGATCGTGTCAATCGCCAGGCGGGTTTCGAGCCGCCCCTTGCGGCCGTCCTCATAGGTGATTTCGGTGGCGAGTTCGACTTCGCCCGCGCCGCCGTAAAGAGCCTCGACCGCCGCCGTGTATTTTTCGGCGATAAAGCGCCGGCGTACCTTGCGGGTACGGGTAATCTCGTTGTCGTCGGCGTCAAATTCCTTGCCGAGCAGCATAAAGCGGCGAATGCGCGCGGCGATCGGCAAGCTTGCGTTGCAGCGCCCGATTTCCTCGGCGATCAACCGACGGATTTCGGGCTTGGCGCTCAGATCCTGGAACGAGGTGTAGGCGAGGTTGTGCCGTTCGGCCCAGTTGCCGACGGTGCCGAGGTCAATCGCGATCATCACGGCGACAAACGGGCGCTGGTCGCCAAATGCCACTGCCTCGGCGATATACGGGCTGTATTTAAGTTTATTTTCGATGAATTGCGGCGCGAACGCAGTCCCGTCGGCGAGCTTGCCGACATCGCGCGCGCGGTCGACGACGACAAGATGCCCGCGGCGATCGACATAGCCGCAATCGCCGGTGCGAAACCAGCCCTCGGCATCGACGGCCTCGCGGGTGGCGTCGGGCTGCTTGTAGTAGCCGCGAAACACCGCCGCCGAGCGAACCATCACTTCGCCGGTGTCGCCAATGCGAATTTCGCTGCCCGGAATGGCCGGGCCGACGCTGTCGGGGTCAACTTCGCCATCGCGCTGCAGGGCGGCCAGTCCCGACAATTCGGTCGAGCCCCAGACCTGCTTCAAATTCACCCCGAAGGCGCGAAAAAACCGAAACGTATCGGCGCCGAGCGGCGCGCCGCCGGTATAGGCCCAGCGCGCCCGACTGAGACCGAGCTGGTCGCGCACCGGGCGGTACACCATCATTTCGCCGATCGTCAGCCCGAGGCGCTGCGCCAGTGACGGGTTTTCCCCGGCGCCCCGCGCGGCTTCGACCCGCTCGGCGAGACCGCGGAAGAATTCGAAGGTTCGGCGCTTGATCGGCGAGGCATCGGCGGTGCGGATCCGCAATTGGGTCAGCAAGTTCTCCCAGATGCGCGGCGGCGCCAATGCTACGGTCGGACCGAGCTCCCGCAGGTCGCGCTGCACTGTCTCCGGGCGTTCCGGACAGTTGCAGGCAAAGCCGACGAGCAATGTCAGCACCAGCGAAAACAACGATTCGCCGATCCACGCCATCGGCAGGTAGGAGAGGATGTTATCGGTCGGGCGGATGTCCTCGGCGGCGACAAAGCCCTTTGCCGCGGCCAACAGATTGGCGTGCGACAGCATTACCCCTTTGGGGTTCCCGGTGGTTCCGGAGGTATAGGTCAGTAACGCCACGTCCTCGGCAGATCCCTTTTCGATCTCGCCCTCGACATAACCCGGATGCAAGACGCCGAACTCGCGGCCGTCTACCTGAACCTGGTCAAAGGCTTTGAGCCCAGTCGCCGGGTAGTGGCGCATGCCGCGCGGGTCGTCGTAAACAACCAGTTCGAGCGAGGGCAACCGCGCCCGCAACGACAGGATCTTATCGACCTGCTCCTGGTCTTCCGCCACCACCACGCGGGTTTCGGCGTGGTCGAGCACATAGGCCATTTCGGTCGCAATCGCGTCCTGATAGATCGGCACAGCAACGCCGCCGAGGCATTGCGCCGCCAGCTGCGCCCAGTAAAGCCGCGGGCGGTTGTCGCCGATCACCGCCAGCTTGTCGCCGCGCCGAAATCCACAGGCGGCAAGCCCGAGCGCAAAGTCGCGGACCTCGCGGTCGTATTCGGCCCAGGTAAAGGTCTGCCAGATGCCCAGCGTTTTTTCGCGGATCGCCGGCCGGGCCGCCATTGTCGTTGCGTTGCGGCGCAGCAGGCGCGGTAATGTTTCGCCTTCGGGGCGGGAGGAAGTGCGGTGCGCCGCTCACTCTGCCGCCTCCCTTGCGCGCTGCGCCCCACCGCCGAGATAGGCGTGGATCACATCGGGATGCCGCTGCACTTCATCCGGGGTGCCGTCGGCGATCTTGCGGCCGTGATCGAGCACCGCGACACGCTCTGAAATGTCCATGACCACCGCCATGTCGTGCTCGATCAGGATGATTGTCGTGCCCCATTCTCGGTTCACCTCGAGAATAAAGCGCGCCATGTCCTCCTTTTCTTCCTGGTTCATGCCGCCCATCGGTTCGTCGAGCAGCAGCAGCTTGGGATCGAGCGCTAGCGCACGGCCGAGTTCGACCCGTTTTCTCAAGCCATAGGCAAGGCCGCTGGTCGGCTGCTTGCGCAAATCCTCGAGTTCGAGAAACTCGATAAGCTCCTCAACTCGGGCGCGATGGGCCACTTCCTCGCGTTGCGCCAATCCCCAATACACAAAGGACGACAGCAACCCGGCACTCATCCGGACATGCCGCCCGAGCATGATGTTGTCGAGCACCGTCATGCCGCTGAACAGCGCGATGTTTTGAAAGGTGCGGGCGATGCCGAGGGCCGCGATGCCCGAGGGCCGCGTTCCAGTGACATCCTTTCCCTCGAACCGAATAGAGCCGCTATCGGGCTGGTAAAATCCGCTGATGATGTTGAGCAGCGAGGTCTTGCCGGCGCCGTTTGGGCCGATGATCGAGGTCAATCCACCGCGGCGAACGGTCAGCGAGATATCCTCGACCGCGCGAACCCCGCCGAAATGCTTTGATACCTCGGAGACCGCGAGCAGTGCGTCCCCATCTCCCGCAGCCCCGCGCTCTCTCAACGTGCTCGACACGACACCGTCCGCATTTCCTCGTCTGCCCGCCGTTACCCATGCCGAGCGATTATGGCCGTCATGATGCAGACGCAGACCAAAGAATGCAATCGCTTAAGCAGCAATTTTGACGGTGTGTTACCGGCGCTTGCCCGCGGCCCGGTCGCCGTGAAACGATCAACGGGTGAAACATCTCATCCTTAGTGGTTAAAGATGCCGGAGAGCGAGACCATCCCAACGACGCTTCTGACCGGGTTTCTCGGCAGCGGCAAGACCACCCTGTTGCGCCGCGCACTGGTCTCACCGGCACTGGCCGACACCGCGGTTATCATCAACGAAATTGGCGAGATCGCGATTGATCACCACCTCGTCGATTTTGTCGAAGGCAGCGTCGTCGAACTACCCGGCGGTTGCCTGTGCTGCGCCGTCCGCGAGGACCTGGCCCGAACCCTGCGCGGCTTGCTCGACCGGCGCGAAGCCGGCGATCTTCGCGCGTTTCGCCGGATTGTCGTCGAAACCACCGGGCTCGCCGACCCGGCGCCGATCCTGTACACGCTCGGGGCCGACCCGATGCTCGACCATTGCCTGCATTTGGCCGGGGTCGTGACCATGGTCGACAGCGTCACCGGGGCGGCAACGCTCGACCGCTTTCCGGAGGCCGCGCGGCAGGCAGCGCTCGCCGACACGATCGCTGTCAGCAAGACCGATCTGGCGCCGCTCGGCCCCGAACTCGCGGCGCGGCTCGATCGGCTGAACGCCGGCGCCCGCCGGGTAATCGCGCACGCGGCGGAGGATCCGGGCGCGCTGTTGTTCAGCGCCGACGGCCGCACCGCGGCACCCGCCTTGCCGGACGAACCGGTTGCCGCGCACAGCCACGGCATCGACGCCTTCGCGATCAGCCTCGGCGGTGCTGTCAGCCGGCTCGATTTCGCCCGGGCGTTAGGCGGGCTCGCCCGCGAGCGCGGCAATGATTTGTTGCGGGTCAAAGGCATCGTGCGCTTTTCCGACCGCCCGGACCGGCCGGCGCTGGTGCAAGCAGCACAGCACGCGATGTTCGCTCCCGAATGGCTCGACAAATGGCCGGCCGACTGGCCCGCGGATGACCGCCGCAGTCGCCTGGTGTTTGTCGTGCACGAGATCCCGCGCGCCGAGGTGCTCGCGCATTTCGCGTTCGCCGAGCCAGCCCTGTGCGGCGCCTAAAGTCCCGGCAGTTAAACGCGCTGGGTGCCGCAGGGCATCCCATGCGCACGCAGTGCTAGTGAGCGCCGGTGTAGGCGATGCGCCAGATCGTGCCGCCGGTGTCGTCGGCGACGAGCAAGGCGCCGTCCTTGGCCACGGCGAGCGCCGCCGGGCGGCCCCAGACCTCGGCGCGCTGTTCGCCTGATGTCCAAAAGCCGGTCGCGAAATTCAGGTAATAGCCCTCGGGCTTGCCGTCCTTGAACGGCACCAGGACGATCTTGTAGCCGGTTGGCAACGATCGGTTCCACGAGCCTTTCAGCGCGACAAACAGCTGACCCTTGTACTGCGCGGGGAACTGGTTGCCCTCGTAGAAGACGAGGTCGAGCAACGACGAGTGCGCCTGAAACAACAGATCGGGGGTGATCGTCGCCTTGACCTTGTCGGGCGCCAGAGTGGCAAAGCCAGGCTGGGGATGCGGCCCGTTATAGGCGTACGGCCAACCGTAAAAGCCGCCCTGGCGGACCCGGATCAGGTAGTCGGAGGGGAGATTGTCACCCATCCCGTCGCGCTCCTGCACGAGCGCCCACAGATCGCCGGTTTCCGGCTGAAAGGCGAGGGCGGTCGCGTTGCGCGTACCGGAGGCATAGGTGATCTGGTTCGAACCGTCGGCATCGAAACGCTGAATCGTCGCCTTGGGCGGGGGCTCGACACCGAGATTGCCCGCCGAGCCGACGCCGACAAACAAATCGCCGGTCTTTGGGTCGATCTTGATGTCGCGGTTCTGGTGACCTTGGACGATGCCGAACACGCCCTTTTTGGTGATCAGTTCAGCGCCGTAGGCGCCGGGGACCGGCTTGCGCTGATCGGGGGGCAATTGGTCGGCACGCTGTGGCGGTACCGGGCGGCCGGCGCGCAACGCCCCCGGGACATGCGGCACCTTCCAGATGCCGTCCTGGTCGGTGACCAGCAGATGGTCGCCCTGCCAGGCGAGCCCATAAGGCTTGTTGAGATCTTCGACATGGCGGTCGATCCATACCGCGTGGCCGGTGCCGTCGTCGCGCAGCAGAGTGACGTAGCCGGCGGATTGCTCGGCGACCAGGACATCGCCATTGGCGAGGACCAGCAGGCGGCGGGGATTGGCGAGCCCGGTCGCGAATGGAGCGGCGGTAAAGCCTGGCGGCACCTCCAGCCTTTGCCCCGAATAGGGCACGATCAGCGAGCGGTCGGTGACGATCGGCCCGGTTTTGGGCGGTGGCAGATTGCTCGGATCAAAGTGGAAGCGATGCCCGATCTCGTGCTCGATCAGAAAATTTTGCGCCGCCGGATTTTGCGGCTGTTCAGCATTCGGCGCGGGTTGGGACGATGCGCGTTGCGTCGATCCAGCGGGATTGGCCGGCGGGGTCTGAGCGCCTGTTGTGGACTGCGCGAAAGCCGCTGTCATCGTTATCGCCGTCGGCGATGGCGCCAGCGATAACGATGCTCGATATACTCGTGCTCTGCACCATAGCCGAACCTCCCCAGCAGCGTGATGGTTACGCATTTTGGCTGGGGTTATCCGGCTTCCTTACGTTGCGGGCAAGGTCTGTGGCACTCGCCCCAACCGGCGTTACGGCCCGCGGCGCTGGATATTCTCGTAGGGGGTGCCGTCGCGGCGAGTGTAGATCGCGGGCCTGCCACCGGCGGGTGCGATCATGTCGATGTCGTTGTAGTAGCCGACATCGCCGGGCACACGGGTGCCGATCTCGAGCACGGCGGCATCGGCGGAGGCGTTATTCCGCAGGCAGTGACCATTGCTGTCGCCGGCCGGAAACCCGGCTGCGTCGCCGGCATGCAGGATCTCCTCGCCCGCGTCGGTCACCAATGTGACTTCGCCGGAGAGGACATAGACAAACTCGTCGCCTGCGGTATGCCAATGGCGCTGGCTGGACCACGCCCCCGGCGGCAGATGCAGCAGATTGACCCCGAACTGCGTCAGCCCGGCGGCGTCGCCGAGCTTGGTGCGGGCGCGGGCGCGGCACGGCTCGTCATAGGGCGGCGGATAAAGCGTGCCGATCACCGGCGCTAGCGCGGCAATATCGATGCGTTTTGTCATTCGCGCCTTCCTTTCTGTTTGCGACCCAGTTGTGTTGATGGTTGCGCTCAATCGGTTCTTCCGCGTAGATGGACAGAGTTGATGGTTGTGGCCTTTGAAGTCAATCTTGATTAGATAATCAATGTCTAGTCGATGTTGCTGACCGCACGTGAGGCTGCCGATCGTCTCGGCATCAAACTCGACACACTCTATGCCTATGTCAGCCGCGGCCGGTTGCGTTCGGTCGCGGTGCCCGGCACGCGGCAGCGGCGCTATCGCGTCGAGGATATCGAGGCATTGCGGGGGTCGGCGGGGGGCTCGCTGCGCGCTGCCGAGGCCGAGGCGCTGACCCCGGTCATCGCCTCGTCGATCTGCCTGATCGAGAACGGCCGGCCGTATTACCGCGGTCGGGATGCGATCGCGCTGTCCGACACCGAGAGCCTGGAGAGTGTCGCGCGGCTTTTATGGCAGGGCTGGCCGAATGAGGTAGAGACCACCCCTTCCTCCGACGCCGCCGCGCCAGCGCCACTGTCCGGGCTGACAGGGTTGATCGAGCGGTGTCAGAGCCGGCTCGCGGCATTGGCGGATGTCGATCTGCCGGCGCTCGACCTGACCCGTTCGGGCGTCGTCCGCACCGGTGGGCTGATCTTACGCGAGCTCGCCGCCTGCGTCGCCTCGTTGACTCCCGCGGTCGAGCCGGTCCACCAGCAGCTTGCCGCCGCCTGGCATCTGGACGCGGCAGGCGCCGACATCCTGCGCCGCTGCCTGACGTTGCTGGCCGATCACGAACTGAATGCGTCGACCTTTGTCGCGCGCTGTGTCGCCTCTACCGGCGCCACGCCTTACGCCGTCGTCGCGGCGGCGCTGGCGGCGTTGTCCGGCCGCCGCCATGGCGGCGCCTCGGCGCGCGCGGAGGCGTTGTTCCGCGATATTGCGCGCGATGGCGACCCGCTGGCGGTGATGGCCGCACGTCTCGCTCGCGACGAGGATCTGCCGGGCTTTGGCCATTTTCTTTATCCGGAGGGGGATCCGCGCGCCAAGGCGATCCTCTCCGCGGTCACCACAGCCTTGCCCGCCGCGGGCGCGCCGATCGAGGCGGCAGTCGCCGCTGGCGTCCGGCTGACTGGCCGGTTTCCCAATGTCGATTTCGCCTTGGCTGCAGCGTCAACCGCACTCGAATTGCCCCCGAATGCGGCGCTCGGCCTCTTTGTAATCGGCCGCACGGTCGGCTGGATCGCGCATGCGATCGAGCAATATGAGAGCGGCGTCTTGATCCGCCCGCGCGCCCGCTATATCGGCCCGCGCCCCGAGGGAACGGAGCCGGGTTAGGCGGTCGGCGCGGGAACGAATTCAAGCCGGGGGACGATCGTGATAGGTTCGGCGGCGATAACCATAGGAGACCAGCGTTTGAGCGGGCGCGCACCTTCTTCGCCATCCGACTGGCGCGATGAGATTTTTGCGGTCTTGAGACAAGCCGGCATCGCCCAGATCGGCTATGTCCCCGATGCCGGACATGCGCGGCTGATCGACCTGATTCGGGGCGATCCCGAAATCCAAGCCATCCCACTGACGACCGAAGAGGAGGGGATCGCGGTCGCCGCCGGCGCTTGGCTTGGTGGCGAGCGCGCCGCTCTGTTGATGCAATCGAGCGGGGTCGGCAATTGCATCAATATGCTGTCATTAGCTAAAAACTGCCGCTTCCCGCTGGTCATGCTGGTGACGATGCGCGGCGAATGGGGCGAGTTCAACCCGTGGCAGGTGCCGATGGGAAGCAAGACGCAGGCGGCGCTGGAACTGATGGATGTCCTCGTCTATCGCGTCGACCAACCGCAGGATGCAGCGGAGACTGTCGCTGCGGCGGTCGAAATCGCCTACTCCGGTGATCTTGTGGTCGCAATCCTGCTGTCGCAGCGACTGATCGGCGCCAAGAGGTGGGTGAAATGATCGCCAATGACCGGCGCCTCGACCGCCGTGCTGCAATCCGCATTCTGCTCGAAAAGCGCGATGATCTGTTGTTGGTGACCGGGCTCGGCTCGACAACTTATGACGCCGCCTCGGTCGGTGATGACCCGCGCAACTTCTATTTATGGGGGGCGATGGGCGCGGCGGCCTTGGTCGGGCTTGGTCTCGCCATAGCGCAGCCGCAGCGCCGAGTGCTGGTCGTGACCGGCGATGGCGAGATGCTGATGGGGCTTGGCGGGCTCGCGACGATCGGCATCCAGCGGCCGCCCAATCTGGCGATCGCGGTGTTCGACAATGGCCATTACGGCGAAACCGGCATGCAGCCGAGCCATACCGAGGCTGGGGTCGAACTGGTCGGCATCGCGCGCGCCTGCGGCATCAAGGAGATTTTCGACGTCAGTGACGAATTGGGGGTGCGTGACTTTGCCGGCCGGGTCCGCAAATCGGCGACGACGTTGTTCGCTCGTATCGCGATCCGCGCCGATGAACCGCCGCGGGTCCTGCCGCCGCGCGACGGTGTGCTGTTAAAGAACCGCTTCCGCCGCGCAATCGGCGTCGAAACCTGATTTTTCACGGCCCCGCAGGGTGGGCTGCGGGCGGGTGAAACCTGACATTACCATCGACCGATTTGGCGTCGCTTCGCCCACCCCATCCCAGGTGCAAGGGTGTGCTCGCGCTGCGCCAAATGTTGGGGTGGCCAGCCTCCTCTAAGCTTTGTTTTGATCAACGCGCTATCCTGCCGTAGATACGCAGCGATCGGCGCCTACACCAAGCCCGAGACGACAACGGAAGCTTCCACGAAGACAATGGCGTCCGGCTTGATGGTAGCGGGAGTGTAACCGGCGGTTGATATTCAGAGGGATCATCAGGGAGATTGTCGATGTCGCAGCACCACGTCTTGCGGGCCAGCCCCGAGACCGTTCATTGGGGCTTTTTCGACGCCGGGCTGAAACCGGTGCTCACCGTCGCGTCGGGGGACACGGTGACGCTCGACAGCGTCTCGGGCGGCCCCGACATTCTTCCCAGCGACGGCCGCTTTGATATCCTGTCCGAGCACAAGGCCATTCACGCTGCGGTCGAGCCGCGGATGGGCGCTCATATCCTGACCGGACCGATTGCGGTCGAGGGGGCCGAGCCCGGTGATGCGCTCGGCATCGAGATCATGTCGATCGATTGCCGGCAAAATTGGGGCTACACCCGCATCCGCCCACTCTCCGGCACGCTTCCCGAAGATTTCCCAGTGCGCCGCACCTGGCATACGGCAATCGACCGCCAGCGCGGCATCGCGACCGTGCCATGGGGCGCGGAGATCGAACTGGCGCCGTTTTTTGGGGTCATGGGGGTGGCGCCGCCGCCCAATTATGGCGCTGTCACCTCGATCGTGCCGCGCGAGTTCGGCGGCAACATGGATCTAAAGGAGCTGGTCGCCGGCACGACCCTCTTCTTACCGGTATGGACCGAAGGCGGGCTGTTTTCGGCCGGTGACGGTCACGGGGTGCAGGGCGACGGCGAAGTCTGCGTCACCGCCCTCGAAACCGCGCTGACCGGCACTTTTCGCCTGAGTTTGCACAAGGGTGTGGGCATCGACCTTCCGCGCGCGGAAACACCGACGCATCTGATCACGATGGGTTTTAACGAAGACCTCGACGACGCCGCCAAGACCGCGTTGCGCCAAATGATCACCCTGATCGGCGAGCGCATGGGGCTCGGGCGCGAGGACGCTTACATGTTCTGCAGTCTCGCGGTCGACATGCGCGTCACTCAGCTGGTCGACGGCAACAAGGGCATCCACGCGATGCTGCCCAAGCGCTACCTCAACGGCGAGCGGCGCCCGAATTAGCCCGAATTAGACAGCAATCGCCGGATAGAGCCGGGCTCGCGATCGCGCCATCTTCCGCCCACATGACAGATGCGAGGAGCGGATGATGCTCGATTTCGATGAATGCTGGGCGGCGCTGGAAAGGCGCGATGGCGCCGCGGCGGGCCGGTTCTTTTACGGTGTCAGGACGACCGGCGTCTATTGCCGGCCGGGTTGCAGTTCACGATTGCCGCTGCGACGCAACACCGCCTTTTTCGAGACGACGGCGGCTGCCGAAGCGGCTGGGTTGCGGGCATGCAAGCGCTGCCGCCCGACCGAGCCGTCCTCGGCATCGCGGCATATTGCGGCCGTCGAAAAGGCCTGCGCGCTGCTGCGCAGTAGCGAAAAGCTGCCGAGCCTCGCCGAACTCGCCGATGCGGCGGCGATCAGCCGGTTTCATTTTCATCGCGTCTTCAAACAGGTAACCGGCGCCACGCCGCGCGATTACGCGCGCACCCATCGGCTAGGCGCCCTAGCACAAAGGCTCGACGCCGGCGAAGACGTCGCGCAAGCGATTTACGGATCGGGCTTTGGGTCGAGTTCGCGCGCCTATGAGGCGGCGCCGGCCGCTCTTGGCATGACACCGGCGGCGCGGCGCAAGCGCGGTGCGGGCGAAACAATCCGCTTTGTGACGGTGGCGACGCCGCTTGGCTGGGCGCTCGTCGCAGCGACCGATCGTGGGGTGTGCCTGACCGCGCTCGATGACGAACGCGAGCGGCTCGCGACGATGGTGCACGACCGCTTCCCAGCCGCCAAGATCATCGCCGAAGATTCAGGGCTGCGCGATTGGGCCGAGCGGATCGTCCGGTTTATCACAGCACCATCGCATACCCTCGACCTGCCGCTCGACATTCGCGGCACCGCGTTTCAGACGCGGGTGTGGCGGGCATTGCAGAAGATCCCGCTGGGCCGGACCGCGACCTATAGCGAGATCGCCCAAGCGCTCGGTCAGCCGACTGCGGTGCGCGCGGTCGCCCGCGCCTGCGCCGCGAACGATCTGGCGCTAGTGGTGCCCTGTCATCGGGTCATCCGCGAGGACGGCGATCTCGCCGGCTATCGCTGGGGCATCGAGCGCAAACGCGCCTTGCTCGATCGCGAACATGCCGCGGCGGCGAGCGATGAGGCGGCTTGACACAGCGCCCGACTCCATCGCCGCGGCGGATTGGGCGGCGGTGGCGACGGCGCTCGACGAGCAGGGCTATGCCACGCTGCCGTTGCTCAGCGCCGAGGAATGCCGCGCGCTGAGGGCGCTTTACGATGATGACGAACTGTTTCGCCGCCGCATCGTCATGCAGCACCACGCCTATGGCAGCGGCGAGTACAAGTACTTTCGCTATCCGTTGCCCGATTTGATCGCACGATTGCGCGTGGGGATTTACCCGCGGCTGGCGCCGATCGCCAACGCGTGGCATCGGCAGCTGCGCGAGGCCGGGGATTTTCCACCGGCGCTCGAGGAATATCTCGCCGAATGTCATAAGGCGGGCCAGGAGCGGCCGACGCCGCTGATGTTGAAATATGGAGCCGGCGACTACAACCGGCTGCATCAGGATCTTTATGGTCCGCTGGTCTTCCCGTTGCAGCTGACGGTGCTGCTGAGCAACCCCGGCCAGGACTTTTCAGGCGGCGAGTTCCTATTGGTCGAGCAGCGGCCGCGCATGCAGTCGCGTGGCGAGGTCGTCCCTCTGCGGCAGGGCGAGGCGGTGATTTTCCCGGTCCATCACCGCCCGGTGACGGGTGCTCGGGGTTCACTGCGTGTCACGATGCGGCACGGCGTCAGCCGCGTTCGCGACGGAGAGCGATATACCCTCGGCATCATCTTTCACGACGCCGCCTGAGCGCGGAGAACTCTCGTCAGGCAACGCGACCTTCGCCTGCAGTCACTCCGGAACCGGTACCGCCGGAGAGCGGAAGCCATGAACACGGGCAGGCGGATAGGATCGGGGGATTCGCCCCGTCCTCTGGGTTGTCTGGGCTTCGAGATGCCCCGGAATGACGAAAGGCGGCTCAACTGATCCTAGTCGGGTTCGGCGACGGCCGCGGACCAGGGTGACATGACGTCCGAGATGCCGTGGTTTACGCCATCGCGATCGTGCAAGACGAGGTTCGGGCAAGCGAAGCGGGACGGAAACGCCGTATGCTCGACCCGTGTGGCGCCGGCTTTGGCCAAGAGAGGCTCGGCGATAGCCGCAGGCAGTCGGCGGTCGATGCCAAAGCGGTCGCTGCCATTAACGTCGATGCGCGGATGATGCGCCGCCTCTGCCGGCTCCATGCCGAAATCGACGATAAAGCTCGCCATCTGCAGGACGGCGGCCAGGATGCGGCGGCCGCCCGAAGCGCCGACCCCAAACCATGGCCGGCCATCGCGCATCGCCACAACCGGGCACATATTGGTCAAGGCGCGCTTATTGGGCGCGATCGAGTTCGGCCGGCCGGGCCGCGGGTCGAACCACATGATCCCGTTGTTCATCAGGATCCCGCTGCCGGGCAGCACATAACGGCTGCCAAAGCTCGACAACAAAGTCGTCGTCAAGGCAACGATTGTGCCCTCGCGGTCGATCGCGGTGATGTGGGTCGTCGAGGTGGGCGCCGACATCTCGACATCGCCGGCATGTTCGAGGCGATCGATATAAGCCTCGCGCAGGGCAGCGATCAGCGCGTCGAAATAGGCGGCGTCCGGCGCCGCGGCAAACCGCTCGCGGCCGAGCCTTTCGATGACGAAAGCGAGGGTCGGACCGGCGGTCATGCCGGGCGCCGACTGCAACACCGCATCGCGATAGGGGATCGCCAGCGCCGGCATCACCCGGGCGCGGCATTGCGCCAAATCTTCTAGTGACAATACGCCGCCTGCGGCATGTGCATCGGCGGCAATCGATCGCGCGATGTCGCCTTGATAGAAATCGTCCGGGCCAGCTAGGGCGAGCCGATCCAGCGTATCGGCGAGCCGGCCGAGCGGCAGATGCCCGATATCGCTCTCCGGCGGGCAGACCGGCGGCAAGCCGTCGGGCAGCCACACCCGCCGGCTCTCGTCATAAAGCCGTAACTCGGGCGCCGCGGCCGCCACCTTGATCGTCGTGAACCAGTCGACCGGCAGTCCGTCGCGCGCCAGGGCGGCAGCTGGCGCCGCCAATTCGCGCCAAGGCATGCGGCCAAAGCGCTCGACCGCTGTCGCATAGCCGCGCACGGCGCTCGGGATCGCAAAGGCGAGCGGGCCATGAATGTTGCGGTCGCCCTCGACCTGCGGCCAGGTGAACAGCTCGGTCTTGGTGGCGCCGGTCAGCGGGAAGGCAGCGGGATCTACGCCGCTCGGCGATACCGGGCCGAAATCGATCGCCTCGGCATGGTCAGCGCCGGCGCGATGCACGACCATAAAGCCGATGCCGCCGAGCCCGCTATTCCATGGTTCGAGCACCGCCAAGGCGAGCGCGGTCGCAACCGCGGCGTCGACCGCGGTGCCGCCCGCCTTGAGAATGTCGGCGCCGACCGCCGCGGCGGTGCCGCTTTGCGAGGCGACAATACCACGCCTTGAGGAGACGCCCGGCTTGCGGACTTCCCAGTTCTGGGTCAGGTGCATCGCGGCGGGCCGTTACTCGACAGTGATCGAATCGACGCGGTTTGGATAAAACGCATAATAGCCGGCGATGCCGGTCACTTCGTCATACGGTGTCGGATACCCCCAGACCGCGTTTTCCGAGCGCCGCACACCGCCTCCGTCGGGAACCTCGATTGTCCAGTACGAGGCCTCGCCCTTGTACGGGCAGTGCGTGTGATGATCGGTGCGATGCATCAGCTCGAGCCGGACGTCCTTTTCCGGTACGTAATGCACCGGCGAATGCCCCATTTCCTCGACCTGAAGTGCAGCAGTGCTGTCGGCGATGGTCACGCCGCCAAAGACCACCTTGACCCGTCGTTTTTCGGGCACAAGATCGACGCGATAATCGGGGCGGCTTTTAAATCCCGGCGCCGGATTTGCCATGTCAATTCCTCCGCAACTTATCGGCTTCCGCGCTTTCCTGAGGCCGGCGCGGCGTAAGCCTCGAATGAGTTGATGCAGTTTTGGCGCAATTGTGGATCAGTGATCGGCCCACATTCGATTTGTTCCCGTTTTTTGCGGAACGACGGATTGCTGCGCAGCAGTGCCGAATATTGCTCGCTCTCGCGAACATTTGCCGCCGCTTCGGGATTGTTCTGCGGCATCGGCGCCGACTGAGCCAGCGCAGCCCCGGCGCCCGTGATGGTGATCAGCGCGGCGAAAGCCACCGCTTGATATTTCAGCATGTTTTCCTCCTATCGCAATCAATCGGCCATGGTCAGCCCGCCGCTGACACTTAGCACCTGTCCTGTAATGTAATTTGCGCGATCACTGATAAAAAAAAGAACCGTTTGCGCGATTTCGATCGGCTGGGCGATGCGTCGAAACGGAATCGCGCGTGTCAGCGCCTCCTTCATGCGCTCCGGCTGACGCTGGAACAATGGGGTGTCGGTCGGACCCGGACAAACGCAGTTGATGTTGATGCTGTAGCGCGCCATCTCGCGCGCCAGCGATTTCGTAAAGGCGATCAACCCACCTTTTGCGGCGGCATAAACCGTCTCGCCGGTGCTGCCGACCCGACCGGCGTCGCTCGATATGTTGACGATTTTGCCGGCGCGCGCGGCGACCATCGGCGGCAATACCGCCCGCGTCAGCCGGATCGCACCCATCAGATTGATCGCGATCAGGCGATCCCACATCTCAGGGGGGTTATCGAGAAACGGCTGGATCGCATCCCATCCGGCGGCATTGACGAGCGCGTCGATCGGCTCGACCTGTCCGTGCACTGCAGCGGCGAAATTGTCGACCGACGCGGCGCTGGTCAGATCGAGCGGCAGGAATTCGACTGCGAGCCCCGCCGCCGCACCTTCGGCCGCCGCCGACCGGCCGCCTTCTTCATCGATGTCGCCGATAAAGGTCCGGGCGCCCTCGCGCGCTAGCAGCAGCGCTGTCGCCCGGCCGATGCCGGACGCGCCGCCGGTAACGATGACGCTGCGGCCTGTGAGCTCCATCCGAACTGTCCCCGCGAGGTGATGCCTCGCTTACGCGAATGGCGCGCATTTCCGCGCGAGCAGCCGTCAGTGTCAAGCCACGCCGAGCGGTACGGCCTGGGTTTGCTTAATCGCGTCTCGATCCCGCAATTCCTGGATGATCATCCGCGGCAACATATGGGCCGGCATATCGACGCGGCGGTGGTGCGCAGGCGCGCCGCCGACCAGCACATAATCGCTCGCCCAATCGTCAAAGCCGAAATAGCCGAAAGCCTCCGGCAGGCTGGGTTGGTGGTCGCCGTAAAATCCGAAGAGGGCGTTGCGAGCGCCCGGCCCGAGTTCTTCGAGCAGGATCGCGAGCATCTCGTCCGATTTCGATAATCCGGCGAGGTAGCGCAGCAACGCGCGGCCTTGCGGCACACCCGAGGTGTCGAAGGCTCGTTCCAACACCGGATCGATCGCCGCGCCATTCTCAAACCAGGGGCCGTGATTGCCCATCGTGATCGCGAAGATGAAGGTCCTCGGTCCTTCGGCGTCGAGCACACGCAGGATCTGGCGCGCGAGGTCGGGGTCGGATTGGTAGGGCGGCCGCCGCGATCCGCCGAGTGTCTCGCGGCCGAGAAATTTGTCAAACCCCAACGCCGGCATAACCAGATCGCGGCGAAAAAACCGCTTGTCGAACGGATGCAGGCAAATCGTGCGGTAGCCCTCGCCCCGCAACCATAAAGGCAGCGAAGCGATCGGCGCCCGGGCAAAGGCGTGATACGGATTGAAGCGGTCGTAGCCGAGTTGCTCCGCGGAGATGCCGGTCAGCGCCGCAAATTCGGCGCGCATCGTGTTGGCGCCCCAAGCCGAAACTTCGAGCCGACCATAGCTGGCGCCCTGCTGAACGCAGGCATCGAAAGCCTGCCAACAGATGTCGAGGCACCTGCGACGATACCCGGCGCGCGTCGAAGAATGATTCGCACTGCACCAGTACGACCGGCGTCGCCGCGCTCCGGTTCCGCAGCACTTGCGGTCGCGGGCGATAGGGGGCACGGCGCTCGGCCCGTTCGGCACGGGCGATAATCCCATAGACAAACAGAACGGCAAACGGGCCAAGCCGTGCCGCATCGGCCAAAGGCTCGCCGGTCGGCTGAAATCGCCGCAGCCGCACGGCGGCGATGCCCAACAGCGGCTCGCGGCACAGCAGCCAACCGGCGCCCAATGTGACCAGAAGAGCCAAAGTCGTGAAAGGCAGCTGGGGTTGCCACAAAGCGGGACTGAAGATCAGGACTGCAATTCCGAGCCCGATCGCCGTCAACGCGCCGCCGATGACGACGGCCGGCCCGGCGAACGGCAAGTACAGATGCGGGTGGGTGAATACATGCTCGAGCTCGGACATGTCCGAAAAGACGACCGGCTCGCGCAGCGCTTGCCGCTTGCTGTGATCGGCAAGCGCAAACCCGCCGCCGAGCGCCAATAGGACGATCCCGCTGAACATCGGCCGGCCGGTACCGATCAGCAGCAGCGCTCCCGCCACAAGCACCGGCAAGATGTCGAGCGCCATCGCCGGCTTTGCCGCCAATCGCGCGCCCGCCACCCGGCGCGGTATCAACCAGGCCGCCAGCGCGGCCGCCCCACCGACCGACCAGCGCAGCGCTTCATCCATTATTCAAAATGCCGGGATTGGAAACGCTCGGGCGTATGCGAAAGCGATACCGCCGCATGATTGCGTCGCCGAGAAACGCCGGCGCGAAGTCGCAAAATTGCAGGCCGAGAACAAGCGGCCACGGAAAAGCGATGCGGCGTTGCCCACGATCGATGCCGCGTTTGACAACCCGGGCCGCCGCTTCGACGCTGATCAGGAACGGTGTCGGCCCCTCGAACCGATCGGTCATCGGTGAGTCGAAGAAACCGGGGCACACGATTGTCACTTTTACCCCGTGCGCCGCGAGCCTCGGCCGCAGGGCTTCGGCATAGGCACGCAAACCCGCCTTGCTTGCGCAATAACCGGGACTGTCGGGCAGTCCGCGATAGGCGGCGATCGAGGCGACAAATGCGACCCGTCCGCGGCCACGCCGACACAGCGCCGGCAGCAGCGGCTCGACCGTGTTGATCGAGCCGAGCAGATTGACCTTTACTTGTTTTGTGGCGGTTTCGACTCCTTCGGAGGGGCTGCCTGGCTCCGGCCCGGCCGAGGTCCCGGCGTTGGCAATGATGAGTTCGGTCGGATAGTCACGATCGAACTCGGTCAGCCATTCGGTCATCGCCGGCGCATCTGCGACATCTATCGCCGCCATCCGGACAGCCGACCCCTTTGTCTCGCAAGCGCTGGCCGTTTCCCCCAACCGGTTGCCATCGCGTCCGAGCAGCCCCAATACCGTCTGCGGGCCGGCATAGGCTTCGGCCAGAGCGGCGCCAAGCCCGCTCGAAGCCCCGGTAATGATGATGCCGCCGGCAGATGAGCGCATGCTTTACTCCAATGCCGGGACTTAAGACATCGGCGTCCGAAAAGCGTCAGCAGGCTGCAACGATCAGTAACCGAACGAGCGTTCGGCGTTACCGCAGCGGCGCTTTCCCGCTGCGATGGACAAGGCGGGTCGGGCGCAATAGAAACAGGGCAAGAGGGGGCGCATTCGCGCCTCCGAGCGGGCGGCTCATATCGGAGGCAAGCGATGATCGTCGAACAGATTTGGACCGCGAATTCCGGGCGCAATTTCAATTATTTGATCGGCTGCAGCGACACCGGGGAGGCTTTGGCGGTCGATCCGCTCGATTATGAGAAATGCCTGGCCGCGGCCAAGGCGAAAGGCTGGACGATTACCCAAATCCTTAACACTCACGAGCACCGCGACCACACCGGCGGCAATCCGCAGATGGTCGCGGCCACCGGCGCCAAGGTCCTGGCTCATGTCAATGCCAAGGACCGCATCCCCGAAATGGATCAAGGGCTGCGCGCCGGCGACGTGATCAAGGTCGGCAAGACCGTCGAACTCGAGTGCCTCGACACACCGGGCCACACGATGTCACATATTTGCATCATGGCGCGCGGCGATACGCCGGCTTTGTTCTGCGGCGACACCTTGTTTAATGCCGGCGCGGGAAATTGCCATAATGGCGGCCATCCGAACGAGCTATACAATACTTTTGTCAGCCAGCTCTCCAAATTGCCGGAAGAAACGCTGATCTATCCCGGGCACGATTACATCGCCCGCAATCTTGCGTTTACACTGGACCGCGAGCCCGACAATGCCGAGGCGAAGGGCCTGCTGCCCCAAGTCGAAAAGCAGGACACCAACCGGCCGCTGGTGACGACTTTGGCTGTCGAGCGCGACATTAATACTTTCTTCCGCCTGACCAATCCGACGGTGATCCGCAGACTGCGCGAAGCCTTTCCGGACCTACCCGACAATCCGGACCAGAAGACGGTTTTTCTGAAGCTGCGCGAATTACGCAACAAATGGTGAGACCCAGGAACGCCGGTCGGACAGCATCAGGGAGTACGCAACATCTTCGAGCGGTTGTACGGCGATGGCCTGGATCGCCTCCGTGAGTTGACTGACTGCCGCGCCCGGCGTTAGGGGTGCGAACAGATGATTCCCCATCCGTTGCGGCCCTTGGATTTCGCCTGGGATCTGCGGATTTTTATGAGGCCCGAGCGAGTAAGGTGCAATTCACCGGCCCTTCCTGTCGGCTACGACGACCGGCGCAGCGTGGCGTTCCCGGTTAGCTCTTCGAACTGGCTTGACGACAGCCACCTGCGGAGAGAGTTGAACTCAAATCCCGGCGCCCTTTGGGCCAGCTCACGTAACAGACGAGCAGTCATCGGGTAGTCGCCGAGCCCATAAAATGCGATGTCGGATGCAAGATCAAGTTCGTGCTCCAGCGCTACATCAAGCAAAGCGACAAGGTCACTGATTTTTGTTACAGGCGCATGTTGTATCGCATTCACAAGAGTATTGATCTTAAGTAACATTTTAGCCTGCTGCTGGCGCATCGGTTCTGGATCTCGCCCGTCTAGTTTAGCCCTCTCGATTGCCGCGGCGAGCTGATGCTGCTCATTCTCGAGCTTCACCCATTGTTTGTGCAGCTCAGCGGCTGACGGCTGCGGTGTTTGAGCCACACCTTGTCTCCCGATGGTCGACGCTGAAGAGTTCTGCGGGCTCCAAAGATGGAATCTACGCCATCGATTGTTTGCGGCGCCGTCAAAAAAACGCCAAAACTTAGATGCTGCCGCACCCTTTCGGCTAGTATTCGACGCCTGAACTCAAGGCGCTAACCGGCGATATTCAGTAGAACGGAATTCCGGCCGAAGAGCTCGATCACGTCTTGGCGACGATCGCAAACCCGATTGCGATAGATCACGATGACGGCCGCTTGCGGTAAAGCTGCAGGCGAGTTACCCGCAGGCCAGCAAGACCATGAGCTTCAAATGTGTGCTGCCAAGAAAGAAATTCTTCTTCCGAAAGTTGATATCGAGCACAAACTTCCTCGCGGGTTATTTCTCCAGCTTGCACAGCCGCCAGGACAGCGGCTTTGCGTCGGATCGTCCATCTTCTGATATCGGGTGGCGGAAGCTGAGCTCCCATTTGCTTTTGTTCCGGCGCGCGAGTGGAGACGACCGCAAGAACGATTTAAAGGTGCGTCATAATCCCATTTGACAGCCCCAGCAGTCGCGCGAGCAAACGAGAGGATTTCGTTGGCCATCTGCGGGGCATGCAGACCGCACCCGGACATCACGGGCGCACAATGATCCTGGAATTGATGCTGGCCTTGTTGCCACCTCCTACATCCCATGCGGCGGCGCTAACTGACCTGATCCGTTCACTGGCGGCACGGGAGGTGCGCGCGGTCGGTCGGGCGAGGGGCCGCCGGGGCTGGGCGCGCGGCGTTAGTGTCGCATGGTCGCCTTCTTCAGCACTCCCTTTTCGCGGTTCCTAGTTTTGTACGGTGCGCTATACGCTGGTTTTGGTGTCCAGTCGCCGTATCTGCCGAGTCTTCTCGAGAGCCGGAACTTAGCGCCGGAAGCAATCGCAACGGTGCTGGCGGCCGGCACTGGAATTCGGCTCGTCGCCGGGCCGGCGGCAGGCCGCCTTGCCGATCGGCTCGATGCTCCCAAGGCGGTCTTCTCGGTTTGCGCAGTTGCCGCCGCGCTCATCGCGCTGGGCTATCTGCCGGCGCAGGGCTTTTCGCTGCTGCTGCTGGTCGGCATCCTTCAATCGGCCGCACTGGCACCGCTCGCACCACTCAGCGATACGCTCGCTCTCGGCACGGCAGCGCCTGTCCGCTCGGGCACCCCAGCCTCCCGGGGCTGGCACTACGGATGGATACGCGGCGCCGGCTCTGCCGCGTTCATCATCGGATCCGTGTGCTCTGGTGCGGCGATTGGGCGCTTCGGCATTCCCGTAGTGGTCTGGCTCAATGCCGTACTGCTCGGGGCCACCGTCTTTGCCGCACATGGCGTACCGGTGCTGCTTCCAAGGCGGCATCCCGTTGCGCCGACCCCGACCCTGAAAGCCAATGCCCGCGGGCTCGGCACGCTGCTGCGCCTGCCGCTCTATCGCCGGATTGTCTTGGTCGCCGCTTTAATCCTCGGTAGCCATGCGATGCACGATAGCTTTGCCGTGATCCGCTGGGAGGCCGCGGGTATCTCACCGGCGAGTGCCGGACTGCTGTGGTCCTTGTCGGTGGCGGGCGAAGTCGTCGTATTCCTGATTATCGGCCGCCCGTTGCTGAGCCGGCTCGGCCCGGCGGGCGCCGCGATGCTCGCCGCTGCCGCCGGAATCGTGCGCTGGGTGACAATGGCTGGGACAACATCGCTCGTGGCGCTAGCGGCGGTAGAACCGTTGCATGGGCTTACCTTTGCGCTTCTGCACCTGACCTGCATGAGGTTGCTGGCGGAATGCGTTCCGGATCATCTTTCGGCGACCGCTTTGACGCTCTACGGAACGGTGGGCATCGGCGTCCCGACTGCGCTGCTGACGCTCGCCTCCGGCCCGCTTTATGCGCATTTCGGCGCGCATGGGTTCTGGGCGATGGCGGCAATTTGCGCTGCGGCCCTACCCATCGCTCGGACGCTTCGCGACCCTGCGGACTGAGGTACCGAAAAGAGGCTCCGACTTTCCTGAATAGCGTTGGTCTCGTCGTCGAACAGCAGCGATCCGAACCCGCGATCGATCCGGCAGCACCGCGAGCGGTCGGCGACCGTGTCGGGAATGGACGCGCTGTCGTCGCTAACGAGATTTGAAGTGCCGGGTCCCTGACCTGTCGGTGATGATGGTCGCAGCCTACGACGAAGTGGAGTGACACCGTTCGGCCAGCGAGTTGGTGCGAACGCAGCTTCTGTGCACTCCAGCAATTTCTTAGCACTCCAAAGCTGGCGGCCGAAGCACGGTTCTGAAACACTGTGCGGCAGAGGCCACTCGAGATGCGAATTCCGATTCTAGGAGATGGGACATGGGCAAGCTTGAGGGGAAGGTCGCGCTAGTAACCGGATCGGGGCGCAATATCGGGCGTGCGACGGTGCTGAAGCTGGCCGGCGAAGGTGCGCATGTCGTGGTCAACGCGCGCTCCAATCGGCAAGAGGCTGAGGCCGTCGCGCGCGAGGCCCGGGATCTTGGGGTCAAGGCGGTCCCCATCCTTGCCGATGTCGGCAAGAGGGCTGAGGTCGAGGCGCTGGCCGCTAAGGCGCTCTCCGAGTTCGGCCGAGTCGACATTCTGATCAACAATGCCGCGATCCGCCCGCATAAGCCGTTCACAGAAACCACGGACGCGGATTGGGATTTGGTCCGGAGCGTGGTTCTCGACGGCGCGCTCCATCTGACCCGCGCGCTGATCGAGCCAATGGTCAAGAATGACTACGGGCGCATCCTGTTCTTTGTTGGCGACGGCGCGATTTCCGCTCGCGGCAGCGGCCGCACGCTTTTATCCGCAGCGAAGATGGGGCTGATCGGCATGGCGCGCGGCCTCGCCTCCGAATTTGCGCCGCATAACATCCGGGTAAATGTCGTTTCGCCAGGCAGCATCGATACGCGGCGAGACAATCCTGAGTGGTATCAGGGCCGCGTGCCGGACGCCGCCGGAATCCCGCTCGGCCGGCAAGGCAGCGTCGACGAGATCGCCGCGACCTGCCTATTCCTCGTCAGCGAGGATGGCGGCTTCATCACCGGCCAGACAATCCACGTCAATGGCGGCGCGCACTATTACTGATTTGCAGCTGACAGCCTAGAGCAGGCTGTCGCGTTTATGGATCCGCACGCCCTAGCGCCGGCTTACGATCGCCGCTCCGTCGGGAGCTGCTGCTCATGCCGCCGGCATCGGCAACGCACAGAGCGCGCGGCCCTCTGGACACGGACCTGCTGTGATAGCCAAACTCGCGTGGCACAGAGGAGCTTTACCCGATGACGATCATCGATTCCCAGGTTCACGCGTATGAGGCGAACACGCCGAAGCGACCTTGGCATAGTGTTCCGAACTGGCCCGCTCACGTCACCGGCGACGAGATGGTCGCGGCGATGGACAAAGTCGGCGTCGACGGCGCGATCTTCATCTCCGCCTTTTCAATGTACCAGTACGATGCCAGCTATGCGGTAGAAGTGCAGCAGGCTCATCCCGACCGGTTCGCCATCGTCAAGCCGGTCAACCCGGACGACCCGGCAGTCGCCGATGTCATCGCCGACTGGAAGAAGACGCCGGGCGCGGTCGGCATCCGCATCATGCTGACGAAAGAAGCGAAGCGCGAGCCGACCGATCCGGGCCTCGACCGGATCGCGCGTGCGGCCGCTCGCCACGATTTCCCGGTCAACGTCCTGTTTTGGGACAATTTGGACGCGGGCACCGCGCTGATCGATCGCCATCCCGATACGCGCTTCATCATCGACCACCTGGGCATCATGCAGCCGCGCGTGCCGCCCGCGCCGCCGCAGCCCTGGGCCGACCTCCCAAAGGTGTTGGAACTCGCCAAGCGCCCGAACGCGGTGATTAAGGTCAGCGGCGCCTGCACGTTGTCGAAGGAGCCATATCCGTTCCCGGACATTTGGGACCCGCTTGCGCGCGTCTTCGACGCCTGGGGTTTCGAGCGCTGCTTATGGGGCACGGACTGGACGCGCGCATCCGCCGTGGTCAACTACGAGCAGGCCGTCGAGCCCTTCCTGAAGACTGACCGCCTGAGCGACGCTGAGCGGGCAACGCTGATGGGCGGCGCCTGCGCCAAGGCTTATGGCTGGTCGCCGAAGAAAGCTTAGTACGGCGTTTGCGGTCGATCGGGGTCGCGAGGTAGCATCTGCGAATTACCGCTGTTGGCCGCGGCCTCGACTGTCGGTCTTGTGAATGGCCGGAAAAGCGGCGCGAAGGCAATCCGATGAGGGTAGGCGAGGGCAGCAGGGTGGTCTTTACCTGAGGGTGGCGGGCTTCTCTGCCTGGGAGAAAAGCTGCGGCTTCAGTGCTGTCCTTCTGTGGCGGGATCGGGATGCAATTGCATAAATGCCGCCGTCGCCCGGGTCGCCCGCCGTTCGGCCTCGGCTGGCCCGGGCGTCCCAGCAACCCCCAGTAGCAAGCTCACCATCAGCCCCTCCCAGACGAGTCCCAAATATTGCGTCGCCATCTCGGCTGGCTCGCCCGGCCCAATGAGTCGGGCGGCTTGGGCGCTCACCAAGAGTTCGGCAAGCGCCTGGCGCGTTGCATTACGCCCGGCCGTGTCGAGAGCTTGGGCGATCTCGGGCGATCGTGTCGCCTCGGCGATCGCCAAGCGGAATGTCGCGATGACCGATGGATCAGAGATCTCGAGCACGAGGTTGGTCGCAAAGGCGGTGAGCGTCGAGGCAAGCATCGGGCGGCTATTTGGCGCCGGCAGGTCCGGGGATAGCCGTATTCGATTGGCGCGGCTCTTGATGCAGGCGACGAGCACGGCATGCTTGCTGGCGAAATTCGCATAGAGGTCGCGTTTTGAGACTTTGGCGCGTGTTGCGATGTCGAGCGTGCTGGTACCGGCATAACCCTCCTCGGTGAACGCCTGGAACGCGGCGCCCAGAATGCGCTCGTGGATAGGGTTTTCGGCTGTCGGCCGAGCGGGGCTAGCGGACTTTGTCATGGACCTCAAAAATCATCTTGTTTTGGTACCCCCTCGTACCTTAGTTTAGGTACTTATTGGTACCCTACTCTGCACCGAGGCCGCCATGAGTGTCCAGATCTCTCAGTCGCCCGCCAAGGTTCAAAAAGCCTCCGCTTTGCCCGGAGGAGCCACAAAAACCGACCAAATGCGGTCACCAAAGGAGGCTTGGCTAATCATCGCTCTGCTGTTCCTGTTTATGGTGATCAATTTCGCCGACAAGGCGGTAATCGGGATCGCCGCCGTGCCGATCATGCAGGAACTGAAGCTTAGCCCAAGCCAGTTCGGGCTGATCGGCTCGAGCTTTTTTCTGCTGTTTTCGGTGTCGGCGATCGTCACCGGCTTTATCGTCAATCGGGTGCAGACGCGCTGGGCGTTGCTGGTCATGGGCGTCGTCTGGGCGTTGACCCAGTTCCCGATGCTTGGGACAGTCGGATTCGCAACCATCGTTGCCTGCCGGATAGCGCTCGGGGCCGGGGAGGGGCCCGCCGCGCCAGTGGCATTGCATTCCGCCTATAAATGGTTTCCCAATGAGGTCCGCACATTGCCGACCGCAATTGTCGTGCAGGGCGGCGCCATTGGCATTCTATTGGCATTGCCGCTGCTCAACTGGGTCATTGTCCACTATTCCTGGCATTGGGCCTTTGGTGTGCTTGGGATCGCCGGTCTCGCTTGGGCGGCGGCGTGGGCGATCCTCGGCCGCGAGGGCTCGCTTTCCACTGCCGCAGTTAGCGGTGTGGCGGCGATGCCGGAGCGGGTCTCCTATGGACAGCTTTTGTTGAGCCCGACAATCATCGCGAGCTGGTGCGCGAATTTTGGCGCCTATTGGAGCCTGTCGCAGGCGCTGTCCTGGCAGGGGGCATTTCTGATCAAAGGACTAGGCTTTGCGCAGGGCTCGATCGGCCTATTGGGCGCGCTCCCGGCGGCTGTCAGCGTGGTCGTGGTGATCGCCGCGGGCTGGTATTCGCAGCGCCTGCTCTCCCGCGGGACCTCAAGCCGGGTTGCGCGCGGGATCTTTGGCGGGGTGTGCGTCGCGCTCGGCGGCGCTGCGCTGACGATCATGCCGTATGTGCCAAGCATTGCGCTCAAGATCGCGTTGACGACCGCTGGAGTGGCGCTGCCCTCGGTCATCTATGTGATCAGCAACGCAGTCGTCAGCGAAATCACCCCGGTCGCTCAGCGCGGCGCGCTGCTCGCCATCGGCACCGCTGTCGGCACTTCGGCCGGGCTGTTGGCGCCTTACGTGATGGGCAGCGTCGTCGAGAAAGCGGCGACGCCGCTCGCCGGCTTCAACACCGGGTTTATGATCTGCGGCGTCATCATGCTTGTCGGCGGCGCGATAGCGATGGCGCTGGTCCACCCGGAGCGCGAGGCGATGCGTTGGTCGGGCGAGATGCCGGCGGCGGCAGTCGGGTCTGCTTAAGGACTGGGCGCATCGTACACCGGGCCGCCTTGGCTTGTCGCTGAATGTGCGCAGTCGCACCGAAGGTCCGGTAGGGCGGCTACCGCAGCGTGGCTGGGGTCTGCTATCGATATTGAGCGGCCGGCGCCGTCGTCGAGACGAACCGTTGCGTTAATACTGGACGGCAAAGTTGGGCCGATTTCCAGAGCAGTGCGCGGCACGACGGTTGTTGAGCTCAGATGAGGCGGAGGCTGAGCCGCAGAGATCGAGGTAGGCAATGGGCATGCTGGTCGATGGAACATGGTTCGATGACGATCCGCTCCCAGCGGATCAAGGTGGCGCCTTTCTGCGTCCCGATTCGAGCTTTCGCGACCGCGTGAGCCGCGATGGCGGCTCCGGATTCAAGGCCGAGCGCGGCCGCTATCAACTCGTCACCGCACCGTCCTGCCCGTGGGCGCACCGCACCGTCCTGATGCGGGCGTTGAAGCGCCTCGACGGTGCGGTCCCACTGCTCGAATCCGATCTGCCAAAGGGAGAGGGCTGGGCCTATTCACGCGCCTTTGACGATCTCGCGCCAAAGAATGGCGTTTTCCATGTCCACCAAGTCTATACCGCCGCCCGGCCCGACTACACCGGCCGCGCCACGGTGCCGGTGTTGTGGGACCGCAAGACAAAGACGATCGTCAACAATGAGTCGTCAGAGATTATCCGCATGCTGAACTCCGAATTCGACGAATTCGGCGACGCAAGCTTGGATCTTTACCCGACTTCTCTGCGGAGCGAGATCGACGAGATCAACCGCTTCGTCTACGACAACGTCAATAATGGGGTCTATCGAGCCGGTCTGGCCAAGAGCCAGGAGGCTTACGAGCAAGCCTTCCGCAATCTGTTTACGGCGTTCGACGAACTCGAAGCCCGACTCTCCCGCCAGCGCTGGCTGGTCGGCGAGCATTTCACCGAAGCCGATCTGCGGCTGTTTCCGACACTGGTGCGCTTCGATACCGTCTATTACGTGCTGTTCAAGTGTAATTTGCGCCGCCTCGCCGACTACCACAATCTGTCGAACTACACCCGTGAGATCTACCAGATGCCAGGGGTGGCCGCGACCGTCGACTTCCACAAGATCAAGCTCGGCTATTACGGCGGCATGCGCCACCTCAATCCGAGGGGCATACTGCCGCTCGGCCCCGCGCTCGACTTCTCCTTGCCGCACGACCGCTCCCGGCTTGCCGCTCGGTGACCGAACCGTAGCTCCTCGCCTCGCTCCCTGCTGGCGACCGATAGAAGTCATCGCGAGTCTTCTCCCCGACGGACCATCGGCGGCTTTAGGCGTTAGATTATCGATGACGGAGAAGGCTGACGCGTGTCAGTCTGCAACATTCCCCTGCCACTGTTTACAGAGTGATCTGGAGTTTACCTACTGGTTTCGTCCATTCACCGGCTTAACATAACATTTTACCAATCGATCAGGGCCATACATCAAGCGATTACAGCAGGTCCTTATACCAGGGACATCCAACGGCCCCGGACATAACCGGCAGCCGCTACCTTAAAGGGGTGGACCTGATGACCGAGTTTGCACGTCTTGTGGAACGCGAAATCCCGCGCCTGCGGCGTTACGCACGGGCCTTGACCCGCGATGCGTCGCGCGCCGACGATTTGGTGCAAAGCGCGCTTGTTCGCGCGGTCGCCAAGCAGCATCTATGGCAGCCCGGCACCGATCTGCGAGCCTGGCTTTTTACGATCCTGCACAATCAGCATGTCAATGACGTCCGGCGGGGCATGCGCGAGGGAACAATGATCCCGGTCGAAGACGTGGCCTCGGTGCTGACAGTCGAAGCAAACGCCACGGATTCGTTGCAATTACGCGATCTCGATCGAGCGCTGGCGCGTCTCCCCGACGAGCAGCGGCAAGTGATCCTGCTCGTCGGCATGGAAGGCATGCGCTACGAGGAAGTCGCCACGATCCTCGGCGTCCCGATCGGGACGGTGCGCTCGCGCTTGTCGCGCGGCCGCGAGACGCTGCGCGGCCTGATGGGAATGGACGAGAAAACTACCGCGCCTCCAGCACCCCAGCGGTCTGCTGGACCCCAGACAAAGGAAGCAGCGTGAGCTGATCCTGATGTTACGAGCGCGCCTCCGCCGCATCCAACAATGATCAAAGCGCGATATGGTCGACGACCGATGACGGAGGCTGTGCCCGAGGACCGCATTGATCGCCGACCGTGGGGATTTGGCAGATCAGAGTATCCATCGCTTCGGTCGCGTGTTCGAGGATGACCCGACCGTTTGCCTCGACCACGGGGACTGGGTTCGCAGTGAAGTCGAGCCAGCGCATGTCCAATCGCCCACTCAACTCACGCCGTTTTCTGATGACGTTTTCCCGCAAGGCCGCGCGCTCGGCGGACGTCAACTCGTAATCGTCTCGACGATCCTTGCCGCTGCCGCGCGGGATAAACGGCAAAATGCTCAGCTGCCGCACTTTGTTGTGGAGGCAGAACTCGGCGACCCAGTCGATGACCCAGCCGTGGCCTGCAACCACGGTGGTTTGGACGAGGTGTGAATACCCGCGGCGAGGAGCCGGCGCAGGTTGCGCGTCGTACGATCGAACGCTTGGCGGCCGACGATGCGGTCGTGGTGGCCCGCGGTCGCCGTGAAGGCTGACCTTGACGCGGGTGTCAGCCCTGCGGAGCGCCGCGACCGCTTCGTCAGAAATCGCGATACCGTTGGTCGTAAGCTTGGTCTTTGCGCCGCGCCGGGTCGCATGGGCGATCAACTGCGCCAGCGACGGATGGATCGTGGGCTCGCCGCCGCAAAAGTGGATCGATTTGACGCCATGTTCGACCAGCCAGTCGATGCGGTGCATCAGCGTGTCAGCGTCGGGATGGGCGCCATCGGGCGGCGCCAGGCAAAAGCCGCAGCGGGCGTTGCAGTATCGGGTAATGCGGAAGCAGATTGCAGGCGGGAGATCAAGGGTCACACCAGACACGCCCGGCACGGCCCCGGATCGCTGACACCGATCTCCGGCTCCAGCAGCCGCTGTCATCTCCTCAACTCAGACAGCATATTGCAAAACAACGCACCCTGCTCGATCGCGTCCTGCAGCGCCACGTGACTGTGGGGTACCGGATCGAGCCAGCGTTTGGGCATGTTGCTCTTGGTGGAGCGTCGGTAGTCCTTGCGGAGCATCACCATCGCCATCGTCTTGATATCCAGAGCCGAGAAGCTGAACGGGCTGCGGCCAACGAAACGGATCAAATACCAGTAGACGAACATGAAGTCGAAGGCCGCCGGATAGCCGACAAAGACCGGTTTGCCGGGCAATGCCTCGAGCCATTGGACATAATCCGCCATGGCATTCGCCGGCGGGCGGGGATCTCGACGGCTGGCCTCCCACGCCTCCGGATGCCTGGCCCACCATGCCATCGTGTCGGGATGCCCGGAAGCATCGGGCAGGGTCTGCAGGTTAGCGGCAAATGTCGAAACCAGTGTCTTGTCGGCGAGATAAGCGGCAGAGCCAAAGCTCAGCATCGAATGCGGGCCGGGAATCGGGCCGTCGACCTCGACATCGGTGCTGACATAGATCTCGCTCATGCCGGCGTTCGCTGCTCTGCTGTCAGAGACTGGCGCAGCCAAAGGGTCACCGCGATATGCCCGCGCTTGACCAAGGCCGTATTCCAGTCCTTGCAGAGCGGCGGCGGGCGCAGTCTGCGCAGATCGGCTCCCGGCAACAACCCGGCGTATCGCGTCGCTTCGGCTTCTCCCGATTTGCTGGCGTCGAAGGCGAGCCAAACCATCCGGCTTCGGCGTCACCTCGGGTAGCCACTGCGCCCACCGCCCGATTGTCGCCACGCAAGAGATTCCGCAAGTCGCCAGCGACAGGGCGTCGAAAAGACCTTCGACCAGGATCAATGGTTCCGCTTTCCAGCCCCCAAGCACGCCGATTATCCCGTTACCCGGCCCGATCGTCAGCATTTTGTTCTGGCTTCGCACAACGCTCAGATAGCGGCCGTGGACCGAGGCGAGTTTATCGTCGCGATCGCGCAAGCCCGCGATCACCGCTGCCCGGCCGCCGAAATCTGTATCGAAGCGAACCCCGGCGGCATTGGCGACGCCGATCGGAATGCCACGCCGCTCGACATAGGTCTGTCCGGGGGTTCCTGCGAGCGGCACGGCGCCCGCGAGGAGTTCACAGGGCGTGTTGCCTGTTCCGGGCATCCGCGGTGGATCGTCGTAGGAGCGCATCGGTGCTGCGGCTCAGCCTCGGTGGTGTCGAAAACAGGTGGAGTTGAGAGTGGTACGCCCCGAACAGATGATTCATATCGTCGCCCCAGGCCAAAGCGGGGTCCAGGTCCGTCCCTGACCTGAACAGGGGCCTTATGTGAGCGGTTATCCTGGTTCCCGCTTTCGCGGGAATGATGGAAGAGTGGGTATTCAGTCTGAAAATCGTACCAGTACGATGACAGTTTTGCTGCCGCAGATTAATCTTTCGCCGATGGACGGCGAAATCGCATACGGGATCATCGAGGTGCAGCGGCCGACGGCGGGGCGGCTGCCGTTGATTCTCGCCTCGCCGCATAGCGGGTCCGACTATCCGGTTGATTTTGTCGCAGCTTCACGGCTCGATCCGTTGGCATTGCGGCGCTCGGAAGACAGTTTTGTCGACGAGTTGTTCGGTGCAGCACCCAGTTTGGGGGCGCCGCTGCTGGCGGCACGGTTTCCGCGCGCCTATCTCGACGTCAATCGCGAAGCCTATGAACTCGACCCGGCGATGTTTGCCGATGCGTTGCCGGGCTTTGTCAATACGGCTTCGCCGCGGGTGCGGATGGGTCTCGGGACAATCGCCCGCATCGTCGCCAGCGGCGAGGAGATCTATGCCGGCAAACTGCGCTTTACCGACGCACAGCGGCGGATCGACCAACTCTATCATCCGTATCACCAAGCGCTCCGCCGACTGGTTGACGAGGCCGAGGCGTTGTTTGGCGGCTATCTGCTGGTCGATTGTCATTCGATGCCGTCCGCCGCCGGATCGATGTGCGGCTCGGGCGGGGCCGACATCGTGCTTGGCGATTGCCACGGCACCGCCTGCGCGCCAGCGATCCTCGAAGCCGCCCGTCGCTTTTTTGCCACCCGGGGATTCAACGTCGCGATCAATACGCCCTACGCCGGCGGGTTTACCACCGAGCATTACGGCGACCCGCGGCGCCGCCGACACGCCTTGCAAGTCGAGATCAACCGCGCTCTTTACATGGACGAGCGCCAGTACCGGCGAAAGCCGCGCTTTGCCAGGCTCGCGGCGGAACTGGCCGAGCTAGTGCGCGAGCTCGCCCGCACCGCCGAGGAATGTCTTTCCGAGGTCGACTGAACCCGAGAGATTGATCCGCCGCACCGCCATTCTCACCTAAGAACAGAACGGGTGCGGAGCGATCGATGAGCGCGGTTGGGCTGAAAGCGGCCCCGGACTTTACAATCGAGCAGAACTGGGACGCTTATACGGAGGAGGAACACGCGGTCTGGCGGCTGTTGTTTGAGCGCCAGCAAAAATTGCTAAAGCACCGCGCTTGCCGCGAATACCTCGACGGGCTCGCAGGGCTCGGGGTGGCGGCGGCCGGGATTCCCGATTTTCGCCGCCTCAGCGAAATTCTCGACCGCAGCACAGGCTGGCGCATTGTCGCGGTGCCGGGGCTGGTCCCGGACGAGGTATTTTTCGATCATCTGGCGCACCGACGGTTTCCGTCGACCTGCTTTATCCGCGGCCGCGATCAGCTCGATTATTTGCAAGAGCCCGATATTTTTCACGATATTTGCGGTCACGTGCCGTTGCTGATGAACCCGATCTTTGCCGATTACATGCAGGCTTACGGGAAGGGTGGACTCAAGGCGCAAGGCCTCGGCCACCTACAGCGCTTGGCGCGGCTTTACTGGTACACGGTCGAGTTCGGGCTGATTTCGACCCCGGACGGCTTGCGGATTTACGGATCGGGAATTTTGTCGTCTGCCGGCGAATCGGTTTATTGCCTCGAGGATGCGCGGCCGCACCGGCTGTGGTTCGACTTGCGCCGAGTCATGCGCACGCGATACCGGATCGACCGGTTTCAGGACACCTATTTCGTGATCGAGGATTTCGAGCAACTGTTTGACGCAACCCGCCCCGACTTCACGGGCATCTATCGCGAGGTCTCGGCACTCCCCGATTTGGATCCCGATCAGCTGACCGAAGCCGACCGGCGGTATAGTCGACCGGCGGCGCGGGCGTGTTCCGGATGGGTAAAAAAATGGGCCGAAGCAATCGCTCGGCCCAAGTTTAGGGAGGAAACGCCTAGAAGACGTACGGTAAGACCACAACCGGCGATCGTTACCGCACTGCACAATTTAGTGCGCGCCGCCGGTATGTCAAGCCGGTTTTTTCGAAGCGCCTGTTGTGATTGAGAATTCACGTTTAGATCAGTCATTTACCTGAAGTGGGTGGCGGTGCGTCCAGTGCGACGCACAACTGACAGATTTTGGACGCGCTGCGAAATCCGCCTCATCGCGTGGCGGCGCTCGCGCCGATTATCGCTGCGGGTTGTTCAAGGCTGTAGATTGTTCAATGGCCGTGCGCCGGTCGAACCCGGTAGGCCTTTAGAATCAATCCTCTGCGGGAACTATTGCGTCCCGTAAGCGTTGGCCGGTTCAGCTCATAACAGGAATTAAAGATGACGGAGGAGACGATCACCTCGGCCGGTAAACGCGCCGTCAAAACGCAACCATCGGGGGCAGAAGCGAATCCTAAACGCGCGCGGCCCACTAGCCGCCGGCTGATCGTCGCCTCGAACCGGGTCGCGGTAGACGCCGACAAGCACGATTCAGGGGGCTTGGCGGTGGCGTTGCGCGCCGCACTCGAAAACGCTGGCGGCGTTTGGTTTGGCTGGAGCGGCAAAGTCGCAGAAGATTCGTCAGCCGGCGAGCTGAATACGGTCAAGCGGGGTCGGCTCACCTATGCAACCGTTGATCTGTCCCAGCGCGATTTTGACGAATATTACCTCGGCTTTGCCAACCGGGTTCTGTGGCCACTATTTCATCTGCGGGCGGGTCTCGTCGGCTATTCGCGGCAAGACTTTGCCGCGTATATGCGGGTCAACCGTTGCTTTGCACATTCGTTGGCCCCGTTGCTGCTGCCCGACGACCAGGTCTGGGTTCACGACTATCATATGATCCCGCTCGGCCGCGAGCTGCGACGTCTCAACCAAAACCAGCCCCTCGGCTTCTTCCTGCACACGCCGTTCCCGCCGGCGGAGTTGTTGCGCGTGCTGCCGAATCACCGCGATCTGGTTGAGGCGCTGTGCGCTTATGATCTGGTCGGGTTTCAGACCCAGTCCGATCTGCATGGTTTTTCCGATTACCTGCTGCGTTGGGCCGGCGCGGAAGACCTTGGGCGTGGTGTCTTTCGGGCTTTCGGCAGAATTGTCCGCGCTCGGGTGTTCGCGATCGGGATCGACGCAGCCGCGGTTTCGCGCCTCGCCGCCGCCGCTGATTCGAGCCGCCACATGCAGCGGTTGCGGCAGAGCCTCGTCAACCGGACGCTGATGATTGGGGTCGATCGGCTTGATTATTCAAAGGGTCTCCCGGCCCGGTTTGCCGCCTTCGAGCAACTGCTGAAGGCCTATCCGGAAACACGCCGGCGTATCGTTTTTATGCAGATAGCACCGCCATCGCGCTCCGAAGTCCCGGAATATCAGGAGATCCGCCGTGTCCTCGCGGCCTCGGCCGGCAATATCAACGGGCGCTACAGTGAATTCGACTGGACGCCGTTGCGCTATATCAATAAGAGCTTTGGCCATCGAATCCTGACAGGGTTTTTGCGGGCTGCGCGGATTGGGCTCGTTACGCCGTTGCGGGACGGCATGAATCTTGTGGCGAAAGAGTACGTCGCCTCGCAGCCGGCGGAAGATCCCGGCGTGCTGGTGCTGTCTTGCTTCGCCGGGGCGGCGCAGGAGTTGGGTGAAGCGGTGCTGGTCAACCCGCACGATGTCGAAGGCATGGCCGAGGGCATCCACCAGGGACTGACCATGTCGCTCGGCGAACGCAAGGAGCGGTGGACGGCGATGATGGCGACCATCGAGCGCAATGACATTACCCATTGGCGTGAGAGCTTTATCGCCGCCTTGTCGGCGAGCGGCGCCGACTAATGGCAACCCCAGGGGGTGAGGGGAACGAGCCTGAAACTCGGCTCGTGGGCGATATTGGGGCCACCAACGCGCGCTTTGGTCTCGTGTCTCGCGATGGCGCCATCCTGAATTGGCGTACCTATCCGTGTGCGAATTACCCGACCATCGATGACGCCCTCGCCGAATACCTGGGCGATCGAGGCGGCTTTCCGATGCCGCGTCAGGCGGCGATTGCGATCGCCTCGGCGATTACCGGCGATCGGGTGGCGATGACCAACCATCCCTGGAGCTTTTCGATCTCGGCATTGCGACAGCACTTTGCCTTTGAGCGGCTTGAGGTGATCAACGATTTTACCGCTCAGGCGCTGGCGCTCCCCCGGCTCGGCCCCGCGGATCGAATTGCTGTCGGGGGCGGAACCGCGGTCCCAGGCACCCCCTTGGCGGTGCTTAGGTCCGGGATCGGGGCTCGGCGTGTCCGGCCTGGTTCCCAATGGCGCCCGTTGGCTGGCGCTGACCGGGGAGGGCGGGCATGCAACGATGGCGGCGGCGGACGACCGCGAGAGCGCGGTTCTTGGCTATCTGCGCCACCGTTTGGACCACGTCTCGGCCGAGCGCGTGCTGTCCGGGCCGGGGCTCGTCAACCTCTATAACACGCTAACGGCGATCGATGGGGTTCCGTCAAAGGGCTACGCCGCGGCCCAGATAACCGATCTCGGCATGCGCGGCGAGGATCAGGTCTGCGTCGAGGCGACTGCGATGTTCTGCGCCATGCTGGGCACCGTCGCCGGAAATCTGGCATTGACACTGGGAGCGCGTGGCGGGGTTTTTATCGCGGGTGGGATCGTGCCGCGGCTTGGCCAATATTTTGTCGATTCGCGGTTTCGCGAGCGCTTTGCGGCAAAAGGCCGGTTCGAATCCTATCTCGCGGCGATTCCGACTTATGTCGTGACACACCCGCTCGCCGCGTTTCTCGGCTGCGCCGCCCTGCTGGCTGACTGAAGTCGCCAAAGATGCCCACACTGGGATCGAATATTGTTGATCGGCGCGTGGCGCAGAGCCCGACACCCCCGCTTCCGCCGGGAACGCCGCCGCAGCCGCCTCCCGATCCTGATCGCCCGCTGCCGATTGACGAGCCGCCAACTCCAGTGCCGGTCCCGCCGACCGAACCGCCGCCACCCCCGGTCAACGAGCCGCCGCAACGATCCGTCATGAGCCGCGCCCGGCAAGATGCAGACCCGCCACCCCGGCGATGATCAATCCCAGCGACAACAGCTTCCAGATGCCGGCGGGTTCGCCAAACCACACAATCCCGATTGCTGCGACGAGCGCTGTCCCCACCCCCGACCAAATCGCATAGGCTGTCGACAAATCGATTCCACGCAATGCCCAAGACAGCACCACAAAGCTCGACAGATAACAGACCACCACGACAGCCGCAGGAAGCGGGCGGGTAAACCCGTCGGAGAGCTTCAATGCCGTGGTCCCGCTGATTTCCAGCAAAATGGCGGCCGCGAGAAAAAAAGCACTCATACGGAAAAACCCTCGAGCGGTCTCGTCGCTGGCCACTGTTTTGACGACAGTCGCCGATCAGCGGTAAGATTTTTGATCGGGAATGGGATCGTGTCATGAGCGCCACAACTGACCGAAGCATCAAAGCCGGCGCGCGCGAGCGCCGGAGAATTCGCGACGAAGGGTTCAATGGCTCAACCGCCGGGCTCGCAGCGGGCAATGTGCAGGCCAACCTGGTGATTTTGCCGAAGGCCCTCGCGCATGATTTCCTGCGTTTTGCGCAGGCCAACCCAAAGCCCTGCCCGGTCTTGGCGGTCTCGGAACCGGGCGACCCGCATCTGCCAGCGCTCGGCGAGGACCTCGACATCCGCACCGATCTACCGAAATACCGCGTGTGGCGCTATGGCGAGCTGGTTGAGGAGCCGGCCGATGTCCGCGATGTCTGGCGCGATGATCTCGTCAGTTTCGCCCTTGGCTGCTCGTTTTCGTTCGAGCAGGCGATGGTCGAGGAGGGGATCGAACTCCGTCACATGACGTGCGGCTCCAATGTCCCGATGTACCGCACCAATATTCGCTGCGTGCCGGCCGGCTCGTTTGCCGGTCCTCTTGTCGTGTCGATGCGGCCGCTAAGCCCCGGCGATGCGATCCGCGCAATCCAGATCACCTCGCGCTTTCCGTCGGTGCATGGCGCGCCGGTTCATCTCGGCCTACCAGAGGCGATTGGGATCGGCAGTTTGGACCGGCCGGACTACGGCGATGCAGTGCCGGTGCATGCCGGCGAATTGCCGGTATTCTGGGCCTGCGGGGTCACTCCGCAAGCGGTCATCGCCGAAGCCGAGCCCGAGTTCTGCATAACCCACGCACCGGGCTCAATGCTGATCACTGATCTCCTGAACGCCAAGCTCGCCAGCCTTTAGCGCCTCTCGACATGTCAACGCCGGCTGCGGCACAGGCGCTGGTCGACCGCATCGAACAGGTCGTGCAGACTGAAATCGGACGCAATATCGACGCGCTGTGCGCGGCGACGCGCGGCGGGTTGTGGCGGGCCGCATCGGCATTGGCCGCGACCCACTCCTGTCATGTCGGACTGATCACCGGGTTTTTCGTACCGCAGGGCTCGCCGCCGGCGGCCGAAACCGATGGCCCGGTCGGGGCCGCGCTGCTGGCCCGTGGGCTCGCCGAGATCGGTGTCCCGTGCCGGCTTGCCACCGATGAGCCCTGCCGCAACGCCTGTGCGGTCGCGTTAAACGTGGCAGGCGTTCCGAAGGTCCCAATCGACGCCATCGCGGTCGATGCACCGCTGGCATCGTTGATCGAGACCTGGCGTACCGCGGGGATCACCCACGCCCTGTCGATCGAACGCTGCGGGCGCAGCCGTGATGGCAGCCCGCGCAATATGCGCGGCGAGGACATCAGCCCGCATACCGCACCGCTTGACGACCTCTTTGCCGCTGGGCCGTGGGATACGATCGCGATCGGCGATGGCGGCAATGAAATCGGCATGGGCGCCTTGCCGCGGGACCTGATTGCGCGCCATGTCGCGCACGGCGAGACGATCGGGTGCGTGACACCCGCGCGTCAGCTGATTGTGGCTGGCGTGTCGCATTGGGGCGCCTATGCGCTGCTCGGCGCACTCGCGGTCTTCCGCGAGGAGTGGCGGGACAGGCTATTGCGCTGCCTCGATGAAAAGCTCGACCGGCAAATTCTCGAAACCATGTTGCGTGACGGGCCTGCGGTCGACGGTGTCTCGCGGCGGCAGGCGCCGACGATCGACAATTTCGACCTTGCCTTTCATCACGAGAAATTACGGCTGGTGCGCCGGCTCGCCGAGGGCGAGCATGTCGTTTAGGGAGTTTATCTTCGAGGATTACCGCTACGACCCGGGCGGCAACGTATTGACGTTGATCTACCGCTTTCTCGATGGGCCGCGATTTGAGGAAAGGCTGATCTTCGATTTTCCGCCGCAGCCATTGTCGCCGCAAGCCGAGGCGGTGCTCGACCGGATTTTTCGGCTCGTCTTCCTGTTTTCGGGTGTCAGCTATTACAAGGCCTTTATCCCGGAGAAGCTGCGCTGTGCCGCGTTTCCGCTCGATCCCGAGACGGCCGGGTTTCTGCAGAAATTTTACGAAAACGGTTTGGCGGAGTTCGGGTGGACCAACCGCATAGCGCTCAATGGCCGTTGTCGGTTCCATTCGGAGCCGATCACCCCGTCAAAACCATTGGCAATCAGTCTGCCACGGCGGACCTGCGTGCCGGTCGGCGGCGGCAAGGATTCGATCGTCACCCTCGAATGCTTAAAGCGATCAGGCGAGGATCTCGTCCTGTTTTCGCTTGGCGACGCCGAACCGATCGCGGCCTGCATCGCCGCATCTGGCCTGCCGTTTATTCGAGTGCATCGGCGGCTCGATCCGGCCCTGTTCAAGCTCAACCAGCAAGGCGCACTCAACGGTCATGTGCCGATCACCGGTATATTGAGCGCAATCGCGTTGGCCTGCGCGGTGTTGGCCGGCTTTGATACGATCGCGATGTCGAACGAACATTCCGCCAGTGCGCCAAACCTAGTTTTCGATGGATTGAGCATTAATCACCAATACAGCAAGTCGCTCGAATTCGAAGTCGATCTCGCGGATTACGTCGCCCGCTGCATAACCCCCAACATTGCGTATTTCTCGCTATTGCGGCCATTGGCAGAAATCGAGATTGCCCGGCGCTTTGCGCAGTACCCGCAATATTTCGATATTTTCCGCAGCTGCAATACGGCGTTCCGCCAGTCGCGCGCCGAGCGCGGGCGTCACTGGTGCGGTAATTGCCCCAAATGCCGGTTCGTTTTTCTGGCGCTGGCCCCGTTTGTGGCCAAGGATCGGCTAATTGCTGTTTTCGGGCATAATCTGCTCGAGGATCAAGCTCAGTCCGACGGTTTCGCGGAATTATGCGGTTTGCGCGAATACAAGCCGTTCGAATGTGTCGGCGAAACCGACGAGAGCGCGGCGGTAATGGCGTATCTCGGCAGCGATCCCAGCTGGCATGACGATGCCGTCGTGCGACGGCTACACGGGGCGTACCCGGCGCTGCAGCGGCGCGATCCGGACGAAGTTCGTATGCTGCTCGCGGCCCGGCATCCGCATCGGGTTCCGGCTTCATTTATGGCGATGCTCGATGCGTGCGGCTGAACTCGGTGCAGCGCGGGTGGCGATCTGGGGGCTCGGCCGCGAGGGCCGCGCGGCAATCCAATTCCTGCGGGCGCACCATCCGGAATTGCCGCTGCTGTTGTTGGACGATACTGCGAGTGCCCCGCGGCCCATCGAATTCGACAATATCCAATGCGCCTTTGGCGAGGACGCCGTCCGCCGCGCTCTCGACGAAGTCGACGTTTTGGTCAAATCACCGGGCGTAAGCCTGTACCGGCCTGAAATCGAGAGGGCGCGCCACAACGGCGTAAAGGTCACCTCGCTGTTGAATTTGTGGTTCGCCGAGAATATCGGGATTCGGACGATCTGCATCACCGGAACCAAGGGAAAGAGCACGACCGCTACGCTGATCGCGCATATCCTTAGACAGCTCGGCCGCAAGGTGGCGCTCGCCGGCAATATCGGGGTCCCGGTCACCGAGATCGACGGGAGCAGCGCCGAATTTGCGGTCATTGAGGTATCGAGCTATCAGGCCGCAGATTTCGACGGAATGTGCGATATCGCGGTGCTGACCTCGCTGTTTCCCGAGCACCTCGATTGGCATCTGACCCTCGATTCCTATTGCCGCGACAAGCTTAATCTGCTCCGACACAGCCGGTGCGCTGTCGTCAATCGCGAGTCCTCGCCGGCCTCCGGACTTGCTCATTATTTCTTTAATGATGCGGCTGCTCTCCATAGCCGCGGGAACGCGATATTCGACGGTGGTGAGCGGATCGGCGATGTCAAAAACCCCTACCTTGCCCGGCCACACAATCTCTCCAATGTTTGCGCGGCACTGACAGTGGCGAAGGTGCTCGGCTTCGACCCTCGCGCCGCGCTCGCCGCTGTTCGCGACTTTCGCGCCTTGCCGCACCGCCAGCAGGAGATTGGCGAGATCGCCGGCGTGCTGTACGTCGACGACAGCATCTCGACGGCGCCGGAATCGACGCTCGCGGCGCTGGAGGTTTACGCCGGGCGGGACATAACCTTGATCGCCGGCGGGTACGATCGCGGCATCGATTACGGCAAGCTGATCGCCAAGCTCGCCGGTGGTGCTGCCCGCGCGGTCGTCTGCCTCGGCATCAGCGGCGAGCGGATTTACACAACATTGCGCGCTGCCCCCGACCACCCCGACACCACACTCGCGCGGTCGATGGAGGCCGCAGTTGCGTGGGCCAGGCAGAAGACACCAAAGGGTGGCGTCGTGCTGTTGTCACCGGCGGCGCCGAGTTACGGCGACTACCACGACTTTGCCGAGCGCGGCCGCGATTTTGCGGCGAAAGCCGGATTCTTGGAAACGCGAGAAGTCTAGTGACGGGCGCGGCCCAGTGGCGTCCAGTTGTCCAATGGCGGCCCGTCCTATGGCTGCTCTGGTCGATTTTGATCGGCTCGATCGGCGGCGGTTGCGCGGAGAAGCCGTTTCTCTCCGCCGGCGACGCCAATTCTGCCCAGGTTGGCTATGGCCACGACCTCACCGCGGCGACCGAAGTCGCAAGAGAGCATTGCGCGCGCTACGACAGGGTGCCGCGGTATCTCGACTCATCCGAGAACATCGCCTTTTTCGCCTGTGAACGGCGTTAGCCCTGCGACTTCTCATAGGTCGCAGTCATGCTGGGACGTGGGACATCGCATACTACCTTGAGAACGGGTCGGGTGCCAGGAATTGGGAGTTCGCGCTGTAACGGGCGACGAATTAAATCATCATACCTGCTTGAGATCCTGAAAAATGGATCGGCTAACGACTTGGTCTCGTTCCCAGGCGATCGAGGCGAAGCTTGGCCTCCGACGTTCCTAGTTCACCCGCCCGCAAGTACCACACCCGTGCCTCGTCGGGGTCCGCAATCTGTGTCCACAGATGGAAGCGACGCAAGAAGAACGGATCGTAGCTCGCTCCTATACCTAAGGCTCCTCGCCCTTCTCCCGCTTCGAATGCGCGACGGTAGAGGAGTCGGGCAGAGGCAAGATCCCCCCGCCGAAAGGCGGCGTCACCTTGCAGCAGGAGGGTGTTGATCTCCGGAGCGGGCAACGGCGCAACGACGGTCGATGCTGCCGCGGCACTGCGGTCTTTCGGCAAAGAGGGCGCCGTATGAGAGTCGGCTGTGGCGGGCGTCTTTCCTGTATCAATCGCCTGACGGTCGGGAGGGAGCGTCGACGTCTGCGATACTGTCGATGCGGAAGGAACCGCCCCGGAGCTTGCCGGTTGCGAGATAGAACTCGTGATCTGCCGCGGAGTGGCTGAGGTTGCTGGTGTTTCGCCGGTCAGCGTTGCTCGCGCTTCCGTTTGCGCTGGAGGCTTTGTCGACTTGTCCTGGATTGGGGTAACAGCCGGGCTCTCGCTGAAGCCGCGGATCGAGGTCCTCGAGGCGTCGGATGCCGTCATTGCTGGCGATCGTTCCGGACCAGCCGCTTCGCGGGAATCGATCAGTAAAGATAGCCCAGTACCGAGAAAGGCGAAGATGATCGCAGAAGCCGCAATTCCCAATCCGCACAAGCAAAGAATCGCGCTTGCGCGCGAGCGCATCGAATTTGGATTCAAAGGCAAAGACAAAGCTCGGGCAGCGGATCCGGCGGGATCCGAATTGGGTCCAGAGTAACGGGATCGGATCGTCAGATCGCGCATTTCCCCAGCTCCACGCCTTACGAAATACGATTTCGTACACCTTGCCAACGTCAGGTTATCATCGTCATCTGCTGGCTTGTGAAGATGGCGGGCGATTTTTGCCCAAAAGGGGGAGCCGGCCTCTCGGCTCCGGCGCAGTTTGGCGCCAACCCTGACGACGTATTCTCTTATCGTGGTGAACGCGGATGAGCTGGCTTACCAATTTCGTGCTGCCGAAGATCCGCGCGGTGGTCAGTAAGCGGACGGTGCCCGACAATTTGTGGAAAAAATGTCCTGCTTGCGAACAGATGCTGTTCCATCGCGAGCTCGAAGCCAATCTCGATGTTTGCCGGAATTGTGGCCATCATCTGCGCATCGGCGCGCTACGCCGACTGGGAATCCTATTCGACGACGGCGCGTTTTCGCGGATCGAGTTGCCAAAAACACCCTCTGACCCGCTCCGCTTCCGCGATCGCCGACGTTACACCGATCGTCTCAAAGAGGGTCAGGCGGCGCACGGTTCCGGCAGCGATTCGGTTATCGTCGCCCATGGGACGATCAGTGGACATCCCGTTGTTGCCGCCGCGTTTGACTTCGGCTTTATGGGGGGCTCGATGGGTATCGCCGCCGGAGAGGCGGTGCTGGCTGCGGCCAAGCTCGCAATTCTGCAGGAAGCGGCATTGGTCGTCGTCCCTGCGTCGGGTGGCGCGCGAATGCAGGAAGGCGCCCTGTCGCTAATGCAAATGCCGCGAACGGTTATCGCCGCTGACATGGTGAAGGAGGCGGGGCTTCCCTACATCGTGTTGCTCACCGACCCGACGACTGGCGGGGTGTCAGCCTCGTTCGCGATGGTCGGCGACATCACCCTGGCAGAGCCGGGGGCGATAATTGGGTTTGCTGGAGCCCGTGTCATCGAAGAGACAATTCGAGAGAAATTGCCGGATGGCTTCCAGCGTGCCGAGTATCTGCTCGATCACGGTATGCTCGATCTTGTCGTGCCGCGCGCCGAATTGAGGGCGACGATCGGCCGGCTACTTGGTCTGTTGCGCGATCCATTGCCAGCTGCATTGCCTCAGCCTCGGGTGATCGGCGCAGCGGGGCCGGCATGATCAAAGCCGGCAGCGACATCGTATTAGAGCGCCTCTCGCGTCTGCATCCAAAGCTGATCGATTTATCGCTCGGGCGAATTGAGAGGCTGCTCAAGGCGCTGGGAGATCCGCAAAATCACCTCCCGCCGGTGATCCATGTCGCCGGCACAAACGGCAAGGGTTCGACGATCGCGACACTTCGCGCCTGCCTAGAAGCCGGGGGATGGTGCGTTCACGCGTACACGTCGCCGCATCTCGTCAGGTTTCATGAGCGGATCCGGCTCGCCGGGCGCTTGATCGACGAGGACCACCTGATCGAACTGCTTGAAGAGTGCGAGCGCGCGAATCAGGGTGGGCCGATCACCTATTTCGAGATCACGACGGCGGCGGCGTTTCTCGCCTTTGCCCGCATCCCGGCCGATTTTGTGCTGCTCGAGACCGGATTGGGTGGCCGGCTCGATGCAACCAATGTCGTGCAACATCCGGCTGCGACGGCGATCACCCCGATCTCGCTCGATCATCAAGCGTTTCTGGGCGACACGATCGCCGCGATCGCCGGCGAGAAGGCCGGCATCATGAAACCGGGTTCGCCGGCGATCATCGGTCCGCAGCCCATCGAAGCGGCCGCGGTATTCGACATCCGCGCCGCCGAGATCGGAGCACCGCTCTACCGCTTTGGCCGAGAATGGCGCTGCGCCGCGCATGCCGGCGGGATGCGTTATGAAGGCCCGCGCTGGTGCTTCGACCTGCCGTTACCGTCGCTCCCAGGTGCGCATCAGGTCGCCAATTCCGGGATTGCGATTGCCTGCCTCGAACAGGTGTCGGGCCTGGAGATCAGCCGCGAGACGATCGGGCAAGGGCTGCAGCATATCGATTGGCCGGCTCGCCTACAGCGCCTGACCCGCGGGCCTTTGATCGAGATGCTGCCGGACGGCTGCGAATTGTGGCTCGATGGCGGCCATAACCCCGGCGCCGGTCAGGTGCTGGCGGCCTCGATTTCGGCCTGGGCCGACCGCCCGCTCTATCTGATCGTCGGGATGCTCAATACCAAGGACGCGACGGGCTTCCTCGCTCCGCTCGCCCCCCATGTCCGCGCCCTCTACGCGGTCACAATTCCTGGCGAGCAAAATGCCTTGTCCGCCGACAAAATCGCTGCCGACGCCCGCTCGGTCGGGCTTCCCGCGCTATGAAGCGCTCTCGGTGGCCGCCGCGCTCCAGGCCATAACCGCCGAGCCCGGCCCGGCCCGCACCCTGATCTGCGGATCGCTTCATCTCGCGGGCGTCGTTCTGGCTGATAATGGCTGAGCGCGGAAAACGGGCTCGAAGATTCGCGACAGCACGCCGAACCGGTAGCGCTTTCACTGGGCAAATCTCTGGATCTACCGTCATCACGAGAGCCCGACTTCACGGGTGGTCTTTGTCCGCCGGTGGTGCTACACATGCTCGGCCGATCGCACGCCCGCGGGAGAGGCTGCGCCTCATTGGTTGGGATGCAGCGCCGAAGGAGCAACCGCCCCGGAAACTCTCAGGCAAAAGGACCGCGGGCGGAAGGGCGCTCTGGAAAGCAGCGGCGTGATTCGCATCGCCGCTCACCGAAGGAGTAAGCCCCAGTAGCGCGACAAGCGCTTCAGGGGTGAATCTCTCAGGGTCCACGACAGAGGGGGCACAGAGGACGCAGTTGCGTCCGCTCTCTGTCGGAGGTGCCCGAGTGCCGAACGAAGATCCGGCCTCCTTGAAACGAACGCCGCTCTATCCGCTCCATTGCTCGCTCGGCGCGCGGATGGTGGCGTTCGCCGGTTACGAGATGCCGGTGCAGTATCCGGCCGGCATCCTGGCCGAGCATCTGCACACTCGCGCCCAAGCCGGGTTGTTCGATGTCTCGCATATGGGACAGCTGAAACTATCGGGCGGCGACCCCGCCGCCGGCCTGGAGAAACTCGTACCCGGAGATATACGCAGCCTCGGTTTGACGCGGATGCGCTACAGCCTCTTGCTCAACGAGACGGGCGGCATTCTCGACGACCTGATGGTGACAAAGCTCGACGATAGTCTGTTTGTCGTCGTCAACGCCGCGACCAAGGACGCCGATTTTGATCATATCCGCTCTCATCTGAGCTCGGCCGTTAAGGTCGAGAAACTCGATGATCGCGCCTTGCTGGCGCTGCAGGGTCCGATGGCGGCTGCGGTACTGGCGCGGTTCGCCGCCGGAATCGCGGCAATGCCGTTTATGAGCGCCACGCAGACGATGCTCGAGGGCCAGCCCTGCCTCGTGACGCGATCCGGCTATACCGGCGAGGACGGGTTTGAGATTTCGCTGGAGGCAGCGGCCGCCGCGGCCCTCGCTGAGCGGTTACTTGCCGAGCCCGAGGTGGCGCCAATCGGGCTCGGCGCCCGTGATTCGCTGCGTCTCGAAGCCGGGCTGTGCCTCTACGGTCACGATATCGACGAGACAACGACTCCGGTCGAGGCCGGCCTGGCCTGGACCATCGGCAAGAACAGACGCGAGAACGGCGATTTCCCCGGCGCTTCGGTCATTCTCGGCCAACTTGCGCACGGCCCGGCACGCAAGCGGGTCGGCGTCCGCCCCGATGGCCGCGCCCCTGCCCGCGAGGGAACATCCATCGCCGATCCCGACGGCAATGATATCGGCCGAGTGACGAGTGGCGGCTTTGGTCCCTCACTCGGGGCACCGGTGGCGATGGGTTACGTCGATGGCGCTCATGCGGTCGAAGGAACCCCCCTCGCGCTAAGCGTGCGCGGCGCAGCGCATCCCGCACACGTGGCCCGGCTCCCCTTTGTCCCACACCGCTATCACCGCGGCTGAAGCCGCAGGAGGCACGCGTTGACTGCAGTACGCTTTACCAAAGACCACGAATGGGTCCGGCTTGACGGCGAGATCGCGGTAATCGGCATTACCGATTACGCGCAATCGCAACTCGGCGACATCGTTTACGTTGAGTTGCCTGAGATCGGTCGGCACATCGATCAGGGCAAGGAGACCGCGGTCGTGGAATCAGTCAAGGCAGCGAGCGATGTCTATGCCCCGGTATCGGGCGAGGTCGTCGAGGTCAACGAGGCCCTCGCCGGCGATCCGGCAAAGGTCAATGCCGATGCGATGGGCGAGGGCTGGTTTATGAAGCTCCGGCTTGCAGATCCAAAACAGTTGGATGAGCTGATGGACGAGGCGGCCTATCGGCGCTTTGTCGAGGGTCAGCAATAATGCGCTATCTGCCCCTGACCGCGGCCGATCGCAACGCGATGCTGAAGACGATCGGCGTCCCGTCGATCGACGCTTTATTTGCGGACATTCCCGCGGCGGCGCGCCTCGACGGTCTTCTCGACCTGCCGCGGGCACAGGGGGAACTGGAGGTGGAGCGCGCGATTGGCCGAATGGCGGCGCGCAATGTTTCGGCGGGTTCGGTTCCGTTCTTTATCGGCGGCGGGGCCTACAGGCACCATATCCCGGCCGCGGTCGATCACCTGATCCAGCGCGGCGAGTTCCTGACCTCGTACACGCCTTACCAGCCCGAGATATCGCAGGGCACTCTGCAATACCTGTTCGAGTTTCAGACCCAGGTGGCCCTGTTGACAGGGATGGAGGTCGCGAACGCCTCACTTTACGACGGCGCCACCGCCTGCGCCGAAGCTGTTATGATGGCGAACCGAGTAACCGGCCGGAAACGGGCGGTCCTGTCAGGCGGGCTGCACCCGCATTATCGCGACGTCTGCGCGACCTATGCCCGCTTTGTCGGGTTTGAACTTGCCGCCGCGGACCCGAACCCAGGACAGACCGAAAACTTGGCCGATCTGATCGACGGCGGCACCTCCTGCGTCGTCGTGCAAAACCCGGATTTCTGGGGCGAATTGCGCGACTGGTCGGCCCTCGGCGAGGCATGCCATGCCAAGGGTGCGTTGCTGGTCGTGGTCGTTACCGAAATCGTATCCTTGGGCGCGGTGAGATCGCCCGGCGAAATGGGCGCCGATATTGTCGCTGCCGAAGGGCAGTCGCTCGGCAACGCATTGAGCTTTGGCGGTCCTTATCTCGGGCTCTTTGCAACCCGCGACAAATTCGTCCGCCAGATGCCCGGCCGGCTCGTCGGTCAGACCGTTGATGCCGAAGGGCGCCGCGGCTGGGTGCTAACCCTGTCGACGCGCGAGCAGCACATCCGACGCGAGCGCGCCACGAGCAACATCTGCACTAATTCGGGGCTGTGCGCCCTCGCTTTCACCATTCACTTGGCGCTGCTCGGCGAAGACGGGATCACCCGGCTGGCGCAGCTGAACCACGCCGCCGCGGTGCGTCTCGCCGAGCGTCTCGAAGGCATACCCCGGGTGGGCCTGATCAACCGATCGTTTTTCAACGAATTCACATTGCGGCTGCCATGCCCGGCAGCGCCGCTGGTCGAGACCTTGGCGAAACAGGACGTGCTCGGCGGAATTCCGGTCAGCCGGCTCTACCCGGACCGGCCTGAACTTGCCGACCTCTTGATGGTCGCGGCGACCGAAACCGTCACCGACGAAGACATCGATCGGTTCGAGGAAGTTCTACGGGAGGCGGTGTCGTGAACGATTGGAGCCGGGCGCTGACTACAGGCTCGTCGGGGCCTGCCGCGGCTGAAACGACGTTCAGCGGCAATCGCGGCCTGCAGATCGAGGAGAAGCTGATTTTCGAACAGGACGCCGCTGGCCGCTGTGGTGTCGATTTGCCCGAGCCGCCGCCGTTCCGTTCCCGGCTGGGCGGGCTTGATCGGCAAAGCTCGATTGGTCTGCCGGGTCTCAGTGAGCCGCAGGTCGTGCGGCATTTCACCCGGCTGTCGCAAAAGAATTACGCGATCGATAGCGGGCTTTACCCGCTCGGCTCATGCACGATGAAGCATAACCCGCGCCTCAACGAAAAACTGGCGCGGCTTCCGGGTCTCGCCGATATCCACCCGTTGCAGCCGGCCTCGACCGTGCCCGGTGCGCTCGAACTGATCGACATGCTCGCCCACTGGCTGAAAACATTGACCGGTATGCCAGCGGTGGCGCTGTCGCCGGGGGCGGGCGCACATGGCGAACTCTGTGGGATGATGACCATTCGGGCGGCGCTCGAGGCTCGCGGCGATCGGCGCGTTCGGGTGCTGGTGCCCGAATCGGCGCACGGGACTAACCCGGCGACCGCCGCCGCGTGCGGCTATCAGGTCGATCCGATACCGGCCGACGCCCGCGGCCGTGTCGATCGCGCCGCGCTCGAAGGTAAACTCGGCCCGGATGTTGCCGCGCTGATGCTGACAAATCCGAATACCTGCGGCTTGTTCGAAAATGAAATCATCGAAATCGCCGCCGCGGTGCACCGAGCGGGCGCGTTCTTCTACTGCGACGGCGCCAATTTCAATGCGATTATCGGGCGGGTGCGGCCGGCTGACCTCGGCATCGATTGCATGCACCTCAATCTGCACAAGACGTTTTCGACCCCGCATGGCGGCGGCGGTCCGGGCAGTGGTCCGGTCGTGCTTGTCGCCGAACTAGCGCCCTATGCTCCGTTGCCGTGGATCGTGCACGGCCCAAACGGACTTGGACCTGGTCGAGCATAAAGGCGGGGCGCCGAAGCGTCGATCGGCCGGCTAAAAGGCTTCCACGGCCAGATGGGCATGTTCATACGAGCGCTCGCCTACATGATGAGCCATGGCTCCGATGGTTTGCGTCAGGTCGCCGAAGATGCAGTGTTGAACGCTAATTATTTGCGCGCATTGCTCCGAGACGATCTCAGCCAGCCGTTTCCCGGTCCCTGTATGCACGAGGTTCTGTTCGACGACCGGTTTTTGAAGGATACCGGGATTACCACCCTCGATTTCGCCAAGGCGCTGATCGACGAGGGTTACCATCCGATGACGATCTATTTTCCGCTGATCGTGCATGGCGCGATGCTGGTCGAACCGACCGAGACCGAGAGCAAGGCATCGCTCGATGAATTTGCGGTAGTGGTCAAAGCGCTCGCCGCTGCGGCGCAGGATGGCGACGTCAGCCGTTTTCGCGCTGCGCCTCATCTCGCGCCGCGCCGCCGGCTGGACGAGACCACCGCCGCGCGAAAGCCGGTCTTGCGTTGGCGTCCCGCTCCGGATGCGGCAAGAGCAGCGGCCGAGTGAGGGCCGTTGCGGGAGCAACGGAACGCGGGGAAACGCGGTCGTGTTGACTGATCAATGACTTAATTATGCGGGACCGCGCGACGATGCTGGGGCACCACGTTTACCGGGTTCATCCGGAGGGCGAAGAATGGGCGGTTATCAAAGAAGGCGAGGATCGCGCTCGGGCTAACTTCGATGATCGCGAACAGGCGATTGCCGAGGCCATGCGGCTGGCGCGCTCCGATCAGCCGGCGAAAGTCAGGATCGACAACGGCGACGGATCGATTGCCGAGGAAAGGCTGATCGGCCGCGATTCGAGCGACGAGCTGCAGCCCTGAGGGTGGCGATCAGGACGGCGCGATTGTGGTGCCACCGTCGACGACAATAGTTTGCCCAGTGATGTAAGCGCCAGCGCGAGACGCCAGCATCAATGCCACGCCCGCGATGTCTTCAGGCTCGGCGAGCCGTTTCAAAAGTGTCCCCGCCTCCCGAGCGGCGCGGCGCGCGGGATCCTCATAAAGCACGCGGGCAAATTGAGTCGTCACAACACTAGGGGCAATGCAATTGACCCGCACATTGTCAGGGCCCCATTCGGCCGCGAGATTGCGGCACAAAGCATAATCGGCGGATTTGGTGATGCCGTACATGCCGAGCGAGGTCGTCGACCGCAGCGCCGCGGTAGAGGTGATAAAGATGATTGCACCGTCTCGTTGTTGGCGCATATCCGGCGCGACCATGCGCGACAGCCACAGATTGCTCAAAACATTGTTGACCATCATCCGCTCGAAGACTTCATCGGTCAGCGCCTCGAGCGATCCGTAATGCGGGTTGACGGCGGCGTTGCACACAAGAATATCGACGCGCGACCAAGCCTCGCGGGTTTTGGCGACCAGGTTTTCCAGCTGAGCCTTGTCCGAGATGCGGGCCGGGACCGCGATCGCCTCGCCGCCTCGGCCACGGATCGCCGCGGCGACCTCTTCGCAGGGCTCGGGGTTGCGCGCCGAAATCACGACCCGCGCGCCGGCTTCGCTAAAAGCCTCGGCAATGGCCCGGCCGATGCCGCGGCTCGATCCGGTGACGATCGCGGTTTTTCCGCTTAGGTCGAATAGCTTCATGACCGGAGCACTACAACAGAAAGTAACCTAAGAGGGCCAGTATGATGACGAGTGCCGCAATGACGTATCGCATCAGCCGGGTAAAGCCGACCCAGGTCCGGTAATGTTCGGCCAAAAAGGGATCCATCGACGTGGCCGCCATCTTTTCCTCTTCCGATCGGGAGCAGTGCGTTTGGTATAGCCTAACCGCCACTGCTGACAAGAAAATCGGGCGGAGCCGGGTTGAGGAGGGTGGCGTCGGGCGCGCGCCAGCCGGTAATAGACACCCGGTTATCAACCACGCGGGTCCGGCCTTCAGCAACGAGACGGACGGCAAGCGGGTACAGCCGGTGCTCGGCGGCAAGAATTCGCGCGGACAACCGAATCTCGTCGTCTTCCGGGTGCACCGGCACGACCGCCTGGGCGATGATCGGACCGGTGTCGACTTCCGGGCGCACGAAATGCACCGTGCAGCCGGCAAAACGCACCCCGGCCACCAGCGCTTGACGCTGGGCATGGAGACCGGGAAAGGCCGGCAGCAGCGACGGATGAATGTTGACGATGCGATCGCGCCACGTCTCGACAAAATCGATGGCGAGCAGGCGCATAAAGCCGGCGAGACAGACGAGTTCGACACCGGCAGCGCGCAGCCGCGTGTCGGCCGCCGCCGCGAACGCCTGTTGATCGCGATCGGCAATTACCACACTCGGCAGGTTCGCCGCCGCCGCATGCGCGAGCCCCGGCGCAGCGCTGCGGTTGCTGATGACCACGCCGATTTCGGCCGGATAGGCCGGATCGCCGCAGGCTTTGATCAGCGCCTGCAAATTTGAACCGCGTCCGGATATCAGTACGCCTAACCGCATTGCTCTTGGCCAGCTATGTTATCACTCGGAGACGGACACCGTCGCTCCAGGCGATGGCTTCTCCGCATGAACTGCGTTATCACGGCAGGGAAACCGAGCGTGCGCCGAGAGTATCCGGTCGGAGGCGGTTTGCAATGGCTCTGCCGCTGATGTTCAACGTCACCGGACGCAGAGTCCGCAGTCGCTTCTCCTTCGCCCTTGTTGCTGCTGGCGATAACGATGCTGGGGCCGCCGCAGGTCTATGCCGACAATCAGGGGGACCCGTACTCGGCGACGGTCAAGGTCGATGCGACCGCGGACAGCGCGGCGGCAGCCCGCACTCAGGCACGCATCGAGGGCCAGCGTCGGGCGCTTGATGATGTTGTCCAACGATTGAGCGGATCGAGCGATCTGTCGAAATTGCCGAAGCTCGACGATCAGGCCATCACCGACATCGTCGCCAGCTTCGAGGTCGCGAACGAAAAGATGTCGAGCGTGCGTTATCTCGCCGACTACACCTTTCACTTTCGCCAGGCAAAGGTGCGCCAGTTGCTTCGCTCGGCAGGCATCGGCATCGCCGCCCCAGAAACCCCAATTAAACCCGTTGTTGTCCTGCCGGTTTATCGCGACGGGGATAATCTCGTCCTGTGGGACGATCCGAACCCCTGGCGCGATGCATGGGGGCAGATTTCGATCGCCTCTGGCCCCACCAAGCTTGCGCTGCCCTTGGGTGGCGTCGGCGACTTGACCGCAATCGATGCGGAGCAGGCTCGTTCGGGTGATGCCCAGGCGCTTGCCGAAATCGCTCAACGCAATAATGCAGACGAGGCGCTCGTCGCCGCGGCGACCGCGCGACAGCAAGGTGATCACCTCACCGGGCTCGACATCACCCTGAAGCGCTATCGCCTCGGACATCTTTTGGTCAGCCGCACTGAGGCCATCGACGGTAATCCCGGCGAAAGCAGCAATGACCTTTTCAAGCGTGCGGTCGGGGTCGTCGTCACCGATATCGAGCATGGTGGTCCACCCGCAGCTCAAAAAGAGGCAAGCCTATCAGCTACCGTGCCGATCCACAGTTTGGGAGAGTGGATAGAGGTGCGCCGGCGACTGGCGGCAGTGCCAAGCGTCCGTGCGGTTAATCTGCTGACTTTGAGCCGCGAGCAGGCAAAGGTGGTAATCAAATTCGTCGGCAACTCGGACCAGCTCAAGTCTGGCCTCGCGGAAGCTAATTTGGGTCTAGCCGGCACCGCTCCCGACTGGCAACTGCTGCCCGCCGGCTCCGGTGCAGGTGACCAAAACTAAGCGGCTGTTTCGTTAACAAAATGACCCAACTGCGCCGCGACTCGGTCGACGAACGGGTTGGCCTCAACCTTCCCAACATGATTTCGCTCGGCCGCCTTCTCTTGGTGCCGCTGGCGATTTGGCTGATCCTTCGCGGGCATTATGGCATTGCATTTTGGGTCTTTGTCGTTGCGGGTGTTTCCGATGCCTTGGATGGCTTCATCGCGAAGCATTTCGATCGACGAACCCGTCTCGGCGCTCTGCTGGATCCGATCGCCGACAAAGCGCTTTTGGTCAGCATGTTCGTGACGCTCGGCCTAGCAAACCAGTTGTGGACTTCGCTGGTCATACTCGTCGTCTTCCGTGACGTCATGATTATCGGCGGCTTTCTGCTGATCCAGGCTTTCTCAATCCCCAAGCGTTACGACCCGCTTTACATCAGCAAGATCAATACCGGTCTCCAGATCGCACTGGTCGCATTTGTGCTCGCGCGGCTCGGTTTGGGAGCGGGCCCGAGTTGGACTGACACTATTCTTAGCTACGCGGTCATGCTGACGACGGTTCTCTCGGGATTTCTTTACCTTGTCAGATGGACTCGGATCCTCGCCAATTCCGAACCGACTTGTTGAATCGCAAGTCCACAGCCGACTAATAGAAGCAGCCGTGCCCGCGCGAGACCAAGAAGTAAAGCAGCTTGCGTTCGATTTACCCTATCGAGAGGGGTTTAGTCGCGCCGATTTTTTTGTTTCCGCTGCCAATGCAGCGGCATTGGACTGGGTCGACCGCTGGCCTAAATGGCCATCACCGGTATTGTTGCTTCATGGTCCGCGAGGCGCCGGTAAGACGCACCTCGCGCATCTTTGGTGCGAGCGGGCCAGCGCCGTTTGGCTTGCTGGAAAATCCTTAGCCGAAGACCAAGCCGCAACCGTATTCGACGCCCGAAACATCAACATCGTCATCGATGACGCGCATTACGCGTCAGAGTCGGCTCTGTTGCATTTGCTCAATGCATGCCTAGAAACTGGCCGAAATCTCTTGTTGACTTCATCCAAGCCGCCAGCGGACTGGCATTTGGCTCTTCCTGATTTAGGCTCGCGGCTGCGCGCCATCCCATCGGTTGCCATCGGCGAGCCCGACGATGCGCTGCTCGGTGCGGTTCTAACAAAGCATTTCGCCGATCGACAGGTGCGCGTCGCACCTGAGGTCATCACCCATCTCCTGCATCGCATTGAAAGATCGTTCGCCGCTGCCGCAAGGATTTCGGCTGCGCTAGATCGGGCGGCGCTGGATCGCGATTGCGCAATCACAATTCCGTTAGCGAACCTCGTGATCACGAAGCAGACCGATCAATCCCTTCGTTCCGACAAGGATAGCGGGGTCGCGTAACCCATGAGGCGATGCTGTACATCGCCGATCCTCGACCACTCAGTCCCGATCCGATAACTCGCGCGCGCTAGCGTCGGGAATTTGTTGGAAAACGAACGTGCGAGAGGCGAGGGCTCGGCGAGCGCAATGGCTAGTTGATGCAGCCCAGGATTGTGACCGATCAGCAACACATTGCTGAAACTCTCCTCGAGCCTCTGTAAGCGCGCGATCAGCTGGCGGCATTCCGCAAGGTAGAAGTTGTCCTCCACCACGCAAAGCGGCCGCTCCTGAAATCCCACAAGGACGAGTTCGAGAGTTTCGCGGGTCCGCATTGCGCTTGAGCACAGGACCAAATCGAGCTTCCCGATGGCACCGGGCAAGTGCTGCGCAACGAGCTGCGCCGCTTCGCGCCCGCGCCTGTTTAGTCGGCGTTCGTGATCGTCAACATCGTCCTTCCAGCTCGATTTTGCGTGGCGCAATAGGTGCAACAGATGCATCCAATTTCCTCCCGAACGGGCTCGGTCGCCTACGCCTCTGTGCCGAGCACATGACAAGGCCTACACGCCCGCTATAGAATCGTCCCCACAAGATGGCGAGTTTCAGCCTGCGGGGAGATCACGGTGAGCTCAAGCGCGCAACCTGCCGAATGGCGTCCTATCGACTCGCACTCCGCCAGCCGTTTTATCAACCGTGAGCTTTCCTGGCTCGACTTCAACGAGCGTGTCCTTGCCGAAGCCGACAATCAACGGCACCCGCTGCTCGAGCGGCTTCGTTTCTTGTCGATCTCGGCGAACAACCTCGACGAGTTCTTCATGGTGCGCGTCGCTGGTCTAAAAGGCCAAAATCTTGCTGGCATCAAGACACCGAGCCAAGACGGGCTGACACCGGCTCAGCAGCTCGACGCGATTCGTCAGCGCACCGGTAGGCTGATGGCAGATCAGCAGGTTACTTGGCTAGCGCTGCGCCAACTGCTCGATGATGCCGGAGTAACGGTCTCCGATCCCGACGGTCTTGCGCCTGGCGACCGGGCTTGGCTTCAAGAGCACTTTATGGTCGAGGTCTTTCCGGTGTTGACGCCTCTGGCCATCGATCCCGCGCATCCGTTCCCGTTCATCGCCAATCGCGGCTTTGGCTTGGTGCTGGAGCTGGAAAGGGTCAGTGACGGCGAGCGATTGCAGGCGCTTACCCTGATCCCGGCTTCGGTCCATCGTTTCGTTCGGTTGCCCGGTAAGCCAATTCGGTTTCTGCCGATTGAGCAAATGATTGCCTTGTTCCTCGATCACCTGTTTCCCGGTTTTGCGGTCGTGGCCCAGGGAGTATTCCGGGTATTGCGCGACAGCGAAGTCGAGCTCGAAGAGGAAGCCGAGGATCTCGTCCGCCATTTTGAAACGGCTCTGAAGCGCCGCCGCCGCGGACACGTCATTGTACTCGCGGTCGATGCCACGATGCCGCAAGACTTGCGGCGCTTCTTAATGGAAAGGCTCGATGCTGCGCCAGTCGACGTGTTCGCCACAGACGGCCTTCTCGGCCTAAACGACACCGAACAGCTGATCATCGATGAGCGGCCGGATTTGGTCTTTGCTCCTTACAACGCCCGGTTTCCTGAGCGCATCCGAGACTTTGGCGGCGACTGCTTTGCGGCAATCCGACAAAAAGATATCATCGTTCACCATCCCTACGAGAGCTTCGACGTCGTTGTTCAGTTTTTGCGGCAGGCGGCGCGCGACCCGGCTGTGGCCGCGATAAAGCAGAACTCTTTATCGAACCAGCGACGATAGCCCGATCGTGCGGGCGCTCGCCGAAGCGGCGGAGGCCGGTAAATCGGTCACCGCCATGATCGAACTCAAGGCTCGTTTCGATGAAGAAGCCAACATTCGCTGGGCGCGCGATCTCGAACGCGCCGGTGTCCAGGTCGTGTACGGCTTTCTGAAGCTGAAAACGCACGCCAAGGTATCGCTCGTCGTCCGCCGCGAAGGCGGCCAGCTCTGTTCCTATGTCCACTACGGGACCGGAAACTATCATCCCTACACGGCGAAGGTTTATACCGACCTCTCCTTTTTCACTTGCGATCCGGCACTCTGTCGCGATGCCGCGCGCCTGTTCAATTTCATGACCGGCTATGCCACCCCGGCTGGGCTCGAAAAGATCTGGATTGCCCCGATCAACCTGCGGGCCCGGTTGTTTGAGCTGATAGAGGCCGAGATCGCTAATGCGCAAAAAGGTGAGCCCGCGCAGATTTGGGGCAAGATGAATTCGCTAGTCGACCCAGCACTCATCGACCTGCTTTATCGGGCCTCGCAGGCCGGCGTCAGTATCGACTTGGTCGTGCGCGGGATTTGTTGTTTGCGTCCGGGCGTCCCCGGCTTGTCGGAAAACATTCGAGTCAAGAGCATCATCGGACGGTTCCTCGAACACGGCCGCATCGTCTGCTTCGGCAATGGCAACAAATTACCGTCGGATCGCGCAAGAGTGTTTATAAGCTCCGCAGATTGGATGCCGCGCAATTTCGATTTTCGGGTCGAAGCCCTTGTCCCCATCGAAAACCCAACCGTCCATCGCCAAGTCTTGGACGAGATCATGGTGGCGAACCTACGGGACACGTTGCAGAGCTGGAGCCTATCGCCGGATGGTTCGTACGATCGGGTTCCTGCCGAAGAGGAACCGTTCTCGGCGCACACCTATTTTATGACCAATCCGAGCCTCTCAGGGCGTGGCAAAGCGCCCAAACGGGCGCAGCCTCTGCTCGTGGTGAGCTGAGAACGCTCAGTCCGATGTCCGATTGGCGAGCCTCCGCAGCAGCCGAGCGTATCGGCATCATCGATCTCGGCTCCAATTCGCTGCGATTAGCGGTTTTCGAGCAGCACGGGCCGGCTCTGTTCCCGCTGCTCAACGAAAAAGTCATGTGTGGGCTGGCTCGCGGCCTGTCTACGACCGGCAGGCTGAATCCAGAGGGGGTGACGCTCGCCTTGGTCAATTTGCAGCGCTTTGTAGCGCTGGCGCGGTCAATCGGCGTTGATCACTTAGCGGTGCTGGCTACCGCTGCGGTTCGCGACGCCGAAGATGGGCGCTCGTTTGCCGAGCGCGTCTCCCGAGAATGCAACGTCCCGGTGACCGTGGTCGACGGCGCCGAAGAGGCCCGCCTGTCGGCAGCCGGAGTGCTGGCTGGGATTCCCGATGCTGAGGGAATTGTCGGCGATCTGGGTGGCGGAAGCGTCGAACTCGTCCGCGTCCGGCCACCCGGCGCCGACGATAGGGGCACCGCGCGGCGGATTGAGCGCGGCGTGTCCTTGCCGCTCGGACCGTTGCGCCTAGCCGAACTCAGCGATAACGCCAAGGCCCTCTCGGAGAAAGTCGAGCGAGCCTTGGCGGCGGCACAGCTTGCACGTTCGTATCGCGGCCAAAGCCTCTATCTGGTGGGCGGTGGAGCGCGGGCCATAGCTCGGCTGCATATGGAGCATACCCGCTATCCGCTTCACATCGTTCATCACTACACGATCCCCCGTAGCGAGGCAGAATCATTCTTTGAAATCATTGGCCGGCTGTCTCGCAAATCCCTCGAGCGGATTACGACGATTTCGCGCAAACGACTTGAAATGGTGCCGCTGGCAGCCTTGGTCCTACGCCGATTGATCTCCGTCATCGCGCCCCAGAAAATCGTGTTTTCCGCGTACGGGTTACGGGAAGGCTACGCTTCGGGGCTGGTGCAGCAGGGGGACGACGGCCCTGACGCACTGATCGCGGGCTGCATGGCGATCGCCCAAACCGAAAGCCGCTTCGCGCTTGATGGTGACCGCCTTCTCGAGTGGACCGCACCGCTGTTTCCAAACCTATCGGATCGGGCGCGACGACTGCACCGGGCCGCTTGCTGGCTCAGTGACATCGCGTGGATCGAGCATCCGGATTATCGCGCCCAGGAGGCGTTTAACCGCAGCTTGCGGCTCCCTCTGGCCGCGATTGCGCATCCGGAACGGGTGTTTGTCGCCTCTGTGCTGCATACCCGCTACGGCGGGACCGCCGACGACCCGATCCGTGAGGCGACTTTGCCGCTGCTCGATCCCGATGCTGCGTTTGAGGTGCGTGCGTTGGGCCTGACGCTCCGGCTCGCGCACGCCTTGACCGGAGGACGGATCGACCTCTTATCCGATACTTGGCTTGGTCGCGAACGCGACCGGCTTATTCTTGATGTTCCGCCGGGCGACAATCTGTTTGCGGGCGAAACGATGCGGCGAAGGCTCGATGCCGTGGCCCGTTCGCTCGCAACCACCGCACTCGTGCGCAGCGCCCCCCGCCGCCTAGCTGGCGATTGACAGGACAGGTTTTAGGACTACGCGGGTTCGACTAAGGCGATCCGGTTGTTGCGCACGGTCAAGGCCAAACGTCCCTGTTTGAGAGCGAGCGCGTCCTTACCAAAGATTTCGTAGCGCCATCCCGAGAGTGCCGGCACATCGGCATGGTCATCGGCCGCGATCGCATCGAGGTCATCTGCCGAGGCAAGCAGTTTTTGCGCTACTTGATGCTGCTCGCAGCGTTGCTTTAGCAGCACGCGCAATAATTCGATCAACGGACCGAGCCCGGGAGGCATGTCCGCTCGCGCCGGGGTTGGCGGTGTGATCGTACCCGCAGCGGCAAGCCCGCGACGCACCGCTTCGAGGATCTCGGCGCCGAGCTTGCCCTCCGCGACGCCTTTGCCAAGGCTCCGGGTGCGCGCGAGAGCCTCGATGGTACGGGGAAGGTGAGAGGCGATTTCGAGCACCGCTTCATCCTTAATGATGCGGCTGCGTGGTAGGTTGCGTTGCTGCGCGGCCAATTCACGCCAAGCTGCAACTTCGCGAAGCACGCCAAAGAACCGCGGGTCGACACGCCCGCGGAGCCGAAAACGGCGCCAAGCCTCAAAGGGATCGCTGCGGTAGATCGCAGGATCGACAAGGGCGGCCATTTCCTCCGCAAACCATGTGCCGCGGCCGTTCTCGGCGAGGTGCTGCTGCAATTTTTGGTACACGGTGCGCAGATGAATGACGTCATCGAGCGCATAACGGATCTGCCGCTCGGTCAATGGCCGGTGCGACCAGTCGGTAAAGCGAGACGATTTATCGAGCGGCGCATGGGCCAGCTTGCCGACTAGGGTTTCATAACTCGCCGCGTCACCGAACCCGCACACCATTGCCGCGATCTGGGTGTCAAACAACGGCTCAGGAACGGTGCCCGTCAGATTGAAAAAAATCTCAATATCCTGACGCGCCGCGTGAAACACCTTTAGGATGCGCTCATTAGCAAGCAGCGCTAACAACGGCGCGAGATCGATGTCTGGCGCCAGCGCATCGATTGCTGCCGCTTCTTGTGGTCCAGCGACCTGAACAAGGCACAGAATTGGCCAATAGGTGCGCTCGCGCATAAATTCGGTGTCGATCGCGACAAAATCGGCCGTCTCTTGGCGCTCGCAGAACTCGGCCAAGATTGCGCTGTCTGTGATTACGGTCATGTGGTGCGGCGACCCTTGGCCAGTCGCGTGATCGGAGCGGGACCGGGTTTCAAACTAAAGTCGGCCTATCGCCCTCGACGATAATGCGCCACAACACGCGGCTTTCATTGTGGTCGTAATCATCGTGCGCTCGGTGCAGCGTTGCGCGATCGTCGATGACCAGCACGTCGCCTTTGACCCAGCTGTGCTGGTAGACGATGTCCGGTTTGATAATGCGCTCAACAAGACCGGAGAGGTACTCTTTGCTTGCCTCAGGCGTCATGCCTTCGATGTATGCGGTCTTGGTTGGGTGGAAATAGATTGCCCGCTCGCGGCTGACCGGGTGCGTCCGCACCATCGGGTGCACCACTGGGGCACCGTACCTGGCGAGATCCTCCGGCCGCGTATCGCTCCGCTCCGGATCGAGGCTGTTGACGGTACGAAGACCTTCAAGCTCGCGGCGCTCTTCCTCCTCCAACGACCAGTATGCCGCACGCATATCGGCGATGCTGGTGCCGCCGCCCGAAGACGGGATTTCGACACCGTAAAGCATCGTCGCGGCGGGCGGGCGTTCGTGATTGGTATGATCGGTGTGCCAAGTCTCGGCTGGCTGTTGGCCGTTTTGGTGCCACACCAAGCCGATGTCAGGATAGTCCGGCATATGATGCTGTGAATAATGTTGACGCATCGGTGGACCAAAGGCCGTCGCAGCATTCAAATATTGATCGGGGGTTAGCGACTGGTCGGGGAAAACGAGAACCAAATGCCGGGCCAGGAGTCGCGAAAGATTTTCGCTGGTTTCGGAATCGAGTGGCTGGCTCAGATCGACCCCGATGACAGCCAAGCCGAGGGATTCATGCAGCGGCATCAGCGTGTATATCGTCATGGCGGCCAATCCTTTTGTCGCGAGGAGATGCCCCCGCTATCCTAACGAGAAACTGGTATCGCGCTCCATCATTTCGAGCACCGCTGCCGCAGTTTGCGTCCGTTCATCGGCATCGCCGTGCAGACGCCGCCGCAGTTCGACGACTTCCCGCTGCATCTCGTATGCTTCGGCCCAGTCGCCGCCCTGCCACAACACACCCGCAAGATTACCCATTGCGTCAAGACAGTCTGGGTGATGCTCGCCGTATTCCTGGCTAATTCTGGTGATTACCGACTGCAGCAATTCAACGGCGCCGGCGAGATCACCCTGAGCCGCAACCGTCCCGGCAAGATTGTTGATCGCCCGCAACGTGTCTTGCCCGGTGTCGCCATGGAGGCTGCGCATGCCGATGACGACCTCTTCCTGCAACGCACGCGCCTCGGAGAGTTCGCCCTGCGCGGCCATCGTTACCGCTAGTTTGCCGATCGCTTTCAGGGTGTCGGGATCACTGGCCCCGAACAGCCTTCGCCGCCCCGCGACGACCTGCTCCTCGAGTCTTTCTTGCCGCGATCAACCGGCCCTGGGCCCACATCGTCTCGGCGAGATCGAGCATGGCGGCAAGTGTCTGCGGATGCTCGTCCCCGAACCGGCGACGCGCATCATCAACTGCCCGCTGCTGCTGCTCAGTCAAGGATTGCAATGAAGCGACGCTGTTCATAGCGCCCCCGTCTTACACCTCAATCAAAGTCGTCCGCCAGGACCGCTCGCATAGAGTCCGATAACTCCGGCGCCGTAGAACAGCCATATGCGGGTAATTAGGCTGATCGAAGCCGACGACAACGCAGTAGCCGGTGTTTTAAACTAGGCGATCTGGTCTTCGGAGGACGGAAACGGGAATTGCCGGGAACGCCTTCGCATCGGGCTGGTATTTTCCCGCGACCTGCCGGAGACAGCGTACACTCTCTCGCCGGTGACACGATAAAGGCGCGAGCTCATCGATGAGCTGTTCCTCATCGCTCTCGTCGATTTAACAGCATTCGGAGGAAAAATGGCTTACGAGCATATCCTGGTCGATCGCGAGGATGGTGTCGGTATCGTTACGTTGAACCGGCCCGACAAGCTCAACGCGATGAACCGCAAGCTGACGAGCGAATTGCGCGAGGCAGTCAAGGAATTCGACCATGACGACGCAATCGGCTGCATCGTCATAACCGGCGCCGGTGAGAAGGCGTTTTCCGCGGGCGGCGACATCCACGAGCAGCGCGAGGACGACCGCCGGTTCACCCAGGAGGAATTGGAAGCTCGCCGCGGCCGCGGCAGCTACGAGATCGCTGCCAGCGCCAAGCCGACGATCGGCATGATCAACGGCCTTGCCTATGGCGGAGCGGCGGTGTTGGCGTCGTCGCTTGATATGCGCGTCGGCTGCGAGGATACCCGCTTCCGCTTTTTGGCGGCGGCCTACGGTCGGATCAACAGCACCTGGACCTTGCCGAACCAGGTTGGCTGGCCGATCGCCAAGGAATTATTGTTCACGGCGCGGGTCGTCGAGGCAGAAGAGGCCCACCGAATTGGGCTGCTGAACCACTTGGTGCCGCGCGCCCAGTTGCGGGCAAAGACCATGGAGCTCGCCCGCATGATCGCCGGCAATAATCGTGCGGCGGTCATGGGTATCAAGCAGTTGCTGTTGAAGCAAATGGCCCAAACCCTCGAACAGCAATGGGAGGAAGAACGACACTTTACGACCCACGTCGTTCGCGGGGCGCGCGCCGAGGAAGCTTTTCCCGAATTCATCGCCCGCCACGGCCGCCCGCTTGGGTGAGCGAGCGATCAGCCGACTAGGTGTTTCTCGACGAAAGCCCAATCGACTTCGAGGCCAAAGCCGGGTTTTTCGCCGATCTCTAGATGGCCGTCGCGCAGTTTCGGATGATCGAGAAACAAGCCGTATGCCAAGGGATCGTGCTCCGGCCCGCCATGCAACTCGACGCCAAAAGTGCAGCGCGGCATGGCGAGCACGATGTGGCTGTGGATTTCGGGGGCGGTATGCGGGGCGACGATGACTCCGTGCTGTTCGGCGAGTTGGGCCACCCGCAATGCTTCGGTAAATCCACCCGCCCGCGTCGCATCGAACTGGACATAGCGGATGCCGCCATTGACGACGAAGTCGCGGACCGTAAACCGGGTTAGCTCGCGCTCGCCATGCGCTAACGGGATCGGCGTCGCAGCCGCAAGATTTGCGAAATCGGCCGGCTGCAAATACCAATGCAGCGGTTCCTCCAGCCAGAAAATACGGTGTGGCTCGACCGCATGGGCAAATTCTATGCAGTCCGGGAGATCGTAGGCGGCATTCATATCGAGCATCAGCAGCGGCTCGTCGCCGATCATCCGGCGGACCGTGCCGATCCGCTCCGCCTCTGCGGCGACCGTGCCGGCCCCGGTCTTGAGCTTGACGGCGCGATAGCCGAGCTTAAGGAACTCGGCCAGTTCCGCGCCGTAATCGCGGTCGGTGGCACCCGGACGGTAGTATCCGCCAGTCGCGTAGGTAAAGATCGGCCGGTTTTCCCCGCCGAGCAGCCGATAGACCGGCATACCCGCGGCCTTACCCTTGATATCCCACAATGCGAGGTCGATGCCGCCGATCGCGGCCATGACCTGGGTGCGCTCGCCCCTCGGCGTCGGCGGCGGCAAGTCCCCTTTACCATCGATGCGGCCAGGACCCGGCGAAGTCAGCGCAAACAACTTCTCCCACACCGCAACATGCGCCAGCGCATCCATGCCGCGAATGACCTCGCCAAAGCGAGCAACCCATTCGCAGATTTGGGGCATCGGCGAGTTGTGGATCTCACCGTAGCCGACGAGACCGTCATCGGTCCGCACCTCGGTCAAGATGACATTCCACGCTTTCATCTGCTCGTGCGCGGTCCAGGTCTGGTGCGGCCTTGGGACCGAAATCATGTACGTTTTGACCGAAGCGATCCGGCTCATCTCACGCTCACGAGTTTGGGGTTGGCGACGGCTGTGGATCGCGCAACGGCCACGCAAAGCTCAATTCGTGACCGTCGGGGTCGGTGATGTGAAAGAACCGCTCCCCCCACGCGGCATCGCGGGGCGCGGTATCCGGCTGATAGCCCGCCGCGACGAGCCGCGCGTGCAACTCGTCGACGTCGGAATCATAGAAGATGACGCGGCCCCACCACGACCAGCGCCGATCGGCTGGCTGCGCGATCAGGTTGAGATAGCCGGCGCCGGCTTTGAAGCTGGTAAAGCCTGCGTCCTCGCCACCGTACAAAAGCTCGAACCCAAGCCCGCGGTAGAAACGGACCGCACGCTGCATATCATGCGTCGCCAGAGTGATGGCGCTGATCCCGGTAATCATCCGAGAGAGAAGTAGGGATCAGCACCCAACCTCATGCTTCGGCGGAGCCCGCTGCGATCGTTCCGCTGACAACTTTGCGGGCGGTGTCGCGCAATAACTGCTTGTCGGCGTCCGGGGAGCCGGCTGGCGGGATGCCGGAGACTACCCGGTCGTGGCTGTAGGTCGGGATAGCGCCGCCATTATGCAGGATGCGGTAATCCAGATTTCCGCCGCTCTTAACCGCGCGGATGCCGCGGCGGATCATGTTGCGCATCATGATGATGCCGCGATCGGTGCTGGCGAGGTGCTCAAGACCGTGCCGCGCGATGCCGCCATGGATGCTGACTTGGGCGTCGTAATCGCCCGGAATGCGCTGACGCTCTTCATAGGAGCGGCTCGCGTCCTGACCAAACCCGGCGCCGCGGCGAAATTCCCGACCCTCCGGCGCCCGATAATAGCCGATCTGCATCGTATGCGTGTCGTCGAGGGGCACCGCCCAGGTCGTCGCCATCGGCCGGTTGACCGAGTTGCGCAATGCCATCGGGTCGGCATTCGGCGGGAATTGATGGATGTTGGGGAGAATGAAATCGGCAACCCGCACCCAAACCCGGTCGCCTTGCCGGCGCGTGTCGATGTAGACCATGCCGACCGGGGTCTCCATCCAATCCCATTCAGGGTGTTCTTTGAAATCCTCGGTAAACCCCTCGCTGCCCGGCAGGGTGTGCAGAAATTGCAGATGGGCCGGGTCCATGCTGTTTTCTTTGACCTGCAGCCAGTTGCACTCCCAGATCGTCGGGGCGCGGGCGACCTGGCGATAGCCGGGCAAATCGTAGGTGTCGAGGATCGGGAAATCGGGCTGCTTGTCGGGCGGCCCCATATAGGCAAACACCAGCCCGTGGTGCTCGCGCACCGGGTAGGCGCCATGGCACAGCCGGTTTTTGAGGGTGCTGTCGGCGGGCTCACCCGGGGTTTCGAGGATCGTGCCGTCGGCGCCGAACAGCCAGCCGTGATAGCAGCAGCGGATGCCCTGTTGATCGATCAGCCCGAATTCGAGCGAGGTTCCGCGATGCGGGCAATGCAGTTCCAGCAACCCGATCGAGCCGCTTCTGTCGCGAAAGGCGACCAGGTCTTCCCCCAGGATCCTCAGCCGTCGCGGGACATCTCCAAGCTCGGAGGCCTGGATGACGGGTTGCCAGAAACGTCGCAAATATTCACCGCACGGGGTACCGGGGCCGACTCGGGTCAGCTCCTCGTCTTCCGGCGGGCGCTCGCGGTGGTAATAAGCGCCATAGCTGCGGTTCAGAAATGATGCTCGTTCCGACATGGCGGCTCTCCGGCGGTTCCGTCGGCACGATCTTGGACTTGGCGACTCGCCCGGGTCAAGGCCTGCCCCGAGCCGCCGGCGGCTGTGATCACGACGCGGCGGCGATGACCTCCGCCCGTTCGGCAGGAGGAGGCAGCAAATCGGTAACCGGCTGGATTTCCCGCTTTAATTGCTCGATCTCGGGCTCGCTCAGGGTTTCGGTGCGCAACAAAGCGGCGGCGGTGCGGTCGAGCAATGCCCGGTTGCGCTGCAACACTGCGGTGGCGACGGCGAAAGCGTGGTCGACGAGAGTTCGCACCGCGCCATCGACAGCTTCGGCCGTCCCTTCGCTGTAAACGCGCTCTTGCGGTTGGGGATAGGCTGGCTGCAAAAAGGGCTGGCGATCGCGGTCATAGGCGACATTACCCAGCGCATCGCTCATGCCATAGCGCAATACCATGGCGCGGGCGATGTCGGTCGCCTTTGCCAGATCGTCTGCCGCACCCGTCGAAATCTCGTCGAAAACAAGCTTTTCAGACGCACGGCCGCCAAGCAATCCCGCCATCTTGTGCTCGAGCTCGGCGCGCGTCATCAGATATCGGTCTTCGGTCGGCCGCTGGATCGTGTAACCGAGCGCGCCGACGCCGTGCGGGATGATCGAGATCTTGTGTACCGTTTCGAGACCGGGCAACGCCAGCCCGACCATTGCATGCCCGAGTTCGTGATAGGCCACGACCCGGCGCTCGAGCGGATTTAACAGCCGGTTGCGCTTTTCGAGGCCGGCGACAATGCGTTCGATCGCGTTATTGAAATCCTCCATCTCAACCGCATCGGCGTTGCGCCGGGTGGCGAGCAAGGTCGCCTCATTGACCAGATTGGCGAGGTCGGCGCCGGTAAAGCCGGGGGTCAGCGCCGCAATCTGTTCGGGGTTTACGTTCGCGGCAAGCTTGGCCTTTTTCAGATGAACGCGGAGTATCTCTTCGCGCCCGCGCTTATCCGGCCGATCCACCAAGACCTGGCGGTCAAAGCGGCCGGCGCGCAATAGGGCCGGGTCGAGTATTTCCGGCCGGTTGGTGGCGCCAAGCAAAACCAACCCGACCGACGGGTCGAACCCGTCAAGTTCGGCCAGCAACTGGTTCAAGGTTTGGTCTTTTTCGTCCTGCCCGCCGCCGGCAAAGGGGCCGCGGGCACGGCCGAGCGCGTCGAGTTCGTCGATGAAGATGATCGCCGGCGCATGTTGCCGCGCTTGCTCGAACAAGTCGCGCACCCGAGCGGCGCCGACGCCGACGAACATTTCGACAAATTCCGAGCCGGAAATCGAAAAGAACGGCACCCCGGCCTCACCGGCAACAGCGCGGGCAAGCAAGGTCTTGCCGGTTCCAGGCGGGCCGACGAGCAACACGCCTTTTGGCGGACGGCCGCCGAGCCGGCCATAGACCTTGGGGTCCTTTAAAAAGTTTACGATTTCTGCCAATTCTTCCTTAGCCTCGTCGACGCCGGCGACATCGGCAAAGGTGACCTTGGTTTCCTTTTCGACATAAATTTTGGCGCGGCTCTTGCCGATCTGCATCAGGCCGCCGAGCCCGCCTTGTCCCATGCGGCGGATCGCGAACATCCAGATCCCGACAAAAATGATCGCCGGCAAAATCCATGACAGCAGATCGCGAACGATATGATTCTCGACGACGCCGCTATAGGTGACCCCGTGTTTGTCGAGCGCCTGCGCGAGATCGGGCGCCACCCTCGCGGTGACAAAATCCTTAAGCCCGTCAGGTTCCGCCTTCTTCAGCGACCCGCGGATGTAATTAGGTCCGATCTCGATCTGCGCGATCTTGTCTTCGTTGAGGAGCGTCTGAAACTTGCTGTAGGGGATTGGTGTACGCTCGGTGCTCTGGAGGTAGAGGCTCTGAATCCACAGCATGCCGAGGATCGCGGCGATCACGTACCAGAAATTGATATGAACTTTCTTGTCCATCCGAGTTCCTGGGCTCCTCTATCAGCCGGCTCCTGAGACAGAGCAACGGTCGATCGATTACGTATAGCGTATGCGGGTCGTTATTAGTCCTCTTCTGCCGTAGCGAGAGCAGATATGGTGCTCGAGGGCAGGGTGCGTCGGGCTACCCATTCCAGAGTTAACCCCTGGACGACGATTGAAAAAACGACGATGCCGTAGGCGATCGTCAACAGCGTGTCCTTGTATGGGCCGGTAGGCAAAGCAAGCGCCAACGCCACGGCTATGCCACCGCGCAGCCCACCCCAGGTCAGGATCACGGATGAAGCGAAAACATTCGGCAGATGCAGATTGAGCGGTAATGCCGACGCGATGACGCTAAACCAGCGGATTATCAATGCGATCGGGATCATCGCGGCTGTCGCCAGCAACGCATGCCGTTCGAGATCGATCGCGGCAATCTCAAGACCGATCAGCAAAAACAGCACGGCATTGAGGGTGTCGTCAACCAACAGCCAAAAGGTTTTTAGGTGGTCGCGGGTTCGCTCGCTCATCGCGAATTGCATCCCGTGATTGCCGATCAGGATACCAGCGACTACGACCGCCACCGGACCCGACACGTTCAATATCCCGGCAAGGCTGTAGGTACCGGTCACCAAGGCTAGCGAGATAATCAGCTCAACGTTGTAATCGTCGACCCCGCGCATCATCAGGAAAGCGCCGTAACCGAGAGCCAGGCCGAGCAACCCGCCACCGATCGCAGAAAGCAAAAATTTGCTGCCAATCAGCAGCGGGTCCTTGGTCAGCGGCTCCCGTGCCGATCGCCAGGGATAACAACAATGTGAACAAAACGACGCCGATGCCGTCATTAAAAAGACTCTCACCGGCAATCACCGCTTGAAGAGATTCGGGAATGCCGACGCGCTTTAGCACAAGCAGAACAGCTACCGGGTCGGTCGGCGAGATCAACGCGCCAAACACAAGGCACCATGCGAATGGTATGCTGATCCCCAGCGCCGTCGCGACCGCAAATAGCGCACCCGCGATCAGCCCTGTCGATAACACCGTGCCGCCAATCGCGAGCGCGAAGATTGTCCATTTACGGGCAAATAGCTCGGCAAAATCGACCTCCATAGCTCCCGCGAACAACAAGAAGCTGAGAAATCCATTAAGCAAAGCCACTGGAAAATTTACGGCTGCCAGCAAGTTCCGGATTGCCAGCTTGAGCCCTAGTTGCGGAAATGCCACACCTAACGCGATAAGCAGGACCGCACTAACGAGCGCTAACAACAGGAGCCCGACCGTTAAAGGTAACCCAAGAAAACGGTTGTTTAGGTATCCATATATTGCTGCGAGCACTAATAGCAGTGCTATCAGATCAAATGTTGATTGCATTGATGTCCTTTATTACTGACCCGAATTGAACACCTTTCACGAAGCTATATTTGCTAGGCATCGATCCGTCATTCCACAGACATGGCAGAATTCTGCGATGGCAACAGCCGGTATGTTGTGGGACGAAGTCGGTCGCAAAACGATGTCGATGTCGCAGCCCAGCCATGTCTTGAATATGGCATCGCCGCACGCATCTAGACCGGCGGGAGACAGCTTAAATCGAGATTAGCTATGATTGAGCAAACCTTAATGCCAATTTCGGGTGCGCCGAGGCGGCGTGTCGTTCCAGCAAACCTAAAGCGAAGCGCGACAGGTATTGTTCTCGCGCTTGCATTGGCAGCTTGGTCCACTACCGGCTCGGCGGCGGTCGGAACTGCCGGGGATACTGTACAAAACCTCTACACTAACCTCGTCGCGACGATGAAAAGCGGCTCGGTGTTGGGCGGCAGCGGACGCTATACCCAGTTGGCCCCGGTCATTCGTGCTAATTTCGATCTGTCTTTTATGGCTCGCCTGGCGTTCGGAAGCGGCTGGGCTAAGTTGACCCCGGCCCAACAGCAGCAGGTGACCGAGAGCTATGGGCGCTATATGTCGGCTGTTTACGCCGACCGCTTTGACAGCTACCACGGGCAAAAGCTAGAGGTGACCGGCCAGCGGCAGGACCCCTACGGCGTGATCGTCACCAGCAAAATCATCAAGGCCAATGGCGAGCCGGTTGAGGTCGATTATCTGATGCGCCAAGATGGCGGCAAGTGGTCGATCGGGGATATTTATCTCGACGGTACAATCAGCGAGGTCGCGACCCATCGCTCCGAATTCGCCGATATTCTTCGGCGACAGGGATACGATGGTTTGATCGCGGCACTCGACCGCAAATCCGAAATGCTGACCAGCAGCGCCCGCGCCGATTAACCCGCGTGGGATGTGGACGCTCGGCCGAGGAGCCGGGCGTCCAGAACGCAGCTATTCGGGTGACCAGCCGAGGGTAGCGGGTTCGGTTAAGCGCCTTCCGAAATTATCAAGTCATACGCCGGCAGCGTCAAAAACTCGGGGAAGCTCGACGCTTCGATGAGTTCGCGAAAAAGCCGCGCTGCGTCTTCATATCTATTGCCCCCAGGTGACTCGCCGGAGTCCAACGCGCGCAGTTTGGTGAGTTCCTGGTCGACCAAGGCTTGGCACAGCGCCAAGTCAATCAGACGGCCGTCGTCGAGCCGGGCGCCATGACGGATCCACTGCCAGACCTGGGCGCGGCTGATCTCGGCGGTTGCCGCATCCTCCATCAGATTGTACAGCGGCACGCAACCGCGCCACGCAGCCAAGACTCGATGTAGCCGATGCCGACGTTCAGGTTTTGGCGCAGTCCGGCCTCAGTAATCGTCCCATTCGGAACCGCCAATAGATCGGCCGAAGTGACGTGAACATCCTGGCGCTTGCGGGCGATCTGGTTCGCTTGCGGCATCTCGCGATCGAAGACCTCTTTGGCAATCGTCACCAACCCGGGATGCGCCACCCAGGTCCCGTCATGACCATCGCCGGCCTCGCGCAATTTATCGGCGCGCACTTTTTCCATCGCCATCTCGTTTGCCGCGGGGTCGTTGCGGATCGGGATCTGCGCCGCCATGCCGCCCATCGCATGGATCTCGCGGCGATGACAGGTTTTGATCAAAAGCAGGCTGTAACTGCGGAGAAAATGGCTGGTCATCGTGACCTGACCGCGGTCCGGCATCACGCAGCCGGGGTCTTCCGCAAATTTTTTGATAAAGCTGTAGATGTAATCCCAACGGCCACAATTGAGCCCGGCTGAATGATCCCGAAGTTCCCAGAGGATCTCGTCCATCTCAAAAGCGGCCGAAATTGTCTCGATCAGCACGGTCGCTTTGATGGTGCCCTTCGGCAGGCCGAGCTGCGCTTGGGCATAAACAAACACATCGTTCCACAGCCGCGCTTCAAGATGGCTCTCGATCTTGGGTAAGTAGAGGTATGGGCCGGTCCCGCGCTCAATCAGCTCTTTCGCATTGTGAAAGAAGAACAGACCAAAATCGAACAGCGAACCTGACATCGGTTCGCCATCGACGAGCACGTGTTTTTCCGGCAAATGCCAGCCGCGAGGCCGGACAAACAGCACCGCCGTCTTGTCAGTCAATGAGTAATGCCGGCCCGTCTCAGGGTCGTCGAAAGTGATCGCGCGCCGCACCGCGTCAAACAGATTTGCCTGGCCCTCGATCATGTTGCTCCATGAGGGCGTATTCGCATCCTCGAAGTCGGCCATAAACACATTCGCTCCGCAATTGAGCGCGTTGATGACCATTTTGCGGTCGGTCGGACCGGTTATCTCAACGCGCCGGTCGCGGATATCATCGGGGATCGGCGCCACCCGCCAGTCGCTATCTCGGATTGATCGCGTCTCGGGAAGGAAATCCGGTTTCCACCCGCTGTCGAGCCGCTGCTGGATCTCGGCTCGGCGATCGAGAAGGCGCCGCCGCTCAGCACCGAACTCGCGTTCTAATCCGGCAAGAAACGCGATCGCCGCGGGAGTCAGGATTTTGCCATAGCCCGGTCGCATGTCGCCACAAACAGCGACTCCGGCGGGCAGGTCGACAGTTCCGCGCATGGCAGGCAACTCCCTTTTCGCATCGGGCGTCGGCAGCGGGGCCGCGAGCCGGCCACGCACCAACTTGGAATGCCGCCTTCAAGCGCTCTCCTGAACCACTCTCTGAATTGCCGCATCATCGCGCCGTTTTGTCCGGCGGCATGCGACCAGCCTTTATTTCTTATGATGCAGTGCAGCAACAAACCCGTCAACCGTTGATTGGAGTGCGGCCGCGGAGCGTGCGGAATGCCTTACGAAAGGTCAGGAATGAGCGGCAGCTTCAAATCCAGCGAGCGGGGGAAAGAGGCCGTTGCGCTGCATCAAAAGTAAAGACGCGGTGGGGTTAATGGCTGCCCACCGGGGTCAAGCAGCGGTCGCCCGTGCCCGTTTTTGGGCGAGTGTGACCTCGATTTGTCGTCTGAGTTCACCCGGCGTAAACGGTTTTCGGATCAGCCGGCGCCCGGTGCTGTCGGCGGTGAGCCCGGCCGAGCCGGCATATCCCGAAAAAAAGATTATCGGCAGTTGCGGATAGAGCCGCTCGACATGGCCCGCGAGTTCCGGTCCGCTCATCGGGTTCATGACGACGTCGGTCAATAGCAAGTCCACCGACGGGCGATCTTTCAGCAAACTCAATGCGAGATCTCCGCTCTCGGCCTGCAGCACCGAGTAACCGATATCCTTCAGGATCGCGGCGGTGGTCGCGAGCACTCCCGGATCGTCGTCGACAACGAGAACAACGGCTTCGCCCGCCTTTGCCTCGATCGCCTCCTCTTGAACAAGAGAAATGGATGCGGCTTGTGCCGGGGCCCGGGGGAGATACACGCTGACCGCCGTTCCCTTACCCTGGGTGCTGTCGATCTGCACGCCTCCGCCCGATTGACGCGCCGTTCCAAAGACTTGCGACAGGCCAAGGCCTGACCCAGCGCCAGGGGGCTTAGTCGTAAAGAACGGCTCGAACGCCCTGGCCTGCACTTCCGGCGACATGCCGACCCCAGTGTCGCGCACCATGACAATGACGTAATCGCCCTCGGCTGGCTCATCGGCGTGACGTGGCGGACCGCGATGGGTATTCGCGGTTTCAATCGTTACGATGCCGCCCCTCGGCATCGCGTCGCGCGCATTGATCACCAGATTGAGGATAACCAACTCAAACTGAGTCGGGTCGATCATCGCCGGCCACAGCTCCGCTTCCTGTCGGATTTCTATCCGCATCCGCGGGCCTAGCGCGCTATGCAACAATCCCTGCATGCCTTCAATCGCCGCATTCAAATCGACCGGCCGCGGCGATAGCGGCTGGCGTCGCGCAAATGCCAAGAGGCCGCCGGTCAGCATCGCGCCGCGTTCGGCGGCTACCCGCATCGCCTCCAGGTAGTTGATCGTCACGGGATCGAGAGCGGCGTTCTTGCGGATCAATTCGATATTGCCGATCAGCACAGTCAGCAAATTGTTGAAGTCGTGCGCGACGCCGCCGGTTAGCTGACCCACAGCCTCAATCCTCTGAGCCTGGTTGAGTGCCGCCTCGGCACGCTCGCGCTCGGCCATTTGCTCGGTCAAGCGGCGCTGTGCCTCTTCGGCAGTGTCTCTGGCTGCGCGGTGCTCGACTGCCAATGCTTCAACTCGTCGGGAAAGCCGGCCCAACAACAACAGCAGCCCGACCATCGCTATCGTTGCTGCAACCGCGATCAGCGAAAATATCCAGACCTGCCGGAGCCAAGGTTCAAGCACCCGGCTTTGTGCGACCGAGACGTTAACAGCCAACGGAAACGCCTTTAGTGCGCGTATGGCCAACACGCGGCGGGACCCGTCTATCGGGCTGTCCATGATAACGGTGCCGGCCATGCCGTGGGCCAGAATGTCCTTAAAAGGCGGCAAATCCGCATAACTCTGCCCGACTACGGCATCATTATGCGGATAGCGGGCCAGCACCGTGCCGTCGCGCAAATGCAGCAGGATAGCGCCATTCTCGGTGAGTTCGACGGCGCGGTAGAAATCCTCGAAATAGGAAAGGTTCAGAAACGCCAGCGCGGCGCCCTCGAATTTGCCACCAGCGCTAAAGATCGGACGCAGCATCAACGCTGTCCACTTCCCGTCGGGGCTGCGAAACGGCTCGCTGAATTCCAGTCCGGGATGCGGATGAGCGCCCAGAGCGACGACTAAGGCCGCGGCTACCGGAGGTAGCTGGTGCGGCGTCCCGGGGCGGGACGAGTAAAGTACGTGCCCGTCGGCATTGGTAATCGCCACCTCGCTGAGTTGCCGCACACCAGCGGTCCGTCGCGCTAACAGCTCTTGATAGGCGGCGGCATCGACCGGCGGCTTGGTGCGCAGCGCTTCGAGGTTTTCGATCGCGTTGCGCAGTATGAGATCGACGCTTTCGACCGCCCGCCCCGTCTGCTCGGCAAAAACCATGTCGAGCCGCGACATTTGGCGCTCGGTATCGGCAATGATTACAGAGCGAAGTCTTAGCAATTGGTGGGCTGTCGCGGTGCCGATCAGCAACACGAGTAGGATTGCCGCCGCTTCGTATAATCGAGCGACCGAAAACCGGCTCCACCAATGACGAGGCGGTGGGGTGATCACCGGAAATCCTCTGGCAAAAACTTACCTGTTGCCGGCACGGCTTCGTGCCACAGAGATGGCGCGCCATACTTTTTCGGCAGTCGTTGGGGGTGCAATCGCCTCCCCGCCGATCTGGGCCAGCGCATCGTTGACAGCGTTTACCGCTGCTGGGATGGCGCCCAGCGTTCCGGCTTCCCCGACGCCCTTGACGCCGAGCGGGTTGCGGCTCGTCGGGCTCGGATTATTGGCCAGCTCAAAATGACAGAAATCATCGGCGCGCGGCATCGCATAATCTTGAAACGAGCCGGTCAGCAACTGTCCGCTATCGGGATCGTAAACCAAGTCCTCCATCAGCGCCTGACCCAATCCTTGGACGATGCCGCCGTGGATCTGTCCCTCGCACAGCAGCGGGTTCAGGACCCGTCCGACATCGTCGACCGCAACATAGCGGGTCAATGCGACTGCGCCGGTCTCCTGGTCGATCTCAACTTCGCAGAGATGAGCGCCGCTCGGAAACGTTGCCGAGCCGGCCGGACCGAAGTTTGCCCGCTCAGTAAAACCGGGCTCGATGTCGTTCGGCAAAAACGCCGAGTCGAAGGCTCGGCGCGCGACCTCCTCCAGCCCGACGGAGCGGTCAGTACCAGCAATTGTATAGCGGCCGTTCTCGAACACGATGTCGCTGCTTGCCGCCTCCATAATCTGGCCCGCAATCCGCCTGCCCCTCTCGATCAGCCGATCGGCGGCCACAACGATCGCCGAGCCGGCGAGTTGCGCCGAACGCGAGCCAAAGGTGCCGATGCCCATCGTCACCAAGTCGCTGTCGCCATATCGATACCGAATCAGATCAGCGTCAATTCCGAGCTTTTCCGACAAAACCTGCTTGAACGTAGTGCCGTGACCTTGACCATGATCCATGCTGCCGGTCATCAGCACGACGCTGCCCGAAGGGTCGAAGCGGATCTCCGCATGCTCGTAGTCGCGTCCGCCGGTGGCGGCGACCGCGGTTGCGACCCCAATCCCCAACAGCTTGCCGCGTTTTCGAGCGGCCTCCCGCCGCGCTGCAACCCGAGGGTAGTCAGCGAGCGTCAAACAATCGTCAAGGTTTTTGACGAAATCACCGAAATCATAGGTCTGCTGCAACACCGTCGTGAACGGCATCGCGCTCGCCGGGATCGTATTGCGACGCCGCAATTCAGTCGGCGCGATACCGATTTCGCGCGCCGCCTTGTCGATTATCGTTTCGGTTACATAGATCGGCTCGGGCCGGCTGCCGCCGCGATACGGGCGCGATCGACATCGTGTTGGTCAGCGCCGCCACAACCCGCGCATGGACCGCCGGGATCCCATACGTGTTGACGAGGCAGCCGAGCCCGATCGTCAGCGGGATCGTCGGCCGGTCGGTCGAATAGTAAGCGCCGATCGCCGCCTGCCATTGCGCCCGCAACGCCAGAAACCGACCGTCCTTGTCGAGCGCCAACTCGGTCTCGATGACGCTGCCGCGGCCCTGCTCGTCGCTCGCCAGCCCTTCGCTGCGCTCGGCGGTCCAGCGCACGCGACGCCCGGTGATCTCCGCCGCCCATAAGGCGAGCGCGTACTCGGGATAGCAGCCGCCCTTCATGCCAAAGCCGCCACCCATATTGTCGCAAACCACGCGGATTTGATGTTGCGGCACTTTGAAGATGTGGTCGGCGAGCGCGGCCCGGGTCGCGTGCACCGATTGAATGGTACAGCGGATTGTGTAGCGTTCCTGACCGGTGTCGTACTCGGCGATGCAGCCGCGCGGCTCCATTGAATTGGCGGTCACGCGATTGACGTGTATTTCGTCACGGACGATCCGGTCGGCGCGCGCAAAAGCGGCATCGACCGCCGCCTTGTCGCCGACCTCGTGATAAAAGGCTTCGTTGCCGGGATTGTCGTCCCATACCAGCGGTGCGCCCGGCGTCAGCGCGGCCTCGGCGGTGACCACCGCGGGCAGTATCTCGTAATCGATGTCGATAAGCTCGGCCGCGTCCTTCGCCTGGTTCACGGTATCGGCAACGATAAACGCAACCGGTTCGCCGACATAGCGCACCCGCTCATGGGCGAGCAGCGGTTGCGGGCACACAAAGGCAGGACGCCCGTCGCTGCGCCGTCGGCGGACAGCGGGGGTCAGGCTGCCGAGACCTCGGCGGCGTAGATCCTCGCCGGTCAAGATCGCGAGAACGCCCGGTGCGGCGCTGGCTTTGCTGATATCGATCGCACGGATCAGCGCATGGGCATGCGGGGATCGCAGCACATAGCCGCGGGCGTCCGTGGCGGCTCCGGCATCATCGACATAGCGGCCTCTGCCGCGCAGCAGCCGCTGGTCTTCTTCGCGCCGCACCGCCTGCCCGATCGCCTGTACCGCCATTATCCGCCCTCCACACACACCAGGCGGGCGCACACTATCGCTGTTCGGCGTTCCCGCGCCATACGCGCGGGGAAGCGGTGGCGCGGGAGGCGAGCCGCGTCAGGCTGGCGCGGTGTAACGGCGGGTGATCGCGTCCTTGATGCGCGCCCGGCTCTCGCGAGGGTCGAGCGCCCGATTACTCTCGACTTCGGCCACCTCGGCGGCAAGCTCGTCGTCTCTGACCGCATCGCTGAGCCAGCGCGAATAATCGCCCTCCTGAAGGTGATGGAGCCAAGTGCGATCGTCGACACCGTCAGCAATCTGCATGAACAAGTTCAGATTCTGTGCCCGCAGGTTGAGGCTGCCCTCGGGCCCTCGGAAATAGAAGCTTTTATCGACACCGAGTTCTCCTTCGGCGTACTTACGGCGATGGCGCAGGCGTTCGGCATGGGGCGGGATCGTCTTGACATGATCCGCTCTCTCGGCGCCCCGTTTCCAAAACAAAGCTTCGCCACGTTCGAGCGCACGGCCGTCGATCCGCGGGATTGCTTCGCCGACCCGCTGACAAAAGCTGCGCAGCGAATTGTCCGCTTCGGCGCCGACCGTCAGCACCAGCCGCACCGCCTCTAATGCCGGCGGCGCCAGATGATCCGGGTGCACGGTGACGAGAATGCTGGCCGCAAGCTCGCGTGGCAGGGTCACTTCGGCTGTTGCCAGCGTCGGCGGCAACATGTGATGGGCTTCATCGATCAATAACCAATGCGGCCGGGCGGTTTGTGTGCGAGATTTTGACAACTCCGGTAGCATCTCGGCGAAAAACCGCGGCCGCTCCGCGATATCGACGCCGGTCAGGCTGACCACGACGTTTTGCTCGGGCTGCACGAGCAGATCGACTACCTCACTCAGCTGCGGCGCAGTCTTCGGATCACCAATGGTAACAGCGCCGTCAAATCCGGCGTAGTCTCCTTCCGGATCGATTACGCAATATTGGAAGCCGTGTTCGGCGAGACGTTCGAGAATTCCGGTGGCGATCGTCGATTTGCCGCCGCCCGAGGTTCCCGCGATCAACAAACTGCCGGCCTGCGGATGAAGATCGATCTGGAGACCTTCTCGATTCTCGACCAGCGGCACGCGTTGACACTCGGTGGCTGACACGGTCTCAGCCAGATCACTGTCGAGCAGTCGACGTATCAATTCGGTGACGCCGGCGCCGCGGGCAGCGCTCGTTACAATTTCGGCGTCTTCCTTAACGAGCGGCAGAGCATTGGCAACCGCGACCGCACAACCGCAGGCGCGCAGAAAAGCGTGGTCGTTCTCGGCGTCGCCGACGCCAACGACATTGAGCGGCGACAGCTTTAGCTGCTTTAGCGCAGCGGCTAAACCGCTGGCCTTGTTGACGCCGGAGGGCAATACCATCACGGCGCCTTTGTTAAAGATGATCTGCAATTCGAGACCGAGTTCGCGGATCGCCTGCAGGACGAGCTTTTCATTCGGTTCCCAGGTCGCGACGATGCTGCGGCCCACCGATAGCGGGCTTACACCGTGGTGCTTTAGCCATTCGAGGAACGCGGGTGGTGGCGCCGGGCCAAGAGGCGTTTCGGTTTCGGTCGAAGGATCGTAGAGAAGCGCGCCATTTTCGGCGACGACTAGATTGAATTGCCCGAGTTCGGGAAAGACCCGCCTGAGATCGGGCAGTTCTCGTCCGGTCACGAGAATCAATTTGCGACCAGATTCGCGCAACGCTCGGAGCGCGCTGATGGTCGAGGAGGAGACCTTCCCGTCCTCGGCGAGGGTTCCGTCATAATCGGTCGCGAGCGCGACAAAATACATGGGGTGCTCGTGAGCAGGTTGCGGAAATGTACTGGAACGCCGGGACCTACGCGGGGCTGAGGGCCACGAATGTCGGTTCTGCGGGCAAACCCCTTGTAGGCCTAAAGAGGTTCCGCAGCGGCTTCACCGGATCTTGCTGCGCAAATTAGCCTATCGCTGTCCCAAGCCGACGCTCCTTTGTCCGATGACGTGCGTCGCCGGGCCAATTAGGATCGGGTAGTTCGCATATCAGCCGGTCCGCGCAGGGAGGAAGCCCAGATGCCACCCGTTCTTCGCAACGCCGCCCGTGATCGCCTCGCCGCCGGAGAATTGGCGCTCGGCGTCGGCATCCGCCAAAGCCGCACTGTCGACATCGCGTCGATCATGAAGGCCTGCGGTTATGATTGGCTGTTTCTCGACCTTGAACACAATTCGATGGATCTCGACACTGCGGTGCAGATCTCGGTCGCGGCGCTCGCGGTCGGCATCGCACCGATTGCGCGGGTTCCGGCCGGGCAGCATTGGCTTGCGACGCGTATTCTCGATGGTGGCGGGCTCGGCATTGTCATGCCTCATGTCGATACTGTCGAGGAGGCGCGCGAGATCGCCGATCGGCTCCGTTATCCGCCGCGCGGCCACCGTTCGATTGCTGGCGGACTGCCGCATTTCGCCTATGCGCCGGTCAGCACTGCCGAGGCAACCGAAGCCATCGATGCCGCAACCCTGGTTGTTGTCATGCTTGAAACCCCGCGCGCAATCGAAAATGCCGCGGATATCGCTGCGGTGCCAGGCATTGACGCGTTGCTGATTGGCACCAGTGACCTGTCGATTGAATTGGGCATTCCCGGTAAATTTGAGGATGAACGGATCGTCAGCGCCTATCGCAATGTTGTCGACGCCTGCCGCGCTCACGGCAAGTTTGCCGGCATTGGCGGCATCTACGAGGACGCGTTATTGCGCCGGTATATCGGGATGGGAGTTCGCCTCGTGCTCGGTGGCGCCGATCTCGGCTTTATGCAGATGGCGGCAACCGCGCGGGCAACGACGCTGCGCGGCTGCTTATGAGAAGAACTTCACCCCAGTGTCCGGAGCCAAAAGTTCGTAATATCGCCAGCATCGGTTTCCCGACGAAAGTCGGGACCCATTTCGGCCGTGGGTACCGGCCTTCGCCGGTAAAGCAAGGAACAGGTAGTAGCGACGAGATCCAACGAATTTCTGATCCGCTAGGGTTAGAGCGCTTGATAACGCTAAACCGTCAATCCGGAGAGCGCGAGCGACGGGGAATGGCGGCTTCACTGAATAGCGCATCAAGATTAAATACTTTGCCGGGTTACGCCGGCACCGGGATAGCGCGTTGGTTGTACATTATCTTGCGCATCTGGTCCCGCTCTTGCTGGGTCAGGGTTGCGGGATCGACACGCAGATCGTTGCCGGTCTCCATACCGCGCTTGACCGCCGGGCGATTGCCGACCTCCTCGAACCACCGCTGGAAATACTTGAACTCGTTGAGGTCCTGCCCCTGCGCTTCCCAGTTCACGGTCCACGGGTAGGAGATCATGTCGGCGATCGTGTATTCGTTGCCACAGAGATAGCGACGGTCATAAAGCCGGTTATTCATGACCCCGTAGAGGCGATTGGCCTCGTCAGTGAAACGCCGAACAGCGTAAGTCAGGTCGCCCGCCTCCGGGCCGGCCCGGCGGAAATGACCGCACTCGCCGAGTTTGGGTCCCTGATTGGCCATCTGCCAGATCACCCACTGGGTCACTTCGTATTTGCCGCGCAAATCCTGCGGGAAGAAGCGGCCTTCCTTCTCGCCGAGATACATCATGATGGCGCCCGATTCGAAAATGCTGATCGGGGCGCCACCGCCTTTCGGCTCATGATCAACGAGCACCGGCATCCGGTGATTCGGATTGATCTTTAGGAATTCGGGCTTGAATTGGTCGCCGCGCCCAATATTGCAGGGGACCAGATTATACTTGATCCCCAACTCCTCCAGAAGAATGGTTACTTTCTTGCCATTCGGCGTTGGCCAAAAATGCAAGTCGAGCATTGCCGCATCCTTTCTGGTCGGTTGCCGTGAGAGCACAGGACCGGTTCTAGCCGTACCCCGGGCGATATAACGGCTGACAGGTATCCTGTCCAGGTTCCACGAAGACGACGCGGAAAGGGCGACAAGGGGGGTGTCCCGGCGGGGGAGGGGGCTGTTATGAGCTGCGGGCTGTTTGCGCGCTCGCGCTACTGGCGGGCGTGAGTAGGGGTTTTTCCCTCGTCTGCCGGGTAGCAAGGTGTGACGTTGATCTTGTCCCTGTGATGATGAATTTCCGCCCGACTGAAGATCTCGCAATGATTGCCGTTAAGCGTTATCTGGGCGACTGAAAAACTATAGGTTTTCGTGCTGCTGCCGAAGGAGAGGGGGATGGTATCACCAATTGCAATGCGGTCCGGCAGGCGAATGTGATGGTAGGTACGGAGGGAACTGGCGACCAGCCAATCAATCCGTTTTGTTAATACCCCTTGACCTCCGGGCCTGACCGCATTGACGGTATTTGACTGAGCCGCGGAACCGACGCTCGCAACCGCAGTGAGGACGACGGCAATGCACGTGGAAGCAGTGAAGTGGCATGCCCCGCCGCGTCGTCGTAAATACATGACTGTGTGAGCATTCTGTTAGCTGAAGAATCGCCAATAAAGCGGCTTATCGTGTTTTTGTATTCGGGCCCACATAAGTACCGCGCCACGCTTCTTTACCCGAGCTGTCAAGCAGACGAACATCGAGTTCGGCGTCGGCGCTAACGCCGGGCTCATAGACGGTCTGAACGTGGTGCATCGCGGCCTCGATATCGGGCGCATCGAAGCTCCCGTCCGCCAATCGATGATGACCTCCGACCGGCACGATCTCATAACGCCAATGCATTGTTCCCTCCGCGCGGGTTATCGCAAGCGTCAACGCCGAGCCGCGCCGTTATGTCCCGTGGCACGCGATCCTACTCACCACCATCTCCGCGCGCCGGCTCCCGCACTCGCGGTATACTAGCCCGCGTACAATTCCCGGCGTCCAAGGGAAACATAGGTTGGGATCGAGGAGCCACATGAAAGACAGAACGATGTTATTTCTGATCCTTGCAACATGCTTTGGCGTTTGGGCAAATTTATTGGTTCCGCCGATCACTGCGTCGGCCCAAGAAAGTCGCGGCTACACCTTGCAATCCGTATATCTGAGGCTGGTCGCTATCCAAACCGATTTAGCCGAATTGAAGAGAGAAATGGGTGAAGTGCAAAATAGTTTAACAGAACTAAAAACGGGGTCGTGCAGAAATCCTAAAATTTGCTGATTGCACCCGAGCCGGTTGGCTCGGCCCAAAGCGAGGCCGCCGATCGTCCGCAGAAAATGGCCCTCAGCTCGCTGAGGGCCATTCGTCGCCGCTGAGCCCGCCTGTTCTGCCTTCCGCCGGAAGCTTTATGCGGCAGAGTGTCGCGCGGGTTTGAGGCGTAGTCAAGCGCGAGACTTACGGCTTGGTTGTCGTCGTCTTGCTCGTCGTCGTGCCGCCGCTTGCGGGGTCAGCCTCGGTCTTGCTGTGGGTCTCGGAACTGCCCGCCGCCCCTTCCTTGTATGTGTCCTGCTTGGTGACGGCGTTCCCGTTCCACCCAGTGCCTTGTTTGGTCGAGGTTGTGCTGGAACCGTTCGGGCCCGAGGTCACAGTGGTGGTAGACGAGCCCGACCCCGGAACGCCTTGCTGCGCCAAGGCGACACCGGTCATCAATCCAAGCGCGGCCACACCAGCGAGTAGATGTCTGATCATATTATTTGGTTCCTCGGTTGTAACTACGTTGCGTAAACCTGATCGGTTTGGTGTGAGTTCCGATTTTCACCAAAACCGCTATCGCGCCTTTGGGAAAGGCAGCGAGTCGCAGCGCCGGCCGGGCCGGTCTTCGATGACCCGCAATTTGATTTGGACGGTCACAATGAGGTCGTCGTTGATTTTTGGGTGTGGGGTTAATCTTGGATCTGCACGGAGGGCATGGCGACCCTCTCGCGTCGCGTGGCGCCGCCGATTGCCGAAGCACGATCGCGGGCGCATGCTGCCCTCAGCGCAGCAACGGCATGTTCGGGGCGAAAACCATGCATGACATCGTGATCCGCGGCGGGACGATCCTGGATGGCACCGGCGCTCGAAGCCTTTACCGGCGACATTGCCATCGATAATGGCAGGCTAACCGCAGTCGGCGGCAAGGCTGGCGCAGCCAAACGTGAGATCGAGGCGAACGGTCTGCTTGTCACCCCCGGCTGGGTCGATGTCCATACCCATTATGACGGCCAGGCAACCTGGGACCCGGTGTTGGCGCCGTCGTCGTGGCATGGCGTAACGACGATCCTCTTCGGTAATTGCGGCGTCGGCTTCGCTCCGGTTCGCAAGGAGCACCGCGAGGGCCTCATCGACCTGATGGAGGCGATCGAGGACATCCCGGGCACGGCGCTCGCCGAGGGTCTCAAATGGGACTGGGAAAGCTTCCCCGAATATCTTGACGCGCTCGACCGGATGCCGCGGACGATCGATATTGCCGCGCAGATCCCGCACCACCCGCTGCGCGTCTTTGTGATGGGCGAGCGCGGCATTAACCGCGAAGCCGCGACCGCCCAGGACATCGCGGAGATGCGGCGCCTCACCCAAGAGGCGCTTCGGGCGGGCGCGTTCGGCTTCACGACCTCGCGTACCTATTCTCACAAGACCAATGACGGTCAGCTCGTCCCCGGCCATTTCGCCGAGGAGCAGGAGCTTTACGGTATCGGGCAGGCGATGGCCGCGGTCGGCGGCGGCGCTTTCGGCATGAACAGCGACTTTGTCGACGAGGCCGCCGAATTCGCCTGGATGACGCGGCTCTCGAAGGAGACCGGCCGCCCGGTCTGGTTCCTCCTGACCGACCGGGTCAAGGACCCGATGCGCTGGCGGCGTCTGATGCAAGCCGTCCATAAGGCGCGCGCCGAGGGCGCCAGCATTACCGCGCAGGTTGCCGGGCGGCCTGTCGGCATCATCCAGGGCGTCGCCGGCTCGTTCAACCCATTCGCGATCCGCCCGAGCTACATCCCGCTGGAGCGCTTGTCGCCAAAGGAGCGCATCGAGCGAATGCGCGACCCCGCGCTGCGCGCCCAGCTTCTCGCCGAGGAGCCGTCCGAGCGCCAGCTCGCGCGGCTGTCGCAGGCGCGGCAGAATATGGTCGGCCGCTGGGACAAGATGTTCGTGATGAGCGGCACGACGCCTGATTACGAGCCCTCGCCCGAGAAGAGCGTCGCCGCGATTGCCGCGAAGTGCAATGCGAGCCCACAGGAGGTCGCCTATGACTACCTGACCGAGAAGCTCGACAATTTCCTGTTCTTCCCAATCGTCAACTACACCGACGGCGATCACGAGACGGTACGCGAAATGCTGACCGACTCCGGCACTCTGCTTGGCCTAAGTGACGGTGGCGCACATTGCGGCGCGATCGTCGATGCCAGCGTGCCGTCCTTCATGCTGTCACATTGGGGCCGCGATCGGAAACGCGGGCCCGGTCTGCCGCTGCCCCAGCTCGTTAAGATGCAGACCAGCGAGACTGCCGATTTCTTCGGTTTTAAGGATCGCGGCCGGCTGCGCCCGGGGCTGCGCGCCGACGTCAACATCATCGACTTCGACGGGCTGCGCCTTCACCAGCCCGAGGTCGTGCAGGACCTGCCGGCCGGCGGCCGCCGGCTTGTGCAGCGTGTCGACGGCTACCGCGCGACTTTCGTCGCCGGGACCCCGGTCTTCGAAAATGGCGAAGACACTGGCGTCCGCCCCGGCCGCCTGGTGCGGGCGGGCCAACAGGTCGGCGCGAGACGCGCGGCTGACGTTCAATGGATTGAAGAGAATGGCACACGACACGATGGTTCATGCAAGTAACGCACGAGAAGGGACAACCGAACTCGACGCGCTGGTGATCGGCGCCGGGTTTGCGGGCCTTTACCAGCTGCTCTGTCTGCGCGATCGTCTCGGCTTGTCGGTGCGGGCGCTTGAAGCGGGCGGCGGGGTTGGCGGCACCTGGTACTGGAACCGATACCCGGGCGCGCGCTGCGACTCCGAAAGCCACGTCTATTGGTACACCTTCTCGCCCGAACTGATGCGCGAGTGGGAGTGGTCGGAACGCTATCCGGGCCAGGCCGAGATTTTGCGCTACCTGAATTTCGTCGCCGATCGGTTCGACCTCAAGCGAGATATCCGGTTCAACACTCGCGTGGTCGCCGCTTCCTACGACGAGCAGGCGAACCGCTGGCAAGTGCGCACCGAGGGCGGCGAAGCTTATGTCGTCAAATTCCTGATCACCGCCGTCGGCTGTCTGTCGACCGCGAATGTGCCGAATTTTCCCGGTCTGGATGATTTCGCCGGCGATTGGTACCACACCGGCCAGTGGCCGCATGAAGGGGTCGATTTTACCGGCAAGCGGGTCGGCATGATCGGCACGGGTTCGACCGGCATCCAGGCGGCGCCGGTCATCGCGGCGTCGGCAAAGCATCTGACGGTGTTCCAGCGCACCGCGAACTACTCGGTGCCGGCGCGCAACGCACCGCTCACCCCGGAGTTCAGGCGGTACATCAAGGAGCACGCCAGCGACATTCGCACCTTTACGCACGAAACAATCAACGGCATGGCGTTCAGGATCGAGGAGCGGCGCGCGGTGGACACCCCGCCCGAGGAGCGCGAGAAAATCTACGAGGCGGCGTGGGAGCGCGGCGGGCTGCAGTTTCGGGCGGCGTTCCAGGACATGATGATCGACAAGAGGGCGAACGACACGGCGGCCGACTTCGTCAAGCGCAAAATTCGCTCCATCGTAAAGGATCCGAAGACCGCGGTGATCCTATCGGACATCGATCATCCCTACGCCGCAAAGCGCCCGCCGATCGACACCAACTATTTCGAGACCTACAACCGCCCCAATGTCACGCTGGTGGATCTGCGCAAGGCGCCGATCGATCGGATCAGCCGCGCTGGGATTTGCACCACCGAGGCAGAGTACCCGGTCGACATCATCGTCTTCGCCACTGGATTCGACGCAATGACCGGCCCGATGTTGCGCATGGATATTCGTGGGCGCGGTGGGATTGCCTTAAAGGACGTGTGGGAGGCGGGACCGCGCAACTACCTTGGCCTGCAGGTCGCCGGCTTTCCGAACCTATTCACGATCACCGGCCCTGGCAGCCCGTCGGTGCTCTGCAACATGCCAGTCGCGATCGAACAGCACGCGGATTGGATCACCGACTGCATTAGGCATCTCAACGACCGTGGCCTCGAATGTATCGAGGCGCGGGCCGACGCGATGGACAAATGGGTCGCGGAGGTCAATGAAGCGGCCCACAAGACCGTGCTGCCACTAGCCAAGCATTCCTGGTACCTGGGCGCCAACATTCCTGGCAAACCCCGTGTTTTCATGCCCTACGCCGGCGGCATGCTGCGCTATCGGCAGCTCTGCGCGGATGTCGCGGCGCGCGGTTACGAGGGCTTCATGCTGTCGTGAGCCGCGTCGCTCGCAGCCCCGGTTGCACAGGCTGGAAAACGCAGGCTCTGTGTGCCAGTGTGAGTCCGAATTATCGGAGGTGTTGCCATGAGCCAACTCGAGGTCGCCGACAATACCGTTACGGCGGACACGCAGAGAGCATCGTCGGCCTATGTGCCGCCGCTCCAGCGCACGGAAGGGCAGCCGCCGCCGATCGCGGCGCATGGCGGCCTGTCCTACATGGCGTTCGACCGGGACGGCGATGCGGGAACCGCCAAGGCGCTCGAGGACGCGCTCGCCGAGATCGCCGAGGGCGAGGGCCAGCGCGTCAGCGACATGATCGCCAAGGCACCACCGGGCCCGATCAAGACCAAATGGGGGCTCGGGTTCCGCGACTACGACGAATGCGTCAACTACATCCGCCAGTCGAACAGCATCAAGGCTCCGCCAGGCGGCGTGGCGCTGCCGCTGCCCTATACGGTGTACGAGCGGCCGAGCTACTCCGTAGTGCCGTCCAACGCGATCTGGCGGGACCCGGCGCGCGCCGAGACAGCCATGATCCTGCGCACGAACGAGCGGGGCAACCGGCGGCGCGACCTCTATTTCCCGCAGGTGCTGCGCGATGCTCGGCGCATCGGCGAGTACTACCCGGGCCTCTCGCCGAACAGCCCCGAATGCATGGACAAGCTCGGCGTGTCGCTGGCGCATCTCGAGTCCAAGTGCTCGAACATCTACGATGCGGCGGAGGTGGAGCGGGTGTACTACCCGGAGATCGAGAAGCTGCTGCTCGAGTTCTTCCCGGACGCGACCGATGCACTGGTCTACAACCACGACGTTTTCGACAAGGACTACGAGGGCGACCGCACGGAAGACCAGGACAGCAACAACCCGGGTGTGAACGCCAATTACGCCAACCTGGTGCACAACGACCTGAACGACAACAGCGGCCGCGTGCGCTGCCGCGAGCTGCTCACCCGAAACCTGCGGAACTTCGGGCGCACGCAGCACTACACCGAGGAAGAGGCCGACGCGAAGATGTCGCGCCGGTTCATGTCGATCAACCTCGCCAAGCCGATCGAGACAGTCGAGCAGTTCCCGTTTGTGCTCTGCGCCTGGCCCTCCTTCGCCGACCAGCCGTACATCAACAACTACCGGATCTACGACGACCGCGTCGGCGAGACCACCCGCTTCACCTACCGTCCCGACCACGAGTGGTACTGGTTTCCGCGGCAGAAACCCACCGAGGTCTCGATGCTCAAATGCTATGACTCGGTGACCGACGGCTCGGTCTCGCGCTGGTCTTTCCACACTGCTTGTATAGACCCGACCGTGCCCGTCAACGCCCGATGCCGCAAGAACGTCGTGGTCCGGTCGTTTGTCTTTTTTTAGAAGGAGAGAACGGAATGTTTAGCCACATCATGATCGGGAGTAACGATATCGCCCGGTCGAAGAAGTTCTATGACGCTTTGTTTACCGCGATGGGCGCGCAGCCCGCCACTGAGGACGCCAGAGGCCGATTGGCTTATTCGCACAATGGCAGCCGGTTCATGGTGACCAAGCCGATTGATGGCAAACCGGCCAGCCAGGCTAACGGCGGCACGATCGGGTTTGTGATGAAGGATGTGGCGCAGGCCGAAGCGTGGCACAAAGCCGGCGTCGCGAACGGCGGCACGTCGATCGAGGACCCGCCGGGCGTCCGTCCGAATGGCGCTTATCTCGCTTATCTGCGTGATCCCGATGGCCATAAACTGGTTGGGGTTGCTCGTCCGGCGAGCTGAGTTTTAGTACTAGAACCGAGGAGGGTCGTCCTTTCCAGAACGGCCCTCCTCTAGAAGGTTTCGAGTAAGGCTTTACGCGGGCAGCCTGCAACAAACACAATCGCGAACCAATTCGGCTCGCTGAGCCTGCGAATTGTGATCCGCCGATAGCAATAGGGAAACGCTGAAAACAGTCCGGTGAGAGCGCCAACAGCCGACATCTAAGCGACAGGTTGTACGTGATGAGGTAGCTGGCGAAGGTTGGGCGGATGCTTGGCCGAAATTTTATTTCCAGGTCAGGAAAAAGCCGATGTCGCCGGGCATGCCTCCGGGATATTCGACCACCTCCGCCTTGAGTCCAAAGCCAAGCGGCTGCAGCTGGCTGCGCCAGAATTCGTATCCCGCCTTGGGGCGACCTTCCAAGGTGGATTCCCAACCGGCCTCGGAATTGTTGATACGGCGGCCGCGATCGGTGCACATCGTATTGGGAAAACGGTAGACCTGGACCTCGCTCTGGCCACGTTCGGCCGCCTGGCTGACCAGTTGCATGACCTGCTGCAGCACTTGTTCGGGGGTGCGGTCCGGGGGTTTGTGAAACTCCGCCATGACCGCTTTTTGCTGCTCTTCCTGCACCTGCATGCGGCGCGCCTCTTCGGCTGCCTTTCGCCGCTTCGCGCTCGGCCATGCGGCGCTTGATATCGGTGGCGGAAAAGACCCCGGCGGCGGGCGGTTGCGTCGTGCCCCGATCTCCAGACATGGTTATTCCTCCGAACTCAACTTTGCAGCAGCGCGCGGGCGTGGCGCGCGATCATCATATTCTCGTCGGTCTTGATGACAAATGCCGCGACGCGGCTGGCGGGCGTGCTGATGCGATCCTTGTTGTCGCTGTTGGCTGCTTCGTCCAACTCCAGTCCGAGCCAGCTGCACGCTCGGCAAATGGCAGCGCGAACCGATGCCGCATTCTCGCCGACGCCGGCTGTGAAAACGATGCCGTCGAGACCACCAAGCGCGGACGCCAGCGAGGCGATGTGGCCCGCCACCCGATAGCAGAACACCTCGATCGCGAAACGCGCGCGTGGCTCGTCGCTCGTCAGCAATTCGCGAAAATCCGACGAAATCCCGGATAGTCCGAGCATTCCGGAGCGGCGATACAAGAGATCGACCAGTGCGTCCGGCTGCATGTTTTTTTGCTGGATCAGGTGCAAGATGACGCCAGCATCGAGTGCGCCGCAGCGGGTTCCCATCGGCAATCCGTCGAGTGCGGTGAACCCCATTGTCGATGCGATCGAGGTGCGCTCGCGCAGCGCGCAAGCCGAGCAGCCGTTCCCGAGATGCGCCACCACCACCCGGCCGTTCGCGATCTCGGGCGCCCGCTCGGGCAATACCGACGCGATGTACTCGTAGGACAGGCCATGAAAACCGTAGCGCCGAATGCCTTCCTCGAAGAACGAATAGGGTAGGGCAAAGGCCTGCTCGACCTCGGGTGCGGTGCGGTGAAATGCGGTGTCGAAACACGCGACCTGCGGCAGTCCGGGGTTGAGCTGCTGTGCCATCTTGATCGGCGCCAGGTTAAACGGCTCGTGCAGCGGCGCCAGCGGCACCAGCGTCTCTAGTTCGGTCAGCAATTCCGGTGTGACCCGCGCGGGCCGCGAATAGTGCATGCCACCATGCACGACGCGGTGGCCGAGCGCCGCCAGTCGCCGGTTGCCGAGCTTATCCCGCGCCCACGGCAAGATCGTCGGCAGCACTTCGCTTGGGACAGTTGGCGGCTTTGGCCCCAAATCCGGCGGATCGAGTTTTTCGCCATTTTGCCCGCTGGCGCTCGCCGACGGATGCGCGCCGATCCCGTCGACTTGCCCGCTCAGGATGCGCTGCTCGCCCTCGTAAAAGCTGAATTTGAGCGAGGAGGAACCGGCGTTGATGACGCCGATCAGCGGCTCGGCATTTGCTGCGCTCATCGTGTGCGAGCCCCCTTCTTTAGCCGAGGATATTATAGCCGCCGTCGATATAGATCGTGTTGCCGGTCATCGCACCCGCGTATTGGCTCGCGAGGAAGACACAGGCGGCACCGACCTCTTCGATCGTTACCAGACGCCGCGCCGGCGCACGTTCCGCAACTCGCTCCATCAGCGCGTCGAAATCGGGAATTCCCGAGGCGGCGCGCGTCGCCAATGGGCCCGGGCTGATCGCATGAACCCGGATACCCTTGGGGCCGAGTTCGGCCGCTAGATAGCGAACCGTCGATTCAAGCGCCGCCTTGACCGGGCCCATGATCCCGTAATTTTCGATGACCTGGTTGGCGCCGTGATAGCTCATCGCGAAGATCGCGCCGCCCGAGGTCATCAGCTTTTCGGCGCGGCGCGTCAGGTCGAGAAGCGACCAGCATGACACGTCCATCGCGGTTAGAAAGCCGTCCCGTGGGCAATCAGTCACGCGGCCTTCGAGCGCCTGGCGCGGGGCAAAAGCGATCGAGTGGACCAGAATGTCGAGCCGTCCCCATCGCGACTCGATCGCCTCGAACAGCGCATCGACCTGGGCCGGTTCGCGGACCTCCAACGGCAACAACAAGGACGCCCCGACCGCCGAGGCCAATGGCTCGACATAGGGCCGCGCCCGCTCGTTGAGGTAGGTCATCGCGATCTCGGCGCCAAAGCGATGCATCGCCTCGGCGCAGCCCCAGGCGATCGACCGGTCGTTGGCGACGCCGACGATCAGCGCCTTTTTTCCGCTCAAGATGGCGGGATGCACCGTATCCGAGGCTTGCTCCGGCATAGGGCGTCTCTCTATCGGATCGCTGCGGCGGCGCTGCGGCGGCGGGCGTCGGCGACGAGGCTCGCGACGGCGCACGAGGCCAGTCGGGTGATGACGCTGTCGGCGCGGCTTGTCAGGATGATCGGCACCCGCGCGCCGAGCACGATGCCGGCGGCGGCGGCTCCGGCGAGAAATGAGAGGCTCTTGGCCAGCATGTTGCCAGCTTCGAGATCAGGCACCACCAGCACATTGGCATGTCCCGCCACCGGCGAGACGATGTTCTTGATCGCCGCCGCTTCCGGGTTGATCGCGTTATCGAGCGCCAGCGGCCCATCGAGGGTGCCGCCGGTGATCTGTCCGCGCTCCGCCATTTTGCACAATGCCGCGGCTTCGATCGTCGAGGGGACCGCCGGGTTGACGGTTTCCATCGCCGACATGATCGCTACCCGCACTTCGGGAAATCCGAGCGCATGGCCGAGATCGATCGCGTTTTGCACGATATCGACCTTGTCGGCGAGACTCGGCGCGATATTGACCGCGGCGTCGGTGATGATCAGCGGGTCCGGATGACCGGGAACATCCATCACAAAGCAATGGCTGATACGCCGCGCGGTGCGAATGCCGGTCTCGCGCGCGACGACGGCGCCCATCAGTTCGTCGGTGTGCAGGCTGCCTTTCATCAGCGCCTCGGCCTTGCCTTCGCGAACAAGCTCGACCGCCTTCGCCGCCGAATCGTGACTGTGCGCCGATTCAACTAGCGGAAAGCGCGATATGTCGGCCTTAGCAAGCCCGGCCGCGTCGCGAATGCGCGCTGGCGGGCCCACCAGGATGGGATCGATCAGCCCAAGCTGCGCCGCCTCCACAGCGCCCTCGATCGAGATCTCGTCGCAGGGATGAACGACTGCGGTCTTTACCGGCGGCAGTCGCTGCGCCGCTTGGACGAGCCGGTCGTAGCGTTCGCGTCCGCCCGAGTTGATGCTCATGGTGGCTACTCCGCAGCCGTCTGGCGCCGCGGCGGGTCGGCGATTTCAACGGGTACGTCGAGCAGCTTTTCTACGTATGCCAACCGCCTGCGGGCTTCGGGCGACAATGCGCCGCGCGCCTCCAGGACGCGATGGAGTAATGCTAACGCCTGCTCGCATTTGCGACGATCGCCTTTCATAAGTTTCGGCAATGCGGTTATCGCCCGCTCTCCGTCCTGCAGCACGATCAGATACTGGTCTTTCACAATCTCTTTAAACCGCTCGAGGCCGATGCGCTCGGCGGGCGGCAGCTCGGCGCCGATCTGCTTCATCGCGGCAAGCCCGCGCTCATCGACCTTGCCTTCCGGCAGACGGATATAGATCAGCGCCCGTAGGACCGCTTCGGGCAGGCCGCCTTTATCGATGCATTCTTCGAGATGAGCGGCGGCTTGGGCGGCGGCGGCCTCCCGCGCCACATCACGCGCAATGCGGCGGCTGACCGAGGTTCCGTCGGCGCGCAGTCCCACCATCGCCTGCAGGATCGGGGAGCCGTAGGTGTTAAAGAAAAACGCCTCGGTCGCCGCGTCGCGCGCCTCTCCCCAGAGTTTCAGCCCGTCGCCGATCATATCCGAAATCGTATTCTGCCACGCGAGGAAGGGATTGTCCGGGCTCACCGGGCGCCGGTTTTCGCGCACCGTCTCAGCCCAACCGGCGACCGGCCGCATCAACGGGTTTTCGTCAGCAAAAAGCTCGAAACGGAGGCGATTCGGATGGGCGTGCCGCATCGTTTCGGCGCCGCTCTCGGTCACGGTCGCACGCACTGCCGGCCGCATCAGCGTGCTGTAGACGCCCTGAGTGACTTCGGAAACTCTGGCGGCGGTCGCAAATGCAAGGTCGTCCTCGGGGCTGTTGCCGCCGAGCGCCCGGATATCGTCGAGCTTGCGGGTTTCCAGGGTGAACAGGTAGTCGCCCTGTACCAAATCCGGGTTTTCGAGATTTCCGTCGATGCCGGTAATCACCGCCTCGTATAAACCAGGCGGCATCAAATCGATCATGTCCATCGACTGCGCGAATTCCTCGTGCTCCTTGGTTGCTACTTTGCCCGAGACAAAGATTCCGAGGTGGCCGATGCTGTGGTGCAAGCAATAGACGATCGTCTGGCCGGCGGCGACGATTTCGTCCTCATGGTTATAGAGATCGAGAATCCAGTCCAATGCCTGCTGTGGCGGCGTGATATCGTCGCCCCACGAGCAGAATACGATGATCGGCGATTTGATGTTGCGCAGGTCGATTCGCAGTCCGCTGGAGCTGCGCAGCTCGCCGGAAGCGAGCTTGTTGCCAACGAACAATTGATCGGCAATCGACTGCATTTCCCCGGCATTGAGCAATACCGGGCTGCCCCACCATTTCTCGAATTCAAGAAAGCGCGGCGGCTCGGTGTCGATCTTCGAATAAACGTTATAGATCTTCTTCCAATAGGTGTTGTCGGGGTGCATCGACTCGAAGTTGGCGACAAGATTGGCGCCGTCGAAGATGCCGTTGCCGAGATCACCAGCAAGCGAGGTCAGCCACGTACCGCCCAGCAAGCCGCCAAGATAGCGCATCGGATTTTTGCCGTGCACGCCCGCCCAATAAGATAATGGCGAACCTGCGAGCATGATCGGTCCGACATGTTCCGGATGGATCGCGCTCATCATCATGATTTGCCAACCGGCCTGGCAATTGCCGATCAGGCACGGCTTGCCCTGAGCGTTCGGGTGCCGCTTAACAACCTCCTCGACAAACAGCGCCTCGGCTTCGCACACATCCGCGATCGTCTGACCGGGCATCGGGTCGGGCAAAAACCCGACAAAGTAGCAGGGATGCCCGGCTGCGAGTGCCACTCCGATTTCACTGTCGTGCTTCATACCGCCAATGCCCGGGACCATGCCCGGCGCGCGGGTCGAAGACGATAAACGGCCGTTTGCTTTGGTCGATGACGGTGCCTGATGGCGGGATGATCCGCACCAACCCGTAATTCACCGGGCGCGGCAGTGACCTGCCATCGAGAACCAGTTCGGCTTCAAAACTGAGAACGTTGGGGACCTTGCGGGCGTTGTACTCGAGGCAGTTATTACCGCGCTGCCGCAATACATCCAGCAACAGAATAGAGCGCTGCCATGCATCTACCCAGTAGTCAACCAGGTCGCTGGCCCCGGGTATCGGCCACATCGAAGATGGATTTGTGGCTTTGTCGGGCACTTTAGGATCTGGATTACCTTGCATGACAGCCTCGTAGCTGAGGGAAACGGATAGCTGTGTTTTTAAGCTGTTTACAGTTTTGTGAATGCGCTCCCCCGTGACATCTTGAAAGGCTACCGGGGGTAACGAGCTTGGTCTTTGATCTAAGTCAAAGCAAAGGTCGCCGGCGAGCGAATGTGTGCACCGCACAAGAGCGACAGACCGACACCGAGTCAAGCCAATTCGGTAGCCACTCGGAACCTCACGAGGAAGCGCTCAGCGGTGGCGGCAGGAAGTGGGCGGAGTAGGGGGAGCCGGTGCCGCGCCGGTGGCGGCTGCTGTTACCGACGCGATCTTCACCGCCACCGGCAGACGCATCCGACAATTTACCGATCCGCGACGCCGATCTCACTGGCGGCGCCTACTGGAGTCGCTATCGCAGGGAGCGGCCTCTCGCGGTCTCTAGATATTCGGCTAACCTTCAGTAAAGGGAATCCGCACAAAGACACCGTCGAACTCTACAACCCTTCCACTCGTGTCACGATTTATCGGGAATAGCCCAGCTATTTCAAATCGCAGCTCTTTGAGTGCTGTCATCACTCCGGTCCAGGCGGGCATTCCCTCATAGATCGGGACTAAAGATAATTCGGATTGCACTGCGAATATGGATGAGAGGACATTTTTGCTACCTTCCAGGACCGACAGGTCGAAACCCTGTGTATCTAATTTGAGAAAAATGCTTTGGAACTGATACGCGGATTGCAGCTCGGGTAATAATGAATCAAGCGTTTTTATCTGAACAAGTTCGGTTCTGATAATAGTACTTTCATTGAAAAACGGCGAACTAGCCTGTGGCAACAGAAATGAGCTTAAATCATCACTTTTTGCGACATTGATCGGCGCCTTTTCACATTTATTCCCCAACGCAATTTCGAAAACTCGCCAAGCGGGATCCTTTTGGGCCGCTGTCTTGCACGCCTCGGCTAAGTGATGGATCGGTTCAAATGAGAGAATCAATCCGCGAAAGCCAATTTCCTGCCGCAGAAAATTTCTAAATTGACCGCGGTTTGCGCCGACATCTATGACGCAATCAACATTAAATCTAGCAAACAATCCTGCTAATAGGGTTGCGTGTTGCCACAGGTTAACTCGCCATTTTGGGATCAGCAAATAATTCGACCGATTTACTGTCGATGATACCAGTTTCTTTATTGGTGACATTAGATCATGGCGCCAATGCATGGTAGACCTGCTCACGTGAGTAGGTTCCTCCGATCGGAGTGCGATCGAATTACTCGGCGGCGAACTGGCGTTCGTGCATTTCGATCTGTTCGGCGTAGTTTTGGCGGTAGCGTTGGTAGACCTGTTCGTGGAGGGCTAGCGCAGCGGGATCGAACTCGGCCTGTGGCGTGGGCAACAGGTCGAAATGACCGCCGCGATCTTGTCCGCGGACCAGCATCGCGAACAGCCGATGCGAGCCTGTTGTGCGCACATATGTCGGGATATAGCTGATGCCGAGCCCGACGCGCCGATGCGCGGCGCGGTTCGGTGCCGAGCGGTGGCGGGCGAGTGTGTGATGCAATGAGAATTCGCCGGCCTGGAGGGCCATTGCGACCGTGTTATCCTGGTCGAACGGTTCGACAATCGCCTGTCCGCCGCCATTGATGCTGTGTTCGAGGCCAAGCGCGGCATGATGCAGCTGGCGCGGCTTGCCTTGGGACGAAACGACCTCCATGCATCCGGCCTCGGCGCCGGCCTCGCTTAGCGCTACCCAGGCAGTGACATGCTCGTGCGGGTCGAGCCCGAAATAGGTCGCGTCCTGATGCCAGGCGGCAAAGGTCGGCGACTGCGCTTCCTTGATAAAGAATGTGCTGGTGTAGACGAGAATGTCGGGGCCGATGACGCTCTCGACCGCGTCGAGGATGCGCCGATGACGCACCAGCGCCGCGACCCAGGGCAAAAACACATAACCCGCTGAACGCCATTTCTTGTCCGCCGCGGTCAGTGGCTTGCCCAGCCAAGTCTCAAAACGGGCGAGACCGGCGTCGCACGCCCGCAATTCGTCGTCCGACAATGCGGGCAACGGGAACAAGTAGCCATCCCAGCGATATCGTTCTACCTGCTCCGCATCCAGCATCAAACGGCGCTCCTTGATTTCGCGCTAACGTCCGGCGATCAGTGCGCATGCCGATCGCCCTGGTCAAGACCCGCCCAGCCCCCCGACGATGAAATATTGAGATGAAAACGCTGCGCAGAGCCGCGCCGCGCGGCGACATGCCGGCGGTAGGCACACCCGCCGCGTCATCGCGTTCGGGCAGTTCGGCGTGGCTGCTGCTGGCCGGCGCCTTTGCCGCGTTCACGGTCAGCGCCGGGCTGATGCATTCCTACGCGGTGTTTCTGGTCGCGTTCATCCAGGCATTCGCCTGGAGCCGTGCCGAGACCTCGATCGCCTATTCGGTCTCACAGCTCGTCGCCGGCGCCAGCTCGCCGTTGGTCGGCGCCATGGTCGATCGGCTCGGGCCATTGCGGCTGTTGCTGATCGGCAGCGTTCTCTTGATCGCCGGGCTGATCGGCTGCGCTCACGTAATGTCGCTGTGGCAAATCATTCTGCTCTACGGCGTCGTCATGACGTTTGGCGCCAACTGCCTCGGACTTGTCGTGTTCGTGCCGATCCTGTCGCGGCGCTTTGTGCGGCGGCGCGGGATGGCAATTTCGGTGGTGCAGTCGGCCAATGGCTTTGCTCGCGCCGTATCGGCGCCTGTAGTGCAGCTGTTGATTTCGTCCTTTGGCTGGCGCGAGACGTTTTGGCTCCAGGCCGGTTTTATGGGTGTGATGGTCGTGCCGTTGGCGGCAATGTTTCGCCGCGGCCAGCACGCCCCGCCGCGCCGCCCGAGCCGGGCGGCGCACCGCCAGCCGCCGGCAACGAGCCGATGATGCCGCCTTCACCCGGCTGGACCCTGAGCGAGGCCGTGCGCACGCCGCATTTCTGGCTGCTGTTTGCGGTCTATCTTTTTACCGGGCTCGGCAGTTTTCTGGTGTCATTGCACCAGCTCGCCTTCGCCGTCGACCGCGGCTTTGACAAGCTCTACGCCGCCTGGGTGCTGGGTATGGGGAGCCTTCTCGCCATCGCCGGCACGATCGCCACCGGATCGCTATCCGACTATATCGGTCGCGAGAGGGCAGCGATTCTCGCCTATGGCGTGTCTATCCTCGGTGTGGTCTGCGCGCTGTTTATTACCAACGCGCATCAGGGCTGGCTCTTATGGCTGTTCGCCTGCTTTTTCGGGCTGACGTGGGGTGCACGCGGGCCGGCGATCACCGCCAAGACCGCTGATCTGTTCCCCGGCCGCCAGCTCGGCACAATCCTGGGCGTCATCACGATCGGATCAGGGATCGGCTCGGCGGTGGGATCGTGGGCGGCGGGCTGGATCTTCGATTTGTCCGGCAGTTACGAGCTGGCCTTTATCTTGTCGATCATTTCCTATGCCTGCGGCTGCATCGCGTTCTGGGCATTGCGTCGCCCTCCCGCGCGGCGAGCCGTTCAGGGGCCATTTGATCAGGCTATACCGCCGTAGCGAGAGCGTCCTGAGCCCGCGGCTATTCGGGAGGGTAGTTTGACCGAATGATCAAGACGGCCTAGATTTGCGCGCCAAATACAATGCTTCGGGGGGCAATGGAGCTCGGGTTGCGGGGGAAAAAGGCGCTGGTTACCGGGGCCTCAAAAGGGATCGGGCGGGCCTGCGCCGAAGCTCTGGCCGAGGAAGGCTGTGATGTCGTGCTGGTGTCGCGCACCGCCGCCGATCTCGAAGCGGCGCGGGCGGCGATCATCGCCAAGCACAATGTCGCAATTCGGGTATTCCCGCTCGATCTGTCGGACAGCCGCAATGTCGATACGCTTGCCGCCGAATGCGCGGATACCGAGATCCTCGTCAACAATGCAGGCGCCATTCCCGGCGGCAATATCGACACGGTGGACGAAGCGCGCTGGCGCGAGGCTTGGGACCTCAAAGTCTTCGGCTATATCAACATGACCCGGCGGTTCTACGGACTGATGCGCGAACGCAAGAGCGGGGTCATTATCAATATCCTCGGCGCCGCCGGCCAGAACCCCGATTTCGACTATATCGCGGGCTCCTCGGGCAACGCATCGTTGATGGCGTTCACCCAGGCAATGGGCGGAACCTCGCCGCGCGACGGCATCCGGGTCGTTGGCATCAACCCCGGCCCGGTACTGACGGAGCGACTGATCACTCTGACGCGCCAGCGCGCGCAACTCAGGCTCGGCGATCCCGAACGGTGGCAGGAGCTGATGCAGGGCCACGCCTTTGGCCGGGCCGCCAAGCCCGAGGAGATCGCCTGGATGACGGCATTCCTCGCCTCCGACAAATCCGGCTACACCACCGGCTCGATCATCACAATCGATGGCGGTGGTTCGAGCCGCCGCTCGTCGCTGTAGGCAAAGTCGATTTGTAGGGCCTACGTGAGCGGCACATTACAGCGGATCGGCCCGAGTTCCTCACGCCCTGATGGTCGGAGGGTGGCATGAAGTCGGCTGACGCCCTAGATTTGATTACGATGCTTCCTGTTCTCGTCGCCGAACGCCCGCAGAGCGATGTCGGCAAACCGTTTGCGATCTCGTCCGAATTCCAGCCGGCCGGCGACCAGCCGCAGGCGATCGTCGAGTTGAGCGAGGGGATTGCCCGCGGCGAGCGCGAGCAGGTGCTGCTCGGCGTCACCGGCTCGGGCAAGACCTTTACGATGGCGCATGTCATCGCCAATACTGGTCGGCCGGCGATCATTCTCGCACCGAACAAGACCCTCGCCGCGCAGCTCTACGGCGAGATGAAGAGCTTTTTTCCGGACAACGCTGTCGAATATTTCGTCTCCTATTACGACTATTACCAGCCGGAAGCGTATGTCCCGCGCACCGACACCTATGTCGAAAAAGAATTGTCGCTAAACGAAGAGATCGACCGGATGCGCCATTCGGCGACGCGCGCGATCCTCGAACGCCGCGATGTCGTCGTCGTCGCCAGCGTGTCGTGCATCTACGGCATCGGTTCGGTCGAGACCTATTCGCAGATGACGCTGTCGCTCGCCAAGGGCGACCGGATCAACCGCACCCGGCTACTGGCGCAGTTCGTCGAATTGCAATATCGCCGCAACGACCACAATTTTGTACGCGGCGCTTTTCGGGTGCGCGGCGACACGATCGAAATCTTTCCGGCGCATTATGAGGATCGCGCCTGGCGCCTGTCCTTATTTGGCGACGAGATCGAGGCGATCCACGAGATCGACCCGCTGACCGGTGAAAAAACCGCTGCGTTGCAATCCGTCAAAGTCTACGCCAACAGTCACTATGTGACGCCGCGCCCGACCTTGCTGCAGGCGATCGAGCAGATCAAGCGCGACCTCAAGATCCGCTTGGACCAATTATTCGCCGACGGCAAATTGCTTGAGGCGCAACGGCTCGAACAGCGCACCAATTATGATCTCGAAATGATCGAGGCGACCGGCAGCTGCGCCGGCATCGAGAATTATTCGCGCTACCTAACCGGACGCCGCCCGGGCGAGCCGCCGCCGACCTTTTTCGAATACATGCCGCGTGACGCGCTGGTGTTTGTCGACGAGAGCCACGTCACCGTGCCGCAATTGGGCGGCATGTTCCGCGGTGACTGGATGCGCAAGAGCACGCTTGCCGAATACGGCTTTCGGCTGCCTTCCTGCACCGACAACCGCCCGCTCAAATTCGAAGAATGGGACGCGATGCGCGGCCAGACGGTGTTTGTCTCGGCGACACCGGGGCCGTGGGAGATGGATCGCACCGGCGGCGTCTTTGTCGAGCAGATCGTGCGCCCGACCGGGCTCGTCGACCCGCCCTGCATCATCCGGCCGGTCGAGACCCAGGTCGACGATTTAATGGCAGAATGTCGCGAAGAGGCCGCCAAGGGTCACCGCGTCATGGTCACGACCTTGACCAAGAAAATGGCCGAGGCACTGACCGAGTACCTGCACGAGGCTGGGCTGCGGGTACGCTACATGCACTCGGATGTGGACACTTTGGAGCGCATCGAGATCATCCGCGACCTGCGGCTCGGCGTCTTCGATGTGCTGATCGGCATCAATCTTCTGCGCGAGGGGCTCGACATCCCGGAATGCGCGCTAATGGCGGTGCTCGACGCCGACAAGGAGGGTTATCTGCGCTCGCGCACCTCTCTGATCCAGACGATCGGACGGGCGGCGCGGCATATCGACGGCCGCGCAATCCTGTATGCCGACCGTATGACCGACAGCCTGAAAGCGGCGATCGACGAGACCAACCGCCGCCGCGAGAAACAACAGGCCTACAACGCCGCGCACGGCATCACGCCGGAGAGCGTGCGCAGAGGTATCGCCGATATTCTGCAAAGCGTGTACGAGCGCGACCACGTCACCTACGGCTTGTCGGAAGGCGAGGCGGCGCATTATCAAGGGGCAAGTCTTCAGGCGGTGATCGCCGATCTCGAAAAGCGGATGCGTGATGCCGCCGGCGATCTCGAATTTGAGGAGGCGGCCCGGTTGCGCGATGAAATCCGCCGCCTTGAACAGGCCGATCTCGGTCTGCAGGTTGCGGCAAATGGGAATGGCGCGGGCAACGGTTCCGGGCGTCGCGGTGAGGGTACGCGAGGCCGCTCGACCGCGGGACGCGCCGGCGTGTCGGCGCGCGATGTGGCGCGCGCCAAAATGCGCGCCCGCAAGGAACGCCGTGCCGGCCGACGCTGATTTCGGCGGCGGGACAATCTGATGGCGCTTTCGATTGTGCCCTGCTACGCGGCGGCTCTGGCGCTGTTCTTCGTTTTGCTGTCGCTGAACGTGATCAGAGGGCGCGGCAAGCATGGGGTGACTCTAGGCAGCGGCGGCGTCGGTGAACTCGAGCGCCGCATCCGCGTTCACGCCAATTTTGCGGAATACGTTCCGTTTTCCCTGCTCTTGCTGGCGATGGCCGAATTGCGCGGCCTGCCGAAACCGGCTCTGCACGTGCTGTGCGGCTGCCTTGTCGTGGGGCGCCTGCTGCACGCGTGGGGCGTGTCGCGGCCCCGGGAAGATACCCGGATCCGTGTCTCGGGGATGATCCTCACTTTCATCGCGATGTCCGGTGCTTCGATCGGTCTCTTGCTGTCCAAGGGTGCGCACCCGTGACGGCCGGCGAAGCAGAAGAGCGCACCGACCCAGTTTGTCCCCCACCGGTGCCGGCCGACGCTGATTACCGGGGCGGCGCCGGTGTCGAAGCGGCAGAAGAGCTGACCGGGGCGTCGCCGGTATTGCCGATACCGCGCGCGGCATTGGTCACCGGCGGCGGGCGGCGCATCGGACGGGCGTTGGCTCTGGCTTTGGCCGAAGACGGTTTTGCCGTCGCCGTTCATTATCACCGGTCGGGCATAGACGCCGAAGCGGTCGCCGAGGCGATCCGCGCCAAGGGCGGGACGGCGCTGACGGTTGCGGCTGATCTCGCGGATGAAGGAGCAGTGAGCGGCTTGCTGGCGCAGACCGAGCGCGAACTTGGCCCGGTCGGTTGTCTGGTCAACAACGCCGGCGTCTTCGAAAACGACACCGTCGAAACGGTGAGTCGCGAGAGCTGGGATCTGCACTTGGCGGTTAATCTGCGCGCCCCGTTTGTGCTGATGCAGCAGATGGCGGCGCGACTGCCGACCGATGCCGGCGGGGTGATCGTTAATATCCTCGATGAACGGGTGTGGTCGCTGACCCCGTATTTTGTTTCATATACATTGTCAAAAGCGGGTCTGTGGACTTTGACCCAAACGATGGCGCTGGCGCTGGCGCCCCGTATTCGCGTCAACGGCATCGGACCAGGGCCGACCTTGCCCAGCCCGCGCCAGACCGCGGAGCAGTTTCTGCATCAATGTTCGCTGATGCCCTTGCGACGCGGCACGAGCCCGCAGGAGGTCGCCGCCGCGTTGCGCTTTATTATGTCGGCGCCGGCGCTGACCGGGCAAATGATTGCTCTCGACGGCGGCCAACATCTTGGTTGGGCGCAGCCGCAAAGGATGCCGTCAACCGAATAGGATTCGCGTTAAGCGGGAGATGAGACAGTCGTTCAATCTTCCCAACTGCCTGAGAAACGGAATAGTTGCCTCCTATCTGGGCTCAGTGGTGGTGAATTGTTCACAGCAAGTGTGACCTATCAGAGACAGCGGTTTAGTTAACGACTGCGCGATCCGATCTGTTTGAGCATAGCCATGTCCGCAAAATCCCGTCAAAAAAATCAAAGGCTTGAACAAATTGCCTAAAATTTAGGCAAACACGAGCAATGCAACTGAAAGCCGATTTTTTGGCTTTGTCGATCCGGGTTTTCAACAAGGTTATCCACAGCTTCCGTGGATATCGATGTAATGATTTGAAATATCGTGAGTTCACAACCAGTTGACGAGGGAATGACGGAAGTCGTCTCGCAGCCGACCCCGCAACAGCGCTCGACACGCCGGCGCCGACCGCTGCCGATGGATCCGCGGCGCGCACCGGAAGGGGTGAGCACCGACGCTCACGACTCCGTCGCGCCGGATATGCCGGCACCCGATGTCGAGACCGAACCCGACGCGAGCTCCGAAATCGGCTTCCCGGACGGAGCAAAGGGGATCGCGCGCGGGGTCGCGGCTATTCGCGCCGCGCTCAGAACGATGCCGGCGACGCCGGGCGTCTATCGCATGCTCGATCGCAAGGGCGACGCAATGTACGTCGGCAAGGCGCGCAACCTGCGAGCCCGGGTGCAGAATTACGCGCACGTTGCGACCTTGTCGAACCGGCTGCGGCGGATGGTAGCCGAGACCACGGCGATGGAGATCGTCTCGACCCATACCGAGGCGGAAGCGTTGCTGCTCGAATGCAATTTGATCAAGCGGCTGATGCCGCGCTTCAATGTTCTGCTGCGCGACGACAAATCGTTTCCGTTGATCCATCTGACCGCCGATCACGCATTTCCGCAGCTGACCAAGTTTCGCGGCGCGCAAAACAAAGGCGGCGATTATTTCGGGCCGTTCGCCTCGGCGGGCGCCGTCAACCGCACCCTGATCACGCTGCAGAAAGCTTTTCTGTTGCGTTCGTGCAGCAACAGCATCTTCGCCAATCGCACCCGTCCCTGTCTGCTGCACCAGATCAAACGGTGCAGCGCGCCCTGTGTCGGAAGGATCAGCCCGGAGCGCTACGCCGAATTGATCGAAGAGGCCAGGGCGTTTCTGAGCGGCGGCAGTGACGCGGTGCAGCAGCGCCTCGCGGTGGAGATGCAGGAAGCGGCGGCGACGCTCGACTTTGAGGCGGCGGGGCTGATCCGTGATCGGATCCGGGCTTTAACCTTGGTCCAGGGACATCAGGACATCCACGTCCCCGGCGTCATCGATGCCGATGTGATCGCCGCCCACCAGGCCGGGGGGCAGACCTGCGTCCAAGTATTCTTTTTCCGAGGCGGCCAGAATTGGGGCAATCGCGCCTATTTCCCGAGCCACGACCGCCAGCTCGCGGCCGAGGAAGTGCTGGGCTCGTTTGTCGGTCAATTCTACGACAACCGGCCAAAGCCGCCCTTGGTGCTGCTGAGCCACCGGCTTCCGGAACATCAGCTGGTGGAGGAAGCCCTGTCGCTCGGCGGCGGACGGGTGACTCTGGCGGTGCCGCAGCGCGGCGACAAGCGGAAGCTGGTGGACCGGGTGTTGGCCGCCGCCCGCGAGGGACTTGGTCGCCGTCTCGCCGAAAGCGCGTCGCAGCGCCGCTTGCTCGATGGGGTTGCGGCAGCTCTTGGTCTCGACACCGCGCCCAACCGCATCGAAGTTTACGATAACAGCCACATCCAGGGAACAAACGCGGTCGGCGCGATGATCGTCGCCGGTCCGGAGGGGCTGATAAAGGGCGCCTACCGCAAGTTCAACATCCGTGGTGCGGCCCTCAGCCGCCCGATCTTTCGGGCCGGGTCCGCCCTCTCCGGCGCTGCGGGGGAAGGTGCTGAGCGTAGCGAAGCGGGTGTGGGTGAGGGTGTGGCGGCCGGCGGTGACGACTATGCGATGATGCGCGAGGTGCTGCTGCGCCGCTTTAGTCGAGCGCTCAAGGAAGACCCGGAGCGCGACCAGGGCAGCTGGCCCGATCTTGTGCTGATCGACGGCGGACAGGGTCAGCTCAGTGTCGCGCAAAGCGTGCTCGACGAACTCGGCATTACCGATGTCGCGATTGTCGGCATCGCCAAAGGGCCGGACCGCAATGCCGGCCGGGAGCGCTTTTTCGTGCCGGGCCGCGCACCATTCTCGCTCGATCCGCGCGATCCGGTTCTGTATTTCCTGCAGCGGCTGCGCGACGAGGCTCACCGCTTTGCAATTGGCACCCACCGCGCGCGACGAGCCAAGGCTATCGGCCGATCGCCACTCGACGAAATCGCTGGGATCGGGTCGCGCCGCAAGCGGGCGCTGTTGCTTCATTTCGGCTCAGCCCGCGCTGTCGCGCGCGCCGGGCTCGGCGAACTCGAACGCGTCGCCGGCATCAGCAAAACCGTAGCAAAAAAGATTTATGATCATTTTCACGCCGACGGCTAGGATACCGTTGTTAGCCAAGCGATTGCACAATAACCGGGGATGGCGCGTGCCGTTGACCAGCCTGCCCAATCTGCTGACGCTGTCGCGCATTCTGGTGATCCCGGTGGTGGTCGCGACCTTTTACCTGCATGGCGATTGGGCCCGCTGGTTTGCGTGTGCGTTGTTTTCTGCTGCGGGTGTCACTGATTGGCTCGACGGACACATGGCCCGCCGCTGGCAGCAACAATCCGAACTTGGCCGGTTCCTCGATCCGATCGCCGACAAGCTGCTGGTGGCCGCTACATTGTTTATGCTGACAACGTTCGGCCGGCTCTCCGCCGGAGCGGTTTTTCCCGCATTGGTGATCCTGTGCCGCGAAATTCTGGTCTCGGGTTTGCGCGAATATCTCGCCGGCTTGCGGGTGGGCATGCCGGTGTCGCGGCTTGCCAAGTGGAAAACCACGATCCAGATGGTGGCGATCGGTTTCCTGATCGTTGGCGACGCTGGGCCGAGCGTTATACCGGTCGCCGGGATCGGCGAGACGTTGTTGTGGATTGCCGCGCTGCTGACCTTGGTGACCGGCTACGATTATCTTCGGGCAGGGTTGCCGCACATCACGCGGCCGCCCCGAGCGGGTGCGATTGCTCGCGGCAAATCCGGTCGTCCGGCTTAGCGGCGTTGCCGCTGCGCTGGCGAATTCCCAAGTGAGCACCTAGGACGAACAGCGTGCGCGTTTTTGGGCTTGCCGGGTGGAGCGGCAGCGGTAAGACGACCCTGATGACGGCGTTGATCCCTGAATTCGTTGCGCGCGGCATTACCGTCTCGACTATTAAACACGCGCATCATGGCTTTGACGTCGACCAGCCGGGTAAGGATTCCTGGCGCCACCGTCAGGCCGGCGCTCGCGAAGTGATGGTCGTATCGGATCGGCGTTGGGCGCTGATGCATGAACTGCGCGATGAGCCGGAACCCGGTCTCGACGAGCTGTTGCCGCGGATCACGCCGGTCGATCTGTTGCTGGTCGAAGGGTTCAAGCGGCATGCGCATCCAAAAATCGAGGTTCACCGTCCCTCGCTCGGCAAGGCGCCGCTGCATCCCGACGATCCCTTTGTTGTAGCGGTCGCGTCCGACGTTGATCTGCCTGGGCTGCCATTGCCGTTGCTGCCGCTTGGAGACCCGGCGGTGATAGCCGATTTTATTCTGTGCTATGACGGGTGTGCGCGATGGCACAACTGAGCGATGACTGTTTCGCCTATGGTGGCGCGCTGCTGAGCGTGGACGAGGCGCTATGCCGCATCGATGAACGCGTCGTCCCGGTCGTCAGTGCCGAGACCGTATCGCTGCGTGCCGCTGTCGGTCGCGTTTTGGCCGACGATCTGGTCGCGGGAATGAATTTGCCGCCGCACGCCAACAGCGCCGTCGATGGCTACGCCATCAGGCATACGGATCTGTCTGACGACCGCGAGACCGAATTGCCGATCACAGGCCGGGCGGCCGCGGGCCATCCGCTTGGTCGCGCGATCCGGCCGCGCGAGGCGGTGCGCATCTTTACCGGCGCTCCAATGCCGCAAGGCGCCGACACCGTGATGATGCAAGAGGATTGCGTCGCCATCGACGGCAAGGTGCGGCTCAAACCGGGAATTCGGAAAGGAGCCAACTGCCGCCAAGCCGGCGAAGATGTGGCGCTCGGCGAGACGGCGCTCGCCGCTGGCGTACGGCTGGGTCCGGCGGAGATCGGTCTAGCGGCGGCGCTCGGACATCGCGAGCTGCGCGTGTACCGGCCGTTGCGGGTGGCATTGTTGTCGACCGGCGACGAAGTGCGCGAACCCGGAACCCGACTGCCGCCCGGCGCCATCTATGACGCGAACCGTTTCATGCTGGCGGCATTGTTAGAGCGGTTCGGCTGCGCGGTCACCGATTTCGGCATCGTTCCCGACCGCGAAGGCGCGCTCGTCGACACGCTGACCTCGGCCTCCACCGATCACGATCTGATCGTGACCTCGGGCGGTGTTTCGACAGGCGATGAGGATCATGTCAAAGCCGCGGTCGAGCGCCTTGGCGCCTTGCATTTTTGGCGGCTGGCGATCAAGCCGGGACGGCCGGTAGCGCTCGGTCAGATCACCGGCGTGCCGGTCATCGGGTTGCCGGGAAATCCGGTCGCCGTCGTAGTGACGTTTGCCGTTCTCGCGCGATCTTTAATTTTAAAGCTCGCTGGTGCAGTGGCGCCTCCGCCGCGAGTGTTTCCGGTCCGCGCCGACTTCGCCTATCGCAAAAAGCCGGGTCGGCGAGAATATTTGCGCGTGCGGCTCGAGCGCAACGTTGGTGCGTTGATAGCCGTTAAATATCCGCGGGACGGCGCCGGCATCCTGTCGTCGATGGTCCATTCGGAAGGCCTGGTCGTGCTCGATGAGACCACCAGTGATCTCCCAGCCGGCTCGATCGTCGATTTTTTGCCGTTTTCCGAGGTCCTCCGGTGAAGATCCTCTATTTCGCCTGGCTGCGAGCGCGCATTGGTTGCGCCGAGGAAGAGTTCGCGTTGCCATCGGAAATTCGTGACGTGGCGGGCCTGCTTGCTTGGCTGCAGGCGCGGGGCCCGCGCTACGCCGAGGCTCTGCGCGATTTGTCGGTCGTGCGCGTTGCGGTCAACCAAGATTACGTCAGCAGCGAACATCCGCTGCACGAGGGTGACGAGGTCGCAATTTTCCCGCCGGTCACCGGAGGCTGAGGCAATGATCCGAGTGCAGCGCGAGGATTTCGATGTCGGCGTCGAGCTTCAGCGGCTTGCCGACGGCAATCACCGCATCGGCGGTATCGCCAGCTTTATCGGGTTGGTGCGGGACATCGGCGGCGGCGACCGGGTGTCGGCGCTGACCCTCGAACATTATCCGGGCATGACCGAAAAGAAGCTCGCCGAGATCGAGCTCGAAGCGCATCGCCGCTGGCCGCTCGACGCGTCGCTAATCATCCACCGCTATGGCCGGCTCGAACCGGGTGACCGCATCGTGCTCGTCGCGACCGCCTCACCGCATCGCGAGGCGGCGCTTGCCGCCTGCCACTTTCTGATCGACTGGCTCAAGACCGACGCCCCATTTTGGAAAAGCGAAGAAACCCCGGAGGGCGAACGCTGGGTCGATACTCGCAAGGAAGATGATGCTGTCAAGGAGAGCTGGCAGGACCGCTAATGGGTGGCCCGACGCAAACGGGGCGAGACCCTGATTGTTAATCCGCTCGGGATGTGCAACTCTCGCATGCCACCCTGCTCAATACAGGGAGAGAAATGTGTCGCGCCATTTTTTTCTTTCGATCTTGCAAGGTTCCCGCGAGATCACAGCGCGGGGATCACTGACCTCTTTGGTTGACTGTTCGGCGGCTGGGGGAAAGTTTAGCAGCTCTCGGACTATTGCTGGTCTACTCGATCCCGACGCACGCGGCCTCCGTCCCGGCAAGTGACACATCGCCAAGTGGGCCCATGAAGGGAGCCGGCGGCACGACCGAATTGTTCGGTTTTTCGGAAAATACCGACAACAAGGGCGTCACCACGAAGAATGCCAGCACTTTGGGCTTTACAGTTGTAACCCTCCCCGGTGGTGGCCAGGGAAATGGCCCTCTGCCGGGATTCGGAGTACTGGGTGACGGTACTTTCATTAATGCACCCAATAAAGCTGGCGTAGCTACTCCATACGGCCCGCCAGTTGCGGGACTACGGGGCATCGCAAAGCCGGTAGTCCCTACAGACATCGTTAGCCAGGTCGGTGCCTCAGACACAGCCTTTTTCGATGGCCGGGGTATCTTTTTCTTCACTAAGAACATGATCCAAGCGAAGGCCTCAGGATCAGGTAACGGACGAGCGGCCGGAGCTGCCTTCGATCCGGTGCCGGTGGCGAACGGGAGTTATGCCTACCAGCAGGTGATCAATGCTTCAATCCAATTAGATAACCCAACTGACATGGGCGGGCTGTTATACTTCGCGGTCGATAGCCAGACCAGCCCCGATCCCAGTGTCTTCTACGCGAAGGGCCAGCCGTTGGACCAGACCCTATGGTATCTGAGCATTGCGGAGACGGGGCCACTGACAAGCCGATCTGATCTCCTCGATCCTTCCAAGTTCAGCGTGACATTCCAGATTAATGATCCGGCGCTACTCCACGCGGTCGATTCGAGCAATATTCCGTACACGGATGCGAATATCACATCAGCCGCGGTACGTTCACCGTGAGCGGCGTCGCAAACGCGCTGCTCGACTTCGATCGATCCGGCGGTCCATCGTATCCAGCCTGTTCTGCATGGCGGCAAAGTCGATTTTCAATTCGGCCGCTCGCAAATTCAGCGAAGCAACATCGCGTTCTAGCGAACTTGTCCGGGTAATCAACTCGTCTAGCCTCGATATCAACTCGATCATAGACGATCGTTCACCCACGCGCGGCCCGCAGTCGACCGCTCCGGACACGCGCCCCTAAGCCATCGAGTTTCTAGCGCTGAGCTGCTTGCTCAGCCCAAATTGCCCGAAGCATGTTCAATAAGGTCGGCTCGCTCGTCGCTTACAATCTTCCTCGCGAGACCGGGTCTCCTGCAACCTCAAAGCGCGTCCAGGGAATTTATCAAGCGGCGGTGGCCGCGACTTTCTTACCGACGGTGCGGTCATAGTCTTCCCACATCAGGCGGCAGATCGTGCCCGGCGTGAAGCGATAGTGGCCGCGCTCGCCGATGATTTCGCCGACCGGCGTCACCTCGGCGGCCGAGCCGGTCAAGAAGACTTCGTCGGCCTTCGCCAGCTCTTCCGGCATGATCGCCCGCTCGACGACCTTGATGCCGCGCTTTTTGGCAAGCGCGATCACGGTCTGGCGGGTGATGCCGTTGAGGAAGCAGTCCGGTGTCGGGGTGTGCAATTCGCCATTGATCGCGAGGAAGATGTTGGCGCCGGTGCCCTCGGCGAGTTGGCCTCGCCAGTCGAGCATCAGCGCGTCGTCGCAGCCCGCGGCCTCGGCGTCATGCTTCGACATCGTGCAGATCATGTAGAGTCCGGCCGCCTTGGCCTGGGTCGGGGCGGTATGCGGCGCCGGGCGCGCCCACGGCGCCCATTTCATGCGGATGCCCTTGGCCCGGGCTTCCGGCGAGAAATAGGCCGGCCAGTCCCAGGCAGCGATCGCGAGGTGGATTTTGGTGGCCTGGGCTGACACCCCCATCTGCTCGGCACCGCGCCAGGCGATCGGCCGGACATAACCGTCGACGATCTTGTTCGAGGTGATGACTTGCTGCGTCGCCTCAGCCAACTCGTCCATGTTGGCCGGAACCTCGAAACCGAGAATTCTGGCCGAGTTGATCAGGCGATGATTATGATCGTCGAGACGAAAGACCGTGCCATTGTAGACGCGCTCGCCTTCGAAGACGCAGCTTGCATAATGCAGTCCGTGGCTCAACACGTGCAGCCGGGCGTCGCGCCACGGGATCAGCTTGCCGTCGTACCAGATGAAGCCGTCGCGATCATCAAACGGGACCATGGACATCAGCGTTTCCTCGCACCCGATGGATCAAGGGCCGGCCCGATCGGGACAAAGCCGGCCGACTGGCCTAGAACTTTATATTCCAGAGGACGCTCGGACGATAAGCAAGGTTGCGAGATAAGTCAATATGACTGACATAAAATTGCGCCCCGAGCCGTTTTTTGCCGGCGAGGACGAGGTCAGGGAAGGGATCGAACTGCTGTTTTTCGCCTATCGCGACTTTATCGCCGAGCCCGATGCCATTCTGGCCCGCTACGGATTTGGGCGGGCGCATCATCGCGTAATCCACTTTGTCGGGCGCCACCCGCACATGACTGTCAGTGAGCTGCTGGATATCCTGCACATCACGAAACAGAGCCTGAGCCGGGTGCTGAGCGAATTGGTAGACCAGGGATTTATCACTCAGCGCCCAGGTTCCCGCGATCGGCGCCAGCGTCTGCTCGAACTGACGTCGGAAGGACGCCGCCTCGAGCGCGAAGTTTCGGCGCCGCAGCGCGCGCGCATTACAGAAGCCTATCGCCAGGCCGGCGCTGCTGCGGTCGACGGCTTTCGCAGGGTGTTGATGGCGATAATCGCGGATCCCGGCGATCGTCGCCGCTTCGACGAAGTCCCAACCGGCAAGCGATGACGATGGTCGACAGATGATTCTGGCGAGATGAGCAGTCTCGAACCCCATCTTCTCGTCGTCGATGACGATGCGCGTCTTCGAGAATTGCTGCGCCGGTATCTGTCGGAAAGCGGGTTTCGCATCACAACGGCTGGTGATACCGCCGAGGCGCGCCGCCAACTCGCCAGCTTTGCCTTTGATCTTGTGGTGCTCGATGTAATGTTGCCGGGCGAGAGCGGACTCGATCTGACCCGCGATCTGCACCGCGAAAATCAATTGCCGGTGTTGCTGCTAACCGCGATGTCCGAACCGGAGGATCGCGTAAACGGCCTTGAACAAGGCGCCGACGATTACCTGTCAAAGCCGTTCGAGCCACGCGAATTGGTATTGCGCATCCGTAACCTGCTGCAACGGAGGCCAGCGGACGACACGGTAAGGCGAGAAGTCCGGTTTGGCGGCTGTCGCTTTGATCTGACCCGCGGCGAGCTGTTCCGGGGCAGTGAACCGATCCATCTGACCGCGGCCGAAACCGCCTTGCTCGCCGGTTTGGCGCAGCGGCCGGGTGAGGCGGTGTCGCGTGAGGAATTGTCGCTGTCGGCGCAGTTCAGCGGTAATGTTCGCAATGTCGATGTCCAGATGACGCGATTGCGCCGCAAGATCGAGCGCGATCCGCGTTTTCCGCGTTATCTGCAAACCGTGCGCGGCACCGGTTATGTCCTCAAGCCGGACTGACGAACTGCCGGTCGCGGCGACCATAGAGCCGCCAGACGAGGCCGACGCCGAGGCATGGCGGCGGCGCGAGATCCATCCCCGCGGCTGGATCAAGCAGCTGCTGCCGCGAACGATGTTCGGCCGCTCGCTGCTGATCGTCGTGATGCCGCTGCTGCTGCTCCAGGCAATCGCCGCTTGGATCTTTTACGATCGGCACTGGGCGGCGATTTCGTGGCGGCTCTCGTCCGGCGTGATCGGTGACATCGCCCTAGTCATCGATGCCCTCGATCACGTCGGACCGGATGCTGCGCTCGCCCGAATGTTTGCACGCGCCGAAGCGGTGACAAGCATTCACTTCACCCTCACGCGAGGCGCCCACCTGCCGCCCGAGACCCCGCCAGGCGGGACATTGCTCGAAAGCCAGCTGGCGCAGGCGACGCAGGGAAGGATCGATCTGCCGTGGCGAATCGAAGGCCTGGATGATCCAAACGGCCTGAAAGTCGCGGTGCAGCTGCATCGCGGGGTGTTGCTTGCCGAGGTGCCTTGGGGTCGGCTCTACAGTTACACGACCTACATATTTGTCATGTGGATGGTTGGGTCGTCGGTCGTATTGCTGACGATCGCCACGGTCTTTCTGCGCAATCAGGTCAAATCGCTGCGACGGCTGGCGGCAGCGGCGGACAATTTTGGCAAGGGCCGCTATGTGCCGTTTTTCAAAGTCGAGGGCGCCCTCGAAGTCCGGCAGGCGGCAGTCGCCTTTATGACGATGCGCGACCGCATCCAGCGCCAGATCCGTCAGCGCACGCAAATGCTGGCCGGGGTGTCGCACGATCTGCGCACGCCGCTCACCCGAATGAAGCTGGCATTGGAGATCCTCGGTGACGATCCGGTCGTGGACGAGCTGAAATCAGACGTCGTCGAGATGGAGCACATGGTCCATGGCTATCTCGATTTCGCCCGGGGCGAAGGGAGTGAGACGCCGGTCGAGACCGATCTGACCTTGCTATTGGAGGATGTCGCGGCGGCAATGCGTCGTGAGGGAGCCGAGGTCTCGGTTGATGTGCCGCCGGAGTATTTGACCTCGATCAAGCCAAACGCGCTAAGGCGAGGTCTTTTCAATCTCGTCGGCAACGCCCGCCGCTATGGCAGCCACGTTTGGCTGACGGCGTCAGCGCATGACGACGGGATCGATATTCTTGTCGACGATGATGGTCCCGGCATCGCGCCAATCGACCGCGACCGCGTCTTCCGGCCGTTCGTGCGGCTCGATCCCTCGCGCAATCCAGCGACGGGCGGGGTCGGGCTGGGGCTGACGATCGCGCGCGATGTCGCTCGCGGCCATGGCGGCGATGTCTGGCTGGAAAGCTCCCCCTACGGCGGTCTGCGCGCCCGCGTCCACTTGCCGAGATAAACTAAAGAGGTCCCTCGGGCCGTTGTACGGCGAGAACATCCGCCTCCAGCCGGGCTCTTGGCGTGACTGTCCTGCCCGGCAGTTAACTCTTCGTTGAGTAGCTGGGTCCCATCGGGTCTGTAAAGTGGAAAGCAAAATCGAGTGGACGAAGCGGAGCCCTTCCCGCAAAAAGGATTGGAGCCCCGACGCTACTGGCCGAGTCTAGCTGCGGTGCGTTGTTCCCTCGTGAAGACTTGCTCCGTCCGAATTCGAATTTTGCCGTCATTGAGCTCTTTGGTGGGAGTTTATGCCAATGCACGGTGTTCAGAGACAAGACGGCCTAGATCAATCGGCCGCTGCAAAGCAACAGACGGAGTAGCAAGATGGCGTCGAACGAGAGCCACAGCGGTGACCACCGCGGTTCGGTCCGCGATCCGGAGCATGACGGCCGGCTCAAAGAGAATCGCGAGGCAGGGCGCACCAAGGGCACGACCCCGGGCTCGCGCGAGCGCGCTGAGGAGCATGGTCACCAGACAGCATCTGGAAGCCACTCACGCGGCCATGGAAGCCACGATCAAGGGCATTCCCAAAGCCACGGGCAGAGCCACTCGCAAAACCACAGCCGTGACGAGAGCCGCTCGCAAGGCCACGGTCAGAGCCACTCCCGAGATCATGGGGAGTCGCATGGTCAGAGCCACTCGCGGGACCAGGGGCGCGGCGGGCAAGGCAACCAGGACCGTGAGGAGGAGCGGAGCCTTAAAGAGCGCGAGTATCGCGACGATCAGGGCAACGTGCACCACCACACCCGGACCTATATGGAAGATCACGGAAAGGAAGATCGCGGCAAGAAGTAGCGCCTGATCTGAGCGCGCAGCGGCTGCGGCAATTACGTCCGCCGCCGCTGCGCAGCAGCCGTGGCGCCCGGCTGGCGCATTCTGCGATGAGCGCCAGTCCATGTGGCAACCCGAAGACCCCGATGCCGCGTCTCCGGCCCCGGAAGCATCCGAATCGGAGGCTGAGCCCGATGGCGCCGTCGCACTGTCGCTCGCGGATTGGGCCGGGCGCACCGGCGGCGGTCTAATCCATGTTGCGCGCAGCGACACCAGGGCCGCCCGGATCGCGGCAGCTCTCTGCGGGTTCGCGCCGAAATTAACGGTTCTCCATCTGCCGCCGTGGGATAGTCTGCCCTATGAGCGGGCATCACCCTCGGCCGAGGCGATGGGACGACGCATGGCGGTGCTCAACCGCTTGGTCGACCGCCGGAATGGCCATACGCCGCATAGATCTCCCCTGATCCTGCTGACCAGCCCCGAAGCCGCATTGCAGCGTTTGCCTCCGGCCGAGGCACTCGCGGCCAGCACCTTTCAAATGCAGGTCGGCGGCAACATCGATTTCGCTGCGCTCGAGGATTATCTCGCGTGCACCGGTTACACGCTCGTCGATGAGGTCGAAAGTCCGGGACAGGCGGCGCTGCGCGGTGAAGTTATCGATGTCTATTCCCCGGCAGCGGATCTTCCCTCGCGGCTGTCCCATACCGAAGGCAGGATCGACACGATCCGGTCCTATCATCCGGCATCGCAGCGGACGATCGCCGACATCTCCGAGGTCGTGCTCGACCCGGCTTCCGAGATTCTGCTGCAACCGGGAGATCCGCGAGAAGATTCGCGAGTGGTCGGGATAGAGCAGCAGATGCCCGGTTTCTACCCGCACCTCGATACAATTTTTGACTACCTGCCCGAGGCTGCGCTCGCCATCGATCCCGAAACCGATGACCGGGTGGAATCATGGGCCGAGCAGATCGCCGATGCCTACCGCCATCGGCTTCTTCTCCGCCGCAGCGGCGCAGCCGAAGCGGCGATCCCGCCGGAACAGCTCTATATCGGCAAAGACGAATGGCGGCGGTTAAAAGAATCGCGGCAGCGCCCGGATCTGCCTGCCGGTAAAGCCCAAACCGGGCCGAGCTTCGCCGAGGCGCCCGATCCCGTGGACATGGCGCGGCGGTATCTCCGGCGCCAGCATAATGCCGGAGATCGTATCGTGCTTGTCGCCCGCTCCGAGCGGCAGCTGCGAAGGCTGGGGCATATCGCCCCGGCCGCGGTGACCCCAGTAAAGTCCTGGGATCAGGGGCGGCAGGCCCCGGTCGCCTCACTGATTGCGCCGCTCGATGCGGGTTTTCGCTACGACGGCGCGACAGTGTTATCGGCTGCCGATTTGTGGGGACCCGTCGATTTATCGGCGCTCCAGGGTGCGAGGGCGCCGTCGTCGCGCAACCTATTGCCGGAAACCGAACTTGGCATCGGCGATATCGTGATCCATCCCGAGCATGGGCTCGGCCGCCTGGAAGGCATCGAGACCGTCGGGAGCGGGGAGTTCCCGGAGGATTTCCTTCGTCTCGGCTACGCCGGTCCGACCGCGGTTCTCGCGCCGATGACCGAGATCGACAGGATTAGCCGCTACGGGTCGGCCGATACCGAGGTGTCGCTCGATCGGCCGGACGGCGAGCGTTGGCATCAACGCCGTGCCGAAATCGAAAGCGAACTCGCGGCCGCCGCCGAGGGGCTTATCGCACTAGCCGCAGAACGCGGCCGCCGCGCCGCGCCGGTCCTCAACCCGCCGCGCCGTGCCTATGAGCGTTTCACAAGCCGTTTCCCCTATCCCGAGACTCCGGACCAGACCCGCGCGATTGCAGCGGTGCTTAGCGATTTGCGGTCGGGCCGGCCGATGGATCGGCTGATCTGCGGCGAGGTCGGTTTTGGCAAGACCGAAATTGCGTTGCGAGCGACCGCCGCCGCGGTGATGTGCGGCAAGCAGGTCGCGGTGATTGCGCCGACCACGGTTCTCGCGCGCCAGCATTTCGAAACTTTCGGCAAGCGCTTTGCCCCATTCGGGATCGAAGTCGTGCAGTTATCGCGACTGGTTTCGGCGGCCGAGGCAAAAGCAGGCAAGCAAAAGCTGCGGACGGCACGGCCAAGATCGCAATTGGCACTCACGCTTTGCTGTCGAAAAGCGTGGGGTTCCGCGACCTCGGCCTGCTGGTAATTGACGAGGAGCAGCGCTTCGGGACCCGCCATAAGCAAGCGATGCGGGAGCTCGGCCACAATCTGCACGTATTGACGATGACTGCGACGCCGATCCCGCGCACCCTCGAGATCGCGCTCGTCGGCATCGCCGAGATCAGCGTCGATCGCGACCCCGCCGGCGCGGCGCCAGCCAGTACGAACCGTGGTCCAGCCATTCGACCCCGTCAGTCTGCGCGAGGCGCTGCTGTGGGAGAATCGTCGTGGCGGGCAGAGCTTTGTCGTAACGCCGCGGATCGAAGAGATCGACGGACTCGCGCAGCGGCTCGCCGAGTTCGTCCCGGAGCTCGACATCGCCATAGCGCACGCAAAATTGCCGCCCGCCGAGCTCGACCGCATCATGGTCGAATTCGCCGACGGCGCCGGCGATGTCTTGCTGTCGACCAGCATCATCGAGAGCGGCCTCGATCTACCCGCGGCCAACACGATGATCGTGTTCCGGCCGGACCGCTTTGGTCTGGCGCAATTGCACCAGCTGCGCGGGCGGGTGGGCCGCGGCCGGGCACGCGCATCGTGCTATCTGCTGCTCGACCCCGAAGCGCCGCCGACGCGCGCCGCCGAGAAGAGGCTGCAGACGCTGGCGGCGCTAGAGCGGCCCGGAGCCGGTCTGGAAATCAGCGTGCGCGACCTCGATTTGCGCGGCGCCGGCGATATTCTCGGTCCGACGCAGGCCGGGCATGTCAAGCTGATCGGGCTCGACCTCTATCAACAATTGCTCGAGCGCGCGATCGCGACAGCCCAAGGCCACACGGTCGAGGAGGAGTGGCGGCCCGAGCTGCGCCTTGGCGTGCCGGCGATCATTCCGGCGGACTACATCCCCGAAGACGAGCTGCGGGTCCGGTTGTATCGGCGGATCGCCGACGCACATACCCGGCGAGCGCTCGATGGGCTCGAGGACGAGATCGAAGACCGCTTTGGTCCGCCGCCGGAGCCGACGCGCAACCTGCTCGACCTCGCCTGGCTACGGCGCCGCGCGCGCCGGATCGGATTGCAGCGGATTGATGCCGGGCCCGAGGGCATCGCGGTGACGTTCCGCAACGATCCTCCCGAGCGCACGATCGAGGGTTGGCAATGGCGCGAAGAGCGACTGGTGCGCTCTCAATCGAGCTCGACAGCGCGTGAGCGCCTCGCGCTCGTCGAGCAAGCGATCGACGAAATCGCCGGCTGAGACGGATCGTCCTAGTTCTTATGCACGCGGGGTTCGATTCCCTTCCCGCAAGCGGCGGCGGTCATGTAGCATCACGGTCGAGCACGCCTGCGAGGAGACTGCCATGTCCGACGCCTATCCGCTGACCGAAGCCGACCCGGCCAAGCTCGGCTTTGCTTCAAAGCCGCTGCAACATCTCGACGCGCTAATCCGGCAGCACATCGAGGAGGGCCGCTATCCGGGGGCGCAGATCGCGCTCGCGCGCCACGGGCAATTGGCATTGTTCCGCAGCTATGGCGACGCTCGAACCGAGCCAAGCCGCCAGCCGGCGACCGGCGATACGTTGTTCCTGCTGTTCAGCCAGACCAAGGTGCTGACCAGTGCGGCCGTGTGGACCTTGATCGAGGAAGGCAAGCTCTCGTTCATGGACAGAATCGCCGATCACCTCCCCGAGTTTGCCCAGCGCGGCAAGGGTGAGATCACGTTGCATCAGGTGATGACACATCAGGGCGGATTTCCGTCAGGCGATGTCACCCGCGAAACCTGGACCGACCACAAAAGAATGCGGGCCGAAGTTTGCGACTTCTCGCTCGACTGGACGCCGGGGACGCGGCTGCAATACCACCCGCGCGCCGCCCATCTGACCCAGGCGATGGTGATCGAGGCGGTGACCGGCCAGGATTACCGCGATGTCATTCGCGACAAGGTTCTGGCGCCGCTTGGGCTTGCACACGACATCTTTGTGGGCGTGCCACAGGCCGAGCAAGGCCGCTGCGCCGACACCTACGCGGCCGAGGCGCGCGACAACTCGCCCGAGTTCAAGGCGGCGGGAATGCCGAGCGGCGGTGGCTATGCCACGGCGCGCGGGATGGCCGCGTTCTATCAGATGCTGCTTGGAGGCGGCAGGCTCGGCGATGTCCGGCTGTTGTCGCCGCGCCTCGTCAGCTATGTCAGCCGCAGTCACACGGGCGAGCGCGGCGATGACGCGATGGCCGGCATCCCGATGCATCGCGGGCTCGGGCCGCATGTCCGCGGCGACAGCGACCGCATCCGCGGGCTCGGCACGATCGCCGCACCGCAGACCTTTGGCCATGGCGGCGCTGGCACCTCGTACTCGTGGGCCGATCCGACAAGCGGCGCATCGTTCACCTATGTCACTAACTTCGTGCAGCCCGATCCGTGGCATTCGGCCCGCCTCGACCGGATTGCCAACCTTGCCCACGCCGCAATTGATTAAAGGCGTGGAGTAGCCATGGCGCCGCGGGTCGATCCTGTCAGCTCGGACGAGGCGCTGCCGGCGCGCGTCGACGTAGTCGTAATCGGCGGCGGCATCATCGGCGCCAGCACCGCGCTGTTTTTGGCGGAAAAAGGCGTCTCGGTCGCGCTGTGCGAAAAGGGCCACATCGCCGGCGAGCAGTCGAGCCGCAATTGGGGCTGGTGCCGCAAGATGGGGCGCGATCCGCGCGAATTGCCGCTGATCATCGAAAGCCTGCGGCTGTGGCAGGGGATCAACGAACGCGTCGAAGCCGAAACCGGCTTTCGTCAAGCTGGGATCATGTATCTCGCGGAAACCCAGGCTGAATTGGGCGAACTCGAAGGCTGGCTCGAGCACGCGCGGCAATATCAGCTCGACACCCGGCTCTTAACCCGCGCAGAAGCGACCGAGCTGATGCCGGGTCTGACCGGTAACTGGGTCGGAGGCCTCTACACCGCGAGCGACGGCAAGGCCGAGCCGCAACGGGCGGCCCCGGCGATCGCCAAGGCGGCGCGTCACAAGGGGGCCGCGATTTTTACCCAATGCGCGGTGCGCGGTATCGAGACCGCCGGTGGGCGCATCGCCGCAGTCGTCACCGAAAAGGGGCGCATCGCCTGCAGCCAGGTCGTGCTTGCCGGCGGCGCCTGGTCGCGCCTGTTTTGCGGTAATCTCGGCGTCGACCTCCCGCAGTTGAAAGTGCTGGCGTCGGTCATGCGCACCGAGCCGTTATCCGGCGGCCCGGAAATCTCGGCATCGGGCGGATTGTTCGGCATCCGCAAGCGGATGGATGGCGGCTACACCGTTGCGACCCTCGGGGTCCGCACGATCGACCTCGTCCCCGACAATTTTCGGCTGTTTCTGCCATATCTGCCGGCGGCGCGGCTGCATTGGAGAAGGTTGCGTTTTCGGATCGGACAGCGCTTTGTTGAGGAATGGCGAACCAAGCGACGCTGGAGCCTTGACCAGCACACGCCCTTCGAAGCGGTGCGAACGCTCGACCCTGAGCCCGATCCCTATGTTCTCAATCGCGCGCAGAACGCGGTCATCGAGGCGTTTCCGCTGTTCCGTGGCGTGGCCATCGCCGAGCGCTGGGGCGGCATGATCGACGTGATGCCGGACGCGATTCCGGTCATTTCGCCGGTCGACAGTGTCCCCGGATTTTTTATCGCGACCGGCTTTTCGGGTCACGGTTTTGGGATCGGCCCCGGCGCCGGCAAGCTCGTCGCCGACATGGTTGCCGGCGATCCGACCCTAGTCGATCCGGCGCCGTTCCGGCTGACCCGTTTCACCGACGGTTCGAACCCGCAACCCCATCCCCTGGCGAGCTAACCCAAAACGCAAGGCAAGTTGCTCAGGCTGATCCGCCGCTAATCCCTGGAATTGACCAGGTGTCGCCGGTGCAGCCGTGCTCGTCGTATTCGGCCATGCATTGGTCGACGAGGGCGCTTATTCGGTCCATCGTCCCGTTGCGGCGGGCGCCGGTCAGGGCTTGGATGCGGATGTCTTTCCCGAGCCACGCGCGGCTGCTTCGATAAAATCCCGTTGCGTCGGGCAAAACGTCCGACGAGATAAGCCGGCTTACTTCAATACGGACAAATGTCCGGAGAGCGCGATGCACCAACAATAGCGACGCTGTCAGCGTCACGCGAAGACAACAGAGCGTGTGTGCTGCGGTTCTCGACCACGTTTTAGGCCGCGCGCGGGCAACTGGCCCGCACGGGCGCCTTGGTCGAAATCCGCTGCGCTTTAGCGAGAAAAGGCGCCGCGCTCGGCCGTGCGGATCGCCTGATCGAACGCCGCCATCACCGCTGCATGCGATGACCGATCGTTCATCGTCTCGACATTGGTAAACCCGCGCGAACGGGCAACGTCGATCAGCATCGCATGCGCCGACCAGGCAATTGTCGGATCGTTCAGCCGCTTGGCCGCAGCGCGCAAGGCGCCAACCGCGCAGCGCTGTCCGCCAAAAGACCGGTAAGTGCGCCGCGTCCAGTCCTTTGGATCAACAATCGTATCCTTTGCGTCGCGCAACAGATCGGCGACCGCGAGACCGCGTTCGGCCGGCGTTGGCGCGCGCAGCATCGTCGGGGCCGTCGCTTTCTTGCCGTGCAGCCGGGTCTGGTACCACAGCCGGCAGCCTTGCCGGCTCCACAGCGGGAAGAGGCCGGTGTCGTACGGGGTCGTTGCGGGGAAATAAGTACCATCGAATGGCATCGCGCTCTCCTATTGCCTCGGTTACCAATCGTCAGACGTCACCACCACGCAGCGCACATCTCCCCCGCGACGCGCGCGAAATCGGCTTGAGCCAAGATGCTTTTGGACCGGCTGCGCAGGGGCGCATTGCCTAAACGGCGCTGCCATCGGCAATGATCCCGCCCACTTTGTCGACACCGCCGGCTCGCCAGCCCTCCTCCAACACCCAGGGAAACCGTTCCCGGGCATGATGATTCCCTGGCACCCGCAACCTGTCAATCGCGCAGCGGGAGCAATTCAATCCCCGCGCTCTGGAAAATTACAATGCCCAGGGAGGAAGAGGACGGGCGGTAAGGACGCGCGACTTCTTGGTTCTGGATAACGCAGCCCCGCCGGATTGTGGGCGTGCTTGACCACACGGCTGATCGGGCGACAGAATCCCGAAGTTTGATCCAGGGGAGGAAAGTGCGATGGCCGAATTACGCGTTGTTGCGAGCGGGTTGCGGTTTCCCGAGGGGCCGGTGGCAATGGCCGACGGATCGGTCATCCTTGGCGAGATCGCCGGCGCCGCGGTGACGCGGGTCGCACCCGACGGTCGCAAGACCGAGATCGGCAAGGCCGGTGGTGGCCCGAACGGGCTAGCCACCGGGCCCGACGGCGCGCTCTATGTCTGCAATAATGGCGGCAACGAATACGCCCAGGGCGGGTTTTTATCGACCGGCCCGGCGAAGGACTACCAAAGCGGCTATATCCAACGGATCGATCCACGATCAGGCGAGACGCGGGTGCTGTACCGCGAATGCAACGGGCACAAACTCTCCGCCCCCAACGACATCGTGTTCGACCGCCAGGGCGGGTTCTATTTTACCGATCTCGGCAAGAGGTATGCGCATCACCGCGACCACGGCGGGGTCTATTATGCATTGCCCGACGGCTCGAAAGTGACCGAGCTGGCCTACCCGATCGTCAGCCCGAACGGCGTTGGCCTGTCGCCGGACGAAAGGACACTCTATGTGGCCGATACCGAAACCTCGCGGCTGTTCGCCTTCGACATCGTCTCGCCCGGCGTGCTCAAGAGCGAGCCTTTCCCGGCACCCTATGGCGGTCGCCTGGTGTGCGGATTGCCGGGATTTCAGCGCTTTGACAGCCTCGCCGTCGAGGCGTCGGGCAATATCTGCGTCGCCACGCTGATCACCGGCCACATCACCGTCATTGCGCCGGACGGCCATGTCGTGCGCCAGGTCAAGATGCCCGATGTCTACCCGACCAATATCTGCTTTGGCGGCAGCGACATGAAAACCGCCTACATCACCTTGTCTGGCGGCGGTCAATTGGGCGTCATGGACTGGCCCGAACCCGGCCTACGCCTAAACTTTATGGCTTAGGACGCAGGTTTTAACGCTAAGGACGCAGAGGCCGCGCAAAGGGCGCGAAAAACATCGGCTCTACGCTCTCTGTGCCCTCCGCGAATCCTTGGCGTCCTCCGCGGTAATTCTTTTCTTGTCTTCGAGGAGTAACCCGATGAAAGCTGCCGTGTTTCACGCGCCGCACCAGCCGCTGACCATCGAAGAAGTGGCGGTCAACAAGCCGGGCCCGCGCGAGGTATTGTTGCGCACCGCCTTTGCCGGGCTGTGTCACAGCGATTTGCACTTTATCGAGGGACTGTATCCGATCCCGACCCCGGTCGTGCTCGGCCATGAATCCTCGGCGATCGTCGAGGCAGTCGGCGACGGCGTCACCTACGTCAAGCCCGGCGACCATGTCATTACCTGCCTCAGCGTGTTTTGCGGCACCTGCCCGCAATGCCTGACCGGCCATCCCAATTTGTGCGAGAACACCGATGTCAAGATGCTGCCCGGTGTCGCCAAGCGCATGAGTTGGAACGGGCAGCAGCTAAACCAGGCGTTCAACCTGTCGTCCTTCGCCGAACAGATGCTGGTGCACGAGAACTCGATGGTAAAGATCGACGACGACATCCCGCTCGATCGCGCAGCCTTGGTCGGCTGCGGGGTGATGACCGGGGTCGGGGCCGTGTTTAACGCCGCCAAGGTCGAGCCGGGTTCGACCGTCGCGGTGATCGGCTGCGGCGGCGTTGGGTTGTCGGCGGTCAATGGCGCCGCCCTCGCCGGGGCCGAGCGCATCATCGCGATCGACACCGTTGCCTCGAAGTTGGAACTTGCGCGCGAACTCGGCGCCACTGACACGCTCAACGTCAGCAACGCCGACCCGGTCAAGGCGGTGCGCGACATGACCGGCGGCGGCGTCAATTATTCGTTCGAGGCGCTCGGCACCAAACCGACCGCCGAGCAGGCGTTTCAGATGCTGCGCGCCGGCGGCACTGCGACGATCATCGGCATGGTGCCGTTTGGCGTAAAGATCGAATTGCACGGCGCGGATTTTCTGCGCGACCGCAAGATCCAGGGCACATCGATGGGCGGCAACCGCTTCCGGGTCGACATGCCGCGGCTGCTGTCCCTGTGGCGCCAAGGCCGGCTCAAGCTCGACCATCTGATCTCCGGAACCCTGCAGCTCGGCGATATCAATGACGGGTTCGCCAAGCTCAAATCCGGGGCGCCAGTGCGCCAGCTGATCGATTTCGCCGCCGCCTGAGCCCAGCTCCCTGCAGCCTGGCTGCCGCCCTGCTGCCGGCGGGCGTCAATCGTCCGCCGCACCTGATCTCCCGCCGCCAGCGATAAATCTGCCCGGGGCCACTCTCCGTCCGGCCAACAATCTCCGTAACCACGGCGTCCGGCTCGCGGCGCCAATCGCCCGCTTCTGCTCGGAATCCGGCGCCGCCGCCGCTCCCGACCGATGATGACCGCAAATCGCGCCATCGCACTGTCTCGAGCACCGGCGCAACCCCATCGCTTGCAACTCGGATGAGAGCGTCAGGTTCATTCTAATGCGTTGAAATTTGGGGCGAGTGATCGGATTTGAACCGACGACATCCAGATCCACAATCTGGCGCTCTAACCAACTGAGCTACACCCGCCGCCGACATTGGAGTTAGCGGCTCGCGGTCGAGGCGTCAAGACGGGTGTCAAGGTTGGGCTTTAGCGAGGCTCCGCTTACATTCGGTACATGACCAAGGCTCCGGATGGCTGGCGGAAAAAGGCGTTGTTGACACCGCAGCAGATGGGTGAGGCCGACCGGCTGACGATCGCCGGTGGAATCGCCGGAACGCTGTTGATGGAGAATGCCGGCCGAGCTGTAGCCGACGCGGTTTCGAGGCGTTTCTCTCCCCGTCCGGTCGTCGCCTTGTGCGGGCCGGGCAACAATGGCGGCGACGGTTTTGTCGCCGCTCGCATTCTCGCCGAACGCGGCTGGTCGGTGCGGCTGGCGCTGCTTGGCGAAATCGCACAGTTGAAAGGCGATGCGGCGGGTGCGGCGGCGCGCTGGTGCGGGCCGGTCGCACCGTTGTCGCCATCGGCGCTCGACGGCGCCGAGCTGGCAATCGATGCGATTTTTGGCGCCGGGCTGGCGCGTCCGGTCGAAGGCGCCGCGCGCGACGTTATCGAGGTGCTTGATCGGCGCGCGGTGCCGGTGGTCGCGGTCGATGTGCCGAGCGGTGTCGACGGCGGGACTGGCGAGGTTCGCGGTGCGGCGTCCCACGCTACGGTCACCGTCACATTTTTCCGTAGGAAGCCGGGACATGTGCTGCTGCCCGGCCGGATTCGTTGTGGCGAGACCGTGCTCGCCCAGATCGGCATCGCCGACACCGTGCTAGAGGCGGTGTCACCCAATACCGTCGAGAACGACCCCGACTGGTGGCTCGAAAATCTGCCGCGGCCCCGGCTCGAGAGCCACAAATATACCCGTGGGCATGCGCTGGTGGCGGGCGGCGCCGTAATGACCGGGGCCGGACGGCTTGCAGCCCGCGCGGCTGCACGGATTGGCGCCGGGTTGGTCACAGTCGCCGCCCCGCAGGCAGTTTTCGATGTATATGCTACGGCGTTGACCGGGATCATCGTGCAGCCGATCGCGGCTGTTGGCGATTTCCGCCAATTGCTCGCCGATCGCAGGCGGAACGCAGCGCTGATCGGTCCCGGCGCCGGAGTTGGCGGCGAAACCCGCGACAAGGCCTTGGCAATCCTCGCAGCGGGCAAGCGGACGGTGCTCGACGCCGATGCTTTGACATCGTTTGCAGAGGACCCGCAAAGCCTGTTCGCCGCGATCCGGTCGCCGGTCGTAATGACGCCGCACGAGGGCGAGTTTGCGCGTCTGTTCGAGAATGGCGGCGGCAAACTCGAAAAGGCCCGGCGGGCAGCGCGCGATAGCGGTGCTGTCGTCGTTTTGAAGGGTGCCGATACGGTGATCGCGGCACCCGATGGCCGAGCCGCGATCAACGCCAATGCCCCGCCCGATCTGGCAACCGCGGGCAGCGGTGATGTCCTGTCGGGCATGATTTTGGGCCTGCTTGCACAGGAGATGGAGGCCTTTGAGGCGGCGTCCGCGGCAGTGTGGCTGCACGGCGACGCCGCCTCCCGTATTGGCGCTGGGCTCGTTTCGGACGATCTTGTCGAGGGGCTAATACCCGCATTACGGGACCTAACAGCGAATAAAAGGTAAGCGCGGTTGGGGGTTGACGACGATGCCGCGCTCAAGTCAGGTCGCGTCCGCAACAGCCGCCTCAGGCTCCATGAACGATCGTGCACCCGCCGGATTTTTCGAGGGCGTTTTCGACCGCACCCTGACCAACCTGCGCAGCGCTTGGCGTGACATTGCGTTATCCGCGCGCGGCGTTTTGGCGCGCACGCCGCGTCCTGAGCTGTCCAGCGATGACCTCGCGCGATTGCGCCAGCAGATGCTGAGCTGCCTCGATGCACGCGGAGGCGAGGTTACGGCGCGGGCCCGCGCCGCTGATCTAGGCCGGACCTACCTGTTGCTCGATGCAAATGGGCGAGAGCGGTTCTTGCGGCTGCTCGCCAGCGATTTCGATGTCGATCGCGCCGAGATCGACCGCTGGTGTGGCGAACTCATCCGCGCCGAGGAGCCGGACAAACGCGGCGTCGCCGAACGCCGGCTGCGCGAAGCGCTGGAGCCACCCCGCATCAAACTGTTGCAACAATTCAACGCGCTACCCGAAGGGGTAAAGTTTCTCGTCGACCGGCGCGCCGAATTGCTTCAGCTGGGGCGCCACGACCAGCTGTTGCGCGGGCTCGAGGACGATTTGCGGCGGCTGTTGGCCAACTGGTTCGACATCGGATTTCTCGAGTTGAAGCGGATCGGCTGGGAATCCTCCGCAGCACTTCTGGAGAAGCTAATGGCCTATGAGGCCGTACATGAAATCCGCAGCTGGGCGGATCTGAAGAATCGCCTGGAGGCTGATCGCCGGTGCTTCGCCTTTTTTCACCCGCGCATGCCCGACGAACCGCTGATCTTTGTCGAGGTGGCGCTGGTGGCAGGGATGGCGAGCAATATCAGTGCGCTACTCGACGAAGCAGCACCCGTTGGCGATCCGCAAGCCGCCGACACGGCCATCTTCTATTCGATATCGAATTGCCAACAGGGACTGAACGGCATCAGCTTCGGCGATTTCCTGATCAAGCGGGTGGTCGATGCATTGACCGCGGACCTCCCGCGGCTGAAGGTCTTCGCCACCTTGTCGCCGGTGCCGGGATTTCGGTCCTGGCTCGACCGGGAAAGCGAAACCGCTCCCGGAAGTCTGCTGCTGCCGGCCGAGCGCACCGCGCTCGAGGCGATCGACGATGGCGCCGGGGTGCATGACTTGCCGGCGCTGCTCGACCGTTCGGACTGGCACAGTAATACGCAACTATCGGCAGCATTGCGCGAGCCCTTGCTGCGCCTGTGCGCTCGTTATCTTACCCGCGAGCGAGCGCGGTCCGGCAGGGCACTTGATCCGGTCGCTCACTTTCATCTGAGCAATGGCGCGCGCGTCGAACGCCTCAATTGGCTCGGTGACGCTTCCGAGAAAGGGCTCGAGCAATCTGCTGGGATTATGGTCAACTATCTGTATCGGCTCGCCGATATCGAAGCGAACCACGAAGCATATCGCGGCGAAGGGCGGGTCGTCGCGTCGAGCGCGGTGCGCAGCCTGGCGCGGGCCGGCTGAACCCCCGCTCGGGTCGGGCGCGGCTGATCTCAGGTTGCTCTGCCTTGATAGCGAGCCGCCTCTCGACCAAGTCCTCGCTCCAGTCCGTTCAGGCCTGCTATCGCGTGGCCCTGTCTAAGGCCGCGGCCGTGGTCTATGTTACGATAGTATTTTCGAGCAGGCGGGTTGACTGCTGGGATTCGGCGGCGGGCGTGGCGGAATTGGCAGACGCACTGGATTTAGGTTCCAGCGATGTAAATCGTGGGGGTTCAAATCCCCCCGCCCGCACCAGCGCGCGCCGAAGACAAAGAAGGAAGGGTTGATGCCGATGAAGGTTGGGTATTCGGTTTACCGGTGCGCTGTAGGGGCGGAGTTTATGCCATGCAGGTAACCGAGACCGGCGCAGACGGGCTGAAACGCGAATTCCGCATCGTCGTGCCCGCCGGCGAACTTGAGGACAAAGTCGTTAGCCGTCTCGACGAACTCGGTCGCACGATCCGCCTGCCGGGTTTCCGCCCCGGTAAGGTTCCGATGCAGATTCTGCGGCGCCGCTACGGCCCCTCGGTGCTTGGCGAAGTGCTGGAAAACACGGTTCAAGGCAGCTCTGCCGACACAATCCGCGACCGCAATCTGCGCCCCGCATTGCCGCCCAAGGTCGACATCGTATCCTTCAGCGAAGGCGCCGACCTCGAATACAACATGATGGTCGAGGTCCTGCCGGAAATCCCCGAGCCGAGTTTTGGCGAACTCGACATCGAACGCCTCATCGTCGAGGTGCCGGAGGAGAGCGTCGACGCGGCCATCCAGCGGATCGCAGAGCAACAACGCAAAACGGAAACAGTCGAACGGCCAGCGGAGAACGGCGACATCCTGGTTGCCGATGTCGAAGGCAAGATCGACGAGGACGAGATCCCCGGAGCCGGAGGGAAAGACCGTCAGATCGTGCTGGGCGCGGGAGGGCTTATCCCCGGTTTCGAGGATCAGCTCATTGGCATCACTGCGGGCGAGCATCGCGATGTGCGCGTCACGTTTCCCGAGAGTTACGCGGTTTCGCATCTCGCCGGCAAAGAGGCGGTGTTCAGTGTCGATGTCAAAGAGGTCCGGCAGAGACTGCCCGCGGTCATCGATGACGAATTGGCGGTAGCCGTCGGGCTCGAAAACCTCGCTGAGCTTCGCCAGGAAGTACGTCAGCAGATGGAGCGCGATTACGCCGCCGCCTCGCGCCTGCGGCTGAAGCGCGCGCTCCTCGACAAGTTGGCCGAGCGCTACGATTTCCCGGTGCCCGTCGGTATGGTCGATATGGAGTTCAACAACATCTGGGCTCAATATCAGGCCGAAAAAGAACAACAGCAGGAGGTCGGCTCGACCGATGAGGGCGGTTCGCCCGGGGACGCCGTCTCACCTGACACCCCGGATGTTGCGGCGGTCGCCGGTGCCCCGGTCGAGGAGCAAGCGTCCACAGCTGCAGAAGATGTTTCCGCTGCCGACCGATTACCCAACCAATCTGAGCAAGCCGCCGGCGAGGACGGTGACGAGGCCGCTAAAGCCGAGTACCGCAAGATCGCTGAGCGGCGTGTTCGGCTCGGCCTGCTGCTTGCGGAGGTCGGGAACAGAAACAACATTACCGTCACGCAAGACGAGCTGAACCAGGCGATTACCCGCGAAGTCCGGCGCCACCAGGGCTATGAACGCCAGGCTCTTGATTTCTATCGCCAGAACCCGGAAGCCGTGGCCAGTCTGCGGGCCCCAATTTTTGAGGACAAGGTCGTCGATTTCATAGTCGAGTTGGCGAAAATTCCCGAGCGCCGGGTGAGCCCACAAGAATTGTTGGCTTTACCCGAGCCAGACTTTGACGATCCGATGACTGGCGATGCGGTAACTGCCGATCCGGTGACTGGCGATGCCGTAACTGGCGATCCGGCGGCTCGTGACGCGGTAACTGGCGAGGCGATGGCCACCCCTGCGACCGAACAACCCTAATTCGCGGAACCCATGAGCCGCCACTGCGGCGCCGTCGAGGAGACTAATATGTCCGACTATTTCGAACAGTACATGAACAACTTGGTGCCGATGGTCGTCGAGCAGACGAATCGGGGCGAGCGCGCCTATGACATTTATTCGCGACTGCTAAAGGAGAGAATCATCTTTCTTGTCGGACCGGTTCACGACGCGGTGGCGAGCCTGATCTGCGCCCAGCTGTTGTTCCTCGAATCGGAGAACCCGACGAAGGACATAGCATTTTACATCAACTCGCCGGGTGGCGTGGTGACCTCGGGTTTGGCGATCTATGACACGATGCAGTATATCCGGTCGCCGGTTTCGACCGTGTGCATCGGACAGGCAGCTTCGATGGGCTCATTGCTGCTATGCGCCGGCGCCAAAGGCAAGCGCTTCTCGCTTCCCAACTCGCGGATCATGATCCATCAGCCCTCGGGCGGGGCGCAGGGTCAGGCGACCGATATCGAGATTCAGGCGCGCGAGATCCTGGCCTTGCGGGCTCGGCTAAATGAAATTTACGTGCGCCACACCGGCCAGCCGCTCGAAATCATCTCCGCCGCAGTCGAGCGCGACAAGTTCTTGTCGCCCTTCGAAGCGATGGAGTTCGGCCTGGTCGACGAAGTCGTGGAAAGCCGTCCCGGCGGGTTTGAGGAGCGCGCCCGCGCGTGACCCGGCGGAGCATCCGGTTCCCAATTATGATTAAGTAGTTGTTGACGCGCTTCGACCCCATATACTCGGCGGATATGGTGGTGCGTTGCGTTGTTGACCGTAGCGTGGGCAGACAAACGGTGTCGGCCCGAGAGCCTGGCCGCCCAGCCGGGGAAAAAGGGGCCGCGGAAGTCGGGAAGGCGCGGCGGCTGACGACGGAGTGGCGATGACCAAATCCAGCGGTGGCGACTCGAAGAACACGCTTTACTGTTCATTCTGCGGCAAGAGCCAGCACGAAGTCAGAAAGCTGATCGCCGGGCCGACGGTGTTCATCTGCGACGAGTGCGTCGAGCTCTGCATGGACATTATCCGTGAAGAGCACAAGACAACCCTCGTCAAATCGCGCGACGGCGTCCCCGGGCCGCGCGACATCTGCAAGGTTCTCGACGATTATGTGATCGGCCAGGACCACGCCAAGCGGGTTCTGTCGGTTGCTGTGCACAACCACTACAAGCGCCTGGCGCACGGCGCCAAATCGAACGATGTCGAATTGGCGAAATCTAATATTCTGCTGGTGGGCCCGACCGGCTCGGGTAAGACGCTGCTGGCCCAAACTCTCGCCCGCATCATCGACGTGCCGTTCACGATGGCCGACGCTACGACCCTGACAGAGGCCGGCTATGTCGGCGAGGATGTCGAGAACATCATTCTGAAATTGCTGCAGGCCGCCGATTACAATGTCGAGCGTGCGCAGCGCGGCATCGTCTACATCGACGAAGTCGACAAGATCTCACGCAAATCAGACAATCCCTCGATCACACGCGACGTATCGGGCGAGGGTGTGCAACAGGCGTTGCTAAAGATTATGGAGGGCACGATCGCCTCGGTCCCGCCGCAGGGCGGCCGCAAGCATCCGCAGCAGGAGTTCTTGCAAGTCGATACGACAAACATTCTGTTTGTCTGCGGCGGCGCGTTTTCGGGGCTAGAAAAGATTATTGCTCAGCGTCGCCAGGGGACATCGATTGGATTTGGCGCCGAAGTGCGCGGCCCCGATGAACGCAAGACCGGTGAGATCTTGAGAGATCTCGAGCCGGAGGACCTGCTCAAATTTGGCCTCATCCCAGAGTTTGTCGGGCGCTTGCCAGTGGTGGCAACCCTCGACGATCTCGACGAGGGAGCCCTTGTCGACATTCTGACCAAGCCAAAAAATGCCCTGGTCAAGCAGTACCAGCGGTTGTTCGAGATGGAGGACGTTCGTCTCGAACTCAACGAAGAGGCGCTAAAGGCGATTGCCCGCAAGGCGATCTTGCGCAAGACCGGTGCTCGCGGCCTGCGATCGATCATGGAGGCGATCTTGCTCGAATCCATGTTCGAGTTGCCGAGCCTGGTTGGCGTCAGCGAGATCGTTATAAACCGAGAGGTCGTTGAGGGGCGGACTCAACCGCTTCACATTTACTCCGACCGGCGCGGCGATGTCGGCGCCGGCGACTAATCCTGGTGTTGAGTGACGCAGCGCAACGCAAGGTTACTTGACTGCCGGTGAGACCGGCCCAACCTAGATACTGGCCTACCCCTACCGGTTTGGCTCGCTCCGGACCGGTCTACGAATAAGAGGGCTCATGACTGAACTCGTGCGCGGCGCGCTCTACCCCGTCCTGCCTCTTCGCGACATCGTCGTCTTCCCGCACATGATCGTGCCGCTTTTTGTCGGTCGCGAAAAATCAGTGCGCGCTCTCGAAGATGTCATGAAGGATGATAAGCAAATCCTGCTCGTGACCCAAAAGAACGCCGCGCAGGACGATCCGTCGACCGACGATATCTACACGGTTGGCACGATCGGCACGGTGCTTCAGCTGCTCAAATTGCCGGATGGTACCGTCAAGGTGTTGGTCGAAGGTGGCCATCGCGCGCGCATCACCGAGTTTGCCGAAAATGACGCCTTCTTTCAGGCTCACGCCGACGGTATTCCGGAAAAGGCGGGTGACCGGCAGGAGATGGCGGCGCTCGCCCGAACTGTGGTTTCGCAGTTCGAGCAGTACATCAAGCTTAACAAGAAGATTCCGCCCGAGGTGCTGGTTTCGATCAATCAGATCGAGGACCCGGCCAAGCTCGCCGACACCGTTGCCTCGCACCTGACGTTGAAAATTCCGGAAAAACAGGAGCTGCTTGAGACCGAGGCGGTCGGCGACCGCCTCGAAAAGGTGTTTGGCCATATGGAGGGCGAGATCGGAGTTCTCCAGGTCGAGAAGCGGATTCGAAACCGCGTCAAACGCCAGATGGAGAAGACGCAGCGCGAGTACTACCTGAACGAACAAATGAAGGCCATCCAGAAGGAGCTCGGCGAGGGCGAGGATGGCCGCGACGAGATGGCCGAACTGGAAGAGCGGATCAACAAGACCGCCTTCACCAAGGAGGCGCGCGACAAGGCCATCGCGGAGCTGAAAAAGTTGCGCACCATGAGCCCGATGTCGGCCGAGGCGACGGTTGTCCGTAACTACCTCGATTGGCTGCTGTCAGTGCCGTGGAACAACCGCACCAAGATCAAGCGCGATATCAAGGGCGCGGAAAAGGTTCTCAACGCCGACCATTTCGGGCTGGAAAAGGTCAAGGAGCGAATCCTCGAATATCTCGCTGTCCAGCAGCGCATGAAGAAAATGAAGGGTCCGATCCTGTGCCTGGTCGGGGCTCCGGGTGTTGGCAAGACATCGCTTGGCAAATCGGTGGCTCGCGCCACTGGCCGCAACTTCGTGCGCATGTCTCTCGGCGGGGTACGCGATGAGGCCGAGATCCGCGGCCACCGGCGGACCTATATCGGCTCGATGCCTGGGAAAGTCCTGCAGGGCATGAAAAAGGCGAAGTCTTCCAATCCGCTGTTCCTGCTCGATGAGGTCGACAAGCTCGGCGCGGATTGGCGCGGGGACCCGTCCTCGGCTCTGCTCGAAGTGCTCGATCCCGAGCAGAATGGGGCGTTCAACGATCACTATCTCGAGGTCGACTACGATCTGTCGGATGTGATGTTCGTCACCACCGCCAATACCTTGCGCATCCCGCAGCCATTGCTCGACCGCATGGAGATCATCCGCATCCCCGGCTACACCGAGGATGAGAAGGTCGAGATTGCCCGCCGGCATCTAATCCCCAAGCAGATGGCGGCGCATGGCATTCGCAAGACAGAATGGAGCATCAGCGAGGACGCCATCCGCGATCTCATCCGCCACTACACTCGCGAAGCCGGCGTTCGCAATCTGGAGCGCGAGATCGCCAATCTGACGAGGAAGGCGATTAAAGACATCCTGATGAAGAAGACCGAGCGGGTCGCGGTAACCCGGCGCAACTTGGAAAAGTACGCGGGTGTTCGCCGTTTCCGATTTGGCGAGGCGGAAGCCGAGGATCTGGTCGGCGTCACAACCGGGCTTGCTTGGACCGAAGTCGGCGGCGAATTGCTGACAATCGAAGCGGTGACCTTACCGGGCAAGGGTCGCGTGACCGCGACGGGCAAGCTCGGCGATGTGATGAAGGAATCGGTTCAGGCCGCGGAAAGCTTTGTGAAATCCCGCAGCCACGCCTTTGGCATTCAGCCGTCAATATTCGAGAAGCGCGATATCCATGTCCATGTGCCCGAGGGCGCCACACCGAAGGACGGTCCCTCGGCGGGGGTTGCCATGGTCACATCGATCGTTTCTGTGTTGACGGCGATCCCGGTAAAAAGCTCGGTGGCGATGACTGGTGAGATCACGCTTCGCGGCCGGGTCCTGCCGATCGGCGGGGTGAAGGAGAAGTTGCTGGCCGCTCTGCGCGGTGGACTAAAGACCGTGCTGATCCCCCAAGACAATGAGAAGGACCTCGCAGAGATACCGGATAACGTAAAGCGAGGACTAAAAATCATTCCGGTGAGGACGGCGGATGAGTTGCTCGCCCACGCGCTGACCGCACCGCTGACGCCTGTCGCTTGGCCGGATGACGGCGAGCCGCCACCGGTAATTCCCTCCTCTGGCGAAGAACGTTCAGGGGTGGTGACTCACTGACAGGACAGTCATAAGGCTAGATCTGACTGCGCCGCGGGGGCTACAGCTTGGGGAAAGGCCGGTATGGCTCGAAATTGCTATGGCTTTTCGCCAGCGTGGCAATTGACCGAAAGCCGAACGGGCTCTAAACTGTTCGGCGAACAGGTGCAGGGATCAATTCAGAGATTTGCGGGGGAAAAGCGTGAATAGAAACGAACTCGTCGATGCCGTCGCCGGTAAATCAGAGTTGAGAAAATCGGAAGCAAGTCGGGCTGTCGACGCTGTATTCGACGCGATTGTAGAGGCGCTCAAGAGCGGCGACGAAGTGCGATTGGTGGGATTTGGCACCTTCTCGGTAGCCGCGCGCGCGGCGTCAGAAGGCCGCAACCCTCGCACGGGCGAAAAGATTCAGATCGCCGCCTCGAAGCAGCCAAAATTCAAACCGGGGAAGGGTCTGCGCGACTCGTTGAACTGACGGGGTCGGGGGCGAGCGACCGGCGCCGACCGGACCTTTGATTCGGTCGCCGAGGGCGATTAGCTCAGCTGGCAGAGCATCTCGTTTACACCGAGGGGGTCGGGGGTTCAAATCCCTCATCGCCCACCAAACAACGCCGCCCGATACAGCAAGGGCAGGAGTGGTTTGGCTCCGGGCTCACACCGGCCGCCGACAAATGAGAGACCCGCCTCGGATGGACCCGCGCTTGACACGTCATCCGAGGGGGAATAAGGGTGGCGGCCTGGGAACGTAGGGGATGGTCGCCCCACACCAGGGGGCGTAGCTCAGTTGGTTAGAGCGCCGGCCTGTCACGCCGGAGGTCGCGGGTTCGAGCCCCGTCGCTCCCGCCATCAACCAAAAAACTCGCAAACCTGCGACGGTTCACCGAGTCCCCGGCGGGAAGTTCGAACCTATATTATCTGCCTGTAGCAACAGCGATGCGCCGATACCGACGGGGCGATGGTCCAAGCGGGAGTCGCAATGGAAAGCCTGTTACGCGAGTGGTTCCCAATTCTGATTTTCCTTGCCATCGCCGGCGCGATCGCGACTGCGATGGTTGCGGGTTCTTTCCTGCTTGGCCGTCAGCGGCCGGATAGCGAGAAGCTGTCGCCTTACGAATGTGGCTTTGAACCCTTCGAGGATGCGCGTATCCGGTTCGATGTGCGCTATTACCTCGTCGCTATCTTGTTCATTATCTTCGACCTGGAGGTCGCCTTCTTATTCCCTTGGGCGGTGTCGCTCGGCGATATCGGTTTGTTCGGCTTCTGGTCGATGCTGGTGTTCCTCGCGGTGTTGACGGTTGGCTTCATCTATGAATGGCGCAAGGGAGCGCTGGAATGGGAATGAGTGACGCGCCGGCGCATCCGCAACCATCCGATCCTCAACAGGACCTGCTGTTGCGGGGGTCGACCAGCGAAGTTCAGAACAGGGGATTTGTTGTCGCCAAGTTTGACGAGGTGATTAACTGGGCCCGCAGCGGATCGTTGTGGCCGATGACTTTCGGCTTGGCGTGTTGTGCCGTCGAGATGATGCATACCGGGGCCAGCCGCTATGACCTCGACCGTTTCGGCGTGGTTTTCCGCGCCAGTCCGCGGCAGGCCGATGTCATGATCGTCGCCGGTACCCTTATGCAACAAAATGGCTCCGGCGCTTCGCAAGGTTTATGACCAGATGGCCGAACCGCGCTGGGTCATCTCGATGGGCTCCTGCGCTAATGGCGGCGGGTATTACCACTATTCTTATTCGGTCGTCCGCGGTTGCGACCGCATCGTCCCGGTCGATGTGTATGTGCCGGGATGCCCACCAACCGCCGAGGCGCTGCTTTACGGCGTACTGCTGCTGCAAAAGAAGATCAAACGAAGCAATAATTTTGTTCGATAATCAAGTCCAATGGAAGAGCGACTAAAAGCACTCGCAGAACACATCTCGGCAGAACTCTCGGCTGCGGTGATTGCCAGCGAGTTACATCATCGCGAATTGTCGATCAGGGTTGAGCGCGAGGCGCTAACGAACGTGCTGCGGTTTCTGCGCGATGATCCGAAATGCCGGTTTTCAGTGTTGTGCGACATCTGCGGTGTCGATTTTCCGGATCGGCCCTTGCGCTTCGAGGTTGTCTACAATCTGCTAAGCTTGAGCCTTAATCACCGTATTCGCGTGAAAGTCGAAACCGACGACACTGCGGCCGTCCCCTCGGCAACCGGGCTTTTTAGCAGCGCCGGCTGGTGGGAGCGCGAAGCCTGGGACATGTTCGGAATCGTTTTTTCGGACAACCCGGACCTGCGTAGGATCCTGACCGATTACGGGTTTGAGGGTCATCCGCTGCGCAAAGATTTTCCGCTGACCGGATATACCGAGGTGCGCTACGACGAGCAGCAAAAGCGCGTCGTTTACGAGCCGGTGAGGTTGCAGCAGGAGTTCCGCAGGTTCGACTTCCTGTCGCCCTGGGAAGGAATGGATGAAATATTGCCGGGCGACGAAAAGGCTGGTGAAGGCGGGGGTGACGCTCCAACCGGAGGTCCGCGGCCATGAGCGGCGGACGGCTAGACCCGGAGAGAGAACTCGAGGGTCCGCCGCGCATCAAGAACTTCTTGATGAATTTCGGGCCGCAGCATCCAGCGGCTCACGGCGTGATGCGACTGATCCTCGAAATGGACGGGGAGGTCGTCGAGCGGGCTGATCCGCATATCGGGCTATTGCATCGCGGCACGGAAAAACTGATCGAGTACAAGACTTACCTGCAGGCCATTCCCTATTTCGACCGCCTCGATTACGTGTCTCCGATGTGTCAGGAGCACGCATTCGCGCTGGCTGTCGAAAAACTGATGGGAATTACCCCACCGCCGCGGGCGCAATACATTCGCGTTATGTTTGCGGAAATTACTCGCATCCTAAATCATCTATTGTGCGTTTGCGCGTTTGGCCTCGATATTGGGGCGCTAACCCCGTTCCTCTGGGGATTTGAAGAGCGGGAGCGGCTCATGGAGTTCTACGAGCGCGCTTCCGGGGCCCGATTGCACGCCAACTATTTCCGGCCGGGAGGGGTTCATCTTGATCTGCCGCCGGGTCTCGCCGAGGACATCTTGGCATTTTGCGACACCTTTCCCAAAACGATCGATGATATTGAGCGGCTTCTGACCGAAAATCGTATCTTTAAGGAGCGCAGCGTCGATATCGGCGTTGTCACCGCCGAGCAGGCGGCAGACTGGGGATTTTCGGGTCCAATGCTGCGCGGCTCCGGAGTGGCCTGGGACCTTCGCCGGGCCCAGCCCTATGATGTTTACGATCAGATGGATTTCGACGTGCCGATCGGGCTCAACGGCGACTCCTACGACCGCTATCTGGTGCGGGTCGAGGAAATGCGGCAGTCGATCCGGATCATTAGACAGGCCTTGGCGCAAATGCCCGCGGGTCCGGTCAAGGTCAACGACCGTAAAGTGGCCCCGCCGCCACGGGCGGAAATGAAGAGCTCGATGGAAGCCCTGATCCATCATTTTAAGCTTTATACCGAGGGCTACCACGTCCCGGCCGGTGAGACCTATACTGTCGTCGAAGCGCCCAAGGGCGAGTTCGGCGTTTATCTCGTCGCCGACGGCACCAACCGGCCCTACCGCTGCAAAATCCGCGCGCCGGGCTTTGCCTTTCTGCAAGCGGCCGACTTTATGTGTCGCGGGCACATGCTGGCTGATGTCGTCGCAATTATCGGGTCGATGGACATCGTTTTCGGCGAGATCGACCGATGAACGCGCGTGGCGAACCCGCCGCTTTCGAGCAGCCGCAGAGTTTCGAATTCACCCCCGACAACTTAAAACTGGCCGAGAGCCACATCGCAAAGTATCCGAGCGGGCGTCAGGCGAGCGCGGTGTTGCCTTTACTCCATCTGGCGCAGCGGCAATCCGGCGGCTGGCTCCCCCGGGCGGCAATGGATTATGTCGCGCATCTTTTGGGTATGGCGCCGATCCGCGTTTATGAGATCGCGACCTTTTACACCATGTTCAACCTTGGGCCGGTCGGACGGTATCTGCTGCAGGCCTGCACGACGACGCCGTGCTGGCTGCGCGGCTCGGACGAGGTTGTCGCGGCCTGCGAGCGCAAACTCGGCATCGCGATGGGCGAAACCACCGCCGATGGCCTTTTCACCTTGGTCGAAGTCGAGTGTCTGGGAGCATGCGTCAACGCGCCGGTGCTCCAAGTCAACGACGATTTCTATGAGGACCTTGACGCGACCAAGACCGAGGCTCTTCTCGACGCCTTTCGCGCGGGCAATCCACCGCCGCCCGGTTCGGTGATCGGCCGGCGCGGCTCTGAGCCCGTCACCGGCCGTACAACTTTGACCACACCCGCAGAAGCACCCGCTTCCGGATCCGAGAGGACATAATGCTCGCCGACAAGGATCGGATCTTCACCAATCTCTACGGGCAGGACGATTGGCGTCTTGCCGGGGCGCGGCGGCGTGGTGACTGGGACGGCACCAAAGAAATTATCCTGAAGGGCCGCGACTGGATCGTCGAGCAGGCGAAAGAGTCGGGATTACGCGGCCGCGGTGGCGCCGGGTTTCCAACCGGGCTGAAATGGTCGTTCATGCCGAAGCAAAGCGACCGGCCGACCTACCTCGTCGTCAATGCCGACGAAAGCGAGCCGGGGACTTGCAAGGACCGCGACATCATGCGCAACGATCCGCAAAAGCTGATCGAGGGCGCGCTGCTCGCTTCGGTTGGAATGGGTGTCCACCACTGCTACATCTACATCCGCGGCGAGTTCTATAACGAGGCGCAAAGGCTGCAGGCCGCTATCGACGAGGCCTATGGGGCCGGCCTGATTGGCCCTAATGCTTGCGGCTCGGATTATCCATTTGACCTTTATTTGCACCGCGGCGCCGGCGCTTATATCTGCGGCGAGGAAACCGGGCTCCTCGAAAGCCTCGAGGGGCGCAAGGGCCAGCCGCGGTTAAAGCCGCCATTCCCGGCGGCCGTCGGGTTGTATGGTTGCCCGACCACGGTCAACAATGTCGAGACGATCGCGGTCGTGCCGTCGATTATGCGGCGCGGGGCTGGCTGGTTCGCCGGGATTGGGCGGCCGAAGAACAGCGGAACCAAGATCTTTTGCATCTCGGGTCACGTCAACGCGCCGTGCAACGTCGAAGAGGAGATGGGCATCCCGCTCAAGGAACTGATCGAGCGCCATGCCGGCGGCGTGCGGGGCGGATGGGACAATCTGCTCGCCATCATCCCCGGCGGATCTTCGGTGCCGGTGTTGCCGAAATCGATCTGCGACACGGTGTTGATGGATTTTGACAGCCTGCAGGCGGTCAACAGCGGGCTCGGCACCGCCGCCGTCATCGTGATGGACAAGTCGACCGACATCGTCAAGGCGATCGCCCGGCTGTCCGAGTTTTACAAGCACGAGAGCTGTGGCCAGTGCACGCCGTGTCGTGAGGGCACCGGCTGGATGTGGCGGGTCATGGAACGCATGGTCGACGGCAACGCCTCGACGGCTGAGATCGACATGCTGCTCGACGTCACCTATGAGGTGGAGGGTCACACGATCTGCGCCCTCGGGGACGCCGCGGCTTGGCCAATCCAGGGCCTGTTCCGGCATTTCCGACCGGAGGTCGAGCGCCGCATCGAGATGCATCGCGCAGCAATGATGCCGCGGGCGGCGGAATGAAGTCCCCGGAAGGGGCTTTGGCACCGGCGATTACAGCGATCTATTTGGTCTGAGAAGATGCCGAAAGTGACAATTGACGGCGGTGAAATCGAGGTGCCGGCCGGCACGACGATTCTGCAGGCCTGCGAGCTTGCCGGGATCGAAATCCCGCATTTCTGCTTTCACGAACGGTTGGCGATCGCCGGGAATTGTCGGATGTGCCTTGTTGAGGTCGAGCGTTCGCCAAAGCCGATCGCGTCCTGCGCTATGCCGGTCGCCGACAACATGGTTGTCCACACCGCATCGGAGAAGGCTGTCAAGGCACGCAAGGGAGTGATGGAGTTCCTGCTGATCAACCATCCGCTCGACTGCCCGATCTGCGATCAGGGCGGCGAATGCGATCTGCAGGACCAGGCGATGGCCTATGGATTTGACAGAGGCCGTTTCGAAGAGAACAAGCGTGCGGTGACCGACAAGGATTTTGGCCCGCTGGTTGCCACGCATATGACGCGTTGCATTCACTGCACGCGGTGCATCCGATTTTTGACCGAGATCGCCGGGGTCGAAGAGCTAGGGGCGACCGGCCGTGGCGAGAATATGGAGATCACGACCTATATCGAGCACGCGCTCGGCTCCGAACTGTCCGCCAACATTATCGATCTGTGCCCGGTCGGCGCGCTGACTTCGAAGCCCTACGCCTTTATTGCCCGCCCCTGGGAGTTGATGAAGACCGAGTCGGTCGATGTCTTCGATGGCGTCGGCAGCAATATCCGCATCGACTCGCGCGATGCGCAGGTTCTGCGTGTGTTGCCGCGGGTCAACGAAGCAATCAACGAGGAGTGGATCTCTGACAAGACACGCTTTGCGATTGATGGCTTGCGCCGGCGCCGCCTGGACCGACCCTATATCGGCCGTCGTGGCGCACGAGCTGAAACCGATTGGCGCGAGGCGATCGATACGGTCGCCGAGCGGCTAAAGAATGTTCCTGGCGAACGGATCGCCGCGATTGCCGGGGATCTGTGCGACGCGGAATCGATGTTCGCGCTTAAGGAGCTGTTAGCCAGTCTTGGGGCGACCAGCCTCGATTGCCGCCAGGACGGGTCGAAGCTCGATCCGCGCTGCCGCGCCGGTTATCTATTTAATACGACGATCGCCGGGATCGAGCAGGCCGACGCCTGTTTGCTGATCGGCGCCAATCCGCGATGGGAAGCGCCACTCGTCAATGCACGCTTGCGCAAGCGCTATTTGCAAGGCGGCTTTGCTGTCGCGGCAATCGGGCCGGCGCTCGATCTGAGTTTTCCGGTCGAGATGTTGGGCGAAGGCGGCCAGAGTTTGGCGGCGATTGCGGCTGGCGAACATCCATGGTCGGAGAAGTTGCGCGCCGCGAAAAACCCGATGCTCGTGCTCGGGCAAGGGGCGCTCGCCCGGCGCGATGGCGCTCAATTGCTGGCGATGGTGCGGTCCCTTGCAGAGAGCTGCGGCATGGTTCGCGAGGGATGGAATGGCTTCAACGTGTTGCATTCCGCCGCGGCACGGGTCGGCGGCCTCGATCTGGGCTTTGTTCCGGGGCCGGGCGGGCGCGATGTCGCCGGTATCGTCGAAGGCTGCCGGTCGGGTCAGATCGAGCTGCTGTACCTGCTCGGCGCCGATGAGATCGATACTGACGATCTGGGAAATGCCTTTGTCGTCTATCAAGGTCACCACGGCGATCGTGGTGCGCGTCGCGCCGACGTGATCCTGCCCGGTGCGGCCTACACCGAAAAGGACGGGATCTACGTCAATACGGAGGGGCGGGCGCAACTCGGCAGGCGCGCCATATTCCCGCCCGGCGATGCGCGCGAGGATTGGAAGATACATCCGCGCGCTGTCCGGCGCGATCGGCCGGCCGTTGCGCTACGACAGTCTCGCCGAGCTACGGCGACAATTGCGCGATGCGCACCCGACTTTCGGCGCTATCGACCAAGTGACGCCGAATGCATGGGGCGAGTTCGGCCAGCCGGGTCCCGTCGACCCGGCGCCGTTTACTTATCCGATCACGGATTTCTACCGCACCGACCCAATCAGTCGGGCAAGCGCCACGATGACCGAGTGCAGCGACATCTTTCTCGTCCACCGCGGCGAGCTCCCGGCGCAGACAGGCACGCATGGATAGCTTTTGGCATGGCTATGCCGGGGTGACAATCATCACCGTCGGTGAGGTGATCGCGGTTGTCGTGCCGTTGCTGATTGCGGTCGCTTATCTGACCTATTTCGAACGCAAGGTGTTGGCCTATTCGCAATTGCGTAAGGGGCCAAATGTTGTCGGCCCGTTCGGATTGCTGCAGCCCTTCGCCGATGGGCTCAAACTGCTGATCAAAGAGACGATCGTCCCGAGCGGCGCCAACCGCCTCGTGTTCATCGCCGCCCCTGTCGTAACCTTTACGTTGAGCCTCGTTGCCTGGGCGGTTATCCCAGTCGACGCCGGGACGGTCGTTGCGAACATCAATGTCGGCATCCTTTATCTGTTCGCGATCAGCTCGCTCGGCGTCTACGGCATCATCCTGGCCGGCTGGGCGTCGAATTCGCGCTATGCCTTTTTGGGTGCGTTGCGCTCGGCGGCGCAGATGGTGTCGTACGAGGTCGCAATCGGCTTTGTACTAGTGACAGTGTTGCTGTGCGTTGGCTCATTGAACCTGAGCGACGTCGTCGAGGCGCAGCGCCATGTCTGGTTTGTGCTACCGCTGCTGCCGATGGCGGTTATTTTCTTCATTTCCGGCCTCGCGGAGACCAATCGAGCGCCGTTTGATGTCGTCGAAGGCGAGACCGAATTGGTCGCCGGCTATTTCGTCGAATATTCGGCGATGGCGTTCGCGCTCTTCTATCTTGGCGAATACGCCAACATGATCCTGATGAGTGCGATGACCAGCATCCTGTTTCTCGGCGGTTGGTTGGCGCCGTTTGGAGTTCCTCCGTTCACTTGGATCCCGGGATGGATCTGGTTTTTTGCCAAGATCGCGCTTGTCCTGTTTGGTTTCTTGTGGGTGCGCGCCACCTTTCCAAGGTTTCGTTACGACCAGCTGATGAGGCTTGGCTGGAAGGTGTTTTTGCCGTTTTCGCTGTTTTGGCTGGTGCTAACCGCCGGGGTTCTGGTAGCGACCGGATGGCTGCCGGTGCATTGAACCCCAATCCGACCGAAGGAATAGAGAGATGGCGTTGACGGCGCGCAGCCTATTGCTTAGCGAGCTGCTATCGGGGTTGGCTCTGACCCTGCGTTACATGTTCAAAGGCTCGGTTACGGTCAACTATCCCTATGAAAAGGGACCGTTGAGCACGAGGTTTCGCGGTGAGCACGCGTTGCGCCGCTATCCTAATGGTGAGGAACGCTGCATCGCGTGTAAGTTGTGCGAGGCAATTTGCCCGGCATTGGCGATCACGATCGAGGCCGAGCCCCGCGAGGACGGCAGTCGGCGCACGACTCGCTATGATATCGATATGACGAAATGCATTTATTGTGGCTATTGTCAGGAAGCTTGTCCGGTGGACGCGATCGTCGAGGGACCCAATTTCGAATTCGCCACCGAGACTCGGGAAGAGTTGTTCTACGACAAACAGAAATTGCTCGATAACGGCGATCGCTGGGAGGCCGAGATCGCCAAGAATCTTGCTCTCGACGCTCCCTATCGCTGATTATGGCCAAATACTTCGGCGCCGCCCCGATCCATTCGGTCATTAACGCGTCCGGTCTATCTCATCTTACGGCAACTGACGCCAAGCACAGCCGGCGGGGTAGGTGACGGCGATGATCCTGCATGCAATCCTATTTTACATTTTTGCCGTCGGCGCCGTGGCTGCCGGCGTGATGGTCGTTGCCGCCATCAATCCGGTACATTCGGTGCTGTTTTTGATCCTCGCCTTTTTCAATACGGCGGCGCTGTTTGTCCTGATCGGCGCCGAGTTTCTGGCGATGATCCTGGTCATCGTTTATGTCGGCGCGGTAGCGGTGCTGTTTCTCTTTGTCGTGATGATGCTCGAAATCGATTTTGCCGAACTACGCAGTGGCTTTGTCCGCTACCTCCCGGTTGGCGCCCTGGTCGGGTTAATTTTGTTGGCTGAATTGGTCTTGATCTCGGTCAGTTGGGCACTGTCACCGACCGGGACGATCGTCGGCGCGGCGGCCCCAGCCGGCGCGGTCGTCATCAGCAATACGCGCGCTCTCGGCGATATCCTTTACACCCGGTACCTGTTCCCGTTTCAGGTGGCCGGGCTGATTCTGCTCGTGGCGATGATCGGGGCCATCGTGCTGACCTTGCGGCATCGCGCTGATGTACGCCGACAATCAATCGAGGCGCAGTTAGCCCGTACGCGGGCACAGTCGGTTGAGGTCGTCAAAGTACCGGTTGGCGAGAGGGTGTGATGGTGATCGGCCTGACCCACTACCTGACTGTCGGCGCGATCCTGTTCACACTCGGAATTTTTGGCATCTTTTTGAACCGGAAGAACGTGATTGTAATTCTGATGTCGATCGAGCTGATGCTGCTAGCGGTCAATATCAACCTCGTAGCCTTTTCGGTATTCGGCAACAACCTGATCGGCCAAGTATTTGCCATGTTCGTGCTGACTGTGGCCGCGGCTGAGGCGGCGATCGGGCTTGCCATTCTCGTCGTCTACTTCCGTAATCGCGGCACGATCCGGGTCGAAGACATCAACATGATGAGAGGTTGAGCGCCATCTCCGATCTAGGAGTGGGATCATGAAGCCATTTCGGGTATGCCTGCCGTGGGCTGTGCCGATCCTGGCACAATTTTGAAGAGACCATTACCGGCTTAGAGGCGTGGGGGATTGAGGTAGTGGCGCTCGCTGTCGTTTTTCTGCCGCTGGTCGCAGCGATTATCACCGGGTTTTTTGGTCGAGCGATTGGCGACCGCGGCTCGCAGGTGGTCACTTGCGGCGCATTGCTGCTTTCGGCGGCGCTCGGGATTGTTCTGTTCCGTGACATTCTCTCGATGCCCGAGCCGCAGATTATCCCGCTGTTCAAATGGATCGTAGCCGGCGGGGTCGGCGTCACCTGGTCGATCCGGCTCGACACATTGAGCGGTGTGATGATCATCGTCGTGACCGTCGTCTCATCGATGGTTCACGTGTACTCGATCGGCTACATGGCGGAGGACAAATCGATCCCCCGCTTTATGGCGTATTTGAGCCTATTCACTTTCTTTATGCTGGCTCTGATTACGTCGAACGACTTTCTGCAGCTGTTTTTCGGCTGGGAAGGCGTCGGACTGATGTCATATCTGCTGATCGGCTTTTGGTACGATCGGCCTTCCGCCAATGCTGCCGCGATCAAGGCATTTATCGTCAACCGAATAGGCGATTTCGGGTTTTCGCTCGGTATTTTCGCCGTCTTTGTGATTTTCGGCACACTCAATTTCCCGGAGGTCTTCGCCCACGCGCCAAAAGCCGTCGGCACGACCATGGATTTTCTCGGCTGGCGGGTCAATTCGCTGACGCTCGCCTGCATTCTGCTGTTTATCGGCGCCATGGGGAAATCGGCGCAGGTGCCGCTGCATACTTGGCTGCCGGACGCGATGGAGGGTCCGACACCGGTTTCCGCACTGATCCATGCCGCGACGATGGTGACCGCGGGTGTTTTCATGGTCGCGCGGTTATCGCCGCTGTTCGAGTACTCCGCGACGGCCCTTGTCGTCGTCGGCGTGATCGGCGCAACCACCGCGATCTTTGCCGCGAGCGTCGGGATGGCGCAGAACGACATCAAGAAAGTCGTCGCCTATTCGACCTGCAGCCAACTTGGCTACATGTTCATCGCCGCCGGTGTCTCGGCCTATCAGGCTAGTGTCTTCCATCTGTTTACCCACGCCTTCTTCAAGGGCCTGTTGTTTTTGTGCTGCGGCTCGGTGATCCACGCCATGGGCGGCGAACAGGATATGCGCCACATGGGCGGGTTGTGGCGCAAAATCCCGTGGACCTATGTGACGATGTGGATCGGCGCGCTGTCGTTGAGCGGCATTCCGCCCTTCTCGGGTTATTGGTCCAAGGACACGATCCTCGATGCCGCCTGGGCATCCGGATCAGCGGTCGGCCGCTACGGCTGGGTGCTCGGCACTGTCGCGGCTTTCATGACGGCGTTCTACATCGCGCGGGTCATGTTTATGACGTTTCACGGCGAGCCCCGCGCCGACCACGAAACCATGCACCATGCCCATGAGAGCCCGTGGGTCATGCGCATCCCGCTGATTGCGTTGGCGATCGGGGCTGCGGTTCTCGGCGGGCTGCTCGACGGCGATTTTATCGGCCAAGGACGCGGGAATTTTTGGAAGACAGCCATTTTTGTGCTGCCCGGACACAATTCGCTTTCGGAAGCAGAAGGAATACCAGGGATCATCCGCTGGCTACCGTTCGTGTGCGGCGTCGGCGGGATCGGCACCGCCTATGTCTTCTACATCCTGAATCCGCAATTTCCGGTGCGCCTCGCTCAGCAATTCCGGATGGTATATCTGTTCCTGCTCAACAAGTGGTATTTTGACGAACTTTACGACCACATCGCGGTGCGCCCGGCCATGGCGACGGGCGACGGATTGTGGAAAGGCGGCGACCAGACCCTGATCGACGGGCTCGGCCCGAACGGGGTGGCCGCGATGACCCGTGATTTGGCGCGTCAGGCGAGCCGACTGCAGAGCGGGTATCTCTATCATTACGCGTTTGTGATGCTGATCGGGCTGGTCGGGTTTGTGACCTGGTACCTGCTGTACGCGCGTTGAGCTAAGGGGATTGTCGTGACCCATTGGCCCCTGCTCTCGCTCGTCACGTTTCTGCCGCTGCTCGGAGCGTTCTTTATTCTAATTGCGCGTGGGGATGCGGAGGTGGTGGCCCGCAACGCCCGCTATATCGCGTTGTGGACGTCTCTGATTGTCTTTGCCCTATCTCTGGTGCTGTGGCTCGACTTTGATCCCAACACCGCCGATTTCCAATTCGTCGAGCGCACGAAATGGATCACGCTCGGCGGGGTCACGATCAGTTACCACATGGGGATCGACGGCATCTCGCTGTTTTTTATTATTCTTTCGACCTTGCTGACGGTGGCCTCGGTTGTTTCGAGCTGGGTGGTGATCAGGGTCCAAGTCAGGGAGTACATGATCGCCTTCCTAGCTCTCGAAACATTGATGGTCGGTATATTTTGCTCGCTCGACTTTATTGTCTTTTATATCTTCTTCGAAGGCGTGCTGATACCGATGTTCCTGATTATCGGTGTCTGGGGTGGCGAGAATCGGATCTACTCAGCGTTCAAATTCTTCTTGTATACGTTGCTCGGCTCGGTGCTGATGCTGCTCGCGATCCTCGCGATCTATTTGCGGACCGGGTCGACCGACATCGAATACGCATTAAACCACGCCAGCCTGTTTTCGCCTGGTCTGCAGCGATGGTTGTGGCTCGCTTTTTTCGCCTCATTCGCGATCAAAGTCCCGATGTGGCCGGTCCATACCTGGCTTCCCGATGCGCATGTCGAAGCTCCGACCGCGGGTTCGGTCATTTTGGCCGGCATTTTGTTGAAGCTCGGCGGGTATGGTTTCATCCGCTTCTCGCTGCCGTTGTTTCCGCTCGCGTCGCATTATTTCACGCCGCTGATCTTTGTCTTGAGCGCTGTCGCGGTGATCTACACCTCCTTGGTGGCGCTCGCCCAGACCGACATGAAAAAGCTGATCGCCTATTCGTCAATCGCCCATATGGGCTTTGTCACAATGGGCACGTTCGCGGTGACCGAGGAGGCTGTACAGGGCGCCGTAATCCAGATGCTGAGCCACGGGCTTGTCTCGGGCGCGTTGTTTTTGTGTGTCGGAGTGCTTTATGACCGGCTGCACACGCATGAGATTGCGCGGTTTGGCGGCTTGGTCGAGCGCATGCCGGCCTACGCGTTTGTCTTCATGGTGTTCACCTTGGCGGCCATCGGTCTGCCCGGAACCAGCGGATTTGTCGGGGAATTTCTGATCCTGCTCGGCACATTTCGGGTCAGCACGCTCGAATGCTTCCTCGCGGCGACCGCGCTGTTCCTGGGTCCGGCCTATATGCTGTATCTCTATAGGCGGGTGATCTTCGGCACCCTGACCCGGGCCGATCTGCGCGACATTCTCGATTTGAGTATGCGAGAAAAGGCGATCTTTGCGCCGCTGATCCTCGTGGTGTTGTGGATGGGGATCTATCCGAGTTCCTTCTTGCGCCCGATCCAGGCATCGGTAAACCACGTCGTCGAACAGGTCACGGCGGCCACCAATGCTGCCGGCCTGCGCCACGCGGCCCTGCCGTAGGAAGGCGCGGATGGGTCACTTCCCCTTTCCCGACATCTCCCCGGCGGTCCCGGAGATCGTGCTCGCCGTTCTAGCTATGGCGCTGCTGCTGCTGGGCGCCTTTCGCGGTGAGCGATCGGCGCGTCTTGTATCCTGGCTCGCGATCGCCGCGCTGGCTGTAGTGTTCGTCATCGATGTCGCGGCCGGTGGTGAACGCCGCGTTGGCTTCTACGGCACGTTCGTCAATGACGCCTTTGCCCTCTTTATGAAGTCGCTGGTGCTGATCGGCTCAGCGCTTGCCATTCTGATGAGCTTTCAATTCAACGAAGAAGAGAGAATCGCCCGCTTCGAATTTCCGATCCTGGTCATGCTGTCGACCACCGGTATGATGATAATGATCTCGGCAAACGACCTGATAATTCTTTACCTCGGGCTCGAATTACAAAACCTGGCGCTTTACGTCACAGCGAGTTTTAACCGAGATTCATCACGGTCGAGCGAAGCTGGGCTCAAATACTTTGTCTTGGGCGGCCTGTCTTCGGGAATTCTGCTGTATGGTCTGTCGCTCGTCTATGGCTTCGCCGGGACGACCGGCTTTGTTGATCTATTCCACCTGTTCGTCGGAAATGCGCCGGTGTCGAAAGGCGTGATTGTCGGACTTGCTTTTGTCATTGCGGGTTTGGCGTTCAAGATTTCTGCAGTGCCATTCCATATGTGGACGCCCGACGTTTACGAGGGTGCGCCGACCCCGGTCAGCGCGTTTTTCGCCGTGGCCCCAAAGCTTGCTGCGTTTGCACTGTTTGTCCGGGTGCTGATCGATCCGTTCGGTCCGCTGATCGGCGAGTGGCGGCAGATTGTAGTCTTTATTTCGGTCGCTTCGATGATTCTGGGCTCGGTCGCCGCGATCGCTCAACGCAATATCAAGCGCCTGATGGCTTACAGCTCGATCGGCCATGTCGGCTACGCGCTGATCGGGCTCGCCGCTGGAACCGCAGCCGGGATCCGCGGCATTCTCGTTTATCTTGCGATCTATCTGGTGATGACTGTCGGCACCTGGGCAGTGGTCCTTTGCATGCGGCGGCAGGGCCGAGCGCTCGAGGAGATCGGTGATCTTTCTGGGCTGTCGCGGACGCATCCGAGCTTGGCGCTCGCATTGGCGATCTTCATGTTCTCTCTGGCGGGATTACCGCCGACCGCTGGCTTTTTCGGCAAGCTCTATATTTTCCTCGCGGCGATCGACGCCAAGCTGACGGGGTTGGCGGTGATCGGCGTCGTCACCAGCGTGGTCGGCGCGTTTTATTATTTCCGTGTCGTTAAGGTCATGTATTTCGATGATCCCGTAGGGAGCTTCGACGCGCCGTTTGCCAGCGAGTTGAAAGGCCTACTGGTCGTGACGGCTTTGGTGACCCTGCTTTTCTTCCTGCTGCCAGGCCCTGTGATCGGCAGCGCTGAAGTTGCCGCCGCGTCGCTCTTTGCGCGATGACTATGTCGGCGCCGCTGCTTCCCGCGGCGTATCGACTGATTTTGCGCGAGACCGTTGGCAGCACCAACGATGAAGCCAAAGAACTCGCCCGCGCCGGGGCCGCGGAGGGAACCATCGTTTGCGGGTTGCGGCAGACGGCCGGACGCGGCCGGCGCGGCCGCATTTGGTCGTCGCCACCAGGCAATCTTTATGCTTCGGTCATCTTGCGCCCGGCCTGCATGCCCGAGGGCGCGGCGCAGCTCGCCTTTGTCGCCGCTTTGGGCGTCGGTGAGTCGCTCTCGGAGCTCGCTCCCACGCTTTCCCCGATTGCCTACAAGTGGCCGAACGACGTGCTGGCGGGAGGACGAAAAATCGCCGGCATTCTGCTTGAATCAGAAACCGCGGAGAGTGGGAATCTTGCGTTTCTGATTGTCGGCGTCGGGCTCAATCTCGTTTCCGCGCCGTCCGATGTTGAGTTTCCGGCGACCTCGCTCGCCGGTGAAGGCCTGCCGGCGCCGACGCCTGAAGCGGCATTGGCGGCTTTTGTCCGCCGTTTCGAGATTTGGGTGCGGCATTGGCGAGAGAAGGGGTTTGGGCCTGTGCGTGATGCCTGGCGGGCGCGGGCTTTCGCACTCGGCGAGCCAATCCGGGTCCGGCTCGACACCACGACCTTGCACGGACAATTCATCGACATAGATCAACGGGGAGCGCTGTTGCTGGAGTTTGGGGGCGAGCGGCGGCGGATTTCGGCCGGCGACGTGTTCCCGGCACGTTAGCGAGGCCAGATGTTGCTCGCGGTCAACGCCAACAACACGAACACGGTGTTTGCCGTTTGGGATGGGGTCCGGCTGACTGGGAAATGGCGCGCCGCGACCGACGCGCGCCGCACGGCCGACGAATATGTCGTTTGGCTTGATCATCTCCTTGCCCTCCAAGGTCTCTCGCGGAGCATGATCGACGGCACGATCATCGCCAGCGTGGTGCCTGAAGCGAACTTCAACCTGCGCCGGCTGTGCCGCGAATATTGTCACAGCGAGCCGCGCGTGGTCGGTGATCCGGGCGTCGTGATCGGCGCCCGATCGCTCGTCGACCGACCGGAGGAGGTCGGCGCCGACCGTCTGGTTAATACGGTGGCGGCGCATGATCGCTATAAGGGGCCCCTGATCGTTGTCGATTTCGGGACCGCGACGACCTTTGATGTGGTCGATGCCGATGGCAATTATCGCGGAGGAGTGATCGCGCCCGGTATCAATCTGTCCCTGCAAGCGCTTGCAATGGCTGCCGCAAAACTTCCGAGCGTGCCGATCGCCCGCACCGAGAAGGTAATCGGGACCAGCACCGTCGCGTGCATGCAGTCGGGCATATTCTGGGGTTACATCGGGCTGGTCGAAGGGCTGGTAGGGCGTATTCGCGAGGAGCGTGGCGAGGCGATGGGAGTGGTGGCGACGGGCGGTCTGGCGCCGCTGTTTGATGGCGCCACAGAGGTCATCGATAGGGTCGATCCGGATCTGACGTTGTGGGGGCTCTACCTGCTACACCAAAGAAATAGCAATAAATGAACGATTTTCCGTTTCAGTCCTCGGTTCGTTCCGGGGGCGACGATCCCAACGCTTTGCTGTTTGTCGCGCTCGGGGGCGCCAACGAGATCGGGATGAATCTCAATCTCTACGGCATTGCTGGGCAGTGGCTGATTGTCGACTGCGGCGTGACCTTTGGCGACAATTCGCAGCCGGGGCTCGAGGTTGTGATGCCCGATCCGAGCTTTATTGCCGAGCGCCGCGACCGTTTGCTCGGGATCGTCGCGACGCATGCCCATGAGGACCACATCGGCGCCATCCCCTATTTATGGACACAGCTGCGCTGCCCGGTCTGGGCCACGCCTTTCACCGCCTCGGTGCTGCGCACAAAGCTGGTCGAGGCCGGGTTGGCCGACAAGGTTCGGATTAATATTGTTCCGATGTCCGGCCGATTTTCGATCGGGCCGTTCGACCTTGAACTTGTCACCCTGACCCATTCGATCCCGGAGCCGAACGCCGTCGTGCTGCGTACCGCCGCGGGGACGGTGTTGCATACCGGCGACTGGAAGCTCGATCCCGACCCGCTGATCGGGCTGCCAGTCGATGAGGATGCGCTGCGCCGACTTGGCGACGAAGGCGTGCTGGCGATGATCTGCAATTCGACCAACGCGCTCCGGCCCGGTACCTCCGGCTCTGAAGCTGATCTGCGCGAGTCGCTGACAGAGCTGGTCGGGCGCTATGACGCGCGCGTTGCCGTCGCTTGCTTCGCATCGAACGTCGCTCGCCTTGAAACTATCGCGCATGCTGCCGCGGCCCACGGTCGCGAGGTGGCGCTGGTCGGCCGTTCGCTGTGGCGGATCGACAAAGCGGCGCGGGAAAACGGTTATCTGTCCGAACTGCCGCGTTTCCTCCCCGAAGAGGAAGCAGCCTATATTCCGCGCGACCGCATTTTGATGATCTGCACTGGCAGCCAAGGCGAACCGCGTTCAGCTTTGGCCCGGATCGCCCGCGACGACCACCCCAATGTCGAGCTCGAAGCCGGTGACGCCGTGATCTTTTCATCTCGGATCATCCCCGGAAACGAAAAAGCGATCGGCCGCTTGCAGAATGAGTTGGCCCGGCTCGGCGTCGAGATCGTCACCGAACTCGACCATTTCGTGCATGTATCCGGTCATCCAGCCCGCGAAGAGCTGGTCCGCATGTATCAGATGATTCGGCCAAAAGTGGCGATCCCAGTGCATGGCGAGGCGCGGCATTTGATGGCCAATGCAGCCATCGCCGGTGAATGCCAGATCCCGCACGCTTTGGTGATCGAAAACGGTGACCTCGTCAGGCTCGGTTCATCGAATGCAGCGATCGTCGATGAAGTTCCCGTCGGAAGGCTGACGAGCGACGGAAAGAGCTTGCTGCCGCTCGACGGTTCGGCGCTCAAAGATCGTCGACGCGTCATGTTCAACGGCAGCGTTGTCGCAACCTTAGTCCTCAATGCTCAAGGCCGATTTGCTGCGGCCCCGGCCATCACCGTGATCGGCTTGGTCGAGCCGGAGGCCGCGCGGGAAGCGGTGCCGTTCTTGCGGACCGCTATCGAGCGGGCTTTGGATGATCTTCCGCCAGCGGCGCGGCGCGACGACGATGTGGTCGGTGAATCGGCTCGACGCGCTCTGCGGCGCGCGCTCAACGAGCGTTTCGGTAAGCGTTCGCTGGTGGAAATCCAAGTGGTACGGGTTTGAGCTCGCGCCCGCGGCAGGTCCTTCAATAGGGTTGGAGGAAGGGGTGATCGGCAAACTCAATCACGTCGCGATCGTTGTTCCCAATCTGGTCGCCGCCAGCAGCATCTATCGCGACATGCTAGGCGCGCGGGTATCGGCGCCGCAGCCCTTGCCGACCCATGGTGTGAGCGTGGTCTTTGTCGAACTGCCCAACACCAAGATCGAACTGCTCGAACCGCTCGGTGACGCCTCGCCGGTGCGCGGCTTTCTGGACCGCAATCCCGCGGGCGGAATGCATCACCTATGCTACGAGGTTGACGACATCATAGCCGTCCGCGATCGTCTCTGCGCCGAAGGCGCCCGCGTGCTCGGCGATGGCGAGCCACGGCTTGGCGCCCATGACAAGCCGGTGTTATTCCTGCATCCAAAGGATTTCTGCGGCACGTTGATCGAGTTGGAGCAAGTCTAGGCCGAACCAATCCCAACTCTCTTATGAACTGGTTTACCGGCTCATTCTCTACGTTTTGGTATGGTGGGTAACGCTGTTCGCGGTTCTGCCATTATGGGTCGTCCCTACAGAACCCGGCGAAATCGGCCACGCCGCGGGCGCGCCGAAACAGCCGCGTCTGATGCGCAAGACAGTCGTCACATCAATTGTTGCTGGGGTTATTTGGGTCTTGATCTATGCGCTGGTGCGCTCACCCTGGCTGAGTTTCCGCGGATCGTGAGGTGAGCGCCGCCTATTGCCGGGCCGCGCCCGGGCATCCGGTCCATGCCGCCTATCACGATCTCGAATATGGCTTTCCATCGAGCGATGAGCGGGTCTTGTTCGAGCGGCTGGTGCTCGAGATCAATCAGGCGGGGCTGTCCTGGCTGACAATCTTGAATAAGCGCACTGCGTTCCGCGTCGCGTATGGCGATTTTGATGTCGACAAGGTTGCCGACTTTGGCGCCGCTGACATCTCTCGGCTGCTCGGCGATACCGGGATCGTGCGCAACCGGCTTAAAATCGAGGCCGCAATCGACAACGCCCGGCGAATCCAGGAACTGCGTATGTCACACGGGTCGTTCGCTCTTTGGGTCGACGCCCATCATCCGCGCTCGCTGGAGGAGTGGACCAAGTTATTTCGCCGGACCTTCCGCTTTACCGGTGGCCAGATCGTTAATGAATTTTTGATGAGTCTCGGGTATCTGCCAGGAGCGCACGAGCCGGATTGCCCGGCCTATGCGCGAATTTCGGCGTTGTCACCGCCGTGGATGCGCGCTGCCGCAAACCGATCAGTAATCGATAAATGAGTATTTGACGATGGCGGCAACATGTTGCTACCGAAGTGCGGTCTATCTCGTCCCCACCCCGGCGATAGATGCGATCATGGCATAGGTAGCGGAACGCAGCGGGTGGTTCCATGAAATTGACATCACTGTTGAGGTGCTTCTGATGCTGTTGCGGGATAAGTATCTCAAAATCTTGTCTGGGATGCTTCCGGCGGGTGCGGTTGGTGTGTCGCTGATGCTCGGGAGCGCTGCGCCGGCTGCCGCCGATCACGGCCCGACGCAGAGCCAGCCGCCGGCGGCCGAGCCGAGCGGGGTATCCGACAGGCTCGCTGCGATCCGTGATGCCGTATCCGCGATTGACCATCCGAAAGCCTCGCAAGCCGGAGAGCAGGTGGCTTGGTGGGGGTGGCGAAACGGCGGCGGCGGCTGGCGCAATGGTGGTGCAGCCTGGGGCAATGGCGGCTGGCGTAACGGGGGCTGGCGAAACGGCGGTTGGCACAATGGCCCGTGGAGCAATTTCTGGCGAAATTTTTAGGCAGCTATTCCGTTGTGGGCGCGCACATCTCGCAGGCTCCCGACCGGGAGATGATGTGGGCTGAGATGTCCTGTTCGCGCCAATTGATCAAGAGGTCAGATCGATGTCACTGCAGGGCAAATATGTAAGGATTTTGTCAGCATTGGCTCCGGTTGGAGCCGCTGGAGTTTCGCTGCTGCTGGGCTCGACAACGCCGGTCACCGCCAGCCCGGATCCCGCCGGCTCTCAGCCGAGGGCCGCTCAGTCGGCTCGCATATCGGAGCGCCTTGCCGCGATTCGCGATGCCGTTTCGACCGTGACTGGTCGCGACGCCGCACAGACAGGCCAAGACATCAGCAAGCTGCGGCTCGCCTGGGGTAACTGGTGGCGCAATGGAGGCTGGCGCCCCTGGGGTTGGGGCTGGCCGAACTGGAATAACTGGCATAACTGGCACAACTGGCCCAATTGGTGGCGTAACTGGTGAGCAGGTAGCGCCAGCAATTTCCATGGACCAAGTTGTGCCGACCATTCAATTGCTAGTGGTCCAACCGACCCCGTTCTGCAATATCAATTGCAAATACTGCTATCTGCCGAACCGCACGTCGAAGGCGGTTGTCAGCACCGAGACACTGCATAACTTGTTCTCGCAGGTTTTTGCCTCCGGGTGGCTCGGGGATGGGCTCTCCATCGTATGGCATGCGGGCGAGCCGATGGTCCTGCCGATCGCATTTTATCGAGAAGCGTTTGCCTTGGTTGACGGCTTTGCGCCCGCAGCAACTGCAGGTCGTTCATTCGTTTCAGACGAATGGCACGCTGATCGATGATGCGTGGTGCGAATTTTTCGGCGAGGCGAAGGTCAATCTCGGGGTCAGCATCGACGGCCCGCGCCATTTTCACGACCAGAACAGATTGACACGATCTGGCAGCGGCACCTTCGATCGGACGGTCGCCGGCATCCGCTTGCTGCGCCGACACAACGTGCCGTTTCATGTTATTTCCGTACTGAGCCCGGCCAGTATGGCTGCACCCCGCGAGATGTTCGACTTCTACGTTGCGGAAGGTATTGATCACGTTTGCTTTAATGTCGAAGAATCGGAAGGCGATCACGTCTCGCAATCCTTTGCAGATAGCGACATCGAGACCGCTTACTTCCGATTTCTCGGCGAATTCTGGCGTTTATCGGCTGCCGCACCTGGTAAGATCAGGTTCGTACGAGAGATCGAAACCGCGCTGCACCAGGTGATCCGGCCTGAGGAGGCGCCCTTTCGCAACCAGCTCGTCGAACCTTTTGCGATCACCAGCATGGATTGTGCCGGCAACATTGCCACTTTCTCGCCCGAGCTTCTCGGCCTCAAAAACCCCACCTATAACGATTTCGTGCTTGGAAACGTCAACCACGACAGCCTTGTCGATTTGCTGGACAGTCCGGTCTTGGCTCGGATGTTGACCGACATCAACACTGGCGTGGCAATGTGCCGCGACCAGTGTGAGTACTTTTCGGTTTGCGGCGGGGGCGAGCCGGTCAACAAGCTCGCTGAAAATGGCAGCTTTGCCAGCACCGAAACCGCATATTGCCGCGTGACCAAGATGCGGGCGACCGATCTCATTCTCGATACACTCGACAGGGTCCCGACCGGTGACGACGCCCGCAATGCAGTGGCCTATGCGGAGGTGGTCGGCGGCGGACAGATTGAGGCGGCGGGCGGCAACCCAGCACGATCGATTCGGAGGACAGTATGAGAAATGCATGGCGCTGGTTGGGCGTGCTCGCTTTAACGGCAGCGGCGCAGGGGGGCTTGGCCGGTCTCGCGATGGCTCAAGGCACACCGGCGGCCTCGCCCCCGGCTTCCGCTGCTGCAGCATCAGAAGGTTACCAAGGGGGCAACCTTGAGGAATCGGTGGGGACCTCACCGACCGAGACCGAACCTGGAACAGAACTTCCTGTCCTTTATGTCACCGGTATCGAAATAATACGCAGCCAAACCTCGCCACCGATCGATATCGTCAGGGTCACCGGCTTGACTGGGTCGCAGGGCTGGAGCTCGCCGCAGCTGGTCCCGACCTATATCGGCAAACCGCTAGACGGCATCCTCGACCTGCAGTTTATCGCGACGATGCCGTTGCAGACTGAGCCGGCCACCGGCTTCTTTCAGGTAAGCGCTGTCTTCCCGCTGGGAGAGGGGAACGCTTTTAGGGGAGTGCGAGTGCGCGGCTCGGAAAATGCGATCGAACTCGATCAGATCCCGGGTGTTCGAACCGTACAGATTGGCGTGAATGACTGCCGGGATTGCGTCGGCAAGAAGTTTGCTGAGCGAGGCCAAGCGCCGCCCGGAGCCCCCGGAGTTGTTCGCCAAGAGGATCTTCCCAAGATCCTGCGCTGGATCCCGCCAAATCATGGCATCCGCGGTATCACTCATAACCCCAACCGCCTGAACCTGTTGCTTGGCGGCGACAACACGATTATCGCCGCTTATTGGGAGTAGGCCGGTAGAGCGAACCCGCAGCTGCGAAAATCAAGCGGCTCCCACCCTTGTTCTCTGACAGTTGTCGCTCCTTTCGTCGGCTGGTTATTGCAGCGACGGCGATGACGCTGCTCGCCGCAAATTCGAGTGCTGCGCGGGCCGGCTCGTTGGTTCCGGGCAATGTCGTTGTACTCGACCACATCGCTTTCGCTGTTTACGGCGCCGAATCGAGCCACGGCTCCGACCCAAACATGTGGCGCTCCGAGCCAGAGGGCCCACAGGGTCCGATGCAAGTCTCGGCAGCGGCGGCCGAGGATGTCGGCGGCGGCGATCGATTCGACATGGTGGAGAACCGTGCATTGGGCCGGGCCTATCTTGCCCATCTTTATCGGCATTATGCGAATTGGCCCGACGCTATCGCCGCCTATAATTGGGGACCGGGCAGAATGGATGCTTGGATCGGCGCCGGCCGTCCCAGTGACAAGTTTCCGATGACCGTGTCGCTATACCGAATGCGGGTCTTGTTTGGCTCGCCGGCTCCGAACTTAAGTCTTGGAACTCGCTTGGGGATTGGCCGCCGAACGCCGCGCCGGCCATTGGCCGACCGCCTGCATCCGACCCGGGAGAGCGTCGAGGTTGAACAGCTCTACACCACAATCATGTCCCAAACCGAACGTTTTGCGCGCTGACCAACCCCAGTAAGCCCAGTAAAGGCCTCGATCGCAAATCCGATCCGCACTTACGGCTCACAGCGATAATTCCAACGACCGACATCGCTTAACGCCGCAAGTCTTCCGCTAATGCTGGTCACCCATGCCCAATCGCTAGGCACATATCGCTCGGCCCGAGTGAAGGGATCGGGCAGAGTGCAGCCGAACCCCTTGAAGTGCATGGGACCGTTTTCGAGATGTCGGCCGTCTCCGCTCTGACCCGCGATCCGACACGATTGATACTGATCGGCGCTGCGGTTCTCCTCAGCCTCGGTATGGGGTTGCGCCAAAGCCTTGGGCTGTTTCTGACGCCGATCACGCGCGACCTCGCCATCACCGCGACGAGTTTCACCCTCGCGATTGCTGTCCAGAACATCGTGTGGGGCGCTTCGCAGGCTCCAATCGGGGCACTCGCCGACCGCTTTGGCCTTCGCGTCACGATGTTGGCGGGCGCCGTCATCTATGTCGTGGGGCTGTTGGTCATGGCCAGCGCCCACGGCGCAACTTCGCTGATTGTCTCGGGCGCACTGATTGGCGTGGCGTTGTCGTGTACGGCGTCGTCATTGGTTATGACGGCCGTAGCGCGAACGGTTTCGGAAAAGAACCGCAGCAAAGTGTTGGGCATTGTCTCGGCCGCGGGGTCGCTCGGCACGCTGATGATTCCGATCACGACGCAATCGATCCTCGCGCGAAACGCCTGGCAGATCGGCGCGTTGTTTTTCGTCGTTCTGGCTATTGCGATGCTTCCCGCCGGTTATATCGCCGGCGGGGCCGACCGGATGCCGAACCGCGTATCGGCCAAGATGACGATGGGTGCGGTCCTCGGTCAAGCGGCGCGCCATCGCCCATTTCTGGTAATGTCGGGTGCTTACTTCGTCTGCGGGCTCAACCTGGTTTTCCTGACGACCCACCTGCCGACCTATTTGGCCATCTGCGGACAGAACCCGCTGTTGAGCGCCGAGGCGATCGCAGTGATCGGCGGAATGAATTCGATCGGCTCGTTTACGGCGGGCTGGCTTGGCGGCAAATATCCCAAGCATATTCTCTTGGGCCTGCTCTACATTCTGCGAGCGTTTGTCTTCACCGCGTACTTCATTATGCCGCCGACGCCGACCAGCACGCTCGTTTTTGCGGCGGCGATGGGAATGCTGTGGCTCAGCGTAGCGCCGCTCGTCAGCGGCCTCGTCGCCGAAATGTTCGGTACTCGCTATATGGCGACGTTATTAGGCATTGCCTTTGTCATGCATCAGGTCGGCTCGTCTCTCGGCGCCTGGGGCGGCGGGCTGATCTTCGATAAATTCGGCTCGTATGATCATGCTTGGCATATCGGCGTGGTGATCGGCTTTAGTGCCGGCGTCATCCAGATCTTGGCAGGCGGGCCGAGCCGTGGGCGCGATCGGATTGCAACTCCCCGTCTCGCAGTCACTTGAATTCGGCCGTCGTTTTCTGCCGTCGGCGATGCCGAGGCAGCCTCGACCTAATCGAATAACCTCGACCTCTCCCGAGGCATGACTTGCGGCATGGCCGGGGCAGCGACATGCTGGCGGCCCATTCGGTCGTGACGGGAATTCGTAATATGCGTCTTCAGGGAAAGATCGCGATAATCGTCGGCGCGGGGCAAGGGCCGGGCGAGGGGATGGGCAACGGGCGGGCGACAACGCTGCGCTTTGTCCAGGAGGGCGCGAAGGTGCTGGCCGTCGACCGGGTGCTCGCCTCCGCCGAAGAAACAGCGAGAATGGCAGCAAAGGAAGGCGGCGAATGCGTGCCGTTTGAAGCCGATGTAACCAAGGAACAAACCCTGACGGCGATGGTCACGGAAGCGCGACGACGTTGGGGCCGCATCGACATCCTTCACAACAATGTCGGGGTCAGCATTGCCGGTGGCGACAAACCGTTGCTGGAGTTGACCGAGGAAGCGTTTGACCGGGTTTCCGCGATCAACCTGCGCGGCACGATCATGGCGTGCAAACAGGTGATCCCGGCCATGCGCGAGCAGCGTTCGGGTGCGATCGTCAACATCTCCTCAGTCGCGGCGTACGAAAACAGCTATCCGCTGGTCGCCTACAAGGTGACGAAGGCGGCGATGATCGCCTTCACCCAGCAATTGGCGTTGCACAATGCCTCTTACGGCATCCGCGCCAATTGCATCTTGCCGGGGCTGATGGACACGCCGATGGCGGTCGATACAAGGGCGCGCGCGAGCAATCGCAGCCGCGCCGAAGTCGCCGCCGAGCGCGACGCGCGCGTACCGTTGCGCGGTCGCATGGGTACCGCGTGGGACGTGGCCAATGCGGCGCTGTTTCTCGCTTCGGATGAGGCGAACTTTATCACTGGCGTTGCCCTGCCGGTCGATGGCGGTGCGCTGGTCCGCATCGGCTGACTCCGGCGACAAGATCTCAACATCGAGGCCGGCTCGGCACAAATCCGTATGCAGTAGGACAGCGGCACAGACCGGCGCCCTTACAGGCTTCCAAAATCCAAAGCCGCCTAACGCGGGGCCGGGGCGAGCGGGTCAAAGGGGTCGTCGGGTGCCGCGAATTCTGCGCCGTTGAAGCCCATCGCGGCGAGAAAGGCCGCGCGCACTTCCGGCGGCTGGCCGGTCTGAAAGACATAACCTTCGAGACCGCGCCGGCTCAGCGGGTCCTTCAGCATTTCGGCGCGGGTCAGGCCCTCGAGAAGCCGCCCGCGTTCGGCGACCGGCAGTCGGATGCATCGATTGAGCGCTGGATCGCGAATTACCGCTTTGGGGTCTTCGCCGCGCGCGATCGCTTCGAGGTCGCGTAGAAAGCGACGGCGGATCATTACGATGCCGCGGTCGCTCGGACTGAGATATTCCTTATTGCGGTCGGCGATGCGCCCCTGCCCAACCCAGGTCACGAAGTCCTGGTTCATGACGTGGCTGGTGATCCAGCGCCCGGTTTTTTCATCGGCGATCGGTCCCTGCCAGGTCGGGATCATGTCCTGGACATAGGGCTCGCGCTCCTTCGGGACGTGGCTGAAGCACCAGGTAACGCTAAGAGTGTTCCCGTCGTCGATCGGCACGCGGTATTCGATGTGATTGCCGGTAAATAGCGCATTCGGCCACAGGCAAACGCGGCCGATAGTCCACAGATCGTCGTCTTCGGTCGTGTCGGTGCGGATGCGCTTGTATTGAAAGCCGTAATCGAACTCGCTGAAATCGACTTTAACGTGGGGCGGTGCGTAGGGGCCATTCTTGCCCTTTAGTCGCAGGCTCCAATTCGAATGGGTCCATTCAAAATGAACCGGGTCGATCGAGTTCTCCTGGCATTGGAACCAGTTGCAGGGGATTTCGGCCTTGACGATCTGGCGAAAGCCATTGGGCCAAGAAAAGAATTCCCAATCCGGCAGCAATGGCCGCGGCTCCGGCCCGAGATAAGCCCATAAAAGGCCGCCCAATTCGGCAACCGGATAAGCCTTGATACGGATCTCGTCTTTCAGCCGCGCTTCGGGATGCGCCACGTCCTCATACGGTTGCGCGAGACAGCTTCCGTCGGCGTCGTAAAGCCAGCCATGGTAATTGCACCGCAGCCCGCAAGCCTCGACATAGCCATAGGTTAGATCGGCGCGGCGATGTCGGCAGTGGCGGTCGAGAAGGCCGAAACGCCCGCCGCGATCCTTATAGAGGACAAGATCCTCGCCCAAAAGCCGCACCGGCTGTGTACCGGGCTGTTCGAGTTCGCTGGCGCCGGCGATTGGCCACCAATAGCGGCGCAATAGATTGCCCATCGGCGTTCCAGCACCGGTCTCGGCCAGCACTTCCCAGCGGTTGTGCGGTTCCTGTGCTTTGTCTTGCATCACCGGTGATCTCCGCTCGTCTTGCCGATCGAACGGTACCGGAGGACGCGTTCTATCCGCAATGCTGCCGGCAGAGGCTTATGTCAAGCTTGCGTCCCGCTCGGCCCAGAGTCGCGGCCCCGGCGTTGCGCGATCACCCCTGGGACGAAGAAACCGGTCAGCGGTGCGCGGCGCGGCAGGCCGGGCAGAGACCGCGGGCCTCGATGACCTGCCGGCGCGACCGAAAACCCGCGATCCTCGCCGAGCCGGCGCAAGCTTTGCACGATTGCCTCGTCCTGGATTTCCGCGGTGGTGCCGCAATCATCGCAAATCATGAACTGGCTTTCATGCGGATGCTCGACATCGTCGCATGCCACAAAGGCACTGACGCTTTCGATTTTGTGGACCAGCTTGTGTGCAAGCAGAAAATCAAGTGCGCGGTAAACCGTCGGCGGTCCAAGCTTGCCGCCGCGCTCACCCTGCAACTCCGCGAGCAACGCATAGGCGCCGAGCGGCTGATCGGCGGAGAGAATTAGTTCGAAGACGCGCCGTCGCACTGGGGTCAATCGCGCCCCGCGCATGGCGCAGAGTTGCTGGGCACGTTTCAGCGCGCGTTCGATGTCCTGCGATTTCACGACAGCCGTTTTCACGCCTCGCTCGGCGATCGCCGCCACGTCAACGTTACAGTTTGGCCCAGGGGTAAGCAACAAAGAGCAAGCATGGACAATACCGCAGCATCTTCTTAGGCTGAATCGCCGGGCAACGCCGATGAACGTGTTGCTCGTGGGGACGGTCCGCAATGCGGCCATATCGGCTGAGGCTGGCGATCGCTGTGTGGCTCGGCGTGATTGCGCTGGGTTTCAACGCGCTCGTGCCGATCCACCTCGCGTTCGATCTCGCCCACAGCCTCGCACCCGAAGACCACGATCACGGCAGCGAGCACGGGTTTGTTGCGTGCCTGCTCTCGCTCGTGGTCGGTCATGACGAGGACGAGGATCAATCTCCATCACATAAGGGGCACCATCACGAAAACTGCGCCGTCTGCGGCTCCATAAGCACCCTCGCGGGCTTGGCGCCCGCTGCCGCCGTGTTGCTGGGGGTGCCTATTCTTGTCTACGCGGCGAGGCTGGGAGTGGTCGATCTCGCCGCACCACGCGCCGCTCCTCTCGTCGCTTATCGCTCTCGCGCTCCACCCATCGCCTGGTCGCCTGCCTCTTAAAATCATCCGTCCGGTCGCGCTTTGCCGCGCCCGGCTCCATGCGATTCCTTGGGGAAGCACAATCCATGTACCCTTCATCTTGCCGCGGCATTGCCGCTGCGGCTGCGGTTGCCCTACTGCCCGGCGCCGAGGCGATGGCGCACGGCTTTGCCGGCGACCGCTTTTTCCCGGCGACAATCCTGACTGATGACCCGTTTGTCGCCAACGAGATGTCGCTGCCGACAATCACCCTGAACCCGACCCAGAGCGATGGTTCGCGCGAATTTGATGTCGGACCGGACCTGTCGATGCGCATCACTCCCGATTTGGGCTTCACGATCGGCAGCGACTGGGCGCGCATCCGAGTGCCCGAGTCACCGACCATCACCGGTTGGAGCGGGCTGCATACCGCATTGCAATATCAACTTTTCATCAACGGGCCTCATGAAGCCTTGGCGCTCGCCGCGGTCAATGTGAACTGGGCCAATACTGGGAACCTCGCGGTGGGCGCGCCCGACTTCACGACGCTGTCGCCGACCTTCGACTTCGGGAAAGGGTTCGGCGACCTGCCCAACTCTTTGCCGTGGCTGCGGCCGTTTGCGCTGACTGGCAATTTCAGCGTCGATTTTCCGACAAAAACCCAAAGCATGGGCCTCCTCAACCCGAACGTCTTCAATTACGGCTTCGCCATCGAATACAGCATTCCGTATCTCCAGGGCGAGGTCAGGGACATCGGTCTGGGGCCACCGTTCAACCGCATGATCCCGCTAGTAGAATTTGCGCTGAGTTCGCCGTTCAATCGTGGCTACAACGGGACCACCACCGGCACGGTGCAGCCCGGCGTGATCTGGGCTGGGCAATACTTCCAGGTCGGCGCGGAAATGATCATTCCGACCAACAGTTTGTCGGGCCACGGGATAGGTGGCGTCGTGCAGCTGCATTTCTATCTCGATGATCTCTTCCCCCACAGCATCGGCCGGCCGATCACGCCAATGGTGACATATCGTGTCGTTGTGACAGCAGCGGTTGTCGCCGCCGCTGTCACCTTCGCGAGCGCCAAGGCGCAAGCACACGCCTTCCTCGATCATGCAAACCCGGCGGTCGGCAGCACCGTACCGACCGCACCCGGGTCGGTAACAATGTGGTTCACTCAGCAGCTAGAGCCGGCCTTCACATCGGCGACCGTGACCGACAGCAGTGGCAAGAATGTCGACAATGGTGCTGCTCAGGTTGATCCGAAAGATCCAACCGAGCTGCGGGTGGCGCTACAACCGCTGACTCCGGGCTCCTACACGGTGTCTTGGCACGCGTTGTCGGTCGACACCCATACCACCCAAGGCCACTTTACGTTCGCAGTCGGCGGCAAATGAGCGCCTCGGGCCATTAGACCGGGCCAGTCCCCGTCAAAGGCAGCAATGGAAGGCTTTTTGATCGCGGCGCGCGCGGTCCACTATTCCTCGACGATCTCGCTTGCCGGGGTCTTCGCCTTCCTTTGCTTTGTCGCCGACTCGCAGCCTTGGCCGAGGTTGGACCGCCGGCTTTCGCTTCTCGCCGCCGCCAGTCTGGTGCTGGGGCTGCTCTCCGGCGCGGCTTGGCTGTTATTCGTGTCGGCGCAAATGAGCGGTCAGCCGATAGCCATGACGCTGCGGCAAGGCGTCGTGGCGACCGTTCTGCATCGCACGCGCTTTGGCCAAATCTGGAGTTTGCGCCTTCTTCTTGCGGTCGTACTGGCGGCGCTGCTGGTTCTGCCGTACGGTTGGCGGCGAGGGTTATGGCGTTGGGTAGGGCTTGCTATTTCCGCCTGCGTCCTCGGCTCGCTCGCCTGGGCCGGGCACGGCGGCGCAACCCCAGGGCGGCCCGGCGATCTCCATTTGACGGCGGATATACTCCACCTCCTTGCGGCGGGCGCCTGGGTTGGATCACTCGTGCCGCTCGCCCTGCTGCTGAGCGAACTGCGCCGAGACCGAATCGACGATGCCAGCTCGACGCAAATGGCCCGGCGGGCGGTGATTAGATTTTCACTACTGGCCGCAATCAGTGTCGTCGTTCTTTTTGCGGCCGGGCTGATCAATACCTGGTTTCTCGCCAGCAGCGTGCCGGCCCTGATCGGCACCGAATACGGCCGGCTGCTGCTCGCCAAAGTGGCGCTTTTTCTGACGATGGTGACGATCGCCGCAGTCAACCTGCTGCGTATGACCCCGCGTCTTGCGATCGGCACCCGCCACCCGCTAGTTGCGGCGGCGCTCTCCCATCTTCGGCGCAACGCGCTGATCGAGGCGTCGTTCGGGCTGTGCGTTCTCTGCATCGTCGCGAAGCTTGGGGTTTTGCCACCGGCACTGCACACCAAACCGGGTTGGCCGCTGCCTTTTCGGCTCGAACCTGCAGCACTCGCCGGTCCGTCAAGGACCGCCTTGGCGCTTTTGACGGCGTCAGCAATTGCCCTTGTGGGCGCCGTCGTAGCGACTGCCGCGGCGCGACGATACCATGCGATGACGGCCGCCTGCGCCGGCGTTGTCCTGTGCCTTGCGGTCGGCTGGCTTATCGCCCGGCCGGCGATTGAGCCAGCCTATCCGACGAGCTTTTATGCTCCCGCCGAGCCTTACGCCGCCCCTTCGGTCGAGCAAGGGGCGCGGCTATACGTCGAGAATTGCGCATTGTGTCATGGCGCCGGCGGCAAGGGGGACGGTCCGGCGGCTGCAGCGCTTGCGGTCCGGCCGGCGGATTTGACCGCACCCCATCTTTTCGCGCACAGCGAGGGCGATCTGTTCTGGTGGATCAGCCATGGAAAAGCGAACGGTGCGATGCCGGGTTTTGCCGGCACACTTAGCCCGGCGGATCGTTGGGATCTGATCAATTTCATCCGGGCCCGTGCGGCCGGCATTCTATCACGCGCGGTCGGGCCGACGATTTCCGCTGAGGCCGGTCCTGCTGTGCCCGATTTTGCGTTCGAGACCGAGGGCCGCCAGCTAACCCTAAGCCGTCTGCTCGAAACCGGACCGGTGTTGATCGCGTTGTTCGGAGAGCCGCCGTCGGCCGCGCGTCTCGCGCAACTCGCGGCCTCACAGCAGAAGTTTGCTCTGTCCAGCCTGCGGGTCGTTGCGGTTGATCTCGACCAGCAGCGCGCCCCGCCGCCAGAAGCTCAGCCGCCAGTTCCGCTTGTAACGGTGGCGCCGGATGTCGCTGCAACGCTCAGATTGTTTCGCGTAAGTGCCGATGGCGACGAGACCGATCTGATGCTTGACCAAACCGGCAATGTGCGGGCGAGATGGACCGCGAGCAATGGCCTTCCTGACATCGACACCTTGAGAGCAGCAGCGGTGCGGGTCGCACAACTCCCCGCATCGCCCGCCTCCCAGAGCCACGCCGGACACGGGGGATGACCGGTGCGCGGCGGATCGATCGGCAAGAGCGCGTCCGCCTGTGGCGACGTCGTTGGCCGCGGGTAGAGATCTGCGATCAGTCCGGTTTTGGGGTCTTCGCTGTTATTCGGTCAAGCAGGGCCGCCGCTGCTCCAGCTTCGGCCGCGCGTTTGGCCGAAGCCGTTGCGGTAGCGGCCTCGCTCCCCGCAATTCTAGCCGCCACGGTAAAGAGTGGAGCATGATCCGGGCCGCTGGTCGCGACGAGTTCGTATTGCGGTAGCCCGAGACCGCGCGCTTGGGCCCATTCCTGCAGCGTCGTTTTCGGGTCAGTGGGTGGACCCTCCATTGCCGCAATCAGCGGCGCCCAAAAGCGGTGCACGAATGCCGCCGCGGCCTCAAACCCGCCATCGAGATAAATCGCGGCGATCATTGCCTCGCATGCGTCGGCCAGGATCGCTGGATTGGCGGCGCCGCCCGCCGTTGCTTCGGCACGCGAGAGGATCAGATGTCGTCCCAGGCCGATCGCTTGAGCCACTCGCGCCAACGCTTCGCGGCGCACGAGGTGAGTATGGCGCCGGGTCAGCAAACCCTCCGGCTCGTCCGTGAAGCGCCGCCACAGCAGCTCGGCAACGACGAGTCCGAGCACTCGATCACCCAGGAATTCAAGACGATCGTAACCGCGTCTTGCGGGCTTGGCACGCCGACCGTGGCCACGCTCTGATGCCGTTGCACTCGGATGCGTCAGCGCCTCGGTTAGCAACAACGGAGAGTTAAATGCGTACCCAATGACTTGAGCTAAATCGAGTGTCGTCCCCGCGGGAGAAGCAACAGCCGGCTCCAAGGGCGAGCCGGCTTCGACCGATACCGTCAATAGACGCCCTTGAATAAGCGGTTGTATCGGATCGCAAACGGCCACTTCCAGATTTCCCAAAGACGTGCTGTACCGTCGGTTGAAAAGAAGATGAACTGCGCCTTGCCGATCAGATTTTCGGCAGGCACATAACCGACCGCCGACAGCACGCGGCTGTCCTGTGAGTTGTCACGATTATCGCCCATCATAAAATAGTCGCCCGGCGGAACGTGGTATTCAGGCGTGTTATCGAGCGGTCCATTGTCGCCGATTTTTATAATCCGATGCTGTCGTCCATTGGGTAAAGTTTCAACATACTGTTTCATCGGAACGAGAACGCCGTCGCCTTCTTGATACAGGTAATCCTCGATCGGTTTCCTAGGCACTTCCTTATCATTAATATACAGCTCGCCCTGCTTCATCTGAATCGTATCGCCCGGCAGGCCGATTACTCGTTTGATGTAGTCGGTCGAATTGTCGGTCGGCAGCTTAAAGACAACAACGTCCCCGCGCTCGGGCGGGTGAAAGAAGATGCGGCCCGAAAACAGTGGCAATCCGAACGGAAGAGAGAACCTGCTGTAGCCGTAAGAAAATTTGGAAACAAATAAATAGTCACCCACCAGCAATGTCGGGATCATCGACCCTGACGGGATGTTGAACGGTTCGTATGCGACAGTGCGCACGACCAAGGCGATCAGTACCGCATAGACAATAGTCTTTATCGTATCGACGATGCCGCCAGCGGCGGCTTTCTTTTTAGATATCACCTTGCGCGCAGAATTGGTTTTCATGACATGCCTTGCGGGGCTCGAACGGCGGTGGATCAAGCCAAGCGCGCCACCCGAAGTCAAGCACGCCGGGGCAGATCGAGAACAGTACCGCGGGGCTGTTCACATCAAGCGCGAGCGCGGAACAGCAGTGATGATCACGACCGCCTGGGCGATCGGCGGCTCATCGGTCAAGGTGATGTCGAGCCGCGCAGTCATATCTGCGGGCGTTATCTCGTGGAGGCGGCGCAGAGCCCCACCGGTAAGCCGCATCGTCGGCTGGCCCGACGGCAGGTTAACGACACCGAGATCACGCCAAAAAATGCCGCGTCGGAAGCCGGTTCCGAGCGCCTTGGAGCAAGCCTCTTTAGCGGCAAAGCGCCGGGCGTAACTTGCCGCGCGATTGGCTCGGCGATCGCACTTTGATCGCTCAGCCTGAGTGAAAATGCGGTCGAGAAACCGATCGCCAAACTGCTCGATCACTCGCTCGATCCGGCGGATGTCGATCAAGTCGCTGCCCAATCCGATGATCATCGGACCACCTTAGACGCGCCGCCACCCGCCCCCTGGAAGACAGGACGAGACCAGCGCGGCCTCAACCGCGTGCCCGCTCGACGGAATTGATGACCGGATTGGCGCGCAAGGCGGCAATGATCGTCGTCAGATGCCTTACGTCGGCGACTTCGATATCGAGCATCATCTCGAAAAAATCCGACGAGCGATTGGTGATTTTCAAATTCGTAATGTTCCCGCCCTGCTTGCCGATCACGGTGGTCAAGCTACCGAGATTGCCGGGCTCGTTCGCAATCATGACATTGAGCCGGCCAACATGGATGGGATCACCTTCGCTGTTGCTCCACGCCACATCGAGCCATCGCTCGGGGGTGTCGGCGAAGTTTTCGAGCGTGTCGCAATCAATCGTATGGATCGTCACACCCTTGCCCGTGGTTACGATGCCGACGATACGGTCGCCCGGAAGCGGATGGCAGCAACCGGCGAAGTGAAGCGCCATTCCGGGTATCAAGCCGCGGATCGCGACGGCGGTGTCGTTGTGGCCCACTTTCCGCCGCGCCCGGGCCAAGGAGACGACCTTGCCTCGGTCCTGCTGCTGCGGAAACACGGCGTTGACGACCGCACGGCCGGTGACCAAACCCTGTCCGACCGCAATGTACAGGTCGTCAACTGCGGGACAGTTGAACGTTTTAAGGACTGGTTCAAGCGACCGTTCGGAAAACTCGTGACCCTCCTGGCGAAACGCCTTTTGCGCGATCGCCTTGCCGAGATCGAGATATTGGGTCCGCTGTTGGGTGCGGACAAACCGGCGAATACGGGCCCGCGCCTTGCCGGTGACGACGAATCGTTCCCAGGTGGGCGATGGGTGCTGCGCCTTGGATGTAATAATCTCGACCTGGTCACCGTTACCGAGGGTTGTGCGCAACGGCAGCAGCCGGCCATTAATCTTGGCGCCGACACAGGTGTCGCCGATCTCGGAATGGACGGCATAGGCGAAATCGACAGCTGTAGCGCCGCGCGGCAGCGCTATCAGGTCGCCCTTGGGGGTGAACGCGAAGACCTGATCCTGGAACATCTCGAGCTTGGTGTGCTCGAGAAATTCTTCCGGTCCGGAAGCGTGATCGAGGATGTCGAGCAGCTCGCGCAGCCAGCGATATTGCGGGCCCTCGGTCTTTCCCGCGCCCTGTTTGTAGCTCCAATGTGCGGCGACACCGAACTCGGCAACCTCGTGCATATCGCGAGTACGGATTTGCACTTCGATACGCTGCTGCTCAGGGCCGATGACCCCGGTGTGCAAAGAGCGATAATTGTTCGGCTTTGGGGTCGATATATAATCCTTAAATCGGCCCGGGACGACGTGATAGGTGGAATGGATTATTCCCAACGCGTGATAACAGTCGCCGACGCTGTCGACTAGAACGCGGAACGCCATGACATCCGAGAGTTGCTCGAAAGCGACGTTTTTTCGCTGCATCTTGCGCCAGATCGAGCAGGCTGACTTTTCTCGCCCCGAGACAAGCGTGCCAACGAGCCCGGATTCGGCCAATTTGCGTTGCAACTCGGATTCGATCCGTGGCACCACCGCGGCTCCCTGATCACGCAGGAAATCGAGGCGGGCGATGATGCTGTTTCGCGCGTCCGGCTGGAGCTCGGCAAAAGCAAGGTCTTCCAGTTCGTCCTTCATCCGCTGCATGCCGAGCCGCTCGGCGAGCGGTGCGTAGATCTCCATCGTCTCGCGCGCAATGCGCCGGCGCTTTTCTCCATCTTTGATGAAATGTAGGGTCTGCATGTTGTGCAGTCGGTCGGCAAGCTTGACCAAAAGCACGCGAATATCTTCGGACATCGCCAGCACCAGCTTGCGGAAGTTCTCCGCCTGCTTGGTGTGGTCCGATTGCAGCTCGATGCGCGAAAGCTTGGTCACACCATCGACCAGCCGCGCGGTTTCGTGACCAAACACGCGGTCGATGTCGTCGAGCGTGGCGACTGTGTCCTCTACCGTATCATGCAGCAGCCCGGTGACGATTGAGGCGCTGTCGAGCTTCATCTGGGCGAGGATGCCCGCCACCTCGACCGGATGCGAAAAGTAAGGGTCTCCCGAGGCCCGCAATTGCGCGCCATGGGCCTTCATCGAGTACACGTAAGCCCGGTTAAGCGCGTCTTCGTCGGCGTTCGGATCATACGACCGCACGAGCTCGACAAGCTCAAATTGCCGCATCATGACTGCGGCCTCTCAGGCAAACGGGGGCTGTCGCTACCTACATTAGGCAGTCGGCACCATCGGTTCGGCCGCGCCGACAGGGAGCGGACTACCTGTTCCGGATTAGAGCTCCTCGTCTTCACCTGGCAAATCGCCTTCCGGCAGATCGGCGAGATCGTCGTCGTCCGCCTCCTCATCGGCGTTCAGCGCATCGGGGGCGAGGTCCTCTTCATCCGCCTCGTCATCGACGCTCAACACGTCGCTCGCCAGCTTCTCGGTGAGATCATCTTCGTCATCGATGAGTTCTTCTTCTTCGTCGCCAGCCGCCTCCTCGTCGAGTTCGGTTTCATCGCCAATCTCAGCATCCTCGTAGCCACCACCCTCGGAGCGGGCCGCGGCAACGCCCAAGGCGCTGCCGGGAGCGGCAAATCCGAACACGCTGGTATCCACTTCGAGATCCTGGGTCTCTTCGGCTTCATCGAGCTCGACGTGTTTTTGCATGCCGCGCACGACCAATTCCCTCAGATGCAACAGACCGACGGTTTCATCGGCGATTTCGCGCAAGGCGACCACCGGGTTCTTGTCGTCGTCACGATCGAGCGATAGCGGCGCCCCGGACGTGATTTCGCGGGCGCGTTGCGCGGCGAGCAGTACCAGCTCGAAACGGTTAGGAACCTTGACGACGCAATCTTCAACGGTGACACGCGCCATTGCAGTTTTACCTCTAATCGCGGAACTACCAAATATATGGTTCGACATGCAGCGCGGCAACACGCTGAATTGCGAGCGCAGCCCACTGTTTTGTTATTGTGTGATTGCCCAGGAAAGCCTGATCCGTCCTCCGCACGCATATGCCGTCCGCGCGCACCTTTCGCGAAGCCAGCGGGCATATCCGTCTGTATAACGTTTCACCCGAGGATCGAGCCGGGTCCTCGATCTCGAGTGTTCTCGAATTGTGGCGTCCGGGAGCAAGGGCAGCTGCTTACTGACACCGACATTCTGACCGATGCGGGCCCCGCCGGTCCTCTTGGTCTCGGTCTGGAGGCCTCCTCATCGCAGGTGATGCAAGACCGGTGGCAGGTCGATCAGGCCGTCAGCGCAAACATCGCCGATTTCTTGCGCCAGCTCGAAGTCTATGCGGCGCAAACCGCCGTCTCAACGACAGCGGCGGTATCGCGTTACGCGAGGACTTAAATCCGGGTAGAGAGCCAGATCGCGATCCGCGAACCGGTCTTGATGGCCGCGCTCAGCAGATCGTAACCTGGTGTCTGCTCGGCGCCCTGAGCAATCGCTGTGTCGCGATGCGCGATTTCGTCAGCACGAAACGCGAGCACCGTTTCGGTCAATTCAGGGTCGTGCTCCAAAAGGCGTTCGGCCTGGTCGCGGTAATGGTCGTCGATGACTTCTTCGACCGCGACGGTGCACGCCATCGCAGCCTGGTCTCCGAGAAGTGCGGTCGCCGCGCCTAGCGCATATCCCGCAGCCGACCACAGCGGGTGCAGCACGGTCGGCCTCACTCTTCGTTTTGGCAGCAAGGTTTCGAACGCCGCCAGATGGCGCTTCTCGGCCTCCGCCATTCGCCGTATCTCGCCGGAGCCACGGCCTCGCCGCAAGACGTCGAGCTGGCCATCATAGATCCTCGTGGCGCCGAATTCGCCGGCGTGATCCACCCTTAGCATGCGCGCGATTTCGGCCGCTGGCATCGGATCGCCGGGCAAGCGATGGCGGGGTACGCTGCTCATGCTGGACCGCTGATAGTCATCACCTGCCGCTCCGACGAGCGCCGAAAAACCCGGCGATGCAAATTCCCGCCATTACCAATGAGGCGAGCAAGTTCCAGCCGGCGAGAGAAACGCCAACGAAAGTCCATGCGGGTTCGTCGCAGCGTACCGGCTGCTGGCGCATCAACTGCGCCTTCAGCTCCGCCAGAGTCGTTGGAGTCCCGGCGGCGGCACAGGCGCTCGGGCCGGCGAACCAGTGCTGCTCTACGCCCACGTGATAAAAGCTGAGGGCGCTCCCGACGATGAAAACAGCAGCCAGCGACAGCGTCACCCAGGGCAATGCCGCCCGGCTACCGACCATTGTTGCGACAAAGGCGATCACGATCGCGACGTCCCACGGCCATCGCTCCGTCAAGCACAGCTCGCAAGGGGCGAGCCCGCCCCAATACTGCGCCAGCAGCACCGTCGCCATGACAATGGCGCTCGTCACGAGCACAAAGAGCGGAAGGGCGCGCCCGCCGCCTCTAATTGGGGGATTGCCCGCTTGCATGTTGTTAAGATAGCGCGGCCGCGCTGCAGCGCCAACGCGGGCTATGCCCGGACCTATGTTATTCGGCGGCGTCGACCAGGCCGGTGACGCCCGCCGCATCGATAAACCCGCCCGATTGGTGCCGCCACAGCCGCGCATACGTCCCGTCCACAGCGAGCAGGGCCGAGTGTGTGCCTTCCTCGACAATCCGCCCCGCTTCGAGCACCACGAGCCGGTCGAGCCGCGCAATTGTCGATAACCGGTGCGCGATGGCGATGACGGTGCGGCCGCGCATCAGCGTTTCGAGCTGTTCCTGAATCGCCGCCTCGACTTCCGAATCGAGAGACGACGTCGCCTCGTCGAGCACCAGGATCGGGGCATCCTTCAGGATCACCCGCGCGAGGGCGATGCGCTGACGTTGACCGCCAGACAATTTGACGCCGCGCTCGCCGACATGTGCATCAAAGCCGCGCCGCCCGTTCCAATCTTCAAGCGTCTCGATAAACTCGATGGCCTGGGCCTGCGTCGCCGCGCGGCGCACTTCCCATTCGCTCGCCTGCGGCCGGCCATAACGGATGTTGTCGCGAATCGAGCGATGCAGCAGCGAGGTATCCTGCGTTACCATCGAAATGTGAGCGCGCAGACTTTCTTGCGTCACCTCGGCGATGTTTTGCCCATCAATCAGAATTCGGCCGCTCTCGATGTCGTAAAAGCGCAGCAATAGGTTGACCAACGTCGATTTGCCTGCCCCGGATGGGCCGACCAGCCCGACCCGCTCGCCCGGCGCTATCGTCAGCTCGATGCCGTGCAGCACGCCACGCTGGGTCCCGTAGCCAAAGCGCAAATTGTCGAACCGCACCTCCCCGCGCTCGACCCGCAGCGGTACCGCGTTGGGTTGATCGGTCATCTGATGCGGCACCGCGATCGAGCGCATTCCCTCTTGCACGACGCCGATATTCTCAAAAATCGTCGCGACGTTTTGCGCCACCCACCCGGCGATGCTGACGATGTGCCAGGTCAGCGGAAGCGCCATTGCGACAGTCCCGACGGCGATCCGTCCGATGCTCCACTGCCAGATCGCGATACCGCCGGTGCCAACCACCATCGCCGCATTGAGCAAGGCGAGGCTAAACCCGAGCGTCGTGGTCAGCCGCAGCTGGTACCGGTGCGCGTCGGTCAGGTCTTCCATCGCCTCCGAGACAAAGGCGTCCTCGTCGCGCGGGCGGGCAAACAGCTTGACGGTTTGGATGTTGGTGTAGCTGTCGACAACCCGCCCGGACAGCTGTGAGCGTGCCGCCGACATCCGCTGCGAGCGGTTGCGCAGCCGCGGCACAAACCAGCGCAGCAACCCGGCATAGCCGAAAAACCACAACAGCACGGGAATGGCGAGCCGGGTGTCACTGGACGCCAGCAGGACGATCGCTCCGCCACCATAGACAAGGATGTACCAAACGGCGTTGGTTGCGGAGACAACGCTCTCGCGTAACGCGGGACCCGTCTGCATGACGCGGTTGGCGATGCGTCCGGCGTAGTCGTTCTGGAAGAAGGTCCAGCTTTGGCGGACGACGTGCCAGTGGCTCTGCCACCGGACCAGATTGGAAAAACTGGGAATGATCGCCTGATTGGTGATCAGGTTCTGCACCAACATCGCCAACGGCCGCGCCACCAGCAGGACCAAGGCCATGACGAGCAATTGGGGCCAGGAATCGTGGAGCAAAGAGTGGGGCGTGCGGTTCGATACCAGGGTCACAACTCGGCCGACAAAGACAGGAATTGTCGTATCGAGCAGCGCAACGACGAGCCCCGTCGCGAACAGCGCGACCACGAGCCCGCGCGCCTGGCGTGCGTGATGCCAATAGAACGCACCAAGCCCGTCCGGTGGCGGACCGGGAGGCAGGGCCGTCGGCTCGAGCCGGTTCTCAAAGAAACGAAAAACACGCATGATTTTTTTGATTCGCGGGTAAACCCCAAAAGCTAACGCTCGCCGAGGCCGGATGGCCGGCTACATTCGTCGACTCAGCCTAGCACATCATCAATGATATGCGCGTTGCTGAAAGAATATGCACCTGGTGCGCCGGTGGCGCCGCCATTTCTCGTCGGAACCCGAGTAGGCTCAGCGGCTTTGTAGCTGCATGCTAGTACGCGCCAACGGGTCGCCCGGCGTTTGTGAGATGCCGCCCTCGCGCAGTACTCGTTCGCGGTAACGCTCGACGCCGAGCGGCAAGCCGGCGGCGGGCCGGCCCTGCGCGATCCAGGCGTCCAGGTTCCCCGGGCCCCAGTTATAAGCGCTCACCGCATCGGGCCAGTTGCCATAGCGGCGATACAACCGCGCCAGATATGTCCGCCCGAGCAGCCGGTTTTGACTCAGGTCAAACCGATCCCCGCCGCCGGAATCGATTGCCGCGGCGGCAGACACCTGCATCGGTCCCTGCGGACCGCTGAAAACCGCACGCCACATTCCGGGATCGGCGCCATGGCTCGATTCGGCGCCGTCGACGGCAAACGCAACCCGATCAAGTTCAGCGCCTCGGGCGGCACCAAATAGATCGAGATAAGGGCTTGGGATTATCGCGGGCAGCGCCAGATCGATGCGCGCTACCGCCATGCCCCGGAGAACTGTAACCGGCCGTTCCCTGGAGTTCACGAAGGAAACAACCTGCATGGCCGGGCGGGGAGGGGTCCGGGGTGATGTAGCTGGTATCACGACCGAGACAGTCGCGACGATCGGGCCGCCGCGCACAACGCGCACCGGCTTCTTTTGTTTATCAGAAAAAGCGACAACTTCGTCCGGGCCGTGGACAGATAGGTCTTTGTCGAAGCGGCGATCGGGATTGGCGGCGGTCGGGGGCTTCCTCCCCCGCACGACCCGGACCGAATGTTTGCGCGGATCAGCAAAGCGGACCGTCTCGGTCGTCCCCGCGCCAGTACGGAGGAAAATATTGATCTGTGCGGCAATGGCGCGCGGCGACCCAGGTTTCGAGGCCGGCGGTGAAGCATCGGCATGCCCGATATCGGCAAGCCCCGCCACCATCGCGATCATGAGGAGCGTCGTTGAACACCTCATGCGCGAATTGGTGCAGGAGGGCGGGTTTGCTGTCAAGCAACCCGATCGGCCTTGTCAGCCAAATCGGTGCTCAGCTAGCATCGCAAAACCGGCTTTCCCCTTCGAGGGCCATTCGAGGACAGCACGATGCCGAAAATCTTGATCGTCCACGGTGCGGGCATGAACATGCGCGGAAAGGTACAGACCGAGATTTTCGGCCCGATGACCTTGCCCGAATATGACGAGCGCATCCGCGGTTACGCGGCGGAATTAGGTCTCGATGTCGAAATCTTCCATTCGAATATCGAGGGCGAGGTCGTCAACAAATTCTACGAAGCGAACGACAAGGGCTTCGAGGCCGCATTGTTTAATCCGGCAGCGTTCGGCAGCGGCTACCCGGCACTGGTTGCGGCAATCTCGCAGGTCAAATTCCCGACGATCGAAGTCCACATCTCAAACCCGATCCGACGCGGGCCGGCATCGCAGACCGCCGCCGTCAGCCAGGGTGTCGTCGCCGGGTTTGGTCTGCCCGGCTATTACCTGGCATTGCGCGGTGTCCGCGACATGCTGGCGGCAAAAAAGTGATCCGGGCCGCCATTGTCGGTCTTGGTCGGTGGGGTCGCACCTTAGTGGGCGCGGTCCAGGGCAAAAGCACCGAGTTCCGGTTTACTGTGGGTCACAGCCGCACGCGCGCCTCGGCGGCGCCGTTCTGCGCCGAGCACGACATCGCTTATTGCGACGATCTCGACCGGCTTCTGGCCGATCCCGCAGTCGACGCGGTGGTTTTTGCGACGCCGCACAGTCAGCATGGCGAACAGGTCGAGCGCGCCGCAGCCGCCGGCAAGCACGTCTTTATGGAAAAGCCGTTCACGCTCGATGTTGGCAGCGCGGAAAAGGCTGTCGCCGCGGCGGCAGCTGCAGGCATCGTCTTGGGGGTCGCCTATCCGCGGCGATTTCACCCGGCGATGATCGAGCTGAAAGCACGGATCGATGATGGCCGGCTTGGTGTCCCGACCCATGCCGAGACGGCGCAGGCGTCGCCGGCCGGACACTTTATGCCCGAGGGGTATTATTGGCGCGCCGACCCGCAGGAGGCGCCAGCCGGGGCGATGACCGCGACCGGGGTGCATAATCTCGACGCTCTGATCTACTTGTTCGGCCATATCGACGAGGTTTATTGCCTGAGCCTGCACCGGTCGATGACGCGCCTCGAAGACACGACGAGTGTCCTGATGCGACTCGAAAACGGCATGTCTGCAACCCTTTATTGCTCGCTCGTGACGGCGCCGACCTATCGGTTTGCGGTGTACGGCAGCAAGGGCCGCGCCGAGTTGCAAGGGCAGGATCCCGACTTCCGCTTCACCCCGGTGCCGGAAGCGATGCCCGCGGGCCGTCATCATGCCCCGGCGCCCGAGGTAATCGAATACGGAGCGTTCAACGCGCTCAAGGCCGAGCTCGAAGGCTTTGCCGCAGCGATCCGCGGGATACGTCCCTATCCGATCACGGCCGACGAGATCGTTCACGGTGTTGCCGCCTTTGAGGCGATCGTCCAGTCGGCCGCAACCGGCCAGCCGGTCAAAGTCGCCCGCCGCTAGTCCGAGGGAATCGAGATGGCTGTCACGGTGATGTATCCCGAGGATCGCCAGATCCCGGACGAGAGCGTCGAGCGCGAAATCTTCGGCCCCGAGGTGCAGATTATCCGTCGCACCAAAACCGCGCTCGCCGAACTCGACCCGGCCGATTGCGCCGAGGTCGACGGGCTGATGATCATGCGACATGCGGTTTCGGCCGACGACATCGGGCGCTTCCCGCGGTTGCGCGCGATCGTCCGCATGGGCGTGGGATACGACAAAATCGACCGGCCCGCGGCCGCAGCGCGAAACATAATGGTCTGTAACGTGCCGGATTACGGCACGACCGAGGTCGCAGATCATGCGATGGCGTTGGCATTAGCGCTGCGGCGGGGTGTGGTCTTCTATCACGAGCGGATGCGGTCTAATCCGCCGGCGCCCTGGGGTGCGGTCAAGAACGACCTGATCCGCCGGCTCGGGGTGCAAAATTTTGGCATCGTCGGCCTCGGCCGGATCGGAACTGCGGTGGCGCTGCGTGCCCGCGCCTTTGGCTATCGCGTCAGCTTCTACGATCCCTATCTGCCGAATGGCGCCGAGTTGGCGCTTGGCGTCGGGCGTGCCGCGACATTGGAAGATCTGCTGCGCCAGAGCGATACCTTGTCGGTCCACTCACCACTGACGCGCGAGACGCGCGGGCTGCTCGGCTACGAACAATTAGCGCTGCTGCCAAAGGGAGCGGTGGTCGTCAACACCGCGCGGGGGCCGATCATCGATGTCGACGCGTTGTTGGCCCTGTTACGCAGCGGCCATCTTGCCGGGGCCGGTCTCGATGTGTTGCCTGTGGAGCCGCCGGTCGACCCACCAGCCATTCTGCGCGCCTATCGCGAGCGCGAGCCCGGGCTGGAAGGGCGGCTGATCATCACCCCGCACGCCGCCTGGTTCACCCCCGAATCGGAAGCGGATACCCGCCGGAAATCGGCCGAAACGATGCGTGCGGCACTCTTAACCAACCGCCCGCAAAACGTTATCACACCTGATATGTATTAGGTGTCGCGCCCAATTTCGATATCGCCTCAAATTGCTGAACTCAGCAAGTCCTTACAAAAATCCAGGTACTTGGGCAAACGTGCAGTCCCAGTTGGACCTGACGCTATTTTATTTCTTAGGTGTTGCCAAGGTGACGCCCTGCGCTTTCATCTGATCGACGACCATTTTGGCGCCGGCGTCTCCAGCCGCAGCCAATTCGGCTGTTTTGGCGGCTAGTGTTTGCAGTTGTTGGCGCAACTTGACTGCCTGCTCAATACTGGGCTGCTGCGCTTCCAGCAGTTCGGTAAGCGCACCGCGGTCGTGGATCGCCTGACCGGTCTCAAAGGCGATCAGCACGAACAGCGAAACAATGACCAAGATCAAAGGCAAGGATAATTCGGGCGAGGAGCCGCCACCTCTCATCGAAAACGTCATTGCTTTGTGTTCGCCGGCGAGGGTTTGGCGCCGGTTTCGGGCGTGGGGGCGGGTGCGCCGGTTTTGGGGTTTATCGTGATCCCGTTCTGCGCCAGTAGCTCGCGCAGCTTGTCGTCTTTTTCGCTGACGGCTACCGATGCCAAGGTGCGGACCAGAATTTCATTCACCCGGCCAAATTGGATGCTCTGGTTGATAAATTGCTGGCGACGGTTGATCTCGGCCTGCACGGTGCGGTTCTGCTCGCTGACGACAAGGTAGACGACCACCAGGATCAGCGTGATCCCGGATAATGCCAAAATAACTCGGTAAGCCCACCCGTCCGCCTGCATTGTCCCCAACCCGATCGCTTGCGCCGGTGCAAAAATAAGCGCGCCGGATTTAAAAAGCCTGTAGCTGGATCTGACCAGGCTACAGGCCTTTATCTCTTCTACCTGTGGTCAATGCCTTATCAGGGGGAGGCGTGACCCATAAAAATGGCGGGGATCGGTTGGCCCCATGGACCACCGGCGCCGGCGCCGCGCTCGAGCACATTGGGGGGAGTGTGGGCGTTGAGTACGTCGGTATCCGCCCAATGCTCATGCACCCGGCCCCACGGATCAGCCCAGTAATCGAACAATTGGCTGCCGATCAGATGGCGGCCGATCCCCCACATGTGCTGATAGCCCTTTTTTTCGAGATGTTCGTGACCGGTCATGACGTCGTCGATGTCGGCCGCTTCATAAGACAGATGGTTCAGCCCTTTCTTGTCGCCGCGGATGCAGAAGAAGGCGTGATGGTCGACATAGTCTTCGCCGCGGTCGAGCCGATTGAACGACCCGACGACATTGCTCTTCTCGCCGGCGTAAAACTCGTCCGAGCACCGGAATCCGAGGGTCTCGCGATACCACCCCAACGTCTTCTCGAAATTAGTGGTCATAATCACAAAGTGGCCAAATCGCTTGATGTGCGACGGGCCGGGATCGACCCGGAACAATTCGCCCTTGCGCCGATATTTTTCGTTACCCGAATTGACCGCCGGTCGCTTGACCGGGATCGGGCCAAGCATTTCCATTCCGTAGACGACCTCGACCTGATAGCCGTCGGGGTCCGTCAGGCGCACGCGCTTGCCACCGCCGGGCTCGTCGATATCCTCGATTTTTGAGGCGCCATCAACGCGTGAGACACGGTCGAGATCTTCCATGCTGGCGGCGTGCACCGCGATCCCGACATAGCGCGGCTCGCCGAGTTCAGTGACGTGGATGTGGTGCGGGGCATCGGTGCCGCGCATGTAAAGCGCATTTTTAGTGCGGTCGGCACGCACCATTCCAAAATCGGTCAGGAACTCTTCCTGCTTGTCGAGATCGGGCGAGCGCAGCCGCCCATAAGCGAGATCGTAGGCTTTCATAATCGGCATGACATCCTCCCAAAACGCACTTCGAGACGTTCTAATGTATTTCGCGGATGAGGGCGACTCTTCGATTGAGCTGAAGCGCGAGGGCAAATCCGACCCGACCCGAACGAAACCATGCTGATGGGTGCCGCGCTGGAAGCTGCTGCTAGCCATTCAGTGAAACTGTCGTCAGGTGGCCGTCGCTCGCCTTTTTGTTCTAACCCGCCCTTTCATCCACGAGTATGTGACCAATGACGGGGCGTGCTTGGCGCTTGTAAACCCGCGGGCTACGCCCACATTATTGATGTCGGCTTCTTCATCGTTCGGCCTGCTCTTCCTCGCGCATCGAGCGCCGGACCTGCTCCCCGTTCAGTGTTGTCGTTTGACCCTGCCGCGTTTCGAGCGGCGGTGACCTCTTGCTTATGAAGGACGACAATGGCGATCGGAACCGTAAAGTGGTTCAATTCCCAAAAGGGCTACGGCTTTATCCAGCCCGAGGACGGGTCGAAAGACGTGTTTGTGCACATCTCGGCGGTCGAGCGCTCGGGGATGAGCAACTTGCAGGAAGGCCAGCGGATCAGCTTCGAGCTGGAACGTGGCAATCAAGGCAAGACGTCGGCGGTTAATTTGCAGGAAGCCTAACTCAGCGGTGAGGGAAGCCCAATCGGTGCGGCTTCCTTTGCACAAGGCGAGCGCCGTAGGATAAATCAGAGGCTGCCGTCGATGCAGGTCTTCGTTCGCAATAACGATATCAATGCCGCTCTCCGCGCCCTTAAGAAGAAAATGCAGCGCGAGGGTACATTTCGCGAGATGAAGCGGCGCCGGGCCTACGAAAAGCCTTCCGAACGCCGTGCCAGAGAAACGGCGGAATCGATCCGCCGCCACCGCAAGATGCTGCGCAAGCGGCTTGAACGAGAAGGCTATTGACCGGCTGATCGGTGCGAACCAGCGGACCGATATAGGGGTTGCTGCAGCTGGTGGGCAGCGGGCAATCGGAGGCGCCGATCACGACGCGAGCGGCACCGCAGCGAAAAGCCAGGTGCCTGAAACCGCTGCCGATCGGCCGGGCAGAGCAGGGTCAGCAAACAAGGTCCCGACCCGTCAACGCGTGAAGGCGGCCCGCAGCCTCAGCGAATTCGCCTTGCGGGGTTTGCATCCCCAGGGAGGAGCGGGAATGGCAGCACATAAATTTGCGGTCGGGCAGACGGTCCGCTTCTCTCCCGATCGGCAGCAGCTCCATTCGGGCCAGGGCTGGTTCAAGATCATTCGCCTGCTGCCCGAGGCCGCGAGCATACTGCAATACCGAGTAAAGAGTGAGCTTGATGGTCATGAGCGCGTCGTCAGAGAAGACCAGCTTGCCCTATCGTGAAAGGAGCCAAGTTCCGTGGCCACAGTTTTGCTAAAGGTTCAGCGCCCGCCAGGGTCAGGTGAACACCGCTCGCCCGAAATTGTCAGGCCGCTGTTCCGCGGCACCGGTGACACGGATTATCTCTGCGGCAATTGCCAGGCTGTGATTGCCGCGAGCATGGGCCCGACACAGCGAGTCAATGTCGATGTCGCGACCTGTTCGGCTTGCGGGGCAGAAGTCGAGTTTCCGCTGAATATTAGAGGCTAGCGATTGCGGACGTCCGCAACGCGCTCGCTTTGACTCAATCGAGGGCATAGAGAACAATGCTCCGGACACACCCTCACGCCCTGGCAACTTATCGCGTCGTTTCGTTGGAAGACGGATCATTTGGCGTCGAGGTCACCATTCCCGACACGAATCCGACCACGGTCAGCAAGTTTGCCAGCGAGGCGGACGCCGAGGCCTGGATCGCCGAACATCAGCGCCAAGTCCACTCGCAAGCGTCATCGGGTGGCCGCTCTCGCACATGGCGCAATCGCACCCGCTAGAGAGGCAGCTGCGCCGGCAAGCGTCCGACATCGCCAAATAATCAATTGAACATATTCGCTACAAACCCCATCTCACAAAGATCGTGTTTCGACCAGGGCACGGCTCTCGGCGGCGCGCTCGCGGGCAAACCGAAAAGTGCTTCCCCAAATTGAAATGTGGTCTGTGCGGCGAAGGCGCCGCGCAGGATTTATTCTTGAGGAAGCGCGATGACTATCGGCACCGTAAAGTGGTTTAATTCGCAAAAGGGCTATGGCTTTATTCAGCCTGAGGACGGCTCCAAGGACGTCTTCGTCCATATTTCGGCCGTCGAACGTTCAGGGCTCGGCCATCTGGTCGAGGGCCAGCGGATCAGCTATCAGCTCGAACGCGGGCAGCAGGGCAAGATTTCGGCGGTCGATCTGCAAGGCGCGTAATTCAAACAGTCCAAAGCCAAACCGAACATAACCTAAAAGGGACGGGCGCAGCCAAGCCGGCTCGCCCGTTCTACTTATGGAGGCCGAAATGTCAGAGCATAAATTCCGCGTCGGCCAGGCTGTCGAATTCTTTCCCGATCCCGGCGTCGACCGCGCGAGCCGCGGCCGCTACACGATCTTGCGGCTGCTCCCACTCGAGGGCAGCACGCCGCAGTATCGGGTCAAAAACACCGCCGACGGGCATGAGCGCATGGCGCGGGAGACGCAACTGGGTTCGCGCTAATCCAGGCCCGGCCAATGCAGTACCGCCGGCCGGCGGCGCAGACCGTGAGAGATGATCTTGAGGGCAATGCGGCCAACAAGAGATAGCTTGAACCATCGAGCGATCTTGCCTGTTTCAACTCAATTTCATTGGTAATCCTCTAGTACCCACGCCGAGAACAGCCGGATCCGGGGGCGAACACAATCGTTTGGCCTCTGGATCTCGGCTGCACTCGTAGCGACGAACGCTGCAGCTCAGCGAACCGCCAATTCCCAATCCAGATCCTCGATCGCCTCGCGCTGATCGCCAGGCCGTGCCGCGCGACCGAGCTCGACCAAATGCGGCGCCAAGAGCTGCGTGGTTGCCCAATACCCGGCTCCGGTCGCAATCAGAGTCACGAGGACTTTGATCCATTCCGCCGGTATCACGAACATATAGGCGAGAAATCCGAGCGCCGTCCAAGCGACGGCAATCGGATTGACACCCTTCCAGTACCAATAGGGTCCGTTGGGCTCAAACAGCGCCACGAGGTCGATTTTCATGCGCTTGACGAAAATATAATCGGCAATCAGCACCCCGGCGATTGGCGAGAAGACATTGCCCAACATGCCGACATAAGTCGTGTAACCAGTCACGACGCTCGGCGTTGCCGACAGTGCGATGCCCAGTGCGCTGATGATTACGGTCGTCCAGAAGCGTCCCAGTCGCTCGAAAATATTCGATAACGACAACCCGCCCGTGTAGAGGTTGAGGACATTGATCGTCCAATTGTCGAGCGCAATCACGATTAGAAACAGCAGCAACGTGAAATGGCCGACATTGAGCCCCGAGGCGACGGCGAACACATTGGCCGTTTTACCGAGGGTCGCGGAGGCTCCGTAGGCGCCCAGCAGCGCGGCAAAGCAGCCGCCGCCGACTTTGCCGAGCAACGTCCCCAACCACATATCGGCGCGCGAGCGGGTGTAGCGGCAAAAATCGGCTGAATCGGTGACCATCGTCAGCGAACCGGCGGCGACCACATTCATCCAGGTTACGAACAAGAGCCATCCCGCCGCGGGCTTGCCGGCGTAGTGCAGGACCGCTGACGGTGCGAAATGCGGGTCATCATGCGTCCCCAGCAAAACGAGGATCATGCTGAGGATCACGATCTTGAACGGCAACGCCATCCGTGAGAGATGCTTTAAGGAATCGTATCCGATGATCGCGACCACCGCCTGCAGAACCGCGAAGACGACGCTGACCATGATCAGCGAATGCGGTGTCCCGGTCCAGCGGTCGAGAATGGCAACGACGGCGAGCGAGCCCGCAACGGTTTGATAGGCAAACCAATAGGTCGAGGCGATCGTTCGCAGGAATGACGGGACCCATTTGGCGCCGCGCACGCCATAGGCCATGCGGGTCGAGACCTGGCCCGGGAGGCCGAAATCGACGCCGACTGTCGCCATGATCGTGTAGGCGATGGTCGCCAGCAGCACGCCCGAGGTGATGGCGCCGACAGCGCCGAGAAACGACAATCCCGAAACCACCGCCAGACCGCCGACCAGCATCGAACCGGGATTGAGGGCAAATCCGAAGATGATCGAAAAGATATCGAACCAGCGGACCGTCTTGAGTTCGTCCGGGACTGGTTCGATGCCGAACTGCTCGACACCTTTGGGCTGGTGATAGCGTCGTCGCAACTTTTCCTGAAGTTCGATGACCGAGTGCATTCCGCTCTCCTGCCGCTTTTGTTGTTGCGCGCAAGCAACAACTCCAACAGCCCAATGAGCAAGAAGAATGCCACTAGTAAAATGTCGCAAAAATAGGCAGATAAAACAGCGATTATTTTTCCGCCATAACCAGTCCGTCTTGCATTCTTTTTAGCCAGGTGATCATTATGAGAAATAGCCGCTTACATAAACGATTTTGGCGAAGATTTCTCTGCATGTCTTGAGATATCGGCCAGTTTCGGGTCATCAGCCGGCGGATCAGCCTATTGGGGGGCCTAGAAATCAAAGGTAATCGAAGGCATCGAGGCTTGTTGGCTTAAAACTCGCGCGTGCGGTTACCGTCACAGAGCAGACATGTTTTGCGTCAAATTATTACAAGCTAGCGCCCTCAAAGCGTCAGCAGATAAACGGATTATTAACCACTATCCGACATTGTTCCTGGCTAAATAACTGATTTAACAGGAGGGCACCGTCATGGACGCGATAAAAATCCGCCGCGCCCCTAATGGTAAGTTTTATGCCGTTTGGCATGGCCGTCCAATCTGCCATAACGACGGGAATCTACGGTATTTTGACAGCGAGCGGAGTGTGCAGGACCTCCTACAAGGCTGCGATCTGGTCTTAACCGCACCCCTTAGTGTCGTGCCGGCGATTCCCGCATCGCCAAACCGCGGCGGACAAGCAAGAGAGCCGCTATGCGCGCGCCGCGTTCCGACAGCAAAGGTACGCGGAGGGCTGAGGCGGTTGTCGCTGGTGCGGTAAGGTCGCCGGTGCCGATAGCTCCCCGACCATTGCGTGCAAAGTACAGGACAGCGGCCGCGTTCTGCGGGTGCAAACAATGACCCCGGGGTTGAGGAGGATTGTTTTGGGTGGGGGGCTTAGATAACGTTACGGTCAAGGCATCAAGGGGAGGGCCAGACATGGCGACAATTGTGGGCCAGGGCGACTATAAATACGAGATCAACGAAAACTGGGCGAAATTGCCGGATGGCTGGTCGTTCAAAGAGGTTGCTGCGGTCGGCGTCGACAAAAACGACAATGTTTATTGTTTCAATCGCGGCGAGCATCCGGTCATGGTCTTCGATCGCGAGGGAAATTTCCTGCGTTCATGGGGCGAGGGGCAATACCCGCGCGCCCATGGCGTCCATATGGGCCCGGATGATTCGATTTATCTGACCGACGATGGCGGGCCATTTCGTCCGCAAATGCTCGCTCGACGGCAAGGTGCTGCTGGAGCTGGGCATACCAGGCAAGCCGGCGCCCTACCTGAGCGGCGAGCCGTTTAACCGCTGCACCCACACCGCCCTCTCACCAAAGGGTGAAATTTACGTCTCGGACGGCTACGGCAACGCCAAGGTCCACAAATATTCGCCCGACGGCAAATTGCTAATGTCGTGGGGCGAGCCCGGCAGCGATCCTGGTCAATTCAACCTCGTCCATAACATCTGCGCCGATGCCGATGGCTGGGTCTATGTCGCCGATCGCGAAAACCACCGGGTGCAAGTATTCGACGGCAACGGCAAGTACGAAACCCAGTGGAACAACCTGCACCGTCCGTGCGGCCTTTACATGCCGTACGCGCATCACCCGGTCTGCTATATCGGCGAGCTGTCGGTCAACCGCCTCAACGCCAATCTCGGGCCGCGCGTCAGCATCGTCGATAATCAGGGCAAGCTGTTGTCGCGTATCGGCGATCCGTTTGCCGGGACGGCGGCGACCTCGTTTATCGGGCCGCACGGCCTCACCGTCGATTCCCGCGGCGATCTTTATGTCGGCGAGGTCTGCTGGACCTTATGGCCGGGGCTGTTCCCGGGCCAGCCGCATCCGGACAATCTGCGCGCCATCCAGAAATACGAGCGGGTGCACTGATTCTACTATAGTATTCCGTAACCGGGCTTGACCCGGCTATCCACGCCTTTGGCGCGCTCGAAGCAGGAGACGTGGATGCGTCGGTGAACCCCGCGCACCGGGTACAAATTGTTCGGGCCTCGAGGGAGAAACAATGGCAACTATTGTTGGCCAGGGCGACTATAAGTATCGCATTGTCGAGGATTGGGCGAGACTGCCTGACGGCTGGTCATTCAAGGAAGTCGGCTCGGTCGGAGTCGACAAAAATGACAACGTCTACGTCTTCAATCGTGGCGACCACCCGATGATGGTCTTTGACCGCGAGGGCAATTTCCTGCGCTCTTGGGGCGAGGGTCAGTATCCGCGCGCTCACGGCGTCCATATGGGGCCGGACGATTCGATTTATCTGACCGATGATGGCGGGCATTTCGTGCGCAAATGCTCGCTCGACGGCAAGGTGCTGCTTGAACTCGGCGTTCCCGGTGAGCCTAAGCCGTATATGAGCGGCGAGCCGTTCCATCGCTGCACCCATACCGCGCTGTCGCCGAAAGGCGAGATTTACGTCTCCGACGGCTACGGCAATGCCAAGGTCCACAAATATTCGCCCGACGGCAAATTGCTGATGTCATGGGGCGAGCCCGGCACCGGTGAGGGCGAATTCAACATCGTCCACAATATCTGCACCGATGCCGATGGCTGGGTCTATGTCGCCGACCGCGAGAACCATCGGGTGCAAGTGTTCGACGGCAACGGCAGATACGAGACCCAGTGGAACAATCTGCACCGCCCGTGCGGGCTCTACATGGACTACACCCGTCACCCGGTCGCTTATATCGGCGAACTCGGCCCGGTGATGCCGGTCAACCGCAACAGCCCCAATCTCGGGCCGCGCGTCAGCATCGTCGACAATCGCGGCAAGCTATTGTCGCGCATCGGCGAGCCGCATGCCGGAACAACGCCGACCGCGTTTTTGGGGCCGCATGGGCTTTCGGTCGATTCGCGCGGCGACCTCTATGTCGGCGAAGTCTCATGGACGCAATGGCCGCAATTCTATCCGGACAAACCGCGCCCCGACTACATCCGTTCGTTGCAGAAATACGAGCGGGTGCGCTGATCTCAGGCGTGCGGCATCGGCAACGGTAATGAGCCGGCTCGACGAGGCGCTCGCCCGCCTCGAACGGGCCGTGGCCCGGCTCGAAGCCACCTGTGCCGCCGTGGCGGCCCGAGAGGAGGGAACGCTCCGAAAAACCGAGCTTGCCGAACTTGACCGGGCGAACCAGCCGCTTGGCGCCGTCTTTGGGGAAAGCGGCGTCGCGAGAGATGGCGCGCGCGCTGGCGGCGGGCCGGCGCCGAAGGAGAGGGGGAACGAATGAGCCAGGTTTCGGTGACCATCAACGGGCACCCATACAAGATCGCCTGCGATGACGGCCAGGAGCCGCGCATCCGCCGCCTCGCGCAATATGTCGATGCCCGTGTCGGCGATTTTGTCAAACGCGTCGGGCAAGTCGGTGAAGCCCGGCTGCTGCTGCTCGCGGCCCTCGTCATTGCCGACGAATTGTCCGACGCAAACGAGGCGTTGCAGCAGGAGAAAAGCCGCAGCCGCGCTGCGGAAATCGAGGCTGACGATGCAGTCGATGGGGCGGCGAGCGGCATTCACGGCCTCGCTCAGCGGATCGAGGCTATTGCAGCCCGGCTTGAGAGCCCCTAGCTTTCGGCGGCGAGCGGGGCTGCGCGGTGCGTTAGGACGCATTAGCCCCGGGGCCGATACCTACCTCTTGGGAGCCGTGCCTGTCGGGGTCGTGGCCTCGATATACGGTGCCCACCTGCTACGGCGGGCCACGAGGGAGTTGCAAACCGACGGCCGAGGCGGCTCCGCTCGCAACCCTGATCTCGGAGGCCGACGCAAGGTACGGCAAGCGTGAACATCCTGTTCTGTGGCGACGTGATGGGGCGGCCGGGGCGCGACGCGATCAAGAAATACATCCCCGAATTGCGCCGCGATTTCGCGCTCGATCTCGTCGTCGTCAACGCCGAGAACGCGGCCGGCGGATTTGGCCTGACTGAGCGGATCTGCGGCGAGTTTTACGATTGCGGCGTCGATGTATTGACCACCGGCAATCATGTCTGGGACCAGCGCGAGCTGATCCCCTATATCGACCGCGACCCCCGCGTCCTGCGACCGGCGAATTTTCCGCCGGCCACACCCGGCGCCGGCTGGCGGCTGCATCCGCTCGATGATGGCCGCAATGCGCTCGTTATCAATGTAATGGGCCGGCTGTTTATGGACGCGCTCGACGATCCGTTCGCCCGGCTCGAAACAATCCTGGCGGATCATCCGCTGGGCATCGGCCCCGCTGCGATTCTCGTCGATATTCACGCCGAGGCATCGAGCGAAAAGATGGCGATGGGGCACTTTTGCGATGGCCGCGTCTCGGCGGTGTTTGGCAGCCACTCGCATATCCCGACCGCCGACGCGCAAATTTTTCCCGGCGGCACCGCTTATCAAACCGATGCCGGGATGTGCGGCGATTATGATTCGGTGATCGGGCTGCAAAAGGCGCCGGCGGTGCGCCGGTTTGTTACCAAAATGCCGGGCGAGCGGCCCCAGGTCGCAGAGGGTGAGGGGACGCTGTGCGGCATCCTGCTCGAAACCGACGACAAGAGCGGGCTCGCGCGGCGGGTCGAGCCGGTGCGAATCGGCGGTCGCTTAAGTCCATATCTGCCGCGGCCCTAAAGGAGGAGCTGCAAGATATCGTAGTCCAGGCCAGGCTGCGCCAAACGGTTGATACATCTCGCGGGCAACGTCCCGTCACGCCGCAATGCTGCCATATTGGGTTGTTAGCCCCGCCCAGAGCCCTTATGAGCAGTGGCATCGAATAAATACCCTGACCGCGCGGAAAGCCGCGCAGAGACTGATGGCTGGCCATTCCCAATTCAAAAACATCATGTACCGGAAAGGTGCGCAGGACAAAAAGCGCGCCAAGGTCTTTACCAAGATCATCCGGGAATTGACGACAGCCGCCCGCACCGGGCTGCCCGATCCGGCGGCAAACCCGCGCTTGCGTGCCGCGGTGCTGGCCGCGCGCCAGGCCAATATGCCAAAGGACACCGTCGATCGTGCGATCCGCCGCGGCGCCGGCGGCGAGGCCGACTCGGCTTTCGACGAGGTCCGCTATGAGGGCTACGGCCCGGGGGGCACTGCCGTCATCGTCGAGGCGTTGACCGACAACCGCAACCGCACCGCCAGCGAAATTCGCGCCGCCTTTACCAAATCGGGCGGGGCGCTCGGTGAGACCAACAGCGTCGGATTTCTGTTCGATCGCGTTGGCGAGGTCGTCTATCCGGCCGCCGCGGCGAGCGCCGACGAAATGTTCGAGGCCGCCCTTGAGGCCGGCGCCGAGAACGTCGACAGCGATGCCGAGCAGCATTCGGTGACCTGCGCCCCCGACGAACTCAATACCGTGCGCGACGCGCTCGAACAGCGCTTTGGCCCGGCGACATCGGCCCGGCTTGTGTGGCGGCCGAAAACGACGGCGCCGATCGACGAGGAGACCGCCACCACCTTGTTCAAATTGCTCGAGGCGCTCGAGGACAGCGACGATGTCCAGAACGTCTATGCCAATTTCGAAGTCGCCGAGGACGTATTGGCGCGGCTCGGCGCCTGAGCGGCGCGGGGGCAGCCGAGGGGGCGGTTGGCGAGAATGCGGGTTTTGGGGCTTGATCCCGGGCTGCGGCACACCGGTTGGGGGGTCATCGATGTCGACGGGAATCGCCTTGCCCATGTGGCCGACGGTGTCGCTCACCCGCCGGCCGATCAGCCGCTGGCGACCCGCCTCGTGTCGCTGTTCCGGCAGATCGGCGTGGTGCTCGAGCAGTTTCGCCCGGACGAGGCCGCGGTTGAGGAAAGCTTTGTCAATCGTAACGCGGCGTCGACCTTGAAGCTTGGCGTTGCCCGCGGTGTCGTACTACTGGCTCCGGCGGAACGCGGCCTGCCGGTCGCGGAATATTCGGCCAATTTGATCAAAAAGGCAGTGGTCGGGGCCGGCCATGCCGAAAAGGCGCAGGTGCAGTTGATGGTGCGCCGAATCCTGCCGGGTTTCGTCAATGGCGCGGCCGATGCTGCCGATGCGCTCGCGGTCGCGATCTGCCATGCCCATTATGGGGCGACCCGGCGCGCCTGGGCAATTTCGGCCGGGGCCGGACCCCGGTGATTGCCAAGCTTGCCGGCATCCTCGACCAAATCACCTCCGAGGGCGCTGTTATTGATGTCGGCGGTGTCGGCTATCTCGCCTTTTGTTCGACGCGGACCCTTGGACGGCTGCCGTCGCCCGGAACGCCGGTGCGACTGTTGATCGAGACCCACGTCCGCGAGGACCACATTCATCTTTACGGCTTTATCGACGCCGCCGAGCGCGACTGGTTCCGGCTATTGACGACAGTGCAAGGGGTTGGTGCCCGCCTGGCGCTCGCGGTCTTGTCCGCGATCGGTCCCGATGAACTTGGGCTCGCGATTGTTTCCCAAGACAAGGCGTCGCTGGCGCGGGCCGACGGCGTGGGGCCGCGTCTGGCCGCGCGGATCGTCAACGAACTGCGCGACAAGGCGGGCAGCCTGGCTCTGATACCGCTGACCGGAGCATCCGCACCATCGGCGACATCGCCTGGGCCGATCGGCGAAGGCCCCGCCGCCGATGCGGTTTCCGCACTGGTCAATCTCGGATATCGCCGTGCCGAAGCGTTTGGCGCGGTCGCCGCGGCAGCGCAGCGGCTTGGCGCTGGCGCGCCTGCTGACGCGCTGATCCGTGCTGGGCTGCAGGAATTGGCGGCGGGAGTGTCGCCGTGAGCGACGCCGAGCGCCGCGTCGTCGATCCCGCACTCGCCGAAAGCGATGCGACAGAGGCCCCGTTACGCCCGCAAACCTTGGCCGAATTTGTCGGCCAGCGCAGTTTGCGGGACAATTTGCGAATCTTTATCGAGGCCGCCAAGACCCGCGCCGAAGCCCTCGACCACGTGCTGCTGTTCGGGCCGCCCGGACTCGGCAAAACCACCCTGGCGCAGATCGTCGCCCGCGAGATGGGCGTCGGATTTCGCGCTACTTCCGGCCCGGTCATCCAGCGCGCCGGCGATCTCGCCGCTTTGCTGACCAATCTGCAGCCGCGCGATGTCTTGTTCATCGACGAGATCCACCGGCTCGCCCCGTCGGTCGAAGAGATCCTCTACCCGGCGATGGAGGATTTTCAGCTCGATCTGATTATTGGCGAGGGCCCCGGCGCGCGCTCGATTCGGATCGACCTGCCGCGGTTTACATTGGTCGGGGCGACGACCCGCTCGGGGCTGATCAGCCGGCCGTTGCGCGAGCGTTTTGGCATCCCGCTGCGCCTCACATTTTACGAGCCGAGCGAATTGGCGGTGATCGTCGCACGCGGCGCTCAGTTGCTGAGCTTCGACTTGCGACGCGCTGGTGCGGCCGAGATCGCGCGCCGGGCCCGCGGCACGCCGCGGGTGGCGATGCGCCTGTTGCGCCGGGTTCGCGACTTTGCCGCCGTCGACGGCTTGGCGGGGGTCGATGCCGCCGCCGCCAATTCGGCATTGTTGCGGCTCGAAGTCGATGCAAGTGGCCTCGACGGGATGGATCGCCGCTATCTGCGCTGCATGGCCGAGCGCTATGGCGGGGGCCCGGTCGGGGTTGAAACAATGGCGGCGGCGCTCGGCGACGAGCGCGATGTCATCGAAGACGTGATCGAGCCATTTTTGATCCAGGAAGGCTATGTCCAGCGCACCCCGCGCGGCCGCCTGCTGACGCGGCTGGCATTCCGTCATCTCGATCTGCCGGTGCCGTCCTCGCTCCCGGCACAGCTCGACCTCTTGGCAGGATTACCCTCCATCGGCGCTGCCGAAGAGGCGCCATGACCCGCAATATCGTCCAAAAGACGCCATAAAAGGTTCAAGAATGCAGCCTACCTCAGCCGTCCAAACCTTGCCCCTCGCCGGCGCTGTTCCGCATGACCTATCGATTTTCGCGTTGTTTTTGCAAGCCGACGCCATCGTCAAAATCGTCATGCTGATCCTGTTATTGGCATCGTTCTGGTCGTGGGCGGTCATCTTCGACAAGGTGATCCGGTTGCGGCGATTGCATAGCGCGGCGGCTAATTTCGAGGAGAGCTTTTGGTCGGGCGGCTCGCTTGACGATCTCTACGAGCGCGTTGGCCAACGTCCGCCCGATCCGATGACCGCGGTGTTTTCCGCCGCGATGCGCGAATGGCGGCGCAGCGCGGCAAAGGGTCTGCTCGGCACCGCCATCATGCGCGCGAGCCTGCAGCAGCGCATCGAGCGGGTTATGAATGTGACGGTTGGCCGCGAGATGGAGCGGGTCGAGCGGTTTATGGCGTTTCTCGCCACGGTCGGGGCGACGGCGCCGTTTGTCGGCCTGTTTGGCACCGTCTGGGGGATTATGGACAGCTTCCAGTCGATCGCCGCTTCAAAGAACACCAGCCTTGCGGTCGTGGCGCCCGGCATCGCCGAATCGCTGTTCGCGACAGCGTTAGGTCTCGTCGCCGCCATTCCGGCGGTGGTCGCCTACAACAAGCTCGCGACCGATTTCGGTCGCTATGCCGGACGGCTGGAAGCCTTTGCGTCCGAATTCAGCGCCATCTTGTCCCGCCAGCTCGACGAGAGGACGTGATCCGTGGCGGCTTCGAGCCTTCGCGACGCCCGTTCCCTGCGCGGCCGTTATCGGCCAATGGCCGAGATCAACGTCACGCCGCTCGTCGACGTCATGCTGGTGTTGCTTGTCGTCTTTATGGTCGCGGCGCCGTTGTTGACGGTCGGTGTGCCGGTTGATCTGCCGCAGACTGACGCGCCGCCGATAACCGATCCAAAAGAGCCGCTGGTCATTTCGATCAACAATGAGGGACACATCTTTATCCAGGATACGGACACCGCGACCGATTCTCTGGTGCCGCGGCTCCAGTCGATCACCGGCGAGAACCCCGACGCGCTGGTTTACGTCAGGGCGGATAAATCGATCGATTACGGCCGGGTGCTCGAGGTCATGAGCCTGATCAGCGCCGCCGGCTATCGCAAAGTTTCGCTAATCGCCGAATCGCCCAAAGGGGTGCCGGCCAAGGCTGCCGCCAACACCGTATCGGGTCCACCTGCGGTGCTGACGGCCAAGCACTGAAACCGCGATTTCGCACCGTCCCGTAGACCCGGCCTCGTAGATGAGTGTCGCTGCCGCAGAAACGGTCCCGCTAGCCGAGCTGGAACCGGCCCTTCCGTTGCCCGACGGCATCGGGCGGCGTGGCTTGGTCCTATCGGCGGCGCTGCACCTGATCCTGGGCGTGGTTTTGATTTTTGGATTGCCGACATTGTTTCATCCGCCAGCCCCGGAAGAGATGCCGATCGCGGTTCAGCTGGTGACGATGGGGCCGCAGACCCGTGCCACTCATCCCAACCCGAACATGCCTGAACCGCATGCCTCGCTAGAGCCGCCGCTTCCCGGACCGCCGGCGGAAAAGCCGGCGCCTAATCCGACGCCGCCGAAGCCGGCGCCCCCGCCCGCAGCCGCCGAAGCGCCACCTGCACCGCCGGCCCCGACGCCCCCCGAGGCAAAGCCGGCGCCGCCCGCCCCCGCCGTGCCAAAAACCGAAGCGCCAAAGCAGGCGGAATTACCGCCCCCGCCGCTGCCTGAACCCAAGCCGGCCCCTCCGCCGCCCCCGCCCAAGCCGGCGGTCGCCGCGGCACCGCCGAAACCGCCGCCGGAGCGGCCCCAGCAGGTCGCTCGCAACGAGGCAAATGCGGAAGCCAAGAAATACAATCCGGGACAGTTCGACGCCCTATTGCGAAATCTCGCGGCCGAGGACACGCCGCCTTCGCCGGACGCGCCGCCGCAGACGAAATACGTTGCTTCGGGGCGCGCATCGGCCCAGCCGCGCGCACCGCTCGGCAGCCAGCTCAGCGCCAGTGAAATGGACATGGTCCGCGAGCAGATCTCTCATTGCTGGAACGTGCCGGCGGGTGCGCGCGACGCAAAGGATCTGGTCGTAACGATCAGGGTCGCGGTGCTGCCCGATGGAAACGTGCAGCAGGCGACCATCGTCGATCAGGGGCGGGCCGCCGCCGATCCGTTTTTCCGAGCGGCAGCGGAAAGCGCCCGCCGCGCCTTCTTTAACCCACTGTGCCGTCCGCTCCGTTTGCCGCCCGACAAATACGAACTGTGGAAAGACATGACCGTCGCGTTCAGCCCAAAGGACCTCCTATGACCAAAAGCCCCCTCGCTGTAATCGTCGGGGTGATCCCGCTATTGGCGTTGTTGTTGTGGCCCGGGGCGCAGGCGCGCGCTGCGTTGCGCCTCGACATCACCAGCGGCCGCGTGCAGCCGATGCCGATCGCTATTCCCGCTTTCGCGGGCGGCGGTGCGGAGGCGCAAGCCGGCGCCGAGATTGCCGGCGTCATCTCTGCCGATCTCGAACGGTCGGGCCTGTTCCGGCCGATCGATCCACGCAGTTTCATCCAAAATGTGTCGGCGACCGACAGCAATGCGCCGCGTTTCGGCGACTGGCGCCAGATCAACGCACAGGCGCTGGTCACCGGAACGGTGCAAGCCCAGGCCGACGGACGGCTCGGGGTTCAGTTTCGACTTTGGGACGTGTTCGCCGAGCAGCAGCTGACCGGCTTTGGCTATACGACGACGCGGCAGAACTGGCGCCGCATCGCGCACATCATCGCCGATGAGATATACAAGCGGATCACCGGCGAGGAAGGATATTTCGATACACGCATCGTCTACGTCGCTGAGTCGGGGCCGGCGCAAAATCGAGTCAAGCGCTTGGCAATAATGGATCAGGACGGCGCCAACAATCATTACTTGACCGATGGCCGCGCACTGGTGCTGACGCCGCGGTTTTCGCCCTCGGCCCAGGAAATCACTTACCTGTCTTTCGCCGGCAAGCAGCCGCGTGTCTACTTGCTCAACATCGACACCGGCCAGCAGGAAGCGATCGGCGAGTTTCCGGGGATGACCTTCGCTCCGCGGTTTTCGCCTGACGGCAACCGAGTCGTATTGAGCCGCGCTGTTAACGGCTCGAGCAACATCTACGCGTACGATCTGCGCACGCACAGCGCGACACGCTTGACCGAGGACAGCGCGATCGACACCTCGCCGTGCTACTCGCCTGACGGCAGCCAGATCGTGTTTAATTCCGATCGCGGCGGGTCGCAGCAGATTTATGTCATGAGCGCCGGCGGTGGCGGGGCGCACCGCATCAGCTTTGGATCGGGAAAATATGGCACTCCGGTGTGGTCGCCGCGCGGCGATCTGATCGCCTTCACCAAGATCAGCGGCGGCTCGTTCTCGATCGGCGTGATGCGGCCGGACGGCTCCGGGGAACGGCTCTTGACCCAGGGCTTCCTGGTCGAGGGGCCCACTTGGGCGCCGAATGGCCGGGTGCTGATGTATTTTGCACAAGGGCCGTCGGATGCCAGCGGGTACGGCGGCTCGCCGCACCTGCAAACGATTGACTTGACCGGATACAACCAACGCGATGTGCCGACACCGGGGGCGGCATCAGATCCGGCTTGGTCGCCATTGCTGCGCTGAGTAACGCCGCCGCAAGAAGTTCATAGCGTTTTTGAGGGGGACAAAACCATGCATGCTAAGTTCGTCACGCTGCCGGGCTTGCTGGCAGCCACCTTGCTCTTTCTCGCCGCCTGCAGCAGTACGCCTGAAACGCCGCCACCTGGACCGCCGCCGGGTGCTGGCGGCCCAGGCGGACCAGGAGGCGCGGGTGGCGTAGGGATGGGAGCGGCTGTGCCGGGCTCGCAGCAGGATCTGGCGCAGAGCGCTGGTGACCGCGTGTTTTTTGAGTTCGATCGGTCCGATATCACCCCCGAAGCGCAACAGACCTTGCAACGCCAAGCTCAATGGCTGCAGCGTTATCCCAATGTGACCGTGACCGTCGAGGGGCATTGCGATGAACGCGGCACCCGCGAGTACAATCTTGCTCTCGGCGAGCGCCGCGCCAACGCCGCCAAACAGGTCTTGGTCGCCGCCGGCATTCCGTCGTCGCGGGTTTCGACGATCAGCTACGGCAAGGATCGCCCGGTGGTCCCCGGCTCGACCGAAGAAGCCTGGGCTCAGAATCGCGTCGCGATCACCACAGTCAACTGATCGAGCGAGCGTCGGCGGATATTGCGAGCAATCGGTCACGAGCAATATTTCGAAGGAAAGCGGCGCGCGGAGGTGTTTAACGCCGCGTCGCCAGGCGCCAGCATGACACTGCGGGGGTCAACGCCCTTTTTTCGCCCAAAACGCGCCCTAGGACTAGAATCCCCGGTGGTCATGTTACTCGCGCTCGGTGCATCCGTCGTACCGCTGCTTCGCGCATTCTGAGAGGCTCGCCGATGATCCGGCGTCCGTTTCTATCCCGACACTTACCCGGCTGCGCTGTGCGTGCTCGTCGCAATCGCGGCCGTCCCGGCGGCCCGAGCCCAGGATGCTGCGACCGCTGAGCGCCTCGACCGGCTGGAACGAGATCTCAGCATGCTGCAGCGTCAAGTCTATCACGGCGGCGGCGAGGCGGCGCCCGGTGCCGTAAGCAGCGGCAACACCGCCGTCGATTTGCAGGTCCGAATGGACCGTCTCGAGCAGCAAATCCGCGACCTCACCGGCCGGATTGAAAGCGAGACAAACCAGGTTCAGCAACTAAGCCAACGACTTGAGCAGGTGAACAGCGACATTGAGGTGCGACTTGGTGAAGGGCAGGGCCGCCAAGCAGGCTCGCCGCCGCCGCGCGCGCCGGCCGCTGCCTGGGCGAGCACGGCGCCGCCCTCGCTTGCCGATCCCGCGGCACCCGTGCCGGCGTTCTACGGCCGCCCGCCACCGCCTCCGCCCCCACCGCCCGGTTACGGCACGCTTACCCCACCCGGACCCGCAATCGATGCCGCAGCGCCCTATGCCGGGCCAACCCAGCTGACGCCGTCGCGGGCCGCGAGCGCCGCCGATACGTTGCGGCCGCCCGGATCGGATATGCCTTCGGGCTCGGCTTCAGAGCAGTACAACGCCGCCTTTGGTCTGCTGCGCAAGGCTGACTACGAGGGCGCCGAGGACGCGCTGCGCAGCTTTATTCGGCGGCATCCAAACGATCCGCTCGCCGGCAACGCCCAGTATTGGCTAGGTGAGAGTTACTATGCGCGCGGCAAATATACCGAAGCGGCCGCCGCCTTTGCCGACGGCTACAAGCGATATCCGAAGGGGCCGAAGGCGCCTGACGAGCTACTCAAGCTCGGGATGTCGCTCGATCACGCCAATCAGAAACACAACGCCTGTATTGCTTTAGTTCAGCTCGATCACGATTTCCCGCATCCAGGGAATGCCGTCAAAGACCGCGCGGCGCAGGAGAAAAAGAAGCTCGGGTGCTGAACCCGCTCGCAGCTGCGGTGCCGCTCGGCCTTGCCGAATTCACCGCACTGATCGAGCGGCTCGGCTGTTTCGAAGCACGGCCGTTTGTTGCTGTCGCGGTTTCGGGTGGTCCCGACAGTCTGGCGCTCGTTATCCTCGCGGACCGATGGGCGCGCCAGCGCGGCGGCCAGATTTGCGCGCTGTCGGTCGACCATCGACTACGGCCCGAAAGCGAAGCCGAGATCAACCAACTCGCGGGGTGGCTGGCGGCTCGCTCGATCCGCCATCGCGTCCTGGTTTGGGAAGGGAAAAAGCCGGTCTCCCGCATCCAGGAAACGGCGCGAACTGCCCGCTATCGGCTTCTGGAAGGGTGGTGCCGGGCCCACTCTTGTCTTCATCTGCTGACCGGTCACCACCGCGACGACCAGATCGAAACCCATCTACTGCGACGCGACCAGCAGAGCGGCCCGGATGGTCTCGCCGGCTATGTCGGCAATTCGCGAGACCGACAGCTGCCGCATCCTGCGTCCGCTGCTGGATATCCCTAAGGCCCGCTTGCTCGCGACGCTCGCTGCCGAGGGCCAGCCCTTTATCACCGATCCGAGCAATCTTAACTCCGCCTACGCGCGCGCTCGGCTTCGCGACCGCGGGCATATCGACCGCGCCCCGGAGTTTCATCAGCTCCGCGCGTCGGGCTGTGAGAGGGCCAATAACGAGCAGCGCCGCAATGAGCTGCTGGCGCGGGTGGTCGCTCTGCACCCGGCGGGATTCGCTCTGCTTGATCCGAAGGCGCTGCTCGCCGCACCGCGAGATCTCGCGGAAGGAGCATTGTCAGCGTTGGTGTTCGCCCTTGGTGACGGCGCCTATCCACCCCGCCGCCATGCCGTCGCTCGGTTGCTGCGGGTATTGGCCGGCGACGCATGTGGCGGGCATGTCCTCGGTGGATACCGGTTTGTTGCTTGGCGCGCCCGCGTTCTGGTTCTGCGCGAGCTTGCCGCGGCTCAAGGCGAGGCACGGGTCGAGCCCGGGACCTCATTCTTATGGGATCGCCGGTTCACGATGTCGCTCGCCTCCGACGCGGCGCCGCTTACCGTGAGATATCTCGGACAGGATGGGGTTGCCGAGCTTTATCGACAGCAACCATCCGCTCGGAATAGCCCGCTGCCGGCACTCGTCCGCCCCGTGTTGCCGGCGCTGTGGGATGAAAAAGGGCTGGCGGCCGTTCCTTTTTTAGGTCACCGGCGTGAGCCGGGGATCGTTCCGCCAACGGCTGCTTATGTGCCTGTCAAAAGTCTGTCCGGTGCAAGCTTTGCAGTTGTTTAGCGGGGCACGCAGCTTATGTTTTGACTGGACAAAAATGTCGCTGACCCGGCCCGATCGTCGTATCTTAGTCGTGCATGCTGGCCGGGTCGGCATTGAAAGGCGTTGATCGTGAACAATTTCGGCAAGAATCTCGCCCTGTGGATCGTAATCGGGCTGCTTCTCGTCGCGCTCTTCAACCTTTTTCAGACGTCGTCCAATCGTGGTCCGCAATCGACCTTGGCGTTTTCGGATTTCGTCAACGACGTTAATCGCGGCCAAGTCGCGGATGTGACGATCCAGGGCAACACGATCAGTGGCCATTTCACCGACAGCCGCGCCTTCACAACCTATTCGCCGAATGATCCGGGCCTTGTGACCCGGCTGATCGACAAGGGCGTGCGGATTTCGGCCGCTCCGGTTGACGACAATGTGCCGTCCTTGTTTGGCGTGCTGATTTCTTGGTTCCCGATGCTGCTGCTGATCGGCGTCTGGATATTCTTCATGCGCCAGATGCAGGGCGGCGGCGGCCGCGCAATGGGCTTTGGCAAGAGCCGGGCGCGGCTATTGACCGAAAAGGTTGGGCGAATCACGTTCGAAGATGTCGCCGGTATTGACGAGGCCAAGCAAGAACTCGAAGAGATCGTCGAGTATTTGAAAGACCCGCAAAAGTTCCAACGGCTCGGCGGCAAGATCCCCAAAGGCGTGCTGCTGGTCGGTTCGCCGGGAACCGGTAAGACATTGCTGGCGCGGGCGATCGCCGGTGAGGCCAACGTGCCTTTCTTTACGATATCCGGCTCCGACTTTGTCGAGATGTTTGTCGGCGTCGGCGCCAGCCGGGTGCGCGATATGTTCGAGCAGGGGAAGAAGAATGCGCCCTGCATTATCTTCATCGACGAAATCGACGCTGTTGGCCGTCACCGCGGCGCCGGGCTGGGCGGTGGCAATGACGAGCGCGAACAGACTCTGAACCAACTGCTGGTGGAAATGGATGGCTTCGAGGCGAATGAGGGAGTGATCCTGATCGCCGCCACCAACCGGCCGGATGTGCTCGACCCCGCATTACTGCGGCCCGGCCGGTTCGACCGCCAGGTCGTCGTGCCCAACCCGGATGTGGTCGGCCGCGAGAAGATCCTTAAAGTGCACATGCGCAAGGTGCCGCTGGCGGCGGATGTCGATGCCAAGATCATCGCGCGCGGCACGCCCGGCTTCTCCGGTGCGGATCTCGCCAACCTCGTCAACGAAGCCGCGCTGATGGCCGCCCGCCGCGGCAAGCGTTCGGTCGCGATGAGCGAGTTCGAGCAGGCCAAGGACAAGGTCATGATGGGCGCCGAGCGGCGCTCGATGGTGATGACCGAGGACGAGAAAAAGCTGACCGCCTATCACGAAGCCGGCCATGCGCTGTGCATGCTGTACGCCGAAGGTCACGAACCGCTGCATAAAGTAACGATCATCCCGCGCGGTCGCGCGCTCGGCGTTACGATGTTTTTGCCGGAACGTGACAAGTACAGCCAGTCGAAGCTCGAAATAAAAGCGATGCTGGCAAGCTTGTTTGGCGGCCGCATCGCTGAAGAGCTGATCTTTGGGTCGGATAAGGTCACGACCGGCGCCGCGGATGACATTCGCCGGGCTACGCATCTCGCGCGGCGGATGGTGACCGAGTTCGGGTTTAGCGAAAAGCTCGGGCGGCTGCGCTATGCCGAAAACGAGGAAGAGGTGTTCCTCGGCCATTCGGTGACGCAGCGCAAGAATGTGTCGGAAGCGACCGCTAAGCTGATCGACGAAGAGATCCGCCGGCTGGTCGATGAAGGTGAAGAGACGGCGCGGTCGATCCTGACCGAGCGGCTCGAGGAATTGCACGCACTCGCCAAAGGCCTGCTCGAATACGAAACCATGTCGGCCGATGAGATCCGCCGCATCATTCGCGGCGAGCGCATCGTCCGCGAAAACTCGTCGCCGTCGCCGCAGGCCGAGGAGGGGCGTGGCCGGCGCAGTTCGGTTCCGTCCTCAGGCCGTCCCGCGGGGTTGGAGCCCGAGCCGCAGCCGGGTGGTTGATCTTAATTTGTCAGTCGGTCCCGGCTATAGTTCGCGCTACTCGCCGGGGCCGGTTGGCACAACTCGTTAACCTAAATACAAAATTTGTTATTTGACACCAACCCGGCTTTTCTGCACGTTTGCCACTCGGATTGCGTAGTAAAAGTCGGGTGGCGTGATGACGCGGAAGCTCTTCGGCACTGACGGGATCCGCGGAACTGCAAATATTGAGCCGATGACGCCCGAAACGGCGCTAAAGGTGGCGATCGCTGTCGGCGAATGCTTTAAAAATGGGGCGCACAAGCATCTTGTCGTAATTGGCAAAGACACCCGTCTTTCAGGATACATGCTCGAACCGGCGCTGACCGCCGGGTTTGTGACGATGGGCATGGATGTCGTGCTGGTCGGGCCATTGCCGACGCCAGCGATCGCGATGCTGACCCGCAGTCTGCGGGCGGATATCGGGGTCGTCCTTTCCGCCTCGCATAACCCTTATGGGGATAACGGCATCAAGCTGTTCGGCCGCGACGGCTACAAACTCTCGGACGAAATCGAGCGCAAGATCGAGGCGGCGCTTGCCAAGGGACCGAGCCGGCGGGCCAGCCCATCCGAACTCGGGCGGGTCAAGCGGCTCGAAGATGCCGGCGGCCGCTACATCGAATTTGTCAAGCAGAGCTTCCCGCGCGGCTTGCGGCTCGACGGATTGCGCATCGTCGTCGATTGCGCGCATGGCGCCGCTTACAAGGTCGCGCCGACCGTGTTCTGGGAACTCGGCGCCGAAGTATTTTCGCTCGGCGTCAGTCCCGATGGTCTCAACATCAACCGGGAATGCGGCGCGCTGGCCCCCGAACAGATGCGCCGCGAGGTGCTTGCTCGCCGCGCCGATATCGGCATAGCGCTCGATGGCGACGCCGACCGATTGATCGTCGCCGACGAGCACGGGACAATCCTCGATGGTGATCAGCTGATGGCCCTGATCGCGACCGGGTTGTCGCGCAGCGGCCGGCTCACCGGCAGCGCGCTGGTCGCAACCGTGATGTCCAATCTCGGGCTCGAGCGCTATCTCGCCGAGCACCAGATTGGAATGCACCGGACTTCAGTAGGTGACCGCTATGTCGTCGAGAAGATGCGCAGCATCGGCTGCAATCTCGGCGGTGAACAATCGGGACACATCATCCTCGCCGACTACGCGACGACCGGAGACGGGCTGATCGCGGCGTTGCAGGTCCTAGCGTCGATCGTCGAAACCGGAAGGCCGGCGAGCGAAGTTTGCCGGTTATTCACGCCGGTCCCGCAATATGCGGGAAGTGTCCGCTATGGCGACGTCGTGCCGCTCGAACGGCCAGCGGTTAAGCGCGCGATTACCGAGGGTGAGACGCGGCTGGGTACGATGGGACGTTTGGTGGTCCGGCCGTCGGGGACCGAGCCCGTGATCCGCGTCATGGCCGAGGGCGAAGATGAAGAGATGGTGGCCGCCGTCGTCGACGAAATCTGCGCCGTGATCCGCAAGGCCGCGACCACCGGCGACGATCTCCCGCAGGCGGCGGAGTAGTTCGGGGCCAATAGTGCGGGGTCGCGTCCTAATCGTTGCCGGCTCCGATTCAGGCGGCGGCGCCGGAATCCAGGCCGACATCAAGACCGTCACGATGCTCGGCGGCTACGCGGCAACCGCGATAACCGCTTTGACGGCGCAAAACACCGAAGGGGTTTTCGGCGTGTTGCCGATCCCGCCCGATTTTATCCGTCAGCAGATCGAGATCGTGCTCGACGATATCGGCGCCGATGCGATCAAGACCGGCATGCTGCATGATACCGCGGTCATCGAGACCCTGGCCGCGGTGCTGCGCCGGCGCGCGGAGGCCTTCCCGCTCGTTGTCGATCCGGTCATGGCGGCCAAAGGCGGCGCCCGACTGATCGACCCCGATGCGGTCGCCGCATTGAAAGAGCAACTGATCCCGCGCGCGACCGTGCTGACCCCGAATCTGCCGGAAGCGGAAATCCTCTGCGGCAGCGCGATCGCCGATGTTGCGGCGATGCGGGGCGCGGGCGAGCAGCTGCTGCGGCTCGGCTGCCGGGCGGTACTGGTCAAGGGTGGCCATCTCGACGGCGACACCGTCACCGATGTGTTGATGACAGCGGCCGGCGGCAGCCGCGTTTGGGAAAGCCCGCGGATCGCCTCGCGCCATACGCATGGCACCGGCTGCACGCTGGCCTCGGCGATCGCCACCGGTCTCGCCCAGGGTCTCGCGATCGAGGACGCCGTCGATCGGGCGCGCGATTATGTGCAGCGCGCAATCGCGACGGCGCCCGGCTTTGGCCGCGGTCACGGCCCGCTCAACCACGCTCATCCGCTTGGGGTGGGGCAGCCTTGATCGGTTTGCTATCGATCAAAATCGACCGCGACCGTATTGCCGCCGCTCAGCAGTACGCCGACATGCTCGCCACGCCGGGGCTGATAACGGCCGGACAGTAAAGCCGCGAGGGCTGCGGCGCCGCCGGGCTCGGCGACCACCCTCAGTGTGGCCCAAAGCGCTTTCTGCGCGTCGCGGATAGCGTCGTCGGACACCACGACGACGCGCTCCATCAGCCGCCTGACAATTGGGAAAACAAGCTCGCCGACGCGGCGCGGCGCCAATGAGTCGGCGGCGATCCCGCCGGCTTCGGCATCGACAGGGCGGCCGGCCAGTATCGCTTTGGTGAGGGTCGGGGCCGCTTCCGGCTCGACGCCGATAATTCGGATGCGTCGCTGATACCAGGCAGCGATGCCGCCGATCAGCCCGCCCCCACCTACCGCAACCAGCAGCGTATCGAGGTCAGCGGCCTGCTCCTCGAGCTCGAGGCCGGTGGTGCCCTGGCCGAGCAAGGTTTCGCGCTGGTCAAAGGCGTGGATCGCGAGCGCGCCCGATTGGGCGACCCATGCTTCGCTAGCGGCGAGCGCATCGTCATAGCGGTCGCCGCCAACGACGAGCTCGGCGCCGTATTCGCGGATGCGCCGGATCTTCGCCGGCGAGGAGATGCTCGGAACAAAAATCTTGGCGGGGATTCCGAGCTGCAAAGCCGCGTAGGCGACCGCCGCCCCGTGATTGCCACCGGAGGCAGCGGCAACGCCGGCTTTGGGGATGTCGCGCATCAGGAGATTGGCGAAGGCCCCGCGGGTTTTGAACGAGCCCGCGTGCTGCATCAGCTCCAGCTTGCAGCTCAGGCGAACGGCTTCCAGACCGAAATCGCCGCCATCGACCTCGATCACCGGCGTGCGGCGGATATGGGGTCTGATTCGCCGCTCGGTCTCGGCAATCGCTGTCCGGTCGATCGCGTCTTCGTCGATCGCATCTTCATTCGGCATTTTCAGCATCCGATTTAGCGCAGTGGCCGCGGTTCAGGTATGTATAAAGCAGGCTATTCCCCGAAAACGCACGAGGACCCGACCGGATGCAGCTCGAATTCGTAACCGTCGACGTCTTTACCGATCGGCGGTTTGGCGGAAATCCGCTGGCCGTCGTATTCAACGGCGAGCAGCTGACCGCGACCCAGATGCAGTCGATCGCGGGCGAATTCAACCTGGCGGAAACGACCTTCGTGCTCCCGCCGCATGACACGTCGCATACCGCGCAAGTTCGCATCTTCACACCCAGAGCCGAGCTGCCGTTTGCCGGCCATCCGAATGTCGGGACTGCCTTTGCGCTGGCCCGCCGCGGATCGGTCTTCGGCCAACCGATCGGCGACCGGCTGGTGTTCGAGGAAGCAGCCGGTCTCGTGCCGCTGGAGTTAATCAAAGACGGCGCTGCGGCCGTTGGCGCCTGGCTCACGGCACCCCAGCCGTTATCGCGCGGCCCCGATCTTTCCCCAGAATTGATCGCGGCCGCCTGCGCGCTTGCCGCCGATGATATCGAGACCCGCCATCACATGCCCTGCGCGGCTTCATGCGGCACCACCTTCATCTTTGCCGAATTAACGACGCGCCGGGCATTAGAAGCGGCGCAGCCGCGAGCCGAGGCGTTTTCGCGAGATGATTTTCCAGCAGGGGCGAATGGCATCCACCTCTATCTCCGCGACGGCGCCGATGGCGTCGATATCCGGGCGCGGATGTTCGCCCCGTTGCTCGGCGTCCCCGAGGATCCAGCAACGGGCAGCGCCAATGCCGCGCTGGCAGGGTTACTGGCAAGCCTGATGCCCGAGCCCGATCTCGCTCTGCAGTTGCGGATCGCTCAGGGGATCGAAATGGGCCGGCCGAGCCTGCTCGAGGCCTCGGCTGAGAAACGCGGCGGCAAGGTTGCGGAGATCCGGCTCGGCGGGCGCTGCGTTGCGGTGATGAACGGAATCATCGAGATCTGACGATTGCCGCACGGCATCAAGCGCGCGAGTATCTGAGATCTTTGGTGGAGGGAGGGGTCGCCATGTTGCGAATTCTGAGTCTTGTTTTTGGTTTCTGGGTTGCTTTGGCAGGGGCGGCGTCGGCGCAGAGCGTGGCATCGATCCAAAAGCTCGATGACGCGTGGTCCGCCGCCTTCAACAAAGGCGACGCCGGCGCGATCGCGGCGATGTATGCCGCGGACGCTTATGTGTTGCCGCCCGGCCATGACATGGTCAAGGGTCGCGCCGCGATCGAGGCGTTTTGGAAGGGCGCAACAGGTCAACTCGGCAACGCCAAGCTCGTCGCGGTTGACGTCGCACCGCTCGGCCGCAGCGCGGCCCGCGAGATCGGGACTTTTTCATTCGAGACCAAGGCCCAGTCGCCGCAACCCGTTGTCGGCAAATACGTCGTTGTCTGGCGCAAGATTGGTGGTCAGTGGCTGCTCGCGACCGACATCTGGAATACGAACAAATAAGCTGGTCGTAATTTCCTCACCGGCCGATCCGACTTAAGCTGGGTCCAGCCCATTCGGAGGTAGACATGGCAAAAAGCTATCGGGTGGCGGTGATCGCCGGCGACGGCATCGGGCATGAGGTCATGCCTGAGGGCGTGGCGGCAATGGAGCGGGCGGCGCGCGCCCATGGCTTTGAGCTGAGCTGGAACGAATTCGACTGGAGCTGCGAGCGCTACGCCCAGACCGGACGTATGATGCCCGAGGACGGGCTCGACCGGCTGCGGCTTTACGATGCCGTCTATCTCGGCGCGGTTGGTCATCCCGAGGTGCCCGATCACGTCTCGTTGTGGGGATTGCTGATCCCGCTGCGCCGCGGCTTTCACCAATACGTCAATCTGCGCCCGGTTCGGCTGTTGGCGGGCGTGCAGTCGCCGTTGCGCGACCGCAATCCCGGCGACATCGACTTTTATGTCGTGCGCGAAAACAACGAGGGCGAATATTCGGAAATCGGCGGTCGCCTCTACATCGGCACCGACTACGAGATGGCGATGCAGGAAGCGGTGTTTACGCGCCGCGGCTGTGATCGGATCATGCGCTATGCCTTTGAACTCGCCGGCAAACGCAAAAAGCATGTGACGTCGGCGACCAAGTCGAACGGCATCATTCACACGATGCCCTATTGGGACGAACGCTTTGCGGCGGTCGCCCGCGATTATCCCGACGTCAAGACCGACCAGTATCACATCGACATCCTGACCGCGCATTTCGTGCGCCATCCGGATTGGTTCGATGTCGTCGTCGGCTCGAATTTGTTTGGCGACATTCTGTCCGATCTCGGTCCGGCGGTGGTCGGCTCGATCGGCATTGCACCCTCCGGTAACATCAACCCCGAGCGCGAATATCCCTCGATGTTCGAGCCGGTGCACGGCTCGGCGCCGGACATTGCCGGGCGCGGCATCGCCAACCCGATCGGCCAGATCTGGTCGGGCGCGATGATGCTGGCGCATTTCGGCGAAACCGCTGCGGCCGAAGCGGTCGAGCACGCAATAGCCGAGGTGCTGGCCGAGGGCGGCACGCGCACCCCCGATCTTGGCGGCAATGCCGGCACCAAGGATCTCGGCGCCGCGATCACCGCCGCGATCCGCTAGCCGGAGACGGTGCTGCGGCGAACAGCGCTCTAGACCGGGAACCCGGCGCGGCGCGGGGATAATCGGATGCCGACGCGCGCCGCCTCGACCATGTAATAGCGGGTCATCTGCACGATGTCGGTGCGCCAGTAAAGCTGCTGCTGCTCGTTTTCAAGAAAGTCGGCGGCGGCGAAGGCGTAGCAATAGGTCTCGACATAGCGCCGGACGGCATCGCCTGATATCGGCGCGTCGCGCCAGCCAAATTTCCAGCCGGCATGCTCGGCGCCGATCCGCCAGCGTTCGAGCCGGACCGACAATGTGCTGGCGTCGAGCGCATCCAGCGCCGGCACACGGTAGACGGCGACCAGCCGGTGTACATTGAGCTGCAACTGCATCAGCAACTCGTCGCCAAAGGCTTGGATCAGGTAGGTGGCGTCGGCGGCGCCGCGGAGATGGCGGATCTCGACTTGGGCGCGCGCCGCTGACGCTAGCTCGATCTCGCGCGGCTCCGTGTCAAAGCTCGGCAATTCGTAGTCGACCGCGCGCAGTGCCTCCAGCATCTGCCCGGTCAGGAACTGCTCGCTTCGCTCTTGCGCCTCAGCAATCGTCAGCATGTGTGCTCCATCCGCAGCCGCGCCGGAAACACCGATCGCCAACCGGGGTTCCGACGTGAGTGGAGCGGACGACTATGCTGCGGGGTGGACGCCGGCGGATTTGACCTCGTCGCTGACGAACGGCTCGAATTCGCGGAAGTTTTCCTCGAAGCGATGGGTCAGCTCGCGTGCGGTGTGGTCATAGGCCTCCTTGTCGGACCAGGTGCTGCGCGGGTCGAGCACCTCGCTCGGCACCTCGGGGCAACCCTCGGGCACCAGCAGGCCAAAATTCGACTCCTTCCGCACCGGCATTTCGCCGAGCCGGCCGTCGAGAGCGGCGCGCAGCAATGCTCGCGTATAAGCGATCGGCATGCGCTTGCCGACGCCATAGGTGCCGCCCGACCAGCCGGTGTTGACGAGCCAGCATTGCGAGCCGTGCCGCTTGATCCGCTCGCCGAGCAACTCGGCGTAGACTGATGGATGGCGCGGCATGAACGGCGCGCCAAAGCAGGTCGAAAACGTCGCCTCCGGTGCATTGCCGAGACCCTTTTCGGTCCCGGCAACGCGCGCCGTATAGCCCGACAGAAAATGGTACATGGCCTGCTCGGCGCTCAGCTTGGCAATCGGCGGCATGACCCCAAAGGCATCGGCGGTCAGCATCACGACATTTGCCGGATGCGGGCCGAGCCCGGTCGGGTCGGCATTCGGAATGAAATCGAGCGGATAGCAAGCGCGGGTATTTTCGGTCAGGCTGTCGTCGTCGACATCGGGCAGCCGCGTCACCGGATCGACCACGACATTTTCGAGCACGGTGCCAAAGCGGCCGATCGTCGCATAGATCTCGGGCTCGGCCGTTGGCGAGAGATTGATGACCTTGGCGTAGCAGCCGCCTTCGAAATTGAAGATGCCGTTGTCGCTCCACCCATGCTCGTCGTCGCCGATCAAGGTGCGCGAATTGTCGGCCGACAAGGTGGTCTTGCCGGTCCCCGACAGCCCGAAAAAGATCGCGGCGTCGCCCTTTGACCCGACATTGGCCGAGGCGTGCATCGGCAACACGCCGCGCGCCGGCAGCACGAAATTGAGGTAGCCGAAAACCGATTTCTTGATCTCGCCGGCATATTCGGTGCCGCCGATCAACACTAGCCCGCGGGCGAAATTGACAAAGATAAAGACGTCGGAGTTGATCCCATCGGTTTCGGCGAGAGCGCGAAAAGCGGGCGCGTGCAAAATCGTAAAGGCGGGCTCGAACCCCGGCAATTCCTCGGCCGGAGGGCGAATGAACATGTTGCGCGAGAATAGGCTGTGCCAGGCGCTGTCGGTCACGACCCGCACCGGCAGGCGATAGGCCGGGTCGGCCCCGGCATAGAGATCCTGCACAAACAGCTCGCGTCGCTGGAAATAGGCGAGCATGCGCTGATGCAGGCTGTCGAACCGCGCGGGCGACACCGGCTGATTGATGCTGCCCCACCACACCGTGTCCTTGGTCCCGGCTTCCTCGACAATGTACTTGTCGCGCGGTGTGCGCCCGGTGAACGCCCCGGTATTTACGGAAAAACTGCCGCCGGCGACCACCTCGCCCTCGCAGCGACGCACCGCGTGTTCGTAGAGGACCGGCATCGACAAATTCCAATGCTCGGCCCCGAGATGGCGCATGCCCTGGCGGTCGAGCCCGAAACGGCTCTTAAACGCGGTCACCGGATTGACCTGCATTCGACGTTTCCTCCTGCTGCGGCGTGATGCAACATCGCTAACGGCGCCGGGTGATGGCGCCTACCACATGGGTGCGAATCTGTCAAAGTTCATGCAACGTAGGCGCTAAAGGCGCGCTTTCTCAACGAGCCCGGCTAGTGACGCGAGCGCCGCTTCGGCGTGTCAGAGCCACCGCCGGAAACTCGAGCCGCGCGGTCGCATTGTCTGTCCGCAGATCAAGACCCTCGGGATCGAGGTTGGTTATGCGCCACCCGCTCTCCACACGACCCAGCAGTTTTCGTACGCAGAGGTCGAGATCCGCGCCATAAGCATCATTCATCTTTGTCACGATCGTGGTCTCGGCTTCGGCCAGTGCGCCGGCATCGGTCTCAAACAGCAGATCGGCATGGTCGATCCATTCGATCCGGCCAAAGCCGGCGACCAGATGACCGCGCTCGACGAGCATCCGATAAATCCGAAAATCGGCAAAGCCGGCATAGAGCTCGCTCGACGGGTGACGCGCGGTGAAACGTGCCAGAAGGCGAGGATCTGCCACGATTGCGGCCTGACCGATCAGTGTCAGTCGCGGCCCATCGAGCCGGTCGGCGCGATCATCCGTGCCGTCGAGCAGCAACGATATCCGCGGGTCGAAAGCAATGTTGCGAGCGTGCTGAGCGAGATCCGACAGCAGCAATATCGGGCTTCCGTCGAGATCCGCGGCGTGGAGCACCAGCGAGACGTAGGGCGCACCGAGCAGGCTGGTGGCGAGTGCCGCGCGTTCGCAGCTGCGCATCAGCCAGCGACCGAGCCGGGCGGGATCGCGGTTCAATTCTTGATCAGGCATGGCGTAAATCAGCGGAGCGGCGCTCCATCGTCAAGTGAAAGAGCGATCAAGAGCGGGCACAGCCGCCAAATCCAGCGCCCTACAATCACAAACTACGGCTCTGGGCTGGTCGATGGTGGCAAATGGCCATATTTAATCGCAATAGCATCCGTTTCCTGTCCGTTACGGCTTGCTGAAGATTATTGGGGGACAACAAGTGGCAAACACGATTGCTCTTGTCGACGACGACCGCAACATCCTGACCTCGGTGTCGATCGCACTCGAAGCGGAAGGCTTTGCGGTGCGCTGCTACAGCGATGGGGCGGAAGCGCTCAAAGGCATGAACGCGCAACCGGTCGATATCGCGGTCCTCGACATTAAGATGCCGCGCATGGACGGTATGGAATTGCTCGAACAATTGCGGCGGCTGAGCAATATCCCGGTCATCTTCTTGACCTCGAAAGATGACGAGGTCGACGAATTGCTCGGCCTACGGATGGGAGCCGACGACTACATCAGGAAGCCCTTTTCACAGCGACTCCTGATCGAGCGGATCCGCGCATTGATTCGCCGCGGCGAGTTGGCGCGTGAGCACAGCGACCCGCAGGGCGAGCCGGTGGTCGTGCGTGGTCGGCTGGTGCTCGATCCGGCCCGGCATCTGTGCACCTGGAGCAATGAACCCGTCGAATTGACGGTCACCGAGTTTCTGATCTTGAAGTCGCTGGCCCACCGTCCCGGTCACGTAAAGAGCCGCGACCAGTTGATGGATGCGGCGTATGGCGAGCACATCTATGTCGACGACCGCACGATCGACAGCCACATCAAGCGGCTGAGAAAAAAATTTAAGGCGGTAGACGGCGATTTCGCCCACATCGAAACGCTTTATGGCGTCGGCTATCGATACCGCGACCGCTGACCCGGCCAATTCATCGGTCACCGATGCGGCGAAGACAGATTTAACAACGGCGCCCGATCGGTCGGAACCGCGCGCCGCTGCGGTGACCGAAGCGAGCCCGCGGAGCGTCGGCCGCGGGCGCGGCCGGACGTGGCGGCGGCCGTTCTCGCCGCTGACGCTGCGCATCCTCGCGGTCAATGTCCTGGCCCTGGCGTTGCTTGGCGGCGGCTTTCTCTATCTCGGCAAGTACCAGGCGAGCCTTGTTGGCCAGCAGATTGAATCGCTGAAGACCCAGGGTCAGGTTTTTGCGGCTGCGCTGGGCGAAGGAGCGGTGCTCAACTCGGCTGACGAAGGCGAGGTGCTGCTTCCGGACCTCGCCCGCCAAATGATGCGCCGGCTCGTCGCTCCAACCAAAACCCGGACGCGCCTGTTCGATGTGAAAGGCGACATCATCGCCGACAGCCGGGTGCTGCGCGGGCCTGGCGGCGCGATCCAGATTACCGAATTGCCGCCGCCCGACAGAAAAGGGCTCCTCAGTCAGCTAACCGATCAGATCTACAACTGGGTCGTCCAGATATTGCCGGAACGCAAGCGCTACCCGGCCTATCACGAAAGCTTTGCACCGCAAGCGTCTGACTACCCCGAGGTCGAGCGTGCGTTGCGCGGCGAGATCGGGGAAATGATCAGGCGCGATCCGGCGACCGGTGAACTCGTGCTCAGCGTTGCAATCCCTGTCCAGCGCTACAAACAGGTGCTGGGGGCGCTGATGCTGTCGACGGGCAGCAACGACATCGAAGCCGATGTGCGCACCGTTCGCCTGGAGTTGCTGCGCATTTTCGGCGTGGCGTTGCTCGTGACGGTGGCGCTGTCGCTCTACCTTGCCAGCACGATCGCACGGCCGATCCGGCGTTTGGCCGCTGCAGCGGAGCGGGGGCGCGGCCGCCGCGCCCGTGTCGAGATCCCCGATTTCACGCGGCGGGGCGACGAGATCGGCGACCTCTCCGGGGCACTGCGGGAGATGACCGATGCGTTATGGCAGCGGATGAGTGCCATCGAACGCTTTGCCGCCGATGTCGCTCACGAGATCAAAAACCCGCTAAGCTCGTTGAAGAGTGCGGTCGAGACCGTGGTTCGGATCGAAGACCCCGCGACGCAGCGCCGGCTGATGGCGATCATTCTCGACGATGTCGAGCGGCTTGACCGATTGATTACCGACATCTCGGATGCGTCGCGGTTGGATGCTGAACTGAGCCGCCTTGAACTCGGACCGGTGGATATTGGCGCGATGCTGCGGGCGCTGGTCGATGTTCATAACGCCACCCGCGCCGAGGATGGACCGCACCTTGTGCTTGATCCGGCAGAGCGAAGCCGCCCGCTGATGGTTCCGGGGATCGAGACCCGGTTATCGCAGGTATTTTTAAACCTGATCGCAAACGCCGTGTCCTTTAGCCCGCCGAACGGAGAGATCCGGTTGACGGCACGTCACGACGGGCGCGCGGTGCTCATTACCGTCGACGATCACGGGCCTGGTATCCCCGATGACAAGTTGACGGCGATCTTCGACCGATTTTACAGCGAGCGGCCGGCCGGGGAAAAATTTGGAACTCATTCGGGTCTCGGGCTGTCGATATCGAAGCAGATCGTCGAGGCGCATCGCGGCATGATCTGGGCCGAAAACCGCCACCGCGCGGGCGGCGTCGTTCTTGGCGCGCGGTTTTGTATTCGACTGCCGGCGCAATCGTGACCGAGAGGTTGCTATTGCATGGCACGACGGTAGCGATCGACGGAGGTGCGATCCTGTTGCGGGGGCCGTCGGGCTCGGGCAAATCGGATCTGGCATTGCGGATGATCGATGGTGGCGCGCAGCTCGTCGCCGATGATCAAACTTTGCTGCAGCGGGTCGGTGATCGGGTCCTTGCTGCGGCGCCGCCGACAATCGCGGGACTGATCGAAGTCCGCGGGATAGGCATCGTCAAAATGGAAATGGCCGCACCGGTCCCGCTGGTGCTAATCGCCGATTTGATTGATCCCGGCGAGGTGGCCCACGAGGTGGAACGTATGCCGACACGGAATTGCGAAACCGTTCTCGGCGTTTCCGTGGCGCTGATTGCGCTGGCTCCGTTCGAGGCTTCGGCGGCCGCAAAGCTTCGGCTCTTCCGACGCGCGTTGGCGGCCGACCTACTTCCCGCTATAATCGGGGCATGAGTACCAAAGGTAGTCAAGAACCTTTCCAATCTACCAGAGGCGTGCCGGATCGCGGCGTCGTTCTGGTGACAGGGATGTCGGGCGCCGGTCGATCGACGGCGCTGAAGATCCTCGAAGACATCGGCTACGAAAGTTTCGACAATCTGCCCGCATCTTTGATTCCGGCGCTGATCGAGGATGTCGGCGCGGAGGGCCCGGCGATCGCGGTCGGCGCCGACGCGCGGACCCGTGGCTTCGCGGCCGAGATGATGCTCGATACGCTTTGCGGTGTTGTCTTGCGCCACGGGCGCGAGCTGTGCGTGCTGTTCATTGATTGTGATGACGAGCGGCTCGAACGGCGCTATACGGAAACGCGACGGCCCCACCCCCTGGCCGGAGACCGCCCGATCATGGACGGTATCCGCCGCGAGCGCCAAATGCTCTCTGCCCTGCGCGACCGCGCGGATTTGGTGATCGATACATCCGCCTTGAACGCTATCGGCTTGAAGCGCCTCCTGACCGGCCATTTCGCACTGGACACGCGTGGTCTGCGCGTTTTTGTCACATCCTTTGCCTATCGTCTCGGTCTTCCGCGCGAGGCCGATCTCGTCTTCGACGTGCGGTTTCTCGAAAATCCGCACTATATCGATGCGCTGCGCGGGCTTACCGGGTGTGATCCGGCGGTTGCCGCTCATATCGAAACGGATGCCGATTTTCCGCGCTTTTTTGACGGCCTGTGGCGCCTGTTGCAGCCGCTGTTGCCGCGCTACGAAACCAGCGGCAAGACTTATCTGACGATTGCCGTCGGATGCACCGGCGGTCGCCATCGCTCGGTTTATGTCGCCGAGCGGCTGGCGGTGCAATTGCGCGATGCCGGGTGGCGGACCGAGCTTGCGCATCGTGATCTTCCGCCATGCGCGCCAACGCTTGCTACCCAAGCAGCCGCGCTTGGCGCGGCGCTGAGTTGAGCGGCCGCCGTCCCAGCGAGGAAACCGATGATCGGTATGGTTTTGGTGACCCACGGGCGGCTTGCGGCGGAATTCGTCGCGGCACTCGAACATGTGGTCGGGGCGCAGACCCAGATCGCCGCCGTCTGCATCGGGCCCGATGACGACATGGATCAGCGCCGCCAGGAGATCCTGCGCCGCATTGCCGAAGTCGACACTGGCGATGGCGCCATTCTGTTGACCGACATGTTTGGCGGCACGCCGTCGAACCTGGCGATCTCGGTGATGGACCGCGCCAAGATCGAGGTCATCGCCGGGGTCAACCTGCCGATGCTGATCAAGCTGGCAAGTCTGCGGCAAAACGAAACCCTGGAGCGTACGGTGCTCGGCGCCCAGGAAGCCGGCCGGAAGTATATCAATGTGGCGTCGCAGTTGCTGACTGACGCCCGACAATGAGCGACGGCGACGCCGATGGCGCTGGCTCAGAACCGGCCCGTGTCCGCCGGATCGCTACGATCTGCAACCAGCGCGGGTTGCATGCTCGCGCCTCGGCGCGGTTTGTCAAAATGGCCGCGCTCTATGACGCCGATGTTCGGGTGCGCAAGAATGGCACCGAGGTTTCAGGACGGTCGATCATGGGGCTGATGATGCTCGCCGCGGCGCCCGGCGCGATCATCGAACTCAGCGCCAGCGGACCGCAGGCCGCCGAGGCGGTAAACGCGCTCGCCGATTTGGTCGAATGCAAATTCAATGAGGACTGACGAGGCGACCGAGTTGGAAGAAGCGGCGGGCGGCGCCGCGCCAGCCGCGGAACGTCGACTCTCCGGGCTGGGTGTGTCGCCGGGTATCGCCATCGGGCCCGCCTATCTCGTCGAAGGCGGCGATCTCCCGGTCCATGAGAGCCATATCCCGGAGACCGAGGTCGCAGCCGAGCGTGTCCGTTTTGACGAGGCCGTCCAAACCTCTTTGAAGCAACTTCGCAAGCTCAAGGCGAAGACCTCGGGGCTGCCGGAATCGGCCGCGGAGGAAATCGGCTATCTGCTCGATGCGCATGTGGCGATGCTGTCGAATTCGCGGCTCGTGCGCGGCGCCGGCGAGCGGATCGGACGGCAGCGCATCAATGCCGAGCGCGCGGTCGAGCTCGAAATCGACGAAATCGCCCGCAGCTTTGCGGCAATGCGCGACCCTTATCTATCGGCGCGGGGCGAGGATGTCCGCGTCGTCGGCACCCGCCTGATCCGCAATCTGATCAAGAAACCCTACGCCGCCTATTCGGGTGTGCCCGAGGGCGCCGTCATCGTCGCCGACGAATTGACCCCGGCCGACACCGCGTTGATGGACCCGCAGCGCATCGCCGGCTTTGCCGCCCAGTTCGGCGGCGCCGACAGCCACACAGCGATCGTCGCGCGCGCGCTCGGCATGCCGGCCGTGCTCGGAGTGCCCGATTTGATCGAGCACGCGCGCTCGGAGGCGACTGTTATCATCGATGGCGCCGAGGGGGCGGTGATCATTGACCCGACGCCCGAAACGGTCGCCCAATATGAAGCCCGGCGCGACGCGCTGACCCGCGAACGGCGCTATCTGAACCGACTGCGCCGGTTGCCGGCGGTGACCCGCGATGGCGTCGAGATTACCCTCGAAGCCAATATCGAGCTGCCCATCGAACTCGAACAGGCGACCGCCAACGGCGCGATGGGCCTCGGCCTGGTTCGCTCCGAGTTTCTTTACATGAACCGCGACGACCTGCCGGGCGAGGATGAGCAATACGCCGTGTTTTCGGCCCTTGTGCGGGGCATGGGGGGCAAGCCGGTAACGGTGCGCACGTTTGATCTTGGCGGCGACAAGTTGGCTCACTCGCTCGCCGACCATTATACCGAGGCCGACAACCCGGCGCTCGGGCTGCGCGCGATCAGATTGTCGCTGCAGGATCGCCGTCTGCTCGACCCGCAGCTGGCGGCGATGCTGCGTGCCGCCGCCGAGGGACCGCTGCGCATCTTGTTGCCGATGATCACGCATGCCGGGGAGATCCGCCGGGTTCGCGAGGCGATGGAGCAAGTCGCCCGCCGCTTGCGTCGCCGCGGCGTGCCGGTCCCAAAGCCGCTACCGCCATTGGGGGCCATGATTGAGGTGCCGGGGGCCGCGCTCGCCGCCGACTCGCTCGCCGCCGAATCCGACTTTTTTTCGATCGGCACCAACGATCTGATCCAATACACCTTGGCGATCGATCGCAGTGACGAGCAGGTAGCACACCTCTACAATCCGCTGCATCCGGCGGTGCTGCGGCTGATCCAGTTTACCGTCGAGGCAGCATTGCGCCGCAATATGCCGGTCAGCGTCTGCGGCGAGATGGCTGGCGAGCCGCGTATGACGGCTCTCCTGCTCGGCCTTGGGCTGCGCAACCTGTCGATGGCGCCGCGCAGCATCCCGCGTGTCAAGCAGCGCATCCGCGCTCTCGATATGGTCGCTACGACCCGCCGTGCGCGGGCGATCATGGACCAATCCGACACCGGGCGCATCGCCGCCCTGATCGACGACTTCAACGCCGTCGCCTGGCCCAGCTGACCTACGAGGATTGTGGTTTTTGTGAACCGAAGGTAGACGAAGGGGCAGTCATCCGGTCCGTGGAGTAGGCATGCCCACAATCGACGGCGAGCGCGTCATCGCCAACCTGCGTCGGCTCGCCGAATTCGGCCGCTACAAGACCGGTGTTCATCGCCCGACTTATTCGCCGGTCGACGTCGAGTCACGATATTGGCTAGCCGACCAGCTTCGCGAGGCAGGGCTGGATCCCGTCGTTGACGGGATTGGCAACGTCATCGGGTATCATCGTAGTGCGGAGCGTCGGCTGCTCGTCGGCTCACACAGCGAAACCCAACCCTATGGCGGCTGGCTCGACGGCGCGCTCGGCGTCGTCTACGGCCTAGAACTTGCCCGCGCCTTTGCCGCCGACCCCGATTGCGCCGGGCTTGCCATCGAGGTCGCCGCCTGGGCCGACGAGGAGGGCCATTACAGCAGCTATCTCGGAAGCCGCTCTTATATCGGCGCCCTTGTCGAGGACGAGATCGACCAGATCAAGGGTCGCGACACCGGCAAACCGTTGCGCACGGCTCTGGCGGAGGCCGGATTTGCTGGGCGCCGGCGGGAACGGGTCGAGCCCGGCCGGCATATCGGCTATCTCGAAGCGCATATCGAGCAGGGTGATACACTCGACACCGCCGGATTGCGGATCGGCGTCGTCGAGACGATTGTCGGTATTCGCAATTTTCGCATCGTCTTTACCGGAGAGCAGAATCACGCCGGCACGACGCGGATGATCAGGCGCAAGGATGCCGGGGTGGCGATGGTGCGGCTTGCGACGCAGATCCACGGCCGGTTTCCCGAAATCGCCGGGCCGCGCACGGTGTGGACGATCGGCCGTATCGGGCTGGAGCCGAATGCGCCGTCGGTGATCCCCGGCCGCGCCGAAATCCAGCTGCAGTTCCGCGACCCGAACTCAGCCTGGCTCGACGCGTGCGAAACAACTCTCCGCACCCTTGTTGCCGAGGCCGACCATACCGGGCCGTGCCGGGTCGAGGTCGAGCCGCTGCCGTGCAGCCAACCGCGGCCGATGGACCCTCGCTTTCAACAATTGATCGAAGCGGCGGCCGAGGATCGGGCCCCGGGTTCGCATATGCGGATGCCGAGTGCCGCTGGCCATGACGCCGCGGTGTTGTCGGAATGCATGCCGGCGGGGATGATGTTTATCCCGAGCCTTCGAGGCGTCAGCCATCACTGGTCTGAGGATACGAGCGAGGCCGATATCATCCTCGGCGCGCAGGTATTCGCAGACGCCGCCTTCCGCATCCTCAAATCAGCGACGTGAAATCGTGCCGATAGTGCTACAGGAATCGCTACGCGGGCTGTTCTACGCGCCGTTCTATGCCTGTTTTGCGCTGGGTGCGTTCGAGAGCGAGGGGGTCGAGGTCGAGTTCGTCAGCGCGCCTTCGCCTGGTGCTGCGCCCGACGGGCTGTTCGCCGGCACGGTCGATGTCAGCTGGGGCGGGCCGATGCGGGTCAACCAGCTTTACGAAGCCCGGCACGACTGCGACGTCGTCTGCATCGGCGAAGCGGTGACGCGTGACCCGTTTTTTCTGGTCGGGCGTGAGCCATGCCCCAATTTCGCGTTTGCCGATCTTTACCGCCGGCGGGTCGCGACGGTCAGCGAGGTGCCGACCCCGTGGTTGTGCCTGCAGCACGATTTACGCCTTGCCGGGCTCGACCCCGACCAGCTGCCGCGCATCGCCGACCGCACGATGGCCGAGAATGCCGCCGCCCTGCGAAGCGGCGAACTCGATGTCGTGCAAATGTTTCAACCCTTTGTCGAGGAGCTGGTGGCCTCCGGCGAGGGACACGTCTGGTACGCCGCGGCAGAGCGCGGGCCGACTTCCTACACGGCTTTCTACACACGTCGGGCCGTCCTCGCCGCAAAGCGCGACGAACTCAAAAGGCTGGTCCGCGCCCTCTATCGCACGCAGAAATGGCTGCATGCGAACCCGCCGGAGCCGTTGGCCGAGGCTGCCCAGTCATACTTTCCGGGAGTTGCGCCGCAGCTGATGTGCGCTGCGGTGGCGCGTTACCGCACGCTCGGCATCTGGGGCCATAATCCGATCTTGCCGCGCCGAGGCTATGAGCAACTGCGCGCGAGCCTGGTTTCCGGTGGATTTGTCACGCAAGGAGCTGCGTTCGAACAGGCCGTCGACAACAGCCTCGCCGAAGACGTCGTGCGCGAGGATCCACCGCCGTTAACCATGCCGTCTGGCCGGTGACCGAGTTGCCGTTGCCGGAGTCCGGGCTTAAGGCGCGCACCCTAGGCCATGCTTCGCTTGCAATCTATCGTGAGGGCGAGCGCCCGTTGCTGCTGACCGATCCGTGGCTCGTCGGCTCGGTCTATTGGCGCAGCTGGTGGCTGCAGAATTATCCGAGCGCCGCAGAGCTCGACTGGCTGGCTACGAGCGCGCACGTTTACGTAACGCACGAGCATCCCGATCATTTTCATATGCCGTCGATCCGCCGGCTCGGGACCGATCCGTTATATTTGTTTCCCGACTTGGCCGAGCAAGGCTGTGTTCGGTATCTGACCGAGGATGGCTACCGGGCCAAGGCCGCTCCCGCCGCTCCGTTGGCTGCCGGTCGGCGAAGGCGTGTCGATATTGTCGATCCCGATGTGGAACGACGACAGCCTGTTGCTGATCGATACGCCGAACGCGCTGATTCTGAACCTTAATGACGCCAAGCCGCTGCCGCCGGTTCTGAAGGCGCTCTGTCGGCTGGCCGACCGCATCGGCAAACCGCGAATATTATTGTGCAGCTATTCCCCGGCCAGTGTCGTCAATAGCTTTCTCGATGATAATGGCGTTGTAGCTCTGCGGTCAGGGCGTCACTATGTCGACTATGCTTGTCGACTCTGCGACCGCCTCAGCATCGATTACTATCTGCCATTCGCAAGCCAAGCGGTTTTTTGCCGTCCCGATAGCATCTGGGCGAACGACTATCGCACGACTTATGACCATCTTTGTCGATATTGGAGTTCACGTGCTCAATTATTGCCGCCCTTTACAACTCTGGATCTCTGCGATTTCCGCTACACCGCGGTGCCGGCCGAAGCCTATCAGGCAGCAGATCCGCTCAACACTCGCGCGGCGCGTAACGCAACGCATGACGGAGGAACAGACGGCCGATCTCACTATCGAGGAGATCGCCCTTCTCGAACGCAAGCTGAACGTGTTTCGTTGGCTGCTTTGGGTGCTGTTTCCTCGCGGCTTTACGTTTCGTCTAGGTTCACGCTCTCTTCTATATGACCCGCGGCGCGGGAGGCTGCGGGAAGGCATCGTCGAAAGTCAGGGCGATTTTGTCATCGACGTGCCGCCAGCCACAATGAAGGGGGCACTCCACAACGACCATTTAACCGATCTCGGCATTACGATGTTTGTCCGGATCCGGCTGTTGCGACCGATCGATCCGCGCAAGGCCTACGGGCTGTTCGTGCTCTTCCAATTTGACGATTACCGGCACCTCGCCGGCCTCGGGCCGTTTCTGCGCTGGCTCGGACGCGGGCTGCGGTTCACGCTCGCTCGATTGCCGGCGCCGCCGCAGCCTCGCTAACTCCTTTCGATTGCGTGCGATCAGCCGCGATTTGCGCCGCCCTCGGTTCGCACCGCGCGCTGCAAATAACCGACCGCGGCTTCGAGTTGAGTGTCCTTATTGGTGCCGATGATCAACGGCTTGATCGGGTGCTCGCCGACGTCATTGCCGCTCGCCGAGGCGGTTTCGGCCTTGCCCCGGCCATTCAGCGCGCCGGTATTTTTTAGCGCGCCGAACAGGTCGCTTTCATGGCTGAGGACGGCGTTGGCCACCTCTTCGCCCTTAGGCAGCGTGACAATAACGTCCGGGCTGATGCCATGACCTTGGATCGACCGGCCTGACGGGGTGTAGTAAAGCGCCGTCGTCAACCGCAACGCGCCGTGGCCCTCGATCGGGATGATCGTTTGCACCGAGCCCTTGCCAAAGCTGCGGGTGCCCATGATCGTAGCGCGATGAGCGTCCTGCAAGGCGCCGGCAACGATCTCGGCTGCCGAGGCCGAGGCGCTGTTGATCAGCACGACCATCGGAACGCCTGGGATCAGATTGCCTGCAACTGGTGCACGATAAACCCGGTCGTCGTCGCGGTTGCGGCCCTTTGTCGTCACCACGACGCCGCCGTCGACAAACTCGCCGGTGACATCGACCGCCGCATCGAGCAGGCCGCCGGGATCATTGCGCAGGTCAAGCACAAAGCCGTTTAGCCGCCCATGCGCCTGCGCCTTCATCTTGGCAATCGCATCGGCGAGCTCGTTGGCGGTGTTCTCAGTAAATGTCGTGATACGGGCGTAGCCGATCCGGTCGCCCTTCAAAGCCGATTTGACCGAAACGACGTGGATCGTGTCGCGGGTCAGCGTGACATCGAAAGGCGCCTGATTGCTGCGCGCAATTTCGAGAACCACCCGCGACCCGGCCGGGCCGCGCAGGCGCTTGACAACTGTTTCGACATCCATCCCGGCGGTCGCGAGACCGTCGATCTTGACAATTCGATCGCCGGGCTCGATGCCGGCATTGGCCGCCGGGGTGCCGTCGATCGGCGAGATTACCTCCGGGACCTTGCCTTCCAGCGTTAGCTCGATACCGATCCCCCCGAACTGACCGCGGGTCACCGCGTTCATCTGCTGGTACTGGTCCTGATCCATGTAGTCGGAATGCGGATCGAGCCGCGTCAGCATGCCCTTTAGCGCATCCTTGGTTAGGGCATCGCCCGGCACCGGCTCGACGTAATTTCGTTGCACGACGCGCGCGACGGTCTGCAGCAAGGCGAAATCGGCGGGATCACTGGGTGCGGTCGAGGCGGCCCCAGCCCCGGTGCTGTTGCAACCGTAAAGGGAAAGCGTAATCAGGACGACGGCCGCCGCCCGGACGGCAGCATCATGCAGGCGAGAGATCGTTGTCATGGTAGCCTTTTGCGGCCGACAGTCATCGGCGAGGGTCGAAGCAAAGTCCCCGTGAGATCCGCAGCCGCCGCCTTGGCGAAGGCGGCCGATCGAGTGTCTCATTTGAGCGCACAATGTAGTCGTCTGGCGAGCCGCGTCCAGAGATACGTGCGGTGGAGGCTTAGGCGCGGGTGCGGCATTTTCGGGGAGGCAAACTTCGGCTCTTGGAACGGCATAGCCCCGAACGCCGGCCGTTCGGTCGACCTCTCAGGTGCTCTCAAACCCTGGCAAAGGATCACACCGCAATTCTATAATCGATTCATTGGGGAGGGACGCCGATGCCGACATTTCAAGCTTCGCCCGACGCTCAGCTTCATTATGAGCTTGACGATTTCACCGATCCCTGGCGCACGCCTGAGACGGTGCTGATGCTGCACGGGAACGCCGAAAGCGGGCTCGCCTGGTATGGCTGGGTCCCGAGTATGGCCCGCAAATATAAAGTCGTGCGGCCCGATATGCGGGGCTTTGGGGCGTCGACGCCGATGCCGCGAGATTTTCCGTGGTCGCTCGACATCATCATCGACGACTTCACGCGGCTAATGGATAGCCTAGGCAGCGATCGGTTTCATCTGGTCGGGGCCAAGATCGGCGGCACCATCGCTCGCGCTTTTGCCGCGCGCCGGCCCGAACGCGTTGTAACATTGACCGTGATCGGCACCCCGCCGCCGCTGCGCGCCGGCGCCGCCGAGCGCGTCCCTGAGTTGAACGCCGCCTTCGAGCGCGATGGGGTCGAGGCGTGGGCGCGCCAGACGATGGGCAGCCGGCTCGGCAGCGATTTCCCGCCCGCCGGAGTCGAATGGTGGATCCGGTTTATGGGCCGTACCGCGGTTTCGACGCAAATCGGCTTTATGAAAACGATCGCCTGCGCCGACATTCGCGCCGACGTGCCAAAGATACGCTGTCCAACCTTGGTCATCACCACCGATGGCAGCGGCCTTGCCTCGGTCGACGAGACCCGGGCCTGGCAGCAGCAGATCCCGAACTCGACATTGGTCGTTCTGCCCGGCAACTCGTATCATGTTGCTGCGACCCACGCCGAGCGCGGGGCGGCGGCGACCCTGGATTTTATCGCGGAGCACCCTTCCGCCTAAGCTCGCGCAACAGCGGAGCAGGACCTTTGGGTAGCTGCCGTAACGGCTGTGCGCCGTTAAGCATCCGCCACATAAGGGGTAGCGGGACGCGGCGTTCCGCCTGGTTGCGCGGCGATCGCGGCCCGGCACGCTGCGGCTATAACCCGGTGTCCATTTCAGGGGCTCGCTTGTCTCTCGACTTGACGTTGAGCGAACAGTGAAAGGATCGCGCTACCGCAAGTAGATGACCTACTCGTGATTTCAAGAAAATCAAATATTAAATTTCTGATATTACCTGAACCATAAACATGACACTTTAATATTCTGTGGACCTGAAATAACACATCGTTGATATTCGGACTGTAGAAACTACCATCCTTAGAAATACTTCTTTCGGTCTTGGTTAACCCAGATCGGGAGGGGTCGCAAGTGGATTATGAGGGAGACGATGAAGTCGTGCTTTGCGCACTGCTTGTGCGCCGCCGCGTTTGCTGCGTTCGCAACAAGCGTTCCTGCCGCCGCTCAAGCGCAAATTTCGGAGCGGGGGCCGCATACGACCGATGGAGGCATATCGCAACCCCGACGGGACTTTCAAACGGCTGCGGAATGTGGTCGAAACCAATAGCTGGTCGGGATACGCCGTTACCGCCGGTGCGCCCTATACGAGTGCGTCCGCGACTTGGCAGGTGCCGGATGTCACCTATGATGGGGGATCGACGCCATACGGCTATGAATATGTCTCCAACTGGGTCGGAATTGGAGGGTACGGGGACTCGACGCTGATCCAACTCGGCACCGAATTGGTCGTCTCAACCTCGGGCGCGACCCTTTTCTATACCTGGTACGAGCTTTATCCCGCGCCGGCCTCGTCAATCAGTTTGAATGTCAAGCCGGGCGACATTGTTACCGCGTCGTTACAATGCATTGCTGCGTGCTCGCCGAGCCAGACCCAGACATGGCAACTCTCCTTGACCGACAAGACCGCGGGGTCGTCCTGGACACAGAGCTTCCAGTACCAATCCAGCATGGCGTCGGCCGACTGGATTACCGAGCCACCCTATTACGAACACCCGCCGGGTTTCCTGCCGCTCGCCAATTTTGGCGCGGTAACCTACGACCCCGTCATGGCCAACGGGGCCAATCCGAACCTGTCCCTGTCGGCGAACGGCTATTATTGCGGTGGACCCGTACGGCGAGAGTTCGAACCCATCGACTCCGGCAAATGGTGACGCCTTCAGCACATGCTGGGGGGCCAACGGGGCCGGACTCACTCCATGTACGGCGGGCGCAATAACGATCTCGTCAGCCTCACGCGCCTCCGCCACCACCGCCTCCGCCTCCACCGCCCCGCCGCCTCCGCCCAGCAATGTATCGCAACATCTGACCGCGACGCCGTCGTCCCTGAAGGCCGGGCAGGCGTCCAAATTGACCTGGACATCAAAGAACGCGACGAGTTGCTCGGGTAGCGGCTTTACAGTTGGCAATTCGGGCAAGTACGTAACCGGGCCGTTTGCTTGGGCCTTGGTATTCCCGAAAGTGACAACGTCCTATGCGCTCGTGTGCCTGACACGGCCGGGGACACTGCGACGTCGATGGCCACGGTGACCGTCAAATAACAGCGGATAAGCAGCCGGCTCCACCAATTGGACCGGTGGAGGCCCGGCGCATAGCCAAAGTGCGACCATCCGGTCGCACTTTTTGCTGACGAACGAGGATTAGCGAGAATTAGCCTCATCTCGACCCGAGCGTCCCAGGGACTACCCATTACGCGGTAATCGCCGGGCGGGTAGCGCCCGGTTTGCTGGCAAGGATCGCTTCGGCTGCCAGTTGCAACAAAACATCTGTCTCATTATGAATAAGTCGAGTGTCTCAAATTGAGGTCGAGTAAAAATATGGACGAGGAAAACATCAACAGCTAGTATCTGCGCAATCATCGGAACACGTTGTCGGTTGGCGCGGAGATTGCAAGTTAACTATGACAATTAGGCGAAAGGTGCTCCCCATGCGCCAATGGATCTCAGGTCTCTTGGCAGTAATGATCAACTTGGCAGCGGGCGTGGGCGCGCAAGCGGCTCCGATCCCGGCGCTGACGCTGTTGACCGACTTCAACGTCATCACCCAGCACGCAATGGTCGTGACGAACGACGTCTTCGGTCCGGGATCGGTCGATGGCACCCTTGGAAGCTCGACACCACTCGGTCCGAGCATGCTAATGCTTAGCCAGGGGCCCTAAATATTTGTGCGAACGGCGGCGGCGGATGTCCTAACCCGCCCGGAAAGACTGTTCCTTTGCCGATACCCATCGCGGGGCTCGGCCAGGTCAATGTGTTTGGCAATGTCGTCGGTGGGCCGCCGATGGGTACCGGCAGCAACCCGCTCGTCGGAACCGGATCGGTCGTGCTGATCGGCGGTACCAACCCTACCTCGCCGGCAACTATCCAGTCGACGTTTATCGGCAAAGGTGCGGGATCAGTGCTGAGCGGGAACGCGTTCCCGCAAAACTTTGCGACCGACATTTGGACTCCTCTGACCACACTTCCAGGCGGTCTCAAGGGTATGAGTGCAAACAGCACTTTCGACAAGACGACGGGCGTATTTATGGCGAACCCGGGCACGAAGCATGGCGGTTTGGAATATTCTGACCTCGGACCTTCAGGCTGCCGGGCACAATCTTACATTCTCGGCCTTGCCGTGCCGGGCCGATACCGGGATTCCTCCGTGACATGTCATGGGCAACTTCAGCTGCTCGGGGGCGTGCACTTTTGGCACGGCGGCCGCCATGGCGAACGTGCTGTTCAATGCTATTTTCGACGCGACGAATGTGGCGAATGGGAACAGCGGCTTCAATGGGACACGTCAATTCTCGCGCGTCAGCGTGCCCTGCTAACCAGTTCACAAGACATCTTCGGCACCATCGTCGCAAATAGCTTCGATGTCCTCGGCGGAGACCGACGACCTCGGGTTTCAGCTGCATTCCGCGGCACTCCGGCATGTGTCGTTCTTTCCGCCGGGCACACGACGTCCCGGAACCTGGCTCACTGGTGCTGCTGGCTGCGGGGCTCGGCGCCTTTGCCGTTTTCGGTCGACGCCGCGCGTGACTGCGGCGCGGCGGCGATCGTCGACCTGCCGCTTTTGCCCCTAGAAGCGAAGACTGTACCCGCGCAATCGGCCGAGAAGCGGCGCCATCTGCCGGAATTGGCGGCCGCGGCGCCGTTGTCCGGTGGCGAGCAAGCATGACCGATCGCCGACCGCGCCTGGGTCCGCTGACCGAGGTCAGCGGGCTGCGCCAGGCGGCGGAGCAGTTTCAGCGAATTTCCCCCGATCTGCCAAGCGCTGCGAGGCTCGGCAATCCCCTGCCGCGTCACCGCGAAAAAGCGGCTGAGCGGCATCGGCAGCGCGGCGCGCGGCTGCTCAAGGCCCGCCGGCCGGCGCTGGCGATCACCGCCTTTGGCGAGGCGATCCGGCTCGATCCGCGCAACGGCGACGCCCACCACGCTCTTGGCTGCGCTTTGCTGGATGTCGGTCGCATCGAGGACGCGATCGAACACCTGCGCTTGGCGACGGTGTTGCGCGACGATGCCGCCGCTTTTCACAGCTTGGCGGTAGCTCTACGCCGCCAGCACCTCGATGACGAAGCGGCGGCCGCCTATCGCCGAGCCATCGAATTGGACCCGACGCTGAGCGAGGCACATGTCGGGCTCGCCGATCTGCTCGAGGCGGGCGGAGAGAGCGAAGCCGCGGCGCAGTCGCTCCGGACGGCCGCATCGCTGATGCCGAGTGATGGCCTGGGCAGCGTTTACCTGGCCAGAGCGCTGATGATCGAGGGGGATTTCGTCACTGCGGAGGCGAAGCTGCGGGAGGCTGCAGCGCTCGATCCGACCGATGACGAGGTGATCAGGAACCTCGGCCATACCCTGGCCCGCCTCGGGCGATTCGCGGAGGCGGCCGATATGTTCGAGCGGGTGCTGGCTGTTAACCAGCGCAATTGCTCCGCCTATTTCGCCATTGCCGAAATCAGGAAACATACCGAAGCCGATCGTCCCCGGTTGGCACGGATGCTGGCATTGCTCGAAGACATGGCGCTTGACGACGACGACCGCATCCCGTTGCACTTCGCAGCCGGTAAAGTCTTGGACGAACTCGGCGACTATCAAGCGGCGATGGGGCATTTCGATGCCGCACATCGCCTCGGGGCGCGATACGCGCAATTCGACGCCGCCGCCTTTACAGCCAACATCGATCGGTTGATGCGTCGTTTCACTCGCGATTTTTTCGCTGCTAACACCGGCTTTGGGCTGGATGACGAGACGCCGCTGCTGATCGTCGGTCTGCCGCGCTCGGGTACGACCCTGGTCGAGCAGATCCTTTCGCGCCACCCCGCGATTGGCGCCGGCGGCGAGCAGGCGTTCTGGGTCAGGCGCGGCCGGGCACCGAGCGTTCTGGAGGCGAGCAATCTGACGATTGAAGCCGGCCGCGAAATGGCGCAGCAATATCTGTCGTTGCTGCGGGTCTGGCGCCGTCGGCGGCCCGAATCATCGACAAATTGCCGTTTAATGTGCTGTGCCTCGGCCTCATTCACCTGCTGTTGCCAAAAGCGCGCATCATCCAATGTTGGCGGCATCCGGTCGATACCTGCCTGTCAATATACTTTACCCACTTTCACCAGAGGGTAGCGTTTACCAACGACAAGGCGACGCTAGCGGCAGCTTATCGGCAATACGCCCGACTGATGGATCATTGGCGCGCGGTGCTGCCCGCGGAATCCCTGTTCGAGGTCGAATACGAAAGACTGGTCGGCGATCGCGAAAGAGTCACCCGCGAGCTGGTTGCGTTTACCGGCTGCGGGTGGGATGCCGCATGCCTCGAGCCGGAACGCAACGAACGGCCGGTCACCACGGCGAGCCTGTGGCAGGCGCGTCAACCGGTGTATTCGAGTTCGGTGGCGCGCTGGCGCAATTACGAGCCCTGGCTCGGCGAACTGCGATCGCTGCTGACACCACAGGACACCGACGGTCCCACCGGCTAAAAACAGCCTGCGGTTGTGCGGTTAGCGCGGAGCTGGGAGACACCTCTCTTATCCTCGCAATAAACCGAAAAAGTTCCAAGAACTGTCGAAATCTTTTACGTATGACGGGAACTCGAATTGTCGGATTATTTTACAGATATGGTGCGCCGCAAACGGCGATTTGGCATTTAACCCCTTGCTTTAGCTTATCTATTAACGAAGCCGCTATCTTTATTAACTAAAGATTAAATCCCAAATGCAGTCATAAAATTACGCGGCGAGCGTCGGCGGATTTGACATTCTTTTGTCCCAGAACGCCCATCCTGCCCCGTCACGCTCATCAATTCCGACTATGTCATTGATTTACAAGTGACGAAATCCTGTTGGCCCGACGATTGCTTATCCACCCCTCGTAACTCTTCTGGTTGATCATACACCTTGGCTCTGGGGCTGTCAGGCACAGCCGGGAGGCCCAGCAGCCAACACAGGAGGAACGCACGAACCCAACCGGCTACGGATCAGCACTTTAACTAATTTAACGAAAGCGCCCGGGAGTTTCCGGCGCGATCAATGTGGGGTCGGTGGCAGAGGGATGAGTAGCAGCCGAACGGTGATGCAGCTGCGTGGGGGAGCGCTGCGGTGGACACAGGCCCCGGCAAACACGGCGCTGTCCGAACCGCAGCCCGCGAGTGAGGCGGTGTCGGAATCATCGGCCGTCTTTATGGTGGGCAACAGTCCGGCGATGCTCGAAGTGTTCGAGCAGATCCGCCGCTTTGCGGCGTGCGACGTGCCGGTGTTGATTACCGGCGAGAGCGGCACCGGTAAGGAACTGGTGGCGCGCGCCATCCATGAACGCTCGCGCCGGGGCGCCGCGCCCTATGTCGCGCTCAACTGCGCCGCGGTGCCGCCGACCCTGATCGCATCCGAACTATTCGGCTACGAAAAGGGCTCGTTTACCGGCGCCACCGCCCGCAAGCACGGCCATATCGAGCACGCCAATCACGGCACTCTGTTTCTCGACGAGATTGGCGACATGCCGATCGACCTGCAGGGGCTGCTGCTGCGTTTTTTGCAGGAGGGCGAGATCCTGCGGGTCGGCGGGCGCCACCCGATCAAGGTCGATGTCCGGGTTGTCGCCGCGACGAATGTCCGGTTGCGCGATGCGATCGCCGCCGGAAAATTGCGCGAGGACCTCTATTACCGCCTGAACGTGCTGAGCCTGCACCTGCCGCCGTTGCGCGAACGTGACGGCGATGTCGAGGTGCTGGCCACTTTTTTTCTGCGTCAGATCGGACAGGAGCTGGGACGCGAGTTGCGCGGCTTCACACCGGCGGCGCTGGCGGCGATACTGGCTTATCCATGGCCCGGCAATGTCCGCGAATTGATCGCGACGATCAGGCGCGCGGCCGTAATGAGCAACGGGCCGCTGGTTGATGTTCCGGATCTGCGCCTCGATCCGCCGCCATTGCCGGCGCCGCCGCCGGTGCGGCTGGCCCCGAGGCAAAGCCGAGCACGCACGGCACCGCGACCCAAGCCGGGCAGCGATGCCGAACGCGAAGCGATCCTGCAGGCGTTGCAGGAGAGCGGGTTTAACATGACCCGCACCGCGCAGCTGTTGGGCGTGGCCCGCGCCACGCTATACCGCATGTTGCAGCGCAATCGGATCGAGCTCGGCCAGCATTTTCTGCTCCAACCACCGGAATCCGGCCAATGAATGCGGTTCGCCGGCTGGGTGTCCACCCGCGGCTCGCGGCATTCAATGGCGCTGGCGAGGCCGCTGGCGACACCGCCCGGCGGGCTGCCGTGGCAGGGCAGACGGCATGTCCGGCGACAGCAACACAACTGTCTCACCACGAGACGGTGCAACTGTCTCATCAGCACGGTCCGATGGGGACACGATTAACCAAAGCCTTTGGGCAACACACTGAATTTACTTGGCTTTTGCCGGTAATTCGGCGGTCATTTGGTTGGCATGCCGGTTGCTGGTTAGGAGGGGTCGGCACGCACCTCGACAACAGAGCCTCCCGCGACCGGTTATGCCGGCGCGGGAACCTGGTGGGCGCGTGCAGGCATGTCGTGCAGTCCGCCGCAGGGGCGGGGAAACAATGAGGAAAGAGAGTATGAAGAAAATTTTACTAGCATCTTGCGCCGTCCTCGCCCTGAGTGCCGGCGGCGCATGGGCGCAAGCTTCGGGTTCGGCCAATGCCACCGGCGGTGCCGGCGGCACCTCGACCGCGACGGGTCTCGGGCAGCGGCGGTAACGCCACCAACAAGAATTCAGGCAATAACATTTCCGGCAACAGCCTAAGCTCGACCAAGACCAACACCACCAGCATCGACCGGCAGCACCAGCCCGACCGCCAGCACCGGCGGCGAGGCCACCAATGTCAGCGGCAACACGACCGCGCTCGGTTCCAACAACTCCAAGAGCACAACCGTCAGCAAATCCAGCACCGACACAACTACGAAGACCAGCTCGGCCACCTCAGCTGGCGGCAACAGCCCGAGCGCCAATAATGGCGGCGAGGCCACCAACGTCCAGAAGAGCACAACCGTCACCAAGACCAACACCGAGACAAGCACGAAGACCAACCAGGCAAACACCGGAGGTAACGGCGCGTCGGCCAACAATGGCGGCGAGAACGTCAAGTCAGGGCAACACGGTGGCCTCGAACAACACGCTGACCTCGACCAAAACCAACACCGAAACGACCACCAAGAGCAGTGCGGCCAGCTCGACCGGCGCCAATAGCCCAAGCGCCAACAACGGCGGCGAGGCCACCAACGTCAGCGGCAACACGACAACCCTAGGCTCCAACAATTCCAAAACCGTCGCCTCCAACAATACGCTGACCTCGACCAAGACCAACGGGAACACGACCTCGGGTAGCTTCAGCCCGGCCGCGAGTACTGGCGGTGAGGTTGTCTCCAAAAACAACGGCAACACGGTCGCTTCGAACAACACTCTGACCTCGACCAAGACCAACACCGAGACGACTACCAAGACCAATACATCGACCGCGAGCGGCGCCAATAGCGCGTCGGCCGTTAATGGCGGCGAGGCTACCTCAAAGAACAACGGCAACACGGTCGCCTCGAACAACACGCTGACCTCGACCAAGACCAATACGACCAGCCCGACCGGCAACGCCGCGGCGGCTAATAACGGCGGTGAGGCTATCTCCAAGAACAACGGCAACACGATCGCCTCGAACAACACGCTGACTTCGACCAAGACCAATACCGAAACGACCACCAAGACCACCACTGCAACATCAACCGGCGCCAGCAGTCCGGTCGCCAACAATGGTGGCAAGAATATCAACTCCGGCAACACCAAGACCACCACGGCATCGTCAACCGGCGGCAGCAGTCCGGTCGCCAACAATGGCGGCGAGGTTACGAACTCCGGCAATACCAACACCGGGGCGGCCGCCAGCAAGGGTGGCACTGCGGTTCAGGCCAACAACAACACGCTGACCCTCGGCTCGAATAACACCAAGACAAACACCGAGACCACGACAAAGAACAGCTCAGCGACCACAGCCGGCGGCTTCAGCCCGTCCGCCAATAATGGCGGTGAGGCTATCTCTAAGAACAACGGCAACACGATCGCTTCGGGCAACACGCTGACCAAGACCAACACCGAAACGACCACCAAGACCACCAATGCAACGTCAACCGGCGCCAGCAGCCCGGTCGCCAACAATGGCGGCAAGGTGATCAACTCCGGCAACACCAGCACCAAGACGACGACGGCAAGCTCCACGGGCGCCAGCAGTCCGGTCGCTGCCAATGGCGGCAAGGTGATCGACTCCGGCAACACCAAGACCACCACCACCACTGCGAGCGGTACCAATAGCCAGGCGGCCAACAATGGCGGCAAGGTGATCAACTCGGGCAACACCAAGACAACGACGATCACCAAGAACCCGACGGCGACCAACAGCGGCACCGGGGCTGCGGCCACTAATGGCGGCAAGGCGGTCAATGTCAGCGGCAACACCACTGACTCGAACAACCCGAAGACCAGCACGGCGTCGACCACGGGTGCTCGGCAGCAATGCGGCCAATAATGGCGGCGAAAACACCGTCAAGGGGTCGTACAACACCAGCTCGAAGACGACCACTAGCACAAGACGACCACCACCACGGCGACCACTGCCGGTGCCAACAGTCCGCAATGCCAATAACGGCGGCGAAAACACGTCAAGGGGTCGTACAACTCCTCCACGAAGACCAGCAGTGCGTCGGCAACAGTCTCGGCGGGAACTCGGCCAATAACGGCGGCGAAAACACCGTTAAGGGGTCGTACAACACCTCCACGAAGACGAGCACCAGCAGTGCGTCGGCAACAGGTCTCGGTGGGAACTCGGCCAATAACGGTGGCGAAAACACCGTCAAGGGGTCGTACAACACCAAGACGACGACAACGAGTTCGACCGGCGCCTTCAGCCCAGTCAACGGTGGCGAGGTCAAGGACTCGGGCAACACGAACACCTCGGGCAGTGGGAGCTTAGCCACGAACGGCGGCAAGGCGACCACGACCACCAATGGCGCTGGAACCCAGGCCACTAACGGCGGCAAAGCGACCAGCAACACGAATTCGGGCAGTGGGAGCTTCGCCACGAACGGCGGCAAGGCGACCACAACCACGAACGGCGCCGGGAACTTGGCCACCAACGGCGGCACCGTTAAGACGACCACCAGCAACACGACGGCTGGCGCCAAGGGCAGTGCGGCCAACAATGGTGGCACGGTCAACAATACAGGACTCGTACAACACCACCACGAAGACCAGCACGGTGTCGGCTGGAAACAATGGCAGCGCGGCCAATAATGGCGGCACGGTCAACAATACGGGGTCCTACAACACGAAGGACTCCTACAACAGCGACTCGAGCACCCACAACAACTCGGCTACGTCGACGGGCAGCTCGGGCGGCACCGCTACTGCGACGAGCGGCGGCACAGCCACCAACAACAACAACCAACAGACCGACAACAGCGTTCGCAACAAAAACAGCAACAACACCGACAGCGGCACTATCCTCGGTGTCCTGAAAAACTCGGTGGTTGGAAGCGGGTCGTTGAGCCAGTCGACGACTTACACCGCGACCAACACGATCACCACCGGGACTGGTTCGTCGGTGACCAATGCGGCGCTGTCGGCAAACAAAACGACGCAAACTGCGGCGGCGTCGAGTGCTTCTGGCCAGTCAACATGTCGTACTCGATGAATGGTATGGGCATCCTGCAAGCCAACCAGAACACCGGCGCGGCGTCGGTGCAGGGCAACTCTGTTGCTCTGACTTCGTCGGTCGGGCGGCAATGGTGGCGGGTTGAGCGGGTTTAGCCAAGCGCGCCGTCCCAGCCGTCACCGGGGCTGCGGCACACTAAGCACGTTCGACTATCGGTCCGCACCGTCGAAAAATCGGCGGTGCGGACTCTCTCTCCTACAGAAAAATGACAATACAAAGTGGGATTGGACAGATGAAACGTTCGGCCACCTGGACGGTTTCTATTCTGCTCGCGATGACCGGCACCTCAGGCGCATGCCTCGCAGCCGAAGCTAGCGCGCCGGCGGGTTCGCCGGCATACAGTGCTTGGAGCACTGTCCGGAACCGCGGTACCCGTGGCTCAGCTCGGTAAAGAACGCGCCCGCGGCGCAATCGGGATAATCGTCGACGGCTCGGGAAGTGCATTAGCGACTGGCAACAGCACCGGTAATGTCGCGGTCGGCGGCGCGGTGAACAGCACGATCAGCAACGATCATTCGATCAACGGCAACGCCGGCATCACCTCAGTTTTGCAGAATTTTGGCAATAACTCGATTATGCAGGTGAGCACGACCATCAACATCACGGTCCATTAAAGAGCAGTCTGCAGGTGCAGGAAGACGAGACACAATATGAGCATGCGGTTATGGCCTCGCTCCGCGCCGATACGGTCCGCGATCGCCGGATTGACGGTGCTCGCCGCGGCGGGTTTGCCAGCTGAGGCAGGTTCGCTCTACCTTGATGCCGGGGTCGGCGGCGGCGCGTTTTCGCTAAAGGTCCAGAGCTTTCAGGAACAAAAATATCACGACACGATAGCGCAGGAGCACGATTTTTCCTGCGGATCCGCGGCACTCGCGACATTGCTTAGCTATAACTACAACATGCCCGTCAGCGAGGCCGATGTCTTTAAGGATATGATCATAAATGGAGATCAAAAAACGATCAGCGAATCGGGATTCTCATTGCTGGACATTAAAAAATATTTGCAGCGGCACGGCCTTGACTCGAATGGCTATCGCGCACCGCTCTCCAAGCTCGAGGAGGTTCGGCTGCCGGCAATCGTATTGCTGAATGTTCGGGGCTACCATCATTTTGTCGTGCTTGAAGGCATCGAGAATGGGCGAGTACTGCTCGCCGATCCCGCCAACGGTATGAGGAGTGAGCGTATCGGCATATTTGAATCGGAGTGGAGCGGTATCTTTTTCCTGATCACCAGTAATATCGATCAGGGTCAGAAGAGCTTCAACAGTGACCAGAAATGGGCCGCTGCACCAGGTCCGCCTTGGGATCTGACGCGTTATGCGCTTGATCTCGCCCAATTGTCGCAAGCGGGCCTCCTCAGTCTGGCCCGGTTTTGACAGATGTTTCCCTCCGGAGGACAAAGTGACCGGTTTGTCAACGCTGCTGATCGCTTCTGCGGTGGTCGCGGCAAGTCTGCTGGGGGGGTGTTCGGACAAAATCATTGGGGTTGTGGGCTCGGATGTCGAGGCCCCAGCCCACGCTGTAAAACAGGTGTCACGCCAGATGCCGGTCAAGCGCGCTGATCCGCCGATGGCGACGCGTCAGGTGCCGGTCAAGTCTGCTGATGCGCCGCTGGCGATCCGCCGCGATGTGCAACAGCGGCTCGCGAGCCTGGCGCTCGACGATGCCAAGCTTAGTGATGTTCGCGGCGGATTTGATGCCAGTTCGGGCGTCACCCTGAACTTTGCGTTTCAGCAGGCGACCTTTGTCAATCACGATTTGATCGAAAATGTGGTGGTGCCGACCTTGACCATCTCCCCGAGCCAGACGGGCGGCGTGGCGGCCGGCGGGGCCGCGGCGCAGTCGAGCAGCATCGCCGGACTGAGCGCGTTTGGCATCCCGGGCGCATTATCGACGACCGCGGGTGCGGGCATCAACTCGGCGACGGTGGTGACCGACAATAGCGTGCAGACACAGGTGAGCGTGTCAAACTCGACGCTCCAGGCATTGGTCAATAGCGGACTTGCCACGGTCGTGGGAGGCGGCACTGGCAATGGCGGGGTGACCAGCGTGCTCACCAACACCGGAAATAACCAGCTGATCCAGCAGATGACGACCATCGATATTGGGGTCAGTGGATTGTCGAAATTGATGCAACAGGGCGTTGCGTCGTCGGTGATAAACCGGCTGACTGGCCCAGCCCTGCGCTAAATCTTAACAAACACGGAACCAAATAGGATTAACATTGTTGCGCTGATGTGGAGTATCAGTCCACAGTAATCGGGGGCACGTTATGACAATGCAGCTGAGAGAGAACCGGCAGAAATTGCGAAGGAACGGTACGGTGGGCGTTCTCGCCGCCATAGCGATCGGTTTTGGCATCGCTGGGCTGTCGGGCTTCTGCGGGGCGGCTGAACTGTTGCCGCCGGCGCGTCAGGGCGCCGTCAGCGGAGTGCTGGCGAGCGTCACCGTCCTGTCGGAGGCCGCGATGTCCAAGGAAGCCGCCACCGGCTCCGCTCCGGCCCAGATTATCGGCGACCAGACCGGCCACGGGAGAATCATTCTGTGGGATGAGATGCGGTCGCCACCGGAACTGCCGCCGGGATCAAATGGGACCGTCACCCTCACAATCGGCGGGGCGACGAAATAGCCGCGATACCCTGCGGCGCAACCCAGACGCTATTGCGGTCTTGCTCCGCCACTGCGGGCGAAACCGACACCGCTCCGATCAGCGTTACCATTGCAGCTTAGCAAGCTGCTGATTCATGAGTTTCCGCCTCCCTGTCGCCCATTGGCAACGACGCTAGCCGCGCCGACAACTCGCTGCGGCGGATGCGCGCCGCCCGCTGCTCCACGGGCATAACTTAGTCCAGGCTGATTTCCTGGCGTAAATATTAAAGCTGTTAACACTCCCCGCTGTTGGCTCAGCTTAAAGCTGTCTTAATATACAATGTTCAACCAAAAATTTCTCGATCCGTTCGGGCTTTTTCTTAAACGGAAGAAATAAACCCGTCGGTTCCTCGGTCTTGAACGCCATTGCAGGCCCCGTCGCCGGCAGCTCGCCGGATCGACAAACGGCCAAATCGCCTCAACTGTGGGGTAGTGATGACCGAGATCTCTGCCGCAGAAATGTCCGATCTAATTGGGAAAATTTATGATTGCACGATCGAGCCAGATAGATGGCCCGACACGATGCAGCGCATCTGCTCGAAGATCGACTGTCTGTTTAGTGCGATTGTCCTCGTGGATTTCGAAAATTCAGATCACCACTTCTTTAAAGAATGGAACACAGATTCTTTTTGGATGCAGAAGCAGCAAGAGTATCTGGAGGATATGACTGAGGTGTATCGCAGCAGTCCACGTATGCCATACACCAATTCCATCGATGAACCACTGGTTCTTTCCCGCGATATACCAGAGCGGGAATGGGTAAATACCCGCTTCTATCGCGAATGGGTCAAGCCGCAGGGGATCAAGGACTCCTTGCAAACTATTGTATTGCAAGGCCCCGCGCGTCTTGGTGTTTTTACGGCGAATCGACACGAGTCCGTTGGGGTCGCAACCGATCGGGAGATAGCGGTGCTACGTCTATTGGCGCCGCATATCCGGCGGGCGGTTACAATCAGCGATGTGATCGACCTGAAAAGCTTGGAGGCACAAGCGTTATCGGCGACGCTCGACAAATTCAACGCCGGGGTGGCGGTGGTCGCCGAGGACAACCGCATCCTCCATGCCAACCGTGCGGCTCGCGACATGTTTGCCGCCGGCGGCCCGGTCCGCTCGGTGAAAGGACGGCTTGTTACCAGGAATAAACATGCCCAACAGGAACTGACGCAGGCAATCGTTACCGCTCAGCGTGACGAGGTAGCAATTGGCGCGACGGGAATCGGCATCTCGCTGAATGGCAATGGGGCGGACGGAGCAGACGCGGCCATTGCGCACGTTCTCCCGCTAGCGCGCGGTGATCTGAGAACCCGTTTGGTGCCACGAGCCACCGCGGCCGTGTTTGTGACCCAGACCGCCGCGCCAACCCCACGCGATCTCAAGGCCATAGCCGACAGTTACCGGCTCACAAAAGCTGAGACCCGACTCCTCGAATTGTTGGCGCAAGGGATCACGCTATCAGATGCGGCCGAAACTCTCGACATCGCGGAAACCACCGCCAAGACCCACTTGGCGCACATCTTCTCCAAGACTGGCGTGTCGCGCCAGGCCGACCTTTTGGCTCTTATCGACCGCCTTGTCCCGCCTCTTGCGGCGCAAGGCGAGGCATAAGCTAAGCTGGGATTGGTCTTAACTCGCGCGGAGGAGGGCGCCCGTGGTGACCACCGTTAGTAGCGACTTAGGCGCCGCGGGGTAAGCTCAGACGCTGCCAAACATCGCTGAGCCCTTCAACCAGCGCTTCGATATCGGCGTCGCTGTGGAGCGGGGTCGGGGTCAGGCGCAGGCGCTCCTTGCCGCGCGGCACAGTCGGGTAATTGATCGGCTGCACATAGATGCGGTGCCGCTGCAGCAACATGTCGGAGGCGGCTTTGCACAGCTCGGCGTCGCCGACCATGACCGGCACGATATGGCTCGGCGACGGCAACACCGGCAGTCCGGCCTCGGCAAGCCGGGACTTGAGACGCGCGGCGCGCTCCTGATGGCGGTCGCGCTCGCCTTGGCTCTGTTTTAGGTGGCGGATGCTGGCGAGCGCGCCGGCGGCCAATAGGGGCGGCAGTGAGCTGGTAAAGATGAACCCCGGCGCATGGCTGCGGATGAAATCGACGAGAGCCGCCGATCCCGCGATGTAGCCGCCCATCACCCCGAACGCTTTGGCGAGCGTCCCTTGGATGACCGTCAGACGGTGCATCAGCCCGTCGCGCTCGGCGATGCCGCCGCCATGTGGCCCGTAGAGGCCGACGGCATGGACCTCGTCGAGATAGGTCATCGCTCCATAACGGTCAGCGACATCACAGAGCGCTTCGATCGGCGCGATGTCGCCATCCATCGAATAGACCGACTCAAAGCAGACGAGCTTTGGCCGCTCGGCATCGATATCGGCCAGCAAATCGGCGAGATGGCCGGGGTCGTTGTGGCGGAAGATGTGCTTTTCGGCGCGGCTGTTGCGGATCCCGGCGATCATCGAGGCATGGTTCAGCGCATCGGACAACACCACCGTGCCCGGCATTTCATGCGCCAGGGTCGACAGCACCGCCTCGTTGGCGACATAGCCCGAGGTGAAAATCAGCGCCGCTTGGCACCCGTGCAAATCGGCAAGCTCGCGCTCGAGCAACAAGTGGAAATGGCTGTTGCCGGAAATGTTGCGGGTGCCGCCGGCGCCGGCGCCCAATGCCTGCAGCGCCTCGGACATCGCTGCCAGCACCGCCGGATGCTGGCCCATGCCGAGATAATCGTTCGAGCACCACACCGTCACTTCGGCGCCGATGCGATGATCCCAAGCGCGCGGAAAGCCGCCGCAGCGCCGCTCGAGATCGGCGAAGACGCGATAGCGTCCCTCGCGGTGCAGCATTTCGAGGCGCTCGGAGAAAAAAGCTTCGTAATCCATCGCCGCCATTATCGTCATCCGCGGAGAGCATAACAAATATGTCGTCCGGTGATGCTGGACGACGTGTCGCGCCTCACATTTAACAAATCTTATCTTTTGGTTGCGCGCACACACTTCGTGTCGGACGAACTAGCCGGAAAACCGGCTCCGGCGCCAGAGGCGAAACTTCAGGGAGATCGCTCGGTGGTGAATTTACTGACCGCGCTCTGCGGTCCCTCGCGGTCGTCCCGAGCGTTTTCAGCTTCGACCTGATAGTAATAGGTCGTACCCGGCTCCAGGTTATTCACCTGCACCCGATAGATCATGTACGGCAAGCCGGGGTTCCAGCGGTTGGGTGATTTTGCCGTACGGACCAAGTAGCGGGGATCGGTACCGTAACGGACCACTCCGAAACGCAGGGATGTCCCTTTAACATTGTTGGTAGTCCATCGGATAATGGCCCAACGGTCAGTGGTCCTTTCGATTTGTGGCCCATCGGTAATCTGCACGGCTGGTGCAGCCGTGCTACCCATCTGCTGATTGCTCGCGAGCAATCGGCTTGGGGCGGCCAGACCTCCGCTCACTGCCACGAACATCAAAGCGATAACAAGCTTTCTCATTTGAGACCCGGCAAAGGAAACGGGTTGAAGGCGAGTTGGCCGTGGCTGCCTCGCCTCCATGTCCGTGACGTCCCGTCAATGACCGGGCGGCAGTGCGGCTTTTCGTACCACCAACGGCTTGCTCAGCGTAGCAGGGGTAATTGGGACGACGCCGTCTGTCAGTGTTTGCAGGAAAGCAACGATGTCGTTTTCTTGCGCATTGGTCAGCCCAAGGTTACCGATCGTCATGTTCTTGTTATCTTGCTCTTCCGGCATCGGCCAGCATGTCACCTTTTCCGTCGTCCCTGCCGGGCAGTGCCCGGACATTACGTTGTAGGCGTATTTGTCGCGCGTGTTGTAGAAATGCACGACTTCTTTCAGGCTCAACAGATATCCGTTGTGCATGAATGCCTTCACAAAGGTCGTGTTGGGCGGGATCGGTGGCGGGGTCTGAGCGACGTCGCGCAATGACGATGTCTGGAACTTGCCGACAAAGTACGGATTGAGGGCGATCCAGTCGTAGTTGGGCGGCGGCGAACCGTAGTAACCATCGAGAAACAGCCCGACGCCCTCGTCGATAAACCCGATCCCCAGCGGATTGGCGACAAACCCATATTGGTCCGGGGTATTTTCGGAGTACCAGGGAAGGGCGAGATTTCTCGGAAGCCCGATGTTGTTGTAAGTAAAGTCGGTGAACAGGGGTGCTGCATTGGTTGCAGCGCCGGTGTCGATTTCGCCGGGCTTCTGCGTATTCGACCTGCCGTCGAGATGACACGAATTGCAATTCGCCTTGCCGCGGAACAGGTCGTAACCGCGCTTTTCGGCTGCGCTAAGCGTGGCCATCCCGGCAAGATAGGCGTCGAATTTCGACGTGAACGGGCTGACCTCCAACCCGATTTCGTAGGCGGCGATCGACTGTCCGAATTCATCATACGCCTGTTGCGCGCGGGTCCGATCTGCCGCGCTCAAAGGAAGCTTTTGCGCTGGCGGATTGACGGCGCCTGCAGGGATGCTGCACAACTGGGCAGTGTTTCCCGGGAAACTGATGCCGGAGAGCGAGCCCGTCCCCCACACCTGCTCAAAGAAGAACGCGTATTGGCTCTGTGACAACTTCCAAACCACGCAGGCCGAGTTTGGGTTGGCCATCTCTTGAGTATCCAACGGCGGATCTTGCGCCTGTTCCGCCGAGGAGTTCTGCAGCCGGTATCCAGTCGCGCGCGCATCCCAGAAGTTGCCGCCGTAAAAATCGCCCTGAGTTACATTGTACTGCAATGGCGGGAAATATGGCGAATACACGTAGGCTTGCGGGTTTCGTTTCGCGATCCGGTTATTGGGATACGCGCCAGCCACGGTTATGGGAACCGAACCGGGGTTGCTTCCCCCAGTATAAATGCTCAAAACCGACGATCCGTTGGCGTAGCCGGCCATCGGGTCGTGACAATAGCTGCACGCTATGTTGTTGTTTACCGACAAATTGGGATCGAAAATCTCGAGCTTGCCCAAGGTCTCGACCTGGTGGAAGGGGTCGAGAGTTCCTGACTGGGCTGCGGTCAGCGCATCTTGGAACAACCCGGCTTCCTCGGCGCGAATTCTCGCCGCGTCCGGGTCATTCTTGATGAAACATTGCAGATCGAGCTTGTTGCCAGGCAGTATACACGGCAGCGTCAGCCGGTGGGATCGTAAAGCCCGGCGGAAGAAAAATCGGAACCGGTGTCGGATTCTGCGCTCGTACACCGATCGTCGAAAGCACGAGGATAATTAAAGTGTAAATAGCAGTACGGCAAAACTCGCGCTGCATGGCTTCCTCCTGTTAGGGGCCACCACAACCCAGGCTTTTTGTTTTCTTTTTTGCCAGTTTCAGGGGCAGGTTCGGGCGATCCAACACCTGCGCGTCGATTTTTGGCCTAATTTCCGCCTAAGTTAGTATTAACCAAACTTCTCAGCAAACGCGCATTTGTAAGGTTTGGTTAATTTTCGTAACAGACTGTATCGCTGACGGACAAACAGCTGCCGACTTGAGGACTTAGCCTCCGGCAGCTCATCCGTTGTCGATCATTGTCCCGCCGGATGAATGTAGCTGCGGCGCCAGGCCGGGCGTAGGCGCCAGGCCAAGCCTACGCTTTATCGCGCGTAAATTATTTCTTTGGTTTGCAGACGAAGGTGGCGCGCGCCGGCAGCAAGAGCGGGCAATAATCGAGCTTCCAGTCGGTGTCGACGCGAGTCGGCAATGTATTGGGCCCGCATTCCTGTTGTGCCGCCTTTTGCACCGTTTCGCGCGAGCTCGCGACGAAATCGTAGCAGATCGCGACGCGCGGCCCGGGATCGGTGACGCCAGCTGCGGGTTGTTGCGGGTAGGTCGGATAGGGATCGAGCGCACCGCAACCGGCGAGCCCCGCGAGGCCGGCAATCGCGAACGCGCGCCCGAGCTTCACTCTCACCTTGGCGTTTCGAGAGCGCGCTCGAGAAAAGCAGCGCACGCCATCAATCGCACATCGTCCCCGATGCGTCCGACGAGTTGCACCGCTATCGGCAACCCGCTATCGCCCCAATGGGCCGTTAATGCCGCGCAGGGGGTGCCGAGCAGCGTCCACATGCGGTTAAATACCGGGTTGCCGGTATAGCCGAGCCCGGCTGGCGCTTCGCCCGGGGCCGCCGGCGTCAATATCGCATCATAGCCGGCGAAAAACGGCCGCAGCCCCTCGCGCGCCCGCGCCGCTAGGCCGCGCGCCGCATCGTATTCATCCGCTCCGACCGCCATTCCAGCATCGAGCAGCTGGGCCAGCCGCGGCGACAGTTCGGCGCTGTGGCGGATGCGCTCGTCGGCGAGGGCGCGGCAGGTCTCGAACCCCATGATCTTGTCCTGCGCCTCGGTCAGCCCCTCATGCTCGGGTGCGAATCGCCAGTTCCTCGACGGTCGCACCGGCCTGCACGAGGGTTTCGCGAGCGCGGTCGAGCGCCGCCGCGGTCGCGGGCTCGGCCTCCTCCCACATCGGGGTGCGGTAGAGGCCGAAGCGCGGCGCTCTCTCCGGCACCACGAGGTGGCGCAAGGCCGGACGCTCGGTCAGCACGCCGACGAAAAACGCGGCGTCATCGACGCTTCGAGCATAAACGCCGACCGTGTCGAGGGTATCGGAGAGCGGCTTGATCCCGGCGCGGTTGATCAGCCCAAAGCTTGGCTTGAACCCGACAACCCCGCAGAACGAGGCCGGGCGGATCACCGAGCCCGCGGTTTGCGTGCCAAAGCCGAGCGGCGCCATGCCGTCCGCCACCGCCGCCGCCGAACCGCTCGACGAACCGCCGGGCGTGTGCGCCGGGTTGCGCGGGTTCGCGGTTTTACCCGGCGTGAAGGTCGCGAATTCGGTGGTGACCGTCTTGCCAAGCACGATGGCTCCCGCGGCACGGGCAAGCGCAACGCAGGAGGCGTCGGCAGCCGGTTGGTGGCCGCGGTAAATCGGCGAGCCGTATGCGGTCGGCATGTCGAACGTATCGATCAAATCCTTGACCGCGATCGGGATCCCGTGCAGCGGCCCGCGCGGGGCCTCGCTGTCGCGGCTCCGGGCTTCAGCCAACGCCTGATCCCGGTCGAGATACTGCCACGCACCGACGACGGCCTCCCGCGCCGCGATCCGCTCGAGATACGATGCGAGGAGCGCCTCGGACGTTAGCCGTCGCTCGGCGATCTGCTGGGCGGCCTCGCGGGCGGACAACAGGCGCGGTTCGGTCATCGCGGCATCTCTCCAATCTGGCGGCTGCGGCCGGCGCGGCTTAGCAAAAGGCGGCGCACATCCGCACTGTTGCCCGAGCGAGGGCGGTTGACAAGAACTGCCCGGCGGCACCTTAGATCGATATCTCGCCTATAACGACGTGTCCGGAGCAGGGTTGCGCCCGGACTTTTTCTTGCACCGGAGACTCAGGTTGAGCCAACCGCCCGACGAACACGGTGACGAACAATCCCGGTCGCGCGCGCTGATCGGGCTGGTCGTCGTCGCGTTGCTGGTGATCGCCGCGGTTTACCTGGTGCATGCATTGCGCAACGAATCAAATCTCGAAGACTGTCTGATGTCCGGGCGATCGAATTGCGCACCGATTGAGGTTCCCAGCAACCGGTAGGGTGGCAAGAGATAACGATACCACCGTCGGCCCCGCTATGCTCGGTTCGGATCAGCGAACCAGAGGAGGGCCACATGCCAGAGGAGGGCCACATGCCAGGGAAGGGCCACAGGATCGAGATCCCGGCGCGCCGCGGCAAAGCCGCCCACCTGCGGCGCGGGCAAGTCGTCAAGGTGGTCAATACAGCCGGTCAGCAGGTCGTCGACACTTGGGCATTCATTGCCGCCGATCTGCACGAATTCATGTCGATGGAGCACACCCGCCCCGCACTCGGGCATATCATCCCGGCGGTCGGGGATGTTCTCGTGACCAATAAAAGGCGGCCGATCCTGACCATGGTTGAGGACATTTCGGGCGGCATCCACGATACCTTGTTCGCGGCCTGCGACCGCTGGCGCTACGAGCTTCTCGGCTGCGCCGGCTACCACGATAATTGCACCGACAATCTCGCAGCCGGCCTCGCCGAACTCGGGCTGACACCGCCCGAAACACCGGCGCCACTCAATCTGTTCATGAACATTCCGGTCGTCGACGGCAACCGCGTCGAGGTCAGGCCACCGGTCAGCACACCCGGGAGCTATGTGTCATTGCGGGCCGAGATCGATTGCATCGTCGCCTTCTCCGCGTGTCCGCAGGACATGCTGCCGGTCAACGGGCTCGCGATGTTGCCGACCCATGCCCATTTCGAGATCGTCGGTTGAACGACTCTTTTGGTGCGCCGTTGGAAATCGCCGAGACGGTGAAGATTGGCTCTCCGGTTGAGCGCAGCATTGCCATCGAAAAGGATGTACCGTGAAGCCGATACCGATCGGAGCCAAGGGCTCGTTCACCTTGCTGGTCCAGCCGCAGCATCTTGCGAACCAGTTCAAGGACGCGATGCTGCCGCCGGTCTTGGCGACGCCAGTCATGATCATGATCATGGAAAACGCCGCGCTGAATGCGATCCGCGGCTTTCTCGATCCGGGCGAGAGTGCGGTCGGCACCGTGGTCAATGTCCGCCATCTCGCGGCCACGCCGGTCGGTCGGCAGGTTACCGGCGAGGCAGAGGTTACAGGGGTTGACGGTCGACGCATCGACTTTGACGTGCGCGCCACAGAAGGCGGAAAGGAGATCGGCGTCGGCTCGCATTCCCGCGCGCTGATCGACATGGCGAAATTCGCGCAGCGTTTGAAATGAGCGGCCTCGGCAGTCTCGGCCGAGCTCGTCGCACAAAGCGCGTGTCGCAACGCTCGATATGTGCCACGATTAGGTAACTCACATATCAATGGCAATGTCGCAGCAGTGGTTTAGGGTTCACCATCCGCGTGATGGGGCGTAGCCAAGTGGTAAGGCAGCGGATTTTGATTCCGCCATACGGAGGTTCGATTCCTCCCGCCCCAGCCAAATATATCAACAAGTCAATGCCGATAACGATCAGGCGACCAATCGCCATGTCGGCACCATGTCGGCCCGAGATCAGGAAATCGGCGCGCACAAGGAATGTCAAGCGGCAGCGACACTGACGGCGGCTAGCTCATATGCGGCGCGCGCCGTGCCATCCAAGGCAGGCCGTCGGGATGGGCGCCGCACGAATTCGGGGGACCGCATCAGAGCCCCGCAAAAAAAAAGCGCCGGGCATGTATCCCCCGGAGGACCTAAAGGCGCACGCACACCGCGGCGGGTTACAGCAGCCCGGCGCGCCCGGCCGTAGAGGCACCGGCGCCTCGGCCGGAGGCGTTGCCACCGATGAGGGCGGGCAGGGGCTAACCGTAGGGCGCGGTCGGCGGAGATGATCAGCCGCTGCAATGGCCCACCGATGACGCTCGGAAACGCCGGCGGCCCGCGTGCGCTCATCGCTACCTGCCTCTCTGGGCCAGAAAAATTGCGGTCACTTGCCTGAGTAAAACCCATATCTGGAATGCACACCTTCGGGAGGCAGGGGCCGGAGGTTCAAATCCTCTCACTCCGACCATGATTCCATATAGTTAGGCATAGCGAGGAAGGACGACCGCCGGACCTAGCAACTACATAGCAACCAAGGAAGGGCAAAATCGCTCACCCGCGTGCTTGCTCGGGCTGAGTTGTGGTATCAGGACCTGCATGCCGAGCCGCTATCGCATCGCAAAGAACTTCCCCAGCCGAAAGAGCTTTGTCCATGTCACGGTCCCGCTCTCCCCGGTCGAACACCGGGCGCTGAAAACTGCGTGCGAGGTGCTCGGGTACAGCATGGCCGCGCTCAGCCGATACGCGCTCTCTGAGATCCTGGCACCCTACCTCGGCGCCGCGCCCGCGGCCTTGTATGGCGCACCGTCCGCGATTGGCGTGCCGCTGCCACTGGCGCCACAAGCCCCGCGGCCGAATGGACTTCGCTACGATCCGCGCGAGTACCGCCGCTTGTGGTACGCCGACAAATTACGCACGCAAACCGAGAACGCTGCCAAGGCAAGCACCGAGCCATCGCATCCGCCGCGCGATACAGGGGCCTCGGTGCCCAGGTTCCTCCCGGCTAAGGGGCGCCTGACCGATTAGGGCCTGCTCCTAAGGAGGCGTTGGGACGGGGAGGATGGCGACTAAGGACGAGAAAAGCTCGCGGCCCTCGCCGTCCCGAAGACGCGAGGTGGGCTCTCGGACTAGCGCTCGCGCTCAACCGAGACGAGTGCAGGTAGCGGTCGCCGTGGTAATCGAAGGCAACCTGTGTGACACAAGATGTTGATACAACTCGGTGGTTTGGTGACGTAACTGCGCACGCAACAGGAAAATGTCAGCAATATCAAGTGCCTCAAAAGGCGGATAGCGTTATGGTAAATGTCCCGGCTTGCCCGAAGGTGCGCCTCGGCCCGAGGGGGCGAAGTCGCTTTGCGCTACGCTTAGTGCCCGGTATCATCGGTCCGCATGGCTAGATGCACAGCACCAGTAAAGGGCCATCGCTCAGCGGCTGCAGCGGCCAACTGCCCTGCATGCGGCAGCCGTGGCCGCTACAGCTATAGCGGCTATAGCCCCTATCGGCCGTCCCCGTCCGCGTCCCCGTCCTACTCCTCGTCGGGGAGCAGCGGGAGCGCCCGGAGCAGCGGCGGCGGGTCCCGTCGGAGCGCAAAGCCGCGCTGGTCGGGAGCCGGTTCGCCTGTGTGGTACACGCCTGAAGAAGTGCGGGCACTCACACCGGTCCGCAACAGCGTCGAGAACCTAGCGAAGCTGCCTGACCTTCGGGACGTCTTCCTTTGCCACGCATGGGACGACCGGCAGGGGGCCGCCAAAGAGCTGCACGATCTGCTTGAGTCACGTGGTGTGAAGGTCTGGTTTAGCGAGAAGGACGTTGGCCTCGGCGTGCCGTTGCTCCGCGCCATTGACAAGGGCTTGGCGAACTCGCGAGTCGGGATCGTGCTGGTGACCCCTGCGCTGCTGCGCCGTCTCCCAGCAGAGGGCATCGCCGACAAAGAACTTTCGGCACTCCTCGCGGGTGAGCGGCTCGTCCCCGTCGTGCATAAAACGACGTATGAAGCTCTCCGTGAAGTCAGTCCTCTGCTGGCCTCTCGAGCCGGGCTGAGCACTGTAGAAGAGCCGATGGCAGACGTCGCGGCCAAGATAGCCGAGTTGGTCGCCCTCTAGCTCTATTGCCGGGGTGGCCCGCCCCGCCGCCGCTGCTACTTCATTTCGACCCCGTTAACACGCGTTTGCATCGGACGAGCCGATGCGCGTCTCGCTGGTGAAGCGCACGTTTGAGCGACTGCTTCATCGATCCCAATTCTTGGCGCGGATTTCCACTATGGATCGTTTCCTGCCGGACAAGCGAGCAAAAATCAAGAATTTCGCAGCAAAAATAGATGAATTGAAAAGATTGGGCTTTTTTGCTGCGTAAATTAGCTGCATAATTAGGCCCATGAAATACGGTTACGCAAGGGTATCGCCGGGCGGCAAGAGCGAGAGCGTTGACGCACAGGCGCGGCAACTGACCAAGGCCGGATGCCGAAAGGTTTTCCGCGACGTGCATGTCAGCGGAGCCAAGACCGACCGGGCGCAGCTTCGCCGGTTGCTCGACGAGCTCGACGACGGCGACGTGGTGATGGTCACGCGGCTCGACCGGCTGGCGCGATCCACCCGCGACCTGTTGAACGTTCTCGCCACCATCACCGGCAAGAAGGCCGGTTTCAAATCCCTTGGCGACACATGGGCCGACACCACCACATCACACGGGCGGCTGATGTTGACCGTGCTAGGCGGCCTTGCAGAGTTCGAGCGTGACCTAATCCGGGCGCGGACCGGAGAAGGCCGGGAGCGGGCCAAGGCGCGCGGCGTGAAGATGGGGCGCAAGCCGAAGCTTACCCCTCACCAGCAGACGGAGGCGATCAAGCGGCGCGAAGCGGGCGAACCAATCCGGGAGATCGCCCGTACCTACAACGTCCACAACAGCACGATTT
>CAVTLC010000004.1:0-259392 GCA_963735445.1 uncultured Alphaproteobacteria bacterium
CGGGCTTGATCACCCCTCGAACCCCGGGATAGTGCGTGACCAACGGCATCAAGGCGGGAGCTGGAGGCGAGGGCCAACCGCTCTTGCCGAGGGCTCACCGCGTCGGGTGATCCTGCAAGCTCAGCCTGCCAGGCGGCTGCGGGGGCACCAGATATGGAAACCTACGATTACATTGTCGTCGGCGCCGGGTCAGCCGGTGCGGCCGTTGCAAATCGGTTGTCGGCCGACCCGCGTAACAAGGTGCTGTTGCTCGAAGCCGGTCGGGCGAGCCATCCGTGGTCGTCAATTCCGATCGGAATGGCCCGGCTGATCACCAATCCCGCGGCCAACTGGCTCTATTCCTCCGAGCCCGAGGCAAACACCAATGGCCGCAGGATCCCGGTGCCGCGCGGCAAGCTGCTCGGCGGCTCCAGCTCGATCAATGGCATGGTGTTCGTGCGCGGCCAGGCCCAGGACTTCGACACTTGGGCGCAGATGGGCAACCGCGGCTGGAGCTACACCGAGGTCCTGCCTTTCTTCAAACGCATGGAAAGCTATGCCGGTGCGGGCGACGATGCTTACCGCGGTCGGGAGGGCCCGCTGCGCGTCAGCAACCCGGAACCACGCGATCCGCTCTTCGCCACGATCATCAACGCCGCGGCAGAGGTCGGCATCCGGCACAACCCGGATTATAACGGCGTCAGCCAAGAGGGCATCGCGATGAGCCAGGCGACGATCGCCGGCGGTCGTCGCATGAGCACGGCGCGTTGCTATCTCGACCCGATCCGCAAGCGCCGGAACCTGCATATCGAGACCGAAGCCTTGACCGAGGGCCTTCTGCTCGATGGCAGCCGTTGCACTGGCGTGAACTACTCACGTCGCCGGCGCTGCGCGCGAGGCCCACGCCTTACGTGAGGTCGTCGTCAGCGCCGGCACGATCAACTCGCCGCAATTGCTGGAATTATCCGGCATCGGCCAGCCCGAACGCCTCCGCAATCTCGGCATCGAGGTGCGCCATGCCCTGCCCGGTGTCGGCGAAAATTTGCGCGACCACTATGTGCCCCGCACCCGCTGGCTGATCGGCAAAAAGGGCATCACCTTCAACGATCGCGGGCGCGGCCTTGGTCTGGCGCATCATACGATGCGCTACGCGCTGTTCCGGCAGGGCATGCTGGCGATGGCGGGCGCACCGATCCGTGCGTTCGTGTGCTCGCGCGAGGGTCTGGAGGCGCCGGACCTTATGCTCGGCTGGATCCCGATGCTAACGGAGCCCAGCCCGAGAGGGCCGAGGATCTCCCGCCAATCTGGCGTCATCTTGTATGCCCACCCGATGCGTCCGGAGAGCAAAGGACACATTCACATCACCGCCGCCGATCCGCGCCAGCCGCCGGCGATCAACTTCAATTTCCTATCCTCGCCGCCCGACGCGGAGCTGACGGTGCGCGCGGTACGCATCGCCCGCGCAATCATGACCGCTCCTGCGATGGCCGCCTTTCAGGTGAGCGAACTCCTACCCGGCCCCGATCGGACCACTGATGCCGAAATTCTCGATTGGGTGAAGGCGGCGGCGGAAACCACCTATCACCCGGTCGGGACCTGCAAGATGGGGTCCGACCCGATGGCGGTCGTCGATGCCCAGCTTCGAGTCCACGGCATTGCCGGCCTGCGGGTCGCCGACGCCTCGATCATGCCGACGCTGACATCGGGCAATACCAATGCGCCGTCAATCATGATCGGTGAGAAGGCGGCGGACATGGTGCTGAATTCCGCAACCTGACCATCCTTGGCGGGAACGACCGGTTAGGGCGCAACCTTGTGAGTGTCGACAGACTTTGGGAAAGCCCGAATTCCCGTTTTGAGGTCTGCGAACTCGGGCGATATGAGAAGACCGATGTTTACTCAGCCGGCTGGCCAAGGGCGAGGTCGGGTCCGATCTCGCGCAGTTGCCGGCCATCTTGGTGAACGACCGGAATTCGGCGCATTTCTCCCGTCGCGGAATGATGCCCCAACGGCGACGCGGTACCCAATCACGGCATCGGCCGGTGCGGCTTACGCAGACCGGCCTGCTCAATCAGCGGCATGACCTCCGCCATCCATTGCCGCATCTCTTCACTCGTAGTTGACCCAGGACAGTACGATCCCATCGAGGCCAGCGCGGCTCAGCCGGCCCAGTTCGTCGACGATCTGCTCGGCGGTGCCGACCAGCGGATAGCCGCCCCAGCCGGCAACCATCCTGCGTTTGATGCGCTCATATTGCTCGGGTGGCATGTTGGGGTCGCGTCGGCCCTGCTCGGCGATGATCGTCTCGACCGCGGCGAAATCGCCCTTTTCGTGGATGTAGTAGTGCGCGTAATCGCGCGCTTCCCACTCGGTCGGCCGACAGACAACGCGGCAGCTCGTCCAGATCTGGAAATCGCGCGAAAAATCTTCACGACCAATGCGGCGCATCTCCTCCACCTTGGCCTTGCCGTCTTCGAGACCATCCTCATAAAAGCCGATAAAGGCCATGTCGGCATGCTTGGCGGCAAAACGGGCGCCAATGGCGGAGCTGCCGGCGTTCATGATCGGCGGGTGTGGTCGCTGCACCGGTTTCGGCTGGTGAAAGCCCTTCTCGATTTTGAAGAAGCGGCCCGCGAAGTCGAATTCCTCCTCGGCGGTCCACAGTTTGCGCACCATCTCGACCCACTCATCGGCATACGCATAGCGCGTGTCGTGGTCCATCGGCGGCAGGCCGAACATGCGCAATTCCTGCGAATACCAGCCACACACGACGTTCAGCGCAAAGCGGCCCCCGGTCAGGTGATCGATCGTCGTGCACTGCTTGGCGGCGACAATCGGGTGGATCGTCGGCACATGGGTCGTGCTAAAGATCGCGGCATGGTCGGTCACCGCGCCCATGCCGGCAGCCCAGGCCAGGGTATCGTAGCAGGTGCCGTTGAAATCGGTGGCGCCGCCGAAGCCCCTCCAGCGCGCCACCGGGACCAATGCCTCAAAGCCAGCCCGATCCGCAATCGTGACGATCTCGCGGCTGTTCGGCCAAGTCATTTTGAGATGCCCCGGCGCCGTCGTCGCGGCGCAGCCGTTGCTGACATTGGCCCCAAAGACGCCGAGCTTCAGCCGGTTGTCGCTGTAGAGCGGGTTCAGGATGCGCCGATCGGCGTTCATTGCGTAACGATTGTCGCCTGCTTCCATGTGTGTGACAACCGGCCGCCGCCGAGTGTCGATCTCGCCGGACTTTTCGAGTACACCGCGGCGATAAGGGATCCGGCCCCAGCCCCGGCGCATCATCTCGGGCACCACCGCGTTGGTTAGCGCCAACGGCGCCCTCGTATGGACCGCGACAAAGCGGCGCCACTGATCGGGCGTGATTTCCCAGAATTTGAGCGGACGCTGCCAGCTGTCCGGCCGGATCGCACCGGGCTCCGATGCCGGCATTGTTGACGAGGATCGATCCGGCCAAACCGGGCGCGTGCCGCTCGTGTGAGCTCATCGGCGGCGGTATCCGATGTCAGGTCGGTCTGTATCGTGAGCAGCTCGCCGGTCTTGCCCTGCTCACGCGCTACCGCCGCCAGCGCCTCCAACAGATCGCGCTCGCGATCGACCCCGGCGACCTGGGTGTCCGCTTCCAGCAAGCCCCGCACCATCGCCCTGCCGGTGCCGCCCGCCGCACCGGTCACGATCGCCACTCGTGGAATTGCCTACTCCTGTATGAGGGCCCTCCATCTTATTTTTGGCCTCGCGACGAGCAAAGCGGTCGACGAGTTTCGCTTCCAGCACAGATGCGCGCTCGTCCACAGGGCCGAGCGTCTAGGATTCTCCACCGAGGTCCACTCACATCTGTAAGATGTTCGGGGGTTATTTTGTGGGTTGTGTATCTAGCCTAAGCTCTAAGACATTGATTTAATAAGCAAAATATGGTTATATGGCGGAGAGGGAGGGATTCGAACCCTCGGTCCCCCGTAAGAGGGACAACGGTTTTCGAGACCGCCCCGTTCGACCGCTCCGGCACCTCTCCGTGCCGGCGATATCAATTATTTAGATAAGCACGTCAAGAACATCGACGCGGGTGGCCACTCAAACTGCCACCCAAATCGCATCTTGTCCATCGCAAACCACGTCGTGCCGTGCGCTGTCGGTTCATCCCCTGTTCAATTAGCCCGGATTTTTCATAGGGGTACGGTACATCGAGGTCTGTGATCCGAGAAAATCATGTTGCTGGAGGGTTTGTCTCAGAACCCACGGGAGCCGTATGGCGACAGAGCGTAGCGCCGATTTGTTTGGATTTGAACGCGTCGAAGGGCGAGCGGTGGTCGCCGGGTTTTGATGGCGGCAAGCTGCCTTTGGACGCCGGCAGGCTGTTGTTTGGAGCGACCGACAGGGCGATCGGATGAGTCGAGCGATTTGCCCGGTGCTTCAGCGACTTCAGATCACAGGATCAGGTCGAGCATAGGGTGGCGACAATGGTCGGCCAGCAGGTGTTTGGCCTGGCCCTCGGCTATGAGGGATCGGGTCGATCATGATGAACTGCGCCATGACCCGATTATTGCGGCATGGCCGGCAAGCTCGCCGCACGCCGTCGGACTGCGCCCCGGTAGCCGGCAGATCGTCGCTTAACCGGCACGCATTAGGCGCTAAACCGCCGCCGCCTTATCTCAAGATCGACCACGATCCGCATGCCATTGCGGCGACGTTTGTCGATCTGTTGCTCGATGCGCATCCCTCCGACAGCACAGATTATCCTCGACCTCGACGCTACCGACGACCCGCTGCATGGCGATCAATGCCAGCCACGGGTCAGGCCCGTGGGGCTGAAGGCCTACGGCCGCGAAATGCGAACAGCGCGCCGCCATGCGGCTCGAGGCACAGGTGGTCTGCACCACGCCCCCAGCCCGCTCGACCTCCATTATTCCCATCCACCCGCCGAACGGAAACGAAACGGCGCTTTTCGCCAGCGCCGGTGTTTTTCAGACATGCTCGCGTTTGCTGCTGGCGTGTTCGCCATCCTGCTGCTCGCTGCCACCGCGCAGGATTCGTTCGAGGTCATGCTGCTGCCGCGCCGCGTGCTGCGGCGGTTGCGCTTTGTCAGCCTGTTTTATCGTGTGACCTGGGCGGTGTGGTCGGCGGTTACAGTGCGCCTGACCGGCGACCGCCGCGACCGATTTCTCGGGGTTTACGGCGCCCTCTCGATGGTGCTGCTATTCAGCCTGTGGATTGCCGGCCTGATGCTCGGCTTTGGGCTGTTGCTGTGGGCCGTAGAGGTCGGCGCCGGGGCGAAGCCGGAGCCAACGCTCGGCGAGCAGCTTTACATGAGCGGTGTCACCTTTTTTACGCTCGGCTACGGCGATCTCGTGCCGCATAGCGGGCTGGCGCGGCTGCTGACGATCCTCGAAGCCGGCACTGGGCTCGGCTTTATCGCCGTCGTGATCGGCTATCTTCCGGTGCTGTACCAGCTGTTCTCGCGGCGTGAGGCGGCAGTAATCCGGCTCGACGGCCGCGCCGGGTCGCCACCCACCGCTGTCGGCTTGCTGCAGCGGCATGGCGGCGAGGATGGATCGGGACAGATCGCGACCTTGCTGCGCGAATGGGAAGCCTGGGGTTCCGAACTGCTGGAGAGCCATCTCTCGTATCCGATGCTCGCCTATTACCGGTCGCAGCACGACGATCAGTCGTGGCTGGCGGCGCTCGCGGTCATCATCGATTGCTGCGCGCTGATCCTCGTCGGGCTCGACCGGACGCCGCCACTGCAGGCGCGGATGACCTTCACGATGGCGCGGCAAATCCTGGTCGAAATGACAAAGTCGCTGGGCGTGGCGCCGTCGCGTTACAGCGGCGGCGACCGGCTCGATCATCCTGCTTTCCTGCACCTCGAACAGAGCCTGATCGATGCCGGCTTTAGCTGGGAGACATCCGAGGCGGAGGAGTTGCTCGCTGCGTTGCGCGCCACTTACGAACCGTTGCTCGATGGGCTGGCCGCCTATTTGCTGCTGCCATTGCCGGGGTGGATGGCCGAGGACGCTGACCGAGACCATTGGGAGCGGGGGCCGCGCGGCACCCTCGCGCGCCGTCTCGTCGACGAACTCATGCAGAGTGGCACGATCATCGAGAGCGAGTCTGACACCGGTTCGCGCTGGCGTCGCTTGCGGTCGCGCCTTCGCGATCGCTGACCTGTCGCCTTGTCTTGGTTCTTGAAGGTGTCAGATCCGGCCAGGACCCGCCGTCGAAGCGCGGAACTCAGCCCGATTGGCGGAGTGTACTACATCAGGATGCGATTTTGCGGGTGGACGATCGGACATGAACCACTGGTTTCAGAAAATCGCCCTGTTTGCTTCGAATGCCGTCGGCAGTCCGACCGCGTTTTTGCTCGCCTGCGCCTCGGTATTGGTTTGGGCGGCGGCGGGCCCGCTGATGGGCTTTTCGGATACCTGGCAGCTGATCATCAATTCTCTTTCCAGCATTATTACCTTTTTGGTCGTGTTCCTGATTCAATATGCGCAGAACCGCGACACACGCGCGATCCGCTTGAAGCTCGACGAGCTTTTGCGCACGCAGGAAGGTGCACGCTCTTCTTTGGTTGACCTCGACCGATTGTCCGACCGGGAAATCGAGCATCTGGAGAAAGAGTTTCAAGACTGGCGACGGCGCAGCGGGCGCGCCAAGGATGCGGAGACCTCGAAAACCGTGCTGCATCGGTTGTAATCGGGCGGAAGCGGGCGCGCCCGCGACTTAAGCAACCTGAACGCGGTTTAGTATCGCGGGTTGACAAACTCGTCGGCGCCAGCCAGCAATTCAGCCGATATTGCGCGCCTGGAGGAACCATGCTGTCCGAGACCGCCCTTGCCGATTACAGGCGCGACGGGTTTGTCGTGCTCCCCGACATCCTGACGATGGCGGAAGTCGAGGCGCTGCGCCGCGTCACCGAGCAGCTTGTCGAGGGCTCGCGGGCGGTCGCCGCCAATGACGAGATCTACGACCTCGAAGACACGCATACCTCGGCCGAGCCACGGGTCCGGCGCATCAAGACACCGCATCTGCATCATGCCGAATATGCCCGGGCTGCCCGCAACCCAAAGATCGTCAGCGCATTAAAGGATTTGTGGGGCACGGTGCGGTTCGACACCGGCAAGCTCAACATGAAATCGGCCGGCTATGGCGCGCCGGTCGAATGGCACCAGGACTGGGCCTTTTATCCGCACACCAATGACGATCTCGCCGCGGTCGGGATCATGCTCGATGATTGCGATCTTGAAAACGGCCCGATGATGGTGCTTCCCGGCAGTCATCTCGGCCCGATTTACGATCACCATGGCCCGGACGGACGGTTTTGCGGCGCGATGGATCCTGAGGCGTGTGGCATCGACGTATCGCGGGCGATGCCGTGCCTAGGCAAAGCCGGCTCGATCACAATCCATCACGTGCGCGCGGTGCACGGCTCGGCAACCAATTTCTCGGGCAAGGAACGCCGCTTTTTGCTGTTCCAATACCGCGCCGCGGATGCCTGGCCGTTGCTCGGCTTTAAGGACGGCATCGAGAAATTCGACGAATTGCTGCTTGCCGGCGAGCCGACATTAGCGCCGCGACTGGCGCCGGTACCGGTGCGGCTTCCGTTGCCGTCCGGCCGAATACCAGGGTTCGATTTACGAGAACCAGCGCGCCACCGGCCGCCGCTTTTTCGAAACCGCCGCCGACCGCGACCGGATCGCGGTTGCCGCCGAATAACGCCGGCTGGATTGGTCGCCGGGCCGCGGAATTAAAGCAGCGACAGCTGTGCGTCGGTGGGTGCCGAGTAAAGAATGGCGCCGTCGGCCTGCAGCATGCCTCCGGAGGTCAGAACGGCCGGCTCGATATGGTCGATGCCGAGGATGTGGCAAACGGCTATTCCCGAGGCCAATAGATAGTCGCTCACAATGCGGCGATGGCAGCGCCACCACACCGCCTCGGCGCACATGATCGCGGTGCGCTGGTTGCGGGCAAGCGCGATCAATTCATCGAGCCCGCGACGAAACCCCGGGTCGACCGCGGCATAATCGGCGTAATTGCGGAACGATTGATTGCGCCACAAAGTATTCGGCGACAGTGGGGCGTCCTTGCGGCGTCCGCGCAAGCCGCCGAGATCAGGCAGATGGTGGTAGCCGATCGCTGCTGCAGCAAGCGACTCCGGCAACTCGTTTTGGTTGAATTGCGGATTTGTCCGTGAACGCGGCACGGAACGGATATCCACCAGCAGGCAGATTCCAGCTTGGCCGAGCAAGCGGATAAGCTCGTCGACAGAACGCGTCGAATGTCCGACCGTCCAGATCGTCAGCGCCGCGTCAGAGCATGCGTGTTTCATTACGGTTAACAGGCAAGTTACTGTATTTACACAAGTTTACCAAGAGCGTTGCAATTGTCTCAGCGCTAGGCATAGATGCGCCAGGGAGGATCGAGCATGGACCAACGTTCGATTGAAAAACATCTGCGCCGCTGGCACCGCCGCGACAAATCGGCGGGTGACGATTTATCTCGCGAGACAGCGACAGACACCTCTTCCGCCGAGCGTAAGCTCAGTCCCACGACGGGCAGCGGGCTGTCGATCGAAAGCCAGGTCAGGAAGGAATGGAACCCCGCCAGAGGCTTCGGGCTGCCGGTGTTTTGATTTCTCATGCATGACGACGGCTGAGACCGGCCTAACTCGACTTGTCAAAGCTACAACACCCCAGCAAGTGAAGAACTAACGCGCGGAGCGCGACAATATTGAACACGTGAATGGCGGGCCGGCGGCGATACCGGCCCACCAGAACCGTAACCTCAAATCACATCTCTTAGACAGGGATCGCCATGATTTCCGCCGCCCCTGCCCTATCCCGACATCAAATCCTTGCTTTTAGCTCCGCATGGCGTGCAAGCATCAAAGCTCACCGCTGCCAGGATTGGAAATAAGCCGGCCCCCGCTTAATCCATGAAGGCAATTGTGCTGCGCCAGCCGGGCGGCCCCGAGGCGCTTGAATATCTCGAGATCCCAACACCGGTCCCCGGTGACGGCGAGATCCTGATCAAAGCCGATACGATCGGGGTCAGCATGCCCGAAGTGCTGGTGCGGCGCGGCACCTATAATTGGATGCCGCCGCTGCCGACAATTCCTGGGATCGAGATGAGCGGTACGGTCGCTGCGCACGGCCCAAATGTTGCCGCGCCGGCAATTGGCCAGCCGGTCGTCATCAGCGCCCGCGACCTCCCGGTGCGCGCCGGTTGCTATGCCGAATTCATCGCGGTGCCGGCGCGGGTGGCGTATCCGTTGCCCGATGGCGCGTCGCTCGAAGCGGCGGCCTGCCTGTCGAACTACCAAGTCGCCTATCACCTGTTGCATACCGCGGCGCGCGGCGTCGCCGCCGAAAGCGTGCTGGTCTACAACGCTGCCGGTGGGGTCGGCAGTGCGGCTGTGCAGCTGGCTGTTGCAGCCGGTAAAGGGGTCATCGGGGTTGCCGGTTCGGATGCGAAGACTCACGCCATCGTCCAGCTCGGCGCCGGGCTAGCGATCAACTACCGGAACGAAGACGTCGTCGCGCGGGTCATGCGCAGCACCGGCGGCCGCGGCGTCGATCTGATCCTCGACCCGATCGGTGGCAAAAATTTTGGCCGCAACTTCACGATGCTGGCGCCGCTCGGCATGGTGATCTCCTATGGCCGGCTCGATGGCGCGCCAGAGGTCGACTTGATCCCCGCGATGCGGGCCAATTCGGCGGCCAGCCCAGCGTTGCGCTTATTTACGATCCATAGCTTTGACAATCGTCCCGATATCCGCGCCGCGACCATGAAGAAGTTGCTCGGCCATCTCACCGCCGGCGAGATCCGGCCACTGATTTACGATCGCTTGCCGCTCGCAAAGGCTGCCCGAGCCCATGCGATGCTTGAAAGCGGCCAAGTCATCGGCAAGTTGCTGCTAAAGCCGTAGCGCGAGCGGGACCGTTGACGCGAAAGGGGCCGTCATTCCGGGACGACTCGCGGGCGGGCGCGGAACCTATGAACATCTGCTGCGCCGATATGTTCTGAGGCAACGCATGGTTCCGAGCTCTTGGACTGCCCCGGCATCCCGGGATGACCGACCCTCTCCAACGACTTTTAAACGCTGCCGAAGACCCGGACGCAGTTTCACCGTGGACGCCGGCTTTCGCCGGTAAAGCGAGCGGAGTTGCGCCGCCTCAGAACCGCCGCTAAGTCGTGTCGCGGGCGAGCGCGGCGAGGCGGTCGGCGAGATTATTCAGTTCCCATTCGCGGGCCAGCGCCGCCGCATCACCCCAGCTCGGGGTCTGGTCCTCAAGAGCGGGAAGCGGGGCGTCGGCATCCATCGTCGCGATCTTCCGGTAGAGCCGCAATTCCTCGGCCTGCGCCGCAAAACGGCCATCAGCGAGGGCATTTTCGAGTGAGCCATAGCGCTGCAACAACGCCGCCGCACTCTTGGGCCCGACCCCTTTTGCGCCCGGGATCTTGTCTGACGAGTCGCCGCGCAAGGCAATAAAGTCGGGCACTTGCCGCGGATCGACACCGTAGCGGTCGCGCACTTCGGCCGGACCGATCCGAGCCATTTCGCCGGCCCGCACCGGCTGCAAGATCACCGTCTGCTCCGAGGCGAGCTGGAACGCATCACGGTCGCCGCTGGCCACCACTGCGCTCCCGCCGCCTCGTTCTGCCAGGCGAACCGCGGCCGCGAGAAAATCATCGGCCTCGTAACCCGGCGCCTTGGCGGCGGCAAAGCCGCAAACGGTGACGAATTGCGGCAGGACGTCGAGCTGCTCGATCAAATCCGCATCAAAGTCGCGACCCCCTTGATAGCCGGGAAGCGCCTGGTGGCGGTAGGTCGGGGCGTCGAGCGTATCCCAGCCGACCAGCACCGCGCGCGGCCGCTCCTCGGCGTAAAGCCGCAATAGGAAATTGGCAAAGCCGACAATGGCGCCGGCACCTTTGCCGCCGCGCCGCCGGATCGTTTTCGGCAAAGCGTGGTAGGAGCGATGCGCGAACGAGTCGCCGTCGATGACCAGCAGCGGCCGGGTCATCGGCGGACCCTCGCCTTATACAATCCGCCTGCACGAATGTCGCACATGCTGCACATGTTGTTTTGCACGGGTGACGATCTTGTCACCACAGGATCGATGACCCAAGATCAACTGCGATCGCGGACCCATGGAGATCAGCCTTATGCGCGCCTGGTATCATTGTGAAAACGTTTATCCGTTTGTGCCACAGGACGTTCTCGATCAAGCGCCATCGGTGCGCGCCAGTCTGCCCAATAAATATTGCGACCCCAAGATCGCCGCCAATCTGTTTGAAGAGTGCCTGGACGAGCATTTGTTGTGCGACGATCTCGGCGTCAATATCGTCTCGATCGAGCATCATTCGGGCATCAACAGCCTTTATGGCGCGAGCCCGATGATCCTTGGCATCCTCGCGCGCCAGACCAAAAAGGTTCGCATTCTAAGCCTCGGGACCTTGGTCACGATCCGTCCCGATCCGGTGCGCGTCGCCGAGGAATATGCCACGGCGGACGTGATCTCGCGCGGCCGGCTCGACATTGGCTTTGTCAAATCCGGCGACAGCGAGATGGTCTCGGGCAACGCCAATCCGGTCGGCTATGTCGAGCGTTTTTGGGAGGCGATCGACCTCATTCAAAAGACGTCTGACCTCGCATGACGGGCCGTTCAGCTGGGAGGGCAAGTACTACACCCATCGCCACGTCAATATCTGGCCGCCGGTCTATCAACGGCCGCACCCGCCAATGTGGGCAGCGAGCGGCGATCCCGAGACCTGCGCCGAGCTCGGCCGCCGTGGCATGATCAACGCGCTGGTTCTGCGTGGACCCGAAGCCAGCAAGCGCGCCTTTGACGCGTATCGTGCCGCTCGCCGCGAGGCCGGATTGCCGGCACCCGGCACCGACCGCTTTGCCTATGCCGCTCTCGCTTACGTCGGCGACACCGACGAGGAAGGTCTGCGCGTCGGCAGCAAGTTGCTGTGGTTTTTGAACACCAGCCTCAAGCAATCGCCGCAGATGTCGAAATTGCTGCCGGGCCGTGCGCCGCCGGAGGTGACCGCGCAAAACTACCGCACCGCGCCACGGCCCGGTGCCGAGACCACGAGGCGTCCGGCCGACAGCCTGATCGGCATCACCGCCGAGCAGGCAATCGCTCGCGGTATTCTCTGCGCCGGCAACCCCGACACGGTCTACCGGCAGATCATGGACATCTACGATAAGGTCGGCGGCTTTGCGAATTTCATCTTTGTCGGGCGTTCGGGCTTTCTCGACCACCAAGAGGCCGAAAAAGGCATCCGCCTCATGGCTAAGGAAGTGATCCCGCGCCTGCCCGCCGCCACTACGACACCCGAACCCAGCCCGCCAAGCCGCGGAGTAAACATCGGCCGGCTCGTCGTGGGTTGGCGCGGCAGCGCGTCCTGTCAACGGATCTCCACCGCCGGGACCGCTGGTCGGCGGACGTTCGGCAGTTGTGAGTAGGCGCGAGCGATATTCGTTAACTACGTTCCCGCGAGGCTACCGTTATCCGCCCGCGGCAAACGGAATGATCTCGGTACCATTGCTGCCGCCCGTTCATCGCTGTTGCGATCCGCGCCCCCAAGGAGCACTTACGCTACCGATCGTGCCGTCGGCGCTAACGCAGAGCGGTGGTCCTTATTACGTGGTCAATTTGACGAACACCGGCCCCGGAGTGTCTGGGAACATTCGCTGGACGTTCAATCTCGCGACGACACTAGGAGGGGCCGCCATCCCAACCACCGACAGCTCGACCGGCAACGCCCTCGGCCAATGGTCACGATCTGGCACTCGGCCGCACCCTCGACCGATGAGGTAATCAGCAACGCTTACATTTGCCAACTCCGCAACACGGTCAATTGGATACACGCGATCGGGTCGGGGCAGACGACGAACCCCGGTCATAACGCCAACCAAAGGGCGACGTTCTGATGCGCTTTCTTGTGGCACTCGGCCTACTGTTACTGTGGGCCGCGGCGCTCGCACGTCCAGCAATGGCCCAGACGAATTTTACTGGCGGTTGTCCCTCCGGGCCGTCGATCATGCACGTCTCGCCCGATGGTCTGACGGTCTCGGCTATTGGCACCGGCAGCTCGACGGGCGGCAATTGCGAGGCCAACAACCCCAAGTACAGCGGCAAGTGGTACTATCAAGCCACGTTTGCGGCGGTGGGATGGACCGGCGGCGTCGGCGTCGCTAGCACAGGGTGGCCGACCAGCTCCAGCTTTACCTTGCCGGGGGGCGATTTTTCCAGCGCCGGTTATGAAATCAACTCGGCTGGCGGCCCCGTCAACTTAGTTTCCTACGGGCAAAATCACTTCCGCACCGCGGGACCACTAGCCTACACGCCGGGCAAGACGATCGCCGTCGTCATCGATCGCGATGCTAATCCGAGTGAGATATGGATCGCCCCCGACATTACCGATACGAGCGGCTGTGGCGGCGGCCCGGTATGGAACGGCGACACGACGACTTATGCGGCCCCGGTGCGGTTCACCTCAGGAGCGCATTCGCCATGTGGCGGCCCTGGCACCGGCAGCGGCCTCTATGGGCCGCCCGATACCGGCCAGACCGGGATGGCGTTCTTTACGCCGTTTGGCTCGGCCCCGGCGATGATCGGGCAAAACTATAACGCGCCAGCGACAAACGTGACGTTCAACTTTGACGCAAGCGCGACACTCGATGCGATCATCGGGAGTGGTGGGCCGGGACCGATCTATCGGCCGTGGAACACCTCGGGGGGTGCGCCGAGCGTTCCGGGGCCGTTGAACCCGATGATACAGAACGTTGCCAACGCGCCGGCGTGGCAGCAAAACACGGCCTACACAAGCTTTCCAAACGATGACCGGGTGTTGGCGGGACCGGCCTACAACCCCGGCACTGGGCTCTTTACCAATGGTCAGCCGCTCTATCTGTGGGCGGTCGCCTCGGGCGGTGGTGGCACCTCGGGAAATAACTCGACCTATGCCGGGCATTTCGGCACCGCACCTTGTCCTGTCACCCGCCAATGTCGGCGGCACGGTAGCACCAGGCGGTCAAACTAGTAGCGGAACCGCGCATGGAACGCCGCGACGCATGTGACCGATGGCGGGGTGACTTGGGTATGCCTGACCTCGGTCGATTACAACACCTTTACCGGGGCCAATGGCGATGATGTAAAGAATTGGGCTGCCAACACGCCTTACTTCTATTGGCAGTGGGTCGTCGCCCGCGGAAACTGGCAAGATCTATTACCAACAAGCTCAGCCGACATACCCGGCACTGACTTGCACATCGGGCGGCACCGCACCGCACCAGACGGTATTCGGTACGGGCGAGAGCGATGGTAGTTGCACCTGGAATTACGCCGGCAACCTCGGATACTCCTCCAAGGCCAATGTCCTGCCGCACCAATTATACAATTACTATGGTGCTGGTCCCGTTCCGGCGATCACGCCGCAGCACAATTGGGTCACAAAAACGCAACTGTGGTGGGGCGGCGACGCCCGAAAGCAGTACGCCGCCGGCTCCGGCGGCGAGGCGCAACAGATGTGGGCCTCGATGCACCTCAACCAGCCCTTCGACATCAATCTCTTGCTATCCTGCCCCGGCGCGGCTGGTCTCGGCAATCTCTTTACAGGTTTTCCTTGCGATGCGATGTGGCAGGAATTTACCGTCGCGCTGGGGGACAGCTACGGCGACAACATGAATCCAGCGAGCGACGCTTACCGTTACGATCCAACCAAGGGGGTGTCGCTGTTTTCAAGCGTCCCCTATGTAAATCACGGCGTCTACCACTTAGAGACTGTGGGCGGCGCGTTCTCTGAGGACGATTGGCAAGCCCAGATCGATCGCTTCATGATGCAGGCGACCTCCGGCCAAGCGATGTTCCAGAGCGAGTGCGGGCCGGGGCCAGGCTACAATGGCAATGGGGTGTGGCTGCACGATAACATCCTCGATTCAGGCGGCGGCGGCAGCGGCTGCGGTGATGCGGAATATTACTCGAACAACCTGATGATCTTTCGCGGCACGGGATCGTGGTCAGCGACGGGTGCTGATGGCATGTTCGGGGCGTACTCGCACTACGGCGGGGCCTTCGTCAACAACACGCTCGTCGGGCCTGGGATTAGTTGTGCGGGCTGCAGCGCGATCGAGAGCGACCGACAGGCGCAGTACGGGCCTGTCCCGAATCAACACGATCATTGCTAATAACCTCGCGGTTGGCTGGGGTCAGCAACTCACTTATGCAACCGGAGGAAACACCGAGTACGAATCGCCCAATACGCCGCCCTATGCGACCGGGGGCGGCCCGAACGGCAGCGATCTGCCGACGAGCTACGCGACAAGCACTTTTAACTCAGCGGCGGGGCTACTGCCGGGTGTCGTGAACCTAACGGCGATCCCGTTCAAGGGTGGCAATCTCTCAACCTGTGGCGTTGGGAATGTTCAGCTGTGCTTCGGGCTCACGCCCAGTGCCGTGTTCGTCAATCCCAATATCGGCGCGGCGTTCTCGACCTCGGAAGATTGGCGCTTAAAGTCGGGCAGCCCGGCGATCGGCGGCGGCATCAACTTTTCGTATCCACAAGGGACCATTGTCAATTTGGCCAACGTCGCGACCGGCCCTGATCCCTTCGGCCAGTCGCGCGTCAGCCGGGTCGATCTCGGTGCGGTGCAGGCCGCGAAAGGGCAAGCGCCGAGGCAGATGCCGGGTGGCGGGTTTCGGTTGTCTCATTAAATGAATTGGAGCCGTGATGGCGCATAATGGAGTATCCGGAGCCTGATGCCGACGGGCGACCGTGCCCTTGGCCCCTCCCCCGCACCACATGCCCCCTCTGCCGGTCCCTTGGTTCGCTTGGTGGCAGGGGTTGATCCATTTGCGAGCTCAGACGGTGCCGGCACTTCGGGCGTCAGCTGAGCTGAACCTGGACAGAATCAGAGCAATTAAATGAATTGAAGCCGTGATGGCGCATAATGGTCGAGTATGCGGAGCCTGATACCGACGGGCGACCGTGCCCTTGGCCTACCCCCCGCACCACATGCCCCCTCTGCCGGTCCCTTGGTTCGCTTGGTGGCAGGGGTTGATCCATTTGCCAGCTCAGACGGTGCCGGCACTTCGGGCGTCAGCTGAGCTGAACCTGACGACAGAATCAGAGCGTTGGGGTCTGGCCCGGACCCGACCTCGCCGCGCCCATGCCGGCTCGGCATTTGTGTCAGTGGGTGGTGTGGCCAACTGATGCTGTCGCCTAACGGTACCGCCGGCACCCCCCTCGTAGGCCGGGCCTTGATCGATCCCTTGGGTTGCCGCAGGTCGATGGGCCCCCTTTCACGGTTTGCTAGGGGAGTAACGGCGACGGGCGGCGGATGCGACGGCGGGCAAAGCGGCGATATCGTCATCCTGGCCGTTGGCGGGCCGGGCTGTCGGTGGGGTTGCGCCCGCCCCCGGGGACGCGTCAAAGGAACCGCCGATTAGTGCGATAATCACCAAATAATAGGCGATCGCCGACGGCGACGCAACCAATGGCTCTTACTCGCTAAAGTGGGGAACATTTGAGACTGGACGCGACCATTCGGCAACGTGTTTTTGGGTAGTTTTTGGGAAATTCGGCGGGGGCATTCGCCAACTTACTGAAAACATCAGCGTCCCCCGCCGGGTTCGAACTGAGATTATCGCAGTGAGACCGCGGTGTCCTCGCTGCGGCAGACATTGACGCTGCGGCTGACGAGGTCGGAGCCGTCGTCGAGCACCGTTCTGACATCGACCCGGCAGCGGCCGTCGCGGTCATCGATATCGACCAGCACGGAACCGCCCGGTACCAAGTAATCGGAGCCCAACAAATCGGCTTGCCAATTCCCGGAATTTACATCCGAAACATGCACTTCGACGATCGCCTCGCGGGTGTTGTTGGTCAACAAGACGTGGCGCTCGCGACCCTCCGCCGGCGGCCCGGTGGCACCCTGGAAAAATAGCAGCAGCGTACCCGCTGCCATCGCAGCATTTGAAATGTTTAACATCGTCGCCTCCAGACGTGACTGGCGGATCGTCAATCATTCGTCCGCCCTTCGCCCTAAAGTAGGAGGCATGGAGCCCGGGCAATGTGACCCGGCTCACCCCGTTCGAGAGATTTTGATGATGTTCAGCGAAGCGCTCTGGGCGGTGATACGTCTTGTGAGCGGGTGGGCGCGCCGATTTTAGGCGCCGTTGCCGCGCACAATCAGCGGCAGCCAAAGCATCCGATCGAGTCGCTGATAATAAGCTTCGCGGAGACGATCAACGCCGAACTCAATTCCGACGTCACCATATTCGGGATCAGCGCGAAAGGTCCCAAACAGCCGGTCCCACACCGAGAAAACCAAACCATAATTTGTCGATATGTCCGCGGGATGCCGGGAATGATGCACACGATGCAACACCGGTGTAATCAACAGCCAACCTAAAGCATTTGTGAGACGGCTCGGCAGACGAATATTGGCGTGCGCGAAGAATTGTACGGAAAGATTGAGTGTTGCATAGAGCCCAATCACAAACGGCGACAGTCCCACCACTGCGGCAGGGAGGCCGACCGCGAATGCCATCACCACCGCCTCGCCCGGATGGTGCCGCACAGTGGTGGAGAGGTCGAGTTCTGGATCGGAATGGTGCAGCGCATGCAGCCGCCACAGGGTAGCACTGGCATGGAACACCCGGTGCAGCGCATAGCTCAACGCATCGAGCACGGGAATCCCGACCGCCAACTGCAACCAACTTGGAATCGACAGCCCGCCGGTAAGGCTCACCAATGCCAACACCGCGATCGCGGGCGCCAGGAGAAAATCGAGGCCGCTCGTCAGCGCGAAGAGCGCCAGATTGCTCACCCAGCGCGCCATCGCGAACGGCGGGCCGGGTCGCCACGGGCGAGCAATTTCGACTCCCGCGGCCAGCAGGAAGACGCCGAATAGCGGGACAGCGCTGCTCAACAGAGCTAGGACCAAAGCAGCCACCAAGAAACCCGCCGACTACTTCCGTTTGAAATACTTGACGGCGGCGGCAAAACGAAGAACCAAAGCAGCCGCCAAGAAACCCACCGACTACTTCCGTTTGAAATACTTGACGCGGCGGCTCCACCAAAACCGATGGCGAGCAGCGTCAGTGTCGCCGGTTCTGGCACTGAAGCGGGCGCGCCGGCAAATGCATTCCCCGATAGACCGACCAGCACCGTTAGCGCCGTGGCAAGGATCGATAGGGAGTAAGCCATACAGATGCTCCTTTCACACGCGAGAATTCTGACGCAAACCCGCAGGCTACTTGCGTTTGAAGTACTTGATCGCGGCGGCGCCACCAAAACCGATGGCGAGCAGCGACAGTGTCGCCGGTTCCGGCACTGAAGTAGCGGTGATGCCGGCAAAAGCATTCCCCGAGAGGCCGAACAACACCGTCAGCGCCGTAGCTAGGATCGGTAGGGTGTAGGACATAAAGATGCTCCTTTGTTCACACGAGCATTTTGGGCAATTTTTGTGCCATATCATCTTTTCAATTACTTATGCGTGTAAACCAAACCTTGTCGTAAGCTTTTCCGACAATATTAAGCTAAGCGAGTACCTCGAACTATCGCAGAAGAGTCAGCAATTCCAATTGGACACAGGCTCGCCGGCCTTATCAGGCGGCTGCGAAAACTGTAAACGTTGGCGACACCTCCCGCCGGATAATTGCGCAGATCGGTTCTTCTTAGTCGGCTGAGGCTCTGGCGTAATTCGTTGCCGCAGTGATGCCGCATCCGTTAAGCGGCAACCCCAGCCCCAAGCAAGAAAATTAGCTTCCCGATGCGAGCGTGATGTCTAGCCAGCCGAACGGGGTAATCGTGGCGCGATCGCGGGGCCGCAGCAGGACGGTTGTCATCGGCGATTCGACGATTGCGGGACCGATGACGATCTGAGCCGGGGCAAGTGCCTCGAAAGCGTAGACCGGTGCGGCGATCCAGTCGTCGAACCAAATGCGGCGCTCGCCCCGCGGCTTTGCCGGCGCTATTTCGGGCAGCAGCGGCTCTTGCGGCAGGGCCGAGAGGATGCCGGACACCGCCACCCGCGCGTTGACCAGCACGGTTTCCTGGTCGCGCATCGAATAGGTGTAGAGCTCCTCGTGCCGGCGGTGAAACCGCTCGACGATGCCGGGCAGCGGATCGCTGACGTTCCAATCGATTTCGTCGAGCGGGACGGTGATCTCGAAAACCTGCTCGCCATAGCGCATATCGACGGCACGCGAGGTTTGGACCGGCCCCGCGAACGAGGCGCGCAGCCGTGTCAGCCCCTCGGCTTCCATGTCGTCGAACAACCGGCGCAGATCGGCGCCGTCAAGCGATCGGGTATCGCCGATATGGGTCCGCGACACCTCGAACCGCAGATCGGTAGCGAGCATTCCCCAAGCCGACAATACTGCGGCAACACGCGGCACCATCACCCGCGTTAGATCGAGTTGGCGGGCGATCTCGGTTGCGTGCAGCCCCGCTGCGCCGCCAAAGGCGAGCAATGCGGAATGCCGCGGATCGACACCGCGACGGACTGAGACGAGCCGTACCCCCTCGGCCATATTCGTGTTGACGACACGATAAATGCCCTGCGCCGCCGTGATACGGCCGATGCCGAGCGCTGTGGCAATACGGTCGACCGCGGCTTCCGCGGCGACACGGTCGAGCCGGCGTCGGCCGCCCAAGAAACTCTCCGGATCAAGATAGCCTAAGACCAGATTGGCATCGGTGACCGTTGCCTCCTCGCCGCCGGCGCCATAGCAGGCAGGGCCGGGAACAGCACCGGCGCTTTGCGGGCCGACATGCAAAATGCCGCCGGCATCGACCCGAGCGATCGAGCCGCCGCCGGCGCCAATGCTGGCAATATCGAGGCTGTTCAATGCGATCGTGTGGCCCGCGATGCGCCGGCTATTGGCGAGGCTCGGCTTACCTGCGACGATCAGCGAGATGTCGGTGCTGGTTCCGCCCATATCGAACGGGATCAGATTGCCTTCGCCGACGAGATTTGCGGCATAGACGCTCCCGGCAACGCCACCCGCCGGCCCGGACAACACCGCCCCCGCAGAAAGCCGCCCGGCCTCGGCGATCGGCGCCACGCCACCATGAGATTGGATGATCAAGGTCGGCCCGCTGTAGCCGACTTCGCCCAGGCGACGTTCGAGCACCGCCAAATAGCGCGACAATGCCGGCCCGACATAGGCGTTGATGATCGTCGTCGAAACCCGCTCGAATTCCTTGATCTGCGGCAACACCTCGGACGATAGCGACACATAGGCGCCGGGCAATTCGCGTTCGACCGCATCGCGGGTAGCGCGCTCGTGGCTGGGGTCGCGCCACGCATGCAGGTAGCACACGGCGACCGCCTCAACCTGCTCACGTTTCAATACCGCGATCGCCGCGTCGAGCGAGACCTGGTCAAGCGGGACTTCGACCCTGCCGTCAGCGCGCATCCGTTCGCGCACGCCGAGCCGCAATTTGCGCGGCACCAGCTGCTCGGGCGGCGGCATCCGCAGATTGTAGCGGTCGTCTTTGAGGCCCTCGCGCATCTCGATGACATCGCGGTGGCCTTCGGTGGTCAGCAAGGCAACCTTAGCGCCCTTGCGTTCCAACAGCGCGTTGGTCGCAACCGTCGTGCCGTGGACGATGCGCTCGGTTGCGGCCAGCAGCTCGGCAGGGTCGAGCCCAAGACTCCGCGCCAGCAATACCAGCCCATCGAGCACCCCAATCGACGGGTCATTCGTCGTTGTCGGAGTTTTCTCCAGCACAGTCACGCCCGCATCGTCGACCGCGACCAGATCGGTAAACGTGCCGCCGACGTCGATCCCAATGCGATACATCGCTAATTCCCTAGACGAGCGATAATGACTGAGGGTGACCCGAGGCGACGCTGTTCCGTATCATAGTGCTGCAAACCCGACACTTGGTATCTAAGTGCCGTTCGAGATTGCTTCGTTGGGCTTGCAATGACACCGCAACTAATTCTCATTGGGGAGGAAGCGTGATTACCCGCCGTCGACTTGGAGAGATGCTTGCGGCGATAGCGATCGGTGCCGTTCAGCCGGCCGCGGCGCAGAACCTTGCCCCGAGAGCCGGCGGAGGCGCACTCGGGGCCAGCTCCGGCCCCAAACAGGTGCTGCTCATTCGCCACGGGGAAAAGCTTGGATCGGGCGACCGGGACGAGGACGGCGGACCCAACCTATCGCTGCGTGGCTCCGCGCGTGCAATGGCGCTACCGTCACTGTTTTCCCCGGCAACGCCGCAACTCGCCTGCGATCTCACCGCCGGCGCGGGCGCGGTTACCGGCAGCTACAGCACAGTCGACATCTCGGGTAGCGCCCCGCGGTTTCAGATGCCAGCCTTTGTTTTCGCAACCAAGGCCTCGCACCACAGTAACCGGCCGATCGAGACCATCTCGCCGCTGCTTGCGGCATTCAAATTGCCGCTCGATGCCGACCACTCCGACGACGATTACGCGAAAGTGGCGCGCGATATTCTGAGCAAGCCGAAATATAGAGGGGCGATCGTCTTGGTCTGCTGGCATCACGGGAAAATCCCCGATCTCGCCCGCGCGCTCGGCGCAACGAATCCACCGCCTTGGCCGGGCACGGTTTTCGATCGCGTCTGGCAGCTCGATTATTCGGGAAGCGCGCCGGCTCTGTCGAACCTGCCGCAGCAGCTGCTCTATGGCGATTCTAATACCTGAATAGAGCGCCGCCGCCCTTAGTCACGGTGATAGGGGTGGCCGGCGAGGATTTGCTGCGCCCGATAAAGCTGCTCGAGCAACATGCCGCGAACCAACAGATGCGGCCAAGTCATCGCGCCAAGTGACACGCTCGCGGCAGCGTGGTCGAGCACCGCCTCGCCGAGCCCCTCGGCGCCGCCAATTGCAAAGGCGAGTTCGGCGGTGCCCTGGTCACGCCATCTGGCGAGGCGATCGGCCAAGTCGCGGCTCGACCACTCGGACCCACGTTGGTCGAGCGCCACCAGCGGCACACCCATCGGCAGCGCATCGAGGATCAGCTCGCCCTCACGCGCCTTTAACAATGCCGGGGGAAGCCGCTGTTTTACGTCCAGCTCGACGACCGCCGGCGGGGGGAAGAGCCGAGCCGCATAGAAATTCTGCAACTCCTTAAGCGGCCCGCTGCGCAGCCGGCCGATGGCGAGAATGCGGAAGCGGATTGACGGCGCCCGATACTACTGCCGGACCAGTTCGGCATCAGGGAAGGCGGCGCCCCACATTTTCTCGAGATTGTAGTATTCGCGAATCTCGGGGCGGAACAGGTGCACGATCACATCGCTGGCGTCGATCAGCACCCAGTCGCCCTGTTCCTTGCCTTCGATCGCGATCTTGATATGCCCGGACAGCGCCTGTTCGAGATGCTCGGTCAATGCCCCGATCTGCCGGGCCGACCGCCCGGTGGCAACCACCATGTAATCGGCAATCGTGGTCTTGCCGGCGAGATCGATCGTGACGATGTCCTCGGCCTTTCCGTCATCCAGCGTCTTCAAAATGAGATCAAGGATTTCCCGCGACTCCAAATCGGGAGAGCGTCGCGGCCTGGGTCCGTACAGGTAGTGCCGTAATCGTAGCCAATTCGGGGTTTTGCTCCGCTGAAACTGTCGCTGTCGTTTGCCCACGCTCGGACCGGATCTGGGTCGCCGATGTCGGATCGAGGCGTGTATGAAAAAACACCCAGGCCGGCGGTTTTGTCTCCGCTAGCCGCCGGGCCGCGTTTTCCGGCACACGGTTTCGCGCAAAACGCTGTGCCGCTACTCCGGCGAGCGCCCTTTGAGAGTAAGAAGGGCGATCGAACACGGCAATAGGCACGGTCCGGAAAATCTCGGTCCAGTGCGCCCAACGCGGCAATTGCACCAGATTATCGCCGCCCATCAGCCAGACAAATCGGCACCGCGGAAAGCGCCGGGTCAGCCGCTTAAGCGTATCGGCGGTATAGTGCGAGCCGTGGAGCCGGTCTTCGATGTCGGTGACGCGGATCTGCTTGTGTCCGGCCGCGATTTGCCGCGCCTGGCGCAAGCGCTCGGCGAACGGAGCCATGCCCGCGACCGGCTTTAGCGGGTTCTGCGGCGAGACCATCCACCACACTTCATCGAGATCGAGATGCCGGAGTGCCGCGAAACTCAGATGCAGGTGACCGCGATGCGCCGGGTTGAACGATCCGCCCAACAGCCCGATCCGGCGATGCCGCCGACCATGCGCTCGACGCTCAGCAGCGGGGGTCAGGGGCGCACCTGGCCGTTGCCGCGCACCAGATATTTGTAGGTCGTCAACTGCTCGGCACCGACCGGGCCGCGCGGCGGCAGACGCTGCGTCGAAATCCCGATCTCGGCGCCCATGCCGAACTCGCCGCCGTCGGCGAACTGGGTCGAGGCGTTGACCAGCACGATGGCGCTGTCGACCTCGCGCAAAAAGCGTTCGGCGGTGACCTTGTCTTCAGTGACGATCGCGTCGGTGTGGTGTGATCCCCACCGATTGATGTGAGCGATCGCACCAGCGACACCGTCGACGACCGCAACCGACAGGATTGCGTCGAGATATTCGGTGCACCAATCCTCTTGCGTTGCACGCAGCACGTCTGGGTCGATCGCCCTTACCGCCTCGTCGCCGCGAAGTTCGCAACCGGCGGCGCGCAGATCGGCGAGGATCGGCGGCAGCAAGCGCGGTGCGACCGCACGGTCGATCAGCAAGGTCTCTGTGGCGCCGCAGATCGACACCCGGCGCATCTTGGCGTTGAGCACGATCGCGCGCGCCTTGGCCGGATCGGCGGCGGCGTCGACATAGGTGTGGCAAATGCCTTCGAGATGGGCAATGACCGGAATGCGGCTTTCGCGCTGCACCCGCTCGATCAGTGAGCGCCCGCCGCGCGGCACGATCACATCGATCGTGTCGCTCATCCCGAGCATCAGCCCGACGGCGGCGCGGTCGCGGGTCGGCACCAGCTGGATCGCGGTATCGGGTAAACCCGCGGCACGCAGCCCCTCGCCCAATGCCGCGACCAGAGCGCGCGATGAATAGAAACTCTCCGACCCGCCGCGCAGGATCGCCGCATTCCCTGATTTAAGCGCCAGCCCGCCGGCGTCGGCGGTCACATTTGGCCGGCTCTCGTAGATGATGCCGATAACCCCGAGCGGCACCGTGACTCGCTCGATGTCGAGTCCGTTGGGCCGCGCCCAGCGGGCGAGCGAGCGGCCGACCGGGTCGGGCAGCGCGGCGATCGCTTCGAGCCCGGCAGCAATCGCTTCGATACGCTTCGAGTCGAGCGCCAGCCGGTCGCGCAACACCGGGGCAAGACCCTCGCCATCCGCCTCGGCGAGGTCGCGTGCGTTGGCGGCAAGGATTCGCGCCTCGTTTGCCCGCACCGCGGCAGCTGCAGCCTGCAATGCCCTCGTCTTTGCCTCGGGCGTAGCCAGCGCCAGTGCCACGGCGGCACTCCGCGCCTGACGGCCGATTTCGGCCATTTCCTCGGCCAGACCTGTCTTAAGGGTCTGCGGGGCGTCGCGTCAGCAATGTGCCACCGGTTGTCGGATTCGGCGTCATCGAGTCTCGCTCACCACCAGATCGTCGCGATGAATAATCTCGTCGCGGCCACGGTAGCCGAGGATGCCGGCGATTTCACCACTCTTGTGGCCGGCGATGGCGCGAATATCGGCACTCGAATAAGCCGACAACCCGCGACCCGCCTCGGCGCCGGTGCAAGTGCGCACGATGATCGCGTCGCCGCGTTCAAAAACGCCCTCAACCGCGACGACCCCGGCGGGCAACAGGCTGCGCCCTCGTTGCAATGCCAATGCCGCTCCGTCATCGACAATGATGATGCCCGACGGCTCGACCGTGCCGGCGATCCATGCCTTGCGCGCCGATCGCGGCTCTCCTGTCGGCAGAAATATCGTCGCCGGTTCGCCGGCTTCGATCGCGGCAAGCGGCCCACTCGCAGCATCGCTTTGCGGCACGCCTCGGGCGATCAGCATGCGGCACCCGGCGCCAATCGCGATCCGCGCCGCGGCGAGTTTGGTGACCATTCCACCCGAGCTGTAGCCGGGCGCTGCCTCGCCGGCCATCGCCTCGATCTCCGGCCCAATGTCGCGAACTGTTCCGATATGGCGCGCGCCGGGGTTCTTGCGCGGATCGGCGGTGTAGAGGCCGTCGATGTCCGACAGCAACACCAGCATATCGGCGCTCGTCATCTGCGCGACGCGGGCGGCGAGCCGGTCATTGTCGCCAAAGCGGATCTCGGACGTCGCGATCGTGTCGTTTTCATTGACCACCGGAACCGCGCCGAGCCCCAACAGCTGCGAAAACGTGGCGCGGGCATTGAGATGCCGGCGGCGCGACTCGGTATCCTCCAACGTCAGCAAAATCTGGGCGACGGTGATGTTGTGGCGGGCCAACGCCTCTTGATAGGCGTGGGCTAGACGAATTTGCCCGGTGGCTGCGGCGGCCTGTTTCTCCTCGAGCCGCAGCCGTGCTCCGCTGAGGCCAAGATGCCGACGACCGACGGCAATCGCACCGGACGAGACCAGGATTACCTCCTGAGCCCTGGCGCGGCAGCGCGCGACATCATCGGCCAAGCGATCGAGCCAGCCGCGGCGGACCTCGCCATCATCGGCGACCAGCAACGCCGAGCCGATCTTGATGACGAGCCGGCGCGAGCTCGCCAAAGACGCGGCGGGGGTTTCCGCTGCAGCCTCGCTAAGATCGGCGGTCAGGGGCTGTGGGCGAGCGCGTCCAACCTCACCCCCTCATCATGCTTCGCCGTACGATCTTCGGCGAGTTGGGCAAACAACGCCGCCAGCACCTCTGGCACGCCGGCGCCGGTGGCGCCCGACATCGGCAGTACCACAGCACCACGCTCGGCGGCGCGCCGTAATTCGCGTAGCTTCGCCTTTACCGCCTCGCGCATCGACGGCGTCGATCTTGTTGAGGCCGACGATCTCCGGCTTGTCGGTGAGCCCGTGGCCGTAGGCCGCCAGTTCCTGCCGGATCGCACGATAGGCGCCGGCGACATCGTCCTCGGTGCCGTCGATCAGATGCAGGATCACCGCACAGCGCTCGACATGACCCAAAAACCGGGTACCGATACCGACGCCTTCGCTTGCCCCCTCGATCAGCCCCGGCAGATCGGCGAGCACAAATTCGTCATCATGCAGCCGCACGACGCCAAGTTGCGGCTTTAGGGTCGTGAACGGGTAGTCGGCGATTTTTGGCCGAGCATGCGAGACCGCCGCGAGAAAGGTCGATTTGCCGGCGTTGGGCATGCCGACCAGGCCGACATCGGCAATCAGTTTGAGTCGCAGCCAGACCCACGCTTCTTTTCCCGGCCAGCCGGGATCGGCCCGCCGCGGCGCGCGGTTGGTCGAGGTTTTGTAATGAGCGTTGCCAAACCCACCATCGCCGCCACGAAGAAACACAATGCGCTCGCCCGGCCGCGTCAGATCGGCGAGCACGTCGCGGTTGTCCTCGTCCATGATCTGGGTCCCGGCCGGAACCCGCAATACGAGGTCGTCGGCATTGCCGCCGCTTTTCTCGCGCCCGGCCCCGGGACGCCCGTCTGCCGCGCGGAAATGCTGGCGATAGCGGTAGTCGATCAAGGTGTTGAGGTTGTCTTCCGCGACAAACACGATGTCGCCGCCCTTGCCGCCATTGCCGCCGTCGGGGCCGCCAAACTCGATGAACTTTTCACGGCGAAAGCTCGCCGAGCCACGGCCGCCGTCACCGCTTTTCAGATAGATCTTGCATTGATCGAGAAACTGCATCGGAACCACAAACAAAAAAGGGAACGGCCGGGCCGTTCCCCTTTGACTTCGGCGCCCGTTGGGAAACGGCTATTCGGCGGCTTCAGCCGGCGCCGGGGCCGGCGATGCGGAGGGCGCCGTGGGGGTGACGACCGATATGTAGGTGCGGCCGGCGATTCCGGCATGAAAGCGTACGGCACCTTCCGCGGTCGCAAAAATTGTGTGGTCACGGCCGATGCCGACATGGTCGCCGGGGTGAAATTTAGTGCCGCGCTGGCGGACGATAATATTGCCGGGAATTACCGCCTCGCCGCCGAATTTTTTGACGCCGAGGCGGCGACCACGGCTGTCGCGGCCGTTGCGCGATGAGCCGCCTGCTTTTTTATGAGCCATTTGCAACTCCTTCCTCTACGGCGGGCTCGGCCATCGGCTGCGAACCGGCCGCGCCGCGAATCTCGGTGATGCGCAGCACGGTCTGGTGCTGGCGGTGACCCTTTTTCCGCCGGTAATTATGCCGCCGCTTTTTCTTGAAAACGATGATCTTTGCCGCGCGGGTCTGCTCGATCACGGTAGCACTAACCGCGGCGCCGGCGACGAGCGGTGTGCCGGTCGCGACCTCGGCGCCGTCGCCGACCATCAGGACCTCGCCGAATTCGACGTCATCGCCGGGCTCATGCGCGAGTTTCTCGACGGTGATGATGTCGTCTTTGGCGACTCGGTACTGCTTGCCGCCGGTTCGGATCACTGCAAACATAATATCGGCCGATATGGGTTAGCGCGCCGCCACCGCAACCGCGCACGTGTTATGGGCGCCGCTTTGCGGCGGGCGAGCCGCGCAATATAGGAACGTCGGAATTTCTGTCAATCGAAAGCCAACCAGCGCTGCGAGATGGGTCTCTGCGCCGCTGTCTGTCATGCGCCAACAGGGGGAATATTTGAGGCTTGCGGCGTCCGTTACGATTTTGCTCGCCAGCCTGGCTCATGCGGCGATGGCCGATCGATTATCGCTGCCAGCCGTGGTCGAGCGGGATCGCCCAATTACAGTCAGCTACCAGTTTGACCAGCCAAGGACTGGGCGTGGCGACCTGGAGATCGAGTGGACGGATGCCACGGGTCGTGAAGTCGAACACCGCCATATCCCCCTGACACTCGCGCGCTCCTCAGCAATATCCTTTCAGCTGGATATGCGTCGCGCAGTTGCGGTCGAAAATCGGCTCGTTGCACGCCTTCGGCTCGACGGTGGCGGGTCGCCGGGGCCGCTCCAAAACGAGGCGAGCGCATCATTTGCTGCCGCCCCACGCGATGATCCTTGGCGCGATTATCAGATCATCATGTGGCAGGACCAGACGCCGGCCGGATACGCCAGGTTGAAACAACTGGGTATCACCGGCGGGATGGTGATGGTGCAGGATTACCAGCAACACGGATCATACAACGCTGATCAGCTCAAAGCTTTACTGGATCAAGATCTGGGATTTTATCTGGAGAATATTGCGACTGACTTTTATTCTCCTTACCATAGGTGGTTCTCGAACCATCCGGTAAACTGGAAATTTCTCGAGGTCGAGCAAATCCACCGGGAGAATCCGGGCGATATCAGGGCATATATTCGTCAGCCCAGTCTTTCCGATCCCGAATGGCTGACGATGGTGCAAAGCCGGCTGACGCAAGACGTACGAATGCTGCGTCCGTATCGGCCGCTCTATTACGATCTGGGGGACGAGACCGGCATCGCCGATCTCGGCGCGTTTTGGGACTTCGACTTCTCCGAGCCATCCCTCCGCGCGATGCGGGTTTGGCTAAGGGAAATTTATGGCGGTTTGGACGCGCTTAATCGGGAATGGGGAACCCAGTTTCAGCGCTGGGCCGACGTAATCCCGCCGACGACCGCGCAAACGATTGCGCGGCCGGACGAAAACTTTTCGGCTTGGGCCGACTTTAAGGAATGGATGGACATCGCCTTCGCCCGCGCCCTCGCGGGCGGCACTACGGCCGTGCATGCCGCCGATCCCCACGCCTTGGCGGCGATCGAGGGCGCCCAAGCCCCGGGCTGGGGCGGTTATGATTATGCCCACCTCGCGCACAGCGTCGATCTGATCGAGCCTCTACGATCTCGGTCCCAACCCCAACATCGAGATGTTGCGCTCGATCAATCCGCAGCTTGTCATGTTGACAACGTCCTTTGGCGGCGGGCCGCTCGAAACCTACCGCACCTGGCGCCGATTATTGCGCGGAACACGCGGGTCGATCTTGTGGGATCCGGAGAACGGCTTTGTCGGCAAAGACGGCAAACTCGGCGACCGAGGCCGCGAAGCCGCCCCCGCTTTCGCCGAGATCCGCCGTGGTCTCGGGGCATTGTTGATCAACAGCCGGCGGCATATCGACCCGATCGGAGTCCTTTATTCGCCGGCGAGCATGCGGGTGCAGTGGATGCTCGACCAGCGCGATGCGAGGTCGAATGCAGCGCCAGCGGCCCAGGCTGCGGAGCTCGCTCAGCGGCTATCGTCTCGCAACTTTGTCCGTGCGGCCCAGCATTTGGGGCTGGAGCCGCGTTTCCTCACAGACGAGGCGATCACCAATGGCGAGCTGCACCGCAGCAGGTTGCGCGCGCTGATGCTGCCCTGCGCGATCGCTTTGTCGCGACGCGAAGCAAGCGAGATTGCGGGATTTATCGCGCGCGGAGGCGTGGTCTTTTCCGATGGCGAACCGGGGCTGTTCGATGAACACGGCCGCAAGACGGAAAAGCCGCTGCTCTCGGCGATCTTCACAGCACCACCCGGCGGCGCACGCGCCCGCTTTGTCTATGGAAAAGGAAGAGCCGTCTATGCCGGTTTCACCGGCGCCGACGAAAAGGCAAACTCTCAGCGCGCGACGGAGCTACTGACCGAGGCCGGGGTCAGGCCGCCCTTCCCGGTCACGCGCCAGAGTGGGGAGCGCGCGAGCGATATCGAGACGCATATTTTCGAGACCGGCGGGGTCACGATGCTCGCTCTGCAGCGCGACTTTGCCCGAGGCGGCGCCAACGATCGGGAAACCGTGACCGTAACCCTGCCGCGCCATCTTTACATCTACGATCTGCGAGCCCGCAGCACCCTCGGCGAGACCGATCGGGTGGTGATCGATGTCGGGTCCGACGAGCCGGCGATATTGGGCTTATCGGCAAAGCCGCTTGCCCCGCCCGCACTCGACGGGCCCGCCGCAGCACATCCCGGCGATACGATTCGATTTAGCATTGGGTCGCAATCTCCGGCGGCGCTGCGAGTTCTTCACATCGACGTCATCGATCCGTCGGGCCGGGCCGTCCTAGCCTATTCGGGCAACATGCTCGTTGCGGGTGGTGCGGCGATAAAATCGCTGCCGCTCGCCCTTAACGATCAGCCCGGAAGGTGGAAAATTCAGGCGACCGATGTAGCGAGCGGCCAGACCAGCACCGCCGATCTGCAAGTCGAAGCGAGAGATTAGCGAGAGATCAGGCGGCGTCGACCAGCACCAGTTCGGCATCGTCGAGCGCGCGGATATGGAGTTCCGCCTCGTCGCGGATCGCCGCGCCGTCGCGCGCGTCGAGCTTGACGCCATTGACTTCGACCGAACCCTTGGCCGGCACCAAATAGCCGTGGCGCTCGCGCCCAAGCCGGTAATCGATGGCTTCGCCGGTGTGCAACGTGGCGCCCAGCACCCGGGCGTCGGTACGGATCGGCAATGCTTCGCCGTCGCCCTCAAAGCCGCTCGCCAATGGCACAAACCGCCCGGACCGCTCGCCCTTGGGAAAGGGCCGCGTGCCCCAGCTCGGGGCCTCGCCACGCCGGGTCGGCAGGATCCAGATCTGGAACAGCTTGGTCGTTTCGGGTTCCAGATTGTACTCGGAGTGCCGGATACCGGTGCCGGCGCTCATCACCTGGACGTCGCCGGCCTCGGTGCGGCCCTTGTTGCCGAGACTGTCCTGATGCGTCACCGCCCCTTCGGTGACGTAGGTGATGATTTCCATATCGGCATGCGGATGCGGCGGAAAGCCGGTATCGGGCGCGATTTCATCATCGTTCCACACCCGCAGCCGGCCCCAGTTCATCCGCTCCGGGTCCTGGTAATCGGCAAACGAAAAATGATGCTTGGTGGCGAGCCAGCCATGGTTGGCGCCGCCAAGTCTGGCAAAAGGTCTCTTTTCGATCATCTGGGTTTTCCTGCTAGCAAGGCGAAGTCCCGCCTCGTCGATCGCCATCAGATTGGGGTATTCTTTGGAAATAAAAGAGCCGCAAATCTGCCCTTACTTTGCCGCAGAGTAGATCAGGCTCAGGGGACTAGCAGGATCTTGCCGATATGTTGGCTCGACTCCATCAGACGATGGGCCTCAGCGGCTTGCGCCAGCGGGAATTGCTTGTAGGTGAAGGTGCGCAATTTGCCCTGGCCCCATAATGGCCAGACCTTTGCCCTGAGTGCGGCGACGATCGCCGCCTTCTCCGCGATCGGTCGCGGCCGCAGGGTCGATCCGGTGACGGTCAGGTGCTTGCGCTGGATCAGCCCGAAATCGGCTTCGACTTTGGTCCCGCGCATCAAGGCCACAAAACACAGCCGTCCTTCCGGCGCCAACAGGTCGAGTTCGCGCGGGATGTAATCGCCGCCCACCATGTCGAAGATCGCGTCGACGCCCCGGCCCTTGGTGTATTCCTTGCCGATCTTTACAAAATCCTGGGTCCGGTAATTGATCGCGACATCGGCGCCGTAATCGACGCAAGCGCGGCATTTTTCGTCGGAGCCGGCGGTGGTCAGCACAGTGGCGCCAAACGCCTTGGCGAGCTGGATCGCAGTCATGCCGATGCCGCTCGATCCGCCCTGCTGCAGAAACACTTCGCCCGATCGCAGGTGAATCCGATCGAAGACGTTGGTCCAGACCGTGCAAAAGGTCTCGGGCAAACCGCCGGCATCGATCACGCTGACCCCATCGGGCACCGGCAGGCACTGCACCGCCGGGGCCGCAGCGTATTCGCTGTAACCGTCGCCGATCATCAAGGCGCAGACCTGATCGCCTTCACGCCATTGCGAGACGCCTTCGCCCGAGTTTGACGACGGTGCCCGAGCATTCGAGCCCCGGGATGTCCGGTGCCCCAGGCGGCATCGGGTAGCGCCCCATGCGCTGCAGGCAATCGGCGCGGTTGACCCCGGCAGCGGCGATCCGGATCAGCACTTCGCCCGCTTTCGGCTCGGGCACCGGCCGGATCGCCGGCACCAGCACCTCCGGCCCGCCCGGCTCTCTGATCTCGATCACGGTCTGCATCGCAGGAATATTGGCAAGCATGATCAGGCTCCCTGTTCGGGCAGTTGGTGTTCGCACGTTATCGGGCAGCTTCTCGGCAGTCGAGAATGTGGGCGCTCGGGAGCGACATCCCGCGGTTTCCGTTCTCGCGAATTTGTGCTCCGGCTTGCCGTCTCCGCCGAAAGGTTATACGTACATTATACGTATTGGATGAGAGCATGTCGAAAAAGCTGACCATCACCGTCGATGATGAGGTGTATGCCGGGCTTCACACCGTCATCGGACGGCGGCGCATCAGTCGCTTCCTGAACGACCTCGCGCGCCCACACGTCCTGCGGGCCGACCTAACCGAGGGCTACAGGGCGATGGCGGCGGACGAGGAGCGGGAGCGCGAAGCCGCTGAATGGGTCGAAAACCTGTGCGGGGACATAGCCGATGAGCCCAGATAGCCCACCGCAACGCGGTGAGGTTTGGTGGGTGGCGTTCGACCCCTCGGTCGGGGGCGAAATCCGCAAAACGCGGCCGGCTGTTGTGGTCAGCAACGACATCGCCAACCGTGAGCTGAACCGGGTGCAAGTGGTTCCCCTGACCAGCAATGTCGCGCGACTCTACCCTTCTGAAGCACTGGTCAAGCTGCGAGGCGGACAGCGCAAGGCGATGGCGGATCAAATCAGCACGATCAGCAAGCTGCGCTTGCGGGATCGAGCCGGGCGCCTCAATGGCGACGACATGCTGGCGGTCGAACGCGCAATATGCCTCCAGCTTGGGCTTTAGGGTCGCAAGGACGACCGACGCAACGTAAGTGGGAGGAGAAAGATGGCGGATTTGCAGGACAAGGTCGTGCTGGTGACCGGGGCGGGCGCCGGGATCGGACGCGCGACGGCGCTCGCAATGGCGGCGGCGGGCGCAGCGGTGGCGGCGGCCGACATCGATCTCGCCGCGGCGCAGCGCACCGCCGTCGAGGCCGCCGGCAACAACCGGCGGGCGATCGCGATCGAGGCCGATTGCGGCGATGTCGCCAGCATCGACGCGATGGTGGCGCGCACCATCGCCGAACTCGGCCGGCTCGACGTCATCGTCAACAATGCCGGGGTCACGCGCTATGCCGAAATCATGGATCTGACCGAAGCCGATTGGGACCGTATCCACCGGGTCAACGCCAAGGGCGTGTTCTTTTGCCTGCAGCGCGCGGCGCGTGAGATGATCAAGCAGGGCGGCGGGCGCATCATCAACATCGCCTCGATTTCCGGCCGCGGCTATGCCGGCGCCTCGAACGCCGCCTATGCCGCGAGCAAGGGCGCGGTCATCGCCCTGACCAAGACGGCGGCGCAACAACTCGGCCGCCACAACATCAATGTCAACGCGATCTGCCCCGGCGTCACCCGCACCGAACTCGGCGCCCGCAACGCGGTCGCGCGCGCCGCCGAGCGCGGTCTCAGCGTCGCCGAATTACAGGCCGAGCAGGAGGCGGTGATCCCGATCCGCCGCGCCAACCTGCCCGAGGACATCGCCGCGATGGCGGTGTTTCTCGCTTCGCCGGGGGCGCGCAATATCACCGGCCAATCCTACAATGTCGATGGCGGTCTGGTGCCGAGCTGACGGGCCGCATCCTGTGCTTCGTGCTTGATCGCCGCGTCACCCGCCATCAGGGGGCTGCTGCAACCGATGAGCCGGCGCGGCTTGCCATCGGTATTAAGCCGACGCTTGCCGTTTTTCTACGGCTGGGTGGTTCTGGCGTGTTTGTGTTGCGCCGGGTTCGCGCGCCAGGGCGGCGCCACCGCAACCTTCTCGGTCTTTGTCGAACCGCTGACCCGCGAGTTCGGCTGGTCGCGCACGGCCATCTCGGGCGCGGCCTCGCTCGGCGGCGTGCTTGCCGCGTTGCTGTCGCCGCTGATCGGCCCGCTGCTCGACCGCCACGGCTCGCGCGTCGCACTGTGCCTTGCGGTGCTCGGCACCGGAATAGCGGCCTTGCTGCTGTCGCTGAGCCAGTCCCTGCTCGTCTTCTATCTGCTGTTCTGTATTGCCCGGCTGAACTGGGCCAGTCCTTTTGAGCTCGGCATTTACAGCGCTTTGAATAATTGGTTTGTGGCGCGGCGCCCGCTGGCGAATTCGATCGCAACGATCGCCCAGATGGCGGGCTTGATGGCGATGCCGCTGATTGCCCAACTGGCGATGCGCGGCCACGACTGGCGCGCCGGCTGGATTGCGATCGGGGTGACGGTGCTGAGCGTCGGCTTTACGCCGGTTTGGCTGCTGCTCGTCCGCCGACCGGAGGACCTCGGGCTGTTGCCGGACAACGCCGCCGCCCCCAGAGGCGAAACACGCGGCCCTGTGGCGGCATTTCTCGAACCCGCTTTCTCGCGCCGGCAAGCGGTCCGCACCTCCGCGTTCTGGCTGCTGCTGAGCTACACGGTCCTGGTCTATCCGGTCCAGGCCGGCGTCAGCCTGCACCAGGCGGCCAACCTGACAGAGCATGGCATCTCACCGACAATGGCGGCATCGACCGTCAGCCTGTTTTCGCTGATGTCCGGGGTCGCCAGCGCGCTGTGCGGGTTGATGCCGCGACGGCTGCCGATCCGCTATCCGATGGCTGTTGGCGGGGTCTTTCTAACGATCGGCTGTCTGGCGATGATCGACATCGCCTCAACCCGCCAAGGACTGGTCGCCGCGGCCTTGTTTGGGTTCGGCATCGGCGGCATGCTGACCCTGCTGCCGATCGCCTGGGCCGATTACTTTGGCCGGGCAAATTACGGTGCAATACGCGGGCTCGCGCTGTCGGCGCAGGTCGTTGCACAAGCGACCGGCCCGATCTTATCCGGCGCGCTGCACGACTGGACAGGCGGCTATACCCGCTCGCTCGAATGCTTTGCCGCGTTGTCGGCAGTGAGCATACTCGCCGCCCTAGCCGCTCACCGGCCGAGCATCGCCGCGAGCTAACACGGTGATCTTCGCGCGACTCAGTCCCGTCGCGCCGCACCCGCCTTTTCTAGCAATTCCGCCAGCACCTCGTATGGCTGGGCGCCGACCACCCCATAGCGAGCGGCGACAAAGGTCGGGACACCGGTGACGCCATAGGCGTGCGATTTCTCCCAGTCGGCGTCGACCGCGTCCTTGAACCGCCGCTCGGCCAGGACTGCCCGCGCTTCATCGGCCGGCAGCCCTACGGATTGCGCGATCTCGACCAGAATTTCGGGGTCGCCAATATTGCGGTTGTCGACAAAGTAGGCCCGATAGAGAGCGTCGTGGAGCGCCTCGCCGCCCGTCTGGGTATCGGCCCATTTGCCTAATTCCTGGGCCAATCGGCTGTTGTAGGTGTGGGTCCGCCGGCCGTAAGGAAGCCCTTCGGCATCCATCAGGCCTTTCATGCGGGCATACATCGCCTCGGGGTCGACATTGCGCCCGGCATATAGCTCCGCCATCGAGCGCCCCTCGAGCGGGGTCTCGGGATGCAGCGGAAAATGAACCAGCTTGGTTTCGACTTCGAATGCCTGCTTCAGCTTTTCAATACGCACGGTACTGAGATAGCACCAGGGTCAGACGTAGTCGGTAAAGATCTCCAGCGTAAGCGGCGTCGCCATCATTAGTCCTCCTGGCATGACGATCGATTTAATTTAGGCTGAGCCGGTGCGCGGCGAAAGGCAAGCCGGATTTCCAACCCGAAGCGGCAACAGCACCACCGCGGTTCCCTATGGCTGGAGTCCATCCGACATATCAGGCAATCTCGATCGAACAAGCGCCAGCTATCCGTGAATGCTAGAGTTGAGTTGAGTTGCAGGGAGGCAGACCTGATGCCGACTTCTATCGAAGACAAGGACGCCATTCGTGAACTGATGGCGGAATATTGCTTTCGCCTCGACGATGGGCGCTACGACGATATGGCGGCGTTGTTTACCGAGGACGGCACCTGGGATACAGCCTTCGGCAAAGCGACCGGCCGCGCCGAGATCGCCAAGCTTGCCGCCGACATTCGCTCTCGCGCCGGAGCCAATCGGCCGCGAGCGGCGCATCTGGTGACGAATATCGTGATTGCGCTCGACGGTGCGCATGCCCGGGTGCGTTCGAATTGGATCGTTATGCAGAACAGCCCCGACGGGCCAAAGATCGGCTCCGGCGGCGCCTATGCCGACGAAATCGTGCAGCACGACGGGCAATGGTTGTTCCGCTACCGCAAGATCGATCGCTTCATCGCCGTTTGAACAAAGGGATCAGATCGCTCCGAATACCGCCAGCGGAGAAACGGAGTTACCTATTCGGCGGGGCCGGATTGCAGCTGAATATAGTTCTCGATGCCGATCTTCGGGATCAGGTCGAGTTGCGTCTCGATAAAGTCGACGTGATGTTCTTCGCCTTCGAGGATCTCGCTGAACAAATCGCGGGTCACGAAATCGCGCACGCTCTCGCAATAGGCGATCCCCTCGCGCAACGCGGGTAGTGCCTGTTGCTCGAGCTGCAAATCGCATTCGAGGAGTTCGCGCACATTCTCGCCAATCAGCAATTTGTCGAGATCCTGCAGATTGGGCAGCCCGTCGAGAAACAGAATGCGCTCAATCAGCCGATCGGCGTGCTTCATCTCATCGATCGACTCGGAATACTCATAAGCGCCGAGCTTGGTGACGCCCCAATGGCGCAGCATTCGCGCGTGCAAGAAATATTGATTGATTGCCGTCAGCTCGTTTTTCAAGACCGCGTTCAAGTGTCGCAAAACGGTCGGATCACCGCGCACCGTCGCCTCCCGCAGTCGTTCTGGGGCTTATTGTGGAGTGAAAACGCGCGCCGGCAAGATTGGCCCGAAGTCAACTGACTCCCGCCGCGACCGCCTCCGGCTGCGGCAAGTCGACAACTTGGCGCAGCATCTCGCGCACGAGAGGAACGCACTTCCCGCATTTTGGCTTGGTGCCGAGCGAGCGATAGATCATCGCGACGGTGTTGCAATTACCTTGGGCTTGGGCGCGGACGTCACGATCGCTGATCCCGTTACAGACACACACGTACATCCGCGCCTCTGTCTTTATTGCCTCCCAAATCTTGCGAAGTTGCGATTAATTCGCAATAACCTCGGACGCATGGCTCCCTGCGCCTCGGCGCAGGGCTCGCCAAACGCTTATTGCACCTGCTGCTTGAGCTTTGCCCAGCGGTCGAGGATCGGCAGGATCTGATCGGCGCCTTCCGGCGGCAGCGGGAAATTGACACGCACCGCTCCCAGATCGCGGAAGTGCTTGAGCTTGTCGGCGTCTTCCGGCGCCCCGCCAATCGTAACCGGCAGCGACGCTGGATCGCGCCCGGCATCGGTGGCCATCTGGCGGAACTTTGGCATGTATTCCTCGGGATTGCCGCTGCTCGCGTTTGGGTACCAGCCGTCGCCGTAGCGCACCGCGCGCCGCGCCGCCCATGGAAACGCGCCGCCGAGAATGATCGGAGGCCACGGTTTCTGCACCGGTTTCGGCCAAGTCATCATCTGCGGCACCTTGACGATCTCGCCTTCGTACTCGGCCTTTGACTTGGTCCAGATCTCCTTCATCGCCTCCATCTGCTCACGCATCTTCTGCATGCGCGTGGCAAAGACGGTGCCGTGACTTTCTATTTCCTCCTGGTTCCAGCCGCCGCCGATGCCGAACAAAAAGCGGCCGCCCGAGACTTGGTCGATCGACGCGACGAGCTTTGCGGTTTGGATCGTGTCGCGCTGAATGACCAGGCAAATGCCGGTCGCGACCTTGAGCCGCTTGGTCGCCGCCGCCGCCACGGCCAATGTGACGAACGGGTCCATCACATCATAATAGCGTTTGGCGAGCTCGCCGCCGCCCGGAGCGGGGGTCTTGCGCGGCACTGGGATATGCGAATGCTCGGCCGCCCACAGCGAGTCGAAGCCGCGTTCCTCGAGCGCCACCGCGAGGGCAGCCGGGGTGATCGAATAATCGGTGAAAAAGATTGAGGCGCCGAATTCCATGGCTCAACTCTCCTGCTGATTGTGGTCGATTAGCCTTGCCTCCGATCCTAAGTGGGCTCGGCCACATCGGCAAGCCGGCGCACAGCGACTGCATCCCGCGGCGATGCGCGATGTCAACCCAATGCCGAGCGCATTGCCGGCGCAACAGATCGGCCGCACAATCCCCAGGTGGAAAGGATTTTTGATGTCGAATAGCGCCGCACCCGACGCACCCAGCGCACCGATTTTGAGCATCACCGACGGTCGCGCCGTCGTCCTGCTCAATCGTCCACGCCAGCACAACCGCATCGAGCCGCAGGACCTAATCGCGCTTGAGCAATTTTTCGCCCGCATCGATGCCGATGCCGCGATCCGGGTTCTCGTGCTGACGGCCACCGGCAAAAGCTTCAGTTCGGGTTTTCACATCGGCGCGCTGGTGGAACGCAACGCCGGTGAGGACGATAACTACGACCGCGACGCTTTCGAGCGCACGGTCGACCGCCTCGAACAGCTCCGCGTGCCGACGATCGCGGCATTGAACGGCAGTGTCTATGGCGGCGCCACCGATCTGGCATTGGCCTGCGATTTTCGGATCGGCGTCGAGGGCATGCAGCTGCTGATGCCAGCGGCGCGGCTCGGGATCGTTTATTACGAAAGCGGCGTCCGCCGATATGTCACGCGGCTTGGGGTCGGCGCTGCAAAAAAGCTGTTTATGACGGCGCAGCCGATCGATGCGGCCGAGATGCTTCGGATCGGCTATCTCGATGAAATCGTGCCGCCTGATCAGCTGATGGCGCGCGTCGAGGCATTGGCGGCGACGCTAACCGCGAACGCGCCGCTCGCTGTGGCCGGGCTAAAAAAGGCGATCAACGAGACCGCCGCAGGCACGCTCGACCGCGCGGCACTCGCCGCCATCCGGGCGCGTTGTTCGGAGTCGGACGACCACCAGGAAGCGTTGCGGGCCTGGGCAGAAAAACGCACCCCGGTCTTCACCGGAAATTGAGCGGACGGCGAAGGTTCACTGCTCCAATTCGTCCTCTGCAAGCAGCGGTTCCCAAGCCGGTTCAATCTCGGACAGCCGCACCGGCGCAGCGAGTAACTCGTACAATGTCCGCGCCTCGCTCGCCGGGCCGCGGCGCGACCCCAACGCCAAGATCCGTACGCTTCGCCAATAGTTCCCCTGCGGCACGGCAATCGCGTCGCCGACCCGCACCGGCTGATTGGGTTTGCCCACAGCAACACCGTTGAGGGTTACCGCGCCCGCTGCGCACAGGCGCGCCGCCGAGGAGCGCGTCTTGGCAAGCCGGGCAAACCATAGCCACTGGTCGATCCGCCGGCTCGCGGCCGTAGCCGAGCTGTCCGCCTTGCTCAAGCGAGCTTCAGCTCCTGCAGTTTGGCAAAGGGATGCCCCTCTCCGGGCGGCCGCACCACGGTATTGTCGCGGCGACGGCGCGGCCGCGCGACAAAGGTTTCAACGCCGCCACTAATGACGGCGCGATAGCCGAGCGCGGTCAGCACCCGCCGCAATGCGGCGACCTCGACACCGGCGATCGCGGCGAGCCGGTCGTCCGCTGCGAACGGGCCGAGTCGCGAAAGCTGGCGGGCGGTCGCAGCGAGACGCTCGACCCGGTCGGCGCGAAGCGCCAACCCGTTGGCGACGAAAAAGCCGAGCGCGGCATAAAATGACAAAGGCAGCGATGGATCGGTTTCGATCGCTTTTGCGAGCCGGCGCGTCCCGGGCAGTGCCGGCGGGGTTCGCCCAAACCGCACCGCCCACAACAGGGCGCGAAAGCGTACCGCCTCCGGCCGCAACAGCGGCTCAAGATACACCGTTTCAGTGCCGAACCGGACCCCGTTTCGGCTCAACGCCGCGCGATCCGCCCCGTCGAGGGCCGCGACTTGGCGCACCACCTCCCCCGCTGGCAGGGCTCCCCAGCGCGTCGGCGAGCTGAAATGCGAGACCGCGCGCAACACCGCCAAGCGGCAACCCGGAAATCGCGAACAGAGGGGCGAGCCGGCGTTCGATCTCGGTGCGGACAAACGCCGCCAAGCGCTGGCGGATCTTTTCGCGGAGATCACCCTCGACAAAGTCGCCGCCGATCGCTTCGACCCGCGGAGTCAGCATGCGCTCCCCGGCAACCAGCCGGCCGACAACGCCGCCACGCCAGCGCAGCCCGCCCGCAGCGTCGATTGTAAACGCCTCGTCGGCATCGGCCGCCAGTAGCCGTGCGCGTGACGCGATCTCGCCGCGCAATACCCGATTGGCGGCGGTGTTGACCATCCGCATTTCGATCCCGTCAATCGCGTCCGGGACAAAGCGCAGCCCCTCGAGCCGGCCGACATAGGCGCCCTCGACCCGCACTTCCCCGCTCGACGAAACCGAAGCGATCAATTCGTCGTCCGAGGCGAGCCGGCGCACCAGGAAGGCCGAGCGGCGATCGACAAAGCGCTGGGTGATCCGCTCGTGCAATGCGTCGGACAGACGATCCTCGATACCACGCGCCTGCTCCTGCCAAGAGGTGGCGCCGTCGACCCAATCGCTGCGATGGGTGATGTAGGTCCAGGTACGAATGTGGGCGATCCGCGCCATCAGGCTGTCGATGTCGCCATCGGTGCGGTCGAGGTTGTTCATCTGCCCGGCGATCCATTGGGTGGGCAGACGCTCGTCAGGTCCGGCGAGGTGGGTAAAGATATGTGCCAGCAGCCTCGTGTGGCTGTCGGTCATAACCTTGCGGAAATCCGGGATCTGGCACACGTCCCAGAGCAGCCGCACGGCGGCCCGGTTGCCGGCGAGCTGGGTGACATCGCGGTTGCGGGCGAGCGCCTGCAAGGCGCGATGATCGTCGGCCTGCCGCGCCTGAACGAGGCCGGGCAGTGATGGGCGCTCATCAAGGCTCTGCAGCAAAGCGTCGATCGACTCGAAGTGCAGCCTGGTGTTGCGCCAGTTGAGCTTGGTCAACGGGTCGAAGCGATGGGTTTCGACCGCCTCGACGATTTCACCATCGAGCGGTCCTTGCTCGGCGGTCGTGCCAAAGGTGCCGTCGCTCATATGACGCCCGGCGCGACCGGCGATCTGGGCGATTTCGGCCGCGGTCAGCCGCCGCGGGCCGCGCCCGTCGAACTTGCCGATGCGGGCAAAGGCGACATGGTCGAGATCCATGTTGAGCCCCATCCCGATCGCATCGGTGGCGACGAGATAGTCGACCTCGCCAGCCTGGAACATCCCGACCTGGGCATTGCGCGCCCGCGGCGACAGCGCCCCGAGCACGACCGCGGTGCCACCACGCTGGCGCCGGATCAACTCGGCCAGTGAAAACACGTCCGCGACGGCAAAGGCGACGACAGCGCTGCGTCGCGGCAGTCGGGTCACCTTCTTATGTCCGGTATAGGCCAAAGTCGAAAAACGCGGCCGGCTGACATGCTCAAATTCGGGCACAAGCCGCCGCATCAGCGGCTTGATCGTGTCGGCGCCGAGAAACATTGTTTCGGCGAGGCCGCGCGCATGCAGCAGCCGCGCGGTGAAGACGTGGCCACGCTCCGGATCAGCGCAGAGCTGGATCTCGTCGACCGCAAGAAAATCGACGGCGCGATCGAGCGGCATCGATTCCACTGTACAGACAAAATAGGACGGGTTTGGCGGCACGATTTTTTCTTCGCCGGTAATCAGCGCCACCGCCCGAGCGCCGCGCAGTTTGACGATGCGATCGTAATTCTCGCGGGCGAGCAGCCGCAGCGGAAACCCGATCATCCCGCTTTTATGGCCGAGCATGCGCTCGATCGCGAGATGCGTCTTGCCGGTATTGGTCGGCCCGAGGACCGCGACAAGGCGCGGAGCGGGGCTGAACATGGCCATGGCAAAGGTATCGGGTGCGTAGGGCGACATGGCAAGAGCAAACCGTCAAATCCGCCGCGGTGCGTCGCCGCGGAAAATCCTTATTCTGGCCGGCCGGGTTTTCACCGAATCTTTTCAAAATTGCGCGATTTTGGGCTGGTCGCTGGTAACGGGAAGATTTTGTGGACGGGTTTGGCGCTGATGATCTCGATGGGTGCCGGATTGGGCGAATAATCGCCGTGTCTGCATCGCGCTCCACCGTAATGCTGGAGGAGCAAGACCTGCATCCGGTCGAAATTGGCAATCTCGTCAAGATGCAGACGCGGTCGGGCACAGTTTATGGAATGGTGAGCCGACTTGAAGTGGCCGATCCGGGGTTGGAGCCCACGGCCCAAGACTTCAAAACCGCCGAAATCGAGTTCGCAGGCGAGATCGGCAGTGGCACTTCCACCGCTTTCAAGCGGGGCATATCCGGCTTTCCAGCACTGGATGTTCCCGTCCTGCTCGCCTCCCCCTCCGATCTACAGCAAGTCTACGCACGTCCAAATGCCCCGACGGCCGCCATCGGCCTGCTTCATCAGAATCCAGAGGTTCCCGCCTACATCCTCGCTGACGAACTGTTCGGAAAGCATTTCAGCATCGTCGGCACAACCGGATCGGGCAAGTCCTGCCTCGTTGCGACGCTCTTGAGTGCAATCATTGACCATTCCCCCAACGCGCATCTGATTTTGCTCGACCTACACAGCGAGTATGCGGCCGCGTTTGGCGGACGGGCTGCAGTGCTAAGCCCGGGCCACGGTCTCTATTTTCCCTATTGGCTGTTCAATTTCGAAGAGCTCACCGAAATCATTCTCGGCGCGGACAGTCATCCGGATCAGGTGAAAATCCTCGGCGAGGCAGTGCTGGCAGCCAAGAAACTCTACTTCGCGAAGACGGGCCTCGAGCGCCGGGGCACGGTGGATACCCCGGCGCCTTACCGAATGGCGGATGTCTTGCGGTTTATCGACGCGGCAATGGGGAGCTTGGATCGCCCGGAAAGCGTCGCCGCCTATCATGCGGTGACCAGCCGCATCACTGCGTTGCAAAACGATGCGCGCTATGCCTTTGTTTTCAACACGCGTATGACCCTTCGCGACGAGCTGTGCGATATCCTCGCGCAGTTATTTCGCATCCCCGTTGCCGGGAAGCCGATTACCATTCTCGACCTTGCCGGTATCCCCTCCGAAGTTGTGAACGTGATCGTCTCGGTCTTATGCCGTCTGGCCTTTGATTTCGCGTTGTGGAGCGAAACCCCGATCCCCATCACGATTGTCTGCGAAGAAGCGCATCGCTACGCGCCGCGCGATCAAAGTCTCGGCTTCGAAGCGGCAAAACGAGCCCTCTTCCGCATCGCCAAAGAGGGCCGCAAATATGCGGTTTCGTTGTGCGTCGTCAGCCAACGACCATCGGATCTGGCCCCGGGACTTCTGTCTGAGTGCAATACCCTATTCGCGCTGCGCATGACCGGCCAGGAAGATCAGGATATCGTGCGCAGCGCAGTGCCCGAATCATGTTACGGATTACTGAATTTTCTGCCGGCTCTTGGTAATGGAGAGGCGATCGCGGTCGGTGAAGGAGTATCCTTACCGATGCGTATCTCGCTTTCCGTGCTCCCAGCCGAGCGACGCCCAAGAAGTGCGACGGCGTCATTTACTGAGGCTTGGACCAGCGAGGTCGATGGCGGGCGGGTCGAGAAAACCGTCGAGCGATGGCGCCAGGGCCTTCGAGCCGACCGGGTGTGAATTGCTGAGCTCGGATATCTTGCGCGGATACGATCCGCGCTACATATCCGGAACGCATTGACGCCAACCCGCCACGGCAGACCATGACCCAGGAAACAAGAAGCTTCCAGGCGGAAGTTAGCCGCCTTCTCGAAATCGTCGCGCATTCGCTTTACAGCGAAAAAGAGATCTTTTTGCGCGAATTGATCTCCAACGCCTCCGATGCTTGCGATCGGCTGCGCTACGCGGCCCTGACCGAGCCGGCATTGGCTGAGGGCGATACCGACTACCGTGTCGTACTGACCCCCGATAAGAAATCTCGGACCCTGACAATCGCCGATAACGGCATCGGCATGAACCGGGACGAGCTGATCGAAAATCTCGGCACGATCGCCCGCTCCGGCACAGCGGCCTTTATGAGCCAGCTATCGGGTGACGCCCGCAAGGATATGAGCCTGATCGGCCAATTCGGTGTCGGCTTTTACTCAGCGTTTATGGTGGCCGAAAAAGTCGAGGTGCTGTCGCGAAAGGCCGGCGAAAGCGAAGGCTGGCGCTGGATCTCCGACGGCAAAGGCGAATTTACGATCGAGCCGCTGCCGGATGCCGCGCGAGGCGCATCCATTATTGTCCATTTGCGCGAGGGCGAAGACGAATATCTCGATGCCGCCCGGTTGCGCCGCATCGTTCACACATATTCCGACCATATCGGCTTGCCGATTGTTCTAAAGGACGGCGGTAAAGATGAAACGATCAACACCGCCTCCGCACTGTGGACCCGACCGCGTTCGGAAATTACGCCCGAGCAATATAAGGAATTCTATCATCATGTCGGCCACAGCTTTGACGATCCATGGCTGACCTTGCACAACAAGGCCGAGGGGGTGCTCGAATACACTAATTTGCTGTTCGTGCCTTCGACCAAGCCATTCGATCTGTTCGATCCGGAGCGTAAAAGCCGAGTCAAACTCTATGTCCGCCGGGTATTCATTACCGACGAAGGCACCGACCTCCTGCCCGCCTATTTGCGCTTCTTGCGCGGCGTCGTCGATAGCGAGGACCTGCCGCTCAACATCAGCCGCGAAATGTTGCAATCCAACCCGATGGTCGCGCGAATGCGCCAGCAGCTGACCCGGCGGGTGCTGACCGAACTCGGCAAGAAGGCGACCGAGGAGCCTGAGGAATACGCCAAATTCTGGGACAATTTTGGCGCGGTGTTAAAGGAGGGCCTCTACGAGGACCGCGACCAGCGCGATTCTTTGCTGGAACTTGTGCGGTTTCGCTCGACCGCGCGCGACGAACTCGTATCACTCGACCAATATATCGAGAGGATGCGGCCGGGGCAGGACGCGATCTATACGATCACCGGCGATAATCTGGAGATCGTCAAGCGCAGCCCGCAACTTGAGGGCTTTCGTGCACGCGGCGTAGAAGTGTTGATGCTGACCGATCCGATCGACGAATTCTGGGTATCTGCGATCGGAACGTACAAGGAAAAGCCGTTCAAATCAGCAACCCGCGGCGGTGTCGATCTCGTTAAGATTACCCCGCCTGAGGAGAGGCCGCAGGAACTGCCGGAGCCGCCGGCCAAGCTCGCCAGCCTGATCGCGATTTTTAAACTGGCACTTGGAGACGCGGTCAAAGACGTCCGCAGCTCAGATCGGCTGACCGACAGCGCAGTCTGTCTGGTTGCCGACGAGGGCGATATGGACATGCACCTCGAACGGCTGTTGAAGCAGCATCGTCAACTGGATACCGCTGCCAAACGCATTCTCGAACTCAATCCCCGACACAAGCTGATCGAGCGTCTCGCGGCGAGCGTCGGCGAGACCGGCGCGTCGGACCAGATTAGCGAGTTTGCCTGGCTGCTCCTCGATCAGGCGCGGATCATCGAGGGCGAACAATTGCCCGACCCCCCGGCCTTTGCCCGCCGCTTGGCAGAGCTGCTCGAGCGCGGCCTGCCGCAGACACAGGCGGCGTAGCCGGGAACGGCGCTAAACAGTACGGTTCGCGGACCGGCAGAATCACGAATCCGCTGATCCGCGCCCTGTCCTTAGTCCGCGAAGGGTAACGGGGTGCCCGCAGGCAGCGGGACCTGGAACACGTTGAGCGCATTCCCGATTGCGGTGTAGTAGCCGATGATGGTCCCGAGTTCGACGACGCCCTGCTCTCCGAACGCCTTGATCGCCTCCGCAAATCTCGCGTCCGAAAGCCTCTTGGTATCGATCAGCTCGGTAACGATCTGATAGACCAGTGTCTGCTCGTTGTTTGCAAATTCCGGCCTGACGCCGGTACGGATCGCCTCGATCGCATCGGCCGGCACCCCGGCTTCGATCGCCAGCGGCGCGTGCGCATACCACTCGTAATTCGCCCGGATGCTGCGCGCGGTCAGGCATATCGCCAACTCGGACAATGCCGGCGGCAGCGAACTGCCCCAACGCAGATATTCGCCAAGCCGAGACAGGTGCCGGCACACTTCCGGCGCCCGGATCAACAGCTGGAATGGGCCGCCAAATCGACCGCGCTTGCCGGCGACGATCTCGTCATGAACTTCTTTTTGCGGCTGGGTCATCTCGGCGAGGGTTATCTCGCGGTATCGGCTCATCGGGAGTTTCCTCATTCTCGCGGCGTGGACACCGGGGCGGTTCAGTCGTTTAACGCCGAGCCCCCGCGCAGGCTCAAACACGACGTTACTAAGCGCGCCCTAGGTTACAGCGATTTAATTTCGAGGAAAGCCGGGTGTCAGGCCCGTGGTGCAATTATCCACTGATCCCCGATCGCTCTCGGGACGCCTGCGGTGTTCGGGGTACGGGGCAACCAGCCGTGCAACAAGAGGACAGAATGGTCAATTTTTCCGCTGATAAGATCCGGCTCCCAAAGGTTACCCGCGGGCGCGCCGCGGCGCTGGGCTTTGGGCTCGGGGCGACGCTCGCTTTATCGCCGATGGTTTGGGCCGAAAACTCGGCGCCTCCGTCACCGGCACCGCAAACGATGACCTCGCCGGTGGCGCTGATCCAGCAGCAGAGCTTCGCGCCCTTGGTCAAGAAAGTCTTGCCAGCTGTTGTGAACATCTCGGTCACGCAAAAGGCCGGGGCCGACCAGATGTCCGAAGAAGAGCAGCCATCTCAGAGTTCGCCATTTCACGGATTCTCGAATTCTCCATTCGACGAAATGCTGCGGCGCTTTTTTGACCAGCAAAATCCAGGAGGAGGCGGGCGGCATGCGTTTCCACAAATGCCGGAGGGTATGCCGCACCGCATAGCACTCGGCTCCGGTTTTATTATCGATCCCTCGGGTTATGTTGTTACCAATAACCACGTCGTCGGCGACGCCGGTAAGGTCGAAGTCATCCTGCAAGACAAGACCAAATACACCGCAAAGATCATTGGTCGTGATCCCAAGACCGATCTCGCCGTGCTGAAAATCAAAGCCGATCACCCGCTCCCTTATGTCACCTTCGGCGACAGCAGCGCCGCCCAAGTCGGGGATTGGGTGATGGCCGTCGGCAACCCGTTTGGGCTAGGTGGAACAGTAACCACGGGGATCATTTCGGCCCGGGGCCGCGACATCAATGAGGGACCCTACGACGATTTTCTGCAGATCGATGCACCAATCAATCGAGGCAATTCCGGCGGTCCGACCTTTAACCTCGAGGGCCAGGTAATCGGCATCAACACTGCGATCTATTCACCCAATGGCGGCAGCGTGGGTATTGGTTTTGCCGTGCCGTCCAACGTTGCGAAGAACATCGTCGCGCAGCTTGAGGAGCACGGCAAGATCACCCGCGGGTGGCTCGGGGTTCAAATCCAGGAGGTCACACCGGCCATTGCAGCCAGCCTCGGTCTTCACGGCGACCACGGTGCGCTGGTTTCAGTCGTCAATCCCGACGGTCCGGCCGCTAAAGCGGGTCTGAAGCAAGGCGACGTCATCTTGGGCTTTAATGGCACCCAGGTGGACCAGCTTCATGATTTACCGCGACTCGTCGCGACCGCCAATCCCGGCAGCGAAGCGACAGTGACAGTGTGGCGCGACGGACATAAGACCGATTTGCAGGCAAAGCTCGGTGAGCTCCCGGACAATAACAAGGTCGCCTCGGCTGCCGGTGAGCAAAATGACGATCAGGCCTCCGAGGCTTCTGCATCGGGGATGCACTTTGCTCCGCTGACGAATCGGTTGCGCCAGGAGCTGCACATAGCCAAGGGCGTCGACGGGGTTGTCGTCACTCGCGTCGATAACGGCAGTGCCGGCGATGATGTCGGTGTGGCGGATGGCGATGTAATCGTCTCGATCAATCAGCAGCTGGTGCATACGCCTGAGGAAGCCGCGGCGAAGCTGAAAGACGCCGCCCAATCGTCGAAAAAGACCGCGCTGCTACTCCTCAATCGCCATGGTGTGACGCAGTATGTCGGCGTTAGCCTAGGCAATCAGGGTTAAAGGAGACCAATTCGCCCGATCGGTCGCGCGCTGCTTTTTCAAAACGCGCGGCCATTCGGTGCGACGATCTTTAACGCGGGCGGAAAGCCGGCGACGGACGCGGAGAGGCATCGCGCGGGTGCAGCGGAACGCGCGCCTCCAACCGTTCAAGCTCGATTCGGGTGCGGGCCCCGGCGCGCAAAAGACGGTCGGTAGCTTCCCGCAGCTCGGTTCTGCTCTCGGTCGTATCGTGGTCGAGGGCCGCATCGAAGGCAGCAAGAAAGACTGCGATATCTTCATCAATGCGTTCGCGAAGCGCCCGATCGATAAAAGCCCCGCCCTCGCGAACTTTATTGGTGTGGTCCGGCATCCCGGCGGCGCCGAGCGCTGGCCCTATGGCGCCAGGCGCCGGCCCAAGTGAAGGCCTTGGTGAAGCAGGAGGAGGCTGGCGGGTTTGTGGTGCGAAGCCCGCTGAGCCCTGCGGCGGGCGCGAAACCGGCCGACCGTCGAAGGCGTTGCCGGAGTTTCCACCGTTTTGGCTTGTTGGAGGCATCGCGGGGCTCGAGACGGGTCCGTTCCCGTGCAGCGACAGGTGAAGCGTCCGCCGGCCGTCTCCGTTTTGCGGAGTGGCGCCCTGCTGATTGGGTGGGCGGGATGGACCAACGGTTTCGTTGATCGAATGCCCGTCACGGGGTCGCGGGGCATCGCCTGGCGGCTCCCAGCCGACTGGGGTCACAGCTTGGGTGCGCCCGGGTGAGGATGAAGATGGCATTTGAGCAGAAAACAATTCCTTTTGGGTGATCCGTTCAGCATCTGTTGGATGTTTTGAATCCGATGATGTGACCACCTCGATAGCGGATTGCTGAGTTTCTATGGAGGTGGCGTGCCGGGTTTTCTCGGATGTCACTTGGCTATGCGCGGAATCGGGTTCTGGTATGTCATTGATGTGTGTCGTCGATCCTGTGGTTTTTACTAGTTGAGGCTCGGTTAAAGGCAATCCAGGCGGGGTCGGTGCAGCGCTTTCAGCCGCGGCGGTGCGCGCCCGCGTGCGGCTGACGATATAACTAATCGCCGGAGGCGAGCAGTCATAAGTTCGAGCGATACTCGCAAGGGTCTCACCCGACTCGTATCGGGAGATAATTGTCGGCCAATCCTGCTGGGGAATTTTCCCTCTTTTACTCGACTTTTCCATACGAACGACCTTCGTCTACGTGGCTTATTTTGGACTTCTAAGAACCACCTACCCCGCCCTATTTCGATGCAGGTAACATAACCCTATCGCGGCAAGCAGCGAGACACAGAATTTGTAAGCTTGTGCTACGACCCTGCTGGCAAACTAAATGCTGCCCAGCGAGATCAATAGAACCCGATTCTGCTCTTAGTACTGTGATAATACCTGCCGTCACGTCAACAATGAAGCTGTTTTTTAGTTCCGCGAGCTATCTAGGAGGGGACGGTGAACGATCACGCCCGCACGATTTTCCCGGGGTTCATAAGATTGTTCGGATCAAGCGCCAGCTTAATCATTCGCATGACGCTAACAGCGTCGCCGTGCTCGGCAACGAGAAAATCCATTTTGCCGTAACCGACCCCATGCTCGCCAGTGCACGTACCTTCCATTGCCAGTGCCCGTGTCACCATTCGGTCATTGAGCCGGCGGGCTTCGGCGATTTCTTCCGGTCGATTCGGGTCAATCATAAAGACGAGATGAAAATTGCCATCTCCTACGTGGCCCACCATAGCTGACGGGATCGACGATTGAGCAAGATCTTGCTTCGTGTCGTGAATACATTCGGCAAGCCGCGAAATCGGCACGCAAACATCGGTCGCCCAGCCCTTTGACCCCGGCCGTAACGCCAACGCCGCATAATAGGCGTCGTGCCGGGCCTGCCAAAGTTTGGCGCGTTCCTCGGCCGTGGTGGTCCATCGGAAATCATCCCCGCCGCTTTCCGCGGCGATCGACTTTACGGTTTCAGACTGCTCGGCGACGCCTGCCGGGGATCCGTGGAATTCGAAAAATAATGTGGGGGCCACTTTATGGTCGAGCTTTGAGTATTTGTTTATTGCCTCCATCTGAGCTTCGTCGAGCAACTCGATTCGCGCTACCGGCACCCCGGATTGAATGGTCGTGATCACCGTGTTGACCGCGTCATCGAGTGTCGGAAAAGCGCATACCGCCGCCGAAATCGCCTCGGGGATTCCGTAAAGCCTCAAAGTGAGCTCGGTAATAATCCCGAGCGTCCCCTCGGAGCCGACAAAGAGTCGGGTTAAATCATACCCGGCGGCTGATTTGCGGGCTCGGCGCGCGGTTCGAATAATCCGGCCATCGGCCAGAACGACCGTCAGGGACAGCACATTTTCGCGCATGGTGCCGTATCGCACCGCGTTGGTGCCCGAAGCCCTCGTTGCCGCCATGCCGCCAAGCGAGGCGTCGGCGCCGGGGTCTATCGGAAAAAACAATCCAGTATCGCGCAGATATTCATTGAGTTGCTTGCGGGTGACCCCGGCTTCGATCGTAGCGTCGAGATCCTCGGCATTGACGCGCAAAATTCGGTTCATCTGCATCATGTCGACACAGACGCCGCCTTTAAGCGCAGCGACGTGGCCCTCGAGCGAGGTGCCCGTGCCAAAGGCAATCACTGGCGCGTTGTATTCGGCGCAGAGCTTTACGATCCGGGCGACTTCCTCGGTGCTGCAAGGAAACACGACGGCATCGGGGGCATGCGCCTGGTGATAGGATTCGTCCTTGCCGTGCTGCGCACAAACTGCCGCCGCGGTCGACACGCGATTGCCGAGAAGCTCACGCAGCGCCGAGAGCAATGATGGGTTCGGTGGCTCGCGTGTCAATGCCAAGTCGGGCATTCAAAAACACCTCAAATCTGATTGCTTAAGTAAGCATTACCCTCACCCGAACCACCCCGCAATCAGCATCGACAGCGGCTGCCGTTAGAGTTCGTGTCGCTTGTGGTCCCTGGCACAGAATTTAACGCCGCTGCCTCGCCTAAACACGGTTGGGTCATTTCCTTTTCCCGAATGGGTTGCGCTGCTCATTGAGGAACCACCGGCATAACACTACGTCTTATCAAACAGTAGCGGCGTTTCGGGAGGTCGCGATGGCGCTGGCGGCGGTCACACTCGACGACAAATACGTTCTCGACAAGGGACGCGTCTACCTGACCGGGACCCAGGCGCTGGTCCGTCTGCCAATCATGCAGCGTCAGCGTGACGCCGCTGCTGGACTTAACACCGGATGCTTTATTTCGGGTTACCGCGGTTCGCCGTTAGGTGGTTTTGATCAGGCGCTGTGGGCTGCACGACGCTTTGTCGAAAAAAACCACATCCGGTTCCAGCCCGCGATAAACGAGGAACTCGGCGCCACCGCTGTATGGGGCAGCCAACAGCTCAATCTCTTCCCCGGCGCCAAGTATGACGGCGTATTTGCGATGTGGTACGCCAAGGGCCCGGGCATCGATCGCAGCGGCGACGCGCTGAAGCACGGCAACGCCGCGGGGTCATCGCGTCACGGCGGGGTGCTGCTGCTCGCCGGTGACGACCATACCTGTAAGTCTTCGACTCTGGCGCATCAATCGGAATACGCGTTCATGGATGCGTGCATTCCGGTACTGAATCCGTCCGGAGTGCAGGAGATTATCGATTTCGGTCTCTACGGCTGGGCGATGTCGCGCTATTCCGGCTGCTGGATTGCGCTTAAGACCATCGCCGAGACGATGGACAGTTCGGCCTCGATCGAGCTCGACCCCGAACGGGTCCGTATCGTTTTGCCTGAAGATTTCGAAATGCCGGCCGGCGGGCTTAACATCCGCTGGCCCGACCAGCCGCTCGACCAGGAATACCGCCTGCACAAATTTAAGCTCTACGCAGCGCTTGCTTTTGGTGGAGCCAACCGGCTCGACCGCATTGTGATCGACAGCCCGCGCCCGCGCTTTGGCATTGTCACGACGGGTAAATCATACCTCGACGTGCGTCAGGCGCTGGATGATCTCGGCATCGACGACGCGCACGCCGCCGAGATCGGCTTTCGCCTCTACAAAGTGGGAATGTCGTGGCCGCTCGAACGCGAGGGCATTCGCCATTTTGCCGAGGGTCTCGAAGAAATTCTGGTTGTCGAAGAAAAACGCGCGGTCATTGAAAACCAGTTCAAGGAACAACTCTACAATTGGCGCGAGGATGTCCGCCCGCGAGTTATCGGCAAATTCGATGAAAACCGAAACTGGATTTTGCCGTCAACCGGGGAGCTGACGCCGGCAATGATCGCGCGCGTGATCGCGCAGCGAATCGCCCGCTTTCACACCTCACCGCGGATCCAGGAGCGCCTCGCCTTCCTCGAAGCCAAGGAGCGCCAGCTGGGCGGCGGCAACGTCGTGCCATTTGCGCGCACTCCCTATTTCTGCTCCGGATGCCCACACAACAGTTCGACCAAAGTGCCCGAAGGGAGCCGTGCAGTCGCCGGCATCGGCTGCCATTACCTCGCCCAGTTCATGGATCGCTCGACCGCGACCTTTACGCAAATGGGCGGCGAAGGCGTGCCGTGGATCGGCCAGGCGCCGTTCACGGAGACACCGCATATTTTCGCCAATCTCGGCGACGGCACCTATACGCATTCGGGAGTTCTCGCGATCCGCGCCGCGATCGCCGCCAAGGTCAACATCACCTACAAGCTGCTATTCAACGACGCCGTCGCAATGACCGGCGGGCAGCCGAGCGATACCGGGCTGACCGTGCCGGCATTGACCCGCCAGCTCGCCGCCGAAGGCGTCGGCCGCATCGTCGTTGTCACCGACGAACCCGATAAATACCCGCAAAACGCCGGCTTCCCAGCCGGCATCGCGGTGCGCCATCGCGACGACCTTGACGCGGTGCAACGCGAGTTGCGCGAGATCCCAGGTGTCACCGCGATTGTCTACGATCAGACCTGCGCCGCAGAAAAGCGCCGCCGCCGTAAGCGCGGCCGGTTCCCCGATCCGGCAAAGCGCGTCTTTATCAACGATCTGGTTTGTGAAGGTTGCGGTGATTGCTCGAAAACCTCGAACTGCGTTTCGGTGGTGCCGGTCGAAACCGAGTTCGGGCGCAAACGCGCCATCGACCAGTCGAGCTGCAACAAAGACTATTCCTGCGTTAACGGGTTCTGTCCCAGCTTTGTGACGGTCCATGGTGGGGGGCTCAAAAAGCGCCGGGCCGGGGAGCTAGGCGAGGAGGGACTGCCGCCACTGCCCGAACCGGCGCAACCGGCGCTCGACCGTGTATACGGGATCCTCATTACCGGTGTCGGCGGAACCGGCGTCGTCACAATCGGTGCGCTGCTCGGCATGGCCGCCCATCTCGAAGGCAAAGGCTGCACTGTTCTCGACATGACGGGTCTCGCGCAAAAAGGCGGTGCCGTTTACAGCCACATCCGGATCGCCGAAAAGCCGGATCAAATCCACGCGGTGCGCATCGCCGCCGGCAATGCCGAACTGCTGTTGGGGTGCGATCTCGTGGTTTCGGCGAGCGCCGACGCCCTGACCAAGCTCGAACCCGGATACAGCCGCGCTGTCGTCAACCGCCATGAAACGATCACCGGCGATTTCACCCGCAACCCCGATTTGCTGTTCCCGACCGATGCGATGGAGCGCAGCATCGCGGAGGCGACAGGACCCGAAAACGCCGAGTTTCTCGACGCGACTCGGCTTGCGACGGGGCTCCTCGGCGATTCGATTGCCAGCAATTTGTTTATGCTTGGCTATGCTTATCAACGCGGTCTCGTTCCGCTGTCATCCGAGGCAATCGAGCGCGCGATCGAGCTGAACGCGGTCGCCGTCGACTTTAACCGCGATGCTTTCCGCTGGGGACGCCGGGCTGCGGTCGACCCTGATTTGGTGGAGAGGCGCGCAACGCCACCAAGCACGGTGCCGGCGAGCCAACGTCTCTCCGAAACACTCGACCAGCTGATCGAGCGGCGCATCGCGTTCTTGACCGACTATCAAGACCGCGCCTATGCCGCCCGCTTTGCCGATCGTGTTCGACAGGTGCGCGAAGTTGAAGCCGCATGTCTGCCGGGCAGCACCGAACTAACCGAAGCTGTCGCGCGCGGCCTGTTCAAATTGATGGCCTATAAGGATGAATACGAAGTCGCCCGACTCTACACCCAGAGCGATTTCCTGAAGCGCGTCGCCGACCAGTTCGACGGCCCCTACGAACTACGTTTTCACCTCGCCCCCCCGATTCTCGGCGATCGCGACCCGCAAACCGGACATTTGCGCAAGCGCGAGTTCGGGCCGTGGATGCTGCGCGTTTTTGGGCTGCTGGCGAAGCTGCGGCGGCTGCGCGGCACCCGGTTCGATATTTTCGCCCATAGCGAGGAGCGCCAGACCGAACGCCGGCTGATCGGGGAATATGAGGCGATGATCGACGAAATCGTCAGCCGACTGTCGCCGGGCAATCACGCGGTTGCCGTCGAATTGGCCTCACTCCCGCTCGAGATCCGTGGCTTTGGCCATATCAAGGAAGCGAACCTCGCGCTCGCCAAGGCGAAAGAGGCGAGCCTTCTCAGTCGCCTGCGCGCTCCCGTATCGGTTACCACTCCCGCGCTAGCCGCCGCTGAATAGCAAAGCTCCCGGCCCCTCAGCCGCCTTCGGCCGGGAGCGCGACAAAGCGGGTAATGCCGTCGCGCTCGACACGAACCAGAAGGTCCTTGCGCCCGATCTTTTTCGCGGCAGCGGCCTTCTGCTGAATTTCCTCCGGTGTGGTAACCGGGCTAGGCCCGACGGCGATCAACAGGTCTCCTGCACGCAGGCCTTTCGTCGCCGCGGCACTGTTTGCCGGAACATCGGTGATCACAACCCCTCTTGCGGTCTCCGGCAGCGAGAATTGCTTGCGTAGATCCGGGGTCAGCCGGGTCAGCTTGAGACCGAGTGCGTCGACGCTCGGCGGCGGTTTTGGCTTTTCGGGTTCTGGCGGCGGCGGCGTCACCACCGGACGGTTCGGGTCGAGTGCCGCGACTTTGAGCTCGATTTCGAGCGGCTTGCCGTCGCGCCAGATCGATAGCTTGACCAGCTTGTCGGGTGCGGTCTCGGCAACCAGCCGCGGCAGCTGGCGGCTGCGATCGACCGCCTTGCTGTCATAGGTCAGGATGACGTCGCCCGGTTGCAATTTTGCTTGCGCCGCCGGGCTCCCGGATCGATCGACGCAATCATTGCGCCCCGGCTCTTGTCGAGCCCGATTGCGCCGGCAATGTCGTCGGTAACCGGTTGGATGTGAGCGCCGATCCAGCCCCGCTCGACCTTGCCAGTTGCCCGCAGCTGATCGACGATCGGGCGGGCCGAAGCGGAAGGGATGGCAAAGCCGATCCCGATCGACCCGCCCGACGGCGAAAAGATGGCGGTGTTGATGCCGATCACCTCGCCGTTGAGGTTGAACATCGGGCCGCCCGAATTGCCGCGGTTGATCGAGGCGTCGGTCTGCAGAAAATCGTCGTACGGGCCAGAATGGATGTCGCGCGCCGTCGCCGAGATGATGCCTGAAGTGACGGTGCCGCCGAGACCAAACGGGTTGCCGATCGCCAATACCCAGTCGCCAACTCGGGTATTCGCCGAATCACCCCATTTCGCTGCCGGCAGCGGCGTCTTGGTGTCGATTTTCAAGAGGGCGAGATCACTGACCGAATCGCGGCCGACGACATGCGCCGCCAAGGTCGTGTTGTCCGAGAGCGTGACCGAGATCTGCTCGGCATTGGCGATCACATGGTTGTTCGTCACGATCAGTCCGGAGGGATCAATGATGAAGCCGGACCCGAGCGACGCAACCGGCGGCCCGAGCCCGTTTGGTCCGCTAAGCCCGTTCTTGTCGCCAAAGAAATTCCGAAAAAACTCGTCGAGCTGCGATCCTGCGTTCGGCGCTTGCGCCTCGCCGGTCTTGCCGGCCGGGGCGCTGGGTGCCTGGGTGGTCGAGATGTTGACGACGACCTCGACCAACTTTGCGGCAAGCTGAGCAAACAGCTCGGAGAATGGTGTCCGTTCCACCTGTGAGGGCGTTGTCGGCCCGGCCGCGCCCGGTATTGGCGCCCGCGCCGCACCCGGCGTCGGCGACCCGGCCGCACTTGGCGTTGGCGACCCGGCTCCGCCACTTGGCGTTGGCGACCCGGCCCCACCCGGTGTTGGCGACCCGGCCCCACCTGGTGTCGGCGCCCCGGCCCACCCGGTGTCGGCGACCCGGCCCCACCCGGTGTCGGCGACCCGGCCCCACCCGGTGTCGGCGACCCAACCCCACCCGGCGTTGGTGCCCCGGCCGCACCCGGTGTCGGCGACCCCCCCACCCGGTGTCGGCGACCGGCCCCACCCGGCGTTGGTGCCCCGGCCGCACCCGGTGTCGGCGCCCCGGCCGCACCCGGTGTCGGCGACCCAACCCCACCCGGCGTTGGTGCCCCGGCCGCACCCGGTGTCGGCGCTCCGGCCCCGCCTGGCGTCGTCAAAGCCAGCAACACGATGACGATTGCCGCGCTGCTCAATCCGCGGCGGCCAAACAGCCTCACAAACCTCGTCCCTCGTTGCGCGCTGATTATGCGACCAAGATCGTCGCAGGACGATCAAATGCTGGCCTTTGCCGATCGCTCGATATGAAATGCCGTCCAGCTTGGCAAAATGGAAGCATGACGTGGCCGCCCGCGATCAAACGCCGCCGGGGGAGTTTCTGAGAGCCTTGTTTGACGCGGCGCTCGCCGCGGCGAACCCGCTTAAGGCGATGGTCGGTCATATTCCCGCGGCGGTACCGGGACGCACGATTGTGACCGGCGCCGGGAAAGCCGCCGCGGCGATGGCTCATGCGTTCGAATCCTTGTGGCCCGGCATGCTCGAAGGTCTCGTTTTGACGCGCTATGGACATGCCCTTCCATGCGACCGCATCGAAATTCTGGAGGCGAGCCATCCAGTGCCGGATGATGCCGGCAAACGCGCCGCGCAGCGCATCCTCGATATGGCGCATAGCCTTGGGCCCGACGACCAAATGATCTTTCTCGCGTCGGGCGGCGGCTCGGCGCTGCTGACGCTGCCCGCACCCGGTCTGACCTTGGCGGACAAGCAGGCGGTAACGCGGGCATTGTTGCGATCCGGGGCGACGATCACCGAGATCAACACGGTGCGCAAGCACCTTTCGGCAATCAAGGGCGGCCGCTTAGCAGCGGCAGCAGCACCGGCGCGCGTTATCACTCTGGCAATCTCGGACGTTCCGGGCGACGACCCGGCGGTTATCGCATCGGGACCGACCGTGCCCGACGCAACGACTTTCGCGGACGCGCGCGCGGTGCTTGCGAAATATCGCATAGACGAGCCGACAGCGGTGCTTGACCACCTCGTTTCAGCAGCGCACGAAACCCCTAAACTCGGTGATCCGGTTTTTCGAGATGCACGGTTCGAGCTGATCGCCAGCCCGCAAAACTCATTGGCAGCGGCGGCCGAAGAGGCCTTGCGACGAAACGTCACGCCGATCGTGCTCAGCGACCGCATCGAGGGCGAAGCACGCGAGGTGGCGCGGGTGCATGCCGCAATCGCGCTGCAGCTGCGGTCGGGCGAATTTCGCGTCGGCGCGCAAACAGTGCATCTCCCAGCGGTCCTGCTGTCGGGGGGCGAAACTACCGTGACTGTCGCGGGCGCGGGACGTGGCGGGCGAAACGTCGAGTTTCTGTTGGCATTGGCAGTGGCGCTCGATGGCGCCGAGGGCATCTCGGCATTGGCCTGCGACACCGACGGGATCGACGGGACTGAAGATAACGCCGGCGCGATCCTCTATCCCGACAGCGTTGCGCGCGCTGCCGCCCGAGACATCTCAGCGAAAGCGGCGCTTGCCGAGAACGATGGATACGGGTTTTTTGCCGCCCTCGGTGACTTGGTGATGACCGGTCCGACCTTGACCAACGTCAATGATTTTCGGGCGATCCTGGTTGGCGCCTGAGCCGAAATTTCGGTTGGGAGATCGACATGCAGCGCCGGCGCAGCGCAAAGATCGTCGCGACCCTCGGCCCGGCGAGTTCGACCCTGGATCAGATCCGCGCCCTGTTCGATGCCGGCGTGGATGTTTTCCGGCTTAATTTCAGTCATGGCACGCATGCCGAGCACGACGCCAGGTTCGCGGCGATCCGAAAGATCGAGCACGATAGCGGCCGGCCGATCGGCATCCTCGCTGATTTGCAGGGACCAAAGCTGCGTCTTGGCACATTTGCCGCGGGCCCGATCGAGCTCGCTGCGGGAGCGCACTTCCGCCTCGATCTCGATAGGCGGCCTGGGGATTGCACGCGAGCACCCCTGCCGCATCCTGAAATCTTCGAAGCGCTCGAGCCAGGGACGGAACTGCTCCTCGACGATGGCAAGGTACGGCTGCAAGCCGAGAGTTGCGGCGCCGAATACGCCGAGACCCTGTGCCGGGTCGGCGGAACCTTGTCCGACCGCAAAGGGGTCAATATTCCGAACGCGGTCCTCCCGCTCTCAGCGATTACCGAAAAAGATCGAGCCGATCTCGCCTTTGCTCTGGATCGCGGAGCGGACTGGATCGCACTCTCTTTTGTTCAGCGGCCGGATGATGTCGCCGAAGGGCGCAAGCTGGTGGCTGGCCGGGCTGGGGTAATGGTCAAGCTGGAGAAGCCGGCGGCGATCAAGCGTCTCTCAGAGATCATCGAGCTCGCGGACGCGTTGATGGTCGCGCGCGGTGATCTCGGCGTCGAGATGCCGCCCGAGGATGTGCCGAGCGTGCAGAAGCAGGTAGTGCATGCCTGCCGCCTCGCCGGCAAACCGGTCATTGTCGCAACCCAAATGCTCGAATCGATGATCACCTCGCCGACGCCCACCCGCGCCGAGGCCTCGGATGTCGCCACTGCGGTCTATGACGGCGCAGATGCCGTTATGCTGTCGGCGGAAACTGCGGCGGGCCGATACCCGATTGAGTCGGTGGCAATGATGGACCGCATCGCCTGCCGGGTGCATGAGGACCCACTCTACCGCACGATGCTCGAAGGCACCCGCACCGAGCTGGAGCACACCGCTCCCGATGCGATCAGCGCCGCCGCTTGTCAGGTGGCGGGCATGGTCAATGCGGCGGCGATCGTCTCCTACACAACCTCGGGCGCTACCGCTTTGCGCGCCGCCCGCGAGCGCCCCGCCGTGCCGATCCTGGTGCTGACGGCCAAGCTCGACACCGCCCGCCGACTCGCTGTGCTATGGGGCGCCCACTGCGTCCATACCAGCGATGTCAAGAACTTCACCGACATGGTGCAAAAAGCAGCGCGCATGGCATCTCGTGAAGGAATAGCCGCACCCGGTGAGCGGATCGTCGTTACCGCCGGAGTTCCGTTTGGCACTCCCGGCGCCACTAACATTCTGCGGATCGCCTGGGTCGATCGCTAAAACGTACTATCCAGCGCGGAGCCGGCGGGCGCGGGAGCGCAACAGCCGCGCGGTTGCGGCGGTGATCGCGTTCCACATCCGGAACGCTTCCGAGTACGGCTCATGCGCGTGCTGCGATCGCCGTTGCCTGGCATGAGTGAGCGCCCAGCGCCCATATTGGTGCACGAGGATCGCCGCCAGCTCTTCGGTCCTACGCTTGTCCATTCCTTATTCTGAATGCCGCGACGGCCGGTGAAGTTCCTGCGGACCGGCCGCTGGCACAGGGCAACCCCGCCCGTGTCCGAACTATCTTGGGTAAACCTGGATACTGCCGGCGACCGCGTCGGCGACGTGCTCCTTGCTGATCACGCCGAGCACATCGGCTGGCCTCGGCGAGCGATATCGACCACTGCCATCGCGGCGCACGACAATCGCCATGACGGCATGTCGGCGCCACATGCGCTTGATAACGTCAAAGGCGACATCGTCCTCTCGGGCCAGCGTAAAGTCGCGCGTCGCGACATCGCCGAATGCGATGTCGGCGCCCGCTTCAGCGATCCCGTGCCGGAACGCCGTGTTGATTCGCACCACACCCACTAACCGGTCACCATTGGCGACCACGATGTGCTGCATGCCGGTACCGTGGTCGGGCTGCAGCAGAAACGCGTTGAGACCGAGATCGGCGGGCACCACGATAACGTTCCGCTCCATGACCTCCTTCGCCTTGCGCACCAGGAACATGTTGGCCTGCAGCGCTTTTGGGATCGTGTGGCCGCGCCGCGCCAGTTTCAACGTGTAGATGTTTTCGCGCGACAGCATGCGGCGCACCCCGAGCGCCACCGCGACCGCCAAGATCATCGGCAGCACGATGCCGTAGTCGCGGGTCATCTCGAAAATCATCGTCACGGCGGTCATCGCCGCACCGGTGGCGCCGCCGACCATCGCACCCATGCCGATCATCGCGAAGGCCGGCAGATTTAGCGGGATACCAGGGGCGATAAAGGCGATGAACCCGGCGAACGCCGCACCCAAGGTCGCGCCCATGAACAGCGAAGGTGAAAAGATGCCGCCCGACGAACCCGATCCGAGGCTCAGCGCGGTCGCAGCAAGCTTACACACAAACAACAGCGCAAGAAGGCCGGCAAAATTGAGCTGCCCGGTCAGGATCGCCTGGATTGTCGCGTAGCCGACGCCTTCGACAAAATAATGCCCAAAGCCTCGATAAAGCCCGTACATCAGAAGGCCGACGAGGGCCATGCCAAAGCAATGGCGCAGATAGTTGTTGGGGATACGGTCGAACCAGTCCTCGAGAGCGTAGAGCCCGCGGGTATAAGCTGCGGCGGCTACGCCGACGATCCCGCCAAGCACGATGTACAGCACGATGATCAGCGCCGCCCACCCCGGCTCCGGCGGCAGGGCCACGATTGGCGGCACCTGAAAGGATGGGTGGGTCCCGAAAAAGATCCGCCCGATAAAGGTCGCGGTCCCGGTCGCGACTGCGACGGGGAGAAACGTGTTGACGCTGACCTCGGGGAGCATCAGTTCGATTGCGAACAGGACGCCGCCGATCGGCGTGTTGAACGTCGCGGCGATACCGGCGCCGGCCCCGGCAGCGATCAGGACGATCCGCTGCGCCGAATCCATCCGGATCAGCTGACCCAGGGTCGAACCAAAGGAGGACCCGATCTGGACGATCGGGCCCTCTCGCCCGACCGAAGCGCCGCTGCCGATCGCGAAAGCAGAGGCCAGCGATTTGACCAACGCCACGACCGGGCGGATCTTGCCCTCGCCGTAGTAGATCGCGTCCATGACTTCCGGAACGCCGTGACCTCTGGCCTCGGGCGCGAAATTCACGACAAGAAAGGTGACGACGACCGCTCCGACGACCGGAACGAGAATGACGCCGGCGCCCCATGGGCTGGCGGGGGTGAACAGGTTCGCGTCGTATTCGAAAGCGAACCTGCCCAGAAAACAGAACGTTGTGGACGAGACCGATCAATTCGCGAAAAACAAAAGCGCCGAGCCCGGCAACAACTCCGATCGAGAACGCCAGAAGCGACATCCGGATCAGGCCATATCGCGTCGCGCCGACCCGCCAGCCCGGCAATGGTCGCCACGCCGAAAGCATCACCCGCCTCGCTTGTGGCTCGTCGCGCAATCTCACATTGCGCGGATCGGCATCAATATCGTCGGCCAACAATCTTCTCCCGGGCCATTTTGTCCACCTAAAGGGGAAACGTGCTACATGCCCTGCCTATCACCAAACACGATACGGCCACGGTCGGTTTTGCCGCAGGTCGCACGGAACAAAATCCGGCAGTCACGGCGTTCCCGGTAATCAACGGTTTGGGCCATCAACTGATTTATGGATCTCTCGATCGTCATTCCGGTCCGCAACGAGGCTGGCAATATCGCGCCGCTCGTCGCCGAAATCACCTCGGCGATGAGAGGGTTGCCGGCCTACGAGATCATCTATGTCGATGACGGCAGCAGCGACGGCACCGCCGCCGAGATTCTGCGTTTGAGCGCAGAACTGCCCCATCTACGATTGCTGCGGCATTTGCGGAGCTGCGGGCAGAGCACCGCCTTGTTGACCGGAATCAAGGCGGCGCAAGGCACCTGGATCGCGACCCTCGATGGCGACGGCCAGAATGACCCAGCCGATATCCCGCAGCTATGGCGTCTAGCCCGTACCGCACCGGCAAACCCGCCACTGCTCGTCGCCGGGGTTCGCGCAAAGCGACATGACAGCCGGGCGAAGCGCATGGCGTCGCTTATCGCCAACGCGGTGCGTTCACGGCTTCTGGGTGATGCAACGCCGGACACCGGCTGCGGGCTAAAGCTGTTTCCGCGAGCTTTGTTTCTCGACCTTCCGGCTTTTGACCATATGCATCGCTTTTTGCCGGCGTTGGTGCTGCGCGCCGGTGGAGTGGTGCGCTCGGTGCCGGTCAATCATCGGCCGCGGCGCAGTGGCCAATCTAAATACGGCGTGTTCGACCGTCTCGGGGTCGGCATCGTCGATCTGATCGGCGTGTATTGGCTGCAGCGTCGCGCCACTCGTCCCGATCTGATCGGTGAAGTCGTCGGCACCGAGCCCGGCGCGGTCACGACGATCAGCGCGCCCGTTTCCGGCGTGGGATGAGCAAGGAACCCGCCGCATCTCGGGCGGCTGCTGAACCGCTGCACTATTGGCGCGGTTGCGCGCGACTGATCCTCTTGGCGCTGCTCGCGGTCGGGATGGCCGGAGCGTGGTATTGGCGGGCGTCTCTCGACCCCGTGGCGATCGGCAATGTGATCGCTCGGTATCCGGCGGTTACCCCGCTGGTGTTTCTTGGTCTTCATGTCATCGCCAGCCTGCTATTCGTGCCGCGCACACTGTTTGCGACCGCCGCCGGGCTGGTCTTCGGCATCGTGTGGGGAACTCTTTGGGCGGCGCTCGGCAGCGTTCTCGGCGCGATCGCCGGATTTTGGATCGCAAGATACATCGATCCGGGGCTCGTCGATCTCGATCAGAGAGCGCGTATTCGGCCGATCCTCGACCGCATTCAGCGCGGCGGCTGGCGCGCCGTGGCGCTGGTCCGGCTAATCCCCGTCATCCCGCACAGCCTCGTCAATTACGCGCTGGGGCTGACGCCGACGCGGCTTGCCCCTTACGCGTTCGGATCGCTGATCGGCCAGTTGCCGATGACAATCGCCTGTGTCGATCTCGGGGCAGCCGGAGAACAGCTGGCTTTGGGCCGCACCGGTTGGCTGACGCCGACAGTGATCGGAGCGGCGGCATTAGGGCTGACCTTGCTGATCCCTGCCCTCGCCCGCCAACGCGCCGGATAATCGGAGCGCATTGCCGTTGGTTCAGGGCCGCCGGTCGCCCAGTCAAGAAGCTCGACGGTGTGGACCACAGGCACATCGCTGCCGGGCATCAGTTGGGTGATGCAGCCGATGTTCCCGGTGGCGACAACATCCGGGCGGGTTTTAGCGATGTTGGCGAGCTTGCGGTCGCGCAGCCTGCCGGCGATTTCCGGTTGCAGCAGATTGTAGGTGCCGGCCGAACCGCAGCACACGTGGCCTTCCGGGACCTCGATGGTCTCGAACCCGGCCGCGGTCAGCAGCGCCTTAGGTACACGATGCAGCTGCTGCCCATGTTGCATCGAGCATGCCGAATGATAGGCGACGCGCAATCCTTGCGCGGCATTTTCGGCCGGCGGCGGGCGCAGTCCGAGCTGCTCTATGATTTCGGTCACGTCGCGCGCCAGAGCCGAAATCCGCGCCGCCTTCTCGGCATAACCCGGGTCTTCGCGCAGCATGAACCCGTAATCTTTGACCGTAGTGCCGCAGCCCGAGGCGTTGATCACGATCGCATCGAGGCCGCCGACCAGCCGCTCGCGCTCCCATGCGTCGATATTGGCGCGGGCAAACGCCAGCGCCGATTTCTCTTGCCCGAGGTGATGGTTCAAGGAGCCGCAGCAGCCGCTGCCTGGGGCGAGAACAACCTCGCAGCCGTGCCGGGTCAGCAGCCGGATGGTCGCCTCGTTGATCTCGGGCATCAGCACGCGCTGGGCGCAGCCCGGCAACAGCGCCACCCGCATCCGCCGCTCGCCCTCAGCCGGGAAAACGCGCTGGTTGTCTGTGGCCGAGGCGCGGGAGATCGTCGCGGGTGCAAGCGCCATCATCGGCGCCAAGTGTCGCGGCAAAGATCGTGCGAACGGCCGGGCGAGAGCGGCGCCGTGCAGCGCCATACGGAACAGCCACGGCCGTGGCAGCACCGTGCCCAGCATCCGGCGGACTGCGCGCTCCGCCCAGGGTCGGCGGTATTTCTCTTCGATCCAGCGCCGGCCATGATCGACAAGGTGCATGTAATTGACGCCCGATGGGCAGGTCGTCATACAGGCGAGGCACGATAGGCAGCGGTCGATGTGCTTAACGGTGTCCGCGCTCGGCGCCGCATTCGAGGCCAGCATGTCTTTGATCAGGTAAATGCGCCCGCGCGGGCTATCGAGCTCGTCTGACAGCAGCAGATAAGTCGGGCAGGTCGCGGTGCAGAACCCGCAATGGGTGCATTTGCGCAGGATCTTTTCGGATTCGGCAGTATCCGGGTCGGCGAGTTGTTGCTCGGTGAAATCGGTGCGCACGCAGCTTAGCTCCGCTCGACCATGCGACCGGGGTTCAAGATGTGGTGCGGGTCGAAGCTGTCCTTGATCCGGCCGGAGAGCGCCGCTAACGCCGATGCCTGCGGCTCGAACACCGGGACGGCGCGCCGCAGCGCCGCCGAGCCCTTGATCAATGTGGCGTGGCCGGTACCGTGTCCGTCCGGCCCCTGGATCGCCGCCCGGATCACCACGGCCCCCCCATCCTCTATACCCGCCACTGCCACCCAAACGAGCCCGCCCCCCCAATCGAGAAACCAGACCGCGTCGACAGCGCGTGCGATCGCCTCGCCGACCTCCGCCCCACGCGCCGGCGCTACCGATACCCGCCAAACGGTTCGATCCGTCAGCGCCGCGAAGGGTTCGGCATCGCGGATCGCGCGCCAAAAATTGCCCGAGGCGTCGTCTTCCAACACGGTGGACTCGCATTCGGCCCCAAACTCGGCCAGCAGCTGCTCGCGGCGAAAGGCCACTGACGGTTCCGGCCCTTCGAGGCGCAGCGCGACCGTCTCGGCCGCTGCTGTCATAGGAGAATTCGCCGGCAAGTAGGCCGCGCCTGATACGTCGTGCGGTGAAGACAGCGCGCGGCTCATCGCCTGCGCGGCCGCCGCAGGATCCATCCCGCAAAGCACTACCGTTACGACATGCTCGGGCTGCGGTAGGACCTTGATGGTGACTTCCTCCAGCGCGGCCAAGGTCCCAAAGGAACCCGCCATAAGTTTCGAGAGATCATAGCCGGTGACGTTCTTGACGACCTTGCCGCCCGATTTGAAGATTTCGCCACGGCCGCTGACCCCGCGAAACCCGAGAAAATGGTCGCGCGCCGCCCCCGCCTTGATCCGCCGCGGTCCGCTCAAATTGCAGGCGAGCGCGCCGCCGAGAGTGGGCTGGGTTTCCAATGACCCGAGCAGCGAGCGCCAATCGGGCGGCTCAAAGGCGAGCATCTGCCGGTTCTGCGCCAATGCCTCTTCGATTTCGGCAAGCGGAGTTGCAGCCCCGGCGGTCAGCACCAATTCGCTCGGCTGATAATCGAGAATGCCCGACAACCGCGACAGGTCGAGCGTGCGCGGCGTCTGCATCGGCCGGCCGAGGCCCGCGCTTCGATCCGCCCGCCACCAATTCGAGCGGCTCGTCCGCGGCGAGCGCATCGCCGACCGCCTCACGCAGCTCATTGAGATTTGTGGGTGAAAACCGTGTCACGCCGCAAGGATGTCATCGGGAACCCAGCGAGGCAATCGTGCGACTGCGAGCTCTCCCCGATGGAATTGCCACTCCTGAGCAACAATTAACCGCCTACGCGACTGCGCCGATAGCCAAGGGCCATTTAGAACCGGGGCAGGTCGGGGAAGGGCAACCGGCCGCCGCGGACGTGGAGGCGGCCGAGTTCGGCGCAGCGATGAAGCTGTGGGAACACCTTGCCGGGGTTGAGCAAGCCGTCCGGGTCGAACGCGCATTTGACACGCTGCTGGTGGGCGAGGTCGGTCTCGTCGAACATCGTGCCCATCAGATCGCGTTTTTCGACGCCGACGCCATGCTCGCCGGTCAGGACGCCGCCGACCTCGACGCAGAGCCGCAGGATGTCGGAGCCGAACGCTTCGGCGCGCTCGATTTCGCCGGGCTTGTTGGCGTCGTAGAGGATCAGCGGATGGAGATTGCCGTCGCCGGCATGAAACACATTGGCGACACCGAGGCCGTATTGCTCGGACAAGTCGCGCATGCGGCTCAGCACCTGCGCCAGCCTTCCGCGCGGGATCGTCCCGTCCATGCAATAATAATCGGGCGAAATCCGGCCGACTGCGGGGAACGCCGCTTTGCGCCCGGACCAGAACGCCAGCCGCTCGGCATCGTCGTTGCTGATGCGGATCGTGGTGGCGCGATGATCGCGCGCAATCGCCTCGACCTTGGCGATCAGATGATCGATTTCCGCCGGCGGGCCGTCGAGCTCGACGATCAGCAAGGCCTCGACATCGAGCGGATACCCCACCCCGACAAAGGCCTCGGCGGCGTGGATCGCCGGCCGGTCCATCATCTCCATGCCGCCCGGGATGATGCCGGCGCCGATCACCGCGGCAACGCAGTCGCCGGCATCCTCGGCGCTGGCAAAACCGATCAGCAACGCGCGCGCCGCCGTCGGCTTGGGCAGGATACGAACTGTGACCTCGGTGACGACCCCCAGCAGCCCCTCCGACCCCGTCATCACGCCCAACAGATCGTAGCCCTCGGCGTCGAAATGCTTGCCGCCGAGCCGGATCACCTCGCCATCGATTGTTACGATCTCGATGCCGAGGATGTTGTTGGTGGTCAGCCCGTATTTGAGGCAGTGCACCCCGCCCGAATTCTCGGCGACATTGCCGCCGATCGTGCAGGCGATCTGGCTCGACGGATCGGGTGCATAGTAAAAGCCGGCATGCTCGACCGCCTGGGTCAGGCCCAGGTTGGTCACGCCGGGCTGGGCCACCACGCAGCGGTTATCATAATCGATTTCAAGAATGCGGTTGAACTTGGCCATCCCGAGCAGCACGCCATCCGCCAACGGCAAGGCGCCGCCTGACAACGACGTGCCGGCGCCGCGCGGCACGACTTTGACGCCCATCTCCTTGCAATAGCGCAAGACAGCCGAGACCTGATCGACCCGCGACGGCAAGACCACGACCATCGGCAATTGATGATAAGCCGTGAGCCCGTCGCTCTCATAGGCGCGGCGCTCGGCCTCGGCCACAATGACCCCTTCGCCGGGCACGATCTGGCGCAATGCCTCAATGATTTCGGCCCGACGCTGCAAGACCGCCGCATCGGGCGTCGGCATCTTCATTCGCTGCCCTCCGCCGGGTCTCGGCCGCCAGAGATCAGCCTTGGCGCGCCTTGTAGCGCGGGTTTGCCTTGTTGATTACATAAACGCGGCCCTTGCGGCGAACGATGCGGCAGTTCTTGTCACGCTTCTTCAGCGACTTGAGCGAATTGACGATCTTCATCTTCGGATCCTGACACAATCTGCGCTAGATAGGCTGGATCGAGCGCGAAATCAAACTCATCCCCGCGACTACACCGGTTGATTACCTGAAAACATTCCGTGCGAATGCAGCAAAGCTTGGTGCGGTCGAGAAGACTCGAACTTCCACGGAGTTTCCCCCACAGCGACCTCAACGCTGCGCGTCTACCAATTCCGCCACGACCGCACGGCAGGGGGATGGTCTCGCATCTCGCCGCGAGGCGGCGTGATTAGCAAATCCGCGCTACCATATCAAGCGAGATGGATTTCGGAGAGACAACGCAAGCGGGCGAAATCGAGTGGCGCGTCAGCTCCCGCCCGGTTTCTTACCCCGAGGCGGTCGACGAGATGGAACGCCGGGTAGCGGCGATCCGCGCCGGCTCCGCGCCCGAGCTTGTCTGGCTCTTGGAGCATCCGCCGCTCTACACGGCCGGCACCAGTGCCCGCGACGAGGATTTGCTGGAGCCGGGGCGGTTTCCAGTGTATCGCGCTGGCCGCGGCGGCCGCTACACCTATCACGGGCCCGGGCAGCGCGTCGTGTATGTGATGCTCGACCTCGCCAAGCGCGGCGAGGATGTGCGCTGCTATGTCCACCATCTCGAAGAATGGGGGATCCGCACCTTGGCGCGTTTTGGGGTCGCCGGTGAGCGCCGCGAGGGTCGCGTCGGGATCTGGATGTCGAGACCGCCGCCGATCGGTGATGCAAAGATTGCGGCGATCGGGGTCCGGGTGCGGCGCTGGGTCAGCTATCACGGCATGGCGATCAATATTGACCCCAATCTCGACCACTACGGCGGCATCGTCCCTTGCGGTATCGCCGAGCACGGCGTGACCTCGCTCGCCGCGCTCGGCGTATCCGCGACGCTTAGCGATGTCGATGCGGCGCTGCGTGAAACCTTCCCCACCGTTTTTACCGATCCCGCTGCTTGCTCCTCGCGAGCGTGTTAGCCTTAGTGCGCGCGATAAAATTTGAAGGCGATCAATGGGTCCGGTTCCCGCTCCACCGCTCACCAGGCGCAGGCTTCTTTTCCTAGCTGTGACAGCAGGGGCAGTCACATCGGTGTACCGCCCTTGCCGTGTCTTCGGGCAGGCAGCGGGCCCGTTTTCGCTGCCGCCATTGCCGTACCCCGAGGATGCGCTGGCTCCGGTGATCTCGGCCAGGACGATCAGCTTTCACTATGGCAAGCATCACGCAGCCTATGTCGCCAACCTCAACAAGGCGGTCCAGGGTACGGACTTAGCGGAGAAATCTCTCGACGACATCGTCAAGGCCACGGCGGCGGATCCAAACCGCGTCGGCATTTTCAACAATGCCGCCCAGGACTGGAACCACACCTTTTACTGGCGCAGCATGCAAGCCGAATGGCGGAGGATCGCCGAGCGGCGCGATCGCCGACCGAATCAAGGATTCATTTGGCGACTACAGCAACTTCCGGCAGCAATTCGTCACTGCCGCGGTGACCCAGTTCGGCAGCGGCTGGGCTTGGCTGGTGCAGGATCCCGGCGGCAAGCTGATAGTCGTCAAGACATCCAACGCCGACACGCCGATGGCGCACGGCATGAATTGCCTCTTGACCTGTGATGTATGGGAGCACGCCTATTATCTCGACTACCAGAACCGCCGCCCCGACTACGTCAATGCGTGGCTCGACAAGCTGGTCAATTGGGAATTCGCCTCGCAACGCCTCGCCGGCTGAACCGAGAAGCCCGTGAGTACGCTATTCGAGAACCAGGCGCCGCGCCCGCTCGCCGACCGGCTGCGGCCTAAAAGCCTGGCTGAGGTCGTCGGTCAGGATCACCTGCTCGGCCCCGACGGGCCGATCGGGCGAATGGTCGCGAACCGGCAGCTGTCCTCGATGATCCTGTGGGGGCCGCCGGGTTGCGGCAAGACGACGATCGCGCGCTTGCTGGCGCACGGCACCGACCTCGAATTCGAGCCGCTGTCGGCGGTGTTTTCCGGAGTTGCCGATCTGCGCAAGGTGTTCGAGGCGGCGCGCAAGCGGCGCGAGACCGGCCGCGGCACGCTGCTGTTTGTCGACGAAATTCACCGCTTTAACCGCGCCCAGCAAGACGCGTTCCTGCCGGTGGTCGAGGACGGCACGGTGATCCTGATCGGGGCGACGACCGAAAACCCGTCTTTCGAGCTGATCGGGGCGTTGTTGTCGCGGGCCCAAGTATTTGTGTTGCGCAGACTCGGCGACGACGACCTCGAAATTCTGTTGCAGCGCGCCGAGACGGCGCTCGGCGATGAGTTGCCGCTGACCGCCGACGGCCGCGCCGCGTTGCGGGCAATGGCCGATGGCGACGGCCGCTTTCTGCTCAATCTTGTCGAGGAAATCGCGCGCTTGCCCGCCGATCCGCCGCTCGATCCCGCCGCACTTGCCCGCCTCGTACAGCGGCGTGCGCCGCTCTACGACAAGGCGCAGGAGGGCCACTACAACCTGATCAGCGCTTTGCACAAATCATTGCGCGGATCGGATACCGATGCCGCGCTTTATTGGCTCGCGCGCATGCTCGCGGGCGGGGAAGACCCGGTCTACATCCTGCGCCGTCTGACGCGAGCGGCGATCGAGGATATCGGCCTTGCCGATCCGCAGGCGGTGGTTCAGGCGCTTGCGGCGTGGGACACATACGAGCGGCTCGGATCGCCCGAAGGCGAGCTGGCGATCGCCCAGTGCGTGATCTATCTCGCCACAGCACCCAAATCGAATGCCGCCTATGCCGCCTTTGGCGAGGCGCAGCAAATGGCGCGCGAGACCGGCTCGCTGATGCCGCCGATGCACATACTGAACGCGCCGACCCGGCTGATGCGCAAGCTCGGCTACGGTAAGGGCTATGTTTACGACCACGCCACCGAGGAGGGCTTCTCGGGGCAGAACTACTTTCCCGAGGGGATCGCTCGGCGCCGTTTTTACCGCCCTGGCGAGCGCGGTTTCGAGCGCGAGATCAAAAAGCGGCTCGACTACTGGGAAAAGCTGCGCGAACGCACCACCGAGCTGTCGCAGTGAGCGAGATCGAGACGATAACCGTATCCGGCGACGACGGCTCGCTGCGCCTTGATCGCTGGTTCAGGCGGCATTATCCGGCATTGGCGCATGGGCGGCTCGAAAAGTTGCTGCGCACCGGCCAGATCCGGGTCGACGGCCATCGCGCCAAAGCCGGCGATCGGATCGGGCCCGGTCAAACCATCCGCGTTCCGCCGTTGAACGAGGCCGAGCCGACCGGCGCGCCCGAACCGCGCCCGATATCCCCGGCGGATCAGGCGATGCTGGACGCGGCGATCCTGCATCGCGACGAGCACGTAATCGTGCTGAACAAACCGCCGGGCCTGGCGGTCCAAGGTGGGACAAAGTCCGAGCGGCATCTCGACGGAATGCTCGACGCACTGCGCTTTGGCTCGGCCGAGCGCCCGCGGCTCGTCCACCGGCTCGATAAGGACACGAGCGGGGCTCTCGCCATTGCCCGCACCGCCGCGGCCGCCACATTTCTGACTCGGGCCTTTCGTGACAAGACGACGCGCAAGATTTATTGGGCGCTGGTTGTCGGGCGTCCGAAGACCATGCAGGGCCGCATCGATCTGGCGCTAGCAAAGCAGCCCGGCCAAGACGGCGAGCGGGTGCGCGCCGATCCGGACGAAGGCAAACGGGCGGTTACCTATTACAAGCTCATCGACAATGCCGGCGAGCATGCCAGCTGGCTCGCATTGCTTCCGGTCACCGGGCGCACGCATCAGCTGCGCGCCCATTGCGCCGCGATCGGCACGCCGATCCTAGGTGATCCGAAATACGGCGTCGCGGCGCCACAGCTCGCCGGCGTGCCGAACGCGAACCGGCTGCATCTGCATGCGCGTGAGTTGTCGGTCCCGCATCCTGCCGGAGGAGTTTTGCGGGTTGTCGCACCGTTGCCACCGCATATGCGGCAGAGCTGGCAATTCTTTGGTTTTCCCAATGACGCCAAGAATCCGTTTGCGGCGTTGGACGTCGAGGAATGAAGCGTTTTTATCGGCAGGCCGAGATCGTCCGGCAGGACCAGGGATACGGCATCGCCCTCGACGGCAAAGCGATCAAGACGCCGGCTAAGCGTGACCTCGTGGTCCCGACCGCAGCTTTAGCGGCAGCGATCGCTGGCGAGTGGAACGCCCAGGAGGACGAAGTCCGGCCGGCGCAGATGTCCCTGACACAGATCGCCAACACGGCGATCGACCGGGTGACCCCGCAGCGGGATCTGATCGTTCAGCAGATCGCGGATTATGCCGGAACCGATCTCGTCTGCTACCGGGCGGTTCGGCCGCCCGAGCTGGCGGCACGCCAGCAGGAGGTCTGGCAGCCCTTGGTCGATTGGGCGGTGCTGCGTTACGACGCGCCACTCGAAATCACTGCCGGCGTCATACCGGTCGCACAGTCGCCAGCAAGCCTGCACGCTCTTGCCGCCGCAGTCGCCGAGCATGACGATTTCGAATTGGCGGCATTACACCTTGCTACCGGCGCCTGCGGGTCGCTCGTCATCGCTCTGGCGTTGGTCGAAGGCAAGCTCAGTGCCGAGGAGGCATTTGCCGCCTCGCAGCTCGATGAGAGCTTTCAAATCGAAGCCTGGGGCGAAGACGCCGAACAGGCCCAGCGGCGCGAGGCGCTGGCTGGGGACATTGCCGCAGCCGCGCTATTCTTGTCGCTCTTGCAGGCCTGAGGCCGCAGCCCGCCGGGTCCACAGCGCTTCCGGGGTGACGACAAAATCGACCCGCCCTTCCTCCAGCGTCTTCAAGCATTCCTCGGGGCGATTGACGATCGGCTCCTCATGAACGTTCAGGCTGGTGTTGACTAACGCCGGCAGCCCGGTGCGCGCCTTGAACGCCGCCAAAACATCGAAATAGCTGGGATTATCGGCCCGCTCGATGATTTGCGGCCGGGCGGTGCCATCGACATGTACGACCCCAGGAATCCGATCGCGCCACTCTGGATGCACGCGGCAGCTGATCGTCATGAAATGCGCGGCATAGCGATTGGTCGCGCCGATATCGAAGACATCGCTCGCGTCGCTCTCAGCGATCACCGGCGCGAACGGCATGAATTCGCTGCGTTTCAGCCGCTGGTTCAGCTTTTGATTGATGTCGGGGTCGGCCGGGCTGGCAAGTATGCTGCGGGCGCCGAGCGCACGCGGGCCATACTCCATCCGGCCGTTGTAGATCGCGCCAATCTGGCCTTGCGCCAGCCTTTCGGCCGCGTTTACCGCCGGATCACCGTCGCTACATTGGATTGCAGTCGATGCGCCAAAGACGGTGGCGACCTCGGCATTGGAGTCGCCGCCCCAGTAAACATTGCCCAGCCGCTGTCGCCGCGACAGCCATACGGGCAAACCGTCGCGTTCGAGCAGAAATTGCAGGACGCCACCGATCACGAGGCCGTCGTCGCCCATCGGCGGCACGACAAAGACCTCATCCACCGGCAAGTTTTCGGCTAATAGCCGATTGAGCCGGACATTGGCAAAAACCCCGCCCGCCAGCCCGAGCCGCCTCACCTTGTGCGTTTCAAGCAGCCGGCTGACCGATTGGCGGATGCAGTGTTCGAGCAATGCCTGCACCGAGGCGGCCGCGTTCTCGCGAGTTTCGGTCAAGGCGAGCGGCTGAAAACATTCGCGCATCTCGCGATGATCGGCAAAATCCATCGTGATCCGCCCGTCATCGCAGACGCTGAAGTGGCGTAGCATCTCAGGCAACAATGTCGGCTCGCCATAAGCGGCAAGCCCGGTCAATTTCCCCTCATGACGATTGATCTTCCAGCCCAGGGCCTCGGTCACACAGCCATAGGCGAGCCCGAGGCTGCCCGAATTATCGGCTTTACACAGCCAGCGATCGTCGCCGTAAAGGTTCGCGAGCTTGCCGTCCTGCATCAAGTAATGGCTGTAATACACTTGGTCGCCGACCCCATCCGCGGTGTAGAGCAGCGCCTCGTCCCAATCGGTAAAGAACAGGCTTGGCAGCGCGTGCGTGAAGTGATGGTTCGAGAAAAAGACGCGCACGTCCGGCCGCAATCCGAGATCGGCCAATAAGGCTTGACAATTGAAAACGTCCTCGGCGCGATGGCCCGGGTTTTTGCGCAGCACGAGGCTGATCTCGTGCATTTTCGAATGTCCGGTAAGCCGTCGCCACTCTTCCCGCACTCGCTCATAAGAGCGCCGATGCTTGAAGTAATGCCGCTGAAACAGGCAGCGGGTAGTGACGAGCACATCGACGTGCCGACGCTCGACACCGGCAATGCGCAGCACCTCGGCGATTGATCTTTCGGGGAAACCGCCGGAACATTTGATGCGATTGAGCCGCTCCTCGGCGACCGCGGCGAGCAGCCGGTAGTCGTCGAACAATGCTGCCGATGAATCGTGTGGTCCGCTATGCAGACTGAGGATCAACATTCAGCGGTTCTCGCTTGGTTGCGGCGGCGTCGCTCAGAGCGGGTCAGGCGATGATAGCAGCGAATTGGCGGGCGAAGGCGTCTGGCCCGAAGCGCTGGATCACCTCGGCCCGGATCGCTCTCCGGTCATAGCGCGAGGCCCGGCCCTGCATCTCTCGCAAAGCATCGCGCAATGCCGGCATATCGCCGCACGGGACCAGCATGCCGTTGTCCGGAGCGATCAGATGATCGGGTCCGCCGCTCGCGGTGCTGACGACCGGGAGACCACAGGCCAACGCCTCGATCACGACAACGCCAAAGGTCTCGTGATTGCTGGCAAGCGCAAAGGCGTCCGCCGCTTCCATCTCCGCGCGGACGTGATTCGCGGGCAAGGCCCCGATGAAATCGACTTGCTCCGCAATACCGAGTTGGCGTGAAAGCTCGCCAAGGATTGCCAGCAAGGGGCCATCGCCGACCAGCCGCAACCGCACATTTTCGCTGCCGCGAAACGCCCCGGCAAACGCCTCGAGGAGCAACGCGTGACCCTTTTCGGGCGACATCCGGGCGACGCAAAGAAACACAAACGGGCGATCTCGCGTCAGCCGCCGTCGCCGAGGGAGCCGCCCCGCGGAGCCCTTCGCCCCGAAAACCTTCACCGAGGAACGCTTCCCCGAGCACATTGGGCAAATACCGCCAGCGCGATCCTGGGTAGTGGCGCTCCAGCAGACCCGCAAGATGGGGACTGACGGCGATACACCGGCTCGCCCGCTTAGTGACTCGGCGGATCAGGTCGCGCTCCCACCACCGCCCGCCGGCGGGGCCGGCGCTATGTTCGGTGACAATGTACGGAATCCCAAAGCGGCGGTTGATCGCCAGAGGCCAATACCCCGGCGTTCAAGCAGCAATGCGCGTGAACGAGGTCAGGCCGACCATTCTCGCCAATGTATCGGCCGAAGAGTCTCAGGCCGCATCGGGTCCACGCGAGTGGGTTGCGATACGGCAGCCGCGGCAGCCCGGTGAAGTCGTTGCGGCGGTAGATCGGCACGCCATCGTTTTCGACGCCTAGATTATCGAGCCCAGCATGCGGTACACGGCCGGCTCGCCGATCACGCCAAGTGTGAATAGCGGGGGCGAGTATCGCGACACGATGACCCGCCGCCTTTAATGCCAGCGCCTGATCGCGGAAATAGCCGCCACCCGAGCCTCGCCCGTCCGAATACCACGACGGGATAACGAGGATGTGGCTGGTCAAGCGCTCGTCTTTTGCGCCGCCTGTTCGGCGCGGTACTCGGCGAAAGCCTTGCTCGCCACCATCATCGATTCGCGGATGATCGGCACTCCGACATAGCCCGAGAGGTGCAGCAGCGCTTCAGTCAACTCCTCCTCGGACCAACCCTGGCGCAGGGCCATGCGCAGATGCAATCCGAGTTCGGGCTCCCGCCCGGTCGCCGCATCCGAGATCACGCAGATCAACGCCCGCGTCTTTAGATCGAGGCCGGGCCGCGTCCAGAGCGCGCCGAAACACAGTCTCGGTCGCGACCTCGATAAATTTCTTCATGACCGGATCGCTGTAGATCTCGCGCGCCGAGCGCTCGACCGCGGCATCACCCATCAGCCGACGCCGCATCGCCGCGCCTTTTTGATACAACTCGCTCTCGGCCATCGTCCCCTCCGGCTGGTTGATTGGTTGGCTCTGATCGATATTGCATGGCGATCACGGTTCCGAACAAGGGCGAGTGCACCTGCTGGTCGTGAGAAGCCTCCGCGTATCTAGACTTGACCCGGTCGCGCAAAGCAGGCGAATCAGCGGCGATGGATGATCTCGCGACACTTGAAGCGGCGGCGGAACTGGTGCATCGGGTGGTGCCGCCAACTCCGGCTTATTGCTGGCCGTTGCTGTCGCGGCGGATCGGCGCCGAATTGTGGGTCAAGCACGAAAACCACACGCCGATTGGCGCATTCAAGTTGCGCGGAGGGCTCGTCTATCTCGATCAACTGAAGCGGCGCGAGCCACAGGTCCTGGGTGTCGTGACCGCGACTCGCGGCAATCACGGTCAGAGCATCGCCTATGCCGCAACGAGCCTCGGGCTCGCCGCAACAGTCGTCGTGCCGCACGGCAACAGCATCGAAAAGAACCGCGCGATGGAGGCGTTTGGGGCGCGGCTGATCACGCACGGCCACGACTTCCAGGCAGCCTATGAGCACGCAATCGAACTGGCCGAGCGCGAGCGCCTGCACCTCGTGCGATCGTATGATCCGCTGCTGGTGCGCGGGGTCGCGAGCTATGGGCTCGAGCTGTTCGGCGCGGTGACCGATCTCGATACCGTCTATGTGCCGATCGGCCTCGGCAGCGGCATTTCCGGGGTCATCGCGGCTCGCGAGGCGTTGGGGCAAACGGCCGAGATCGTCGGCGTTGTCGCGGCCGAGGCGCCGGCCTATGCATTGTCCGTCGCCGCCGGCCAACCGGTCGCGACCAATTCCGCCGACACGATCGCCGACGGGCTTGCGGTGCGGGTGCCCGACCCGGCGGCCCTCGAACTTATTCGCTGCTGGGCAGCGCGCATCGTGACCGTATCCGAGACCGAGATCCGACGCGCAATGCGTATCCTCTACACCGACACGCACAATCTCGCCGAGGGTGCGGGGGCAGCGGCTCTCGCCGCGGCACTGCAAGAACGCGACCGGTTGCGCGGCAAGCGGGTCGCAGTGATCCAGACCGGCGGCAATATCGACCGCAGCCTCTTCGCCGAGGTGTTGGCGGAGGAAGATCACGACTGACGGCGCGCGGTTGGGGAAAGCGAATAGTGATGCGTCGTAAGAGGTGGCGTGCGTTCGCCGGCGGATGGGGCTTTTTCATGCTCTCCGCGTTACAGCCGGCCGTCGCCGCGGTGTGGACGCCCGATCACGTCGTCATCGTGATCGAGGAGAACTTGTCGTCACGCAATCTCGTGCCGGAATTGACCTATCTAACCGGTCTGATGCGGGAAAACGCGAACTTTACCAATTCACATGGTGTCGACCACCCCTCGCAGCCGAATTATCTGGCGCTGTTCTCAGGCGACACGCAAGGCACGGGATCGGAGGCGAAGCGCAACCCCGACGGCTCCAACCCGATCGTCAGCGGCCATACCGAGGTCGGCACCGATGCGCCGCTCGCCAACGCCCCGCTCGATACCCCAAATCTTGGGGCGGCGCTGATCCATGCCGGTCTCAGCTTTGCCGGATATTCGGAGGATCTCCCCTCCCCCGGTTTCACCGGCACCTTGCGGACCGGTCCTCCGGGCAGCGGCATCGACTATCAGCGCAAGCACAATCCCTGGGTCAATTGGCAGGCGGCAAAGGACAGCGCGATTGGCCATAATCAGCTGCCGTCGTCAGTCAATCTGCCGTTCACCGCATTTCCGAGCGACGAAGCCGGTTTTGCCCGGCTGCCAACGGTCGCCATCGTGGTGCCCAACCAGATCAACGACGCGCACGAATCCGACGCTGCTCCGCCCGGAACCGACTTTGGCAAGGCGATGGACGACTGGCTGCGCCGTCATATCGAGCCGTACCGCCGCTGGGCAATGACCCACAATAGCCTGCTGATTGTCACCTGGGACGAGGATGAAGACGATTCGACGCCCGTCAAAGACGCTAAGGGTACGATCGTCGCCAAGCGCTACATCAATCTGATCCCGACGGTCATGGCCGGCGAAGGGGTGGTGCCGGGCAGTTACGGCGAGCGCATCGATCATTACGCCGTATTGCGCACGATCGAGGATTTCTACGGTCTGACGCCGCTCTCGCATGGCGATGCCGGGGCAAAGCCGATCACCGACGCCTTTCGCAAGCCCTGACAACCCCGTCTGCAGCGGTCAATCCACAAACGCCGAAATCGGCCGGCGCGCGGTGACCTCGATCTCGATTTTCATTCGCGGGTCGACGAGGCCGCACACGAGCGCTGTCGCGGCCGGCCGAATGACACCGAAGGCTTCGCCCAGTACCGGCACGATTTTTGGCCAGTCGGCTAAATCGGGCAGATAATAACGCACCCGCACAGTGTCGGCGAGGGTGGCGCCGGCTTCGGCCAGTGCAGCCTCAATATTGCGCAACGCTTGCCGGGCCTGTTCGGCCGGGTCATCGGCGATCGTCATCTGCGCATAGTCAAACCCGGTCGTGCCGGCGACAAAGACCCATTCGCCATCGACCACTGCCCGGCTGTATCCGGCCGCCGCTTCAAATGGCGAGCCCGACGAAATCAGCCGCCGCATCTCACGGCTCATGTCCTAGATTGTTCCTCAAGCCGACGCAGCCGGATGTCGAAGCGGTTGTGTTGAGCGGTTAGCGCGTGTAGTTGATCGAGGATGCCATTGAGGGTTGCATCGTGACGGAGCGCGATGCTGGTCAAGACAGTCAGATCTCCTCGGATCGCACTCTGTTCGTCACGGATTGCGGCTAATTCGGCAAAAACGCGCTCGAACTGCCTACCGACGAATTCCAGAGTGATTGACTCAGCCATGGCAAGAGCATTGGCGGCCTTCAGGGGCGTGTCAAACTACGCGGTCTCCTCGAAGATTTCGCGGCCGATCAGCATGCGGCGGATCTCAGAGGTGCCGGCGCCGATCTCGTAGAGCTTGGCGTCCCGCAATAGGCGGCCGGCGGGAAATTCGTTGATGTAGCCGTTGCCGCCCAGAATCTGCACCGCATCGAGCGCCATCGCGGTGGCTTTCTCGGCGGCGTAGAGGATGGCGCCGGCGGCGTCTTTGCGCGTCGTTTGCCCGCGGTCGCAGGCGCGAGCGACGGCATAGACATAGGCCTTGCACGCATTCATGCCGGTATACATGTCGGCGATCTTGGCCTGGATCAGCTGGAATTCGCCAATCGGTTGGCCGAACTGCTTGCGGTCGTGAATATAGGGCACCACGAGATCGATGCAGGCCTGCATGATCCCGAGCGGCCCCGCCGCCAGCACCGCGCGCTCGTAATCGAGACCGCTCATCAACACGCGTACGCCCTCGCCTTCAGCCCCCAACACGTTTTCGTCCGGAACTTCGCAATCCTCGAAGACCAGCTCCGAGGTCGGCGAGCCGCGCATCCCCAACTTGTCGAGCTTTTGCGCCGGGCGGAAACCGGCAAAGCCCTTCTCGATCAGAAAGGCAGTAATCCCGCGCGCACCCGCATCAGGCCGTGTCTTGGCGTAGACGACGAGCGTGTCGGCGTAATGGCCGTTGGTGATCCACAGCTTGGTGCCGTTCAGGATCCAGCGATCGCCCTTTCGGTCGGCGCGCAGCCGCATCGAGACGACGTCGGAGCCCGCCTCCGGTTCGCTCATCGCCAGAGCCCCGACATGCTCGCCCGAAATCAATTTCGGTAAGTATTTGCGTTTTTGTGCTTCGCTGCCGTTGCGGCGGATTTGGTTGACGCACAAATTCGAGTGTGCGCCGTAGGACAGCCCGACCGAAGCCGAGGCGCGGCTGACCTCCTCCATCGCGACGCAATGGGCGAGATAGCCCATGCCGGCCCCGCCGTATTCTTCCTCGACGGTAATGCCGTGCAGTCCGAGCTGCCCCATCTCCGGCCACAACTCGATCGGAAAATGGTCGGTCCGGTCGATCTCGGCGGCAAGCGGCGCGATCTTCTCCTCGGCGAAGTCGCGCACCGTTCCGCGCAGCATGTCGATCTCCGGGCCGAGATCGAAATCGAGAGCCGTCAGCCTGGTGTTCTGCATTGCTCGAACGCCGTTTTCCGAATGCCGATATGAATTCTATACGCCTTACGCCGAGATCGGGCCACGCCACCACTCGCCCGCGCAACTCAAGGCCGAACAGCTGGAGCATAAATGACCATGCGGATCGTCCAGACCCGACTGACCCTCGATACCGAACCACGCGAGATCAAGGAGATCACCGCCGAGGTCCAGCGGTGGGTTGCTCAACAGGGCATCGGCACCGGGTTGTTGTCGGTGTACATCTCACACACCTCGGCCTCGCTGCTGATCCAGGAGAACGCCTCGCCTGACGTCAGGCATGACCTCGAAGCGTTTCTGCGGCGGATCGTTCCCGAGAATATGGCGCTTTACCGTCACAACGACGAAGGACCGGACGACATGCCGGCGCACATCAAGAGCATGCTGACCCAGACCCAGCTGACGATCCCGGTCACCGATGGGCGGCTGCAGCTCGGCACCTGGCAAGGGATCTTTCTGCTCGAGCACCGCGCATCGCCACATCGCCGTTCGCTGATCCTGACCCTGATCGGTCAGGACACAGGCTGACATCGCCGCTGCTCGCAGGGCTTGGCGGCATCGCGGCAGTGTGCTTCTCCCCGTGCAGCCCTAGGCACAGCCATTTCCGGTCGTGTCGCCCGGCCGGCCAGCTGCTGCGCGATGCCCGCGGGTTGGCGCGCGCGAACGGGGGTGCTATCTCGCCGCGGTACGCGTTTCGTGAGGGCAAATGGACAACATTCTCGACCGCTTGGATGAAAAGCGCCGAGCCGCTCATCAGGGTGGTGGGGCGGCGCGCGTCGAGGCGCAGCACCGCCGCGGCAAGCTGACCGCGCGCGAGCGGATCGAACTCTTGCTCGACCCCCAATCCTTTGAGGAATGGGACATGTTTGTCGAGCATCGCAGCCACGATTTCGGCATCGACCGGCACCGCATACCAGGCGACGGCGTCGTTACCGGCTATGGCACGGTCAACGGCCGGCTGGTCTTTGTCTTCAGCCAGGATTTCACCGTGTTCGGCGGTTCGCTGAGCGAGGCGCACGCCGAAAAAATCTGCAAGATCATGGATCAGGCGATGAACGTCGGCGCACCGGTGATCGGGATCAACGATTCCGGCGGGGCGCGCATCCAGGATGGGGTCGCCTCGCTGGCCGGCTATGCCGAGGTTTTCGAGCGCAACGTGCTCGCCTCCGGCGTGATCCCGCAGGTTTCGCTGATCATGGGGCCGTGCGCCGGTGGTGCAGTGTACTCACCGGCGATGACCGACTTCATCTTTATGGTCAAGGACACTTCGTACATGTTCGTGACCGGACCGGAGGTCGTGCGCACCGTCACCCATGAGAGTGTGACCCAGGAAGAATTGGGCGGGGCGCTGACTCATACCAGCCGCTCGGGCGTCGCTGACCGCGCTTTCGCCAATGATGTCGAAGCGTTACTCGAACTCCGCCGATTTATCGATTTTTTGCCGGCTTCGAATCGCGTCCAGCCGCCATTGCGGCCGACCGCCGATCCGCGCGATCGCGCCGAGCCGTCGCTCGATACGCTCGTGCCGGGCAATCCGAACAAGCCCTACGACATGAAGGAGTTGATCCTAAAGGTCGTCGACGAGGGCGATTTTTTCGAGGTGCAACCCGATTTTGCGCGAAACATCGTGGTCGGTTTTGCGCGGATCGAAGGTTCGCCGATCGGTATCGTCGCCAACCAACCGATGGTGCTGGCCGGTTGCCTCGACATCGACAGTTCGCGCAAGGCAGCACGGTTCGTTCGCTTTTGCGACTGCTTTCAGCATCCCGATCGTAACTTTTGTCGATGTCCCCGGATTTCTGCCGGGTACCGCGCAGGAATATGGCGGGATAATCAAGCACGGCGCCAAATTGCTGTTCGCCTATGCCGAGGCGACCGTGCCCAAGGTTACACTGATTACGCGCAAGGCCTATGGCGGGGCCTATGACGTGATGAGCTCAAAACATTTGCGCGGCGATTTGAATTTTGCGTGGCCCTCCGCCGAAATCGCGGTGATGGGGCCAAAAGGCGCGGTCGAGATCATCTTTCGCGCCGATCTTGGCGATACCGCGGCAATCGAGGCCCGCACCGAAGAATACCGCGAGAAATTCGCAAATCCGTTTGTCGCTGCGAGCCGCGGCTTTATCGATGACGTAATCCCACCGCGCGATACCCGCCGCCGGCTCGCCCGCGCGCTCGCAATGCTCCGCGGCAAGCAGTTGAGCAATCCGCCCAAAAAGCACGACAACATCCCGCTTTAAATACGGCTCGTTTAAATACGACGGGGGCGCCGCGTATGGCGGCACCCCCAGTTCAGGCGACATCGTGAATTCAGGGCTAAGGTTTGCGCTCCTCGGGGACGGTGCGTTCGAGACGGTCCCTGCGTTCGAGGTTATCCGCCCGACCGCCGGCCTCGTTTTCGACATCAACCCTGGTCTGGCGGACGGTGTCGCGGACCTTCTCTGTCCGCTCGTCGACATCCCGCCGGACGACGACTTCCTCAACGTTCCGCGCGCGTTTCTCGACCACGGGCTCTTCGTGCCGCTCGACGACCTCGAACTCGCGCTCCTGCGGTACCTCAGCGCGTAGCCCCGCCTCACCGGTGACCGGACGGTGTTCGACAATGACGCGCTCGTCACGCAAGGTCACATCCCTTTCGACCGGCGTCTCGACGACATAGGTGCGGATCCGATAACGCCGCTCTTCCGCGCGCTTTCCGACTTTCAATTCCTCTTTGACGACCGGGATCACCTGCTCCTTGCCGGTCTCCATTCCGGCTCGCTCGCCACGATAGTCCGTCGTCGCGGCGGCGGTACCCGGGATCGTCGTGGAAGTCGCACCGATCGGGGCGCCGGCGGTGCCGGTGTCGGTCCCAGTGACAGTATCGCGGCGGCTCCATGCCTCGGGTGAGCCAAGCGCAGTTTCGCTGACGGGCCCTGAGCAGCGTGGGCGAGGGCGTCTCGATCCAACCGTGAGCCGAGGCCTACCCCGTCCCAGCAGACGTTTCAAGCCCCGTGCGATCCCCTGCTGACGCATCGCGGGGTTCGCCGTTTCAAGTGCGTCAGCCGGACGCGCTACCGGCTCGCCACGCGTATCGAGCGGTTCGGCGTAGCGGTCCCGCCGTTCATAGCCGGCAGACTCGGCTTCCGGGAAGTCAATTGGATCGAATTCTTCCAGGACATCCGCGACTCGATCCTCCTGCCCGATATCCCGAACAAACACTGATAGCGCGGTGCGCCCTTCGCGGAGATTTGATTGATACCAGCTGCGATCGTTCTCGGGCACCTCGTCGCGGCCAAACAGCCAGTCCCAGAAACCACCTTGATGATGCTCGTGCGGGGCATGCCTCTCGCTCAAATCCGACGTGCCGCCTGCAACATCGGACGCGGCGCTCATTCTGATATCGCTGCTCGGAATTCCAATTTCGATCAATCGGTCGCGCGCGCGCTCGGCGGTATCGCGCGAACCGTAGACCGCTACAATATTGTGCCCATCCATGGTCTCTTCTCCGTGTTTCGGGTGACAACCAGACAAACGCTGCTGTCATGGCGGGCGGTTCCGAAAAACCCAGAGAAGGGGGTCGTAGAGGATTGTAAAACGTTAAGGTTGATGAACTTGAAACGCTCTGTTCTCTCAGAATGATCGGCTTCGCAGGCTCTCAGCTTCAGAACATCTGCAAACGCTTTGCCGAGGTACCCCGTTTCATTTGGGCTAGTACGCTCGGATCATGTGGGCCGGGCGGTCGCGAAATCCTTTTGTCGTCGTGGTGGATATGCCTCAGCTCCCTCCGCCTATGCTCGAAGGTTGCACTCTACCTCGTGAGTGAGGATGCGGCACCCAAGGACGATCGCCGCGGCTGCCATTGGCGCTGTCGATCGTGATGCTGTCAGGGCGGAGCCATAGTGCGACGGCGCCAAGCCGCCATGAATCGATACGATCGACGACCGGCATGACCGAGCGGCAGCGGAACCCGGCGGGCACCTGACTGACGATCGCGTCAAAGCTGCCGCAATCGAGGGGCAATGCCGCAGCTCCGGTAACGATCGCGACGATCCGCCCGCGCGCCGAATACCGACACAGCGCATCGGTGCAATCGAGTGCCCCGCCCCGATCACCGGACGGCCAGGGAAGCACGTCGAGGCCGGTCTCCTCGCGGAGAAACGAAGCCTGGATCTGCTCGCCATGATCGGCCGCACTCCAGTAAGCGCCCTCGGGCGATCGCACCGCTAGAAAGCGTCCGAGATCAGCGAGCACGATGTCTGGCGGCCGCGTCAGCGCCATGGCGGCAAGGCCCGCCGTAATCGCGGCAATGCCCCAAAGTCGCCACGGCTGACGCCACAGACACAACCACAAGCCGCCAAACGAGACCAACGCCAGACCCGCGGCCGGCAATCGCGGCATCGGCCACACATTACCCGGTAACGCCGATACCCCTTGCGCAACAAAGATCGTCGTGTCGATACCCCAACCCATTGGGATCAGCGCCCATCGTTCGAGACCGAACGGCATCAGCAGGCAGGTGACGACGCCCCAAGGTAGCGTCCATACCGCGCTCAACGGCACCGCCACGACATTGGCGAGCGGCGAGTAAAAGGCGATGTGGTGAAAATGGTAGACCGAAAATGGATCGGTCCCGACCGTGACGACGACGGTCGTCACCACCACCGCTCCGGCGTAACCCAGCACTCGCCCGGACCATGACGGCCGGTGTAGTAGGCGGCCCAGCCGGCTGCCATAAGTCTCATAAACCGCGATCAGCGCCACAACGGCGCCAAACGACATCTGAAAGCTGACGCCGACCAGGCTTTCGGGTTCGACGGCCAGTACGAAGGCAGCAGCTAGGGCACAGATCCGCATCGAAATGCGTAGCCGATCGATCAGGATTGCGGCGAAGACGAGCCCGTTCATGGCAAAGGCGCGCTGGGTCGGGATCGCTCCCCCGGACAGCAGCAGGTAACAGGTGAGCACGACCAAGGCGGCGGTGGCCGCAATCTTTTTTATCGGATAGCGCAGCGCGATCCACGGGATTAGCGCCAGAGCGGCGCGTACCGTAAAAAAAACGAAGCCGCCGACGAGGCCAAGATGTAGCCCGGCGATTGCCAACAGATGCTGCAGCCCCGATTGGCGAAAGGCTTCCTTGATTTCTTCGGAGATTGCGCCGCGCTTGCCGGTGATCAGCGCCGAGGCGACACCGCCAGTCGAGCCGGGTAGCACGGCGATAATCCGGCGCGACATCTCGGTGCGCAAACGCCGCAAACTCTCGCGCCAGCCGCCATGCGCGTCATTGGTCTTGCCTTCCGCCCGATGCGCCGGGCCGAGGCTGTACCCGACGCCACCGATTTGTGCGAAATAGGCCTCGCGCTGCATGTCGTGAGCGCCGGGGAGAATCTGCCCCGGAACGGGATAGAGGATGGCATGCATATCAACTCGATCACCCGGCGCCAGCAGGTCGCTCGCCGCTCCGATATGGATCCGCAGCCGCAAGGGTTGGCGGCTGGCATCGAGCCCGGGCAAGGGGTCGGGCGCCACAATCACTCGCCAGCCGCGATCGACCGAGTCGATGTCGAGAACCCGGCCGGTGACCGTCACCGGGCCGAGACGACGCTGGAGTGTTGGCGCCTCGCGCTGCCAACTTGTCTCGCCGATCAGGGCAAAGCCGGCACAAAACATTGCCAGGGCAAGCGCCGCCTCACACAGCAGCGGGCGTTTTTGCAGCAACAATGCGCCAACCCCGGCGACGAGGGCGGCGCCAAAGCCAAGCCACAGCGGCGGCTCAAAGGTCAGCGCGAAATAGACGCCGATGCCCCCACCAAAGCATACCGGCAGCCACAGCAGCCGGCGCTCGCCCTCAGCGGCATAGTATTCGGCGACCGTCTTGAACTGCCGCGCGCCCCATGCCGAGGCTGCGCCGAGCCCACCGCCCGCTATCGCCGCATCCGCCATTGTTGCCCCGCCATTCGCGATGTTAAATAAGCGCAATGCGCACGACAAGTGAAGCGGGTGGCCTAATTTTGACGTCTGATTGACGATTTTCTTAAGGCCGCGCAAAATTGATTCGGATAATCTCCGAAGTTCTTGACACAATTTAGGAAGCGGGTGCGATGCGAAACCAACCGTCGGCTGGATTATCAAAGTAGTTCATTACACGCATGTTGCCGGCGGAAGCCGGGGCGAGCATCGAGAGCCGCCGCCGAAGCCTCGGGGAGAAAGCTTTGCATCGCCATTCGCGTTTTCGACTTACCCGCTTCGCGGCGGTGCTCGCTGTCATTCTCGGCTGCGCTCCGCTCCTGTCGCTCGCGGATGGATCGGCGGCAGCGCAACAATCGCCGGCGGTATCGCAATCGAGCGGCCCGGAGGCGGGTGCCGCAGCCTGCATCGTTGCACCGCGGCCGGATTCATTGTGGTCGCTGGCCCAATGCTGCTCGAGAAATCTACACAGCAACCGCGGCTGCCGAGCCTATGACGCTGCCGATAAATACATCATCCTCAAAGACAATAGCCCGGCCAAGCCCGCCGCTTATCTGATAATCCCGACAATCCGGGTCCCAGGCATCGAGGACAAGCAGATCTTTTCACCGCCAGTCGTTGATTTCTGGGAATACGGGTGGCAGCAAGCGCAGCTCCTCGTCAACAAGCCGGCCGCCGATATCGGCCTCGCGATCAATTCAAAGCACGGACGCACTCAGAACCAGCTCCACATTCACATCGCCTGCGTGTTGCCCGCGGTCGCCCGGACCCTCGCCAGCCAGGCAGCGATCGGGACCGATCCGGCCACCGCGACAACAGCTCGCCTTAGCCCCGGCCAACCATGTCTACCGGGTGATCAAGGTGAATAAGCTCGCCGGCGCCGACAGCCCGTTCACGCTGGTAGCGGCCATGCCGGATGCGGCTGCGCATATGGCCGACCAAAGCATTGCCGTTATCGGATCAGCCACCCCCAATACCTACTTCGTCCTTGACACCTGGGCTAATGGCGCCAACCCGGCTTTTGCCGAAGAGCTGCTCGACCAGAATTGCGGCAGTTGAGCGCTGGCTTCACAATTCGGAAGTAAGGTCGAAGCTCGCAGTGGGGTTCGCGCGCGCAGAAGATGATGCTCCAAATATCGTGGAATTTAGAAAAGCGCGCTCATCGATGGTCCACTGGGCGCGTGTCCGAGCAAGTAGCGCTTTGACAAATTCTCTACTGAGATAACCGGTAGCGGCATCGAATGCGTGCTGTGCCTCAGATCCGAGCCGGCTGAGCGAGGGGCGTCTACGGTCGCACCTATCTCCGCGAGCGTTGCCCCGCTGTTAATGTTTGAGCTTCGCTATACTCGTCGCAATGCGTCCGCATAACAGCGCAAACGCCACGCCATTCCGCTGCGGAACCATTCCGCGCCGAGAGCGGGCATGATGGAGACAGTTCGCCACCGCGTCCGGGTGTGTTCGCTCGGGAGATATCCCAGGTCCGTCATCATTTCGCCGGTCAGATGTTCGACGAGGCGTATCTCACGCCGGGTCAGATCGGAACGCCAGCCTTCCACCTCGCCTCTGCGGAAGAACCCTGGTAACTGGTGGGCGTAAGTCGCAGCTAATTTGGGCGCCGCCGCCGAGCGAAGGTGGTCAATCTGATGATCACGTAAAATGCTGGCTGCCTCCGCTGCGGAAATGTCCAACCCGCACCACTCGTAGACCGAGTGCAAAGTGGATGCCCCGTCGTTTTTCAAATCCTTATAGCGGACTTCGAGATAGTTCGGCGTAGCGCCCGCGATCTCGCGACCGGCTCTGACGCAGTCCGCCCATAACGAGCAAGCCTGGGAAATTCGCCTAGGGGCCCACTTGGCGCCGAAACTGTGGCCTGCGGCGCGCATCGATGCCACCGCACCGCGCGGGTCCCTGATAATGTGGATAAAGTGAGCCTGCGGGAAGACCGCAAGAATCTCGCGCCAATGGAAGACGTGATAGGGACTTTTCTCCAGAACAATCGTCGCCCCCGGTTTCGTCGCCAGGATTCGCGCCATGAGCTTCGAAGCAAGGTCACGTATGAGGGCGACGTATTCGTCTTCCTCCATCAGATGGTGAAGACCCACTGGAGCCCGTGAATCGCGATAGTATCGCCAGCCCGCAAAAAGTGACGAAAGATATGACTGAAACAGGTGGCTTTCCACAGCTGTAGCAACGCTGGGCGATGCGGATACCAACAGCTGCAGCCAGGTCGTGCCGCTACGCGGCGCGCCGACAACAAAGATAAGCTTGGTGTCCGGCGGCAGGCCGCGCTCGATGTCACGCGACGGGCGGCACACAGTGATGTTCCGCATCATCCCAGCGCCAGTCCCAATCACGGCGCCGTGCTGGTCTCCGTCCGATTTGCGGTTGTCGGCATTTTGAATGAGAGTTAGAGACAAAGTCCAAACCCGACCAGCAGAGTATGAGACTCTAAATTAACTATGTCTCACGGTTCAAGACCCTAGATGTCAGTATAATTAAAATTTATTTTGACGAATTCTCGTCAAAGCCGCGACGCTATACTTGGGAGATGGCGGAACTCGATATCGACTGGAACGCCCAGAATCCCTATACAGGTTGGCAATGCGGGCGGTTCTGGCCGGCACCATGCAGGACGGTGGGAGACGGCTTTTACCCTTTAGGATTAGAAAAGGGCGTCTTGTTATCGGTGCTGGCCGTTCACAACGTGCGGAGGCGTTGCTAGGCCAATTCGGTCACGCTGACCTCGGTAGGGCCCTGCGTCGCGGCCGCCATCGTCGCACTCGAGCAGATCGGCAGCAAACTATGCGGCGTGGCTTGAAGGTCGGGGCCGACCGCCAGCACGACAAGGCATGTGCGCCACGACACCGCGATGCCGCGGGCCATGGTCTGCGACCCAGACAAGAGCTAGCGGATCAGACGGCGCTGGTAAAAGCCGCGAGACTGGCTCGTCCGGAGTCCCGGTAAGGTGCGTAACTAAGATCAAACGCGTATGATGGTACGAAGCTGCAAGTCGATGGCGGGTAAGGGGAGACCTGTGATGCCGAATGATCCTTTCGTTGATGTCGCCGCCCTGACCTCACTGGGTCCGATCCAGTATTTTGATGCGCGCGATCAGACGATGTTTGATGCGGACCATGCTCCCGGTGCCGTGAATGTGCCGGTCGAGGAATGGGATAAAGCGGCCAAAGCGGCCGACATCGGGTTCTTCAAGACCGCATACTGGGATCAGGCTCTTCGATCGCTTGGTGTCGATCCTTCGGCTACTGCGGTGGCCTACGATGACGGCCGGATGACCAATGCCGCAAGGGTGTGGTTCTTTCTGCAGTATTTTGGGTTGAAGTCCGTCATCCTGAATGGCGGCTGGCCGGCGCTCTCCTCGGCGACCGGCTTGCCAACAGCCGCTAAGCCCTCAGCAAGCGGTTTCCGCGCGGTCCCCGGTGCGGGTTCGGTTGGTTTGGTCGATCGGGAGATCCTCAAGCGTCAACTTGGTGGCGAGGCACACATATTCGACAGCCGAACGCGCGCCGAGTTCACCGGAGAGGATATGCGTAACCGTACGCGCGGCGGGCATCTTCCGGGTGCGCGGCACCTGTCGCATGCCGATCTCCTAGAGAATGGCGTTGTTCGCCCCGCGCCGGTTCTGCGGGCCATGATGGAACGGGTGGGATTTGGCCCCGGCGATCACATCGTGACCCACTGCGAAGGGGGTGGGCGGGCCGCGCTAGCAGCAGCCGCGGCGGTTCGCGCCGGATATGACGACGTGCGCGTATATTACCTCAGCTTCGCGGATTGGGCGCGCGATGAGAGTTGCCCGATCATCCGCGATTAGGCAATAGACAAGCGGACCTGTGCTGCCGGATGGTCTGACGGCAAGCGGGCGTGACCGGGCCCAAACAGCTTCTCGCGCAAGGTGCCCGGCGCGTAGTCACGCTTGTAGACGCCGCGGCGCTGGAGTTCCGGCACGACCAAATCCACGATGTCGGTAAAAGTTTCCGGCGTGACTGCATAAGCCAGATTGAAGCCGTCGATACCTGTCTCCGCTACCCATGTCTGCAGTTCGTCGGCTATTTCGGTGTAGGAGCCAACAATGACCGGCCCGCGTCCGCCAATAGCCGCATGCCGTGCAATCTCCCGCACCGTCCAGCTCCGCGTCGGGTCGGCAGTGGTAAAAGCTTCCAATGCCGAGGTCATCGCGTCGCGCTCCGCAAACCGTACCGGCTGATCCGGCGGCAATGCAGAAAAATCGAGCCCCGTCCACCCTGACATCAATGTCAAGGCGCCGTCCTCGCTGACATAGCGAAGATAATCCCGCAGCTTTTCCTGGGCAGCCTCGTGGGTTACGGCGGTAATAACGGTCATCATCGCGAAGATCAGGATCTGTGCCGAATCACGGCCACTGGCGGCAGCGCGGCGGCGAATATCAGTGACGATGTTGCCAATGACCTTTTTTGAAGGACCATTGATAAAAACGCATTCCGCATGCTGCGCGGCGAATTCCCGGCCACGAGTGGAAGCGCCGGCCTGATACAGTACCGGCGTGCGCTGGGGCGAGGGTTCGCAGAGATGAATGGCATCGAGTTGGAAATAGGGGCCGCGATGTTTTATGCGGTGAATCCGATCAGGGTCGGCAAATTTCCGGCTTCGTCGGTCACGCAGTACCGCGCGATCCTCCCAGCTTGCTTCCCACAGCTTATAGACCGCCGATAAATAGTCCTCAGCGATCTCGTAACGCTTATCGTGGCCTTCCTGGCTTGTCATACCGATGCCGCGGGCTGCACTCTCAAGATATCCGGTAACGATGTTCCAGCCGATCCGTCCGTTTGTCAGGTGGTCCAAAGTCGACATCCTGCGGGCGAACGGATAGGGGTGCTCGTAAGTGACCCCGCAGGTCACACCAAAGCCGAGATTGCGTGTGACATAGGCCATCGCCGGAATGACCATTAGCGGATCGTTGACCGGGACCTGCACCGCGTTTTGCAGCGCGCTACGCGGCGAGCCTTGGTAGACGTCGTAAATACCGAGCACATCAGCCAAAAACAGGGCGTCGAACTTCCCCCGCTCAAGAGTGCGAGCTAACTGAACCCAGTATTCGAGCGTGTTGTAGCTGTCTGCTTGGTCGCGCGGGTGGGTCCACAGCCCTGGTGACTGATGGCCGACGCAATTCATGTCAAACGCATTCAAGCGAATCTGCTTTGGCATTTTTGTCTCGGAAACCGGCGCCAGACCGCTCAACTTCACCCCCATAGTAATGACCCCATTCGTATCTCGTCTGTTTACGATTGCTATAGGATCCCCGGCTTCAATCGGACCCTCTCGGGCATCTCGGCGTCACGCGCCGGTGCATTTATTGTCGAATATGTAGCAGCGGACAATTCGGCACTCGCCAGGTATCGTGCTTGAGTGCAACGACGACGCAAAGGAGGACTTTGTCATGGCTTTACTGAAGCTCGACTCAAAGGGAGCCGACGTCGTTGCCTTGCAGCAAGCGCTGCAAACGCATGGCTTCAACCCCGGGGTTGCCGATGGTGATTTCGGTCTCGGCACGCAGGCAGCAGTGCTCGCCTTTCAAAAGAGTGAAGGCCTCGACCCCGATGGCATCGTGGGACCGATGACACGCGACAGGCTCGGCATGCCCGCAGCCCTGCCGCCGCAAGCCCGCGCCGACATCACCACCAAGGTGACGGCAACGCTGGTGTCGCGGATGTTCCCGCAAACCCCACTCGGCAACATCAAGACGAACTTGCCGTTCGTTCTGAAAGCGATGCATGACGCCGATCTCGGGGACAAACCGATGATTTTAATGGCGCTGGGGACCATTCGCGCGGAAACCGCAAGCTTTGAGCCGATCAGTGAAGGGCAATCCCGATTTAATACCTCCCCAGGTGGCCACCCGTTCGATCTTTATGATCGGCGGAAAGATCTCGGCAACCGCGGCGCGCCTGATGGTAACAATTTCAAAGGCCGTGGCTTTGTCCAGCTGACCGGTCGCGCCAACTATACGACCTTCAGCGCCGAGTTGGACATCGGCACCGAGCTTGTCGCCCATCCCGAAAGGGCGAACGACCCGACAATTGCATCTCAGTTGCTGGCCCTGTTTCTCAAAGACAAGGAACAGAGAATTCGCGATGCGCTCGACAGCGACGACTTAAAAAAGGCGCGCAGACTAGTGAATGGCGGCAGTAATGGCCTCGCCGACTTCACCGACGCCTACCGAACCGGCGACCGAATTCTGCCGGAAGCATGAAATTCGCGGGCCTCGTCGGCCTATTGCTGTTAGTGCCCGGGCAGGCGCAGGCGGCACCACAGACACAATGCACGGCTAACGAGCGGGTCATTTTTTCCTGCGCCATCGGCAGCAAAATCGTCTCAGTGTGCGCCTCGAGCGACCTTGGACAACATGTTGGGTCGCTCAGCTACCGTTTCGGGCCTCCTGGGCGGCTGGAAATCTCCTACCCGCCGACCGGCGAGTGGCGGCAGGTCGTAAAGGCCGGACGCTGGGTTTTCGCCGGAGGTGGGGGCGCCTGGCTCGCCTTTGATCGGCCGCCTTTCCGCTACATGGTTTATTCTGCTGTCGGCCGCGGGTGGCGCGAAAAGCAGGGCTTGGCCGTCGAAAAAAACGGTCGGATGCTGACAAACTTGCGCTGCCGGGGTGAGCCAGTCGCGGATGAGCTCGGCCCTGATTTCTTCACCAGCGCCGGAGTACCCGAAGACAAGACGCCGTTCGACCTCCCCTAAAAGCCTGAGCCGACCCCGCGCGCAGGGTCACGACACCGACGGATTTGCAGCGCCCGGTCGTCCCCGACGAGCCCTGCGGTTGCATCAAAATTCCGGCCTATGATAAATAGCGATCAGGGGTCTGGGGGTAGTTCCTGTGAAAGCTGTCATTCTTGCGGGTGGTCTTGGTACTCGGTTCGCCGAAGAGACCGAACACCGTCCAAAGCCAATGATCGAGATCGGTGGCAAGCCGATCTTGTGGCATATCATGAAGATTTACACGGCGCACGGCATCGACGAATTCATCGTCTGCCTTGGCTATAAAGGCTATGTGATAAAAGAATGGTTTGCGAATTACTTCCTCCATAATTCCGATGTCACCTTCGACATGCGGGATAATTCGATGCACATCCATACGGCAGCGGTCGAACCGTGGCGGGTTACGCTGATCAACACCGGCGATGAGACCATGATTGGAGGGCGCATAAAGCGAATCCTCCCGTTTGTCGCCGAGGATCCGGCCTTCTGCCTGACCTATGGCGATGGCGTCGGCGATGTCGATATCTCCAAAGCGATCGCTCTCCACCGCGAGGAGCGGCGTCTGGCGACCGTCACGGCGACACAGCCGCCCGGACGATTCGGCTCGTTGCGTCTCGACGGCAACCGTGTCACCGGATTTCAGGAAAAGCCGATCGGGGATGGCGGCTGGATCAATGGCGGGTTTTTCGTTCTTTCGCCGCAGGTTGGCGACTACATCGACGGCGATGCCTCGATCTGGGAGCGCGAGCCGATGGAGCGGCTGGCGGGAGACGACCAGCTGACAGTCTATTACCACCATGGCTTTTGGCAGCCGATGGATACGCTGCGCGACAAGCGATTCCTCGAGGAATTGTGGGCGGGGGGACGAGCGCCTTGGAAGATCTGGTAAACCGTCGTCGCATGCGAATCCTGATTACCGGTAATTTGGGCTATGTCGGCGCGATGCTGGTCGGCCATTTGCGCAGCGTCATGCCGACAGCGGAGATCTTCGGCTACGACAGCGGATTTTTTGCGCATTGTCTGACCGGCGTAGAAGCGCTGCCCGAGACGCATTTGACCCGCCAATATTATGGCGATGTCCGCGACATCTCTCCGGAACTGCTCGACGGCGTCGATGCGGTCGTCCATTTGGCGGCCGTATCGAACGACCCGATGGGTAACCGGTTCGAGCAGGTCACCGATGAGATCAATGCGCAGGCGAGTTTGCGTTTGGCTCGGCTCGCGCGCGAGGCCGGCGTCCGCGCGTTCGTTTTCGCCTCGTCGTGCTCGATTTATGGCTTTGCCGAGGGTGGCCCGCGGCGGGAAGACGACGAAGTCAATCCGCTGACCGCATATGCCCGCTCGAAGGTTGCGACCGAACGCGGGCTTGCGGGCATGAACGCCGGCGGCATGACGATTACCTGTCTGCGCTTTGCTACGGCTTGCGGCATGAGCGGCCGGCTGCGGCTCGATTTGGTGCTCAACGATTTTGTCGCCTGCGCTCTCGCCAGCGGCGAGATCACCGTGCTTTCCGATGGTACGCCGTGGCGGCCGTTGATCGATGTCAGCGACATGGCGCGCGCCATCGAATGGGCGATCACCCGCGATTCAGCGGCGGGCGGCGAGATGCTGTCGGTCAATGCCGGATCGGATGAGTGGAACTACCGGGTCAAGGATCTGGCGGAGGCGGTGGCAGAGGCTGTCCCGGGAACCGGACTTTCGATCAACCGCCAGGCGCCGCCCGACAAACGCTCCTACCGCGTCGACTTCTCACTGTTTCGGCAGCTTGCGCCGGGGCACCAGCCCATCTCGACACTCACCGACAGCATCGAGCGGCTGAAATCCGGTCTCGAAAGCATGGGTTTTGCTGACAAGGATTTTCGCAATTCGCCACTGATCCGACTGAAGACGCTCGACCACCTGATCTCGCGGGGGCTGCTGTCGCCCTCGCTGCGCTGGCATCACGCCTTGCCGGGGTGTGAGGCAGCTTGAAATTCATTCCGACACCTCTCGAAGGCGCCTATCTGATCGAGCTCGAAAAGCGCGGCGATCATCGCGGCTTTTTCGCTCGCTTTTTTTGCGAGCGCGAGTTTGCCGAGGCTGGGCTCGAAACCCATTTCGTCCAAGTCAACAACTCACTAACCGCGGCGAGCGGGACCTTGCGCGGCATGCATTTGCAGTTGCCGCCCGCCGCCGAGGTAAAGGTCGTACGCTGCATCCGTGGTGCACTGCACGATGTCATCGTCGATTTGCGGCCCGACAGCCCGAGCTATTTGAAATGGTTCGGGGCCGATCTCAGCGCCGAAAACCGCGTGATGATGTACGTCCCGCGCGGTTTCGCGCATGGCTTCCTGACTTTGACCGATGACGCCGAAGCGCTCTATTTGGTGAGCGCCTTCTATTCCCCGGCAACCGAGCGCGGGGTGCGGTTTGACGATCCGCAATTCGGGATTCATTGGCCGATGCCGCCCGTGGAGATGTCGGCCAAGGATCGCGAATGGCCCGACTACGATCCGACCGGGCCTGACGCCGCCGCATTGCGGGGCTGCCGGTGAGGATTCTGCTGACCGGGGCGAGTTCGTTTACCGGCCTGTGGTTCGCGCGCGCGCTCGCCGCCGCCGGCCATCACGTAGTGGCGCCGTTGCGGCGCGGGTGCGCCGACTATCGCGCCGATGTGCGGGCCGCGCGGGTGGCGCAGCTCGGCGAGGTGGCCGAATGTAGTTTTGGTTCCTCTTTTGGCGACGCCGGATTTCTCGATCTCTGCCGATCCGGCAGCTGGGACCTGTTGTGTCATCACGCCGCAGAAGTCGGCGACTATCGCTCGCCCGCCTTTGATGTCGCGGGTGCGCTTGCCGCCAATACCCGCAACTTCGCCGAAGTCGTAGCGGCGATGCGCGGGCTGCGCGGCGTGGTGCTGACCGGCAGTGTCTTCGAAGCCGGTGAGGGAGCCGGAACCGCTCCGTTGCGAGCCTTCTCGCCGTACGGGGTGTCGAAGGCCATAACGGCCGAACTCGTCCGGTTCCATTGTGAGGCGGCCGGTCTGCCGCTCGGCAAATTCGTCATCCCGAATCCATTCGGCCCGTTCGAAGAGCCGCGTTTCTGCGCCTATCTGATCCGCCAGTGGCAAGCCGGTCAGGCTGCCGAGGTGCGCACCCCGGCTTATGTCCGCGACAACATCCATGTTGATCTATTGGCCGCGGCTTACGCCGGCTTTAGCGAAAACGTCGCGGCCGGCACCGGCTTTATGCGCGCCAACCCGAGCGGCTATGTCGAGACCCAGGGTGCGTTTGCCGAGCGGTTCGCGCGCGAAATCGGTCAGCGCAGCCGGCTCGACTGCCATGTCGTCTTGGCCCATCAGACAGATTTTCCGGAGCCACTCGTCCGCATCAACACTGACCCGGTGCATCCGCCAGGCTGGAATGAGAGCGCCGCCTGGGAGGCGATCGCAGACTATTACGCCTGACGCGGTTTGCCCCGCCGGCTGCCATCGCAGGTGACATCGCAGTCGTAAAAATGAAGCTCGGGGCTGCGGAGCGGCTCAGGCGCGGATGCTAGAGCATCGTCGTGGCGGGCGCCACCATCAGCGCCTCTATCGCTTTACCCGGGCAGACGTCGCCGTCTGTCTAGACCCTACGATACTCTGCGATCAGTTTTGCGGACCCGTTCAGGCCGGCGGCAAAGGACCGTGATCGTCGCAATGTCCGCTATGCGGATGATGCAAATGGTCGCCGACACGATAGTCCGTATGATCGCCGTGCGGCACCGCCTCGTGGCCGCAATTCGGGCCGTGAACATGAGCGGCGTCGTGACCGCCGCAGCCGTGACCGGAGGTGCAGCGGTCCGGGTTCTCGGCCGAAACCTCGATCACATGCTCATCCACATGATCATCATGGGGGTGATGCAGATGACCCTCATGGAGATAGTCGACGTGCCCCTCATGGCGCACTGCTTGGTGACCGCAGCCGGAGCCGTGTCGATGCGTATGGCCGGCATGTTGGTCGGCAGAACAGCTGGTCATCAGTTCATTTCCTTTCTGTTTCCGAGATCTTTCGCAATCGTAGAGGCCCGCTACTGGCCGCGGACCGCCAACTGGCCGTCGGGACCCAGCGAAACGCCGGGGAGTTGCAGAAGCGAGCCGCCTAAGGGACGGTTTTCTCCACCTGGCTGATCCCGTAAGCGGCTCGGATCGAGCGTATACACCGTCGCGCCAAGTGGCGGGGCGATCTCGCTGCGCGCCTGGTCGAGCCGGTGAGCGGTCGCCTGATAATCCGATGACGGCTGTCGGCCAGTGCAAGCCGTGAGGGCGACCACCGCACAAAGCAAGACCATTTGCTTCATAGGGCCCAGGTAATCCACTTGTTTACTGTTTCAAGCTTGGGCGCGACAACAGCGACCGTATGGCGCTGGTCTCCTTGCGCGCCAGGAAAGGCATCGTTCAAACGGTTTATTAGCTTGCCTGCCGCTCGCGTGCTTAGTTACGTTATATAGTACCAACCAGCAGCGGATTGAGGCGCATGCGACAAGCCGTGTTAGCGATGAGCGCGATCGCCATCAGCGCTTTCTTCGCCGTGGACAACGCCGCGGCGGAGGAGGCCTCGATTTTGCTGACCGGGCTGGCGCCGCTGGCCGCGAGCGACTCGCCAGCTCAAAGCGGGCGGATCCAACTGGCCCAAAACCAGGGATCGCAGACGGGAGGTGGGCCCGCACCCGCGTCCGGGGAGCTGTCGCTTGATGTTAATGTCGTCGCCAAGCAACTCGATATTGCTCGTCAGTCGATCGAACCGAGCCTCGGTGCCACGGTCTACGAATTCGGCCGGCAGGCGATCGAAACCCTGCCGCAGGGCGACAATCAGCCGCTCAATCGGCTGCTGCTGCAGGCCCCCGGCGTCACTCAGGATTCGTTCGGACAGATCCACGTCCGCGGCGACCACGCCAATCTGCAATTCCGCCTGAACGGCATCATCCTGCCCGAAGGGATCAACGTCTTCGGCCAAGTTCTGCAGACGCGGCTCGCCCAGTCGGTGTCATTGATCACGGGGGCGTTGCCGGCGCAGTACGGGCTGCGTACCGCGGGCATTATCGACATCCAAACCAAGACCGGGACGCTCGATCCGGGCGGCGCCTTCACGCTTTACGGCGGGCAGCAATCGACCTTTCAGCCAAGCGCGGAATACGGCGGGACGGCCGGCCGGATCGATTATTTCGCAACCGGCCAAGTGCTGCACAATGCCGAGGGCATCGAAAACCCGGCCCCGACCTTCAACGCCATCCACGATATCTCGACGCAGCCGGCCGGGTTCGGATACGTCTCGGGCATCATCGACCCGACGACACGCATCAGTTCGATCTTTGGCGTCTCGCGCAGCGAATTCCAAATCCCCAATAATCCTGGACAGACCCCAGGTCTCGGCCTGACGGTCGACGGTATCAGCGATTTCGATTCCTCGGTGCTCAACGAAAACCAGCGCCAAATCACCGATTTCGGGATCGTCGCATTACAAAAACATGTCGAAGCGCTGAATTTTCAGGTCGCGACCGTCGTGCGCTACAGCAGCGTCTATTTTTCGCCCGACCCGCTCGGCGATCTATTGTTCAACGGCATCGGCCAGACCGCCTCGCGCCAGAGCACATCAAACGGGTTGCAAGGCGACGGCAGTTACCGTTTCTCGGATGCCGACACCCTGCGCAGCGGTTTTTACTTCCAGCGCGAGCACACCTCATCCTACACCAATTCACAAGTGCTGCCCGTCGATGACAGCGGGATGCAGACTACCGACCAGCCGACCACGATTTATGATGCGAGCGCCACCACCGGCTGGCTCTACAGCTACTACTTGCAGAACGAGTGGCGACCGGTGCCAAAACTTACGATCAATGTCGGCGCACGCTATGATCAGATGGCCGAGTACGTCAACGGCCGGCAGCTTAGTCCTCGGGTCAACCTCGTATGGCAGCCGACCGATTCAACCACCTTTACCGTGGGGTATAGCCGTTATTTTGTGCCACCGCCGTTCGAGTTGATCGCCCCGACGACGGTTGGGCTGTTTGCCAATACGACCGCCGCACCAGCGGTTACGCAGGACGATCGCGCCAAACCCGAGCGCGACCATTACTTCGATGTCAGCGGTACGCAGATCATCCTACCTGGGCTCAAGGTCGGCATCGATGCCTACTACAAGATCGCCAGCGATCTGCTCGACGAAGGCCAGTTCGGCGCGCCGATCATCCTAACCCCGTTCAACTATCAGCACGGTCTCGTCGACGGCATCGAGTTCACCACCAGCTATGATGTCGGCGACTGGTCATTTTACGGCAACTTTGCGGCGTCGCGGGCGGTCGGCAAAAACATCACCTCGGCCGAGTTCAATTTTGACCCCGACGAGCTTGGCCTATATCGCCAACCATTATATCCATCTCGACCACGATCAGACCTTTACCGGATCGGCCGGCGTCAAATACCGGTTCCCCAAGACCAAGACCTTGATTTCGGCGGATATGACCGCGGGCAGCGGTCTCCGGGCGACCCCACCCAACGGCATCCCCAACGGCACCAGCCTGCCCGGTTACGAGCAGGTGAATTTGAGCATCGTGCAGCCGGTCACCACAGGGATCTACAAGGGTCTCGAACTTCGTTTGGACATAATCAACATCAACGATGTGGTCTACCAGATCCGCAACGGCACCGGCGTCGGGGTCGGGGCACCGCAATATGGACCGCGCCGCACCTTCCTCGCCGGGATCACTCAGCGGTTCTGAAGGGCATGATTTTGGTTTTGTCCATCTGTCATCTACGGTAACCAGAGACCCGCCCGTGTCCGATCCCGCCGTTTCCTTTTCGGTCGTCAGTCTGTTCCTGCACGCCGATATCGTCGTCAAAGGCGTGCTGCTGTTGCTGTTGGCCGCCTCGGTATGGAGTTGGGCGGTCATCATCGAAAAGCTCTGGCGTCTAGCCGCAGCCGGCCGGTCGGTACAAGCGCACGAGGCGCAGGTGGCCGCAGCAAGGACGGCCTCGGAGCTGATTGCGCCAACCGGACGGCCCGATGGCGGCGATCCGGCTGGCGCCGTTTTGGCGGCCGGCTGGAGCGAGAGCCGTGAGCCGGCCGGGCCCGCGCCTGAGACGTTGGGCGAGCGCCGCGAGCGGATAGAACGGGCGATGCGGCTGACGCTCGGCGCCGAATTGCGGCGGCTTGAAGCGCGACTGCCGTTCCTCGCCACATTGGGGTCGGCGGCGCCGTTTATCGGCCTCTTCGGCACGGTATGGGGCATCATGCGCAGCTTCACCGGCATCGCCGCCGCCAACAACACCAGTCTCGCTGTCGTGGCGCCGGGCATAGCCGAAGCCTTGTTCGCGACCGCGATGGGTCTCGCTGCGGCAATCCCGGCGGTTGTTGCCTACAACAAGATCACCGTCGATCTCGGACGCTTTGCCGGGCGGATGCAGGGCTTGATCGGGCGCTCGAGCAGCATCCTGTCGCGCGTCCCGTCGGAGACCTGACCCGTGGCGATGGCGACGCGGCGCACCGGCGAGAGCGAAGACGAGCAGTATCAGCCGATGGCCGAGATCAATGTGACGCCGATGGTCGACGTCATGCTGGTGCTGTTGGTCATTTTTATGGTGACGGCGCCGCTATTGATGGTTGGCGTGCCGCTGGATTTGCCAAAGACCCAGGCTGCGGCGATTACCGAGCACAAGGACCCGATCGTCCTCAGTCTCAACCGCGGGGGCGAGATCTTTATCGGCGACGACAAGGTGGCGGCGAGCGATCTCGAAACCCGGTTGGCCGCACTCGCCGCCGAAGACCCCAAACGCGTTGTCTTTGTCCGTGGCGACAAGACGATCACCTACGCGCAGCTGATGGATATGTTGAGCCAGGTTAATCGCGCCGGTTTTGGCAAAGTGTCGCTGGTCGCCGAGGCGTCCGGGTCGAAGTGAGCGGTTTCCGGCTGCCGCTGGCGTTATCGATAGCGGCGCATGCCATCATCCTGGCGCTGCTGTTCGCGCTGCCCGCGCCGCCGCCGGTCGAGCCACCGCTTGCCAAAGGCGGGATCGAAGTCGCCTTTGCCCCCTCGCTGCCGCAGCCGCCAACGCCGCCGGCGCCTGAGCCCGTCAAGGCCGAACCACCTCCCTCGCCTCCCCCCCAGCCCGAACCACCACCCCCACCTCCACCCGAGCCGCAACCCCCACCGCCGCCGCGCGTCGAGACGCCGCCACCACCCCCGCCGGTATCAGCGGTCGAACCTCCGCCGCCGGCTCCCGAGGCTGCTGTAGTGGTCCCCGAACCGCTGCCTGTGCCGCCGCCGCCCAAGCCACCGGTCCCGCCCCCACGTCGAGAAATGGTTCGCCGCATCGAGAGGCCGGTGCGACAGGCGGAAAGACCGCCGCCGAGCTTTGCCACGGCGCCGCCGTCGCCCGCTATGCCGGTGTACCGCACGACGCCAGCCGCGATCGCACCGGCGCAGCAAGCGGCGCTGCCCCCGGCCAGGGTTCCCGCGCCGGCCTCATCGGGGACAGTAAGCCGAGGTTACGAGGCGCTGCTCGGCGAGTGGCTGAACACCCATAAGCGGTATCCCGAAAGCGCCCGGGAACACGGCGAGGAAGGCCGTGCGGTGCTGCGGTTCACGGTCGAGCGGAGCGGCCGCGTCACCCAATTCGCCGTCGTCAGGAGCTCGGGCTATTCGGATCTCGATGTCGGACTCGAAGAGATGATGCGGGGCGCGACGCTGCCGAGATTCCCGGCCGATATGCCACAAGACAGCATCACTGTATCTGTGACGATCCGCTTCAGCCTCGAGCGCTGAGCAAGGGTATCGCGCTTCTACAGCTAAAGGTCCGACTCGATCGTCGCGCCCGGCTCGACATAAGCCCGGTCCCAATTCGACCACCGCCCGAGGACCGGCTCGGAGGGGTCGCGGTCGCGCCGCCAGCAGACTTCGGCGCCGGGCGGCACGTCGATAATTTTAGTCGCATCGTTTGGGAGTACGAAATGGAGGGTCGACACGTAGCCGGGTCCCCGCGATGAGCAGTCCGGGTTCGAGGTGATCACCGCCTCGACGTTGGTCGGCCCAAAATGCGGGTTATTCAGCATCAAGGTCCCCGGCGGTGGAGGCTGCGGCGGCACGCACGCAGCAACACAAAAAAGCATGACGGGCCACAGGATCGATCGCACTGACTTTGCTCTTTCGGGCGGCGGATAGCGGGGCGCGAGGGTCGGACGCCCGGAACGCGACGTCCTCTACTCTCGCGCCTGGTTAGATCAACTGCTGAAAGCTTCTACCGGAACGCTGGCCAGCGCACAATTCACCCGAGCGGCTACCCGTCGATCGCGTTTCAAGCGCCGCCCAGAAAATCCCGCGTCCAGCGTTGATAATCGTCAGCGCGCGTAACCCGCCGCATCAATTCGGGGGAGGCGATATTTTTGAGGTCGCGGGGCGCCACACCATCGCGCAATGCCTTCAGGGTATCGTAGACCGCCTGCACCGCCGCCGAAAACGGAGCGTGGGTTTGCAGCGCCACCCGAACCCGATGCGCCGCCAGCCAGTTGAGATCACCGAGTTGACCGCTTCCTCCGCCGAGGATCAGCGGGATGCGGATCGCCGCCGAGACGATCTCGACCGCCTCGACGGTAACGCCACCGGCGAGAAATACCGCGTCGACTCCGGCTGCTTCATAAGCCTTGGCGCGCTTGACGGCCTCGTCGACATTGGCAATCGCCAACGCGCTGGTCCGCCCGGCGATGACCAGGTTTTTGTCCTGGCGCGCCGACAGGGCCGCTTTCATCTTGCCGACGCCTTCCTCGACCGAGCTCAGGCTCGGCTTGCTATCGGTCCCATAAGGCCGCGGTAACACCGTATCCTCGATCGACATCGCGCAGATGCCGGCGGTTTCCAGTTCTTCGACGGTGCGGCGCACGTTGAGTGCATTGCCGTAGCCGTGATCGGCATCGACCAGCAAGGCGAGATTCCCGGCACGGCAGATGCGGTTGGCTTGGTCGGCGAATTCGGTCAAGGTCAGGACGACGAGATCCGGGGCGCCCAGCACCGACATCGACCCGATCGAACCCGAAAACATACCGACTTCAAAACCGAGATCCTCGGCGATGCGCGCCGATATCGCGTCATAGACGGAACCCGGATGCACGCACCGGTTTCCGGAAAGAAGTGCGCGAAAGCGCTCACGCCGCTCGGTCCAGTTCATCGTGGTCCCCTCTCAGGTTTTTGGGATTGTTTCCGCTGTGATCAGCTTATCATGCTGCGAGCAGGGTCAAAGAGGGAGGAAATCATGGGCAAGCGCATCGCGGTGATCGGCGCCGGCGCGATCGGCGGCTATACCGGGGGTCACCTCGCGCATAACGGGTTCGATGTGATCCTGGTCGACCCATGGCCGGAGCATGTCGAGACCATCCGCAAGGACGGGCTGGCAATCGAAGGTGTCACCCAAGAGGAGTTTGTGCTGGCGCACCCCAGGACTCTGCACCTGACCGAACTTCAGCAACTCGCGAAAGAAAAGCCGGTCGACATCGCGATGGTCTCGGTCAAAAGCTACGACACCGAATGGGCGACACGATTGATCGCGCAGTATCTGGCGCCGGACGGGTATGTCGTGTCTTTGCAAAATTGCATGAACGAGGAGCGCATTGCCGCGATCGTCGGCGAGGACAAGACGGTCGGCGTCATTCCGGCTTTGCTCGGCGCCGAACTCTATGCGCCGGGCCGGGTCCGGCGCACCGCGGCAAAGGGTTCCTCGCCTTACGAGGTCTACCGCACCGGCGAGCTTCATGGCCGGATCACCAAGCGAATCGAAGAGCTCGCGGACATGATCCGAACGATCGACAGCGTCAAGCCGACGACCAATCTCTGGGGCGAGCGCTGGTCAAAGCTGTGTGTCAACGGCATGGCCAACGGTGTCGCCGCCGCGACCGGGATGTCCGGTAACGAGATGAACCGCGACGACAAGATCCGGCGGCTCAGCATCCGCCTCGCCGGCGAGGGAGTGCGGGTCGGCCAGGCGCTGGGCTATCAGCTCGAGCATATCCGCATGCACGAGCCCGAGACGATCGCTCGCGCCTCCGAGGGCGACGCGGCGGCGCTCGACGAGATCGAATCGCAGATCTTCGCGTCGCTGCAATCGAACACCCGCAGCGAGCTGGCGCGCCCGTCAATGGGACAGGACATGCTCAAGGGCCGGCGCACCGAGATCGATTTTATCAACGGCCTGATCGCCGCCAAAGGCGCCGAGATCGGCGTGCCGGCGCCGACGCATGTCAAGCTGATCGCCGCGGTTAAAGAAGTCGAGCACGGCAAGAAGCCAGCGGCGCCGCAAAACCTATACGCGATCTGATAGGAACCGATGACGTGGTGGCGGCTTATTTGGAGTCGGCGGCTACCAGGTGATCGTCAGCTTGCCGCCGCGCACCTCGTAGCTTTGAAGCCGGGTCAAAAAGCTCATCCCGAGCAGCGACACCTTCAGGTTTTCGGTCACGGCGGCGGGGACCTCGTCGATGGTCAGCTGCCCTAGACGGATTTCGCGCAGTGTCACCGTCGCGATGCGCACTTCACCATTAGCGGTGCTGGCGCGCTGATTGAACGCGAGTTGCCTCGGACCGAGGCCGGCGGCGCGGGCATCGGCCGGGGTCAGCGTGACGAGGCTCGCGCCGGTATCGACCAAGAAACGCACCGGTGCGCCGTTGACCACGGCATTGACGAGGATGTGGCCGCGGGCATCGACCGGGTAAACCAGCGTGTTAACCGCCGCAGCCGGGGCGGACGCCGGATCGGCCTGGGTCGCGGCACTAATCACAGGCTCGGGCTTGCTCTTATTGAGCGATGGCAGCCACGAGCCGCCATTGACGACCACAGCACCGACTAACGCAAAACCGCACCACACTACGACCCAGCGCAGCGCCCAACCGATCATCCCGCCGCTCCGAAGAATTCCTCTCGGATATGCAGTAGAGCGCTTACTTCCGGGTAAACACTCGTGGGATTTTCGGGTTATTCGGCCGCCGCTGGGGCATCGGGGTAGCCGGCCGCGCGCCACCGTCGCGGACCAATTTGGTGCAGATCGGATTCGGCGCCCCAGCGGTCCCAGCCCGGCCGTTCCGACCGCGCGAACATTTCGAGATATGGTCCCTCGCACAAGGCCTCTATGCGCTCGTAAGCCTCGTCGGGCTTCCGGCTATGCTCGCGCCGCGGCGAGATCATCAGCTTGCGTACATTGGCGCTAAGACGTTTTGGATGACCGCGGGTGGCAAGCAGACAGAGTTCGGGGTTGGCGCGCGTCCAGAAGCCAAGACCGGTGAAGAAGTCGGCGTCGGTGAAGGCGGGAGCTGCAGCGAGCTTGTTCAGCTTTGCCCAGTAAAAGCCGACAGTCTTATAGGTAAAGCCCCAGGCTCGGATGACGTCGAAGGCTGTCGGCAGCAGCGGATCGGTGGTCCACAGCAGCAATACGCAATCTGCCGCTGCCCAAGCGCTAACCGGCAGCGCCTTGATGTCGTCGAGCGACATGCAGTCGTAATAGGCTTCGGCGCTGCGCCCTTTGCCTTTCCGCGAATAGGTCGCAAACGTCCAGGGCGGGTCGGCATAGATAACGCGGTATTCCTTGGCTGAAGGCGAGGCCGACATGTCGATCCTAATACGCTGACACGCAATGCTTGCGGCCGGCGCAAACTGCGGTCAAGCACTATGCCCGCCGCTCAGCGCTCTTCGTCGCTGTCCTCGGCGCCTTCTTCGGTCTCGATGCGGTAATTGCCTTTGAGCCAGCGCCCCAGATCGATCTGTGCACAACGTGCCGAGCAAAACGGGCGATGCTTTTGCGTTGTTGGCTTGCCGCAGATCGGACAGAGCCGGTCCGGCAGAATTGGCGAATTGTCCATAGCTTCCGATATAATCAAAGTGGCGCGATCAGGAACTGGCCGCGACCGAGATTCGCATCTTCGGCGATAGCGATGGGTCGGCCGAAGCGTTGCTCCAGGTCGCGCAGTGCGCGCGCAACCTCGCCGGCTAGGGCCGCCGCGACATCGGGCCCGACGGTCAGCCGCCAGGTGCGACCGGGTTGCGCCCGCGCCTCGCGGCGCAACAAGCGCAATGCTTCAAGCGCAACCGTGACTGCAGTCTTGATCAAAGGGCCGTCGGGAGCGGGTTCGAGCAACGCATCTGCGAGCGGGCGGGTGCGGCGGCGGCGCACCAATTCCAAATGACCGATCCGGGTCCAGCCGAGAATCTGAGGCTTCATCGGATCGGCTTCGAGCCCTCGGGCGAACGCGTTGCGCACCCGGTCGCGCGCGCCACGATCATCGATGCCGACAAAATCGATGACGATCGCACCCCCGAGATTGCGCAGCCGGATGTGACGGGCGATCGTCTCTGCCGCGGCTAGATTGGTCGCAAGCGCGGTTCGCGCGGGCGATCCGCCCTCGGGGGAGCCACTGTCGACATCAATCATCGTCGCGGCATGGGTCGGGTGAAAGTGCACCGATCCGCTACCGGGCAGCGCCAAGGTCGTGGATAATGCTGTCTCGAACAGGGCATCGAGCTCAAACGGCCACTCATCTTCCGGCAAGTGCTCGACGACGCTGGCGGGAAAGGCGGCGCGAGTCTCCGGAATGGCAGCCGGTTCATCAATGCCGATCCAGTCAACCCCGTGAAAGACGCCAGCCAACGCCGCAGCGAAACTCGGAGCAGGAGAGAGCCGCGCCGGTGGTTCTAAATGCGCCGGGTCGATCGTCAGGTCAGCGGGCATTACCGTGGCAGTGGTCAGCTGAGCTGCCTTGCCGCCTTGTGCTTCACGGCGGATTTGCACCAGCAATCGCTCGCCTTCATTGAGGCGACGGCCACGCGGATGTATCTGGCTCTGCGGCAGGAAAGCCGGCCGGTCGCCGCCGATATCGACAAGCGCGGCGCCAAGCGAGGGAAGCAGCCGCGTTACCCGGCCGAGGTGGATGCTGCCAAACTCGATGCCGTCCCCGCGCTCGACCCGCAATTCGACAGGCGTGTCATCTTCGAGGAGTGCCGCGCGCCACTCGCCGGGGGCGGCAGCATATCAACAAGTTCGCGGCGCATCGCGGGTGATAGCCGCGGCCGGCCAGCAGCTGCGCAGTCTCGAATAACGGCAAGCCGACAATATTGGAATACGAGCCGGAGATAAACCGGATCAGCGCCGCGGCACGGCCCTGGATTGCGTAGCCGCCGGCTTTTTCGTGCCATTCGCGGCTTTTCAGATAGGCCGCGATTTCTTTGTCACTGAGGCGCTTGAACGCAACCTGGCTATCGACCCTGCGAAGGGTAAGGTTGCCATCGGGCCCAATCAACGCGACGCCGGAGTGAACGCGGTGGCGCCGGCCGGACAGCAATTCGAGGCAGCGGCGAGCGGTGTCCTCGTCAGCGGGCTTTGGCAAAATGCGCCGGCCGCAGGCGACGACGGTATCGGCGGCCAGCACAAAGGAGTCGACATGCCGCGGCATTACCCGCAGAGCCTTTTCGCGCGCCAGACGAAGCGCGTGCGCTGCCGGCAACTCATTGCGTAAAGGGGTCTCGTCGATATCTGCAGGGTCGACTGCATCGGGCACGATGCCGATCTGCCGCAACAATTCGAGCCGTCGCGGTGAGGCGGAGGCCAGCACCAGCGGCGGCATCGTCACCCCCGTAGATGCAACACGCAGATCAATGTGAACAGCCGCCGGGCGGTGGCATGGTCGATCGCGACCTTGTCGGCGAGCCGCTCCATCAGCAACGTCGAGCCCTCGTTGTGCAGACCCCGCCTTCCCATGTCTATCGCCTCGACCTGACCGAGCCGGCCGCCGCGCACCGCTTCGTAATAACTCTCGCAGACGATAAAGTAATCTTTGACGATGCGGCGAAACGGCGCCAGCGGCAACACGATCGCCTCTTTCGAACCATCCGACGTCGAGCGAATACCGAGGTTCAGCCGGTTCTCTTCGATCGCTAAATGTACATTGAACGGACCGCGCTGCCCGGAGGCCGGGGCAAACGAGTTGTCTTCGAGCAAATCGGCGATCGCCGTCGCGCGCTCGTGCTCGATGTCGACGTTGCGGCGGACCACCGTGTGCTCGTCAAGAGTGATGGCGGCAATGCGCTGGTCTTCCGCAGCACCGCCGATCTGTTCGGTCATCGGGGCGGCTCAGTCCGAGTTTCGTCGGTTGAGCCGGATCGACAATGACAGCGCATGCGCATCGAGTCCCTCGGCCTCGGCAAGCCGGATCGCCGCCGGTGCGAGGGCCGCGAGGCTCGCCTCGTCGCACCGCACCAGCGATGTCCGCTTCATAAAATCGAGCACGCCGAGTCCGGAAGCAAAGCGCGCGCTACGCGCCGTCGGCAAGACGTGATTGGGTCCGGCGATATAATCGCCGATCGCCTCAGGCGCCCAGCGGCCGACAAAGATCGCCCCAGCATGCCTGACCTGGGCGGCGAGCGCATCGGCCTCGTCAAGCGCCAATTCAAGATGCTCGGGCGCGATGCGGTCGATCAACGCTGGCGCTTCGCGCCAATCCGCGACGGTGATAATAGCGCCGTTTGCCTGCCAGCTCTCGCGGGCGATGTCGGCGCGCGGCAGGCGTTTCAGATGGCATTCGATCGCCGCGGCAACCGCGCGAGCAAAACCATCATCGTCGGTGATTAGGATTGCCTGCGCGGCGGTGTCGTGCTCGGCTTGTGACAGCAGATCGGCTGCGATCCATTTCGGATCGTTGCCCGCATCGGCGACGACCAGAATTTCCGACGGCCCGGCGATCATGTCGATACCGACCCGGCCAAAGACCCGCCGTTTTGCCGCCGCGACATAGGCGTTGCCGGGACCGACGATTTTGTCCACTGGCGCGATCGTCGCGGTACCGTAAGCGAGAGCCGCCACCGCCTGCGCCCCCCCGATGCGATAGATCTCATCGATCCCGAGCAAGCGGGCGGCCGCGAGAACCAGCGGGTTCAGAACCCCGCCGGGCGCCGGTACCGTCATTACCAGCCGCCGTACATCCGCGACCTTGGCGGGAATCGCGTTCATCAGCACCGAAGAGGGATAAGCCGCGGTACCACCGGGTACATAGAGACCGACAGCGTCAATCGGCCGCCAGCGCTGTGCGAGCCGCACCCCCAGGCCATCGACGTAGTCGATTTCCGCAGGTAGTTGGCGGCGATGAAAATTCTCAATACGCTCGGCCGCGAGTTCCAAGGCCGCGACCGTATCGGCCGGCGCAGCTGCCGCGCCCTCGGCGATTTCGCGATGAGTGAGCCGGAGACCGCGGTCTGAGAGCTCGACGCCATCGAAACGCCGCGTGTACTCGAGCAGCGCTTTGTCGCCATCGCGCGCGACATCCTCGATAATCGCCGCCACCACGGCATCGACATCGGCTGCGGTATCGCGCTTAGCCTCAACGAGCCGGCGGAACGCGGCCTCGAAGCCGGGATCGCGGGTCGCGAGGGTGAGTGGCATCAGCAGCTTCCCTCGACCGCCGCGCGAAAGCGCTCAATCCAGCCGCCGACTTCCTCCGGGCGCGTCTTCAACGCCGGGCGATTGACGATCAGCCGCGAGCTGATATCGGCGATGCATTCAATCTCGACGAGCCCATTCGCCTTCAATGTTGCGCCAGTCTGAACAAGGTCGACGATGTGGCGGCACAAACCGAGCCGCGGCGCCAGCTCGATCGCCCCATTAAGCTTGATGCATTCGGCCTGAATACCGCGCGCGGCAAAATGGCGGCGGGCGACTTCGGGATACTTCGTCGCTATCCGGATATGGCTCAGCCGCGTGTCGTCCCGAAGCGCAACCCAATCGGCGGGTGCTGCCACCGCAATTCGGCAATGCCCGATATTGAGATCAAGCGGCGCATAGATTTCGGAGTAATCAAACTCCATCAATACGTCGTTACCGGCAACACCGAGCTGGGCGGCTCCAAAAGCGACAAAGGTCGCAGCATCGAAGCTACGCACCCGGATCAGATCAAGTTGCGGATCACTAGTAGAAAACCGTAGTCGGCGCGTATCGGGATCTTCAAAGGCGGGTTCAGGCTCGACGCCGATGCGGCGCAGTAGCGGCATGACCTCCGCCAGGATGCGGCCGTTGGGCAACGCCATGATCAGCCGCTCCGCGGCGCCGGCGGTCATTGCCCGAGATCCTCGTCATGACGCGGGCGCCACGGTGTCGGCCACGGTTCACCCAAATCCTTGGCGTGGCACAGGATGCGTTCGGCTTCGAGCCGTATCGCGGCGGCCCCCGCAAATTCCAGCAGGATTGCCGCCCCAGCCGCGCCATCGGTCTCGCTACGCACCGCCAGCAAGCAAAGGAGCCGATCCTCATCAGCGCGGCGAAATCCGCGATATGAAACACCCGAGACCGCGCTAAAGGTCACCACGCACAACACGCGCTGGTGCCCCTCGTCTCCCGGAAGGGGGCGCAGCCCGCTCTCCCAACGGAAGCGATTGGCTACCAAGATAAACGTCTTCTCGTCGGCGAGATAACCCAGATCGCGGACCGCAACCAGCGCGTCCTGCAGGCAAGCCGACAGCACTTCCAGATCGTCGCCGTCTTCAGCCCGCAGCTTTAATGCCGGGATGCTGTCAGGCGCCATCGCGAAATCTCTCGATACGGGCACCGCAGGCTGAAAGCTTATCCTCGAGCCGCTCATAACCGCGGTCGAGGTGGTAAACGCGATTAATCACAGTCTCACCCTGTGCGATCAGCCCAGCCACCACCAACGACACCGAAGCGCGCAGATCAGTCGCCATTACCGGCGCTCCGGTCAGCTGCGGCACCCCACGCACCATCGCCGAGGCGCCGTGCACGTTGATGTTGGCCCCCATCCGCGCCAGTTCGGGGACATGCATAAAGCGGTTTTCAAAAATCGTTTCGGTAATCATCGAAGCGCCACGCGCGGTCGCCATCAGCGCCATGAATTGCGCCTGGAGATCGGTCGGGTAACCGGGGTACGGTTCGGTCATCACGTCGACGCCATCGAGTTGCTCGCCGCGGGTCCGCACCTTTATCCCATCCTCGATTGCTGTCACTTCGACCCCGGCCTCAGCAAGCAGGCGCGCCACCGCCGTCACAAGATCGAGCCGCGTGCGGGTCAACCGCACTTCGCCGCCGGTCGCCGCCGCCGCCATAATGTAAGTACCGGTCTCGATGCGGTCGGGGATGATTCGGTGAGTGGCGCTATGCAAACGCCCGACCCCTGATATCCGCAGCCGATCGCTGCCGATCCCGTTGATCTTCGCGCCCATCGCGACGAGGCATTCAGCAAGATCGGTTATTTCGGGCTCGCGCGCGGCATTGACCAGCACAGTCTCACCCTCGGCCAAGGTAGCCGCCATCAGTAGATGCTCGGTGGCGCCCACCGAAACCGACGGGAACACGATTTCGGCGCCACGCAGCCCCTTAGGCGCGCGGGCTTCGACATAACCGCGGTTCAGTTCAATCTGTGCTCCAAGCTGGCGCAACCCATTGACGTGAAGGTCAATCGGCCGCGTACCGATAGCGCAGCCACCCGGTAGCGAGACGCGTGCCCGGCCGCAGCGCGCCAAAAGTGGCCCCAATACCAGAACGGAGGCCCGCATTTTACGCACGAGGTCGTAGGGCGCCACAATCGACGTAATATGAGCTGCTGATAAATCGACCTGCCGCCCGCCAGCCGGGCTGGGCTCTCCCATTTCAATGGCGACGCCGTGTTGAACCAACAGGTTCGACATCGTCGCGATGTCGGCAAGATCGGGGACATTTTCGAGAGTCAGCGTTTCCGCCGTCAACAGGCTCGCCGCCATTACCGGCAGTGCCGCGTTTTTTGCACCGCCGATAGCGATAACTCCTGCGAGCGGTACGCCGCCTCTGATGCGGATTTTGTCCATCGCCTAGTTCCCCGCCCCGTCTGACCATCCGCGGCGCAAGCGGGATTCAATCAGCGGTCGTTTCGCCGTCGCGGATGCTTTTACCGGGAAGCGGTTCGCCACTCAAGCTGTTGGCGGACTTCGTGGGATCGAGAGCTAGTCGATCCGACGCGTTTCGTGCGCGGGCTTGCTCCTTTCGGCGCGTTAGATTTTGGCGCAATGCCTCGGCAAGCCGGTCGGTACGCGACGCGCGCGCCGCCTGTTTGCGCGGGGAGAGGTCGGGGCGCTGTTTCATGTGGCGATGCAACAAAACCGCAGCATCGCTGTCAAGCGCTCAGGCCTCGACGCGCAGACTCATGTAAGTGGATAGAATTACCGCAACTGCCCGCTTAGCGGCATATTCGGCCGACTGCTCGGGGTGAACGCCGCGCCAAGCGGCAACGCCGGCGCGATAGCATTCCACGGAAGAACGTCCCTGTGCCCGCGCTTCCGAAAACGCCTTTAGCGCTGCGTCGGCCGCCGGGGTCCTCGCCAAATCGAGCGTTGTTGAAGTTCCTTGCATAATAGCGGGTTTCCTAGCGAAATCGATTTCAGCCAAGCGGGCCAACGCTATCCTCGAATACGCGTTCCGCCGATCGCGATGGGGCCTCGCCTTGCCAGTCGAAGCCGGGTGGTGTATCTTTTTTCAATTCGCGCAAAGCGGGTTTCGGCACCCGGCGCTGCCGTAGCTCAGTGGTAGAGCACTCCCTTGGTAAGGGAGAGGTCGAAAGTTCAATCCTTTCCGGCAGCACCAGCCAAGCACTCAGAAAGCCCTTGGTTCGATGCGCGGGTCGCTTGATGCGGGTCAACCACGACTTTGGGTAAGACCGGAGATTTTTGTCATTCGCCTTCATTGTGGGAGATCGAACCCGCTCGGATAACCAAGCGCAAGTGGACGTCTTGGTTGTGATAGTGGCCTGTGCACGCTTAGGCCAGGGACCCTGTGACTAATTTCGGGTTTGACGGCATTACTTTGGACCAAACCAAACCAAGAAACGTTCGCGGTCCATGTGCCCCGGAGGGCTATTTATGTGGACTGAGCGACAGAAGGAGAAGATCGTCACTCGGCTTCTTGCTGCGGCAACCATCGCGATTATTGTGGTCGGGATTCTGATCGCTATGATTGCTGTTTTTCGTTTTCGCGGCTGAGCTAAAGCAGACCCGGATTAGCGCGCTGCCGGTGGGCGCGCTCAGCTAGCAAGCTGCGACATAGTGGCCTGGGTCCAGCCCGATGGCCACCGCTACACCCACGGGTGGTTTCTCCTTTGTTGTGTGCCACTCGGCGGCGCGCCGATTGACCGGTTGTAAACCGGGTCGTAGAATCACTCTTCAACAAAAGGAGCGCGGGTATGGCTGATATTCCCCGCCTGAATGGCGTGATCCGGGCGTTAGAGCAAGATAAGCCGGCATTCACGACCTTCGCCGCGGCAGAAATAAGCGTCGCACAGGCGATCAACGCCGCCTCCTATGACGGCGTTGTCTTCGAAATGGAGCATCGTGCATACGATATCCGCGCCCTGCGCGACTGCCTCCAATACATGCTCGATCGCCAACAAATCCTGCGCAGCGGCAGTCTGGCGCCAGCGGTTACCCCGTTTGTGCGCATCCCGCCAAATGGCGGCGAAACGAGCCAGTGGATCGCAAAGCAGGTGCTCGATCACGGCGTCTACGGCATCGTGTGGCCGCATGTCAGCACCGTTGAAGAGGCGCTCAACGCGGTCAGCGCCTGCCGTTATCCGCGCCCACGCTCGGCGGCTTATTATGAGCCGGCCGGCCAACGAGGGGACGCCCCGGCCGCAGCAGCTCGTTATTGGGGCTTGTCACAGCAGGATTATTACGCGCGCGCCGATGTCTGGCCCCTCAATCCGCAAGGCGAGATCCTGGTCGCGATCATGTGCGAGGAGGTGCGGGCAATCCGTAACCTGCCCAAGATGCTGGAAGAAGTGCCGGGAATCGGTGTCGTCATCATAGGCGAGGGCGATCTCTCACAGGATCTCGGGCTGCCGCGGCAATACGAGCATCCGACCGTGGCTGCAGCGATCGACGAAATTCTGGCCATCTGCAAGGCGCATAACGTCCCGTGCGGCCATCCGCATGTTGATAGCAAAAACATCGAGACCTTGCTCGGAAAGGGTTTTCGCTATCTGATGCCGGCCCCATCCTATTCGTTCGCCGCCCTCGAACTCGGGCGCAAAACTGCCGGCCGCTAAAGCGTCAGGGCGGCCCGAGAGAGGCGCAGAACATAGTGGCGGCCCCCATGTATCGCGACCTCTCTGGCGCAGTAAGTCGGCGCCGCGCGCGATGGTCAATGCGGCGAAGGCGGCTATGCAAGGCGCGTGACCGAAACGCCATTCAATAAGATATTTGAAGCGCGGCCTAACTGATCGAAGGCACGCCGTCTGGTCACGAGGGGTTTATCGGCGGGCCGCCCGCCGCGAGCCGCGCCCAATCAATCGGGCTGCCGAGCTGTAATCGGGTGCCGGCCTCGGGCATCGGGTATTTGAGACCACTGGCGCAGTTGTACAGGACGACGCGGTCTCCCGGCCGGACCCGGCCATCGGCCAACGCCTGTTCATAGGCTGCGTAGGTCGCGGCGCCCTCGGGGCAGAGCAGCAGGCCCTCAGCTTTTGCGACTTTTTGCCAGGCCGTGGCGATCGCATCGTCATCAACAGCGATGGCGAAGCCGCCGCTCTCTCGGACGGCGCGGAGGATCAGGAAATCGCCGATTCCTTGCGGCACGCGGATGCCGGCGGCGAAGGTGTGCGCGTTCTGCCAACGCGGCGCATGTTCGACGCCCTCCTGCCAGGCCTTGACCATGGGGGCGCAGCCAGCGGCCTGAACCACCACCATGCGGGGCCGCTTGGGCCCGATCCAGCCGATTTGCTCGAGTTCGTCAAACGCCTTCCACATGCCGATAATGCCGGTGCCACCGCCAGTTGGATAAAAAATTACATCGGGCATTTCCCAGCCGAGCTGCTCGGCCAGCTCGATCCCCATCGTCTTCTTGCCCTCGATGCGATAGGGCTCGCGTAAGGTCGAGCAGTTGAACCAGCCCACCGCCTTTTCACCCTCAGCAACGAGCCGCCCGCAATCATCTATTAGCCCATCGACCAGAAATACCTCCGCTCCTTGCATCGCGATCTCGCGGACATTTACCGCTGGCGTGTCCTCGGGGCAGAAGACAAAGCTCTTGATTCCGGCACGCGCGCAATAGGCCGCCATCGCCGCCCCGGCGTTGCCATTGGTCGGCATCGCCATTGTTCGGACACCCAATTCCTTGGCCATCGCCACGGCGAGTGCCAAGCCGCGCGCTTTGAACGAGCCGGTGGGCAGGCGTCCCTCGTCCTTGACCAACAGCTCACCCTCTCCAGGCGCCAGCCGCGGCAGCGATACCAAGGGAGTCATGACTTCGCCGAGCGATACGATATTTTCGGCCCGGCGCACCGGCAACAGCTCGCGGTAGCGCCACAAATTCTGCGGCCGTTTGGTGAGGGCGTCGCGGTCGAGGACACCGCGAACGGCATCGAGGTCATAGCGAACCAGCAACGGCCGACCGGCCTTCGACAGGGTCTGCAGCGTATCAGCGCGATAGTGTTCGCCGGTCAGGCTGCATTCGAGATGCGTGACGAAGGTCGGCAGATCGCCGCCCATCCATTGATAATCGCGCATTGCTCCTCCGAAACGGCCAAAGTGATCCTAGGCCCGCGGCATGTACCTGTCACGCCGGCGCTCCCGATGCGATCTGGTATCGCAACCTGACAGAATAATTTAGAATGATTTTAATACGTGAGTGGGAGGAGGCAATGCGCACGCCGTGCTATTCGTCACTCGACGATGCTCTCGATGAGATCGCTTCGTTCAGCATCGAATTGAGAAACGGGAACACTAACCATGCCCCAATGGTCGCCGAGGCGCTTTGCGCCTTGGGACACCCTGAGGCGGTCGGGCCTTGGCTGACGCGCTATCGCGAACGCATGCAGCCACGGCCGGCAGCCGGCGAGCGGATCGAGACCGACAATTGGCAGGCCGCACTCGGCTGTCGCGAACGGTTCGTCGACTGGGCCGCGTTCTTCGCCGAGCAGCTCGAAGAGACTGAGTGGCGGGCGCTGCTTGATCATTGGGTGATGCGGCTCGCTCCTGGGTTTTGCGCAGCGGCTACCCACGGCGTCATTCGCGTCGGGCATGCGGTCCGCGCGCTCGCGGAGAGGGAAACGCGAAGCCGCAGGCGGGAGCTCGGCGATGCGCTCGCCAGTTGGACGGCGACTTGGCAGCGATTGCCGCACAGCGGAGGGGCCGGAGGTCAAACGGTCTCGCCGCAGGATGCCATTGCTGGGGTTCCGCTCGTTCCGACCGACCGAAGACTGCCCGGAAACATTGTCCAGGCGCTCGCGGTACTTGACGATTTCCCCGAATTTTTGCCGGTCGTCGAAATGATCGATACGAGCGGTCCGGTTGCAGCGCAAATCGGCGAACTGACTGAACTTTTTGCCCGCGTGTATCTGGCAAATGCCCGGAACATTCCGACGACGATCGCCTTCATCCACGCTGTTACCAGCCTTACCGCCCTCGGAAATATCTCCGGCTATGTCAGTGAAGCGACCGCGCGTATCGCAATGCGATATGCCTGGCAAGCCGGCTGCGCCCTATATGCTTGCTATGGACGTGACGCGGTGATGGCCGACCGCATCGAAGGCTGCGGGAGAGGTGAACAGGAGCTCGCCAGGCAGGCGATTACTAACGGCGACGAGCATGTAATCAAGTTCACCGAGGCGTGCCTCAACCGTTACGCCCAGGCTGCGTCACCCGCCTATCTTGCCGCTGCAGATCATGCGAACGGGATGATACGGCCACGCCCTCTCGGTCAATGAGTAGCGCGGCGAGCACCCATTACGGTTTGGCTAAAGCAGGACAACGATATGCACGGGCAAAGACCAGGTCACGAGTTCGCGGAAGACCATGGATTTGGCAAAAGTCGTTGCGATTTGGCCTTGGCTAACCGGGCCGCCTCTTTCGTCGCAACATAATCGCGGTAGGCGGCGCGATCCGAATCGGCGACGGTTGCCTGCGTCGGAACCGCACAGACCGTGGGGCAGCGGGTAACTCCCTTGGTTTGCAAATATTGTACGATGGCAGCTTCGTAATCGGTTTGTGACACGGCCGGCACTCCGGCTGGTTGGGGGGCTAGCCCGTCATAAACCGATCTGGTTAACGAGAGGTTAGGAAGAAGATGGCGAAAAAATTGCCAAAACCATTCAGAACGGAGGCACTCATATAGCTTTTTTTGTGAAATCCGACGATATAGGGCAGTAGGGACAAGAGGATTGTGACCCGGATCTTGGTCCAGCCGGAATATACGGTGCGGTTTTGGGGCGTGCGCGGCAGTATCGCCTGCCCGGGGCCGGACACCGTGCGATACGGCGGCAATACTTCTTGTGTCGAGATCCGGTGCGGCGAGCGGATCATGGTCTTTGACGGCGGTACCGGCCTGCGGCTCCTCGGCAACGAGCTGATGCGGGCGGGAAGGCCTGCGGAGCTGGATCTCTTCTACAGCCATACGCATTTCGACCATATCTGCGGATTGCCTTTTTTTGCGCCGTGCTACGATTCACGAAGCCGCATTCGTATCTGGGCCGGTCATCTCAACGGCCGCGGTATTGAAAGCGTGCTCAACAAGATGATGATCGAGCCGCTGTTTCCGATCCCGATGGGTATTTTCAAAGCGCAGCTCGAGTTCTGCGACTTCGCTGCTGGAAAGCAATTAAAGCCGCACCGCGGAATTCGGCTCGCGACCGGACCGCTTAACCATCCGAACGGGGCCACTGGTTACCGCATTGAATATGCTGGCAAGGTTGTGGCCTACATCACCGATACCGAGCATCACCCCGGCGCGCTCGACGGGAATATCTTGGCGCTGATCCAGCGCGCCGACATGATGATTTACGATGCCACCTACACCGATGCCGAGTTTCCTCAGCACAAGGACTGGGGACATTCGACCTGGCAAGAAGGGGTCCGATTAGCCGACGCCGCCGGGGTTCGGACTTTGGTGATTTTTCATCACGACCCCGGCCACGACGATGCTTTTATGGATCGGGTCGCGGCGGAAGCTGCGATCGTTCGGCCAGGTACGATTGTCGCCCGCGAGGGTCTCGTTCTTCGACCTTGAGCCTCGCCGCACCAGGTTCCCGACCAACGGCGCCCGAACTCTTTCAAAGATGGCCCTATCAGTGATAGGGATCGGCCGCGTCGCGCAGGCCATCGCCAAAAAAGTTGAACGCGAGTACCGCGAGGATCACGGTCGTGACCGGCGCCAGCAGCCAAGGATACAACGCCACGACGTTAATGTTTTGGGCGTCGCTCAACAGGACGCCCCAACTCGTCATCGGCGGCCGCACACCGAGGCCGAGAAACGAGAGTGCGGTCTCACCAAGGATCATCCCCGGGATCATTAGGGTTGCCGAGGCGATCAGATGGCTCGAAAAACTCGGCAGCAAATGGCGTCCGATGATCCGAGCCGGTCGCGCTCCCATTAGTACCGCAGCGGTACAGAAATCCTCTTCACGCAACGCCAGCAGCTTCGAGCGCACGGCGCGGCCAAGATGGGTCCAATCGATTATCCCAAGGATCAAGGTAATCCCGAAATAAACCAGCAGCGGGCTCCAACTGACCGGCAAGATTGCGGATAACGCCATCCACAACGGCAAATGCGGAAACGACTGGATGACCTCCATCGCGCGCTGGATCAAAATGTCGGTCCAGCCCCCGTAATAACCAGCGATCCCGCCGATGACGATACCGAGGGTCAAGCTCACCGCGACGCCGACCAGTCCCACGGTCAACGACACGCGCGCCCCGTAAATCATGCGAGACATTAGATCCCGGCCCAACCGGTCGGTGCCGAGCAGAAACAGCTGACCGCCGACCGCGGGACAAGCGAGGTGGAGATTCCCGGGAAATAAACCCCAGAATTTGTACTCATCTCCGTGACAAAAGAAGCGCAGCGGCTGCCGCTTCTCACGATTCGACGTGTAGATCCGCTCGAGCCGCTTCATGTCCAGCTGATAATCGAAACCGAGAACGTAAGGAGCGACGAGCCGACCTTTGTAAAACAAATGTACCGATTGTGGGGGGGCGTAGATGAAGTCGGTGTTGCGGCTGTCGACCCCGTAGGGGGCGAGAAATTCGCAAATGATAATGCCGAGATACATCGCCAGCAGTACGCCCCCAGCGGCGACGGCGACGTGGTGGCGACGCAGCTTCCACCACACCATACGCCATTGCGAAGCGACGTAGAATCGCTCCTGCGCCGGCGTCATCCGCTCGACCGCATAGGGATCGTAAGGTGCAGCGGAGACGTAGTGCGGCAACGGAACCGGCGAAACGGGATCCTCGGCGGGACTGCGAGGCGGAGCCGGAACGAAGGTCAGATCGCTCATTGGCGACGTCCTCCCTGCAGCCGGATGCGCGGGTCGAGCAAAGCCAGAGCTAAATCCGAGACAAACACGCCTATTACTGTCAAAAACGCCATGAACATCAGGAACGAACCCGCCAGATACATGTCCTGGCTGCGCAGTGCGCTGAGCAGCATCGGCCCCGTCGTCGGCAGCGACATCACGACCGAAACGATCGCCGCCCCGGAAATAACTTGCGGCAACAATGAACCGATGTCGGAGATAAATGGGTTGAGCGCCATCCGCAGCGGATACTTGAATAATACCTTGAACGGGTGCAGGCCTTTGGCGCGGGCAGTCACGACATATTGCTTTTGCAGTTCATCAAGTAGATTGGCGCGTAGCCGGCGGATCATCGCAGCGGTCCCGGCCGAGCCGATTACGATTACCGGGATCCAGATATGCCCCATTAGCGACAATAGCTTAGGCCAACTCCACGGCTGGTCCAGATATTTCGGGTCCATCAGGCCACCGATCGAAATCCCAAAATAAACATTGGCGAAGTACAATAAGACCAAGGCCAATAGGAAGCTTGGCGTCGCCAAGCCAAGAAATCCCAATAATGTGAGGAGATGATCGCTGATACTATATTGATGTGTCGCTGAATAGATACCGATTGGGAATGCCACAATATAGGTAAATATTATCGTTGTTATCGATACGACGGCGGTCAATAATAGGCGATCACCCACAACTTTATCAACCGGAAGATCATAGGCGAAAGAATATCCCAGGTCGCCGTGCAACAACCCGCCGGCCCAGTAAATATATTGCTGCCAGAGGGGTCGATCGAAGCCGTATTCCTTTTCAAGAAACTCGATCTTGGCGAGATCGGCCGTCTCCCCCGATCCCTGCAACTCGGCAATGTAGGTTGTAAAATAGTTTCCCGGTGGAAGGTTGATGATTGTAAAGATCACGATACTGATCGCAACCAGCGTCGGCACCATGATCAGTATACGATGAATAATATAACTCAGCATTTGCTAGCCCGATTTACGCTCGGATCCCGGAATTTAAACAGGCGAGCCCAACGCACGTCATCTTGCTAGCCCGGTACCGGTGACAGCGGATGCTGATTTTGTGCCGGGTTCGGTATCAAACCAAAAATGATCGGGCTTGTAGATACCGAAGAAAGCTCCCGGGTCCCAGTTATAGATCCCTTTTTCGGGGACATTGCGCAACTTGTCGTTCACCACGACCGGCTGCAATACTCCCCCAACGGTGCCGATCGTAAACACCTCATCAGCCCAAATCTGCAGCATCTGATGCCAAATGGTGGTTTGCGTTTCTTTTGACGCGGTACCGAGCCACTGTCCGAACAACTCGCGAAGCTTGACCACGGAGGGAAGATCCGGGGGCTCGCCGGCATGTCCTTTGGTCTCGTAGTACTGGCCCCATTTCGGCCACTCGAGTTCTTGCTGCGTTGTCGGGGCGAATTCCCAAGGGGATGATCCGGCGTTCGCCAGCCCATCTTCGATCCCTTTATCGAGAGACATCAGTGCTTGGCCGGAAAACACCCGTCTCCGGAATAACGTCAACTGCGCCGGTTTGGCAAATAACTTGATCCCGATATGGCGCCACGAGTCCCTGATCAGTTCGAGGATGTCGGGCGATTGCGGTAATTCGCCCGAATATTCGACGACAATTTCCATCGGACGATCGTCGGGAAGCAGCCGAACGTCATCGCTCCCCCGCTTTGTCAGCCCGATAAGATCAAGCAATCGGTTAGCCTCGTGCGGATCGTATTGCGCCCAGGCTTGCCGGTAGGCGGGATCATAAAGTGGGCTCTGCGGCAGGATCGTGTTCTGTCCTTCGATTGCCAAGCCGAAATAAATTACTTGATTGATTTCATGTCGATTTACGGCGAGCGACAAAGCCCGACGGAACCGCAGGTCGCGCATCACTCCGCGCCAAACTGCATCGTCGACATTGAGGTTGGGATAGAGCGCGAACTGACTGCCTGGGCCGGTGCGCCACAGCCGTACCGAGTAATGATTTCGGTCTTCGCTTTGCCGCAAAAAAGTATAATCGTCAAAGCTGAGATAACGAGCCTGCAGATCGGTTTCCCCCGATGCGGTCTTCGCCGGAATGATTCGCGAGTCGGCTAGCGACAGGATCACCCGGTCGATGTAGGGCAGCTGGTTGCCGTCTTTATCAACTCGGTAATAATAAGGGTTACGCTCAAAGACAAAGCGCTCGGCGGGTGGTTTTGTCTTTAATATCCAAGGCTCCAAGCTCGGAAGATCCGGATTGTCGTTCTTGTACATCGCCGATAGCTTATTGTGCAAGGCAGCCCAATTGCGAACTCTGGCCTTCTTGACTAAGGCCTCGAGTTTGGCGTTATCGGCGTACTTTTCGTGGAACTGGCGGAGATAATGGGCAGGGTAATAGATAAACAGCGGATCAGGACCAGCGATATCCGGCACGAATAGCGGGTTTGGCCGCGACCAGCTATAGCGCACCGTCGTATCGTCCAGAACCTCGAAATGCGGCTTCTCGCCGCCCGGCGTCAAATCGACAGGCAACCCGGAAGGTGAAAGCTTAGGATTGCTCGCGACATCTTCAAACCAATAGCGGAAATCCTCCGCGGTAAAGGGTTGACCGTCCGACCATTTCATCCCCTGCCGCAGGTGCATCGTGAAAACACGGCCGTCCTGCACTTCGATGGCCTTCAGAATATCGGGTGCAAAAGTGAGAGAAGGGGTCAGACCGACAAGTCTAGCATAGCCGTAAACCACCATCATGCGGGTGTCTTTGGGCCCCGCCATCAGCATTCGCAATTCGCCGCCGGGCTTTCCTGATGCATCAACAATCGCTGGCTCAGCTGGTATCCGGTCCGTGATCTTGGGGAGCTTTTCGCGCTTGACCGCACCTTTGAAAAACGGCGTTTCCTGGAGCGCAGCCCAAGCTGCGCCGGGGGCCGCGCAGATTAGGGTCGGGAGAAGCAGCGACCCACCGACAAAGCTCCGCCGCGTCAGCACTATCTCTTGCGGTGGGGACCGATCCCAGGTCATGCGGCGAGCGCGTCAAGCCCGCGCGAGACCGCTTGCGCGCATCGGCAAACTCGGCATTGCCCTCGCCTCGACGACGTGGCCGGGCGCTACCTCGAACAGGCCCAATGGGCTCGCCCGTTCACGCCGGAAGGGCTCGGGCCAGGCGGCCGGATCGGAGGCCCGATCCTCCATCAACTGCCGAAAATCGAGCGGCTGCGCCAGATCGGGTGTCGGCACCGCCGCAAGCAACGCTTGTGTATATGGATGTACCGGAGCACGAAACAGCGTGGCTCGGTCAGCGACCTCGACAATGCGACCGGCGCACATCACCGCGATACGGTCGGCGATATAATCGACAACGGCAAGGTTGTGGGAAATAAACAAGTAGGTCAGTCCGAGCTTACGTTTCAGATCCATCAGTAGGTTCAAGATTTGCGCCTGGATCGAGACGTCGAGCGCAGAGGTCGGCTCATCACAAATCACGAGGTCGGGCCTCAGCGCCAACGCGCGGGCGATACCAATGCGCTGCCGTTGTCCCCCGGAGAAGCTGTGCGGGTAGCGCCGCAGATGATGGCGGTCGAGCCCAACAAGACCGACGAGTTCTTCAACCATCTCGCGGCGTGAGCGGGCATCGCCGATACCATGAATCGCGAGCGGTTCCTCGATGATGTCGAATACGGTCATACGCGGGTTGAGCGACCCAAACGGATCCTGAAAGATGAATTGAACCTGGCGCCGAAATGCTTTGAGCCCCTCTGCCTCGAGCGCCAGCACGTCAATTCGCTTGCCGCGGTCGTTAAAGGTGATCGTGCCTGCATCCGGCGTCACCGCGCGCAACAAGACTTTGCTTAACGTGGTCTTGCCGCAGCCGCTCTCGCCGACCAACCCCAAACATTCGCCGCGCTCGATTTTCAAGCTGACATTGTCGACGGCAACGACCTGCGCCGCCGCCCTCGCGCTGGAAAAGAGCCCAGCCTTACGAATCGTAAACGCTTTTCGCAGCCCAACGCATTCCAGCAATGGCCCGGAAGGTCCGGGTGGCCACTGTGTCTTTTCCGCCATTAAATGCGGCGCATCTCCCGAGGCGACCTCGCGGATCGGCACCAGGCGCTCGCCGGGCTTCATGTCAAAGCGCGGCACCGCCCGCAACAACGCGCGCAAATACGGGTGCGACGGGTTACCAAATATATCTTCGAGCGTTCCGCTCTCCACCACCTCGCCACGATACATAACGACAATCTCTTCGGCGACATTGGCGACGACGCCAAGATCGTGAGTGATCAGCAGGACCGCCATGCCGAATTCGTGCTGCAATTCGAGCACGAGCTTTAGGATCTGCGCCTGAATCGTCACATCGAGAGCCGTTGTCGGCTCGTCGGCGATCAGCAGCGCTGGGCGGCAGACAAGCGCCATCGCGATCATCGCGCGCTGCCGCAATCCGCCTGATAACTCGAATGGATAGCTCCTCATTGCGCGATCCGGATCCGGAAATCCGACGAGCCGCAATGTATCTTGCGTAAGTTCTAGAGCCTCGGTGGCGCCGACCTTGCGGTGCAATTGCAAAGCCTCGCCGACCTGATTGCCGACGGTGTGCAGCGGCGACAGTGAGGTCATCGGCTCTTGGAAGATGATCGAAATGCGGCCGCCACGGATCTGTCGCATTTGGAGACTATCCGCGGGCATGCGCGCGAGATCGATTGAGGTGCCGTTCCCGCGCGGGTCGTTGAACAGAATCTCGCCTCGGGTAATCTCACCGCTCCGCGGCAGGATGCGCATGATCGCCTGGCTGACGACCGATTTGCCCGAGCCGGATTCACCAACCAATGCCACCGTCGACCGCGGCCGAACGCGGAACGACGCCCCTCTCACGGCGCGGATAAAACCACCCGGCGCCGCGAAGCGGACGTGGAGATCGCGGATGGCGAGAAGCTCGTTCACACGCGGCTTTCGGCGAGGTTTACGATGCTGCGGAAACTGGGCATGCGGACACCAAGCGCGTCCAGATTTGCCGCGGTCGCTGCGCTCAATTCCACCCCGGCAGCGGTAGCTGCGAGCGCCGCGCGCTCGGCGAGTGGGTAAACCCTTCGATGCGGCTATCGACACGGATCGATCGGCCGCCGCCGCGCAATTCCAACTGCATCCAGCCGTCGCGGCGGTCGCGCCGAGTAGAGTAATAAGCAAGCTTGATCCGTTCGATATCGGTCCAACGGATCGTGACCGAGAGCGGGCCGGAAGCGGACAGCCCGGTTTCGGTCGCCTCGATTGTCGTTGCGTGACGCACTGCGGTGCGCAATCCGAAAAATGCAAATAGCGCCGCAAAAGCAGCCAATACACCGCCCGCGACCGGCCCGACCGGCGAGATAGCCAGGATCGTCGTTGCAGGAACAAAGCCTGCGATAGCGCGCATGTAATCGCTGATCATTGCCGAATTTGGGTAAACATGACAGCTCATGCTTGCCCGATCGTTGCTACGGCAGCACTGGCCGGCGCGAAGACCATCTCGGCCTCGACCCACTCGGCTGCGGGGTGATCGAGCGTTAGTCGCAACAGCCGGTCGAGGAAGGCCGCTGTGGCCGCGTCCTGAACCAAGTGGTGGGTCAATATTCCGGTGGGCTCACGGCGATCGACCGCACCGCAGCGACGTGCCCGCAAATGCGTAACCAAGCCTCCAAGTGCCGCCGCTTCGCCGACAAACCCGCGATCGGCGCGCCAGGCGACGAGGTCGACATGGACATTGCTCTCGAAGACAGGCGGTATCGGGAAAGCCACATCCCTCGGTTTGATTCGCGAAATACCACCAATTCCACTTTCGGCAAGGACAGGCAGCAGACTGTCGTCAAAGCGGTTCCACGGCGGGGCGAGCACGGCAAGCGCCTGACTTCCAAACAATGCCATCAGCCGCTCACGCCCCTGCATAAGATCCAACGCGACCGCGCCGGGTGAGCGTGACTTCGGGAACTCGCTTTTTTTGCCGGCACCCGCATGGTTGGTGTGTTGCCACCCGTGCTGGAGGATGCGCGTCGATGCTGGCGCGGCTTTGCCAAGCCATTCGGCGAGGGCTGGTTCAGCCAGCGCGGGGATTACAGCCAATGCCATGGGAACCCCGTTGGCAACGGCAAACAGCTCGCCAAGCCGGCCGGAGCACGCAACCGCATCATCGTCACGCCACCAAAGCGTCGCAATCCTCCCCTCGTCCCCCCATCGCTCCAGTTCGTCGATTAGATCGGTCCATTCTGCGGAGGGGGCCATGTCACTATCGAGAACAGTTATCATTCGCCAAGTCTATAGTCACCCACCCAGGTTGATTAAATTTTTGCCATGTCGGCCCCTACCCGATCGCAAATCATCTCAGCGATTATTGACGCCGAACGACTCGCTCCCCCCATGTCGAGCTTAGGAGCCGCGGGATGCCGCGCCACAGCCCGCTTGATCGCATCCCCGAGGCGTTCCGGCGATAGTGCTGTCGGCTCCAACATCTCGACGACACCGCAGGCTGCCAGCCGCTCGGCCCGCAAAGTCTGCTCAGTTTCTCGCATCTCGGCGAACGGCACCAGGACCGATGGAACGCCAGCGGAGATGACCTCGAGAACAGTATTGTAGCCAGCTTGGCTGACCGAGACGCGGCAGCGCCTGAGCAACTGCGAGAAATCGCTTCGATAGCGTTCGACGATTACGCCGTCGGGCAGATCGACATGCAGCGCGGCGAATTCCTTGGCCGGCAGATTAGGCCCCGCAAGCAGACGCCAGCCGGCATCGGCCAGATAGCCGAGCCGTCGCGCTCCGAGAGCGGCGCGCAGCAAAGCGCCGCCGACCGCTCCACCCCCCGCAGAGACCAGCACCTCGCCCATGCCGTCGGTTCCCTCAGCATCGATCGATGCCTGCGGAGCGGTGACGTAGCCAGTGTAAATGAGCCGATCGGCGATCTCCGACGCCCGCGCAAAACTCACCCCGAGTGCGATGAAACTTGGGTCGCCATGCACCAGAACGGCATCGAAGTCGGCGCGCACGCGAGCGACGATCTCGATCGCGCGCTGTTCGTCGGCCGGGGCAACGACGACGTCCCGTAAAGAACAGAACACGAGGCTGCGGGGGTTTGCTGCGCGCGCGGCCGCGAGCAGCGGCTCCAACTCTCGGCGAAATGCGCGGCGACCGAATGGGTATGCCTCGATCACCAGAGCATCGGGCTTGGCTTCCGCGTATGCCGCAAGCAGGGTCTCGCGCCGCGCCGCCCACAAAGCATCATCGACCAGTCGTCCATCGGCTCCGACCAGTGTTTTGAAGCTGGAATCGCCGGCGCGGATTGGGGGGAGCTGCACGAAACGCCGCGCCGCCGCGGGTTTGAGCTCAGGCAACGGCTCGCCGCCCGAAACGAGGGTTACGGCGAGCCCCTGGCGCGTCATGCCGTCGATCAGGTAATGCGCGCGCCGCAGATGCCCGATGCCGAGCAGGTGCTGCACGTAGAACAAGACCGTCCCGGTCACCGGGCCTGCCTCAGGTGATTGCTTAAGCGGCACTTGCAGGCCGCAGGCTCTGGATGACCGCGCCAATCCGCGCCGCTGTCACGGGAAGATCATGCTCGGCCAACACTCGGCGCCGCGCGGCCACACCATAATGCCGGCGCAGACCGGGATCGATCAGCAGCCGCCGTACGGCAGCGGCAAAGCCTACCGCATCGCCGGGCGGGACTAGGAGCCCGGTAAGCCCGTGCGCGACGATCCCGGCGACCCCTGGACTATCTCCCGCAACAACCGGTAATCCGCTGGCATGGGCCTCCAGTAAGGCCATGCCGAATGCCTCGTTGATCGCCGGCCACACATAAAGATCGGCGTCCGCCAGCCGGCGCGCTGTCGCGTGCGGGCTCAATGCGCCCGACCAGGTGATCCGAGACCCGATTGGTGAAAGCGCTGTCGTGACTTCGCTGCGGGCGACGCCGTCGCCGACGACCTCCAACGACCAATCTAAATTGAGCAGACCGGCCAAAGCCTCGCCGAGGATGCGGTAAGAGGTGAGCTTGTCACCGTAACGCATCATCGCCGCCGTAATCAGCCGCGGTGCTCGGCTCTTATTCACCGCGCCGGGTGAGAAGCAGCCAGCGTCGACGAACGGTCGTACAGCAGCCCAGCGCAACGGATCGGATAGTAGCGGCAAAACGCAGGCATAGTCGGCGGGGCTAAGCCCGATCACCGCATCGGCATGCCGGATTGCCTTTTCTGCGGCACGATGACCGCTCATCCATGGCCCGAAGGCCTGCTTGGGTGCGAAGGACGCTTCAGCCACTACATACGGAATTCCAAGCGCCCCCGACACATGCGGCCCAAGCCAATCCGGCGCCTTATGATAAAGATGGTAAGTGAACCACAATTCCGGCGCCGCCACGGGCATGTCGCGGTAGCGCCGCAAATTTCGATCGGCGAGCCGCCGACCGAGGACGGCGAGCCGAGCTTGGCGCTGCTGGTCACCGCGTCCTTCATAACTGCGGAAACGTGACGCCAGCACCGGTTGGTGCCCGGCCAGCCGCAGCGCTTTAAGAAACAACTGTGCAACCTGCCGATCACCCGACGGGACTGGATGATCTGGCGGCTTGAGCGGCGCATAAAAGGCGATGCGCATGGGTCTGCGTGATCAACCCGCGTCGACCAACTCAGCCCTCTCGACGCGATCGTCGCCGAGAACCGAGCGCTCGAGGCCAAAGCGCTCCGCCAGCATATCGACCCCAAACGTCATCGAAAAATGTGCTCGCACGCGACGCTCGCCGGCGGCCCCGAGCGCCGCCCGCCGTTGTGGATCGCGGATCAACTCGCCGAGCGCACCCGCCAGCGCCGACGGATTACCGGGCGGAACCAGCACTCCCGTTATCCCGTTCCGGATTAGTTCGGGGATTCCGGAAACATCAGTCGCGATGCAAGCAAGGCGCTGAGATTGCGCCTCCATCAGCACGTTCGGCAGACCGTCGCGATCGCCATCATTGGCAATTTTGGCCGCAAGCACGAACAAATCAGCCTCGCGATACGCGGCCAGCACATCGGGTTGGGCACGCGGGCCCCGCCACTCGATCCGATCAGACAGGCCGAGACGCTCGGCTTCTTTGCGGAGAACCGCCGCGAATGCCCCGCCACCGATATGCACAAAACGCCACGCCAGATCGGGCGGCAGCAGCGCCAGCGCGGCAAGGAGGTCGTCATAACCCTTTTTTGGCACCGCACGGCCGACGGAAAGCAGCACGACTGGAGCGCCAGGATTGCTGCCGTCGCCGCCGCCCCGCCGCACTGATGGCGGTGCGAACCGCTCGAGATCGAGCCCGTGATAGCACAGCATGACCCGTTCCGGTCGGGGTGCCAGCCCCGCCAGATGCGCATATCCAGCCGCGGTACAAGTGACCGCCCATCTTACCTCGTCCAGCTTCTCGCGCTTCTCCCATTCGGGTGTCGTCCAGATGTCCTTGGCATGGGCCGACACGCTCCAAGGAAGTCCGCAGATCAGCGCCGCGTAGCGAGCGACCGAAGCCGGAGTATGCAAAAAATGGGCATGAAGGTGCTCGACATCGTCGGGTAATTCGGCCGCAAGCACCAATGCTTGGCCAAACCGGCGCACGCGGTTTGGCGTGGGATCACGCAGCAGGTCAGCGAGCCACCGACGCCACGCGCCGCGATAACCTTGTTGCCTTCGCGCCCGCCGCCAGCCGCGCCAGACGCGAACCGGTTCCTGGTGGAGATATTCGGGCAGGTAGAGCCGCTCGGCGCTGATCGCCGCGTTGATCGGATGCTCCGTGCGATCGGTCGGATGACGCAGCGAGACGATCAAGATCCCAAGCCCGCGCTGCTCCAGCGCCAGAATCTCCTGCGCGATGAAGGTCTCCGAAAGCCGCGGATACCCTTTCACAACAAACGCGACACGCGAGGGGCGTGGTGCGGCTCCCACCGCGTCGTTCATGCGCTGATCCGCGATCGGACTGCCACTCGCGGTCCGCGCCCGCGATCGAGCCATTTCTTCGCCAATCGGTTAACGTTTGGCATACCGTCGAGCAGCCCGGGGATCACAGCTTCGGACGGGGCCGGCTGGTTTGTTAGCCGGCGCAACGCCACCGCCATAGTCTGAGGATCGCGCCCGCGTTCTTCCGGCAGCATCGCGACTAGCCCGAGTTCCGCCGCGCGCGCGGCGCGGATGTGCTGCTCGAGCCGCGGCGCCGTACGCGGTATGATCAGAGCGGGCTTATCAAAGGACAAGATCTCGCAAAAGGTGTTGTAGCCGCCCATCGCGACGACCCCGGCAGCGCGCGCGACAAGGGCCTCGAGCCGAGCGTTGAATGTAATCGCATGGACGTTTGGCAAGCGCGCCAGCGCGAGCCTCAAACCCGGCTCGCTGCTCTGGCGGCATAAATGGGCCAAAAACGACCAGCGCCGGCAACGGGATATCGGGATCGTGCTCGTACGCCGCCAGCGTCAGGTCGACAAGCCCGTCGCCATCGCCACCGCCACCCGGCGTAACCAGCAAGAATGGCTTCTCGACGATCTGCTGCAAATCGGGGGTGAGCACGGGATCGCTCGCGGTCCGGCGGAGATAGCCGGTATAAATCATCCGCCGCCGCACGCTCGCAGGCACCGGCAGCCCGGCCAGTGGGTCGCAAATTTGCGGTAGCCCATAAACCCAGATCTCGTCGTAATATTCCGACAAAGCCGGGACCGCGTGCTTCCGCTCCCACTCGTTTTCGAGGGCTTCAGGATCGTCCATCACGTCGCGCAGGCCGAGTATCACGGTCGCCCGCCGGCGCTGCATCAATTGCAACGTGTCGCGCACCTCGCCGCGCAAGCCGAGCGGCTCCTTATCGACAATCAGCAAGTCGGGATCAAAAATATCGGCAGTGTGGCGGATAATCGAAGAGCGCATGGCCAGCGTCTCTTCGATGTCGATGTGTAGATTGAGCGAAACATACTCGCCGTTGCGCAGCTTGATGACACCGGGTACGCGCACAAAGTCTACTCGGGCGCGGAAATCGAAGCTGCCGATGATCGGCGAACCCGACAGGATCAGGATGGTCAATGCCGGGTCGGCTTCGACCAGCGAATGGGCAATCGCTCGGCAGCGCCGCAAGTGCCCGAGGCCGAAACTGTCATGACTGTAGATGAGCACCCGCTTGGGGTGGCGCCGACCGGCCATTTAGGCCACCTCACGCATGCCCGAGACTCGACTATTGCATAGCGGCCGTAGTGGCGAAATGATCTTTTGATGAAGCTTGGGGCGATGAAGGAGATGGTGGCGCTGGGTGGCGCCGCCGAAGCGATGCCGGCGCTCCCGTCGCGTCGGCGATGGCGCTTGTTCGACAGCAGGGCCCGCCGAGCCGCCCCGCCCCCGGCACCTCTGTCGCGCCAACCGAGTGATCCCGACGCCCTCGAACCGTCGATCTACCGCTTTATCATTCGTCATAGCCTGCGTCAGCAAATCGTGCTGCTCGGTATGACTCTGGCTTCTTTTCCGTTTCTCTACTATTCGCTCGAACTGCCCAAAATTATCACGAACAAGGCTATCAAGCAGAAATATGTCACTCAAACAATTCTTCGGACACCCGCTCAATCAAATTAGTTACCTTCTTGTGCTTTGCTTTGCCTTTCTGATCCTTGTTTTCATCAATGGTGCATTCAAGTACTACATAAATACCTACAAGGGGCGACTGGGCGAGCGGATGCTGCGGCGTTTCCGCTATCAGTTGTTCCAACGGATGCTGCAGTTTCCGCTGTCGTATTTCCACGAAATTCGTCGGCGCAGATCATCCCGATGATCACGGCCGAGTGCGAGTCGCTGGGCGGCTTTGTCGGCGATGCGGTCGCGTTGCCGGCGTTTCAGGGCGGCACGCTGCTCACCAACATTTTCTTTATGTTCATGCAGGATCCGGTGCTGGGGCTCGCGGCGGTGGCGCTCTACCCGGTCCAGGGCTACGTGATCCCGAAACTGCAGCGCAAGGTCAATCAACTCGGCCGTCTCCGGGTGCGCACAATCCGCCAGGTGGCCGACCGGGTCCATGAATCCTCGAGCGGTATTACCGACATCCTCGCCAACGACGCGGCCAAGCTGCAGTTGACCGGTTTTGCCCATCTGCTGGGGACGATTTACGACATCCGCTTTGAGATCTACCAGCGCAAATTCTTCGTCAAATTTCTTAATAACTTTATAGGGCAATTGACGCCATTTTTCTTTTTCTCGATCGGCGGCTATCTTGTGATTAAAGGCGAGCTCTCGGTTGGCGCGCTGCTCGCGGTGCTGATCGCCTACAAGGATCTGGCCTCGCCCTGGAAGGAGCTGCTTGATTTCTACCAAAGTTTCCAGGATTCGCGGATTAAATACGAACAGATCGTCGAACAATTCGCCCCTCCCGGCATCAGCGACACGCGCCTGTCGCTCGACGAGCCCGAAAGCGTGCCGCACCTCGAAGGCGAACTCGTCGTCTCCAACCTGTCGCTGGTCGAGGACGATCGTAGCCGCATCCTCGACGGGATTAGCTTTAGTACACCGCTCGACCGTCAAATCGCCGTCATTGGGCAAGGCGGTAGCGGCAAGACCGAGCTTGCGTTGATGTTGGCGCGGCTGATCCAGCCGAGCAGCGGTCGCATTACGATTGGCGGCATCGACATCGCCGGCCTGCCTTCGGCGGTAATCGGCCGTCGTATCGGCTATGTCGGACCAATGCCGTACCTGTTTGCTGGCACCTTGCGGGATAATCTGCTGTTCGGATTACGGCACGTACCGACCCGCGCTGCCGAATACGAACCATCTGTCGCGAAGCGCCGGGCGCGGCAGCTAACCGAGGCGGCAAAGGCGGGCAACATCGATCTCGACCTCCATGCAGATTGGATCGATTACGCCAGCGCCGGTGTCGAGGACCGCGAGGGGCTATCCCATCGCATTACCGAGGTCCTCGCCCGTCTCGATTGCGAAAGCGACGTCTATACCCTGGGGCTGCGCTGGCGCCTCGATCCTGAAGCCGAACCCAGTTCAGCCCGCCAGCTTGCTGGAAGCGCGCCAGGCGCTGGCACACCGACTCGCAGAAGACGGGATCAGCCATCTCGTCGAGACTTACGATATCGACCGGTTCAACCGCAACGCGTCGGTTGCTGAAAATCTGTTGTTTGGGACCCCAATCGGCCCGGCATTCGATTTCGAAGCGCTCGCCGACAACAATTACGTCCTGAAGATCCTCGCCAAGATCGGGTTGGTCGAGGATTTGGTCGACGCGGGTCGTGAAGTCGCCGCAACAATGGTTGAGCTGTTTGCGGACCTGCCCTCGGATCATGCCTTTTTCGAGCAGTACAGCTTTATTGACGCCAACGACCTCCCGGAGTTCGCAGCAATTCTGGACCGCGCGGAAAAGGGCGGGACAGCCACCTTATCTCAGCCCGATCGTACAAAGCTGTTATCGTTGCCCTTCAAGCTAGTCCCAGCACGGCATCGGCTCGATGTCATCGATGAGGGGATGCAAGCCAGGCTGCTGGAGGCCAGGCGCGTATTTCGGGCCGATCTGCCGCCAGCGGCGCGGGACCAGATCGAGTTTTTCGACAAGGACCGCTATAACGCCGCCGCTTCGGTGCAGGACAACATCCTGTTCGGCAAGATCGCTTACGGCGAATCTGACGCACCGGTGCGGGTTCCCGCAGCACTCGCCGACGTCATCGAGGCGCTAAGTCTGCGGCAGACGATTATCGAAGTCGGGCTCGATTATAATGTCGGGCCCGGCGGCTCGCGCTTGTCGCTAGCGCAGCGTCAGGTGGTCGGAATTGCGCGCGCCATTTTGAAGCGTCCGGATCTGCTGGTCTTGAATGAAGCGACGTCGGCGCTTGACGGCCACGCCCAGGCGAGCGTCACGAGGGGATTGAAGGAAGAATTCGTTGGGCGCGGCATTGTCTGGGTGCTGCATCGTGCCAGCCTCGCTCGCAATTTCGATTACGCGTTGGTGCTGAGCAATGGCAGATTGCAGGAGCAGGGCGTGCCGGCTGAACTTGCCGAGCGCAAGGATTCCTTGCTGACATTGCTGGCGGCGACGGAATGAACAAAGCGACCGGGAGAACGCGAAGGAGGGAGGTAAATGAGCCTAAAACAGGAATTTGAATTGTTGCGTCGAGTGCCGTTCTTTGCCGAGATCGAACCGGCGAAACTCAAGCTGTTGGCATTCATGAGCGAGCGGGTTGGGTTCGACGCAGGCAAGCTGATCGTCCGCCAGGGCGATCCTGCCGACGCCGCCTATCTGATCATCGATGGCGAGGCGGAGGTCGTTGTCGACAACACCCGCCGGACCGGTGACCGTTGCCACCCTCGGCCCAAATGAGATCGTTGGCGAGATCGCGATTCTGGTAAATATGCCGCGCAACGCTACGGTGCGGGCCAAAAACCGTCTGATCGCGCTGCGTATCTCGAAGGAGCCGTTTATGCGAATGGTGCGCGAGTTCCCGACGATGGCGGTAACGATCATGCAGGAATTGGCGCAGCGGCTGTCATCGACCAACAATCAATTGAGCACAGCACTGGCGGAGGTAAAGCGGCTGCGAGAACAGGTCGGGATCGCGGCTTGATCCACCTGCGGTGAGCCGGCTCGACAGCTTCATCCGACGGCTGGAGGCGCAACGCGCCTGCCTCAATATGGCGGCGAGCCTGGTACGCGGCGTCGACGGGGCGGTACTCGAGCTCGGGCTTGGCAATGGCCGCACCTACGATCATCTGCGCGAGCTTTTCCCGGAGCGGGACATCTTCGTCTGCGAGCGTCAAATCGCTGCCCATCCCAACTGTATTCCTCCCAAAGAATTCTTGCTGCTGGGCGACATGCGCGAAACTCTCCCGGCGGCGCGCCAGCGGCTTAAGGAACGGATTGCGCTGGCGCATTTCGACCCTGGAACCGGGGATGCCGCGGCAAACCAAGCGCTGGCCAGGGAATTGGCGCCGCTGGTAGCGCCGCTGCTCGGACCCGGCGGCGTTATCGTCAGCGAGATGGCGCTTGAGTTAGCGAAACTGGCCTCGATACCTCTGCCTTGCGGCGTGGCGCTAGGGCGCTACCACGTCTATCGCCACGTCAACTCCCGATTGTCACCATAACCGGGACGTGGTCGGAAGCCTTCGCCCAGCTGCGGCTGTCGCGTAATACTCGGGCGTCCGTGAGTTCCGCGACGATCCCGGGCGTCGCCCAAATATGATCGAGCCGCCGCCCCCGATTTGAAGCCGCCCAGTCGCGAGCGCGATAGCTCCACCAAGTATAGAGCCGCTCGGGCGGCGGCACAAAATGCCGCACTGCATCGACAAATCCACCGGCCTGCTGAAGCCGGTCGAGGCGCTCGACTTCGACCGGGGTATGGCTGACCACTGTCAGGAGCTGCTTGTGGGACCAAACATCCGCTTCCAGCGGCGCGATATTCAAATCGCCGACCGCAACCATCGGACGGCCATCGCAGCGCTCGGCGGCGAACCACGCGGTAACTTCATCGAGAAACTGCAGCTTGTGGGCGAACTTTGGGTTCGCATCTGGATCGGGTATATCGCCCCCAGCTGGAACATAGATGTTGTGCAGTTCAATCCCGCCCGGCAGCACTGCTATCGCATGGCGGCAATCTTCGCGTGCACACCAGTTACGAGTTTCCGGCGTCTCGAACGGAAAGCGCGATAAAATGGCGACCCCATTATAGCCCTTCATCCCGTGCACCAGGCGATACCGATACCCGACTGCTTCAAGCGGTTCCGCCGGGAATAGCGCGTCCGGGGTTTTCGTTTCCTGTAGGCAAAGTATATCGGGGGCCCATTCGGCAACCAGTCTACAGACATTCTCGATGCGAAGCCGAACCGAGTTAATGTTCCAGGTCACAAGCCGCAGAGCCATGCTTCACCGGCCTCGGCAGTAGGCCAGGCCACCCACTGGTCGTAAACAAAACGGCGCCCGGTCGGGGGGGAAGACCGGGCGCCTGCATGTCAGAAGCGTTTGGGGGAAATCGGGCCCGCAGGGGAGACGGGACCGTTTTTGAGAGGGCTCTTCACCCTCCCCGCTTCTGGAAAAGTGACATGGGGTGCGAATCGGGCAAAGCAACCCCCCGATTATCGCATGGCCGGAAGAAGAAATTGGCATGCGACCGTGCGGAACAAATCGCGATTCTCTTAGGCCGCGCGGATCGCCAACTCCGGACCAGCAGCGGCTGCATGGCAGGCGCGACCAAAAGCCGCAAACAGCGCAGTAGAGACCGGATTCTCCAGCACCTTGTATTCAGGATGCCATTGCACGCCAACAACAAAACGTGCTTGGGGCAGCGTAACCCCCTCGATTTGACCGTCAGGCGCGACCGCCTCAATGCGGAGCCCCGGGGCGGGCTGGTCGATGCCCTGGGAATGAAGTGAATTGACCATGATCTCCTCGCAGCCGGCGAGCACCGTGAGCAACCCCCCCGGTGTTAGCGCGACGCTGTGTGCCGAACCATAGGGACCATCCGGAGAATCCTTGCGCGGCCTATGGCTGATCCGGTTCGGCATCGCGTGTAACCGCTGGTGCAGGGTGCCGCCGAGCGCCACGTTTAATTCCTGAATTCCCCGACAAATCGCTAGAATCGGGAGGTCGCGCTGCACCGCCTCGCGAATCAGCGGCAGTGTGGTAGCGTCACGCTCCGGATCGTGCAGGATCTCATCGTCGAGCGGTTCGTGACCGTATTCGCTGGGGTGGACGTTAGACGGGCTGCCGGTCAGCAACAGACCGTCGAGTCGGTCGAGCAATGCGGCGATATCAATTCGTGACCCGATCGCCGGGATCAACAACGGCAAGCAGCCGGTCGCCTCGATAATCGCAGCCGGATACTTGTCGGCAACCGTGTGAACAACCCGTTCGTTGACCGTGCGCCGGCAAGCGGGAATGCCGATTATCGGGAGAGGTGCGGATCGCATTGTGGCGAGGCTCTATTATTCGTTGCTGCGGCGCGAGTAGTACGGGTTTTGATATACAAACAGGTTAGGGTCGAGCGCCATACCGAATTGCTCCTGAGTGAGCGACACCGTCGTCACATGCCGCTGTTGATCGACAACCGTCCACTGGCGCAGCGATAGCGGGTTCTCGGTAAAAGTCATCGTCAAGCTGCCATTGTCGGGGGCCGCGGGATCGACGACAGTAATCCGCAACATATTATCGCCGCGCTCGAATCGCGTCACTTCGAGGTCGGCAAAATTGATCGGAACCCGCAAAAGAAACCACGCCGGGGTGGACTTCAGCCCAACCTGCGATACTTCAGCCAACTGGGTATCAATGTAATAAACGTAGAAACGATCGGCGATCAGCAAGATCGGGTTTGGCGGATCATATTGAAACCGCATCCGCCCCGGGCGTTCCATCCACAGCCAGCCGGCAGCGGTGCCGCCATTTGCCGCACGCTGGTGAAAGCGCGCGGTCATTGTGCCGATGCTGTTGAGATAGGTCGCGATCCGTTGCAGTTCAGCCTGGTCCTGGGCGGTCAATTGCGCCGGCGGCGGCGCCTCGGCGAGCACGGCGCCGAGCGGCATCAGCACCGCCACGGCTAAGGCCAGGATCGACAGCACTCGCCGCCATCCCGCCCCCGATCTCGTCTCGCTCACCCAGCCCTTTCCAACCCGAATCACCATGCCCGCGCTCTTTGCTCCTTCCGCCCGTCTTGGGACGGGACATGAGTTCGCGGACAAGCTTCGTCAATTGCGCTTATTCACCCGCTCGAGCCAGGACTTCGCGCTTGCCGACATGGTTCGCGGCGCTGACAATCCCTTCGGTCTCCATACGCTCGATGATTCGCGCCGCTCGGTTGTAGCCGATCTGTAGATGGCGTTGCACAAAGCTGGTCGATGCCTTGCGCTCGCGGCAAACGATGGCGACCGCTTGGCGGTACAGCATATCGCCCGAATCGACGTCATCCTCACCGGCGAGCGGATCCAGCGGCCCGTCCTCCTCCTCGGTGATTTCGTCGATGTAATCGGGCTCGCCGCGCGCCTTGAGGAACGACACCACGCGCTCGACCTCTTCGTCCGAAACGAACGGGCCATGGACGCGGGTGATCCGGCCGCCACCTGCCATGTAGAGCATGTCGCCGCGGCCGAGTAGCTGTTCGGCGCCGCCTTCGCCGAGAATGGTACGGCTGTCGATTTTTGAGGTGACTTGAAAACTGATCCGGGTTGGGAAATTCGCTTTGATTGTGCCGGTAATGACGTCCACCGACGGACGCTGCGTCGCCATAATAATGTGAATACCGGCAGCCCGCGCCATCTGCGCCAGGCGCTGGATCGCCGCCTCGATCTCCTTGCCGGCGACCAGCATGAGATCAGCCATTTCGTCGACGACGACGATTATCAGCGGCAATTCGCTGGTGTCGAACGGCTGGTCCTCAAAAATCGGCAGGCCGGTCTCTTCGTCAAAGCCGGTTTGCACCTTGCGGACCAAGCTCTCGCCTTTGGTAGCGGCCTCAGCTAGCCGGGCATTGAACCCATCTATGTTGCGCACGCCGAGCTTCGACATTTTGCGATAGCGGTTCTCCATCTCGCGCACGACCCATTTGAGCGCGAGCACGGCCTTTTTTGGGTCGGTTACGACCGGCGCTAACAGATGCGGAATGCCGTCATAGACGGACAATTCAAGCATCTTCGGATCGACCATAATGAACTTGCAGTGATCGGGCGGCATCCGATACAGGATCGACAAAATCATCGTGTTGATGCCGACCGATTTGCCCGAGCCGGTTGTACCAGCGATTAATAAATGCGGCATCTTGGAGAGGTCGGCCAAGACCGGCTCGCCCGAGATATCCTTGCCGAGGATCAACGCTAACCGGCCCGGATGCTTTTCATAAATCGGCGAATCGAGCAATTCACGCAGATAGACCGTTTCCGCCCTGCGATTCGGCAGTTCGATGCCGATCACGCTGCGCCCCGGCACCACCGCGACCCGCACCGAGATCGCGCTCATTGAACGCGCGATATCGTCGGCAAGTCCGATTATCCGTGACGCCTTGATGCCGGGCGCCGGCTCCAACTCATATAGCGTGACCACCGGACCCGGGCGGACTTGCACGATCTGGCCGCGCACCCCGTAATCTTCGAGTACGGTTTCGAGCATCCGCGCGTTTTTCTCGAGGGCCTCCTCGTCAATCGCCGCGACCTTCACTATTGGTGCCTTGACCAAGAGATCGAGCGGCGGCAGGACCGGCTCCTCGTCGGGCACGAGATCAAGTTTGGCCTGGCGCTCTTCTTGGGCGCGCTTTCCAGCCACCGCCGGCCGCGGCTGCGGCGAGATCAGTCGGATCAGGCTGTTGCGTCCGCCCGCTTCTAGCGGCGTGCTCACCGAAGGTCCGCGATCGATGCGGGGCTCGCGCCGGTCCGAGAACGCGGCCACAACCGTCCCTGGCGAGGTCTCGACCGCCGTAGGGCCGGTATCGCCAACGGAGCGCGCTTGCCACCACTGCCGCGCCACTTTGCCCCCCAACGTCGCTGCCACGATTGTCCCGCGCCCGGAAAACGCTGCGACCCGCCTGGCGCCGCGGCTAGCGCCACTCCCAAGTTGGTGCCAGTCACGCCAGGACAGACCGAGGATCAGCAACAGTACTAACCCAAGCCCGGCAGCCGCGGTCATCGATGCCGGCAAGGCCAGTGACCCGAACCCCGCGCCTGCCAACAAACGCTGCATCCCCCAGCCAAGCACCCCGCCATAGGCGACGCTGCTGGAGCTTTCGCCGGAATCGAGCACGGACAAGCCGAGCGAGGCCAAGATCACGGCCACCGGCAGCAATCCAAGCTTGAGCCAGAACGATTGCAGCGGCCGATCCAGTAACAGCCGCAGCGACCAGCCGACAAGAGTAACCGGGATCACGAAAGCGGCGAATCCAAAACCTTGGCGGAGCAGGTCCGCAACTATCGCCCCGTTGCCGCCAATGAAGTTATGCGCAGGGGTGTCAATGGCGGTGTCTAGCGACGGGTCTCGCGCACTGTAAGAGAGAAGCGCCGCCAGAATCAGCAAAGCCGCCAGCAGCAGGCAAAATCCAAGCGCCTCGAAGAACCGGCGCTTGAGCGCGGCCCTTGTGTCCGTCCATGCGCGTAACCGGCGAGAGCGCACTCCCGCGGTCATACTAATCGATCTGGCCATGCTTCCCCCGATGCCGGCCCTGCCTACCCCCGCGCGCGGCACCTGACCTCCGACCCGTTCCCCGCCAGGCTACTTGCACGATATCCCGAACGCCGTCGCCAGCCAATCACTTCCGGCTCCCGAGCGAGTTTGTCCGTCAGAAGCATCGCGTCTAGGTTTTATCGATTACGCTATGCAAACGGGCGGACCACGCCGCTCCTGCAAGCTGTTAGCCAGGCTCTTTACCCTACCCCCCAAAGCGCGATGCGCTATGTTACGGAGTTACGCCGCTTGGCGGCGGCCGCCCTGACGAGCAAACAGATGACCGAGGATATCGAGCTGCTGATCGCCGGTGGCGGGCTGAACGGGCTGGTGCTGGGGATTGCTTGTTCTGGGGCGGGTCTTCCTTGCGCCGTCGTCGATCGCCAGGACCTAAATGCAATGTTGGAAGCTGCGTTCGACGGGCGCAGTTCGGCCCTCGCCTACGGCTCGCAGCAGATCCTGGAAGCATTGGGGTTGTGGAGCTCGATCGCAGCGCAGGCCCAGCCGATCCTCGAAATTCGGGTCGCCGACGATAACGCGCCGCTGTTTTTGCACTACGATCATCGTGAACTCGGAACGGATACGCCGCTCGGCTGGATCGTCGAGAATCGGGTTTTGCGCTGCGCGTTAATCGAACACGCGCGGTCGCTTCCGAACCTGCGCCTCCTCGCCCCGCTCGAGGTCGAGGCTGTGGAAGCATCTATAGCCGGCGTAACCGCGGCACTTTCTGATGGCCAGCGCCTCACGGTGCGCCTTGTCGCCGCCGCCGACGGTGCCCATTCGCGATTGCGCCGGGCCGCCGGGATTCCGACCCTCGAATGGCGTTACCGGCAGACCGCAATTGTTACGACAGTCCGCCATCAGCGCCCGCACGCGGGGATCGCCGTCGAGCATTTTCTACCGGCCGGCCCGTTCGCGATCCTACCAATGACCGGCAATCGTTCCTCGATCGTGTGGACCGAGCACGAGCCGCTAGCGAAACGGATCATGGCGCTTTCGGAGGAAGATTTCGTCGCCGAACTCTCGGCGCGCTTCGGAGACTTTCTTGGGCCGGTAGAGCAAATCGCCCCGCGATGGTCGTACCCGGTCGGTCTGATGCTAGCCGAGCGCTACGTCGATCGCCGCCTGGCCTTGGTCGGTGAGGCCGCACATGTCGTTCATCCGATCGCGGGCCAAGGTCTTAACCTCGGTATGCGCGATGTGGCCGCACTTGCCGAACTGATCATAGACGCACGAAGGCTCGGGCTTGACATCGGCGATGAAGAATTACTCAGGCGCTATCAGCAATGGCGCCGCGTTGACGCAATATTGCTCGCCACCGTAACCGACAGTCTAAACCGCCTGTTCTCGAACAGTATTGAACCTCTCCGCATAATCCGCGACCTCGGTCTAGCGGCAGTCAACCGTTTCCCGCTGCTTAAGCGTTTCCTGATGCGCGACGCGATGGGCGTCACCGGAGACCTTCCCCGGCTGGTGCAAGGCCTGCCTCTTTAAGAATTATCGAATCGAGTTCGGCCGGCGGGGCTCGCCACGGCGGAAATTCTTCGAGGTGTGTGAGGCGGCTCACATAGATTTGGCGTGGGTCACGCTATCTCGGAATCACCTCCCGCAAACTGGGAGGCTGCGTAGTATGGAGACCGCAATGCCGCAAGCAAACCGATGGAACCACAGCGCGCCGCGGGTAGAACTCGACCACCGTGCACGCCAGGCTCGTATTCAGCTCGACCTCATTGAGCAGATGATCGCGTTGCGTCCGGCGGCGGGGAGTTCCTTATTTAGGCGAATTCTTTCGCATTTTAGCCTTGCTGTGGTCGCACGGCGCCCGCAAGTCTTCCAAACAAGGGGACCGCTGAGTAATCGGCGGCCTCCCCCGCCGCGACCTCATCAGGCTTGGCCCGGTGGCGCCGTTTGTATTCTCTCGGCTTCAGGCCTCGGGGCACAACGCTACTGATCCTTAAAGATCGCGACAATAGGAACTAACGCCGGCTGTGCAGCTAAGCGCGTAGCGCGTTCAAGGTTTGGCCAACGCTCGCTCGATTTCCTCTATCTCGACCCCGTAAACCTGCGCAACCTCTGCGATCTTCATCCCGTATCTCAGCCAAGTGCGGATCTGGGCGATGTGCGCTGCCGGAATTTTGCGCGCCGGGGAGGCGTCGTTGCTGTCGCGGGTCGCCGGGAGTACGGCGCCGCTTTTGCGGGTTACAGGCCGTGCACTTCGAGAAACCGGTGGGGTTGTGGTCCTCGGCGCCTCTGAAACCCGGTTGTCGGCGGCTTTGCGGGCGGGAGCAACAGGTGCTTCAACTGCTCGCGGTTTAGGGGCGAACAGCGCCTCGGCCGCTTGACGGGCCTTATTGGCCCGTTCGCGATCGTTCGGGAACGGATCGCCTGGCCGGGCTCTATTGTATCCTAGACGGTTGGACGGGCGATCTTCAGCCATAGCTCAAATCAAACGATAACTCATGGGGAGCAAGCGCGCTCACGAATTTCCGAGGTTTTTCGGTTTTTTGCAATACGCTGGTCGGGTGCGGCGGCAAACCGCAACGGGCGTGGGGGCACAAGCGGGCGGTAAACTCTGGGCACCGAGTTATTTGGTCGAAGGGAAGTGCCCGGAGTAACCGACCGCGGCCCGCAGGCGCTTGCGCCGCTCCGCCCGGGCAGGAATACTGAGCCGGGCTGGAGCCGGGGGCTGGTGTGGAAATCGGCGAAACGCGTCAGAGCGATATTTTGGTGCTGCGCCCGGTCGGCCGCATCGATAACCTGACAAGTACTGCGTTTCAGGACCGGTTGCTGGTTGCCGTCCGTGCCGGGACGGGCGACATCGTCGTCGACTTCACCGATGTCGAATACATTTCAAGCGCCGGGCTGCGGGCCTTGATGGCGGCCTCAAAACAGAAACCGAAAGAGCGCCGCATTGTTGTTGCCGCCCTCAACAGCGTCGTCAGTGAGATTTTCGCGATCAGCCGCTTCTCGGAGGTGATTCCGGTTTTCGACAATGTCGAAGCGGCAATGGCTGCGGTTTCAGGGGGAGTGCGGTCTGATGCGGGGACGGCGCCAATTCGCGTGCATTTTTGGGGCAGCCGTGGATCGCTGCCGACCCCGCTTAGCGAAGCCGCAGTGCGCAGCAAGGTGCGTGACGCGTTGCTCGCCGCCCGCGGCCACGATCTGAACACCCCCGAGTCGATCGAGACCTTCATAGACCGCGAATTGGCATTCTCGGTCCGCGGCGCCTATGGCGGCAACACTGCCTGTGTTGAGATAGACACTGGCGGAGACGAATTTGTGCTGTGCGACCTCGGCAGCGGCTTGCGCGAATTCGGCCGCAAAGTCCTGGCCGAGCGCGGTCCGGAGCGCAAGCATTGTTATAATGTGTTCCTGTCGCATCTGCATTGGGACCACATTATGGGATTCCCTTTCTTTACACCGGCCTATATCCCTGGGAATGTCATCCGGATCCATGGCTGCCACAAGTCGATGCGTGACGCGTTGCGCCGTCAGCACCAGGAGCCGGGCTTTCCAGTCGATTTCAATTCGCTCGCGGCAACGATTGAATTTGTCGAACTGGTCCCGGGGCGGACGCATCAGGTTGCCGGCTTTTCGGTTCTGCCGATCCAGCAATTTCATGCCGGCGACTCTTATGGGTATCGATTTTCGCGCGGCGAAAAGGCGATCGTTTACTCGACCGATTGCGAGCATAAATATTCGACTTTGGATGGGTCCTACCCGTTTGTGCATTTTTACAGAAATGCAGACTTGTTGATTTTCGATGCGATGTATTCCTTGGCTGATACGGTATCGGTAAAAGAGGATTGGGGACATTCCAGCAATATTGTAGCGGTCGAATTGGCGCAGGCGGCGCAAGTCAAGCGGTTGGTTCTGTTTCATCACGAACCGGCTTACGACGATCGGATGATCGAAGCGCTCTTTGGAGAGACTGTTCGGTTCGAGGAGATTAGCCGCGGTGACCACAAGGTCGAGGTCATTACCGCCTATGACGGGCTCGATGTGACCGTTTAGTTAATGAAGTCCGCAGTGCGTTTACGCGGTGTCGAAGCCGAATTCGCCAGCTTGGTCGAATTTGCCGAGGAATTTGCCCTCCGCTGCAGCCTGCCCGATCGCGAACGATCAAGGCTGCTGATTATTCTAGAGGAGCTGTTTACCAACGCGGTTCGCTACGGCTGTCCCGAAAGCGCATCCGGGAGCGGCATCGAGATCACGCTGGCTGTCAAGCCCGGGCGCATTGAGATCGATTTTAGCGACGATGGGATCCCATTCGATCCGTTGGGACAAGACGCACCTGATTTGGATCAGCCGTTGACTGAACGCTCACCAGGCGGACTCGGTCTGCATATCGTACGAAAGCTGGTACATGAGGCTGAGTATCGGCGCGAAAAAGGCCGCAACTGCCTGAAGCTGGTGCGCAACCTTGCTGCCGCGCTGGAATGAGGCGTGGCGCGGGCTTAATCGAGGGGGCGATGCAGTCCGGTCGCAACATCGAGGTATTCGAAATCATCCGGCGGCAAAATCCCGCGCCGCACTGCAAAATCGAGCATCACAAGGTTTACGTTGAATTTAAAGTCGTCGCTGTGGCGAATGCGATCGAGGACCGCTGAGGCCGGCATCAAGATGAACTCGACGAATTCGCCGTCGCTGTTTTTGGGCGTGAAATTAATCGGCACTTCAAAGTCGTAAACAAACAAGACATCGTCGCGAATACCGAGCGTGGTTTCCATACGATAGGAAACGGCGCCGGCGGGGACCGCGCGGGCGATCAGGTCCGGCGGGATCATCGCCTCTTCCGCGGCCTCCTTGACCAGGGTCTCGCCGAGCCCGTGGCCGTTGCCGATGCCGCCTGCGACGATGTTGTCAAGCTTATCGGGGGCCACGCTCTTATTAGGCGCGCGCCGCCCAACCCACAAATGCAGTTCGGGCCGGTCAAGGCGATAGCCGTTCAGGTGAACGCCGTAAGCGCGGGTTCCGAAGAACGGTACTGCACCCCGATCAAGTCTGAAGATCGGCGGAGCGCCCCAACGCACGGCGACGTCAAATGTCTCGTTGCGCGTCTTTGGAATCTGCCTTTCGGCAACAAGAGCATCGACAACTTGGTCTACGGCGTGGCTAACCGCGTCTACATCACCGTGCGCGCGCAACTCCACCCTGTCTTCCGCCACAGCGAAGACATCAGGAAATCGGCGCAATGCGTCGGCGTTGTCACGGCGAACAAGCCCTACCCGATCTGCCCCGGCAATTAGCGGAACAACCCGCGCCGGGTCAAAATTGTTGCAGCGCCTGATATGGTCGACAAACGACACGGCCGCAAACTCTCCACTTAGTCAGCGCGATGCGGCAACAGCGCCACCACCGCCTCCACACAGGCGATTTGCCGCATGCAAGCGGCGATGTATTCGGTGATGTCACGGCCAAGGCCACTCATTTGAATTTCGATCGTCAGCCGCGGCTGCTCTTTCTGCGTGACGACACTGCGCCATTCAGACGGCACAAGTCCGCGCTTTGCAAAAAGTTCCAGCACCCGCGGCATTACGCCCGGGTCGACCTGCGCGTGAACGGAAAAGAAAGCGGCTTCAGGAAAATTCGAATCAGCAACGGCTGCGGATAGCGTCGACATGGGTATCACCCTCGGCAAGAATGAGGCGAATCGTATGGACCCGAACCCCTGTTGGGTTCGGGAGCGTAATTCGCCGGCTCCGCCGGGCTTGTGTCGTCGCTGCGGCCACAGCCGAACACCTAGCTCGCGCCGGCCGTTTCGTCAACCGGGTCCCTGGGATTGCTTATCCCTCGATGCAAGGATCGAATGCCGCCGGACCCTGTTCTCAAGAACGAGAGCAACGGCGGGAAGAGGCCGGCTGTGGCGAAAAAACCGATAGTCGTAAGCGAAACCGAAGCGCGCCAGGCCACCAAAGAGGGGGTGGTCCGCTACATACTGCTAGCATCGATCACATTGGTGGTGGTTCTATTCGTGATAGCATATGTTTTCTTCCGTTGATCGGATCGATTGATGCTCGCAATGCGCTTCGGGCTTGTTATCGCGCTGATGCTTGCCACGGCTGCCGGATGCACCATCGGCGCTCCGGAGCGCGCTAGTAATATCCAAAATCCCAACGCGATACCGGACGACATCTCGGCGGTCGGGATGACGCGCTCCGAGGCTCAAAAGGTTCATGACCCGAACCTGCCGACCACATTGCCAACTCATTATCAATTACCTCAAGATTAGGCGCGTTTCAGAGGCGCACGGCGGGCGAAAGGCGAGTTCCGCGTGTTGCTGGCGTGCACCGGACAGCGCTCGGCACCGCGGCGGCTACCTAGGACAGGCTCGGGCAGCGCTGAGGGCCGAGTTGGCCCGGCCCCGGACGGCGAAATGGGACCGGCACGCCTCGACCGGGGCTTTTGGCCTGGCCGAGGCACTGATCCTCGAAACCGTATTTACCGCGGCTCTGCGCGCCGGTGGAGCGGGTGCTCTGATTGCTGGGCTGGCCGATTCCCGCTCGCGGCTTGGCGCGCCGATCTGCAACCGGCTAAATCTAGACCGAGAGCCGGAAATGGCTGCTATGTTTGGCCGAGCGGCATCAAGTAGCGGGAGCGAATGTCCGAATGAACCCGGCGACGGCCTCTCTTTCCCGGTCCAACCCTGGCGGCAACGACTCGGTGTCTGGTCCGCAAGCCCTACAAGACATTCGCGTTGTGGATTTCAGCTGGGTGCGGGCCGGGCCGTGGGCGACGCGCTGGCTCGGGGCGTTTGGCGCCGAAATCATCAAAATCGAGTGGCCGGAGAACGAGCGCGGCAGGCTGCCGAGCACCACGACGCCGCACAATCTCGAAGTAAATCTGAACACCTCGGGAAACTTCAACGACACCAACGTCAATAAGAAGAGCCTCAGTCTGAACGTCCGCAGCGCCAAAGGCCTGGATATCGTCAAGCGGCTGATCGCCGTTTCCGACATCGTGATCGAGAATTTCAGCTCGCGGGTGTTGCAGAAATGGGGGCTCGGCTATGACGAGTTGCGCAAAATCAAACCGGATATCGTCTATGTATCGATGTCGGGTTACGGCCACACCGGCCGGCATCACCATTACACGACATTCGGCCCGGTCGCTCAGGCGGTCTCGGGGCTGACTTATCTCTCGGGGCTGCCCGACAAACCGCCGGCTGGTTGGGGCTGGTCGTACATGGACGATACCGGCGGCATGTACGGGGCAATGTGCGCGCTGACCGGCCTTTACCATCGCAACATGACGGGACAAGGCCAGCATATCGACCTGTCGCAGATGGTGGCGAGCGTGCCGCTCGTCGGTCCGGCATTGCTGGACTTTACGGCGAACGGGCGCGGGACGCGCCGGCCCGGTTATCCACCCGGCAACCGGGCACACTGGCCCGGCACGCCTGTTGTCAACAATTACCGCGGGCCAACCGTAGCGCCCCACAATGCCTATCGCACCGATCCCGGGGACTACAATGACTGGTGCGTGATCGTCTGCCACTCCGACGAGGAATGGCAGCGACTGGTGAAGGTAATGGGTTCTCCGGCCTGGGCTGGCGCGGCGAAATTCGCCACGGTCACTGGCCGACTGCAGCACCAAGAGGAATTGGACGACGGCATCGAGTTGTGGACCACGACATTGGGCAAGTACGAGCTGACCGAGCGCTGCCAAGCCGCTGGGGTTCGCGCGCTGCCGGTGCAAAGCGCCGAAGACCGGGTCGAGCATGACCCTCAGCTGCGCCATCGCGAGATGTATCTGCCGATCGAGCACCCCGCGCTCGGCGCATACAAGGTCCAGAATGCCCCGTTCAAAATGTCGGAGACGCCGGCGTCAAATCACCTGCCGAGCCCGCTGATCGGCGAACATACGCGCGAGATCGTCGAGGGTTTGCTCGGCTACAGCCACGACGAACTCCGCGCCGGCTTTGCCGACGGCACGTTTTGGCCCACGAAGCGAGCCCGGTTTTCGTACATGGAGGAGATGCTGCGGTGAGCGATACTCCAGCCGCCGCTGCTTCAGATACCGGCGCCACCCTCTCTGCCGGGCCCGCTAGCCGGTCTCAGGGTCCTCGAATTGGCAGACGAAAAGGGTCAGTTCTGCGGCAAGCTCTTCGGCGATCTCGGCGCCGATGTGGTCAAGATCGAGCCTCCCGGCGGCGAGCCCAGCCGCCAGATCGGGCCGTTTCTCGACGACATCCCCCACCCCGAGCGCAGCCTGTCCTTCTGGTATTACAATACTTCCAAACGCGGCATCACGCTCAATCTGGGCACTGCCGATGGCCATCAGCTTTTCCGGCGCTTGGCAGCGACGTCAGACATCATTCTGGAAACTTTCCGGCCGGGGTTTCTCGCGTCGCTGGGGCTTGATTACGAGTTGCTGCGCAGTGAAAATCCTGGGCTGGTCATGTGTGCGCTGACCCCGTTCGGGCAGACCGGCCCATGGCGGGACTACCTTTCGAGCGACCTGCTCCATATGGCAGCGGGCGGCGAGATGGCCTCATCCGGCTATGACGAGACCGATGTGCCAAATGCGCCGCCGATCGCGCCCGGTGGCGGCAACGCCTGGCATATGGGCGGCCATTTTGCCTACATGGCGATCATGGCCGCCCTGGTCTATCGAACCGTCTCCGGACAAGGGCAATATATCGACGCCTCGATCCACGAAGCGTGCGCGCTAACGACCGAAGCGGCAATCGCCAATTACATCTATCGCGGCGAAGTGCTGCGGCGCCAAACGGGGCGCCACCACGCGGCGGGTGCGACGCCCCGCACCCAGTTCCGCGCCAAAGACGGCGGCTATGTTTGCGCGCTCGTGGCCGGTCGGCTGAACCCCAGATACGTGCGCGAGCTGGCGGATTTGCTCGACAGCTACGGTATGGCTGGTGACCTGAAGGATCCCAAATACCAAGACCCAGCAGTCATCGCAGCGAATACCTCGCACATCATCGATGACCTCGTTGCCAATTTTATTGCCAATCTGCCGGCGGAGGAGGTCTACCACGCCGCCCAGCAGCGCGGCTTCACCTGGGGAGCGGTACGCGCTCCGGAGGAGCTGCTCGACGACCCCCATCTGCACGACCGCAATTTCTGGAAAGAGGTCGAACACCCGGAACTGGGCCGCAGTTTTATCTACCCGGGCGAGGCGGCCATCTATAACGGCTCGCCGTGGCGGATCTCCGGGCGAGCACCGCTGATCGGCGAACACAACATCGAAATCTTCTGTGATGAACTGGGCTTGTCACGCGGCGAGCTCACCGTTTTGGCGGAAAATCACGTGATCTAAGCGCTCGATTTCGCTGTCGGAGGACATTTGACAATGCGGGTGAAAAGCGGCGACCACACCTATCCGGAGGCGCCGGCCAAAGCGGAGCCCGCTGAAAATGTATTGACCAGGGATTTCTATACGCAGCTGCCGCAGATACGGCTTACCGGCAATTCGACCAATCATCCAATGCAGCCAAAAGCACCATCCGAAACACCAATAGAAGTAATGCTCGATGGCAATGATGTGGCCAAGCTGATCGAATGCGCTGTCAGGCATCCGGCGTTTAATATGCGATGTGCAGTGTTGGCCGCGATCTGGAACCACCCCGAACTCATTCCGGCAAATTTTCCGGTTCGGACTGGAGGCGCCACCCGCTTTTTCCGAAATCCGGGAAATCGTGGCGGAGGAGCTTGATAAGTGCGCCGCCGCATCGGAAGCTCGGGCCTCGAACGCGGTCAAGCCGGCGAATGGCAAGGCGCTGCTGCCGCGAATGCCCCTGCCGCCGCATTTGCGTGATCGCGACAGACATTGACTGACGCAGCCTACGGACGCCAACCAACAGAGTGCAGGGCAAACACCCACAAGGCAAACAGATGAGCGACTGGAGCAAGGTGACCCGGCCAATACCCGTTCCAAACGAATGGACCAAGCCGTTCTGGGATGCCTCCAAGAGAGGCGTTCTTGAATTGCAGCGCTGCCAGAGTTGCGGGCATTTCCAGCACCCGCCCTATGCGACCTGCGTCGAATGCATCTCGACCGATTTGAAATTCGAGCCGGTGCGCGGCGCTGGCTCGATCTACGCCTACACAATCATGTATCACACCGGCGACAAGCGCTTCGCCTCGGCCGTGCCCTACGCCAGCATCATCGTCGAGCTCGACGATGCGCCCGGCGCGTTGCTCGCCGGCAATTTGTTGGAAGCGGAATATACCGAGGCCAAGGTCGGCCGGCGCGTCGAAGTCGTCTTCGAAAAGCTCAACGACGACATCACGCTGCCGCAGTTCCGCCTCGCACGCACTGCTTCGTCTGCCTGAGGGCTTCAATGCGTCCCACGCTGTTAATCGCTCGTCACCCCGGCGGAGGCCGGGGTCCATGGTACGGCAGCACGAGGCGGTGATTGTCGCTAGAGAAAAAGCTCATCACCCAAAAGCGTATGCTGACAGAGCGGTGGATCCCGGCTTTCGCCGGGATGACTCTGGAGGGAATTCGGCAACCATCCTCCGGATGGTGAGATGGAGAGAGACCCTATGTGGGAGAACCGGTGCAAGGTGGCCGTCAGCGGCGTCGGCTTCTCGAAGGTCAGCCGCTCGGCTGACATTCCGCTCGCCGCGCATGCGCTAACCGCGGTCAAGGAGGCGGTCGCCGATTCCGGGCTGCAGCTGTCCGACATCGACGGTCTGGCGACCTATCCGGAATTGCCCGCGACCGGGCACGCCGAAATCGACGGCATCTCGATCGTGTCGGTCAATTGCATGATGACGATGCTGAAATTGCCCGACCTCAGCTGGCACATCCAAGTCGGCACGACCAATATCGGCGGGGCGGTGCAGCAGGCAGTCAACGCCTTGCTCGCCGGGGTCTGTAAATACGCGGTCGTGTGGCGGGCGATGCACAATCCCCGCGGCACCTACCAGAACCTACCCGGCGCTTACGCGCAAGGCGCGGCGCAGTTCACCGCCCCTTATGGCTTTGGCGGCCCGGGACAGGGCATGGCGGTTGCCTATACCCGCTGGCTCGAGCGGAATAACCAGAACCGCGAGAAGATGGCCACCCTCGCGGTCACCCAGCGCCGCCACACGCAGCACAATCCGCATGCCTATTTCTACGGGACGGAACTGACGCGCGAGGACTATTTGAACTCGCGCATGGTGGCGTATCCGTTCTGCCTGTTTGATTGCGACATCCCGGTGCAGGGGGCGGTGGCGATCGTGCTGACGACCGCCGATCGAGCGCGCGATTTAAAGCCGCGGCCGGCCTATCTCGCAGGCTATGGTCAACGGCTGCATTTCGAAGTGGCGGGCCGCATCGGCAGCCTTTCGAGCTACATGGAAGGCGGCAGCAGTTCGGCGAAACTGACCTGGGAGCGCTCCGGCTTCAGCCCCAAAGACGTCGATGTGGCGCAGATCTATGACGGCTTTTCCGCCTCGGTGATCTACGGTCTCGAATCCTACGGCTTTTGCGGCGAAGGCGAAGCCCTCGACTTTATCCAGGACGGCCGCATCGAGCTCGATGGTGAATTGCCGCTCAACACATTTGGCGGCAGTCTCGGCACCGGCCGCATCCACGGTCTGTGGCACATTATCGAAGGTGCGCTGCAAGCCTCGGGCCGCGCCGGCTCCCGCCAGGTCAAGGACGTCAACGTGTCGTTTGTCGGCGCCAGCGCTCCGATCGTCACCGGCACGACCTTTATCTTTGTCCGCGAACCCTACTGAGAGTTGGCGTTGCGGTACGCATAGGGTGGGCTGAGCCGCGGCGAACAGCCACCGATGTTCGGCGCCGATGGGCTTCGCTACTGCTCAGCCCATCCTACTCCTGCCTAAAGCGTTAGGGGATCGGATAGCAGGCGCCGTTCCAATAGTTGTATCCTGGGCCGCAAACCGGGGCTGGAGCGGCCGCAACCACTCCCGGGGCCCCGGTTAATGCATTGACTGTGCCGGTAACCGCACCGGTTGCGGTCCCGAGTGCCCCGCCGACGACCGCACCGACCGGGCCAGCTGCGGCGCCGCCCTGCGCGGCCCCGGCCGCACCGCCCGCCGCGGCGCCCGACACCGGACCCGCCGGATAGGTCTGATATGCCGGATAAGCGGGTGCTGGCGCCGGCACCGGTGCAGGGGCTGCCATCGGCTGGCAGACGCCGCCGTAATAGGTGTATCCCGCCGGGCAGGTATATTGCGCCATCGCCGCACTGGAGGTTCCCGCTGCCAGAGCGGCGGCGATCGCAAGAGTCTTGAGCCTGGTTGGCATCGTAATCTCCTCGCACGCAAACAGCGGCAAAGCACCGCCTTCCAGGTCAACAGCGTCCGATCGAACCGCGTTCCGCGCGCAACAAAGCGCTTCTCGCCGCCCCGCTTTCAATCAGCCCGTCGATGGCCGCATGGATCACCCGGGGTGCGGCGGACGCAGGTCGCGGGGGGTCGGCAGCCTCGTCGTGCGCGAGGGTAGCGGCGCCTCCTACTTCCTCTTCAAGACGCGCGACGACTACCGGCTATTGTCGCGGGTGTGCCTGATACGCCGCCCAGGCATTGGGGCTCCCCGGCCGCTTCCGGATCGCGCGGTTCAACATTCATCGAAGTGTCCGCACGTATATGATTGTGACCCGACGACCGCGCCAGTCGAGCGTCTTACACCTTTTCCCGACCTCCAGCGAAATAGAGTTTGGTGTCGGCGGCGCGGATATGGGCTTCGGGCAGCCCGAGTTCGCGGCGCACGATATTGGTCCCAGCGACCAATGACACGCATTTGTAATAGGCAATGCGGCGCGATAGCCCCTCGCGGCCAAAACCGCAATCGGTAGTGATGACCAGCCGCTCGGGCGGGATGTATTCGAGCGCCTTGCGGATCAGCCCGGCGACATGCTCGGGCGGCTCGACGATCGTGTTGCAGTGGTTGACGACGCCGATGCCGATCTTTTTGTCGGTCTTGAATTTGGCGAACAGCGGCAGATCCTTGCCGTCATTGCTGGCGCATTCGAAAGTGATCACGTCGGCATTCAGCTGCAGTAGATAGGGCAAAGCGCGCTCATAACTCGGCACCTCCCAGTAGACCCGCTGCTGATTGGGATTGCCCCAGCAGGTATGGACCCAGATCTCAGCATCGACGCCGGCCAGCTGCCGATTGAACGCCTCAGTCTGGAATTCGAGATCAGCCTCGGTGCAATCGGGCCGGGTCGTCAGCCCGTGATGGCGCGGCTCTTCGACCTGGATCACCGGGCAGCCGGCGGCGGCGAGCTCGCGCAATTCGGCATTCATGATGTCGCACAGGTCGAGCACCATAGCCTTGTCGTCGGGGTAGTGCTGGTTCCACAGCATGCTCGCCAAGCCCGGCGCGCAGATCGTGCCGAACTTGACCGGGCGGTCGGTCAGGCGCTGGGCGATCTGCCAGAGTGCGGCGTATTCGAGCGGCCCGCGGGTCAATTTCTCGGTAACGACCGCAGGCTGATACGCCTCCTGCACCTCCCACAGGATATGCCCGGGTTTGAGCCCATGCCGCCCCATCCAGCCTTGCGAGGTATCGCGATGGCCATGAATCCCGCCCAAGCGCTCGATCGGGTAGAAGAACCACGACTTGCCGCCGACCGCGAGATCAAACCGGCTGTCGCCGTCGGTGACGATGTCGAGCCCGGCGGCTTCCTGCGCGTTGATGATCGCGGCGACCGCGTCGAGATATTGCTCGCGAAACAGCGAGTTCCCCAGCGCCGCCTTGAACGGCCGGCCGTCAAGGCTGGCGTCGAACCACAATGGCCGCGGATAAGACCCGGTGATCGCCGTCGGCATAATCATGTCGCGCGTCGTGGTCAGCATGGGCATCCTCCCTGCAATATGAGAAGCTTAACAGACCGCCCGATCACGATGGAATGGGAACGCTTGATGTGGAGGTCCCGGGATGTCATTTAACTGTCTAAGTGACACAGAGACCGAATATTGTCATGCGGGGCAGAACACGTATCAACCAGCAGGGCCGAATTGTCATTCCGGCCGAATGCCGCGCTGCGGCCGGTTTGAAGCCGGGCGATGAACTGCTGGTCGAGACGGTCGGCGAAGGCGAATTGCGCCTGCGCACCAAAGAGCAGGCGATCAAAGAAGCACAGGCCATCGTAGCGCGATACCTCCCCAAGGGACGCGATCTGGTACAGGAGTTGATCGACGAACGTCGCGCCGAGGCGGCGGGTGAATGACGACAATATCGTTGTCGATGCTTCCGCTATTATCGCGTTGTTGGTCGGCGAGCCGATAACGAACTTTGATCCTACGCGCCTTGCCGGAGCCTCGATCAGCGCGGTGAATCTATCGGAGGTGCTGGCGCGGCTGCAGGAATTCGGCGCCCCCGAAAGCGAAGCCATCGCCGCTGTCGCGCGGTTGGAGCTGCGGATAGTTCCATTCGATGAGCCTCAGGCGCGCATAGCGGCGAGGCTGCGCTCGATCACTCGGCGCGCCGGGCTATCACTCGGCGATCGCGCTTGTTTGGCCTTGGGTGACCGGCTCCGATGTCCCGTCGTTACGGCCGATCGGATCTGGATAAGCCTGGACCTCGGCGTCGATGTAATCGTGATCAGATAAATCACCTGTGCGGTCGCCGTGCGTCACGGCCGGCAGACAAAGGAGGCAAAATCAATGAAGGATTTCGCGGGGAGGATCGCAGTCGTCACCGGCGGCGGCTCGGGCATGGGGCGGGAGCTTGTGCGCCAACTCGTGGCCGAAGCCTGCAATGTCGCGTTCTGCGACGTCTCGCCGGCCGGGATGGCGGAGTCGCAGCGGTTGTGTGAAGCGGCGGGGCTGCCGCAAGGCCTGCGGGTCACGACCCATATCGCCGATGTCTCCGACCCGGAGCAGGTGCAGCGGTTTCGCGACGAGGTCGCCGAGCAGCACGCCACCGACAAAGTCCATCTGCTGTTCAACAATGCCGGAATCGGCGGCGGCGGCAGCATGATCGCCCACAGCGCCGGTGAATGGGAAAAGACGTTCAACATCTGTTGGGGCGGCGTCTACAACTGCACCCGCGCGTTTTTGCCGATGCTGCTAAAGGCCGAAGCCGGCCACATCGTCAACACCAGCAGCGTCAACGGTTTCTGGGCATCGATCGGGCCCGGACTGCCGCACACCGCCTACAGTGCCGCGAAATTCGCGGTAAAGGGTTTTACCGAGGCGCTGATGACCGATCTCAAGATCAACGCGCCGCACATCAAATGCTCGGTCGTGATGCCCGGTCATATCGGCACCGGCATCGCCACCAACTCGCGCAAGATCCACAGCGGCAGCGACTCGGACGCGATCACCCCAGGCCAGATCGCGTTTGCCCGGGCGCGCATTGCCTCGATGGGCCGAGACGTTTCGAAAATGTCGGATGATGCCATGCGCAAAATCCTGGCCGAGCGCGAACGGCGTTTTACCGACGACGCACCGACGAGTGCGGCCGAGGCAGCGACAATCATTCTCGACGGGGTCAAGGCCGACCGCTGGCGGATCCTGGTCGGCCCCGACGCGCACATTATCGACGAGATGGTCCGGGCCTCACCCGAACGGGCTTACGACGCCGACTTCTTCGATGAGTTCGCCAAGAAGGCCGGCTGGCGCCTCGGCTCGACCTGAACCGAAGCCCGAGCGGCGGGATGCATCGGATCGATCACCGACGCTTCTTTAACGCCTACACCCGCTTTGCTCCAGCTTCAGTTTAGCGGCGAGCCTTGGATCGTGATGCGGTGCAGCAGGCGGCGCTCACCGGGATAGTCGTTCACCGCAAAATGCCATGTCGAGCGGTTGTCCCACAGTGCCAGCGATCCAACCCGCCAATGAAAGCGGCAGGTGAATTCGGGCCGCGTCGCGTGGCGGTACAAGTGGTCGAGTAGTGGTCGCGATTCTTCCTCGGTCCAGCCCTCGAACCGCAGAGTGAACCCCGGGTTGACATAGAGCGCTTTGCGACCGGTCTCGGGATGACGGATCACGACCGGATGGATTGCGTCCTGAGTCGCCAATTCGGGATTGCGAATGCGGCCGACGAGGTCGCCGCGGCGCGCATGTGCCTCGGGACCGAACACATGGCGGCTCGAATGACAGGCGCGCAAACCTTCGAGCGTCGCTTTCAGTCCCTCGGATAGCGCGTCATAGGCGGCGTACATTCCGGCGAACAGCGTATCACCGCCGGTCGTAGGCACCTCGCGCGCATAGAGCATGGAGCCGAGGGCCGGCGCCTCGTCGTAGCTGTGGTCGGTGTGCCAGCCGCCGCCGATATTGCGGGTCTGCTCGGGCTCTTTGCGCACTTCGGCGATCATCGGATAGCCCGGCACCGCGGCAAAGAAGCGATTAATGTCGATCGGCGCAAAGCGCTCGGCAAAGGAAACGTGCTGTTCTGGCGTCAAATACTGGTCGCGGAAGAACACGACCCCATACTCGCCAAACGCGCGGCGGATTTCGGCGAAGGTCTCCTCCGTAATCGGGCCCGCTAGATCAACATCGGCGATCTCGGCGCCGACATGCGTCGAAATCGGCTCCACGCGGATGTGCTGATAGCTCATTAAAGTTCCCCCAAACAGGTCAATCGAACGTCAGGACGGTGCGGGCGACTTCGCCGGCTTTCATGGCGCGGAAGGCTTCGTTGATGTCGTCGAGGTGGCCACGCTTTGTGACCATGCCATCGAGGTCGAGGCGGCCCTGACGGTAGAAGTCGAGATAGAGCGGGATGTCGTAGCGAAACCGGTTCGAGCCCATGCGCGAGGTCTGCACCTTGCATTCGGGGCGGATCGCCATCCACGGAAACTCGATCATCGCATCGGGCGGCAACACGCCAACGATCGTTGCGGTGCCGCGGATCGCGAGGCTCTCGATCGCCTGCCGCACCAGCTGCGCCACTCCGACCGCCTCGAAAGCGTGATCGACGCCCAGCACCGCCGGTCAAAGCCCGTACCGCTTTCACCGGATCGTCTTCGGCGCTGTTGACAAAATGCGTGGCGCCGGCACGGGTCGCCATCTCGCGCTTTGATTCGAACCGGTCGACGGCGATGATCTGGCGCGCAGCGCCGATCCGCGCCCCTTGAATGATCGACAACCCGACCCCGCCGCAGCCAAACACCGCGACGGTCTGCCCGGCTTCGAGCCCCGAGCTGCGCAGCGCGGCACCCACCCCGGTCAACACCCCACAACCGACGAGGGCCGCCTTGTCGAGCGGCAAGTCCGGGTCGATCCGCACAATCGAGTTTTCGTGCAGCAGCATCTTTTCGGCATAGCTCGAAATGCCGATGAACTGTCGCATTGGCTGGCCGTTTTGCGACAGCCGCGGCGCGGCATTATCGGACCGGGTGACGATGCCGCCGGTGCACAAATTCGGATGGCCGGACAGGCATTGCGGGCAGTTGCCGCAAAAACCCGAGAGGCAGGCGACGACATGATCGCCGGGCTTGACGGTCGTCACCTCGGCGCCGACCGCCTCGACGACACCGGCGCCCTCATGGCCCAGCACGATCGGCCGGTCGAGCGCGAACCGTCCGACGCCGTCGACGACATGCAGATCGCTATGGCACACGCCGGTCGCGGCGGTGCGCACCAAGACCTCGCGCGCCCATGGCTTATCGATCTCGACCTGCTCGATCGTCAGCGGTGCATGCACTTTGCGAAATACGGCAGCAGCGGCTTCCATCTCCGGCCCCTCGCGCGTCTACTTCGTCGCGCCCAGCATAAGCCCGGGGCGGGGACGTGGGAAGGCGGAGGCCGGCGGCTATCGGGAGCAAAACCGCATTCTCCATCCTATCGTCAACCCAATCATGGCCAGCACGACCCGTCCCTTGTTGCCAAGCAGACCTCGTGAAAGCAGCGCATATGGCGAAAACCAAGACCGGCCGGCAAAGACCCCTGATAGATTAGCGCATTAAAGCCGGTCACCTGTCTCTCGAGTTCGCTTTGCGTATCCGCCGTATAGAGATGGCCAGCGAAATGCATATAGGTGTATCCGCCCGACATAATCAGAGCGACGTTAAACAAGCCGACACCACAGACCGATGGAAGCCGCGCAATACTAAGAGCGGCCCGCAACTCATCATTTCCACGCGTCCAGCGCGCTCTGTATCCGCCAGATGCAGCCTCGCCCACGGAAAAAACGAACCAGAAAAACAGGGCGGCAATCGCCAGCTGAACGCGAAATCTAGGGAGTTGACGCGCCATCCAGGACACGGCGCTCCCCGCTCCGATCGCGGCGAGCACGACCCCGAACAAGACTGCCGGATAGATGAATCGAAATTCCTTATGGGCTATAAAAGTGTGCTCCAGAGCGACTATTACTGCCATAATGACCAGCACGGGAACATATACACTGCCAACAATACCCAGCAATACCAGTAGCGCAATACCGGGGCCCCAGTAAAAAAGCAAATAATCGGCGTATTGGTACCAAGGATTTACGCCGAAATCTCGTTGCATGCCGTGAAAGAGATTGTAATCGACATAACGCCAGCTTGACTCGAACGGATAGCCCCAGGTGACCCAATCGAGGATTCCGGCGAGCAATATGACGGAGAGGGCCCCGATCAAGATTGGCATCAAGCGATCCCGCCAGGAACGCCAGCCAGTCCACAAAACAAAAAAAGCAATCGCCGGGGCTAGCTGGATGCGTAAGGCGAATCCCAGCCCGAGGAGAACACCAGCGAGCGACAACCGCGACTTTGACTGAGCGCGAAACCCGGGCTCGGCAAAATAGCAAGCCACCAAAACGAGGTGCGCCGATACGACCTCCGGCGAGGCGCGAGGTCCGAAATATATCAGGTCCGTAGAGAACGCCACGATCCCGGCGCAGACAAGGGCTGTAATGGATCCAAAAAATCGCTCTCCCCATAAAAAGACCACCAAAATACAGGCGGTAGACAGCAATGAGAGCATCGCATGTACTACCAGCAGGTAATAAATCGGCCCAGCATCGAACAAGCGAGACGCCCACATTAAGGCGGCGAGTGCGCCGGGCATCAGGAAAGAGCGGGCACCGACCTCAAACTCCCAAGGGACGATGCCGAAGCCATAGACTATTCGATGAGCTTGCTCAAGAGTTTGAAATACCTCGTCGGCCTGATTGATATTGGGAACTGCAATAATCGATATTAAGCGAAGCAGGAAACCTGCAGTAAGAATTCCACCGAGGACCGTAAGGATAATAATCGGCCGGCCGGTCGGAATAGACGAGCCCGCAGTACTTCGAACCTGGATGGAGCGGCACTTTCCGACAACGACAGTAAACCATCGATGCCAAGCGCTTCTCGCCGCGCGCAAAAGATCGTAAAAACGATGCTCGGACACCGCTTCAACATATAGCAGATTTAATCCAACCGCCTATATCTCTCGGTGGGATAATTCCGCGCTATCGGCCAATACCCGTTGCCGTTCCCGGCCGCAGCGCTCGGAGATCCGCACGGCCAAGCGCGTTTACGGATGTTGCCGTTCCCAGTCACGTTCCGGACATTCTTGCTCGGTTTTTCGTCGCGCTGCTTTGCCGCTGCTTGGCGGTAGCTTTGCTCTTCGGCCGCCTGTTAGATCGCCCATCTCTTTGAAGTCGATAGCGCCTGGATTCAATTTATGTTAACTCATTTATGGAATGCTCGTACTTCACTTTCGCTTCGCTGAACTCCGGAGTATTGAACGAGCAAATGGACGGTTTCTTAGGGCCGGGCAATCCAAAACTTCAGCAATCTTGCACGTTTATGGTTGCGCGTCTCTCAAGGCATCCGAATTGGTCGCTTGGCAGGGGGTATAAAATCATTAAAATTAGAGTATGGAAATTCGGTCGACGACATTGCCTGAGGTAAAAGAGCTATCGCCTGTCCGGATTGGTGACAGCCGCGGCTTTTTCTCGGAGGTGTGGAACCAGCGCACTTTCGCTTCAGTCGGGATCGACGTCAGCTTTGTGCAGGATAACCACATCCGCAGTCCACGTAGAGGAACATTGCGCGGTTTGCATTATCAGCTTCCGCCTGCGGCGCAGGGCAAGCTGATCCGGGTAACGCGAGGAGCGATAGTTGATGTCGCGGTTGACATTCGCCGCGGCTCCCCTACTTTCGGCCAACACGCGGCGGTGGTCCTGAGCGCTGACAATTGGCATCAGCTGTGGATTCCGGCGGGTTTTGCACATGGATATTGCACGCTCGAAGACGACACAGAAGTGCAATACAAGGTTACTGATTTTTATAGCCCTGCGCATGAGCGTGGGATTGCCTGGGATGATCCGAGCTTGGCGATCGCTTGGCCGGTCGACATCGAAGTGATGCTATCCGAACGGGATCGCATGCTGCCGCATCTAGCCGCGCAACCCGATATCTTCGCGTACCAACCGTGACCGTGATCGTAACCGGTGGCGCCGGCTTTATCGGCTCGGCTTTGGTGCGGGCATTGGTCGCCGATGGCGAGCGGGTGATCACCGTCGACAAACTCACCTATGCCGGCAACCTCGATAATCTGGCGTCGGTTCCCCCCGCCGACCACGTTTTTGTCCACGCGGATGTCTGTGATCGAGCCGCCATGGCCGGTGTCTTCGCCGAGCACCGACCTCACGCCGTCTATCATCTCGCTGCCGAGAGCCATGTGGATCGCTCGATCGACAGTCCGAGACTGTGCCTCGAAACCAATGTCTTCGGAACGGCGACATTGCTCGAAGCTGCACTCGGTTACTGGCGTGGTCTCGATGCCGTCGGACGCGGGCAATTTCGGTTTCTGCAGGTTTCCACCGACGAGGTGTATGGCGAGCTCGGATCGACCGGGTATTTTGACGACCACAGCCGCTATTGCCCGAATTCACCCTATTCGGCCAGCAAAGCGGCGGCTGATCATCTCGCCCATGCCTGGCACCGGACTTACGGCTTGCCGGTCTTGATATCGAACTGCTCGAATAATTACGGCCCGTACCAGTTTCCAGAAAAGTTGATCCCGCTGACGATACTTAACGCGATCGCCGAGAAACCACTGCCGGTCTACGGGCAGGGTGTGAATATTCGGGATTGGCTGCATGTCGAGGATCATGTCGCGGCTTTGCGCAAGATTGTGGATTGCGGCCGCATTGGTGAGACTTATCTCGTCGGGGCGCGCAATGAAGCGCGCAACATCGACCTCGTACACTCGATCTGCCGGCTGCTCGATAGCCAGCGCCCGAGCGGCGCACCGCATGCCCGGCTAATCACTTTTGTTACCGATCGGCCGGGGCACGACGCACGCTACGCTATCGACCCCAGCAAGATCGAGCGCGAGCTGGCCTGGCGCCCCGCAATCGGTTTCGAGCAAGGGCTGGCGGCAACGATCGGCTGGTATATCGAGAACCAAGAGTGGTGCCGGCGCGCCAGCGCCAATTATCGCCAAGAGCGTCTGGGATTGCCGGCGGAGGCGGCGTGACCCTGGCGGTGTTCGGCGCGGGTGGACAGGTCGGCCGTGCCCTCGTCGAACGAGCCGGCGGCGCCGCTCGCGGGTTTGACCATGCGGCGAGCGATATTTGTGACCCGGAGGCCGTCGCGCGCGCGCTGGCGACCCCCGGCCTGTCTATTGTGATCAACTGCGCCGCGTATACCGCGGTCGATCGCGCCGAGCAGGAACCGGAACGGGCCTTTGCCGTCAATGCCACCGGAGCTGCGAATGTGGCGCAACTGGCGGCCGCGCATTGCCTGCCGATCATTCATCTATCGACCGACTACGTCTACGCCGGAGCGGGCGCGGCAGCGCTCGATGAAGACGAGCCAATCGCGCCGCTCAATGTCTATGGCGCTTCGAAAGCCGCCGGCGATGCGGCCGTGGCAGCCGCGAACCCGGCATATCTGCTGCTCCGGGTATCCTGGGTTTTTGGCGTCCATGGCGCCAATTTTGTCAAGACGATGCGCCGGCTGGGCCGCGACCGCCCGGAGTTGCGCGTTGTCGACGACCAGCGCGGCGGCCCGACCGAGGCACGCGACATCGCCGATGCGATCTTGGTGATGGCGGACGCCTGTCAACGCCCCGGGTTTGACAAGTGGGGCGCCTATCACTTTGCCGGCGCCCCGAGCGTGAGCTGGTACGGTTTTGCCGAGGCGATTTTCGCTGCCGGCCGCGGACCGAGGCCATCTCTCGTCAAGATCGCCACCAACGAATATCCGGCGGCCGCGCGTCGGCCGCAGAACTCGACGCTCGATTGCACGCGGATTCGGCAGACCTTCGGCATCGATCAGCCGGATTGGCGAAAATCGCTCCGGCGGGTCATCGATGAGCTCGATAAGGCCGACCAGTGAAGGGGATCATCCTCGCCGGCGGCACCGGCAGTCGACTGTGGCCGATCACCAAAGCACTCAGCAAGCAGCTGCTCCCGATCTACGATAAGCCGATGATTTACTATCCGCTGACCACATTGATGTTGGCGGGGATCCGGGAAATTTTGATCATAACCACGCCGCACGATGCCGCACCATTCCGTGCGCTGCTCGGCGACGGCAGCGCCTGGGGACTGAGGCTGGAATTTGCTGTCCAGCCGAGCCCGGACGGTCTCGCGCAGGCCTTCCTGATCGGTCGCGAGTTCATCGCCGGCGGGCGTTCGGCTTTGGTGCTGGGCGACAATCTGTTTTACGGGCAAAGCTTTGGCGCCGCGTTACAACGAGCTGCCCAAAGCCGCGCCGGGTCCGTCGTCTTCGGGTATTGGGTTCGCGACCCGAGCCAATATGGCGTCATCGATTTCGCCGAGGACGGCTCGGTGCGCGGCATCGTCGAGAAACCCGCGATGCCGCCATCCCACTACGCGGTCACCGGCCTCTATTTCTACGACGAAGAAGTGTGCGATATCGCCGCGACCTTGCGGCCATCGGCCCGCGGCGAACTCGAAATCACCGACCTCAACAACCATTACGTGCGTGAGGGGCGACTCACCCTCGAAACCTTGGGCCGCGGCTTTGCCTGGCTCGACACCGGGACGCCGGAGAGCCTGCTGCAGGCAGCGGAGTTCGTCGCGACGATCGAGTCCCGCCAGGGACTCAAGATCGCCTGCCCGGAAGAAGTGGCGTGGCGCCAAAACTGGATCGACGACGCCCAGCTCGAGGCGCTCGCCGCCAGCTTCAAGGGGAACCCCTACGGGCGCTACCTGATGGAATTGCTTGCGGCCGGCCCATAACCCCCGACCGGCTAGACCAGTGGCAGTGTCGCTAAGAAGCGACGCTCCTTTGACGCTGCACGCGCATGCTATGCAAATGCTCGGGTTACCGTCCCCGAATACCAAAAGATGGACCTCCGGGCGCAAGGCTGCATTGGTAATTGCAATATCGAATGGTCGAATTCTGCGCGAAGAAGCCTGCTCTCTGTATCAACTTTCAGAGGAGGAGCTTCTCGCCTGGGAAGATGCGTTTAAGGCCCATGGTTATCATGGATTGCGCGCTAGCCGACGTCTACCATACCGGCGGCCTTGATGTTTGCGGGAACTCCGATGCCAACCGACAGTTTATCGACTGTGACAGCTCGCCAGTGAGCAGGTCAGCGCACCAAGTCCGGCTTGGCGTGACCGATAGAGTCCGCCTGCAAGATACCCGAGTGGAGGGTGCCGACGATCCTGACCGGCTCCCCACTAACTAGCGGAACGCTGTAGTGCATCGCCAAGGCCTTGGTAGCATCCACCGCCAGTTGCCCGGTGCTGGTTTCCACGGTCAGGTTAGCTCCGGCCACGATCCCGATCGTGCCGTAAACCTCGATCGCGCCGGGGGGCAAGGGCGCGGGCGTGACTGTCGGCACCAGCACATTGGCCGCCGATGCTGGCTGGCCCGCAAGCGCGACGAGGAGGATGAGAAGCAGGATCATGGCAGCCCCCAGATGGTGAGCTGTTTGTAGGATGCGACATAAACCTTACCGCCGACCACTACAGGGACAATGTTAGCGTTGGCGCCTCGATTTGGCCAGGTACCGGCGGCCGCCGAGAAAACGGGCGGGCTCGATCCTGATACCGTCATTGTCGCAGGGTCAAAGGCATATAAGGTCACGTAATATGGGCTGGCATTCACCGGCCGGCCTACAGCCCATATAAGAGCGTTCGAGAGGCCGTTTGATGATATTGAAGTAAAGAAGCCGCCATCCTGACCAGTGAGTATCGAGTTTGACTCGCTTTCCTTGATGATGTCGAGCTTGGGGCTCGTCACCACCTTCCAAATCTGGACAGTGGAGGTGCTAGCACTAACAATGAGTCTGCCAATATTGTCACCCCTGACGAAGAAGGAGAAACCGCACCAGCACTGATAGTTACCGTGCGACGCGATGACGTGGTTGGTCGACGGATCATACCCGCCAAGGTTGTCTCTATCAAGCAGATACAGAGGACCGATTTTGCCCATGGCCGCCGTCAGGTACTTTCCTCCGTACTGGTAAGGGAACAATAACACCCCGCCCGCACCCAAATCTTGGTCGCCTCCGTCTAGTGCGGCATAGCCGAATGATCCAGATGGAGTGAAGAAGTTCTGCACCGTGGTGAGATCGTTTGACAGACGCACCACGCTCTCTTCAAGATTGAGCGTCGAGCTATACGCGGTTCCAAGAGGATCGGAGTTGCTGGTGGAGAAATAGAGGTTGCCTGACGGATCTGCCGCCACTCCGAACCCCGACATCCAGATCGAAGACAAGAAAAAGCTGTTCGTCGAGGCGGCCTGCCGATTGACGAGGTCATTCGCCGCCAGCGGCGCCAGAGTGCTAGCGTTCCACCCCAACACCCACCCACGCGATACGTTCGCCGCGAAGTCGCAAAATGACGAAAAGGCCGCAAAGACGTTTCCGTTTGCAAGCACGAGTTCCGGCCCGCTGCCGGCTCGCCGCCGGGTTGAAGTTGTAGGTCGAGCCATTCGACAGCGACGCCGAAGCAGTTATCAACCGCGGCGTCACTAAATCCGCAAGCGTGGCGATGTTGAGCGCGTGCAGCCGATAGACGGGGAGGCTATTCTCGTAGGTGTAGGCAATAACATAGAGCGTCCCAGTCGAGGCATCCAGCACCGGGGTCGATGTGATGCCGACCACCGCCGAGTTATTACCGCATCTCCCGGGCAAGGCCGATTGTGGGACCGGTGTCCCAAGGTTTCGGCTCGTGGTGACCGACCCGGTCGACGAGTTCGATTGCGTAGACGGTATTGTTCTCAGTTACGACGTAGACAATGCCGTTCATGTAGAGCGGCTGAGCGTCTACCCGCTCGTCCAGTTGCACCGCGTGTCTGAGGGTCAACGAACCCACATTCGAGGGGGTGAGCGTGGCCTCGCTATGGTTCCAGCCGGTGCGGTAATTGTCGTAGTGGTAGGTGACAACCTGCGGCGGGACGGATCCCGGCGCGGTCCGGCCCGACGGCGCCATAATCGCCCCGAGGACGATGGCGACGAGGCCCCACGCAAACATCTTTTTTTGCAAGGGTCTTCATCCTGCTGCTGACGGCGTGCCGCCGAATAGCCACAGAATTAATGACCGGTTGTCAGCGCAGCATCCGTGCGATCGTCAAAAGACCGCCAACTCGACGTCCTAGCCGTCTTGCCCTTGTGCGCTCGACGAGCGGGCCGGGGCTAGGTCTGCTCACGACGCCATCGGATCATCAGCCCCATTGCCGCCATGAAGCTGCCGAACAACGCCAAGGAGGCGGGTTCCGGCACTGCCGCAACGACGTCGCTGATGCCGACATACTCGTTGTCGAGGGGGTACGGAACGCCGCCGGATTGATAGTCGAAGCTAGATCCCCCGGGACCAACAGTTTCAGTCGGGCCAACAAAGAAGTTACCTTCAGTCAGGTTCGAGGGAAACCCGGTATCTGCCAGCTGTAGCAGGCTACCCGGATCAGGAACCAAGTCGGAGTAGTAGATCATAATAGGCCCCGCGCCTGTGGTGGCGCCTGAAATGGTGCCGGCGGCGTCGGTGAAGCGAAGCGCGTCGCTGATCGCTCCGCCCGGATCGAGGATTTCGACGGTGCCCGTGTCGACCGGTTCCGGCAATGGATACGCCAGCACAAGGGCGCAGCTTGGACATGGGTTCGAGGGATCGGAAATGAGCGTGCCGGTCAAAGGTGTCGCGGCCCCCCCGTCCACGGCAACGGTGGCGTTCCCGTTCTCGTCGAAATTCAGCAGAAAGGCGCCTGAGGGTTCTAAGGCGGACTGTCCGGGGTATGGCAGCAAGCGCGCGCTAACGCTGGTGCCCCCGGCCAAGACCGAGCACGCGAGAACCCCGCTGGCTACCATAAGATTGTGGAGCCACATCATATTTTCCCCTGTTTTGCGGGTCAGACCCTGCGATCTAATCTCGCGGAACGGTAGCCGTGGTTAACCAATTAATGCAACCCATCCAGGTGAGGTCAGACCGCTGAGTTCACCGAACGATTGGGTTGAGGGTGATTAGGCTAGATCGTGAGTTGTTCCCACGAGGTCGGTATCAACTGATCTCGAATCCACCCCTCCGATTCAAGGCGTAATTGTCAGTTAACCTCTGTAACGTCGTGACCGATTAGCTCGGAGCCTACGCACGGCCCGAGTCGAGGAAGGTTTGGGCCGGCGCCGAATTCTGCCATCGGCCCCGGGCTCGACCGCCAGGCAGCAGCAGTTAGCGGTGCCGCTCAGCGGATCGAGAGGGCTTGAAGCGCCTACCTAGCTAGGGCGCGGCAGAAGCCGACCAATTGATGCCGTTCCAAACCCACCAGCCGTTGACGTAACTGTTGTAGGCATACAGCTGTCCCGCCGTGGGCGACTTCCATCTTCGCGCATAGCCTGACCCGTCGCGAATTAAGCGATCCGTTCAAGTAAGATTTGATAGCACTGCCCGCATTGAGCCGAGGATACCGTGCGGCGCCCCAACGTCCACGTACCTGCCGCGGTCATCAGGTTGCCGGTTGAGGCGCGGTCAAGATCGTCCCGTCAGGCGAAATTTGGCCGCTGGACGTGCCGGTCAGCTGGTTCGCGGAGGGGGGATTGACCAGCGTCGTGATCGACGGAGCGAAGGTATTGCCGTTGCCGACGACCGCAACGCCGTTCGGGTCGTTTATGCCGATCGCGTTCGGAAGCGTGTTCTGCATCTGGTTGTTGATAAAGACGAGGCTGTTCGTCGGATAGGTTAAGCCTTCCTCGCCATAGTCGACCATGTTGCCGTTCTGCGTCGCCGTTCCCTGGATCATCGTATTGCCGGAGACGACCGCTACGCCGCCATTTGGGATGTCGAGGGCATAACTTGCCGAGCCGACATTGCAGCCTGGCTGGTTGGGGTCGGCCGCCCCGGCATAGAGCGTGTTGTTCTCGATGATGGTCACCGCGGCGCGGCTCTTGATGTTGTGCCCGACGATCGTCCCGCAGAACTCGTTGCCGATCGCGGTCAGCGAGTTGTTGCCGCTGCCGATATAGACCCCATGGGTCAGAGAACTCGTATTGCCATTGCCATTGTTGATAAAAACGTTGTTGGTCAGCACGACGTCGAGCGGGAAGTTCACGTCGGTCAGGATCCCGGTTTGGTTTGAGATAAACCGCGAGTTCCGCACCGTCAGCGTATAGCCCTGGCTTCCCTCGGCGCGGATGCCCGCCCCGTTCGCTCCCAGGATCGCAGCGATATGGGCCCCCTGAAAGGTCAGCCCGTCGACCGTCAGCTGGGCTAGCGAGATCAGGATGCCCTTCTGATTGGGCAATGCCACGGTCTCGTTGAGGATCACCGCCGACCCCGGTTGAGCGGCCTCGATCGTCATCGGCCGGTTGACGGTGGCGGTGTCATTGGTGTAGGTGCCGGGGGCGACCGTGATCACATAGTAATTGGCGGGATTGTTGTCACCGTTCGCGGCGTTGATCGCGGCGGCGATAGTTGTAAATGTTGCGACGGCCCCACCGGAAGAACGATTGTTCCCGCCGTAGCCGCGAATGCCGGCAGCACCATCAGTGCAGTAGCAGTAAAGAAGGTCTTGAGCATTTGGCTATTATCTCCCTTGTTTTGCTTTTGACCGTTGACCCACTCAGATTGCGAGTGTTTCTCCTTTCAGGCAGAGGATGAGGATGGGTTGAGTTCGTACGCTGGGACGAGCCCGATTTGGCGTTAACCATAAATTCTGGGCTCAGTCAAGAGACGAAATTGTGACGCCGCCAATCGCGCAGCGGTTACGAGGTAACCAGTATCGACCTAGGCCGTCAGGAACGCGTCCAATGGCCGCGGTCCAAAACTTAGAAAGTGGTAACGCTCTCTGAGATAGGGTAAGACCACCGCCGCCGCTCAGGCGGCTCGGATCTGAGGGCACAGCGCGCATTCGATGGCATTACCGGTCATCTCGGTCGAGAATTTGTCAAAGCGCTACCTGGTCGGACACCGCGCCGAGCGGACGATGGACGAGCGCTTCCCGAATTTCCGCGACGTGTTGGAGCGGCATTTGCGCAACGCCGCGCGCAAGGCGGCCGATGTCGTGCGCGGGCGGCAGGTCGTGCAGGGCGATCGGATCGAGGAATTCTGGGCGCTCAAGGATGTCAGCTTCGAGGTCCAGGAGGGCGAGGTCCTCGGCATCATCGGCCGCAACGGCGCCGGCAAATCGACGCTGCTCAAGATCCTGTCGCGCATCACCGAGCCGACCTCGGGCCGCGTCACCCTGCGCGGCCGGGTCGCGAGCCTGCTCGAGGTCGGCACCGGCTTTCACCCCGAGCTGACCGGCCGCGAGAACATCTATCTGAACGGCGCCATCCTCGGCATGAGCCGCGCCGAGATCCGCAAAAAATTCGACGAGATCGTCGCCTTTGCCGAGATCGAGAAATTTCTCGACACCCCGGTCAAGCGCTACTCGTCGGGCATGTATGTGCGCCTCGCCTTTGCCGTCGCCGCCCATCTCGAACCCGAGATCCTGATCGTCGACGAGGTGCTCGCCGTCGGCGACGCCGAGTTCCAGAAAAAATGCCTCGGCAAGATGAACGAGGTGTCGCGCCGCGACGGCCGCACCGTGCTGTTTGTCAGCCACAACATGGCTGCCGTGACCCAATTGACAGAGCGCGCAATCTTGCTGTCGCACGGATCCATCGCTCATTCGGGTGAATGTCAATCAGTGGTACAGTTCTATCTGGCCGAGACCCGTGGCCGAGGCATGGTAGAGTTTGACGTCCGCAATCAGACACGCCGCCATGGTGGGACCGGCGACGCACGAATAATCTCGCTTCGCTTCAACCGTTCCACTCCCCACTTCGAGTTCAACGAGCCTCTCAGCTATCTGCATCGAGATTAGGGCGGAGCGCCGGATCCCCCGAATACGCGCAAATATGACAGTATTCACAACACACGGGACGCCAGTGGGCTCTGCGGTAGGCCCTGAAATTACCGGATTGGCGGCGGGAGAGCAGCGTGAGATGATAATCACTCTCCCGCCTTGTCGATTGTCTCCGGGCTCTTATCATTGCGGTGTTTCGATCGGCAGAGGTGACCAATTTAATGGCTTCACGGACTTTGACATCGTCACCGACACATTGTTCTTCGAGGTAATGCCCGAGGCAAATGAGTTCGGCGTGTTACGCACTTGGCATCCCAACTGGGGCACGATCTATTTTGGCAGCTTGTCCACAGCTTGGGCGCAGCCAGTCTCAGTCCTAGCCGCCGCGGAGCAAGATTTTTCGTGAACCGAATTGATCCGTTCTATACGTGGTTTTGCTATTGGGTGGGGTCTGGAGCGTGATCCAGATTGCAGAGACACGAGCGTTGGATGAATATGATTACTACCGTTTCGAGCGCCGCGAGATGCTTCCCTTCGTCCCCGCACGGCGCGGGCGCACACTGGAGATTGGGTGTGGAGAAGGCCGCTTCATCGGCGCTCTAGCCGGGGTCGAGGAAAGTTGGGGCATCGAACCGTCATCAGCCGCCGCGATCGCCGAGCGGCGCCTGACCCAGGTATTTCACGCCACGTTTGACGAAGCCGAGCCGAAATTACCGATTGGCTATTTCGATGTGGTGATTTGTAATGACGTGATCGAGCATATGCCGGATCATGCAAGCTTCTTTAATAGGGTTGCAAAATTCATAGCCCCGGGGGGCATGATCATAGGCTCCATCCCAAATGTAAGACATTATGTCAATATGATAGAGTATCTTGTAAAGAAAGATTGGTGCTATACAGATATAGGTACATTGGACCGCACGCATTTGGCGTTTTTTACGGAAAAGAGCCTCTGTGATACATTAGAGCGGCATGGATACCGTGTACTACAAATTAGAGGTATTAACCGTTGGCACCGCTTGCCGAGCACAGTAAAGCACCGAGCCTATCGGGTAATCGCATATGCCATGATAGCGGTGACCTTGGGTTATTTCGCGGACATCAAGTACCTCCAATTCGCATTTCAGGCAACGCCGAGCCAGGCCTAAGTTCGACCGCCGAGATGCGGCCGAAGACTACACAGGCGTCCGGGAGAACGGGAATTGTTAATACGTAACACCTCGATCTGAGAAGATGTCCTCTCAATTCACGGCCCCGCGGATCGAGCCGGTTCCCGCCGGCGTCGAACGGCCGCTGTGGTCGGTCATGATTTCGACCTACAACCGCACCGCGTTCCTGCGCCGCACGCTAGAAAGTGTACTGGTTCAGGATCCCGGCCGCGACAAGATGCAGATCGAGGTGGTGGATAATTGCTCGACGATCGACGACCCCGAGCCGGTCGTCAGGGCCGTCGCCGGCGATAGGGTGAAAATCACCCGCAATCCGCAGAATTTGGGTTTGATGAGGAATTTCAACCGATGTGTCGAGTTGTCACGCGGGCATCTTGTACACATCCTCCACAGCGACGACTATGTCGAACCCGCGTTTTATGCTGTACTTGGGAATTTGGCAGAGAAGCATCCGGATTGTGCCGTTATTGCGAGCAGGGTTTTCTTTGTTGATGAGGCTGAGGTGATTACTGGAGTTTCGCTCCGCGCCAACTGGATGGAAAATCCGACCCGTGATGTTACGCCTATGCTGCACACCCTCCATCTTTTTTGCCCCGGCGTCGTCGTTCGCCGAGTGCTTTATGAGCGGTGTGGTGCCTTCTTGCCGGAACTCGTCGGTGCTGGGGACTGGGAAATGTGGGTCCGCGCAGTCCACTGCGGTGGGGGCGTCGTTCACCCCCAGCCTCTCGCAAGTTGGCGAAGATCCGCCGGGCACGAGGCCGGGAGGCTAGCCCGCTCGGGAGAGTATATCAGAGATTATCTTCGGCTTAGCGATCATCTCTCACGTTACCCGGGCTTCTCGCCGTCGGCGATGCATGATCTGGCGGCTTCGGAAGCCCTAAGGCTGTATTATCGCTTCGCTGCCGAAGGGAAGGTCGCGGCGGCGCAAGCCAATTTGGAGGCATATAAAGAGGTCGTACCATTCCCAGCTTGGGCAATCTCGGGTGTGTTGAACCGGCTGATATATTTCCTGCAGCGCGTCAGCCGGTTCGCTGAGAAAACCACGAGACGTGTATTCAAGCCAGGGGCGAGCTTTAACTCTACCGGGACTGATCCGAAATGCTCGTAAGCCGCTCGATGGTCTCGATTGGCAGATCGTTGGCGTCAGACAACAGACCAACAATCATCAGCGTATCATCGTAGGGTATCATCAACTCGGTGAGTTCTGTCTGGCTATCGCGAGGAAGTCCGTGGCATACCGCAACGCTCTAGGCTTTTTACGGGCCGTGATAGGGCGGCCAGGCTATCGACAGTATCTATGGAATAAACTTTGGCACCGGACCGGGTACAGATCCGAACAATGGATTCGCGTAGTGTACAGCCATGAGTGGCAACGGCTGTTCGCTTCAATGCCGCTGCAGTCGCTCAGCGTTCTGGAAATTTCCCCCGGTCCCCTCCCGGTGCTCCAAGAAAGCAGTGTAGGGCATTATCGAGCCGTGAATTTTCCCGAATTTGATATCACCCGTGATGTCCTTTCCGAACAATTCGATCTTATCATTGCAGAACATGTGTTCGAACATCTCCGTCATCCCTATAGGGCAGCTCACAACGTTCATAAGATGCTTCGTGATGACGGGCTTTTTTTGATTGCTACACCGTTTATGATCAAGATCCACGGTCATCCCCAAGACTATACGCGCTGGACTCCCGATGGGCTCCGCGCGTTTCTGGAGGATTGCAATTTTGTCGCCGAGGTTCACGCTTGGGGTAACCGGAAGGCGGTTCGGGCAAATTTTGCGAGGTGGCGTGAATATGCTTGGAAGCGGGATCTTCGAAACGAGGTTGAGTTTCCGGCAAGCGTCTGGGCATATGCGCGGAAGCAAGTCCCGAGTATTCAACAAGAAGGGATGCCGGCGATGAGCGGAGAAGGATCCTGATCCCATCTAATTGATGGTCCCTAACCGCGGCGAGCAAGGCTCTCGCACTGGCCTGCTGAGGACGACGGGGCCATGCCGGCAGCAATAAGTGTGATCATTCCCACGCACAATCGAGTCGCGATGTTAATGCGTGCGATTGAAAGCGCGAGGGTGGCCGGCACAAAGGTAGAGATAATTGTGGTCGACGATGCATCCACCGATCAAACTGAGGCGATCTGTCACGATCTAAAAGACATAATTTATCTTCGGATGGAGCGGAACGTGGGCCAGGCGCGGGCTCGCAACGCGGGTGTCGCTAGGAGTAGCGGAGAATTTCTCGCTTTTCTTGATGATGACGACCTTCGCCTGCCGAAATCGCTAGACGTACAGGCAGAATTGCTACGGAGCGACGAGAATTTGGGTTTCGTTTACGGACAGGTTCATATTGGGGATACTGAAACGTGCCGGCCCACGGGCCAAATCAGACCTAAACATTGTCCGACCGGCGATATTTTCTGGCAGTTGGTGCGAGGCAACTTTATTTCTATCGCGTCTGTATTGGTACGTAGACGGCACATGGAAGCGATTGGCCCATTCTGCTCAGACGTGCTCGGCACCGAGGATTGGGATGCCTGGCTCCGGTTGGCGGCAATCTCCAGGGTCGCCGCCGTGCAACAGCCGGTCGCGATTTATCGCGACTTCTCGCGCGGTTCGGGCCAAACGTCGTCCAATCAGCCAAAAATGTGCAGATCGGGCGCGCGGACTCAGGCAAAAGCACTGCGATCGCCACGTGCATTAGCCGCACCTCCTGACTTACGTCGGGAAATTCGTTCAGGGTTTATGAATTGCATATGGGAATATCTCATAAGAGAGGCCCATGAATCATTATCAGAACGAAGAATTAGTTATGCGGCCATGAACTATCTTACGGCGGTCCAGCTATGCCCGGTAAGGGCCGCGCGCGCCGGTGCACGCCGCTTGCTCCCAAGTTGGTAATGAGTACTGTTCGAAATGGTCTTGGACGCAAATCCCGGTTCGATTCAATTCTGCGACGTTCGATGATAAAGACGGCCAGCGACGGTATTCGGAATTGCTGACTTTATCAGCTCGGTTTCGCCATCTTGAGGCTCCCCTTCGAAACGGCGCATAGCAAGATGTCCACATCCTCCGGTGAACTCCGTTCCGGATGCACGGTTACGCGGGTCGAACCCATTCCCGCCGACACAGCTAAGCCTTTTGGATGCGACGCGGCCCGCGATGAGATGCCGACAGTCCATCTGATCACGATTCTCTACAGGAGCGAGGCCGATCTACCTGCGTTCCTTGACAGCTTGCAAGCGCAGGACTGGCGCGATTGGCGTCTCTACGTCTTAGATAATGCGAGCCCAGACCGCTCTGCTGACCTCGTCAGCGAGCGGAAAGACGCACGGATCATAATGCACCGCAACGCGACCAATCTGGGCTTCGCCAAGGCGGCAAACCAGGGCATTCGCGCCGCAGCCGCGGACGGCGGAGAATTCTTCATCCTCATCAATAACGACACGGCGTTCTCGCCAGATTTTCTGCGACGCCTTATTATGGTGCGTTCCGAGTTGGGGGCCGGCGTCATAGCGCCACGCATCATGCATAAGGACAAACCAGGGGTGGCTTGGTACGCGGGTGGAAGTTTCACGGATTGGCCAATATTCATGAACGTCCACCATCAGGAACACAACCCGAACGCTCAACCCAGTGATACCCATGTAGATTTTGCGTCCGGCTGCTGCCTTGGCATAAGCCGCGAGGTTTTGCAAAAAGTCGGATTATTGGACGAAAGCTTCTTCGTTTATTGGGAGGATACCGACTTCTGCATGCGCCTGAAGGCGCTCGATATACCAATAGTATATACATCGGAGCCAAGCTTGCTTCATTCGGGAGGATCGGCTTCCGGCGGGGAGTGGAGCCCGTCCTACATACGACTTTTCTATCGAAGCTATATGCTTTTTCTACGCAAGCATTTTGGCTGGCGGCGCGCGGTTGGGACCGGGCTGCGCCTCTTGCTGCTGAGGACCGAGCAATCCCCCCGAAACTACCCCGAAATGCAAATCCTGGCCAGCTCTGTCCTGCGCGGTCTGACGGCGCGCCTTGCGGCACAAAGCTACCTAGACTGGCCTCTCAATGACGTAGATCGCGGGATCTAACGGTGGCGACCGAGGGGAAATGAGAATAGGCTCTCGATGCCCGCTTTGATTACTGCCGGAGTTCCGGTTTATAATAATGGTTCCACCCTTACCCGTGCGGTGGAGAGTTTGCTTGCGCAAACCCTTCCTCCTGTTACTATCGAAATCTCAGATAATGCTTCGTCCGACAGCACTGAGCAAGTTGGTCGGGCTCTCGCCGCACGACACCCATGCGTGCATTATACGAGACAGCCCACCAATCTCGGCCCCCCTGGCAACTTTTCTTTTGTTCTCCAGCGCGCGGAAACACCCTATTTTTATGTGGCTCGCCGCCGATGACTATATCCTACCGAGCTACCTGGAAAAGACCTCCGGCTTCCTCGACGCGCACCCCGACGTGACGACTTGCGTGTCGAAGGTTCAGTTCACCCAAGAGGGCGAGCCCAGCGGCCTAGCCTCGGGTGGCTGGCCGCTTCGCGATGATCCGAGTCGGAACCTTGCGAGGTATCTCGATAATCCCGGCGCGAATGCGCGCTTGTACGGACTGCACCGTACCGAAGTCTTGCGACGAGCGTTTCCTCCAGGGCGTTTCCACGCGTATGACTGGGCGGTTATGGCGGGCACACTACTCAGTGGTAAGCACGAGGAAATTCCGGAAATACTTATGTTTCGCGATGAGACGCCCCGCATCAACTATGTTCGCCAGGTCCAGCAGGACAACCGCGGGGCAGTCGGTCGCATCTTTCCGCTGATGCCGATGACAAAGGACCTCCTGCTGCGGCAGCGAATTCCACTCGACTTGAACATCATACGGGCGTTGATTAAAATAAATCTCGATCACCATTGCTGGTACATGGCGGAATATCATCCATTTTATGCTAGATTGATTGGAAAGAGAATGGCGGGTCAGCTCTGGCGACTCGAACAAAAATAGCCAAAGCGACTGGTGTGATTTCGGACGGGCGCTGCGCTGGGGCTCCGGACCCGCACCCAACCTCATATCAATGATATTTATAAATAGCGGAACCGACGCTGCTTTTGCCACTTGGGTCGAATCGATCCCGCGCGGGCCGGCAGTGCTACGCGCGGCACCCAACCAACCGCTCACGGCAGGTTGACGGATTGAGCGATATGAGTGAACCGGACCATAGAGCTGAGTTGCCCCCGCGAGACAGTCCCGTAGAAACCATGCTCCGGCTCGCAACGGTGGAGTCCAAGCTGAAGGCTGCGCGCCTCCGGCTGCTCGAGACCGACCTGATGCTCGACGCCATTAAGGCCAGTGACAGTTGGCGTATGACTGCGCCACTGCGCCAGCTCGAGAGGCGCTGGAAGCGACAGGTCGGGCTGTTAATCCTCTGCACCGGCAAGCTTCCGGCGTGGACGTTAACTGGACAGCTGCCCCGCCGCATCCGGGCGTGGCGTCGATCCCGCGCTAGCGACGCGGCCATAACCGCCGAGGCAGCACGTAAAGCGAGCTTACCGCAGCCATCCGCGCAGCCACCCCCGCCCGCCCCACCGAAATCGGGCGGCAAGACCATTCTGATCGCCGACGATTCTCGTGCCGAGGCCCGACCGGGCCGCTGGCGCACGCTGTACCATGGCGGTCATCCAAGCCCTTCTCGCCGAAGGCTGGTCGGTGACGTTTTGGCCGCACAACCGTACCGGAGGCGACCATTACACCGAAGCCTTGGAGGCTCTCGGGGTTCTCGTATTAGATTACAGGTTCTGCAGCGGTATCGAGCCTTACCTTAATCTGTACGGATCACAGTTCGACCATATCATGCTGATGCGGCCATACGTGGCGGCTCGGTTGCTGCCGTCCGTACTACGCGGCTCATGCACGCCAGTACTCAGTTATTTCGGTCACGATTTGCACTTCGCCCGTCAGGGTCTTGAGGCTTTACAGAAGAATGATCCGGATTTGACCTACTGGGCCGAGCGAGTCGAGGCGGTGGAGCGGGCCGTCTGGCGGGTGGTGGATTTGGTGCTGTATCTTTCGGAGGACGAGGCGCGCATCGTGCGTGAGATGGAGCCGGGAGTGGAAGCCCGGGCAGTAACCCCATACGCTTATCCTTCGTTCTCTCGCCGCGCAGCGCCGACTTGCGGTGAGCGTCTGCTGTTCGTTGGCGGGTTGCGCTATCCGCCAAACGAAGACGCGGTGCTGTGGTTTGCCAAGATGATCCTGCCACGAGTACGGGTTACCCGTCCGGGCGCGCGACTGGTGATTGCCGGCCCGGACCCGACGCCAGCCGTGCGTGCGCTTTCTGGCCCCGCAATCGAAGTGACCGGGCAAATCTCCGATGACCGGCTTACCGCTTTGTACGATGATGCGCGCGTCGCCTTAGCGCCATTGCGCTACGGTGCCGGGGTCAAGGGCAAAGTAGTCGAAGCAATGCGCTACGGCGTCCCGATCGTGATGACGCGGATCGGCGCCCAAGGATTGCACGGTCTCCCTGCGAGCATGCCGGTTCACGACGATCCGACAGAATTCGCCGACGCGGTAACCGCTCTGCTTGCTGAGGATTCGCGATGGTTGCGGCAATCTGCCGATCAGGTGGACTATGCTGAACGCCACTACTCTTTGCGCGCGATGCGAAAGAGCTTGCTGGCCGCGCTGTCCCACGAACGGGTCGATATTTCGTCGACGGCTAAATTGTCGGAGCGAGATATCGGCATGCGGCGGTGAGTTATCCTACCGCGATCCGTCTGCATCCGCGAAGAGCTGCCGTTTTGGCGCAATCGCAAATCTGGCATGCTCTGCCGTATTCGACGGATTTTTACTAAGGTATGCTCCAAGGCCAATCAGATACGGGTGAGAAAGCGGACGGGCGCGTCGCGATTCTGCTCGCGACTTACAACGGCGAGAAATACCTCGACGAACTGATCCGCTCGCTGCTCTCCCAGACCTATCGTGATTTCGTCGTCATTGCGCGGGACGACCATTCCGCCGACCAGACCCCGGAAATTCTCGCCCGTTGGTCCGCCGCATACCCGAATAAAATCAGGGTGGTGTCCGACGATTGCGGCAACCTGCGCTCGTTGCAAAACTTCTCGCGCCTGATGGAGGTATGCGACGCTGATTACTTCGCCTTTTGTGATCAGGACGATGTTTGGTTGCCGAATAAGGTGGAGCGGATGATCAATGAAGTTCAACGGCTGGAACATCAATTTGGCAACGCGATTCCAATTTTAGTTCACTCGGATTTAACAATCGTAGATGAAAACCTGAATGAGATTTATCCATCGTTGTTTCGTTATTGGCACATGAATCCCTGCTATTGAGCGACGACTTGATCGTTTAGTAGTCAACAACATCGTCACCGGCTGCGCGTCGATGGGCAATCGAGCGCTCCTGGATCTGGTGCGGCCGATCCCCGATGGGGTTTCAATCCATGATTGGTGGTTGGCGCTGGTGGCCGCGAGTTGCGGCGTCATTGGGACGATCGCTGAACCGACAATACTCTATCGACAACATGGCCGTAATCAGGTCGGTGCAGGCCCGCGCAAGGGACGAAGCACCCTTTGGGACGCCCGATATATCCTGCAGCAGCCGAGGCTGCTGCGGGTAAGGCTGGCGAAGGCTATGCTGATCGTTCAGTCTCAAGCGGGAGCGCTGCTGCGGGTCGCCGAGGATGAGATGCCGCGGCGGCATCGCGAATTTCTCCGCGCTTTCTGCCTGCCGCTACGACGGGACGAGGCTGCCGCATTGCCGTGGGCGCAACGGATATGGCTCCTCGCCAGGTTCCTGATCGTCTATGTACGGTCGCTGCCCCTTGCGTTGCGCTGGTGCTATTAGAGGCGCGAAAGGTGTGCGAGGTTACCGGAGGTCGCTTGACTGAATTATGTTCGGTGCTTCCGCTGCTGAACGCTAGAGCGATATCGACCGGCTCCATCTTATGGTGATGAACACTCCGGCGCCCAAAGTCTTCGTTTGCATTCTTAGCTGGAATAAGTGCGACGAGACCCTATCCTGCCTGCGCTCCGTCTTTGCTCAGGACTACCCGAACTTCAGGGTCGTCGTGGTCGACAACGGTTCGACGGATGGCTCGCTGCCGGCGTTGCGTTCGCTGGGCGATCGCATCGATCTGATCGAGCATCGCGAAAATCTCGGCTTCACCGGGGGATGCAACGCCGGTATGCGGCATGCGCTCGCCCATGGCGGCGCTTACGTGTGGCTGTTGAACAACGACACCGAATGCCGGTCCGAGACGTTGTCCCTTCTGATCGACTACGCCGAAACACGTCCCGAGGTTGGCATGGTTAGCCCGGTGATCACCGTTCGCGGCAGCGGCGTTGATAAATACGCTGTCGGGCGGCTCGACCTGGCCACCGGCCAAACCGAGGAAACGGCGGACCCGAGAGAAGCGGAGGCGATGCAGGAACGCTACCCGCAGCAAATCATGCTGAAGGGCACCGCACTGCTTTTGAAACGCAGCCTGATCGAGCGCATTGGTTTCCTCGACGAGCGGTTTTTTGCGTATTGCGAGGACAATGATTACTCGATGCGCTGCGCAGCGGCCGGTTTTCGCGCGGCATGCGCGACGACGGCTCGGATCTATCATGACGAAGGCCTGCCGGGGCGAGGCTGGCGTGAGCCCTACGCCTTCTATTACGCGGTGCGCAACGGAATACTGTTCTGGCGGAAACATGCGCGCGGCCTCGCGGCCTGGAAATACGCGCGGTGGCACGCCTGCACGATCTTCCGGGTACTCGCTCGCGATGGGTATGGCAAAGCGGCAACGGAAGCGTTTGCAGACGGGCTGTGGAGCGGATTGCGCGGCATCACGGGTCGTTGGGAGCCGTCCTGTCCGTCGCATCACATGCCATTTTTGCTGCGGCGCCTGTTTGTTGCGACACCAGCTTTGTCGCTTGGTCTGCTGGAGGCCGATCCACGCGCTGTGTTGCGTGCCCTGCGGCATCGTCCGAGTGAAGCCGGCTGATTTCGTTACTTACTAAGGCGCATCTGCGAAGCGGGTCGCCCCGTTCTCATACTTGCGGCGTTTTCACGCTCTCGGCGGAATGTAGTCGCAAGGTTGCGCCGCGACCGCCATTGCCAGCATTGCATAGCATAATTTTCTGTTTGGCTTGCTTCTCCGGGTTCCGTGGCCGGAACAGCGCTCCCGAGCTTCCCAGACGGTCTGTCGCCGGCGGGCGACCTCCCCTCGTTGTCCGGCTTCGTGGCGGAAGAGGCAGGAGTTCGAACCTACCGGAGACGCCTTCGCGCCCCCCAACGGTTTTGAAGACCGCGCGGGTCACCGGACCCGATACTCTTCCTTACCGATTAATCAGGTGGCATTTCCGCCACTTTTGGAAAACACCCAAGTTGAACGTTTTCGATTTTTTCAACCCGATCATGCACGTTCCCCGCGCGCCCGGTCAATTCGCGGCTTGCAGCAATCATCGGCGTCCTTCCTCCCCATCAGATTTTAGAGACGTCACCCCAAGGATCGGCGATCTATTGCAGTCCGGGAAGGGCGCCGAAACTTAAGATCATGCTACTGTCGAGCTCGCGGGCAGCTGCGGCGACAGTGGCGCCACCGCCCGGCTCGCATAAGTTCAAGCTCACCAACCGCCAGCAGAGCACATGGATCTTCGCAGAATGTCTCGCCTCGTCGGGGGCTCGGCGCTGCCGGTCATAGCGGCAGCGATTACCGGACAGAGCGCCACAGCCAGAAACCTCGAACCGTGGTACGCCGATCTGGAAAAACCCCCGTTCAACCCTCCGAATTCGTTGTTTGGGCCGGTATGGACCGCCCTTTACGCGCTGATGACCGTGGCCGTCTGGCGCATTCTGCGCAAGCCCGGCGACACTCCGGGCCGGACCGCGGCGCTGAGACTGTATTATGCTGAACTCGCGCTAAATGGGAGTTGGCCGGCAATGTTCTTCGGCTTGCGCAGCGCCCGGGCCGGGTTGGCAAATATCATCCCGCAATGGCTTGTTCTGCTGGCAACGATCGAACGCTTTCGCCGGATCGATCCGGCTGCAGCCGCTTGTCTTGCACCGTTAGCGGCATGGATTACGTTCGCCGTGGTACTCAACATCGAAATCTGGCGCCGGAACCGCTGACCAGCCGGCGTGGAGCTGTACTCGCCCATACATCGCCGATGCCTTCTCTTGTCGAGCCGCTCTCGCTCAGAAGCAGCTCTCATGAACAAGCTGCATATTCCTGATTAACGTATATGTGGTCTGCACGGCAGCCATGCGATCCGCGCCTCTGTCTAGGTCAGAGGCGGTTGCCTATATTTTGCATTGCAACAAAAATGGGCGGGGTTAAGCCATGCCGGAATATTTCGATAGAGAACCCGAGGCGCGCGTTGCCGAACGCTCTTTCGGTGGTTGGCGCGTGATCGCGTCCGCTTGGGCGATCGCAATTATAGTTGTGCTGCTGTTCAGCGGGGTGCAAGCGCTGGCGTCTCGGCATACCGTCGCGCCGCAGCAAACGTCACTCGTCGGGGCTGTCATCCCACGGCACGACGCAGGATGTGCCGGGCTCGGTGAAATGACGCCCTCTGGGCCAAATTGCCACTCAGCCACAGACGATCTCGCGCGAGCCGAGGCTCAGGCGGAAATCGGCGGCTCTTACGGCTGGTGAGGCGGGGGCGTCAGAGCAGCTGAAGCCGGCTGGGTTTGCACGCTCCGCAGTTTATTTTGCTGCACAGCAAGCGCCGCAATTTGTGCGGCGATTTGCTGTGGGGAGACAGCGATAGTTTGCGAATGGCCAACCCGGTCGGCAAAGGTAATCGTAAATCCGCGGGCGCTGTCGTTTAATTCGCCTTCCGGTATTTTAGCGGCGAATTCCTCTGAATATAAACAATCCTCCTTTCCGTTGCAGGCAATCTTAAAGCGGCTTATCGGCAGAAACTGTAACGGCTGGCCGCTGCCGTCGCGGGCTGTATCCCAATCACGTATGCTCTCATAGCTGGCCGCGACATAAAGTTGGTGCGCGGTTTGGCCGGTTTGCTGGTCGATAAAGCTACGCAGGCAATAGTAGTTCGTATTCGGCGTATCGAGATACGGCGGATCGTGCTGAACTTTGGGCCCGACCAGAGCGATAAAGCGGCCTGATACATCAACCCGCACTCCGACCGCACCGCCTCCCGCCGCGGCCCCGGGTTCCGACCCCGCCTCGACACCGCCGACGCCCGAACTCATCGGCGCGCAGGCAGCCAATTGGACGGCAAGCGCCGTGACAATGAGGCCGCCCCTCAGCCGCCTTATCATTCGCGATCGGTGATGGCGGCGGTATCTTCGCCAAGCGCCGGCGCCGCCTTTGAAAAGGGCGGGCGAGCCCCGTCGAACGACAATGGCAGGCCGACCAGCGACAACGGCTCTCGAGCGGCGCCCAGAAACAGTTGCTGAATGATGCCGAGTGCGGCCGTCTGGGGATCGCTGACCACCTGATCCACAGTCTGCATCGGCCCATTCGGAATACCAGCGGCATCGAGCCGCTGTTCCCAGACGGCGATCGGCTGAGCTGCGAAAATATCCTCAAGTATACCGATCAGCGCCGCCCGGTTGACGACTCGATCTTTATTGGTGTGAAACCGCGCGTCATCGGCAAGCTCGGGCCGAGCAATGACGTCGCACAGCCGGCGGAATAGATTATCGTTACCGGCTGCCACCATCAAATAGCCATCGGCCGCGGCAAAGGCTTGGTAGGGCACGATCATCTCGACACCCGATCCCTGCCGGGTCGGGATCTTGCGATCGACGAGATAAGCGGCGATCGGGATCGTCATCCAGGCGAGCGCACTTTCAAACAACGATGTATCGATGACCCCGCCGCGACCGGTCTGACGCCGCTCGGCCAATGCCGCAAGAATGCCGATCACAGCCCACATCCCGGTGGCGAGATCGACGATCGAGACGCCGACCCGCACCGGCGGCCGCCCATCCTCGCCCATCAGGCTCATCAACCCGCCATAGGCCTGCATCAGCGGGTCGTAACCAGGGCGCTCGCGCATTGGGCCGACAGCGCCGAACGCGCCGAGGTTGCAATAAATCAGGCTCGGGTTTTGGGCGAGCAGTTCCGCTGACGACAAACCGTAACGATCGAGCGCGCCGAATTTGAGATTGTGGACCAGGACGTCGGCGCGGGTCAGGATCAGCTTCTTCAATTTCTCGGCGTCGACAGGGTCGGCGAGATCGATCGTGATGCCGCTTTTGGCGCGGTTGACCGCGTGAAAGCAGGTCGCAGCACCCTCGGCGAAGGGTGGCCCCCAGCCGCGCGCGGCGTCGCCGGTATGCGGATTTTCGACCTTTATCACTTCGGCGCCGAGTTCGCCGAGGATCATGCCGGCGTAAGGTGCGGCGATACTGTGGCCGATCTCGATCACGACAAGACCGGAAAGCGGGGTGGTGCTCGACATCGGGACTCCTGCTGGGCGCGCGCTTCCTATTATCGCGCGGGATTATTGCGTGCGCCTACAAAAGAAGCAGCGGGGAAGCGCGTCACGGCAGACAATGACCGAGATCCGGCTCACCTCTCCAAGCGGGGGATTTTGGCACGTACGCCCGCCGTGGCGGGACCTGCAATGAGACCTCCTCTGAGGAGTGCCCCGGCGGCTCCTGCCAAGTCGCGTGCGAACCCGCTCCAAGCTGTTTGCCCGGCGGTGGAGCCGGCTCAGAACTCCATCTCGAGTTCTTCGAGTTCGTCGGGCTCGGCCAATGCCGCCTCGCGCCAGGCGATCATGTCAGGCAACGACATGATGCGGTCGCAGTAAGTCGCGCAGTCACGGTCAACTCTTACGTCATACGTCATAAACCGGGTCGCGACCGGCGCATACATCGCATCGGCCATTGTCAATTGGCCAAACAGGTAGGGGCCGTGATGCTCGGCAAAGCATTCGCGCCAGATTGCCGTGATTCGGTCGATATCGGCTTGCGCTCCCGACCACACTTTGAAGCCCGGATGGTGGGCCTTCAGGTTCATCGGCAATGCCGAACGCAGATTGGCAAACCCCGAATGCATCTCGCCGCAGATTGAGCGGCAGCGGGCGCGGGCGGCGCGCGCCTTGGGCAACAACCCGGCGTCCGGCTTGATCTCGTTCAGATACTCGGCGATCGCAAGCGTATCCCAGATGCGGCTCCCGTCATGCATCAGACAGGGAACCAGGATCGAGGGCGACAGCAAGAGGAGTTCGGCGCGGTTCGCCGGATCCTCCACCGGAACAACCTCTTCGGCGAAGTCCAATCCCGCCATGCGGCACAACAGCCAGCCGCGTAACGACCAAGAGGAATAGTTCTTGCTACTGATCGTCAGGATGGCCTCGGGCATCCCCTGTTCCTTTCATGGCGAGCACGCACCGGATGCGGAAATTATCCCATAACCTCGATAGCGGCGCCAACGATCACGCAAATCGCGGGCCAATCCGCGCCCGGAGGCGATTGCTTTGAAGGCGAGTGCCGAGCGATGATTTACCAGAACTTTCAAGCCTACGCGGATACCGTTGCGCCGCTCCGAAGCTTCGCAAGCATGGCTGCGGCGGCTCTCGCAAACGCGGTGCCGGGCACTTCGCGCAACGCCGTTCAACGGGCTGTCGCTGCGCTTTGCGAGCTGACCGCCCGCGCCGGATTGAGTCATCGCCGGCCGGCCTTCGGTATCGACCAAGTCATGGTCGGCAACCGCTCGGTCGCGGTGCGCGAGGTCGAGATCCATCGCACGCCGTTTGCCAACTTGCTGCATTTTAAAAAGGAAATAGATGCCACCCAGCCGCGGGTGCTGCTTGTCGCACCGATGTCGGGCCATTTCGCGACTTTGCTGCGGGGCACGGCGCAAACCATGCTCGCCGAACACGATGTCTACATCACCGACTGGCGCAATGCGCGCGACATCGGGCTAAAGCACGGCAGGTTCGACTTTGACGATTTCATCGACCACGTCATCACATTTCTCGAGGTGCTCGGCGCCGGTGCGCATGTCGTCGCGGTGTGCCAGCCTTGCGTCGCGGTGCTGGCCGCGGTCGCGATCATGGCCGAGGACGATCACCCGGCGACGCCGCGCAGCATGACCTTGATGGCCGGGCCGATCGATACCCGCATCAACCCGACCGAGGTCAATCGTTTGGCGACGAGCCGGCCGCTGAGCTGGTTCGAGCGCCGCCTGATCGATGTCGTGCCGCCGCGCTATGATGGCGCTTGGCGCCGCGTCTATCCCGGTTTTACCCAGCTCGCGGCGTTTATGAGCATGAACCTTAACCGCCACATCAAGGCCCAGCTCGATCTATTCTGCCATCTCGCGAATGGCGAAGCAGAAAAGGCTGCGGCAATTCGCAAATTTTACGACGAGTATCTGGCAGTCATGGATCTGCCCGCGGAATTTTATCTCGAGACCGTGCGCTCGGTATTTCAGGAGCACGCATTGCCGTTGGGCCAGCTCGAATGGCGCGGACGCCGAGTTAATCCCCGCGCGATCCGCCGCACAGCCCTATTCACTGTGGAAGGCGAGCGCGACGATATCTGCGCGGTCGGTCAGACCTTGGCCGCCCAGGATTTGTGCAGCGGGCTTCGCCCCTATATGAAGCGGCATCATGTCCAGACCGGCGTCGGTCATTACGGGGTCTTTAATGGCCAGCGCTGGAGTCGCTTGATTTATCCGATGCTGCGCAACGTCGTTTATTCAAGCGACTGACAGGGTTTTAGCGACTGACAGGCAGCAAGCTACCGCAGCGCGCCCGCAGCTTACACCGCGGGGAATTTCCGGCGATTTACCGAGAGGCGGGAGCCGCGGGCGGGGTGATTTCGGTTGTTGAGAAATCGGCCGGAGCGATAATCTCCATAAACTCCATATCGTCCGACCAGTCATAAAGATTGTGGACAATTCCCGGCCGCTGGTGAATGCAATCCCCAGCCTCGACCAGGGTATCGACACCGTCATAATCGAATTTGGCCCAGCCTCGGACCATGTAGACAACGTGGATGTTGGCGGTATGCATGTGAAAGCCGGTGCCGCCCTTGGCCTCCGATGATTTGCGCGCGGCGCGGACCAATTGCACCCGCAATTTGCCGTGAGTCGCGTCGATAATCCCCATGTCGCGATAAGCAAAAAAAGCCCGCAGCCCGTCCTCCGTATAACGGGCTTCCGATGAATTCGCCTTTTGGTGGCTGAACAACGTGTCGCTCATCCGCGCCTCCCAATTCTAGCGCGAACGATTATTCACGGTTCATATTGCAGCGCAACAGAAAAGTCATTTACGCGCGAAATAACAAGGTGATAACTAAAGATGCACTGCACATTAAAACAGCATTGCCAAAGTAATCATAATTGCCCAAAACAAAGGCACATTGCCGAAAAGCGCTAACTTTCCGGCGGGGACGATCTACCGACAGTGCGGCATGACTTCCTTGGCGAACCGGGTCATCGATTCCAGCACCAGTTTGTGGTCCATGATGCCGCCCTGGTTGAAATAACAGATAAACTCGTCCATGCCGTATTCACGCTGCAACGATTGCACCCGGTCGATGCAGTAATCCGGGTCGCCGAAGACGCCCATCTCGCGATCCATATCCTCGTATTTGACGCGTTCCATACGCGCCAGCACCTGGCGAAATGCTTCGAAGCTTTTGATGTCGGCTTGGCCCAAAGGTGCGAGCCGCTCGGCAGCTTCCCGCAGGAACCGCATCAAGCCCGGTTCCGTTTCGCTGCGCGCCTGCGCCCGGCTGGCGGTGACATGAACCGGGAAGGCGAGCGCGGTATCGCCATCGGCGAGGCTGCTGCGATAAACCGCCAGACCTTCTTTTAGCTTGTCGGGCGGATTGATCAGCGGGGTCGCGAAAATCGGGAACCGTCGCCGCGATGCAAATGGAAACGTATCAGGGCTGTTGGCCGCAATACGCACGCGCGGGTGCGGCTGCTGCAACGGCCGGGGAATGACGGTCAGATTATCGGCGTGGAAATATTTCCCGTGATGGGTAAATCGTTCGTTGGTCCAAGCGCCAATGACGAAGTCCAATGCCTCGTCGAAACGTTCGCGGCTCTCCTCCTGCGGGATGCCGTAGCCGGCGTAATGGAGCGGAGCGGTGCCGCGGCCGACACCGAATTCAAGTCGGCCGTTGCTGAGGATATCGGCGGTGGCCGCGTCCTCGGCGATCTTAACAGGATTGTGCATCGGCAGCAGCGTCACCGCCGTGCCGAGCCGGATGCGGCTGGTGCGCTGCGCCGCCGCGGCCAGCACCATCAGCGGGCTCGCCAGGATCGAAAAGGCGCGGCTGAAATGCAATTCTCCGAGCCATACCGTGTCGAAACCGAGTTCGTCGCCGAGCTCGATCTGGGCCAGGATGTCGCGATAGCGCTGCGCCTCGGTATAGCCGCTGGCGCAAGGCAGTTGGTCGAAAAATCCAAAGCGCATTTACGTTTCCTCCCAATCGCGTCGCGAGCCCAGTGGCAATGCCCGATATTACGCGACGACACACGCGTTTGCCGGCGCCGGTAAGCAGGCGGAATTAACCGTCGAAAATGGCAGCAGCTCAGCCGGGCGTGTGCGAAACCAGAAACGGCAGCACCGCGTTATTAAACTCGCGCGCCCGCACATGGGTTAGAAAATGCCCGCCGCGCGGGAACAGCTTGACCTCGGCCCCGGGGATCAACCGCGCCAGCTCTTCCGAGAAATAGGCGGGGGTCACGATGTCGTCCTCGGCGCCGATCACCAAGGTCGGAGTCTTTATTCGGGCAAGCTCGCTGGTTCGATCAAATGCCAGCATCGCGTCGATGCGATTCAAGACGATTTCGGTCGGGGCGAACGTCGCCAGATGCTGCGCCTCGATTTGACGCAACTTTTCATTGTTGCGGGCGACCCACCAGCTCGGATACCACACCAATGTCGCCGATTGCAGGTAAATGCTGGGGCCGAGCCGCTCGAGGATCTCTTTGCGCAGCGCGTAGAGCCGGCGAAAGTAAGCATCGGCCTTGGTCCAGGTTGCCGATAAGACGACGCTCGCCAGCCGGTTCGGGTGTTCGATCGCCATGACCTGGGCCACCGCGCCGCCGGTCGAGTGACCGACGACATGCGCCCGCCGGATCTCCAGGGCGTCCAGCAACGCGATCGCATCGACCGTCATGCGCTCGACGGTATACCCCATCCGCGCGGGATCGCTTTGGCCGATGCCGCGATGATCGAACGTTACGACCTCGAAACGCTTGGCGAAGGCTCCGACCTGCTCCTGCCAAAATGAGGCATAACCACCGAGCCCTGTTATGAACAGGACCGGGAAGCCCATTCCTTGGCGCTCGTAGTAGAGCGAGCACTCACCAATCGAGATTCGCGGCATCGATCTCAGATTCGATACGGGATCACGTCGGTATCATCGGCGTGGTCACAGTGTCAACGCGGAGCACATGCGCGCGATGCAGATGTGGGCGGCGCGGTGCACTGCGGTAGCGGAAATGCCGCCCAAAAATTGACACATCACGACGATTCCATGCGCCGACACCATGCGTTGAGCGTCGCAGCTTGAGCTAGCGTGCGCGTTCTGAGACAACCATGGTCAGCAGCTTACGTGATTTTGTGCCCTCGCGGCACAAGCTTGTGCAGGGAACTGATCGAGTGAGCGAGATGAAAGACGAGGAACAGACGATCAGTGCGCGACGCGGCGTAGACCTCGACCTCGGCGCTTCGGTTTCAACCGGCGCACCGGAGCGGGTGTCCTCAGCGCGGCGCTCGACCGCCCGAACCCAGGACATCGATCGCCACGTCGGCGGTCGCGTGCGCGAGCGGCGGATTATGCTCGGCCTAACTCAGCAACAGCTCGCCGATTTGATCGGCGTTACGTATCAGCAGGCGCACAAATACGAGCGGGCGATCAACCGGATCTCCGCCGGGCGGCTATTCGAGATCGCCCAAGTGCTGGGCGTCCCGGTCAGCTACTTTTTCGCCGGGCTCGAACAGGATGGAGACCGTTCGGTCACCCCACGAGAGCGGATGTGCCTGGAACTGGCGCGAAATTTCGCGCAAATCCCAAACGAGCGGCACCAGGAGGCGTTAAGCCAGCTGGCGCGCGTGCTCGCAGTCGAGTGACACGAACGGTCGTTGGCCAGGTCAGACCACCGGCGGCCCGCGCCGGGCCATCAGACCGGCGATGAGCGCCACGACGAAGATCACCAGGAATACAAAGAACAGGATCTTGGCGATGCCGGCGGCCGCGACGGCAACGCCGCCAAAGCCGAAAAACGCCGCGATGATTGCAATAATCAGGAATACCAAGGCCCAGTAGAGCATTCTCTCCTCCGTTACTACCCCTCTGTGACACTCGGTGTGCCGCTCTGTGAGTGGTGAGTACTGTCTGAACAGGGCCGCGCGCGCCCCGGTTCCCGGATTTTTGAGTTACGCTCATCGCCGGTTGCAGCACTAGCCAGCATGCAGATCGGCCGAGGGCCCCATCACAGGTACAGCGTCGGGCAAGGCCCGATCAGCCGGCGCGGTGCGATCACAGCCAAGCGGTCGGCCGCCTGGTCAGGAAAAGCTGAGCGGAGAAAAGGGTCCCGGTGTGTTCCTGAGCTACTTGTTGCAGTCGCTTGCCCGCACCACGCATTCGCCGGCTTTTCGCTTGGCGCAATCCTCCATCGCTCTGGTCCGGGCCGCTTCCACGGTGCTTCGGGCGGCAGCACCAATCGCCTTGCCATTCGCTGTGGTCGCGATCGCGGAACATTGTTTTGCTTTGGTCCGGATGATGACCTTGCAGCCCGTTGCCCCGCATTCACTCAAGGCTTTTTCCAGAGCGTTGCGTGGCTCCGGTTGGTTCCAGGTCCAGCCCGCCTTCCCGGTATTTTTATCCCAGGCAATGGCGCCAAACTCGGCGAATGCCGGAACGGCCGCAAGCAGGGCGCTGGCAAGGGCGAGCAGGGCTAACGTATTCGGCAATTTGCGACGCATGGATTCGTTCTCCCGAGGTCGGCGCCGTAACAGCTACTTGGCTTATCCCGCCCGGAAATATGCCCGCTCAACAGGTCGCGCAAGCGGTTAGTTATGACGAAACCATCCTGAGCGAGCGTGCACAATATCTCCGCCGACGCGTCGTCACGTCACAGCGTAGTGCGGGGTCCGCTGCGCTTAAAAAAGTCGCTGCGCTCAAAGATGTAAGGGCACACCCACCGGGCAGCGCATTTTCGGATTAGCTGCAGGCACTGGCGCCTAAAAGGAACCGCCCGCAGCAGGGCTGCGGGCGGCGGTTTCCCCGGGTTATGCGCTGGCGTTTAGCCGTGGTGGGCGTGGTAGTAGGTGTTGCGCAGGACGCGGCCGGGCAATGCCCCGGTGTGCTTGCCGTCTTCCATCAACACTTGGCCGTTGACGATCGTGTAATGGATGCCCGCCGCCGGCTCCTTCATGCGCCAGCCGCCCGCCGGGAAGTCGTGCACGATGCTTTCAGGCAACGGCCGCACCGTGTCGGGGTCGAACACGACGATATCGGCGGCCATGCCGGGGCGTAGCAGCCCGCGATCGTAGAGCCCAAGTGCGGAGGCCGAATCAAAGGTCAGCCGGCGCACCGCGTGTTCGAGGCTCATCACGTGCTTTTCGCGCACCCATTCCGACAACAGCCGTGTCGAATAGCCGTAGCCGCCGTGGAACTGGACATGCGCGCCGCCATCCGACAATCCGACGATCGCGTTCGGATAAGTCAGGATCTTCGCCATCGCCTCATCATCGACATTGTTTTCCGACTGCATAAAGCCGGTGTCGAGATTTTCTTCGACGACGAGATCGAGGAACGCGTCGATGACGCGCTTATTTTGTTCCTTGGCGATCTGGCCGATGGTCTTGCCCTTGAGCCCCTGGTTCTTTTCGAGGACCGGGGTTTCGACCCACATATAGTTGTACCATTCGCGCGAATAACCGGCCGCCGGCACATTTACTTTGTGCTCGACGACTTCATCGTGCAGTTTCTGGCGGACCGCCGGGTCGGCATAGGCTTTCAGCTTCTCCTCGTCCGACGACAACAGGATCGGGTGCCAGGTCGGCGAGCCCCGGAACACCTGGCAGTTGCGCATCGTAAAGCTCTGCGTCGTCCGGTTCGGGCTGCACAGCGGATAAGCCCGGATGCCGGCCTTTGACGTCTCCTCGACCCGCGCCATGTGCTTTTTCCAGGCATCGGGCTCACGGACGGTCTGGCCGAGGTTGTTGTAGATGACGGTGCGGCCGGTCGCCTCGCTGAGACGAGCCATCAGCCCGTCGTTGAGTTCGGCTGCACGCCCGCCACCGGATTGAATGATGCCGGTGCCCATCTCGCGCAACACGTCACCGAGCGCGAAGATTTCCTTTTCGTCGGCCCATAACGCCGGGATGTGCACACCCTGCGGATCATAATGGCCCTTGTTGCGCGACACCGATAGGCCGAGCGCGCCGCCCTCCATGCCCTCGCGCACGACGCCCTGCATCTTTTTGATTTCATCATCGGTCGCGGTGCGGCCCTGGGCCTCGTCGCCCATCACGTAATAGCGCACGGTCGAATGGCCGATCAGATTGCCGACATTGACGCCGAGATTCTGATCGAGCCGCTCCATGTATTGCGGGATCGTTTCCCAATCGACCTCGACGGTATTCAGCACCTCCATCGGGATCGCTTCGACATACGACAGGAATTCGGCGACCCGTTTTGCCGTGCCCGGACGGACCGGCGCCAGTGCGAGCGAGCAATTGCCAAAGACGACGGTTGTCGCGCCATGGTTGGGCGAAAACGTGCACAGCGGGTCCCAGGTGACCTGCGCGTCGAAGTGGCAGTGATTGTCGACAAAGCCGGGCGCCACGACGCAGCCGGCGGCGTCGATCGTTTTTGTGGCTGGGCCGCTCAATTTGCCGATTTCGACGATCTTGCCGTCCTTGACGCCGACATCGCCCTTGAACGCCGGCATACCCGAGCCGTCGACGATGCGGCCATTTTTGATCAGCAGGTCATACGCCATTTCCATCCCTTTCTCGGTGGTTGCAACCGACACCCATTTTCCTGCGAAAAACTGTACCACCCCAGTGCCGCCGGATTTGCGAAAAAATCCACCGCGGTGACCCCGAAAAATCCGCCGCCCTGTCGAGCACCGGCATCCGCAATCATTCGTTGTTTCCTTGTGGATGTTGAAAACGGATGTTCAAACAATCACCAACGCGGTGCTTGGTTCCCGAGCCGCACTTGCCGGCGCAGCGAGAAGCGACTAAATATAACCAGTTTTCTGGTCATATCGTGAGTGGTCATGGTCATCGTCAACCTGGTTCACGCAAAGGCGCATCTGAGCGAGTTGTTGGACAGAGTGGAAGCGGGCGAGGAAGTGGTCGTTACTCGGCATGGCCGTGCGGTGGCCCATATCCGTCCTGTCTCGCGACCTCTACAGTCCGTTGAAGGCTAGACGATTTGGCCGCATTTCGCGCGACGATGCCAGATCTGCGAGGACCAAGCTCCGAACTGCTGCGAGAGGCACGAGACGAAGGGCTGTAAGGCGGCAGGCGAGTGCTTTATTTCGACACCAGCTTTCTCGTGCCGCTCATCCTTCCTGAGGCGACCAGCGACAAGATTGCAGCATTCGTCCGAGGGCTATCCGCCGAGGAGTTCACTGTCAGCCATTGGACCCGGGTCGAGTTTTCCTCACTGATTGCTCGGGAAGTTCGCATCGGCGGACTGGACGTCCAAGCGGCCATGCGGGCCGATGCCCGGTTTGAGGCAATGTTGGACGAGTCCTTTTCGGTGCTTCTGCCCAACGCCGACGATTTCGGGCTGGCCAAGCGATACCTTGGACAGTTCGAAACCGGATTACGGGCGGGAGACGCGCTCCACCTGGCAGTTGCCAAAAATCATCATGCGACGGCGATCTACAGTCTCGATGTGACGCTGCTTAAGGCCGGGAAGATTCTCTATCTCCCGGTCAGCATCGGAATACAAATTGACGGATCGCAGCGCCGGGAGCCTCCTCGTTCGTCATGAGAGACCTGGCAGGTCAGATCGAATATTCGGCGATGTAATCGGTCGCGCTGCCGCCTTCGACGGCGTGGCCTTCCGAGCGCCAGCGCAGCATGCCGCCGGTGAGGTTGGCGGCGTCAGTGAACCCGGCCTCGCGCAGGATCACAGTCGCCTGCGCCGAGCGGCTGCCCGAGCGGCACACGGTGACGATCGGCCGGTCCTTTGTTAGTTCCTGCGCACGCTCGGCAAGCGAGCCCAGCGGGATCAGCTTGGCGCCGCGGATGTGGCCGAGAGGCCCCGAAAATTCCTCGGGCTCACGGACATCGACGAGCTGGACGTCGCGCGCATGCTCCTCGAGGCCGTGCGGGTGAATTTCCCAGATGCCGGCGAAACTGTAATGCAGCGGCGCCCAGTTCGGCGCGGCATTCATGTCGACTTCGCCCTCGGGCTTGCCGCATTTGAGATTGGCCGGCACCGCGACATCGATCTTTTTCGGGTGCGCCAGCCGCAGGTTTTTCATGTAGCCGGCAAAATCGGCTTCGCCGGTTTCGCCGCCGAGGCGCGGGTTATAGCGCCGCTCCTCGCCGACGCTGGTGACGGTCAGTCCGCGATAATCGTGCGCCGGATACAACAGACAATCGTCGGGCAACGAAAAAATCTGCTGATGCACCGAGCGGTACATCATGCCCGGATCGCCCTGTTGGAAATCGGTGCGGCCGCTGCCGCGCACCATCAGGCAGTCGCCGGTAAACGCCATGCTGCGGTCGTCCAACACATAAGTCAGACAGCCACTGGTATGCCCCGGCGTCTTACGGACCTGCAGATTGCGGCTGCCAAAGGCGATCACATCGTCCGGCACCAGATAGCGGTCGGCCCCCTCGGCACCGCTATCCGCCGACAGCGCAATCTTGCACCCGGTCTGCTGGCGCAATAGCCAGCCGCCGGTGACATGATCGGCATGGACATGGGTTTCGAGCGAATAAAGGAGCTTGAGGCCGAGCTCGTCGATCAATGCCGCATCGCGCCTGACCTGCTCGAATACCGGGTCGATGATCACGGCACTGCCGTTGCGCCCGTCGGCGAGCAAATAGGTATAGGTCGACGATGGCGGATCGAATAATTGTCGAAAAATCAGCATCGCGGGCTCCAATCGTGCGACGGCATCATACTATGGTGGCAGGCGACAAAAAGAGAGAGTGAATGCGGTCACATGCCCTCGATCATGATCACGCCACTCGCCGCCGCCGACCGCGAGCGCTGGGCCGAATTGTGGCATTAATCTCGCCGCGATTGCCAGCGAACGCGATTGCCTGCGGCTCTATCGGACGACCAAAGAAGACAACGCGACCGCGCGCTCGCTTGTCCCGCACACCTGGCCGAGGACGGGGATCCAATCGAGGTGCTGATTGTCGGCACTGTCGGAAGCCGATGATGCGGCTAAACTGATCACGGCGGCAATCGCCCGCTATGGCGATGCCTGAATCCTTTGGGCCGGTCGGTAATCAAAGGTAGGATTCCGGCCTCATCAGTGGAGGAACGAGAATGGCCAAGGGTCTTTTGATCGCCGCGATGGATTTTTCACACGTCAGCGAAGACGAATTTAACGACTGGTACGATCTCGAGCACATCCCGGAGCGCCAACGGGTCCCGGGGTTTCTGACGTTGCAGCGCTGGATCGGCGCCGATAACGACCGCCATTCGGTGGCGATCTATGATCTGGAGAGCCTTGCGGTGCTGCAAAGCCCGGCTTACCGCGCCATCGGGGGCGAGAATTTGTCGCCGTGGTCAAAGCGGGTAACGGCAAAATGCCAGCGACTGTTGCCGCGTTTCGAGGGTGAGCAAATCCTGCCCGGCGACGCCACCGCGCCGCAAGGTGCGGGCGGCTTACTGCTGGTGGCGATGACGCCGGCGCCGGCGCACGAGACCGAGTTCAACGCCTGGTACGACACCGAGCATGTTCCGGCCTTGGCGCGGGTGCCGGGCGTGCTGAGCGCCCGCCGCTTCCGCGCCGATGGCCACCCCAAATACGTGGCGCTGTACCATCTGACCTCGCCCGAGGTGGTATCCGGGCCGGATTGGAAGCGGGCCAGCGAATCGACGCCGATGCCGGCGCATATCCGCCCACAGATCACCGATCGCGCCCGCCTGATCTGCCGCAGCTACCAGCGTCGTTCCCAACTCTGAGCTCGACGCGTTTAGCTGTATTCCGGCAGCTTGAAGCTATCGGCAAACATTCGCTTGACCATCAGGTCGCCGATGAGCGGAACCCCCAACAGCCGGCTGACAGCATTGCGGACGGCCAATCCGAGCGCCGTCCGGGGCGCAAACTGGCGGGCGAAACCGGCTGCCTGTCGCTGCTTGCGATCGATGAGCGGCTTCATCAGAGCCTGATATGCCGGGTAGGCGGTGCTGAAATCGCCGCCAGCCCGCCGCAACTCGCCAGCGAGAACAAAAGCGCTCGCCATTGCCAAGGAAGAACCCTGCCCCGCCAATAATGACGGGCAGAACGCGGCGTCGCCGATCAGAACCTTGCGCCCGCGGTGCCACTCATCGAGGCGGATCTGACTGACCACGTCGAAATAAACGTCACCGCTGTGCTGCAGTGCCCGCCGGATTTCCGGGCATTCCCAGCCGGCGTCGGCAAGGACGCGATCAAGAATTTCTCGTTGGTGAGCGGAATCGTGATGGCCGATCGCCGGCTTCTGATCCAGCGCAAATACGAGAAAAAAGACGGTCCGCCCGTCGCGCAGCGTAAAGCGGGCAACTTGCTTCCCAGGCTCGCAATAGGCGACATAGACGTCAGCGTCGCGGTGCGGATATCCGTCAACCGCAAACGCAGCGGCGCAATATCCGAGATAGACTTCGTGCCCCAGCTCGGGCGCGAACATCAGCCGCCGCACCGCAGAATGGAGACCGTCGGCGCCGACCACGAGGTCGAACCGTCGCGGGGCTGAACGGTCAAATTGGACATCGACACCGGTTTTGTCTTCGTTCAGCGCTCGTATGCTGTCCCCAAATAGGGTCTCGACCCGGCCCTCAAGTGCGGCGTAGATCTCGGCTGCGAGATCTCCGCGCAGGATGCTCAAATAGCGCTGGCGAAGGACGCGCCCGAAGCGGCTGGTGTCAAAGCCGCCGACCCGCCGTCCTCGATCGTCGACAATTCTGAGTGCCCGCAAATTGTACCCGGCCTGCCGCAAGCTCGGGACCAGGTGCATTCGCTCAGCGACATCAAAGCCCGCGCCCCAGAAATCCATGATATAGCCGCCGGTGCGCAGTGCCGGCGCACGCTCGACGAGGGTCGGGGTAAAGCCAAAGCGGCGAAGCCAATATGCCAGAGTGGGTCCGGCTATGCCCGCTCCTGAAATCAGGATTGTGAGACTCATGGTCAATGCTTGCGATCGCCGGCGGCTCCTGCTTTCGTCCTACCAAGCAATCGCCTGAGCTGGAAGGAGCGAGCGGCATGCGCTATGAGTTCTACTATTGGAGCGGCATCCAAGGGCGCGGGGAATTCGTGCGGTTGGCTCTGGAGGAATGTGCCGCCGATTATGCCGACGTCGCCCGGCAGCCGGGAGGCGAGACCGAGATGATGCGGCTGATGCAGGGAGAAGCGACCGATAGACCGCCCTTTGCGCCGCCTTTTCTAAAGGCCGGCGAATTGCTGATCGCGCAGACCGCAAACATTCTGTTGTATCTCGGCGAGCATCACGGACTGGCGCCCCGCGAGGAAGCTGGGCGGTTGTGGGCGCACCAGTTGCAGCTGACGATCGCCGATCTTGTCGACGAGGCTCACGACACGCATCACCCGATCGCCAGCAGTCTTTATTACGAAGACCAGCGGGACGCGGCCCTCACCCGCGCCGCCGATTTTCGCCGCACGCGAATGCCGAAGTATCTCGGCTATTTTGAAAATGTTTTGACGCGAAATCGGTCGGGCGGCGGCCATCTGATCGGGACGGCTCTGAGCTATCCGGACCTGTCGCTGTTCCAGATCGTGGCCGGTTTGCGCTATGCATTTCCGTTGCGGATGACCGCGCTCGAACCGCAATACCCGCGTGTCGCAGCATTGCATGATCTCGTCGCGGCACGTCCTCGCATCGCCGCTTACCTTGCCTCCGAACGGCGCATCCCGTTCAACGAGCACGGCGTTTTCCGCCGTTACCCGGAGCTCGACGCAAAAGATTAGCGGCCTTCGCGCCGCGCCATCAGCCGGAACGCCGCCGCAACCAGGACAAAGACAGCGCCGAGGAACAATGTTGCGAGCGCGTTGACCTCGGGGCTGACGCCGAGCCGGACACTCGAAAACACCGCCATTGGTAGGGTCGTCGCTGAGGGACCGGTCACAAAGCTCGCGACCACGAGATCGTCGAGCGACAAGGTAAACGCCAACAGCCAGCCCGAGATCAGCGCCGGGCGGATGCCGGGCAAGGTGATCCGTGCGAGCACAGCCCAAGGCCGCGCGCCGAGATCGAGCGCCGCCTCTTCGAGCGTCCGATCAAAGCTAGCGAGCTGAGCGCGCACCAGCACCGCAACAAACGACGCCCCAAACGTCGCGTGGGCGATCGTGATGGTCATCACGCCGCGGCTTGCCGGCCAGCCAATCAGCTCTTGGCTCGCGACAAAGAATAGCAACAGCGACAGACCAAGGATGATTTCCGGCACGACAAGCGGCGCCAGCAAGGCGAAGCCAAAGATCGAACGGCCCGGAAACCGAGTAAACCGCGCCAGCGCAAAACCCCCGAAGGTGCCGAGCACCAACGCCAGGCTTGCTGCCATGGCCGCAACCTCCAGGCTCGTTGCTGCGGCGTCGCGGAATTGATTGTCGGCGATCAGTGCGCCGTACCAGTGCGTCGAAAACCCCGCCCACACCGTTACCAGCCGCGACGCGTTGAACGAATAGACGACCAGCAGCGCGATCGGGGCATAGAGAAAGGCAAGCCCGAACGACAAGATCCCGATGCGAATTGCGGCGGTACCCGTCGGACGGATCATGCGGCCGGCTCGCGATCGAGCAACCGCTGCGCAATTATGGTCGGCATCGCAAGCACCGCGATCAGCGCGACCGTGGCGGCGGCTGCGACCGGCCAATCGTGGTTTTCGAAAAATTCATCCCACAACACTTTGCCGATCATCAGCGTGTTGGGGCCGCCGAGCAGATCAGGAATTACGAACTCGCCAACCGCCGGCACGAACACCAGAAAACAGCCGGCGGCCACACCGGGAAGAGACAGCGGCAGGATTACGCTTAAGAACTGTCGCCACGGCCGGGCGCCGAGATCGGCCGCCGCCTCGATCAGGCTTTCGTCGAGTGCCGACAGGCTGCCGTAAATCGGCAGGATCATGAACGGCAGGTACGAATAGACAAGGCCCAGTTCGACTGAAAAGGCGTTGTTCAGCAACCGCAATGGCGCTTGCGTCAGCCCTGTCGAGAGCAATAGGCGATTTAGTAACCCGTTCGGCTGCAGGATCGCGATCCATGCATAAACGCGGATCAGAAAGCTGGTCCAGAACGGCAAAACCACGAGGAAAAGCAGCAACTGACGCCACGCAACGGGCGCGCGCGCGATCGCTAGCGCAATCGGATATCCAAGGAATAGGCAAAACACGGTAGCGATCGCCGCGTTGGCCAAGGAGCCCAAATAGGCGCGGAGATAAAGATCATCGCGCGCCAACAGCAGAAAATTCGCCAGGGTTGCGTGGAATTCGACGCTGCCGTCTCGACGGCTGAGCAGCGGGGTATAAGGCGGGATGCCGATCGCACTGTGGGCCAGGCTGATCTTGACCACGATCAGCAGCGGGACCAGAAAAAACAGCGCAAGCCAGAGAAACGGTAGACCGATCAACACCAGCCGAGCGGACCGGCCAAGCCCGATCATTGGCGGAGCACGACCATATCCGCGACCGCCCAGCTCACCCAAACCGGCGACCCGCGGGGGATATCCGCGGCGGCGCTCGGCAATTGCGCCGTTAACGCCAGGCCGGCCGTGGTCGAGAGCCGCACTTTCGACACCGGGCCCTGGTATTCGACGCTGACGATTGTCGCCTTCACAGCAAATCCGGCCGGCTGGTTCTGCGACAAAACCAGCTTTTCCGGGCGCACGGCAAAGGTGACCCCAGCCTCCTCGGACCCATGTCTACAACCGGCGAGATCGATTGGCTGGTCGAGACCGGCCACACGCATGACCGGGCAGCCATTTGCGATTGTCACGCTGCCCTCGAAGAAATTCATCTCGCCGACAAAACCGGCAACAAACCGCGAGTTCGGGCGCTCGTAAATCTCGCCTGGCGTCCCGATTTGTGCGAGTCTCCCGGCATTCATCACCGCGATGCGCGACGCCATGCCGAGCGCCTCTTCCTGATCATGCGTGACGACCAGAAATGTCGTGCCTACTCGCTCCTGGATCCCAATCAGCTCCCGCCTAGTCTGTTCGCGCAGTTTTCTGTCGAGTGCGGCCAGCGGCTCATCCAGCAGCAACAGCTTCGGTGACTTGGCCAGCGCGCGCGCCAATGCGACACGCTGGCGCTGCCCGCCCGATAATTGATGCGGTCGGCGGCGCGCGTAATCCGACAGCTGGACGAGCGCCAGCATCTCCTCGACGCGGGCGGCGCGGCGGCTGCGCTCCATCCGTTCCTGACGCAGCCCGAACGCGACATTGGCGGCGATATCCATGTGCGGGAACAAAGCGTAGGACTGGAACATCATGTTGACCGGGCGCCGATAGGGCGGCAACTCGGTGACGTCGAGGCCGTCGACAACGATACGCCCGCCATCGGGGGTCTCGAAGCCGGCAATCATGCGCAACAGGGTTGTCTTGCCGCAGCCCGAGGGGCCGAGCAGCACGAAAAGCTCGCCTCGCTCGACTTGAAGACTGACATCGTCGACCGCGACAGTCCTGCCAAAATACTTGCTGATCCCAGCAATTTCGAGCAGCGCCACTGCCGAACGCCGATTTAGCGCCGGTTATTCACCGGATTTGAGCCGGGTCCAGGCGCGCGTGCGCGCCCGCTCGTAATCAGGGGGCGCTGGCAAATCAACAAAGAAGCGGCGGCGGACATCGGCCGGTGGATAGACCGCCGGGTCGTCCCGGATCGCCGGGTTGACCAGGGCCGTGCCTGGAATATTCGGGTTCGGATAGTTCACGGCGTCGGAAATATCGGCGATTACCTGCGGTCGCAACAGATAGTCGATAAAGCGCAAGGCATTCTGCGGATGCGGCGCGTCGGCCGGAATGCCGAGCATGTCGACCGCCATCTGCGCTCCCTCCCTGGGCACGCTAAATGCGATCTCGACACCGTTATGCGCCTCGTGGGCGCGCTTGCGCGCGATGATAACGTCGCCCGAGTATCCGACAGCCAGGCACAGATTGCTGTTGGCGAGATCGTTGATGTATTCCGAGGATTGAAACTTGCGAATATAGGGCCGGATTTTTCCGAGGGCGGCGATTGCCTTGTCGAGATCGCCCATCTCGTGGCTCTTCGGGTCGAGCCCGAGGTAGGCGAGCATGGCAGGTACGATCTCCTGCGGCGTGTCGACCAACGAGATGCCGCAATCGGCGAGCTTCTTCGCGTTTGCCGGGTCGAAGACTAAGGCCCAGCTGTCTGTTGGTGCGGTGTCGCCGAGCGCGGCCTTTACCTTTGCCTTGTTGTAACCGATGCCGGTGACACTCCAAAGGTAAGGCGTGCCATGCGCATTGCCGGGATCAGCGGCAGCAACGAGATCGAGAATTTTCGGGTCGAGATTTTTCCAGCCATCGAGCTTGCTCTTATCGAGCGGCATGTAGACCTTAGCGGTAATCTGCCGCGCCATGTACGGGCTCGCCGACGGAACCACGATGTCGTAGCCCGACCGCCCCGCGAACAACTTCGCTTCCAGAATCTCGTTCGAATCATAGACATCGTAGGTAACCTTGATCCCGGTCTCGTGCTCGAATTTAGGGATCGTGTCGGGGGCGATGTAATCCGACCAATTGTAGACGTGCAGGACCGGTTCTTCCGCTGCGGCGCCGTTAGCGACCAGCATCGCCGCCAACGAAAATCAATCCGAATGTTAGAGATGCGACTTTCATAACCGGGCCATACATCAGCCAGGCTGGTGATTGTCAACGCCGGCTGATCCGAGACGCAGTGCGGATCGAATGTTACAATCCGGCATTCCGCGGATTTTTAGGGGCAAGCAAGGTGACGCTCTTTCATTTGGTGCGGCATGGCGAACATGCGATGCAGAGCCGGATTATTGCTGGGCGGACGACCGGCATTGGTCTGTCGCCAAAGGGACGCGCCGAGGCCGCAGCCGTTGCCGAGCGTCTGACCGCGGAAAAGGTTGCCGCAATTTATGCGAGTCCGCTCGACCGCACCCGCGAAACCGCGGCGATCCTCGCCGGTCGTCTCGATCTGCCGGTTACTATCCGCGACGATTTGATCGAGCTCGATTTTGGCGAATGGACCGGTTTGACCTTCGAGCAGGTCCGGACGGACGAACGCTGGGCGCCGTGGCAATCCTGTCGCAGCATCGCTGCGATACCGGGTGGCGAAAGCTGGCGCCAAGTGCAAGACCGCACTGTCCGCGTCCTCTTTGATCTGCGCCGCAGCCATCCCGCCGAGACTGTCGTTCTCGTCAGCCATGGCGACGTGATCCGGGCCGCGCTGTTGTTCGCCCTCGGCATGCCGCTCGATTTTTATAACCGGATCGAGGTCGGTACCGGGTCGATCAGCACGGTCCGCATGGATGATAACGGAATCCGGGTTACAGCGCTGAACGAACGCCCGCGTGTGGGTTAGTCTCGGGATCAGCGCGGCCGCAGGCTGGCGAGGGCGGCATCGGCGGCGGTAAGGCCGCTCATATAAGCCCCATGGGCGGTTGAGAAGAAGTACGGCGACGTCGCTTCGCCGGCGAAGAACAGCCGATTGTCGACCGGTGCGGCCAAGACTGCTCGGTCATCGGCGTGGCCCGGTAAGGCGTAGGAATATGAGCCGCGCGACCACTGATCGTGCAGCCACGCCGTTGCGGCGAGCGGCGATATATGTTTGCGGATGTCGCTGCCGAGGATGTTGGCCAATTCGTCGGCGGCAAAGGCGAAAATCGCCGCCTCGCCTTCGCGTTCCATCGCGGCGGCAAAACGCCCGCCAAAGAATGTATAGATCACTGGCCGGCCCATCGGCCGCACCTGATAGTTCATGGTTTCGCGCCGCGTCGTCGAACCTACAAGAAAACCGTCGGGCTCAATTCCGGGTATCGTTTCGTCAAGGGCAATAAAGAGCTTGTCATCGACCCCGAGCGGCAGCCCGGCCGCAGCCGCGGTTTTGTCAGGGAGCGGCGGATCAAAGCGGAGGATTTCGCCGGCGATGATCGAGGTCGGCACGGTAACGACAACGCGCTCGGCGACGACGACCCCGCGCTCGGTTTCAACCCGTACCTTGCGCCCGTTATGGTCGATCCGCGACACCGGCGTTTCCAGAACTACCGGCAATCCTTCGGCCAGCTTTTCGAACAGCCGGCCATAGCCCTCGCCCAGGCGCCAATTGATATTGGTGCTGTTGTCGTCGTAGCGGACGTAGTCCTTGACCGACACGCGATCGAGTTCGGCGCCATTCCCCCATGTGCTGGTCGCGTCAAGCAGTTGATTCCACCGGCCTCTCGGGCTCGAGCGTGCTCGCTAGCGAGCGGTCGGTCGGTTCAGCCGCAGCTTTGCGCCGCGCCCGGCCTTGCGCTTCGCGCGTCGCAAGCCAATCGGCTTCGGCCTCAGGGGTTTCACCGCTGCGCGACAGCCGTGTCGTCCATTCCGGCGGCCGGCGGTGCACGGAGAAGCCCAGCCGCTGGGCGATCGGCGATAACGGGTTACGGTCGGCCGAATGCAGCCACTCCGCGCCGCGGTCGAGCGGAAAGCCGGCCGGTTCGATGGTGTTGACCCGTCCGCCGACGCGGCCCCGCGCCTCCAACGCCAACACCGTAACCCCGCCAGCTTCGACGAGTCGGCGTGTCGCACCGATCCCGGCGGCGCCGGCGCCGATCACCGCGATATCGACTTCTGAGGGGAAGCCAGCCATTTTTATCTCACCGTGTGGCTAAAGCTTGCTTGATCGTGGCGCGTGGTGGGTTTTGAGGTTCACCCATAAGCTTCAGCGGCGGCAAGATCTGCACCTTGATCGTTATACCGGCGGCGACGCTACACCGTTTTTGCAAGCCCGTGATTGTCAAAGTCCAGCGCGGCAGCAGGCGGGCCAAGCGCATCATGGCTTCAAGGCACAAGCACCGCTGCGCCATGCAGCCGGCCGTATCGCAAATCGGCGAGCGCGTCATTCGCCCGCTCCAACGGATATGTGGTCGTCTCGGCCCGCACTCCGGCCTGTGGCGCCAATGCCAGAAATTCTTCCGCGTCGCGGCGGGTGAGATTGGCGACCGAGCGCAGCACGCGTTCCTCCCACAGGAGCCGGTACGGAAACGACGGGATGTCGCTCATATGGATGCCGCCGCTGACGACAGTCCCGCCCTTTTTTGTCGCGGCCAACGCCGACGGCACCAATGCACCCACGGGCGCGAAAATCAACGCCGCGTCGAGCGGCTCCGGGGGCGCCATTGTCGAATCCCCGGCCCATTCGGCGCCTAATTGCCGGGCAAAATCCTGCGCCTCCAGATCGCCAGTCCGCGTAAACGCAAAAAACCTTCGGCCCTGATAGCGGATCACCTGCGCGACGATGTGGGCGGCGGCGCCAAACCCGTAGATGCCAATCAGCCGCGCATCGCCGGCCATACGCAAGGTGCGGTAGCCGATCAGCCCGGCGCACATCAGCGGCGCGGCCTCGACATCGCTGTAGACAGGGTCGATCGCAAAGCAATACCGCTGATCGGCGACCGTCAGCTCGGCATAACCGCCATCGATCTGGTAGCCAGTAAAGCGCGCGTAATCGCAGAGATTTTCGCGGCCGCTGCGGCAAAATTCGCAAACCCCGCAGGTCCAGCCGAGCCACGGCACGCCAACCCGGTCGCCGACAGCAAAGCGGTCAACCTCGGCGCCTTTTTCAGCGACTGTACCGATGATCTCGTGGCCGAGAACGAGCGGCAATTTCGGGTCCGGCAATTCGCCATCGACAACGTGCAAATCGGTCCGGCACACCGCACAGGCGCGCACCGCGATCAGCAATTGCTGCGGCCCCGGCCGCGGCGGCGGCACCTGCGCCGCTACCAGCGGCCGCTTTGGTTCGGTCAGCAATTGTGCGCGCATCTGCATCCCCGGCGCCGGAATTGCTATTCAACGCTGTACCGAACAGTATCGCTGTATGTTCCGGTTTCGACGAGTGGGCATTGCGCTTGCCGCTGGCTGGCCTGCTTTCACGATCGCCGCTTGCCATCTGGTGCCGGAAGGCGGGATGGCCGATCGCTGCGCCCAGATCATGACCCTGGCCTATCCCGGGGCCGATATCGACATCACCAAGCGCGAGGCTGCGGCGACAAGCCTGACGGCCATCGTCGCACACGTCGAGGGCGACCGGACCAACCTCCCACCAGCTGCTGCGATCGCTCGTCATCTGGCGGCGGAGTGCAAATTCGACAACAACGTCCTGATAGGATTCCGCTGGACCGCCGGGCCGAACAAATGAAACGCGCTCGGGGCTGGCATAAACGGCCCGCTCTCGTTCATACTTGGGCGAATAATGCAAATCGGCAAATAGGGGTACGCAATGGGTCTCGGCTCGGGGGAGGTTAGCGGCGACGGGCCGAGTGACCGGCTCGTTCGCAACCGCCGCCGCGGCGAGCCGAGGCCTCGGTTCGCTGGCCCATTATTGCAATTTCATGCGACTTCGGCGGTCGCCTGCCCGTACGTCCCAGGCCGGGCCGAGCGCAAGCTGATCGTCGAACTCGATGGCGGGGCCGCCGCGTTCGCCTATGACGATTTGTCACGCGCCGGGTTTCGCCGCAGTCATAATTTCGCGTACCGGCCAGCCTGCCGAGGCTGCACCGCCTGCGTGCCGGTGCGTATCGCTGTGGAACGGTTCGAGGATACGCGCTGGACACGGCGTATCCGTAACGCCAACCACGATCTATCGGCCGACCTTGTTCCGCCACGCGGGACAGTCGAGCAGTTCCGCCTGTTCTGGGGCTACCAGCATGCCCGGCATGGCGATAGCGAGATGGCAACGATGAGTTTCCGCGACTATCGCGGCATGGTCGAGGAATTGCCGGTGCGCACCGAGATCGCCGAATTCCGCGACAAGGCCGGCAGTCTCGTGGCCGCTTCGCTGATCGACCGGCTCGATGACGGCATCTCCGCAGTCTACAGCTTCTTTGATCCGTTCCAGCGCAAGCGCAGCCTCGGTAGCTTAAGCATTTTGTGGTTCATCGACGAATGCCGGCGACAGGGCGAGCCCTTTGTCTATCTCGGGTATTGGATCGCCGAAAGCCCAAAGATGGCCTACAAGTCCCGCTTCCCGGCGCTTCAGCACCTTACCAAGGCTGGTTGGACCGATATCCCGTCCCACTCCGCCGGGAATCAACGGGCGTAAAGCGCTACATCTGCTCCCAGCATTTGATGCTTCCGCGGCGCTAACCTCAGCTTGCGAGTGATAGGGCGGGTCCTATGGCGATCGGCATTCTCAATTCGGCGATCTTCGCCGACATGTTCGGCACCGCGGCAATGCGCGCCGTTTTCGGTGATCACGCCTTTTTGGCACGCTGCGCCGAGGTGGAGGCGGCACTCGCCCGCGCTCAGGCCCGGCTCGGGATGATCCCGGCCGAGGCTGCAGCGGCAATTTCGCATGCGGTCGCCGGAATCTCGGAGAACCCCGAAACCCTCGACCTCGCGCGGCTGAAGCGCGAGACCGAGAATGTCGGCTATCCGATCCTGCCATTGGTCCGCCAGCTCGGCGAAAAGGCGGGCGAGTCAGGGCGCTGGCTGCATTGGGGCGCGACAACTCAGGACATCATGGACACCGCCGTGGTGCTTCAGATCCGCGACGGGCTCGACCTTCTCGATGCCGATCTTACGGCAGCGCGGGGCCACTTGGCCGACCTCGCGCGGCGCTATCGCGACACGCCAATGGCCGGACGCACCCATCTGCAGCACGCACTGCCGATAACCTTCGGCTACAAGGCGGCGATCTGGCTGTCGGCGCTCGATCGCCACGCAGAGCGGCTGACGCAACTCCGGCCGCGTGTCCTGGTCGCCCAGTTCGGCGGCGCGGCCGGCACGTTGGCCTCGCTCGGCGAAGGCGCCGAAATCGTCAGGAGCCGCACCGAACTCGCGCGCGAACTCGAACTCGGCGACCCGCCGATCACCTGGCATGTCGCCCGCGACGGCATCGCCGAGACGGTGCAAGCATTGGCATTGCTCGCCGGCAGTCTTGGCAAAATCGCCTACGATGTGATGCTGATGTCGGCGACCGAGTTCGGCGAGGCGGCTGAACCGTTTGTCGCGGGCCGCGGCTCGAGCTCGACGATGCCGCAAAAGCGCAACCCGATCTCGTGCGAGATGATCCTTGCCGCCGCCAAGGTATTGCGGCAGCAGTCCGGGCTCGTGCTCGACGCGTTGGTCACCGATTTCGAGCGGGCGACCGGGCCGTGGCATGTCGAATGGGTCGCGGTTCCAGAGGCTTTTGGCTATGCCGCCGGCGCGCTGCACCAGTCTCGGTTTCTGCTCGGCGGCCTGATCGTCGATCCGGCGCGAATGTCCAAAAACCTCGGCATGACCCATGGCCTGATCGTCGCCGAGGCGGTGATGATGGGCCTCGCCCCGCACATCGGGCGCAACGAGGCGCACGACCTCGTTTACGACGCTTGCAATATTGCGATCGAAAATGACCGGCCGCTACTGGACGTTCTGCTCGAAACCCCGGCCGTCGCCGGGCCGCTCGGCGCCGATAAATTGAGCGCCCTGACCGACCCCAAGAACTATCTCGGCGCCGCCCCGGCGATGGTCGATCATCTGCTGGCGCATCGCTGAAATCCCGATCGCGCGAGGGGTGTTCGCCTCCAGCTTGACGGTTGCGCGCCAGAAAGCCTACACAGCAATATCTGCGCTGCGACAAGTGCAGAAGCTTAGGGAGATGGCAGATGGCGCGAATTAGGCATATCGCACTCGTGACCGACGATCCCGCAAAAACCGCAGAATTCTATAAGGAACATTTCGGCCTGACCGAACTTTACCGCCGGCCCGGCGACAGCGGTGAAAAAGGTGTTTGGCTCAGCGACGGCTACATTTACTTCGCTATTCTTAAGTATGGCGAGCCCGGTGCGCCAAAACTCGGCCCGGGGCAAACCTCCGATCTGCGTGGCATTCACCACATCGGCTTTTATGTCGACGACGAGCAGGAGAAGGCGAAAGAACTCGAAGCGGCGAATTTCAGGCCCGTCCCGATCCCGAAAACCGAGCGGGCCGAGACGACCCCGATGGGCGACGCTGTCAATTTGAAGTATCTCGGCCCCGACGAGGTGCAGATCGACATCCGCAGCCGCGGCTGGAACGAAGCGATCAGCTTCGCGATGGAGCGCTACGATCTCGCCCCGGTCAAAGAAGAAGCCCTCTAATTCGGCAAACGGTTTCGTCGGGCGGTTCCCGCCGCCCGCGGGACCACAGGCGATTGCCAGGGGGAGCCGCGTGATCCGAGTGGGTTCGGTGCCATCCGAACCTCAAGGGGAAATACGCTCTCACGGCAGTCTCGGCCTCAAGCTGACCCTGAGTTTCATAGTTGCTGTTCTGGTTACCCCGGCCCATGCGCAAGGGATCAGCGGCCCCGGTGCGACGGCCGCTTTCGATGGTACTTACGTCGGGGTTTCGGCGGAGAACAACAGCGCCGGGAACACGCTTGGCGGTGGCCGGGAGCATCCCTCGGGCTATGCCGGTTCGAGATCGTGCCGAACATTTCGCGCGCCGGCGAGACTGATCATTGCCAACGGCGTCGCTCAAGCCAAATGGGGCGATTACACGTTGCGCGGAAATCCCACGCCTCAGGGCAAGCTGACGATGACCACCGGATACGGACAGAAGTTCGAGGGCCAGATCGACAGCCAGCAAACGATCAAAGGTCAGCTGATTGGTTACTGTGCATATACTTTGGTCTGGCGGAAGATCTAGGAATTAGGATTTATTCATTCGCTAATTAAGATTGCTTTGACAGTAAAAACGTGTTCGACAACGACGAAGTAAAAACACGGCCGGCAACGACGCTGTGCACCTTGGCTAAATATGCCAATTGGCGAGAATTGTTTCGGCCTCCGCTGTTTCGATCTGCTGGGCAAAGCGCTGACGGTAGAGGGTTAGCAGCGCGTCGTGAGTTTGGTCGGCGGAGCTGCACAGGGCGTCGGTCGCCAGGACAACGCGATACCCGAGATCGACCGCCCCGAGCACCGCCGCGAGCACGCAGACATCGGTTTCCGCCCCGGTGATGACTAGAGCGTCGGCTCGCCGCTGGAGCAACAGCTGCCGCAGACCCGGTTCAACAAACGGCGAGTAAACGTGCTTGTCGATAACAGCTGCAGGCGGCGCGAGGCGCGCCAAAGATGGGACCAATTCAAGGAGTTTCGGATCGATGACGTCGCGGGTCATCTCTGCCCAGCGCTGAAAATATCGCTGCCATGTGCCTGGCACGTCCTCGGCTTTGGCCGGCGGGATGAACCGGGTAAACACAGTCTGGGATGCGTGACGGCCGGCAATTTCCTCGACCACCGGGAGCACGCGAGTCATCCACGGCGTGTGCCACGGTGTTGCCTCGGCAAACATGTTCTGCATATCGATGCAAAGGTGCACGCTACGCTGAGTGAGCGGACCAAAAGGAAGTGTAGCCACAGCGACTTTCTCTAAAGGCTGTCCACTTTCCCCTAAATATTATCACTCTGCTTAAAAAACCGGCAGACCGCCCTGCTTTTTTGGGTCCCACTCCTTGCGCACCTGCTCTTCGACCGAAGCGCCGCTGTCGGTCGTTGACGGCTGGGGTTGCTTTTCGGCCGCTTCCGGATCGAACACGTGCTCGACCAAATGATCGATCGTCTCTTTTTCTGTCGGTTTCGGGTTTTGGTCGGGCTTGTCTGAGGGAAGTTTGTCCATCTTGCTTCATCTCCTCGCTTTGCACGGGGTGATGTCTTGCGTACGTTTAGCATGGAAAGAGGTTCCAAGATAAATCAATGATCAATTATACGGATTAGCGAACCAAAGGGCGGCGTTGTTAATTTTGACACATCGTTAGGATGCCCGCAATGCATCGCCAAAGGACACTACAATAGAGAGCTGGCGTTGATTGCGGTCAGCATCGGCGCCTGGGGGTCGCCTCACCAAGCGGCGGCCCAGCCATCGCGCCGAGGGTCGGAGCCGGCGAGCAGCATACCATTCGCGTCACGTCGAATGATTTCGATGCTGCACGGCCCATCGAGATCGCCGACGGTGTTGAGCGAATGGCCTCGGCGCACGAGTTCGCGGCGCACCTCCTCGGGAAAGCGACGCTCGATAACGAGTTCGCTCGGGCCCTCGTGAGGCCAATTCGCGTATTGACCGGAGACATGCGATGTCCAACGCGGCATCTCGGCGGCCTGTTGCGGATCAAGCCCGAAATCGATCATCGCGGTCAGGACCTGAAGATTGATCTGCACCTGATTGTCGGCGCCGGGCGTGCCGAAGACGCACCACAACTTCCCGTCCTTCAGCACAATTGGCGGGTTCATTGTGTGGCGCACGCGACGGCCGGGCATTAACCGGTTTGGGTGGCCGGGTTCGAGATGCCAATAGGCCATGCGGTTGTTCATCAGGATGCCGGTGTCGCCGGCCATGATTCCCGCGCCAAAGCCGCTGTTGATGCTCTGAATGCCGGAGACAGCGTTGCCATCGCCATCGGCGGTGCAGAAATAGGTTGTGTCGCCCTCCGCGTCCTGGGCGTAGGCGGCCGGCGCAGCGCGGCGCATGTCGATCCGAGCGGCGAGCTCCGCAGCGTATGGGGCGGATAACAGCCGCTCGAACGGCGGATCAAGGGTACGCGGATCGGCGCCCCAGCGTTCGCGATCGGCAAAGGCGAGCTTTTTCGCCTCGACCTGGGCATGTACCCAGTCCGCCGACAGGAATCCCATGCGCGCCAGATCGAGATGTTCGACAATTTTCAATTCTTGCAGCAGCACGAACCCGGTGGAATTGGGCGGCGCTTCGAGAACGGTGTAACCGCGGTAATCGATCGCGATCGGCTGTTGTTCCTCGGCGATGAATTCGGCGAGATCGCCCTCCCCGACCAGCGCACCGGCAGCTTCGAGGCCAGCCGCAATCCGTCGCGCGAGCCGGCCGCGGTAAAAGGTTTCGGCGCCCTCCGCGGCGATCTCCTCGAGCGTACGCGCAAGTTCCGGCTGCACGATCGCCGCACCCAACGCCGGCGGTCGCCCATCGGTAAGAAACAGAGCGGCAGCGGCCGGATCGACCAGTAAGGTCGGGCGGTATTCCTCCGCGAAGTGACAATAGGCGCGGGTGGCGCCAAACCCATCGCGGGCATAACCGATCGCCTCGTCGAACAGGTCCCGCCACGGCAGCCGGCCAAAACGCCGATGCATGCCGGTCGAGCGCCGAAAGCATTCCCGGCACCGACACGGATAACGGGCCGGTACGGGGTATGCCGCCCGCATAACGCTCCGGGGTCGCTGTCGCCGGCGCCGGGCCGGTGCCGTTAAAGACGATCGCGCGGCCGGTCGCGGCGTCGAACACCTGGTAAAAGGCGTCGCCACCGAGCCCCGACATCATCGGCTCGACCACCGAAAGGACGATCCCGGTTGCGACCGCGGCGTCGACCGCGTTGCCACCGGCGCGCAACGCCAGTAGGCCGGCTTGCGCCGCGAGCGGATGATTGGCCGCGACCGCACCGCGGCGTCCGATAATCAGCGGCCGATAGGCTCGCATTTCGACACCCACATCAGTTCTCCGAAATTGCCTACTCGCGGCATAATATCGGAGAAACGATCGGGAGCGAGGATGGCTGAGAATTCCGCAGAAGTTCGACGCCGCGCTGCGCGTCGGGCGGCGCTGGCCGCGCTGTTGCTGTTGCTCTCGGGGTGCGCCGCGAGTAACGACCAAGCCAATTCCGAGCATAACCGGAACGGCGGGTTTTACGGCGGCGTAACCGGCGGCGGCCCCAATCTGCCATGAGAGTCGTCAGAACGAGTTGCGGGGTCATCGTTAGTGACGACCATCACCTTCTGTTAGGTCATGCGACCCGTTCGCCACGCTGGGATATTCCGAAAGGCGAAGCCGATCCGGGGGAAGACTTCGCCGCCGCCGCAGCCCGGGAATTGCGTGAAGAGACCGGCCTTTTGGTGGCGGTGAATGTGCTGACCCCGCTCGGGGTCCACGCCTATCTACGCGGCAAGGATTTAGCGCTTTTTGCGTGGACGCCCCCTGCCCTGCCCGATCCGCAGTCTCTCGTCTGCGCTTCGACCTTTACCCTACCCAATGGGACCGTTTTGCCCGAATTCGACCGCTTCGCGCTGTTCTCATGGGACGAGGCGTTGGGCCGGGTCGGCAAGAATATGGCGCGCGTTCTGACCGAGATCGGCTCCGAAAAGCTATTGCGGGCTTCGAAATGATGCGGCCCTCGTGCTAAGGTGTTCCAACTCAAACGCGAGGAGGTCGCCGATGCCCAAGCTGCGTCACATCGCCATTGCCGCCGAAGATCCGGAAGCGATGGCCGAATTCTACAAAAAGGCCTTTGATTTCGTCGAAGTCGGACGGCCCAACGGCGTTCTCGCCGATGGTGTGTTCTTGAGCGACGGCACCCTCAATATGGCGATCCTCAAGTTCAAAACCGACCAGCTCGGCAAGGGCATGGATTTTCGCGGCATCCATCATTTCGGGGTGCTGGTCGAAGATGTCGAAGAATTCTCGAAGAAACTCGAAAGCCTCGGGGCCCAACATTACATCGACCAGGGCCAAGGCGGTCATCAGGCCGGCTATTTCGAAAAGAAATTCTACGGCCCGGAACGGGTTTTGTTCGATATCGCCGAGCACGGCTGGGCTGGGGCCGAACCGTTGCCTGAGCCGATAAAGCAAGCAGCCGAATAGCAAACAAAGTTCAGACCTGAGGAGAGTTCGATGGCCAAACTGCGCCACATCGCCATTGCCGCGAAAGACCCCGACGCGATGGCGGATTTCTATGTCAAGGCATTTGACTTCAAAATCGTGCGCTCAAACGACGGTCCGCTGGCTTATGGCCACCATCTAAGCGACGGCACGATCGATCTGGCGATCCTGCGGTTCAAGAGCGACCAGCTCGGACGCGGCATGGACTATACCGGGCTGCATCATTTCGGGGTGTTGGTCGAGAATGTCGACGAGGCCGGCAAAAAGCTCGAGAGCCTCGGCGGCAAACATTACATGGACCAGGCCGAGGCCGAGCGGATCGGCGGCTTCGAGGTTAAGTTTTATGGCCCGGAAGGCATCCTGTTCGATGTTGCCGAGCATCCCTGGACCGGCACCGAGCCGCTTCCGGTAAAGCAAGCCGAAGCGGCCGATTAGCTAGCGTTGCCGGCGCGGGCGGCGCCGGATGCCCGCCGCCTGCAACCCAACGCTTTGCGGCCCGCGCCGAACCAACGAGGCTGGACCAAATCTCCCGACACCCCACATTTAAGCGCGATCGATTGCCGCTCGCCGTCGGTTAATCATGCGGCGCGCATGGTGAGAGAAACAAAGGCCGCTTTCGCGGGGTGTCCGTTTAATGACTGCAGACAATCAGTTTGCGACGTTGCGGCAAGCGGCTGATCCCGCTGCGGCAGCCGCGATAGAGGCGCTCGTCCGCGACGCGCCGGACAAACAGCTCAGCCGCATCAATGTGCTCGATTTCGCTGCCAAGAGCGGCATCGACGAGGAGCGAGCGATCGCGGCTTTCCTGCATGCCGCGCGCCTCGGGCTTTTCGAATTGTCATGGAACGTGCTGTGCCCCAGCTGCAGCGGCGTGCTCGAAGCGGCGCCGACATTAAAGAATGTCGATCGCCAGGAGTATCACTGTGCGTGGTGCGCGGCGGATTATGAACCGACCCTCGATGAGGTCGTCGAGGTCACCTTTACAGTTAGCCGGCGGGTGCGAAAGATTACGGCGCACGATCCCGAACAACTGTCCTACGGCGAATATTTCCGGCAAATCTTTTGGAGTTCGGGCATCGATCTACCCGACAATCTCGACCATGTGATCGAAGAGATCACCCTCGAGACAATGGAACTGCCGCCCGGCGATAAGGCATTGCTATCCTTGCAGCTACCGGCTGAGTTCGTGATCCTGCTCGATCCGGTCACCCATACCAGCCAATTTATCGATGTAAAGGGCGAACCGACGCGCGAACGCCAAAGCCTCTCCTTGGTCTTCGACAAGCTGCGGGCGCCGGTTCAGCGGATCGAGTTGCACCCCGGCCCCTTGCGGCTGTCGCTCGAAAATCGCACCGAGACGCGGGTATTGCCGGGATTATGGCTGGCCAATAATCAGCTTGAGGAGCTGCTGCACCGGCGCCGCCCGTTTCTGACCGCGAAGAGGCTGCTGACCAATCAGGTTTTTCGCGACATCTACGGCACCGACACGATCGACCTCAACCAACGGCTCAAGATCACCAGCCTGACCTTCCTGTTCACCGACCTGAAGGGCTCGACCGAGCTTTACGAGCGGGTCGGCGACATCGTCGCCTTCGATCTGGTCCGCGCCCATTTTCGAGTGCTGAACGAGATCGTCGCGGCCGAAGCGGGAGCCGTGGTCAAGACCATCGGCGACGCCGTCATGGCGACCTTCGCCACTCCCGACCGCGCCATAGCCGCCGCCTTGCGCATGCGGGAGGCGATGCAGGATCTGAACCACGGGCACAGCGGGCAGGACCTGCTGCTCAAAATCGGCATTCATGAGGGTCCGTGTCTCGCGGTCGTGTTGAATGACCGTCAGGATTATTTCGGCCAGACCGTCAACATCGCCGCGCGGGTTCAGGCTTTGGCCGATGAGCACTCGATTCTGGCGACCCGGTCGGTTGTCGCCTATCCCGCAGACGTCGAGTCTACTGCAGACCCGGGGCCTCGAACCGATGGCGCAAAACCGCGCGCTGCGCGGCATCGCCGACGAGATGGCGGTTTACGAGATAGCCTAGAGCAGACGAGCCGGCATTTACGGCATCACGCAACCGGGTGTCGCGGCATTCTGCGTTCTGATCTTCAGCGCGGGAAAGCCGCTTGGACACCAAGGCTCGTCTGTTTGCTGGTCAGGCCGCTACGGCGTCGTGCGCGTTGATTCGACCCTCGTCGATCGCGTCGAGTAAAGCGCGCCAGTCGCGCTCGGTCTGGTCGGCATAGGCGACTGCGAAATCCGCGATCGCCTTATCGAAACCGTTGCCCTCGCCGATATAGGCCGAGATCGCTACCGCGTCGCCGGCACGGGCATGAGCACGCGCCAGCGTGCGGCCGCACAGCGCCGCATAAAACGGCAAAGCCGCTGCGAGCCGCGCCCCGACATTGGCGAGCCGCGAATCCTTGAGCCGCCGGACGTAGAAATACCGGCCGTTCACTTGAGCCTCGGTCCAACCGAGGAAGATATCGGTGGCAGCCTGCAACATGCGCTGCCCGACGACGACGCGCTGGCCGTGATTGTTGTATTCGGATGCGCCGGCATAAGGCGCCAGAACCGATTCCTGTGCCTCTTTGATCTGCAGCAGCAACGGCGCATCGTCGTCCGACGTCAACAAGCCGATAGCGCAAAACGTGCCGACGCTGCCGACGCCGACAACTTTGAATGCGACATCGTGCAAGTGGTAGCGCCGCAGCAGGACTCGCCGATCTTCCTGCAGCGACTTTGCGTAAGACGCGAACGCCTCCTTCGCGTGCAGCTCGTGCCGGCTGAGATGATGGACGAGCGGTGGTTTTTCCTTGAGCCGTGACCCATTGGCGTGCCGCTCGACCAAGCCGAAATGCTCTTTGGTGCTCTTCAGGATTGTCGCAAGCCGCTTTTCGAGATTGCGGCGGATCTTGTCCGAGTCGACGTCAGCAATGGCGCCGGTGAGGTCGATTTGGGTGCCCCAGGCTTCGAGGGGCGGCATCTGCGCCAACCGCGCCATGCTGCGGCGATAGTTTCGGGCCGCGAGGCGGGCGAGGTGACGGCAGTCGGGTTCCGGCATGTGCGCGACTCGGCCGGAAACGACGAGGCTGGCGGTTAGCCGCTTGACGTCCCACTCAAAGGGCGCGGGAAGAGTTTCGTCGAAATCGTTGATGTCGAAGACCGGCTTGCCTTCGGGCGACGCATACGCGCCGAAATTCGCATGGTGGCAGTCACCCGCTGATTGCACGCGCAAGCCGGTCGCCGGCATTGCTCCAAGATCGGCGGCCATTACCGCCGCTGACCCGCGCAAAAATGCGAAAGGGTCGGTCTTCATCCGTGCATAGCGCACCGGGAGGAGTTCCGGGATCCGAGTCGTGCCTTGCTCAATCAGGATGTCGACTGGATCGCGACGATCGTGGGAGGGCTGCCAGTGGGCAAGGGCCTCTAACGTGACTCGTCGGCGCCACTCGATGCCGGCTTCGCGACGCTGCTCGAGTTTGGTGGAAGCAGTGGACTCACGGTCGGCATTGCCGGTTCGATCCATAGGCTGAACCTCCCGCAAAAATTTGATCAAAGTTCCCTGGAACTGCTAATCCCAGTTGATCTGGGGCACGGAGCCGAGTCGCGCCGGCCCGAGATACATCTTGCCGTTTTGGATCGTGAACGGAACCGTGAGCTGCGGCTTGCCGTCGGGGCCGGCCTTGGCCAGCGAGGTCAATGCGATCTTTACGATCGAGGCTTGCTCCGGGGTCATCCGGTCCGCAGCGACGAGCGCGTCAAAGATTGCACCAAAGCCCTCGACGCCGCCGGAAAACGCGGCAATTGGCTGGAGCTTGTGGTCAAGGGCGAGTGTGCCGTTGGCGTCAACCCCGAGCTCGCCCCATTGCAGGTGCAAACTGTTCACCTCGATCGTTCCGCCGGCATCGCGCCAGGCGGCGACCGCGTGCGGCAGCGGTCCGCCCGGCAAAGCGCCCTTAACCGTAACGCCGACCGCGAGCTCGTCTATGCTCTTGCTAAATTCCGGTGGCGGCTCCGGCACCCCGACCTGCCGTAGCGACAGCGCCAGGCCAAAGCTCGGATCAGTGTCTTTGCTAGCCGGATGTGCCGGCAATGTGATCCACGCATCAGCCGATTTGATCGGAATGGTTCCGGCGGCTTCGCCGACAATGCCCTGTCCCCTTACCCAAATCCACGCGGCGCCCTCCGAGCCGACTGCCACCGTCCCGGTAGCCGACTTGACCAACAGCTTTAGTTCCGGCCGGCCGCCGGTGGGCGCGAGATCGGCCAAAAAGCCATCGGGGGCTGAAAGACGCCAATCATGAAAATTCCAAGGCCGCGCCGTGCCCGCCAAACGGGCCAGCCGCAATTCCGGCGCCGGGTTCCAGCTGCCGTCGCGAAGCGTTGCGTCCTCGATCGCGACGTGAAATTCGAAAGGAAACCCGGTGATCCTCAACCCTTGCCATGTGGCGTCAATCTTGTGCGCCTTCTGGGCCTGCTGCCAGGAAACGAGGCCATCTTGGATTTGGCCGGCCACGATCCGCCAATAGGCGGTATAGGCGCCCACCAGCACCAACAACACAATCACGGCGGCAAGACCAAAACGCGAGGAACGGCGCATGGCCCAAGATATACCGGGAGGGCGTCGGCGCCGCCAGGTCCGCCCTGCCGGTCGGTCTGTCGCCTCAGACCTTTAGCACTTCTGCACCGGGTGCGGCTTCCAATTCGCAGGCGTTCACGGTCATCGCCAGCATGCTGTAATAGCCGATAGCGGTGGTCAGCTGAATAAGAGCGTCATTGCCGAGCCGGGCCTGGAGCTTTTTGAAGGCGGACTCGTCGACGCGATGGCGGCGCAACAGCTGCCGAGTGAATTCGACGATCTCCGCGTCTTCCGGCGGAATGCCGCGCGAATGATTTTCGCGAATAGCGGTAATTGTCTCTTCCGGTACGCCGAGACGGCGCGCGCCGCCAGTCTGCGCACCCCAGACGTAAACCGCCTCGAATTCACGGGCAGCGGTCATCGCCGCCAAAACCCGCACGCGCATGTCGAGCGATCCCTCAAAGCGAACATAGGCGCCGAGATGGGCGAGGCGGCCAGCCACCTCCGGGGAATGCAGAAACATCGTAAACGGGCCCTGAACCGCGCCCCGGCTCGCGACGATGCTATCGAAAACGGCGTGGTGCTCAGCCGGGACCTGGTCTCTACTAGTGATCGGGGGAAGCCGTGCCATCGTCGCTCCTTTCTGATCTTAAGGGCTGGGTTATCGCACCGCGGGGCCGCCGATTGCTAAAATACCGCACTCCCTCGGCAAATGCATTTTCGGCGGAGCCGGGCGGCGCCGAGTGAGGTCCTATCCGACGATCGGACCTTGACAGTTTGATTACGGTACTTATCCTCATCTTCAGCATAACCGATTAGCCGGGCCGTTGCGCCCGGCTTTTCCGGAACCACTAAATGCTCATTATGAGCATAAGGAGAGACACGTGCTGGAGACCGCCGCCCAAAGCCCTACCTCTACCCTGCCGTTGCCCGAAATCTATGCGCGTGTGGAGCGGCATATTCCGCCCTTCGAGTGGCCGGTGATGGCCGGCGACATCGGCGAAATCCTGCGGCTCAAGCGGGAGCGCAATGCCGTCGTGCTCGCGCACAATTATCAAACCCCGGATATTTTCCACACCGTTGCCGACATCGTCGGCGATAGCCTGGCATTGGCCCGTGAGGCGGCGCGCACCGATGCCGATGTGATCGTCCTGGCCGGCGTGCATTTTATGGCTGAGACCGCGAAACTGCTGAACCCGGAAAAGACGGTGCTGATCCCCGACCTCAGGGCCGGCTGCTCGCTCGCCGCGTCGATCACCGCCGCCGACATCCGGCTGATGCGCGAGCGCCATCCGGGCGTGCCTGTCGTCAGCTATGTCAACACGTCGGCGGCAGTAAAAGCCGAATCCGACATCTGCTGCACCTCGGGCAATGCCAAAAAAATTGTCGAAGGGCTCGGCGTGCCGCGCGTCATCATGCTTCCCGACGAATATCTCGCACGCAACATCGCGGCCCAGACCAAGGTTGAGATCATCGCGTGGAAAGGCCGTTGCGAAGTACACGAGCGGTTCACCGCCGAGGATGTCAGGGGTATGCGCGACAGCTATCCAGGTGTCGTCGTGCTGGCGCATCCCGAATGCCCGCCCGAGGTCGTCGCCGAATGCGATTTCACCGGCTCGACCGCGGCAATGGCGGACTATGTCGGCAGGGAACGCCCGGCTCGGGTCGTCTTGCTGACCGAATGCTCGATGAGCGACAATGTCGCGCTGCAATATCCCGATCTCGACTTTGTGCGGCCGTGCAATCTGTGCCCGCACATGAAGCGGATCACCTTGCCTAAGATCCGCCGATCGCTTGAAACAATGACCAACGAGGTCACCGTCGACGCTGCAATCGCTGATCGCGCGCGCCACGCGGTCGAACGCATGCTGGCGTTTGGCTGAGCCCGATCGGGCAATCCTATGGTCATGCGGCTGATTATCGAACCGATCGTTCGCGCTGCGTTGCTCGAGGATTTGGGCCGCGCCGGGGACATCACCAGCGACGCGATCGTGCCGCGGGCGGCACAGGTCGAGGCGATGATCGCAGCGCGCCAGCCGGGTATCGTCGCCGGGCTCGAAGCCGCTTTGCTTGCGTTTGAATTGGTCGAGCCGGCATTGCGCATCGAGCGCGTGCGCGAAGACGGCGCGAGAGTCGTCCGCGGCGATGTGGTCGCGCGCATCGCCGGCCCGGCGCGCGGCGTTCTCGCCGCCGAGCGGACGGCGTTGAACCTAGTAAGCCGCATGTCGGGCGTTGCGACCGCGACCCGCGCTCTGGCGGATGCGATCGAAGGGTCAAGGGCCAAGATCGTCTGCACTCGAAAGACCACGCCAGGATTACGCACTCTGGAAAAGGAGGCAGTGCGTCTCGGCGGCGGCGCCAATCACCGTTTCGGGCTCGATGACGCGATGCTGATCAAGGACAACCACCTTGCTCTAGCGGGCGGCGTCAAGCCAGCGCTCGAACGCGCCCGGGCCTATGCCGGACATCTCGTCAAGATCGAGCTCGAAGTCGACACGCTCGATCAGCTGGCGCAGGCGCTCGAAGTCGGGGTCGATGCTGTGCTGCTTGACAATATGAACCCGGACACATTGCGCCGAGCGGTTCTTATGGTCGATGGCCGTGCGGTGACCGAGGCTTCGGGCCGGATCAGCCCCGAAACCGTCGCAGCGGTGGCCGCCACCGGCGTCGATCTGATTTCGTCAGGCTGGATCACCCACAGCGCCCCGATCCTCGATCTCGGCCTCGACATCGCGGGCGATTGAGTTGGCTCTGTCGCGTGGCGGGTTGTTGAGCGAGCGGCTCGTCAGGAACCTCGGCCGGCTTTGCGCGATTCCTCCGCGCGTCGCGACAGCTGATCGTCGAGCTTGGCGCCGAGCAAAACGACAACCATCGACAACCACATCCAGGTCATAAAACCAAAGATCGCGCCGAGCGATCCATATATTTTGTTATAGCTGCCGAAATTGGCGACGTACCACGAGAACACGGCCGAGACGCCGAGCCAGACGACAGCGGCGGATGCCGCGCTGATTAGCGTCGAACGCCATTGCGGCGCGCTGCGGCAAGGCGCGTATCGATACGCGATGCTGAGTGCGCCAGTGACAAGGACGAACAACAGCGGCCAACGGGCAATGTCCAACAATGCAGCCGTCAGGCTCGCGCTGGGGAGGTAGTTGAGCACCACCGGGATTGCGACAATGATCGCTATCGATACGAGACCAAGAACAATCGCGCCGGCGGTGAACAAAAAACTCATCGCGTAAAACTTGAGCCAACTACGGCGTTCTTTTTCTTCATACGTGACATTCAGGGCTTCAAAGAGTGCCGTCATCCCCGAATTCGCAAACCAGAATGCAATGACCAAGCTGATGGCAAACCCGACACTCAAAGCAGTTCCGTTTTGCTGGGCGAGGCGGGCCAGCTGATCGCGTAAGACCTCGACAGCGCCCCCCGGTGCGACCCCCGACGAGGGTGTCGAGGTGTCCGGCAATCGTCGTCGGATCGGCGAACAGCCCGTAAATCGAAACAAGCGCGCTGATCGCCGGGAACAGCGCAAGGATCGTGTAAAACGTCACGCCAGCGGCGACCAATAAGATACGGTCTTCGGAGATCGCCTTAAAAATAGCGATAAAGATCTGCCGCCAGCTGCGCGGCGAACGAGTGCGTGCAACCTCCTCCGCCATCGCCGGCTGGCTTCTCACGATGTCCGAATGCGCCGTCGCCTCCGGTGGACCGCACCGCGGTGGCTTCAATCTCTCGGATTTGTTGATCCATCGCCGCTTCCCGTAATCGCCGCATGCCGCGCAATACCGTCGGCGGGCGGGGGCACGATAACCAAGAAACCGCCACCGCCTTTGTACGGTTCCGCAGGCGGTCGAGATGGTTTACGCGCCGCGCGGGTCAGCGATCGGGTCGAGCGGCCAGACCGGGCGTCGAACCTTGGTGAAGAGCTCGGGCGTGTAGATTTCGGAGCACAACGCGCCGGTGTCGACAAGCACGACTTCGCGGGCAATCGGCTCGAAGGCGGCCCGGAAATGCTGCATCGATTTGACCGCCACGGTGGTGTAGCGGGTCGGATCGATGCCGAGCGAGGTAAACTGACCGAGATCGGTCGCCTGGCCGTTATTGGTGATCACGACGATGTCGATTCCGCCAACGCGGAACACCATTGACGGCCCGTAATTGCGCTCGACACCGCCGCCCATCGGTCCATACGCGACGAACTTGCCGTTGGTCAGGCAAACGACTTCGCCCTCGAGGGTCAATGGCCCGCCGCCCATCCCTGGATCGGTTTTGCCGCCGAGGATCAGGGTCGTCCTGGCGCCAACCCCGGCGCGCATCCCGTCCTGGACCGCTTGCGGGTCGCAGATCGCATGAAACGCAACGCGCTCGACACGGGCGTCGACCAGCCCTTTCAGAAACGCGGTCGCATCGCCATACCCGCCGCCACCCGGATTGTCGGTGTAATCCGCGACGACCAGTGGCTTGTCACCGGGCTTACCGGCCTTTGCCAGGGCGACGGCTTCGTCCACCGACAACAATGAAAAGCTGGCAAACTCGCGCGTCTCCCAGGCGTCGTCCATAAAGCTTTCGGCGATGGTTTTGCCACGCGGAAGCAGGCCGTCGGTGGTGACCGTCACCGACGGGCCGACATCGCGGATATTGGAGCGGCTGAACCCGGCGCAGACGCTGACCGCGAGGGCTTCGCCGTTCTGTTCGATCAAATCAGCGCGGGCAAGCAACTCGGCCATTGGCGGGCTCAGATGACGGCCGCGGTCAAGCCCGTAGATCATCGGCCGGCGCGCGATCACGGTCACCGGCCGGATCTCTTGCCGCATAGCGCGTTCCAGCAACTCCGCCCCTTGCCAGGCGCGCTCGTACATGTCGACATGCGGATAAGTTCGAAAGGCAATCAGCGCGTTGGCATTGTCCGCCATTCGCTTGGTGACGTTGGCATGCAGATCGAGCGTGGCGACGATCGGAACCTCGGGTCCGAGCTTATCACGGAGCCGCGCCAGCAATTCGCCCTCCGCATCCTCGTAGCTCTCGGTCACCATCGCGCCATGGAGATGCAGCAGCACGCCGTCGATCGGGCCTTTGACGTCGCATGCTTCGAGGATCATACCGGTGATCTGCTCGAACGCGTCGTCGGTAACGATGCCTGAAGGGTTTGGGTTGGCGGATACCGGATGGACCAGGGTCCAGCCATATTTGTCCGCCGCCTCAAAGGTCGCGCCAAGTGCCGAGTGTGTGCCGCGAAACGCCTGCGGGATCTCATTTTCGAGATGGAAATCGCGGCGGCGGATTAGCGCCATGTCAGTCGTGACTCGGCTAAACGTATTGGTTTCGTGCATAAAGCGGGCGGTCAGGACGCGCGGCAACGGTCTGTCCTCACATTCAGTCTTTGTCGCAATTAGGCCGAGCTTTGCGGAGATCGCGCAATAGCCGAGCGGAAACCGGCGTGGAATAATCAAAGAGAATTTCGCGGCGAGAAAGGGAGCGGGCGATGGCGTTGCGGACGGCCGGGATGATGCTGATGCTGCTGACGCTGCTAGGCACAGCGACTAGCGTTACGGCGGGCGACAATGTGTTGCGGGTGGTCCCGCATGCCGACCTCAAAGTGCTCGACCCGCATACCAACACGGCGACGATCACCCTGATGCATGGGGCGATGATCTACGACACGCTTTTTGCCTGGGATTCAAAAATCCGGCCGCACCCACAGATGGTCGATACCTTCCAGATCTCACCGGATGGGCTGGTCCACACCTACACATTGCGGCCGGGGCTCAAATTCCACGATGGTCAGCCGGTCACGACCAAGGACGTGATCCCATCGATCAAGCGCTGGATGGTGCGCAACACGGTCGGCCAAGCATTGGCTAAGTCGATCGCCAAAATCGAGGCGAGCGACGACGAGACGTTTGTCATTCGTCTCAAAGAACCGTTCGCGTTTGTCGAGTTCGCATTGGGCTCTTACGACGCCGACATCATGCGCGCCCAGGATGCCGCCACCGATCCGTTCAAGGCGGTTACGACGACAATCGGCTCCGGCCCGTTCCGCTTTGTGCGGGGCGAGTGGAACCCGGGCGCCAAGGTTGTCTACGAGAAAAACCCCGATTATGTGCCACGATCCGACGCGCCCGATGGTCTTGCGGGCGGCAAGGTGGTCAAGCTCGACCGCGTCGAATGGACCGTATTACCTGACTCTTTCACCAAATCGAGCGCATTGCAGCGCGGTGAGGTCGACATGATCGACCAGTTGCCGCACGACCAGATCCCGGTTCTTGAACACTCGACCGACATCGTGATCGGCCGCGTGTCGCCGCTCGATTTATACGGCATTATTCGGCCCAACAGCCTCTATCCGCCGTTCAACAATCCGAAGGCGCGCGAGGCGCTGGCGCTGATTGTGAGCCAACGCGAATACACCAGTGCGGCTTTCGGCGATAAGCGTTGGTGGCGCGAATGCTGGTCTTTTTTTGTATGCGGCAGCGCCGATGGCACCGAAGCAGGGTCGGAAAACTTCCGACATCAGGACTTGGCGCGCGCCAAAGCCTTGCTCGCCGAAGCCGGCTACAAGGGCGAAAAGATTATCATGCTGACGACCCAGGAAATCCCGAGTCTTGCGGCGCTCGGCGACGTGACCGCTGATAATCTGCGCAAGATCGGCGTGAACCTGGACATCGCTGTCAGCGATTGGGGCACAATGGTCGCGCGGCGGGCCAAAAAGGACCCTCCGGGTCAGGGTGGCTGGAACTTGTTCCACACGACCCTGGGCGGCGTTCAGATGGCCTCGCCGGTCTCCAACTTCACGATCAATTCGGCCTGCGACGGCAAGAATTGGTTCGGCTGGCCCTGCGACGCTAAGACCGAGGAATTGCGCGCGGCCTATATCCGCGCCGCTAATGAAAGCGCCGACCAGGCCGCGCTGGAGGCGCTGCACCGGCAGCTGTGGCAGGCATTACCCGACATTCCGGTCGGTCAATATACTCAGCCCTTTGCCTGGCGCTCGAATGTAAGCGGCGTCTTGCGCAGCCCGCTGCTCGTGTTCTGGAACATCGCCAAGAACTGACACACCGTAGGAAAGTGCCCCGCACCTCATCCAGGAGTGAGTAGCCACATGGTCGACGAATTGCCGACGGCGGCACGGGTTTCGGATCCGGGAATCCGCGCGCTTTATGCCCAGGAAAACCGCTGGCAAGCCTGGCTCGATGTCGAGGCGGCGTTAGCGAAGGCGCAAGCCGAGCTCGGGATCATTCCGCGCGATGCGGCCGAAGCGATCGCGGCCAAGGCGCAACTCGAACTTCTCGACCGCGCCCGCATCGACGAAGGCTTTGCCCGCACCGGCCATACGATCGTGCCGCTCGTCTGGGAGTTGAGCCGGGTTGTCGGCGAGCCGCATGGCGGCTGGGTGCATTGGGGAGCGACGACGCAAAACATTACCCAAACCGGTGACCTGATCGTATTGCGGCAGGCGCACCAGGTGTTTCTGCGGCTGATCGGCGAGGCGCTCCGGGCAATGGCCGATCTCGCCGAACGCGGCGCCGATATGCCGATTGCCGGCCGCACCCATGGCCAGCACGCGGTTCCCGCGACCTTTGGCTACAAGCCCGCGGTGTGGATTGACGAGATGATCCGCCATGTCGAGCGGCTGCATCAGGCTGCTCCCCGCATCTTTGTTGCGATGCTGGGCGGCGGGGCGGGTACTTTCGCTTCGCTGGGCGCACAAGGCCCGAAGGTGCAGGAGGGGATCGGCCGACAACTCGGGATGTTGCCGATGCGGGTGCCGGCGCGCACGATCGGCGACCACTTGGCCGAAAATATCTGTTTGTTTGGGCTTGTCGCGGGGACCTGCGGCAAGATCGCGCGCGAAATCTATACCCTAATGAAGACCGAATTCGGCGAAGTCGAGGAACCGGTGCCGCCCGGCACAGTCGGCAGCTCGACAATGCCGCAAAAGCGCAATCCCAAGCTGTGTCAGGACATTATCGCCGCTTCGGCCGAAATTCGCAGCTGCGTGCCATTGGCGCTCGAGGCGATGCAGACCGAACACGAGGCCGACCGGACGACGAGCCTGATCATGGAATCCGCCGAAGCCCGGGCCGCGATCGCGATGGGCGACATGCTGTCCCGGCTTGTCGAGGTGCTGCGCGGGCTGCGCCTCGATCCCGAGCGGATGCGCAAAAACCTCGATCTTGGCGGCGGGCTGATCATGGCCGAGGCCGTGATGCTTAACCTCGGAGCCGTAATCGGGCGCCAGCACGCGCATGATGTGGTTTATGACGCCGCGCAGGCGGCTTTTGTCGAGAACCGCTCATTTGCCGAACTGCTCGCTGCCGACCCGCGGGTCTCCGGTCATCTCGGCCGCGAAGCTATCGCCGCCTTGCTCGACCCGACTGCCTATACCGGTCTTTGCGCCGATATGGCCCGCGATGCCGCCGAACGCGCCCGCGGCACCGCCGCCGAGCTCTCGGCGAGTTAGGCGTGCGTCGCCCGCATCTCAATGGGCTGCTGGCATCGGCTCGTCAGGACCCGCCGTGCGCGGCGGGCGCTTGAACAGGAACAGCAGCGGGAAGCCTGCGATTGTCAGGATCAACAGGAATTTGAAGTCATCGATATAAGCGATGATCTGCGCCTGGTGAGAAATCATCGAGTCGAGCGCGGCGCGGCCGGCGGCGGTGAATGGGCTCAGCATATGTGAGATCGTCGGGGCCGCGAACAGCCGGTTCACACTGGTAACGTTGGCGCCGATATCGGCGTGGTTGACCTGCGTGTTGCTGACGAGCAATGCCGAGACGATCGAGATGCCAATGCTCGACCCGAGATTGCGCGACAGATTATAAAGGCCGGCCCCTTCGGTTCGGTGCTGCGGCTCCAAAGTCGCCAAGGTCGTGGTACTGAGCGGCACAAACAAAAACCCCATCCCGGCGCCTTGGATGATGCCGTTGATACCGACCGTCCACTCGGAGACGTTAGGCGTCCATTGGGTCATGTCCCACATTGCCCAGGCGGTCAATGCCAGTCCGATGCCGAGCAACAATCGGGTGTCGAGGCGGCTGATCAGCTGGCCGACAATCATCATCGCAATCAGGGTGCCGACGCCTCGCGGGGCCATGATGATGCCCGCGGTCAGGATCGGGTAGCCCATCAGATCCTGCAGATAGAGCGGCAGTAGCGCCAACGGCGCGAAAAAGCTGACCCCTATTAGGAAAACAAAAATCATCCCCGCGGAAAAATTGCGATCGCAAAACAGCCTCGGGTTAACGAATGGTTGTTTGGTGGTAAAGGTATGCACCAAAAACAACCAAAAAGCCGACGCGGAGATAATGGCCTCCAGCTGGATTTCACCTGAGCTGAACCAATCGAGCTCTTCGCCGCGATCCAGCAGGACCTGCAACGCGCCGATCGCGATGCTTAAGGTCAAAAAGCCGAACCAATCAAGCTTGGCATTGGTTTTTTGGGTTTCCGGCAAAAACCACATCATGCCAAGGAATGCCAAGATTCCGATCGGCAGGTTGATATAAAAATCCCATCGCCAGCTGTAATTATAGGTCAGCCAGCCGCCGAGCACTGGCCCGATAATCGGCCCGACCATGATCGCCATGCCCCAATAAGCCATCGCCGAGCCCTGTCGCTCGCGAGGATAGGCGTTGAGCAGCACTGATTGGGAAAGCGGCACCAGACCCGCTCCAAAACCACCTTGCAGCAGCCGAAAAAGGACGAGTTCGTACAGCGAACTCGCCATGCCGCACAGCATCGAGGCAACCGTAAATCCGGCGATCGATGTCAGAAACAAACGTTTCAAGCCAAAGCGTCCGGCTAAAAAACCGGTCGGCGGCGTCATGATCGCGGCGGCGACGACATAGGAGGTCAGAACCCACTCGATCTGATCCTGGTTGGCAGCGACGCTCCCCTGGATATAGGGGAGCGAGACGTTCGCGATCGTCGTGTCGAGCGCCTGCATGATGGTCGCCAACCCGACACAGGCGGTGATCGCGAGCCGGTTAGGCGCCGCCGCCCCCGCGCCGGCCGTGTCCGCTGCTGCCGTCATTAGCCGCTCGCCTTGGAGCCGCCTCTGCCCGGCTGGCCGCTGCCGCTATTCTGGTTACCGCCGAACAGCGCGGTGAGGAAATGCGGCAGACCGCGCTTATGACCAGTATAGACCGATACTTCGGCACTCATCCCGGAACGCAATGGTGGATTTTGTTTTCGCGAGTTTTGATCGATGCTTACCCGCATCGGGATGCGCTGGACGACCTTGACCCAGTTGCCACTCGTATTCTGCGCGGGAAGCAAGGAAAACTGCGACTGGGCCGCCGGACCGATGCTCTGTACCTTGCCTTGCCACGTCCGCCCGGGATAGCTGTCGACGGTTACCGTGGCGGGCTCCCCGGGCCGAACATAGGTCAGCTCGGTCTCTTTGGGCTGGGCCTGGACCCAAACCCGATTGGTATCGACCAGGTAAAAGCCGGTGGTCGAGGCCGGCAAGTACATGCCCGGGCGCAACGCCGGAACATTGGTCACCGTGCCCGAAAACGGCGCGCGCACAACCGTGTCGCGGAGTTCTCGGGCGGCTTCGTTGCGCGCCGCCAGAGCCTGGCGATATTCCGGATACTGGTCGAGCGGAATGTCGGGCTTACCGCCGAGATTAGCCACAATACCTGCCAATTGATGCTGCAGAGAAGCAAGCGACTGCTCGGCATTCTGCAAGTTGACTCGCGCCTGATCCAATGTTGCTTTCGCTGCAAATCCTTTTTTCTCTAGGATCGCCTGGCGCTCATATTGGCGTTGATTAAACCATACCTGGGCTTGGGCTTGGTCAATCTGCGCCTTTATGCTTTGGTAATTCTGTTTGAGCGCGTTGAAATTGTCGCGAACGACGCCGAGTTGGGCCTCCGCCTGATTTAACTTCAGTTGAAACGGTTGCGGGTCGAGCTGAAACAGGACGTCTCCTTGCTTGACCTGCTGGTTATCTTTGACATCGACCGACTTGACCATGCCGGAAACGTCGGTCGACAGCCCGACTTGGTCGGCCTGAATGTAGGCGTCGTTAGTCGACATGTACTCGCCGCCTTCGAAGTAGAAATAGGCACCGACGATCAACACGATCGGCAATAACAGAAACAGCACCCAGCGCAGCCAGCGGCGCCCCCGTGTTTTCTGTGGCTCCGGTTCTTCGGCTGGAGGGCTCTGCTGTTCGACTGCCGGCTCTAATTGTCTTGCGGACGGCGCTGGGCCCCGATCAGCTGGCGGCTCCCGACGTCTTACAGGTGTGCTACGGGCTTCCGGCGGCGCTTCGAGAATGTCCGCGCCCTGCAAACCCGGGTCGCGGTCACGAGGCATGGCTGCTCCTTTGTGAATTGACGATTCCCTCTCGCAAAGTGTTGATCAAGAAGCAAAAGGATAATCCATGAGGATTGCATTCGATGATGAGGAGCTTTCATGAATGCGCCGCGGTGACATCTCGGCACTCGCGGCGTTTGTCGCGCTCGCCGAACACCTGAACTTTCGGGTCGCAGCCGCACGTCTCGGCGTCAGCCCGTCGGCGCTCAGCCACACGATCCGGCAGCTTGAGGAGAGGTTGGGTGTGCGATTACTCAACCGCACGACCCGCAGCGTTTCGTTGACCGATGCCGGGTTGCGCCTTGTCGAGCGGCTGCGGCCGGCGGTCAACCAGATCTCGTCAGCGCTCGAAGACCTCGGTGAGGAACAAAGCCGCCCATTCGGCCGGCTGCGGATCTACGCGACTCACTCGGCTGCCGCAGCGGTCATCGTGCCGATTTGGGCCCGCTTCCTATCAGCCTATCCGGACGTCCAACTCGAGCTTTATCTCGACGAGGCGCCGGCCGATATTGTCGCGAAAGGATTTGATGCCGGGATCGGACCGCAGGACCGGGCCGATGCCGATATGATCGCCGCGCGCGTGACCGGGCCAATGAAACTCGTGGTCGTCGGCTCGCCAGCTTATTTCGCACGACGACGGCCGCCGCGCACGCCGGAGGACCTCGCCGGCCACGACTGCGTGCAGTATCGACGCGCCGCCGACGGGGTCCCGATCGAGTGGCCGTTCGAACGGGGTGGCAAGTCGCTGCGGATTTCGGTCGATGGCCGGCTTACGGTCAACGACCCCGAACTCGCGCTGCGCGCTGCCGTCGACGGGCTCGGTATTGCTTACACGATCGAATCCTTGGCCGAACCGTTCTTGCGCTCGGGCCAACTCGCGCGCGTCCTGGAGGACTGGTCGGTGTCGTTGGAGGGCCTCTACATTTACTACCCCGGGCATCGGCAGGTGCCGGCGGCCTTACGCTGCTTGATTGACATGATCCGCGCTCTACCGCGCTCCAGAGCGAGAGCGGCCGTTACCGACAATCCGTTCGCCGCCGCCGGCTGAGATCGAGCGCGGATCGGGTCCCATCCCGGGTGCGCATCGCCATTAGCCCACAGGTGAACCCGCTCGCACCCCGGAGAACAACCGGCTAGCCTTGGCCCGCGGCTTCGTGGGGGACGAGATGGCGGAGATCACCGAACGACAGACGAATGACACCGCGCAGATCGCCCTTGGTGCGATTTTCGTGGCGTTCTTTCGGCTTGGCATCACCAGCTTCGGCGGCGGCACCGCGGCCTGGCTGTATCGCGCCATCGTGCAGCGCCAGCATTGGATCGACGACCAGACCTATCTCGCTGGGGTCGGCCTCAGTCGCGTCGTGCCGGGCTCGAGCGGCGTCAATCTGACGGTGCTGGTCGGGCAACGCTTGCGCGGCGGATGGGGGGCCTTGGTGGCGGTCTTCGGGCTGTTATCCGGACCGTTGTTTATTGTGGTCGGTCTCGCCGCGGGTTTTGCGCGGATCGCTGGCAACTCAGTCGCGCATGCTTTTCTGGACGGGGTCGCCGGGGCGGCGATCGGCCTGACCTTTGCCACAGGGCTGATTTTGGTCCCGCGCAGAGGGAGCGAGATCGGCCAGCTTCTAATTACGATCGCTACCGTTTTCGCCGTCGGGGTGCTGCGCTGGCCGATGCTTCCGGTCATCGTGTGCCTGGCCCCGATCGGGATCGCGCTTGCGCTGCTGCAGCGTCCGGCCAGCTAAGATGCCTGAGCTTTGGCGCAGCCTCTTTGGGTTGATCGTTGTCTTTGGGCCGTTATCGTTGTTTTCGATCGGCGGCGGCGCCTCGCTGTTGGCCGAAATCGAGCATCAATCGGTCGCCGTCCATCATTGGACGACGCATCGTGAATTTGCCGATCTGTTCGCGATCTCGCGTGCCGCACCCGGCCCCGGCACAATGCTTTCGACATTGATCGGCTGGAAGGTCGCGGGCTGGGCCGGAGCGGTGACCGCAACCGTGGCACTCTATCTGCCATCGTCGCTCTTGGTCTTTGGCGTATCTCGAGTGTGGGGGCGGTGGCGCGGCTCGCTCTGGCACAGTGCTATCGAACGCGGCTTGGCGCCGATCGCCGCCGGACTGATGCTGGCTGGCGGGCTCGCGGTATTGCAGGCAGCGGGCGGCGCTGCCGTATGGGCTGCAGCAGCGGTCGCCACCGGCGTGCTATTGCGCTGGCCGCAGCTCAATCCGCTGATCCTGTTCGGCGTCAGCGGGGCACTATTCGTCGTCGTTGCAGCCTTTGCCGGCTAACCGTCGGGCTTCGCCGCTCGTTGCAAACGCGTAACGATCAGAAAGTGGCGCCCGACTGTAACCAATGGCGCACGATTTCCTCGCCGGTCGCGAACCACACGCCGTCATGGGCGCGGATATAGCCGAGTGCGGAATCGAGGCCGGCAATCCGGTGCGGGACGCCGATGATGTAGGGATGCAGGCAGATCGCCATCACCCGCCCGGAGTGCGCGCCCTCGGCGTAGAGCGTGTCGAACTGGCGTCGGATCGCCGTTTCAAACGCGTCGATCGTGCCGGCGCGGGAGCCGATGAACGGCGCGTCGTTGATCTCGTAGGAATAGGGGATCGAGACCAGCGGCCGGCCACCGATATCCATCATGTAGGGCTGGTCATCGTTGACCCAATCGGCGACGTAGAGACAACCTTCATCAGCGAGGAAATCGAGCGTGTGCCAGGTCTCGGCGAGCCCGCTGCCGAGCCAGCCCGCCGGCTTTTTGCCGGTCATCTCGGCGATGCGCGACAGGGTGCGGTGGATTGTTTCGCGCTCCTCTACAGGGCTCAGCGCATCGAGCCACACGCTGTTGGTTTGGTTGTGGCCGAGGATTTCCCAGCCAAGCTCGATCGCGGCGCGAACAATCTGCGGATGATGGTCACAAATGTCGCTATTCAACGTCGGGCTGGCGCGGATGCCATGCTTGCTCAGCAGGTCCATCAGTCGCCAGATGCCAACGCGGTTGCCGTAATCGCGCTGCGCCCAAGCGCGGACCGATGGCGGGTTGCCGGCCGGCGCTCCGGGATTAGGCGGGATCCCGCGGGTCAGCGGAAAGAATTCGATATTGGGAATGACCCAGACGGCGAGCCGGGCATCGTTTGGCCAGGTGAGCTTTGGCCGGTCCTTGATCGGAACATAGGGAAACGGTCCATAATCTTGTGGTTGCATGGCGACAGCCTTCCCGCTCTGAGACGCTGAACAATTTGCCAAAGATTGCTTCCAGGATCACCACTCAATGGCAGCGTTTCGACGATCTGTCGGCGACGGCGCTTTACGAGTTGCTGCAGTTCCGGCAGCAGATCTTTGTCGTCGAACAGCGCTCGCCCTATCCCGATCTCGATGGTCTCGATCTGAATGCGCAGCATCTGCTGTTGCGCTCCGACGGCGCGCTCACGGGTTATCTCCGGATGCTGCTGCCGTCCGACACCGCGTCGGCAGTGCGGATCGGCCGCGTTGCGATCGCAGCCGAAATGCGCGGGCGAGCTCTCGGCCGCCGGCTGATGACCGAGGCGTTATCGTTCTGCGCTGAACACTATCCCGGTCAACCGATCGCGCTCAGCGCCCAGCTCCATCTCGCGCGCTTCTATCGCAGCTTCGGTTTTGCCGAGATCGGCCTGCCCTATGACGACTTTGGCGTTCCGCACATCGATATGGTGATGCCGGCGTAAACGCATGGCGCGAAGGGAACGGCTTACATGTACTCGCCGGTGATCAGGCGAGCGCCGCGCTGGTAGGTCAGGTACGACCACAGCCAATCGATCGCAACCGCCAATCGGTTGCGAAAGCCGATCAGATAATAGATGTGGGCGACGCTCCAAATCACCCAGGCGACCCGGCCGGTCAACCGCAACCAGCCGAAATCGACCACGGCTTCCTTGCGCCCGATCGTGGCGAGCATGCCGAGATTGTGATAGCGGAATGGACCTGGCGACGACTTGCCGGCGAGCCGCGATTTGATGACCCGCGCGACATAGGCCCCTTGCTGCTTAGCCACCGGTGCGACACCTGGCAAATGCTGGCCTTCAACTTCGGCCGTGTCACCGATCACAAAAATCTCGGGATGGCCCGGTAGTGTCAGCTCGGGGCTTACCGGTACGCGCCCGCCCCGCCCCGGCTTGATTTGGAGCCAATCGGCGGCCGGCGAGGCTGCGACGCCGGCAGCCCAGATCAAGGTCCGGCTTTCGATCCGCTCATTGCCAAGCACCGCGCCATCAGCATCGCACTGCGTGACCCTGACCCCGAGCCGCAGCTCGACCCCGAGCCGTTGTAACGCTTTGGCCGCGACCGCCGACAATCGCGGCGCAAACCCCGACAGCAGGCGCGACTCCGCCTCGACCAGAACAATCCGGGCCGTCGTCGGATCAATGCGGCGAAAGTCGCGGGCGAGTGCGGCTTTCGCGAGTTCGGCGATCGCGCCGGCGAGTTCGACACCAGTCGGACCGCCGCCAATGATGACAAAGGTCAACAGCCGCCGGCGTTCGGCTTCGTCGTCGCATTCCTCGGCGCGCTCGAAAGCGACGAGAATGCGCCGGCGCATCGCCGTCGCCTCCTCGATCGTCTTCAAGGCGCAAGTGGCTGACGCCCAGTCGTCGTGGCCGAAATAGGCATCACGCGCTCCGGTCGCGATCAGCAGCTGATCATACGGGATGCGGCGTTCTCCGATCAGCACCTGATGCCCAGGAACATCGATCCCGGTTACTGTGCCCAACTGCACGCGAGTGTTTCTTTGCCGCCCGAGAATGCCGCGGATCGGACCGGCAATATCGGCTGGCGATAAGGCCGCGGTCGCAACTTGATAGAGCAGTGGCTGAAACAGGTGATAATTGCGGCGGTCGATGACCGTCACCTCGGCATCGATCCGGTCGAGCTTCTTCGCCGCTGTCAGCCCGCCAAACCCGGCGCCGACAATTACGATGCGCGGTCGCCGCGGTGCGGCCTCGGCCAGCGCCGAGTTGCTCGCAGCCGTCCGTTCCCACAATCCGTCCACGTCGCAATCTCCTTTCGGCAGCGCGCCTCGCAGCACCGAACGGAACGTGTGATCGAACGCGACTTTTTCAGCGGGCGCTCAAGACGATTTGAACAGGACCTGCAGCACCGCCTGGTAGTACTTAAAGGTGGTTTACCGGCTGAGGCTCCTGACCGCCTTCGGGTTAGCGATTGGCGCCGGGTACCCACAACACGTCGCGGGCGCCATTGTCGTTAACCCTTCGCCCCAGGACAAAGAGATGATCGGAGAGCCGATTGAGATATTTGAGCGCTTCGGGATTGACCGGCTCGGCAAGCGCCAACGCGCTGACTAGACGCTCGGCCCGGCGCGCGACGGTGCGCGCGAGATGCAGATAGGCGGCGGCAGCGGTGCCGCCCGGTAGGATGAACGAGTTCGAGCGGCCGCAAGCTGGCATTCATCGCATCGATTTCCTGTTCGAGCCGCTCGACCTGCGTTGCTGAGATACGCAACGCTCCGGCGCTGCGGCGCCCACCCTCGGGCGTACACAGATCAGCGCCGAGATCGAACAAATCGTTCTGAATGTGGCCGAGCATCCGGTCGGTCTCAGGATCGGCGTGCAAGCGGACGATGCCGATCGCGGCGTTCGCCTCATCCACCGTGCCATAGGCGGCTACCCGCAACGCACTTTTTGGCACGCGCGAACCGTCGCCGAGCGACGTCTCGCCCTTGTCACCCCCTCGGGTATAGATGCGCGTTAGCTGGACCATGGAGCGGCTAGCGATGACCGAGCAGCATCAGCGCCGCGAGTAAAAACAGCGCTAACGCCTGCATGATGACGCGCGCCTGCATCAATTTGTTCGAACGCCGCGGATTACCGCCGCGCAGCATCGTCGCAACGCCGAAACCCAGGACAACCAAGACTCCGGCCAAGGCGATCAGCAGCAGAATCATGACGAAGCTGGTCATTCAACGAATATGGGGCCGCGTTCTCGCGCGGGCCAGCGATCATTCCGGGAGTGCTCGCCAATCGGCTGTTCCTCGCGACAGCGGCGGGTGGAAGCCGACAGAATGTATGACTGTTCGGTCGATGATTGCTGCGGTCAGCGCGGCTCGGTCCAGCTCTCCGAAAACGCAAGCGCGCAGGTGCTGAATGGCCGGCCTTCGCGCTGCATCGGCCAGGCGCGACCCGAGGCCTGCACGCCGTCGAGCGTCAGTCGCGCGCCCAATGCCGGGATCAGCAATGTGCAAACGCCGTAGCGGCGACCGCCTTCGCCGGGCTGGGTATGGATCAACAGCGGCTCGCCGATATCATACCAAGTTAGCGTGACCTCCTCATCGGACGTCACGATCCGCTCGGTCCAGTAGTAATGCGGGTCGCCGGATTTGACGAATTCGGCCTCGGTGACCTGGATCGCGGTGTCGGCGGTCTCGGGGTTGAGCATGCCCTGCACGGTGGTCTGCAGCCAGCGCGCCATCGCGATATTGTCGGCGTAAATCCGCCAGCGATTCTCGGTCAGTTCGCTCTTTAGGTAGAGCACATGCCCCGGCCCGGCGGGGCATGTTATTATGCGCCAATAGCTGGCGTTGGTCGTCTGCGGGCCGCCATCGGTCTCGCTCAGGCGGATAAACGGGTTTTCGCCTGTCAAAATCACATGATTGGGGTCGGCGGGCATCCGGGATCCTCTCTCGATGCGAGCCGCCTTGCTGCGGAGCGGCTCAGGCCCAGATGCTAGAGCATCGGCGCAGCGGGCGCCACCGGCGAGGCTGGTGATGCCGCCCTAAGTGGAGTTCATTGGACAAGGCAGGTTGCACTACGTTGGACGAATGCGTTTTGTTCCTTCAAGAATAAATGATTCCAGTCGTAGAAAGCCCAATGGCAACCGCGCCTCATTTTCAAGGTTGCTCAACGCGGCATCCTTGCTTACTCCGAGGTCGCATTTGGTTATATCTGCAAATCCGGCGTATATCCTCTCTCATATGCGATCCGGCTGCCGGCTAACCGGGTCTTGCAGGACACGAGTTTAGGCCCTGCGAGGCAGGAAACCGGACGATTTGGTTGCCAACGAGGTTGGTTGCGGCCGAATTTCGTTGCAGTGTGCCGCGATAAGACGAAAAATCGCGTTCGACGGGCCAGGAATCCGGGGAATGTCGGCTGAAGCACCGCGCACTGGGCCTACACTTACCGAGATTTACGGTGAGAATTTCCATCAAGGATACCTCGCCGCGTCACTCCAATCCGCCAGAATTTACCTGAAATACCTATGGCAATTTTTTCAACCTGTTTCGGTCCTCGATGTTGGCTGTGGAAGAGGCGCGTGGCTTAAGGCCTGCCACGAACTCGGCAGCACACTTTTATTGGGGTTTGATGGCGGCTCGAACAACCAAACATCGATGATTGATGGCGCCATCAATTTTCAGAGCATCAACCTGAACGAACCCTTTTCCGTCCCGGATAAGGTCGATCTTGCCATGACCCTGGAGGTGGCCGAGCATCTTGAACCCTCGACGGCCCCATTATTCGTGAAGTGCCTGACCGATGCCTCAGACGCGGTACTATTCAGCGCGGCCTATACGAAGCAAGGCGGCACCTATCATATCAACGAACAACCTCACACCTTCTGGGCAAATTTGTTTGCCGAGCATGATTTTGTTCCGTTCGATCTCTTCCGCCCGGTATTTTGGGGCAATGAAGATGTTTGTTTCTGGTATCGGCAAAACGTCTTTCTTTATGTCAAGAAAAACAGCTCCGTCTTCCGACAGTTGGCGTTCCACGGATTTAAGGAACTCGTGAACATAAGTTTCATGGATTGTATTCATCCTGATCTTTACGATGCGAAAACCGTACCGCCAGGTGTCAAGAGCCACATTGTCGATCTGGTGCCGAGCGTCTGGCGCGCGATAAGAGGCCGCCTACGCTGACACTTTTTCGCGGATCATTCCGTTGCTGCGAGGGGGAGCCGTCGTAGTGACCGGCAGGCTAAGAGAAATCTTCAAGGAGTTCGTGCGCCGCCCGAGCTACCGCCATTATTTGTGGACTAAATTGTGTCGGCCATTTGGGTACAATTCCGAGCAGTGGGTGCGGGTAATATACAGCCGAGAGTGGCAAGAATTTCTAACTTCGTTGCCGCTCAATTCTCTCAAGGTACTTGAGATTTCGCCCGGCGGTCGGCCGGTCGTCGATACGAGCAGTGTCGCATACTACCGGGCTGTGGATTTTCCCGAGTTTGATATCACCCAGGATTTCCTTCCTGAGAGCTTCGACATCATAATCGCAGAGCAGGTCTTCGAGCATCTCCGTCACCCGTATAGGGCCGCCCGCAACGTTCACAAAATGCTCAATGACGACGGCATATTCTTGATTGCGACACCATTCATGCTCAAGATTCACGGTTATCCCCACGATTATACTCGCTGGACACCAGATGGACTTCGCGGATTTCTAGAGGATTGCGGGTTTACATGTGACGTTCGTTGCTGGTAATAAAAAGCCGTAAAGGCGAACTCGTAGACTGCGTGATCAGGGGGACGTTGCGGCCCGATGCGCGATCGGTTCCTGCGGCACGAAGCTGAGTACAGTTTCATTGAACCAACCCTGAATGATATGGACCTCTTTGGCGCTGGCCATCGCCATTGCTTGTTTAGCGAAATATATCTCGGCACGACAGTTATTGTAATACAATGGTCCGGAAACATTACGTTGCCAATTCAAAGCTGCCTCGCCGTCGATGTCCTTCGCGGGGGGCAATCCCTCGAAGCTGTCGAAGAGGTAGTGCACGCGGCCCGGCACCATATCAGCCATTCCCGCGCTCATGCCGCCTCGCCACACCCCTGCTTCAACGATGCACCCAGTGTCGGGGGCTTTCTCATGGCATAGCAAGAGATTGCTCTCAAAAGTGTGCGGCAAGACCATGGTGAACGTTCGATAGCGCTCGTAAATGCGGGTAGTCCTCCGTACTTTTGGGGTTCTGATTACTTCCGCGATAATCGTTCGTGCGACGCGCTTAATCAAAGACATTTTGCCCGGCAATTGCGGCTTGGTTGAGTGTACAGGCAGTATTCATATAACCCGACATTCGCCAGATTCCGGCGGTTTCGCGGCCAGGATCGCGCCTCTCGAACGGACTTGGGCAACGGCAATTCGCCGTTGCCGCGAGCCAAGGGCGATCGAGGTCTCCGGCTGACGCACTCCGACGCTGAAACGCGCCCGATTTGCTTGTCCCAAGGCATACCTCTCCCTCTGATGTACCAGGTGCCTGTCGCCCAGCGCTGGTCATGCCGGTGCGGGTGGCGCCCGCAGCCGGGCGATGAGCGATCAGGATGTCCGCGAACATCTGCCGCGACACCGCGACTTCGGCCATTTGGAAAGTGACGTAGCGGCCGTGGCTGACGACCTTGGCACCGATCTTGATCAGCTTCTCGCGCAGGCTGGTCAGCGACCACGGCTGTGCCGTCTTCGGCATCGCCAGCGTGCGCATGAAATTGCCAAGGTTATACGCGAGGACGTGGAGCTGGAGGCGGACGGCATTAGCGGCGAAGGTGCGGCATGACAGCCGCGTCCATTTAATCGCACCCTTGCCTTCCTTTATCCATTGCTCCGCCGAGCCGCGTTGGTTGTAGAAGGCGACGACGCGCTCGGCCGGACGCGCCAGGTTGGTGATGATGAAACCGACGCGCGGGTACAGCTCGCCCGGATGCCATTCGACCTTCGCCACGACGCGACGCGGCTTGCTCCAGCTCTGCGCCCTGATAGGTGAAGCTAGCGTAGTAGCGGCGCACCTCGTGCGGCGGTCGCCCGACCGGACGCTTGAGCAAGTACCCGATCCTGTCCTGCAAGACCCGGTTGGCCGGCAGCCGGATCGTGTAGCCGATGCCCTCGGCCTCGAGGAATTCATACATCTCGGGGTTGGCGAAAGCCGCGTCGCCCCGAAAATAGAGCCGCTTCACGATGCCCCGGTAGCGGGCGATCACCGGCTCCAATACCGCGCGCCAACTGTCGGCACTGTGCACATTGCCCGGCCGCAGAGCGCAGCGCTCAACATCGCCGAGTTGGTTGAACACGAACAGCGGATGGTAACAGGTACAGGCAAAGTGGCCGTTGTAAGCACTGCCTTCCTGCTCGCCATAGGTCGGGCTCTCGCTCGAATCCATGTCGAGCACGATCCTCTTCGGCGGTCGCCGCTGGTTCACCCTGTCGATCCACTGGCCGGGCAGGTCGGCGAGCGCAGCAAGGTTCTCCGGTCGGCTCAGCCACTTCGTCTCGAAGCGGCCCATCTGGCTGGCTGAGGCGGCAGAGCCGGTGATCGCCCGGTCGCCGACTACCCAGCGCATCGCCGGGTCGCGGCACAGCCGCTCGGCGTCGTTCACATCCTCGTAGCCGGCCAGCCGCCCGAATACCGATTGACGCAGCAACCCTGACCAGGCGATGGCGACCGTTCTTGCCGGTGCGCGCGTCGGCCAGCCTATCGGCACCCGTGTCGGTCAGGTCAAGCGCGTCATCCAGCTCGCGGTAGGGCAGCAACCCGGCATCGGAGGTGATCGCGGAACCGCGAAATTGCAGCAGCAGACGACGGTCGAAATCCAGCCTCAGCGCGCCCTTATCCGCTTCACCCGCCGGGTCCCCCATCGTCGCCCCGATCAACCCCCCAAGGCATGAATTCTAACCTGAAATCACCGCCCAGAATTTTCTTTGCGGCTTCCTTCATAGACATCGAACGCTCCTTCGAAGATCGTTCGGGAGATAGGATTCGCCTCACCGTGATCGAGAAAAAAGCGAAGCGCAGCGTGAGAGGTAGTAGTCCGAAATAGATAGAAACCGCTTGCGCTTCATGGTGATCCAGTTCGGGAACGTCTTAACCGGGTGCCAAAGCACATCACGTTCGCGCCCCGGCATAAGGCGGATTTGCAACGTTCCGAAGCTCCCGAGCTTCCGGTAATCATTTGGAGACCGATCAATGTAGCGCTGATCGCGGTCGTCCGGGGCGACAAAGGGACCGCGGCCGCCAATGTCACGGATCGGCATCCCGGCGGCATCTAACACGGCGGGCCATACCATTTCATGTTGCCCGTTCCACCCTCGCAGATAAGCGCCATCGATGGTCGCCAGAGCCGCGGTGGTCGCACGAAAAAACGGCAAAAAGCACACTCTTCGGGGACGATCTTCCGGCAGCGTGTCCATTCCCGTCGAGAACAGATAAATATAATTCCAATCTTTGGGTAAGAAGCGTAGATGAGTACATAGTAGTTCCGAGTTCGTCCCTGTCGTCTCCAGTCCCTTGATCAGTGCGCCGAAGTCGCCCGTGTACTCGACATCGTCCTCGATAACCCAATATCTGCGGTAATCTGGGCGATCGCGCCAGAACAGCAGGATCGGAATGTCGCAATGTAGCTTGAAGGGAAACGACGACCGAGGCACCTTGGCCGGATAGCCCATCGCCCGAACCGACGCCAAATTGTAGACGCTGTGAGGAAACTCGACGTCCTCAAAGCGGATTATCCGAGTTCCCGGGATGCCGTCTCTATCATAGGTAACGATGTGAAAATCAATATCCGAGATAGAATTCGTAACAGAGTTATAAAACCTTAACAATCTACGTGCGGTTTTTGCTGGCTCGTATGCAAAATAGATAAATACGTCGCGGCCATTATTTTTAGTTTGGCGGTTCATTTTCATGAATCCCGAAATTCAGACAGCACACCGCTCTTTCATCGCCCTCTGACCGCTGGAGGCAGAATCACGGACCGCTACCCGAGGACGAGGAGATGTTTTTACCCAAACCTCGTGTTCCGATAAAGGTCGGGCGCGAGAGGAATAATCGAGTAACCCGATTTGCGTTAAGCGGTTGCCAACGCTACTCATCTGATCGCGGTCCTCACCCGGTCTTTACGGCCAGTCGCGGCACAGTCGTCGCGGGTGTGCATGAAACCGCGCCGGCTTTCGGCGAAGAGAGGCTCCAGCGGCTCTTGGCGGCATTGAAGGTTGATCAATAGCGGCAATTACCGACCGCGCCGCGATTAACAACAGGAGGGGCGCAGATGGCAGTGGCCGCACCCTCTGCAATATCGGTCGCAGGTCTTGTCGTTTGTGAGCCCTTGACCTCGCTCATGGCCGGGCGGCGGGTTCGGGGAGGGTGCGCTGGCGGCGGTAGCTGAGGGCTTCGGCGATGTGACGGCGGCCGACGAGGGCGGCGCCTTCGAGATCCGCCAAGGTGCGGGCGACCCGCATAACGCGGTGATAACCGCGGGCCGACAGCCGCAGCCGCTCGGTCGCGCGCACCAGCAACGCCCGGCCCTCGGGATCGGGGGCGGCGACCTCGTCGAGCACTGCGCCATCGGCCTCGGCATTGGTGCGGATGCGATGCTCTTCGGGCAGATCGGCATAGCGCGTGGCCTGGCGCCGGCGCGCGGCCGCGACCCGTTTTGCGACTGCGGCGCTGCCCTCACTCGGCGGCGGCAACGCGAGATCGGCGGCCGAGACCGCCGGAACATCGATATGCAGATCGATACGGTCGAGCAACGGCCCGGATAACCGGCCCTGATATTCTTCGGCGCAGCGCGGGGCGCGGCCGCAGGCCTGCTCGGCGAAATGACCGCAACGGCACGGGTTCATCGCAGCGATTAGCTGAAACCGCGCCGGATAGGTGACGTGACCATTGGCGCGGGCAACGCTGACCCGGCCGGTTTCGAGCGGCTGACGCAATGCCTCAAGCGCGTTGCGGTTGAACTCGGGCAACTCGTCGAGAAACAGCACGCCTTGATGGGCGAGCGAGATTTCGCCCGGGCGCGCCCGCATGCCGCCGCCGACCAATGCCGGCAGCGACGCGGAATGGTGCGGCTCGCGAAACGGCCGCTCGCGGGTCAGACCGCTGCCGCGAAAACCGCCCGAGACCGATTGGATCATGCCGAGTTCGAGGGCCTCGGCGGGTTCGAGCGGCGGCAATAGTCCCGGGAGGCGCGCCGCCAGCATCGACTTGCCCGATCCCGGCGGCCCGACCATCAACAAATTGTGACCGCCGGCGGCCGCGATCTCGATTGCGCGCTTGGCGCTTTCCTGGCCTTTGACGTCTTTCAGATCGAGCCCGGCCATCGTCGATGGCGCGAGCCGCGGCTCCGGCGGCGGCAATAGCTGCGAGCCTTTGAAATGATTGACGATCGCCAGCAGGCTGGGTGCGGCGATGACTTCGATCTCGCCGGCCCAGGCCGCCTCGCCACCGCAAGCGACAGGACAGATCAAAGCGCTCTCATGGCTGGCGGCGAACAGTCCGGCGATCAGCACCCCGGCGACGCTGGTTATCGAGCCGTCGAGTGACAATTCTCCGAGTGCCGTATGAGCGGCGAGTTCGTCGGCCGGCAATGCCTCCATCGCCACCAGCAAAGCGAGGGCGATCGGCAGGTCGAAATGGCTACCCTCCTTGAGCACGTCGGCCGGGGCGAGATTGACCGTGATGCGCTTTGGCGGCAATGACAGCCCGAGCGAACTCAGCGCCGAGCGCACCCGCTCGCGCGATTCAGCGACGGCTTTGTCGGGGAGCCCGACAATCGTAAAGGCCGGCAGGCCGGAGGCGATCGTCACCTGAGTTTCGACCTCGATGACCTCGATGCCATGGAACGCCACCGTGCGAACCTGCGCGGCCATGTCCTTGCCTGCCCTTAACCCTAAAGTGGAATGTAAATGGGTGAAGGCAGCGATGCTAGCGCCATTACCGCTCAACGCAGCGCAAAAGTTGCCGCGGAGCGCAGGCGCGGTTAACCTAATCGCTGCTCCGACCGCTGAGCGACCGCAAAACTCACGCAAGGGAGACTGCTGTGTCCGACAACAACAGATGGTGGCTTTCGTGGGAGCCGCGCGCATTGAGCCTGTTGCGCTTTGTCACCGGCCTGGCCTTCCTGGATCATGGCACCGCCAAATTATTTGGTTTCCCCGCGATGCCAATGTTTGCTCACCTGCATTTGGCATCATTGATCGGGGTGCAGGGCATTATCGAAGTCATCGGCGGCGCGCTGATCTGCGTCGGCTTGTTCACCCGCCCGGTCGCTTTCATCCTTTGCGGGGACATGGCCGTCGCCTACTTTATGTCGCACTCGCCCAAAAGCTTTTTCCCGGCGGTAAATAATGGCGACGCAGCCATTCTTTACTGCTTTATTTTCCTTTACCTGTTTGTCGCGGGGCCGGGGGTGTGGAGCCTCGATCGCCGGCGCGCGCGGCAACCCGCCCGTTTATCAGCCGCCCGGGCTTGAGCCGCTAGAGCCTGAGCCGCCGGCGACTGACCGAGCGCGCGCCGCCAGAATCGGTGCGATAAAGGCGGCGAGGTTGCCGCCCGGAAACAAATGGCCGGCGATCCCAGCCGCCTCGGCGGCGGCGCAGTCGGACGCCTTGTCGCCGACCAAAAAGCTTGCCTCGCGATCGACGGGCCAGCAGCGCAAGAGATCATTGATCATCCCCGGCGCCGGCTTGCGCCAATCGCTTACCCGGCGATATTCGGCGCGCACGGCTTCGGGGTGAAACGGGCAATATCGGATGTCGTCAAGGCGCGCACCGATGATGCCAAGCTCTGCGGCGATGTGCGCGTGCAGATTTTGGACATCGGTCTCAGTGTATAAGCCGCGCGCAACCCCGGCCTGATTGGTGACGACAAAGACGAAATAGCCAGCCTCATTCAGCGCCTTGACCGCCGCCTGGGCACCGTCGACCCAGCGAAAACGGTCGGGAGAGCCGACATAACCGTCATCATGGTTGAGCACGCCGTCGCGGTCGAGAAACACCGCCGGCCTGCGACACAGCCCGCGAGGCCGAGCGATCGAGGGATCGATGCCGCCTTGCACTAATCAGCCCCGTGCAGTTCGGCCTAGCGTGGGAACAGGCGCTCTTCGACCAGACCGCAAACGATATGGCCGGCGATCATGTGGAGCTGCTGGATCAGCGGCGTCGAATCCGATGGCGCCAGAAGGCAGAAATCGCAGCGATCGCGCATCTCACCGCCGCTTTTCCCGGTAAAACCCACGACAGTCAGCCGCTTTGTGCGCGCCGCATCGATCGCGTGCAGAATGTTGCGTGAGCGGCCAGAGGTCGACAGTGCGATAAAGACGTCGCCGAGCGCGCCGAGACCGAGGACCTGTCGTTCGAAAACATGCTCGTAACCGTAATCATTGCCGATCGCGGTTAGGACCGAACTGTCGGTCGTCAAGGCGATGGCCGCGATCGGTGCGCGGTCGTAATTGAAGCGCGCCAGGAACTCACCGGCGAGGTGCTGGGCATCGCCGGCGCTGCCCCCGTTCCCCGCCAACAGCAGCTTGTGGCCGCTTGAGAGTGCATCCGCCGCCACCTTGGCGATGGCTGCGATTTCAGCGACGAAGGCGTGATCATCGATCGCCGCCTGTACGACATCGCGCGATTGCTTCAAGTAGTCGATGATTGCGTCCACACCCGCCCCTTCGGCTCTAGTACCGGTCGCGGCAAGTATATCGCGCGACGGCGTTTGCACATTTCCCGATAGTACCGATCAGATATTTCAAAATGACTCACGCGCTGCGCCCCGGAAGATCCGGAGACGGTCGGGTTGCACCTTGCGCAGGTCGCCGCGGCGGATCGTGATCCCGGTGCGGTCGAAGAATTCGAGGATAATTATGGCGAGTTTGCGCCCGGTCGCGATGCGATCGCGGAAGGCGGCGGCTGTCACCGTGCCATCAGCCGCGGCATCGCACAGTTCTGCGAGGAGCTCTGCCATCTTATGGATGGTTTGGCGGAGGTAGAACCGGTCGGGAGCGACCTCGACAACCTCACCCATCCGGCCGAGCTGTTTCATCAGTTGTCGCATGGCGGTTTCCGATACCGACAGCTCGGCGGCGAGATCGCGCACCCACGCACCCGCAAAACCGGTATTTTCCAGCGATTCACGGATGCGCGTCCAGAGTGCGGCTTGGGCGGGCGGCAAGCCCGCGCAGTGGCCAGGAAGATGGATTGCGGTGCCGCTTAGCGCCAAGCCGCGCTCCTCGACCAGTGCTTCGACAATGGCTCGTAAAGAGGCGGGCGGCAGCCGGTCACCCAAGGCGAGGCGGAGCTGATCAAGGGTCAGGCCCGGGCTGGCCGGCGCTGTCCGGTGGTGCTCGGCCAAGGCTGTTTCGATCCGCTGCCGCAACACGGTGAAACGGCCTGGCGAGATCGCAAAACCATGGCGGCGCCCATCCGCCCTCAGCACATGCGCACCGGCTTCGCGCCACGCTGATTGCGCCTCGCCCGCCGTTAGGCCCGAAGCGGCGGCGAACCGGTCGAGATCAACACCTGCAGCAGAAATCTCGAGAAGCCCGGCCAAGCTCGCCGCCGCTTTGGGCTGCGCGAGTGCTGCCAATGCTCTCAGCCGCTCGGGGCGGCGCCGCCAGCGAGCCGACGGGCCGGGGTCGAGAACAATGCCGCCGCCGATCGTCCGAGTGGCCGAAGCGTCACGGACGATAAAACGATCTCCGCGCCAGGCGCCGATGGCCTGGTCGAGCACCAGCTGCACCGGGTGCTCGATGCCGGGTTGCGGCGGCTTGTCATCGAACGGCAGCAGTCGCGCCCCGACCCGCGCCGCTCCGAGATGCAAATGAACCTTGAGCCCCGGCCGCACGCCGCGCGACGTATGTCCGAGCAGACGCAGCCGGGCATCGAGCCGGTCGGTCGGCATATGCAATGACGGCGCGACCACCCAGTGGCCGCGCTGCACCCGTTCGCGATCGACCTGCGGACCGGCGATATTCAACGCGCAGCGATCACCCTTTTGCCCCGTTTGGGCTTTGCGATTGTTCGTGTGGATGCTGCGCACCCGAACCTCGATCCCGGAAGGTGTTAGCACCGCGCGCTCGCCGACCGAGATACGGCCCGCGGCGACGGTGCCGGTGACCACGACGCCGACCCCGGCGAGTACAAAACTGCGATCGACAGCCATTCTGAATTCACCTTGCGGCTCTAGCGCATCGAGCGCGAGGGCGGCATCGGTCAGATACGCGTCAAGCTCGGCGATTCCCTGGCCGGTGACAGCCGAAACCGGCATGATTGCAGCATCCTGCAAAGCGGAGCCGCGAAGGAGGTCGCGGATTTCGAGCTCGGCCTCGACAAGCCGGTCGGGTGCTACGAGGTCGGATTTGGTCAGCGCCACCACGCCACGCTTCACCCCGAGCAACGAAACGATATCGAGGTGCTCGCGGGTCTGCGGCATCGGCCCATCATCCGCGGCCACTACCAGCAACACAAAATCGATGCCGGTGACCCCGGCGAGCATGTTGTGGATAAACCGCTCATGCCCCGGCACGTCGATAAAGCCGAGCATCCCCCCATCGCGCGACGCGTACGCGCCATCGATGGCCGGCAGCGCGCGATAGGCGAAGCCGAGATCGATCGTCATGCCCCGGCGTTTTTCTTCGGGCAGGCGATCGGCGTCGACTCCGGTCAGCGCGCGGACAAGCGCTGTCTTGCCGTGGTCGATGTGTCCCGCAGTGCCGATGATCATCTCAGCCGCAGCAAATGCTTGAGATCAGATCGTGTGCTCGGCATTTGCTCCGCGCGCGCAGCAGCTGGACGGGCGACCCGGTGATAGTTGACGAGCGAGGTCAGCTCACTGGAGTAACGGGAACGTGCCCACAAAAAAGGCAGACTTTCTCGCGGTCAACCGCCGGACAAATAAACGCGGATTGGTTTGCCGCGTTGCATGGCAGCTACGTCTTTTTGTCTCCTTGACCTTGCAGATATGACGATTGACCTCGCCGATCGACCTAATATGCTGTGCTCATCATAGACCGTGGAGAAACAGCAACCTCGACCGACGCCACGCCTTGCAAACGACCTTCCTCAGCGCCGCGGTCTCGATCAAGGAGGAGCGGTCGAACAGAGAGGCAACTCGCCGATCGACACTCAAAGAGAAAATCGAACGAGCGACAACATCCACTTTGCGGAGAACGATCATGCCCGTAGCGCAGCCCGTACAGTATTCGTCTGACATCGAACCGCTGGTTCAGTTTATCGAGGAAACGTCTCCCGACGAGATCCTGGACCGGACGCTGGAGAAATTGCGCGCCGGGGTGCCGACGCAGACGATGCTAACCGCATCGGCGCTGGCGGTGATCCGCTCCACCGACCTCCCGCCAGGCCATCACGGCGGCCCGCTGCATCCCCTCGTCGGCTTGCACGCAGTGTCACAGCTCGTCAACCGTCTCGAGGGCGAGGACAAATTCCTCCCGATCATGCAGCACGTGGCATTATCGAATAAGCATATCCATCACCCGGCGATGGGCCCCTATGCGCTGTTGGATTTTGCTCCCGAGAATGCCGGCGGGGTCGAGGCGACCAAAGCGGCCTATTTCGCGGCGATCAATCGCGGCGAGTATAACAAGGCGGATCACCTGTTTTTGTGGCTGTGGGATAATATGCCGCGCGTCGAAGCTTTCGACCTCTTGATGAGCGTGGCAATCCCCAAAAACATCATTGACGATCACTACTTCGCGTTCCCCGCCTTCACTTGGCGCGCGCTGGAGAACGAGGCGATCGATCCGGCGTATTTCTCGGTGATGATGCGGCCGGCGGTGCGCTATGTGTCGCGCTTCCCGACCGCGCCGGCGCTGCCGGACATCGAAATGTTGATCGAAGAGCATCAGCTGATGACCCGGGTCACCCGCCAGGAAACCGGCGATGACGAAACCGCCGCGATCGGCGAGCTCGGTGAGGGAATCGGCAAGGTTGGTGTTTTTGCCGAAATTCCGGTGCTGATGGCCAAGGCGCTGGCGGATGGCTTGTCAATCGAGGGCGCGGGCGAAGCGCTGTCGATCGGCGCTGCCGGTCTGTTCCTGCGTTCGCTGGGCGGCAATCCGATGGACGTGCACCTGCACACCAGCGCCAATCTGCGCCGTTACCTCTTGAGCTTCGAGGGCTTGAGCCTGCGCAACAAATTGCTGCTGCTGATGACATGGCAGTCGGGCCCAGAGATCCGCTCCACCGCCGGCCGGATGCAACCCTACCCGCAGCCGGACTGGACCGCCGTCGCGGCCCTGCCCCCGCGCTCGCAGGAGCAGCTGTTGGATGCCATCACCCACAGCATCTACAACCAGCCCCCGACCGACTGGTCGCAGGTCAGCAATCTCGGGCTGATGCGGGCGGTGCCCGAAGTCAGAGCCACGGTGAATCTGGCGCAGCAATATGTGAACAGCGGTTACGATGCGAAGGCGCTGATCGCGCGGCTCGCCGAGATCGTATGTCACGACAATTTCACCGAGATGCATGCGTTCAAGCATCACCAGGCGATCGTCGAGGAATTCCACGCTACGCGCGAGCCGTGGCGGTGGATGCATCTGGTTTGCGGTGTCCAGGCCGCGGCGATCTCGTTTGGCAAGAACATGAGCGTCTATGAAGAGGCGCTGGAATTGCTGCACGCAGCGTAGTCAAACGAGCTAGACGACTGACGCAAATGGCGGAGGGGCCCTTGCCTCTCCGCCATCTTTATTCCGGTTACAGCTTATGTTCGGCTAAAGCCGCGCCGAGCGCAGGCGCAAGGCGTTGGCGATCACCGTCACTGAACTCAGGCTCATTGCGGCGCTGGCGATCATCGGGTTGAGCAACAGCCCGAACGCCGGATAAAGCACCCCGGCCGCAATCGGAATTGCGGCGGCGTTGAACACAAACGCAAAAAATAGGTTCTGCCTGATATTGCGCATCACGGCGCGCGACAATCGGCGGGCGCGCACGATGCCTTGCAAATCGCCTTTGACCAGGGTCACCGCAGCGCTTTCCATCGCGACATCAGCGCCCGTGCCCATCGCGATGCCAACTTGCGCCTGCGCCAATGCCGGCGCGTCGTTGATCCCGTCGCCGGCCATCGCGACAAATCGGCCCTTTGCCTGCAAGTCCCGGACGACACGAGCCTTCTGGTCCGGCAAGACATCGGCGACGATGTCACCGATGCCGAGCCGTCGTCCGACGGCCTCGGCGGTACTGCGGCTGTCGCCGGTCAGCATCACGACCCGAATGCCCTCATCGCGCAACGCCGCGAGAGCAACCGTAGCGCTCTCCTTGATAGGGTCGGCGACAGCGACGATTCCTGCCGCGATGCCGTCAACCGCGACCATCACCACGCCCTGACCTTCTTGCCGCAATGCTTCGGCGCGCTCGGGCAAGGCTTCGGGATCGATGCCGAGCGAGGCGAGCAACGCCAGATTGCCGACGGCGACGCGCTTGCCGTCAACCAATCCGACAACGCCTTTGCCGCTCTCGGCGGCGAAATCCAGCGGCTCACTGAGCTTCAGGCCGCGTTCGCCGGCGCCTTTGACGATTGCCGCGGCGAGCGGATGCTCGCTGCTACGTTCGAGGCTTGCGGCGAGCCGCAGCAGCTCGTTTTCATCAACGCCACCGATCGCGACCACCCCCACGAGACGCGGCTTGCCTTCGGTCAGGGTCCCGGTCTTGTCGACGACCAGCGTGTCGATCTTCTCCATCAGTTCGAGCGCTTCGGCGTTCTTGACGAGGACGCCGGCATGCGCCCCACGACCCGTGCCGACCATGATCGACATCGGCGTCGCCAGACCGAGCGCACATGGGCAGGCGATGATCAGCACCGCGACTGCTGCAAGCAGAGCAAAGCTCATCGCGGGCGGCGGCCCGACAACCGACCATGCTACAAAGGCAATCCCAGCGATGATGACGACCGCTGGGACAAACCAGCCGGAAACGGTATCGGCCAAAGTCTGAATCGGCGCACGCGAGCGCTGCGCCTCGGCGACCATCTTGACGATTTGCGCGAGCAAGGTGTCGCTGCCCACCCGATCGGCGCGCATGATGAACGACCCGCTGCTGTTGACGGTGGCCCCCGTGACCTTGTCCCCGGCCGACTTTTCGACCGGTAACGGCTCGCCGGTGATCATCGACTCATCGATGGTGCTGTGACCTTCAACCACGACGCCGTCTACCGGAACTTTCTCGCCAGGGCGCACCCGTAAGCGGTCGCCGGGCACGACCAACTCGAGCGCGACATCGGCTTCGGTGCCGTCGTCGCCAATGAGGCGCGCGGTCTTAGGAGTAAGATCGAGCAATGCGCGGATGGCGCCGCCGGTCTGCGCCCGGGCGCGTAACTCCAGGACCTGGCCGAGCAACACCAGGGTTACGATGACCGCCGCCGGTTCGAAATAGACCGGCACGGTCCCATCCGGCATCCGGAACGACGCCGGAAAAAGCCCCGGCAGCAGCGCCGCAACCAGGCTGTACCCGTAAGCGATGCCGGTGCCGAGCATGATCAGGGTGAACATGTTCAGATGGCGGTGGACGAGCGATGCCCAGCCGCGCTCGAAAAAGGGCAGCCCACACCACAACACGACCGGTGTCGCCAGCACCAGCTGCAACCACACCGCTGCGCCGCCCGGCAGCAACGCGCGGAAATGCTCGGTCATCGCCAACGCGACTAACGGCAACGACAGCGCTACCCCGATCCAAAATCGCCGCGTCATGTCGGCGAGTTCGGGATTGGCCGCCTCGGCCGCGGTGGGCGCCATCGGTTCGAGCGCCATGCCGCAGATCGGGCAGCTGCCCGGCCCGCTGCGCACGATTTCCGGATGCATCGGGCAGGTCCATTGGCCCGCGCCGCCGATCGGCTGCGGCTCCGTCGTGATCGCTGGAGTGAGATAGCGCCGAGGATCGGCTACAAACCGCTCGCGACAACGATTGCCGCAGAAATGATACGTGTGGCCCGCGTGCTCGACCTTGTGCGGCGATCGTGCTGCATCGACCGACATCCCGCAGACCGGGTCGTGCACGATGCCCGGAACGGCGGCCCGAGGTGTCACCGCTTGTTCATGCGTCATCAGAGGCCTTTGCTGCGGTCAGCCCCGGCTCTCGCCTTCCCCGCACCTGCAATAGCGAGTAGGCTGCGCTGTCGGCTGCGGCGATGCCGGGACATTGATCAACCCGATTGCCTGCATGCCACAGCAGCACAACTCCGGGAGGGAGTAGTCATGCCAACCTATGAAATCACAACTGAAGATGTCGAGTATCTCCGCCACGGCGACAAGAAGCTGATCGCACGGCTCTACAAGCCGAAGGGCGACGGGCCGTTCCCGGCGGTGGTCGATCTGCATGGCGGCGCCTGGACCAGTGGCGATTTGACGGGAACCCAGGGCCTCGACGAGACGCTGGCAAAAAACGGTTTTGTCGTCGCCTCGCTCGAGTTCCGCCACAACGCCGACGGCTATCCGACCTCGCTGATCGACATCAACTACGCGGTCCGCTGGCTCAAGGCGCATGCCCGCGAGCTAAAAATCGACCCCAACCGGGTCGGCATCGGCGGGGCGTCGAGCGGCGGCCATCTCGCGATGCTGGCGGCGATGCGGCCCAATGACCAGCGTTATGCGTCCGCGCCGTTGCCGGCCGGCTCACCGGCGGTCGACGCGACGGTGCAGGCGGTTGCGATGTCGTGGCCGGTCATCAATCCGCTATCGCGTTATCGCAATGCGCAAAAAGCGGCGAAGAGCCCAAACCCGCCGGCCTATTCGATCGGCATGAAGGAAAAGCACGACCTTTACTGGAAGACCGAGGCCGCGATGACCGAGGGCAACCCGATGTTGATCCTCGAACGCGGCGAAAAGGTCACGATGCCGCCGGCTCTCTGGGTGCAAGGCCGGCCCGACATCGTGCACGATTATCACGACGACGATTCAAGCTTCCCCGGCAACGAACCGGAGCGGTTTATCTCGAATTACCGCAATGCCGGCGGCGACATCGAGATCGTCTACATCGATAATGAAAAACGGCAGTCGAACGCCTCGTACGACCCGGTGACCGCTTTTTACAAAAAGCACCTCGGGTAAGCGAGAGCACCTCCGCGTCTAACCTTGGCTACTCCTCTCCCCGGTTATCGGGGAGAGGGGCGTCTCCGGGAAACCAATCGCCCAGTACCTGCTCCCTGGTGTAGCTGGCTGCGGTCACTTTGCTGATCACGTCTGGCCCTATCCCGTCGCGACGTCGGAGGATCTGAAGAAGACGGCGTGCGGCCCGCTCCATTTCCCTCGCGACCACACTGCCCACCTCTCCCCTAAGGCTCGGACTATCATCAAACAGCAGCTCAATCTCTGATCGCTCGCGCGCGATGGTATCGATCCATCCCCGCCGTGGGTCAGTGGCTGGCGAGCATTCAAGCTTGATCAAATGCTCGATAATCACAGCGACGCGGCTGCGTAGTTCGCGCTTTAACGACCGGCCCAAGCTGTCGATCTCCTCGGCAAGGTTCTCCCAGTCGAGCGGCAGGTTCACGCCGAGCCCTGCGGCTTGGCGCAGCGCCGCCGCTTGCTGCTCGGTCCAGCGGACGAAATCCTGGTCGTAAAGTTGCGCATCGCTACCGGACATGGCCGGTCCTCCTCGGCGTTAGATATCGCGGCGCCGGCGCCCCGGATCAATTGCCGGTGGTCAGCACCACCCGGAACCGGGCTCCGCCGGTGACCATGCGCTCATATCCTTCGGCAGCGCGCTCCAGTGGATAGGTTTCGTTCATCGACCGCACCCCGGTCAGCGCGCTAAACGCCAAAGTCTCCTGCGAGTTGATCGAGGTGCCGGCATACCACCCCTTGATCGAGTGCCTGCCGACGAGCAGGGGCAAGGCGTCGACAGTCAGCGACTCGACGGCGCCGATAACCATCAATGTTCCGTTCGCCGCGAGCCCGCCCTGAACCGAATTCATCGCTTCGGCGCTGGTCACCGTCGCCAAGATTGCCTTGGCGCCTCCGAGGCGTTGCAACGCCTTCGCCGGGTCCTCCACCGCGTTATCGATGTAATGATGCGCGCCGAGTTGCCGGGCGAGCGGCACTTTGTCGGATCCGCGAGCGATCGCAACGGTATTGAACCCGAGCTTTGCGGCGTATTGGACACCAAGATGACCGAGACCCCCGATGCCCAAAATCGCGACGGTTTCGCCCGGCCGGGCGCCGCTGTTGCGCAAGGCGTTGAAAGTCGTAATCCCGGCGCACATTAGGGGAGCGGCCTCGACCGAGGAAAGTTCGTCGGGAACCCGCGCCAAAGTCTCGGCTGGGGCGATCATGTAATCGGCGTAGCCGCCATCCGAGGTGACGCCAGTGACCAAGGTCTCGGTTTGGCAGGCAAAGGCGTCGCCGCGGCGGCAGTTATCACAGTACCCGCAATTGCCGCCATGCCAGCCGACGCCGACCCGCTGCCCCAAGATCCACCCGCGCACGTTTGCGCCGATGCCATCGACGAGCCCGATGACCTCGTGGCCCGGAACCCGCGGGTATTCGATTCCCGGCCACTGCCCATCCTTGACAAAGCTGTCGCTGTGGCAAATGCCGCAGGCTTGCACCTTGATCCGGACTTCTCCAGGGCTGGGCTCGGGGATATCACGCTCGACCAATTCCAACGGCCCGCCAGGCTGCCGCACTTCTACCGCGCGCATCTTTGGCATTCTCAACCTCCTTCCGCTCTACATCCGGCCGACAAAATTTTGCACGCGGTGCGATATGGGACCTCGCGTCGAGAGGTGTCTCAGGCAATCGGCCGGCTTGTCAGCGTTTGAACAGCGCCTCGGCGCCGCGCCTCTGACCGAGCTTTGACGCGATTTCAGCCCGAGTCCGCGTGATTTCGGCTTCGAGAGCGGCGATATACGCTTCCAGCTCGGCGATGCCCATCAGGCTCAAATCTTTGACGACAGCGGGTTTGCGCCGCGGTTCAAGCTCGGATTCGTCAATCATTTGCGTTCCTCTGCAGTCGCCTTCCTTGCGTCAGCTCAGCAATTATATATCGTTTAACATTACGCGCTGCGACGCGAGCCTGTTGGCTCGCAGCGAGCAGCCGAAACCGGGATCCTTGTCATGCCTGCACCATTGATGCCAAAGGCGACCGCCGTATGGCTGGTCGAGAACACCTCGCTAACCTTCGAACAGATCGCCGATTTTTGCGGTCTGCACCCGCTCGAAATCCAGGCGATCGCTGATGGCGAGGTGGCCAATCAGATGCAAGGGCTCGACCCGGTGGCCAACGGCCAGACGACCACCGAGGAAATTGAGCGCTGCCAAGCCGATCCCGAGGCTCGGCTCAAATTATCGGCGCAGGCGATGCCGCCTCAGTTCATCAAGCACAGGGGACCGCGCTACACACCAATCGCCAAGCGCCAAGACAAGCCCGACGCGATCGCTTATCTGCTGAAGAGCCATCCCGAACTATCCGACGCACAGATCTCGAAATTGATCGGGACGACAAAACCGACGATCGCGGCGGTGCGCGACCGCACCCATTGGAACAGCCCCAACATTAAGCCGCGGCATCCGGTGGGTCTCGGCTTATGCACACTCGACGAGCTCAAGGATGCCGTGCGTCGCGCTCGCGCCCGCTTGCCGGCGGATCAAGTCGCCGCGCTCGAGGCCCAAGAGGCCGAGCCGCTGGAAACGGAAAACTAGTCTAGTCAGCGCTTCCCGCGCGGCTGTATTATCCGGTGGCGCTCCGCGATGGCAGCATCATCGATCGCGTCCAACGGAAACACTCCGGCTCAGAACAAACCCGCTGCGCGGCGGCGCTGAGACCGCTTCTTTATTCGGCCGACGCGGCAGCGGCACGCGTCGTAAGCCAGTGTCCTTTATTGTTCTGAGCGTCGGATTTCAATATCGCAGGATCGCCGCGGCGAGCCCAGGCGGGGGCAATGCCGCCCGGTCAACGACTATAACGGATCCCCCGTTACGCAGGGTCATCAGAGCAGCGTAGTCGAGAAGGTCGACATCGTCTTCGGCAGCGCTGCCATGAGCCACCACCCGATCCTCCACCTCGTCGAATATTCCCCATAAATGCTCGTCGCCGCTCAGGAACAAAGTGTCCACACGTGCGTATCGCGCCGCCTTGACAATCTCGTCGGGCTTCGTGGTCGCCTTCCCCTTGCTGAGCCGCGCACTGAGGTGCTCGAGCGCGGTATTGCGGGCTGCGATTTGCTTCTCTTCGACTAATGCATAGGCGCGCCGGTGCAGCTCTCCGTTGGTCAGAGCGTCGGGGTTTTCCGAGAGGCCGTCCGGATGTAATTCCTTCCAACCCGCGATCTCACGGAAATGGCCTTGGATCTCGGGTGAAGCTACGAGGATGAGCGGGACGGGGTTGCGCTTGATGAGAGGCTCGACCGGCTGCGCGATGCGATGCAGAAGTTCGATCAATTCCTCCTTGCGGATCTGGTCCGGGTCGTCACCAAAGGATTGCGCTTTGGCGAGCCCGCCGTGACGACCGAGGGGACTGCCATAGTAGTTCTCCTCGTACTCCGTCATACCTTCGATCTTGGCGACGCCTTGCGGAAGGGAAAGCCCCGCTACTTCCGCGAAATCCCAACGCGAGCCTTGGTAGAGGCGCGTGTGCGAGGCGCTGATCGTCAAGACCCAGAACGGTCCGGCATCGTCGAGGATTGGCAATAGCGGTTTGACGTGGAAGTGCCCGCCCAGCGTAATCTCCTCGGGGACCGAAATCGGCAGCTGGAAGAACCGGTCGAAATCGGGCGCCAGAAAAATTGCCAGCCCTTGCTGTTCGTGCTGCTGGCTCCGCCAAAACGCTTCATCCTCGACAAGCCTTTGAGCAGGCGATAACCACGCGATGATCTCCGGCGACCGGTGGCTCGCCTTTAGGCGCTCGGCTGCTGCGGAAAGCAGGTTTTTGAGCCGGATCGGATCTTGGCGGACCTCCCGGCCCGCGACATGGGTCGGGAAGTAAAGCGAAATGGTGGGCTGCGCCTCTATCGCTACCAATTCTTCCAGGTCGGTACGGCTGAACATGATGGCCTCTGTTTAGACAAGGGGTCTCTTTCCAAACCTCGGGATCAAGGGGGCCGTTCCTGATCTCTCGCCGACAGCGCACGTAGCGGTACCCCTCGATCTCATAATTCCTACTGGGTGCGGTGTGATTGCGTTTGGCGGCGCACACCGACCTCGTCGAGATGACGAAGGAGATCGCTCGGGTCCTCATAGACGCGATACGCTCCCGCGCGTTCGAGTTCTTCCCTGCCGTACCCGCCCGAGAGGAGGCCGACGCCGAGTGCACGGGCGCGGCGCGCGGCCAAAAGATCCCACACGCTATCCCCGACCACGACAGCGTCGGCAACATCGACTGCAAGTTGCTTGCTCGCGGCGATGAAGAGGTCCGGATCAGGCTTCGCATGCTCGACCTGGTCTCGCGTGATCACCGGCGCACGCGACGGGTCAACTCCTATAGCGTTTAGGCTGGGCCGGGCGCTCGCCATTCGCCCACTCGTCGCCACCGCCCAAGGCACCTTGTTCGCAGTCAAATGTTCCAACAGCTCTTTGGCGCCTGGTAGCGGCCGAACCTGCGCCGAGCGGCGCGCGTAGGCATCGGCGTGTCCACGCTGTAACTCCTCGACAAAGCGGGCGCTGATCTCGGCTCCGGTCTCACGCAGCAGCGCGTTGATCAGCAATCCGCCGCTCATGCCGATCCGGCGATGAATTCGCCAGACCGAGAGCTCAATCCCCACCTGCTCGAGGGCTTCACGCCATGCCAGCACGTGCTCGTAGACGCTGTCGACGAGCGTCCCGTCGAGATCGAATAGGAACGCCGCTGGCCGAGCCGATGCCATCTGCACCTCCTCAACACGAATATGATCCCGGGCCTGGGCTACGGCCTTGACGTGCGTCAGTTCGACGACCGATACCGTGCGCGGGAGCTCCTTTCGTTGGGTGCGTCAGCAGAATATTGGTCGGGCGATTTGCGCCCGATCAATTCCGATCGGAGGTCAGACGACTAGATTGCGTTCTCCATGGAGGAGAACGCGATGCGCCTGCCGCTGCAAATGACTTTCCGCCACGTTGATGCGTCACCCAGCATCGAGGACCGAATACGTGAATATGCCGCGGAGCTCGACCGGTTCTTCGATCAGATCATGTCGTGCCGCGTCGCCGTCGAGCGTCAACACCGGCGTCACCATCAGGGCAATTTGATCCGGGTCAGAGTAGACATCAGTGTTCCCGGGCGCGAAATCGTGGTCGGACGCGGTTCGAAGCCGGGGCGCTCCGACGACAATATCGCAGTCGCCGTTCGCGACGCGTTCGCTGCCGCCCGCCGCCAGATCGAGGATCATGCTCGTCTTCATCGGGGTGAAGTCAAGCTGCATAGCCTGCCCGATCACGGCCGCATCGTGGTCTTTACAGATTTAATGGAGGAAGCGGCGGAAGTTCCTTGACGGGCGTCAGTTCCAAAACAGCGCCGGTCGCTCACTGAAGCATTTCAATGCGCAAAGGAAAAGCTCGGGCACCTTCTGCGCAGTCGAGCGTTTGGAGTAGCGGACTGCTCTTTCCAATAGGTGCGTCATGGCAATTCGTGACATGCTGGTCGGCATAGATGCGACTGCCGCTGGCGAGGGCCTCCTGCGGTTGGCCGTCAGTGTGTCGCGAGAGCACAAAGCCTATTTGGCCGCTGCTTATTGCATGGCGGCAGATCACGCCCCAGCGGTGTTGGCGCATGCCCCAGTCAATCCAAGCCCCGGCATTTTCGTTGCGCCCGAGGTTTTAACCGTCCGCGGCGAGCCGGCTGCCGACCCCTTCCCGCAAATCTCCCACGAAGCGCAAATTGCGGACCGGGTTCAGCACCTCTTTTGGAATGAACTGCAGAGGGAAGGCCTCGATGGCGAGTGGCACCTCTTTGGGAGCAAGAGAATCGGTTTCATCGATCTCGCAAAGTCGTTCGATCTGACCATCCTCGGCCAGCTGTCGCCAGATGCCCGGTCAATCGGGTTTCCGCCGGGCGAAACCGTGGCTGCAACCGGCCGGCCGGTTCTGGTCATCCCTTATGCCGAAACGATCGATAACGTTGGCAGACGGGCCCTTATCGCTTGGGATGGAACCCGCGAGGCGGTGCGGGCAGTGCATGGCGCGCTGCCGCTGCTCGATCGGGCCGAAGCCGTGACCGTGATATATGTCGGCGCTCAACAGGCAAACCTGGAGCAACACCGCCCTTCTCTAGAGTGGATTTCCAGTCATCTAAAACGGCACCGGATTCCCGCCCAACCCGAAGCGACCTTGCGGGGCGCCCTTTCGATATCGGAAGTTCTGTTATCGCGCGCCGCAGATATGTGTGCCGACCTGATGGTCTCGGGTGCTTACCACCATTCACAATTGCGCGAGGCGCTTATCGGTGGCGTGAGCCGCGATCTAATGGAGCAAATGACCGTGCCGGTACTGTTTTCGCATTAGTCGCGCAGGTCGGTGTGACCACGGTTCACCATCCCTCACTAATCGCGCCGCTGCCCTGTCAGCTGGAGAAGCATGACGAACAGATTGATGAAGTCGAGATAGAGCGTCAGAGCTCCGAGTATCGCCTTTTTTGTCGTCATATCGCCGGGATCACTCGCCAAGTATACCTGCTTGATCCGCTGAGTGTCGTAGGCGGTGAGCCCGGTGAACACGATGACGCCGATCACCGAGATGGCGAATTGCAGCGCATTCGAGCCGACAAAGATATTGACGAGACTGGCAATTACGATGCCGATCAACCCCATGAACAGGAAGGCACCGAACCGCGAGAGATCGTTCCCGGTGGTATAGCCATAAAGGCTCATTGCAGCGAAAGTCGCGGCACTGATGAAGAATACGCGCGCGATGCTGGCGCCCGTGAAGACGAGAAAAATACCGGCCAACGAAAGTCCCATCAGCGCAGCGAAAGCCCAAAATGCCAGAAAGGCCGCGCCGATGCTCATCCGGTTGATGCCAAAGCCGAGAAGCAGCACCATTCCGAGCGGTGCCAGCATCACGATCCAGATTAACGGCGTCCCGGCGATCTGTTGATAAAAGCCCGTTGAAACCGAGACATAGGCGACGAGCCCCGAAATGGCGAGCCCGGCCGACATGTAACTGTAGACCCGAACCATATACTGGCGCAGACCAGCATCGATTTCGGCGGCAGTGCTCGGGCCAAAGTGCGGTTGTCCCCAATATCTGCCGGGACCAGGCGGTTCATAGGACATGATCTGCTCCGTCCGAAACGAGCTGTGACAACTCAACGTTTTGCTCCAGAGAATCTTCCTCCAAATTGACGATGATCAATTTCCCTGCCGTCAATTCATTCCAGCTTATGTGCATCCGATTTTCCAAGCGGCACTGCAATGGTCGAGACGGACCGGTCAACGCCCTCCAAAAGCATCGACGGCAGCCCTGTCTACAACCGCAGTGGCGAGCGCTTGGGCACGATTGGCCAATGATCTTAGACGGAAATTCCGGCAGGCAATATGCGGTCCTCCGCCTCAGCACTTCGCTCGGGATTGGTATTACCCGGTGCCGTGGACGAAGCTCGCCTATGACGCTCCGTTGAACGGCTACGTTGCCGAAATCGATTACAGCAGGCTGGAGAAGGCGCGAAATATAACAAAGAAAATCAGCTGGAATCGACTGACCTCGCGCGGGTCGACGAGCATTTGGGTTTCCCCTGTAGTCCTCGCTCCTAAACCGCGGTCGATCCCCTCGGCTGCGAGCCCTGTCGAGTCCACCACCGTCAGCTTCTGCCGTGCAGCAGCTGAGCAGAACCGGAAGGGAGGTGTTCTGTCCGCAACGACAATGCGCCTTCAAGCTTGGGATTCACCGCCACCTTCCGCACCGGCTAGAAACGCGATTGTGGACAGAGCGGAAAACTGACAGCAGTCAAGGCAACACCCGAGCGCCGCGTGATAGCCAAATCACCTTGCCACGAACTTAGTGTAAGGAGGTATCATGAGGTCAGACGCCGAAATCAAACGTGACGTTGAAGAAGAGCTGCGATCGAATCCCGACATCGATCCGACCGATATCGCAGTAGCGGTCAAAAACGGGGTCGTCACCCTGACTGGGTTCGTTCGAAGCTACGCCGAGAAATTTGCCGCGGAACGTGTCGTGAAGCGCGTCGCCGGGGTGGTCGGAGTGGCCAATGATCTTGAAGTGCGCTTGCCACAGACCGATCAGAGACCGGATCCCGACATCGCCCGCGAAGTCGTTGCAAACCTCAAAATCTGGCTTCCCAGTTCCTGGGAGCACATCAAAGCGGTCGTCAAGAACGGTTGGGTGACGCTCGAAGGTGAGGTCGAGTGGAATTATCAGCGGGACTATGCGGAACGAGCTGTCCGCTGGATCCAGGGGGTGAAAGGTGTCAGCAACTTGATTCGACTGCAGCCTCGGGTCGTACCCGCGCCGGAGGAAATTAAGGAGAAGATCGAGGAGGCATTCCGGCGCAGCGCACTGTTCGATGCCAACCGCATCACGGTCGAGACACATGGCAGCGAGGTCGTCCTCCGAGGCACCGTGCGATCCTGGGCGGAGCGCGAGGAAGCCGAACGGGCCGCCTGGCTGGCACCGGGGGTCACCAGAGTCGATAACCGAATTGCAGTCAGCCCATAATTCGCAGCCAAATTGATCGGCGTCAAAGTCGAGCCGATCACGAATTCCCAATATCATCGCGGTCGCGTGAGTGACGCGATTCCTCCCTAACTCAAAGCCCCGCCGTTATCGTCGGCGGGGCTCTTTTCGCAGAGCTACTCCAGACCACTCAACAATCGGCCGCTGCATCAAGCAAAACTGACGACTATCAATGTGGGGGTGATGCGCTGATGCTACTGGAATCCAGAACCCACGAAAAGGAACACCCATGAGCACGGGTAAATTACAGCGTCTGCCCACGAGTTTTCGTTATGTGGTTGCGCTCGTTTCGGCGATGTTGGCTTCCTCGCTGCCGATGCCCGTACTCTCGCAGAGCGTCGAGCTCGTGATTGTCGACGTGCAAAAGGCTGCGGAAGGCTATCGCGCGAGCAAGCTGATCGGCAGCAGCGTCTTGAACGACCAAAACGAGAAAATCGGGACTGTCGAGGACATTATAATCGGGCGCGACAAGGCGCTTTTTGCTGTACTTCAAGTCGGAGGGTTCCTCCACATCGGCGGGCGAATGGTGGCCGTCCCGTTTCAGAGCCTCGTTCTCGAGGACAATGGCAGCAAAATCAAGTTACCGGGGGCGACGCAGGAGGCCCTGAAAAAGCTGCCAGAGTTCAAATACACCGGCTAGCTCCTGGTGCGGAGCCGGCTCCTTCCACTTGGTGGGCGTTAGGCGGCAGCCCAGCCAGCATAGCGAGCCGTATCTGCCCTCGCCGAACCGGCCGGCGCCGAGATTCTCCAACGCTCGGACGCAATCCGCCTGACAGCGCGGCTTCCATCGCGACGACCATCATTTGGGCCAGGCAAGACGTCCTGCTACTGCCGGCGCGCGCTGAATTACTTATGGCTGGGGGTTTCCGACATGACCCACTTTGGCCGGCGGTTCAAAGGCGGCCTTCGGATTAATCACGGGAGGATTGTCGCAAGCACATTTCCGAGTTATTGGGGAGTCAACCGCCCGTCAGGTAACGGTGGACGGAGGCAATCGTCCTAGCCCCCTCGCCGACGGCTGAGGCGCAACGCTTGATCGAGCCCTGCCGCACATCCCCGGCTGCGAATACCCCCGGCAGGCTCGTTTCCATGTCAAAGGGATTGCGATCGGGTACCCAGTTCTTGGGGCGCTTGCCGTTGTTCAGCAGATCGGGCCCGGTGATTATATAACCGCCGCTGTCGCAGAGGACGCCCGCTTCCGCTGCCCATCGCGTCTGCGGCGCGCCGCCGAGGCAGAGAAAGAGCCAACTGGTCTGCGCTGTCCATTCCTTGCCGGTCTTGTTGTTCCTGAGAGTGATCGCCTGCAACGTGCGGTCTCCGTGCAGCGCGGTGACCTCGGTGTTCGACAGCACATCGACCTTTGGCTCCTCGCGAATTTGATCAATCAGATAATCGGACATGTAAGCCTTTAGCGAATCCTCGCGCACCACCATGTTCACGCGCGCCGCATAGCGCGCAAAGTGCAGCGCAGCCTGGCCGGCAGAATTGCCGCCGCCCACCAGATACACCTCCTGACGACTGCACAGCATGGCCTCACTGGCCCCGGCGCCATAATAGACGCCCGGCTCCGAACAAGCGATCCTCGTTCGGCAGGCCGAGTTTTCGGTAATCGACCCCCGTGGCGCAAACCGAGGCGCGAGCAATGATCTTGGTGCCATCTCGAGATAGCGCGAACTCCCTTGCCGGCGACGATTTCGCCCGAACACCGGCGCGGGCGACCAGAATTTCGGCGCCGAACCGGCATGCCTGCTCGCGGGCGCGCTGGGCAGACTTCCCGCGCCGCTGATGCCTTCCGGAAAGCCCAAATAATATCTCGATCTTCGGGCTGCTGCGGCCTGTCCGCCGCATAACGCTCGATCACAACCGTCTTCAGTCCCTCCGAAGCACCGCCATCAACAGCCGCGCTCAACCCAGCCGGCCCGGCGCCGTAGATGGCGAGATCGTACTCTTCTCGTGAAGGAATTTTACTACCAGCCCAGCTTTTCGAGGACTTGACGAACCGTTGCACGCTCTATGCGGGTCCCGTCAGCGAATTCGCAGATCGGCAGCCGCCGATCGTCGAGACCCGAGACCTGCGCCTCCGGCGCGGGCTTCTTCGACGGCACGTCGCTGCGATGCAGAAAGTCGCGGATCGAATAGCAGGCGGCCGACCCGCGGGTGCCGTAAATCTTGATCGCCGGTTGGGCTGAAGCGTTCATACGTACTGCTCCTAACCTTAATTCACTGCGCGGCGTGGCGTTGGGCTTCGAGATCTTCGTCGTGGCCGATTGGCTGCAGCAGGAGACCCAGCGGGCTG
>CAVTLC010000005.1:0-31702 GCA_963735445.1 uncultured Alphaproteobacteria bacterium
GGCAGGGATGGCCGAGTCGTTGTTGCGGGTAAACCCGGCAGCCCGCGTGATCGCCACCAGCCGCGAGCCGCTCCGCGCAGACGGCGAGTGGGTTTACCCGGTACCGCCGCTCGCTCTGCCGCCGGAAGGCAGCCCAGCCGGCGAGGACCAGCTTCGCTACGGCGCTGTTCGCCTGTTCGTCGAGCGGGCACGCGCGTCCGCGCCACAGTTTTCGCCCGACGCACCTGTCATGGCCGCAATCGCCGGAGTTTGTCGTCGCCTTGACGGCATCCCGCTGGCGATCGAGCTTGCCGCGGCGCGCGCCGCCACCCTCGGGATAGAGGGAGTTGCAGCCCGGCTCGGCGACCGCTTCCGGCTCCTCGCGGGCGGCCATCGCACCGCAATGCCGCGTCATCAGACACTGCGGGCGACGCTCGACTGGAGCCATGAGCTCCTGACCGAAACCGAGCGCGTGGTGTTGCGTCGCCTGGCAATCTTCGCTGGCGGCTTCACTCTGCAGGCCGCGAGGGTGGTAGCGGCGGATGACGAGATTGGTCCGTCGGACGTCGTCGATTGCGTTACGAACCTGGTCGAGAAATCACTTGTGACCGCGGACCCTGGCGGCGCGACGGTGCGCTATCGGCTGCTCGAAACGACCAGAGCTTATGCGCTGGAGAAGCTCGTTCAAGCCGGCGAGTTCGATGCGGCGGCGCGCCGCCATGCTCGTCACTATCTGGATGTTTTTGAAGGCGCAGAGACGGAGGCAGAGACGCGCCCGACCGACGAATGGCTGGCAGACTACGTCCCACGGATCGACAATATCCGCGCAGCGCTGGATTGGGCTTTCTCGCTCAATGGCGATCCGTCGATGGGCGTCGCCCTCACGATCGCATCGGTGCCACTGTGGGTTCAGCTGTCTCTGATGGAGGAGTGTCGCGGGCGCGTCGAACAAGCGCTCGCCAGCTTTGGCCCCCACTCGGCCCAAGCGCAACGTTCCGAAATGCAGCTCTATGCGGCATTGGGCGCATCGCTGATGTATACGAGAGGCCCAATACCCGAGACTGGCGCCGCGTTGACGCGCGCTCTGGAACTCGCCGAGTCTCTTGGTGATACGACGGTTCAGCTATCGGCGCTTTGGGGTCTGTCTTTTTATCGATCGATAAGCGGCGAGCATCGCACCGAACTGGGGCTTGCCCAAAGGTTTTGCAGTGTCGCAGCGGACCGGACGGACCCGGCAAATTTGCGCGTTGGCGACCGCATGGTGGGGACCTCGCTGCATTATCTGGGAGACCAGGTCAATGCGCGCCATCACATCGAGCGCATGCTCGCTCGTTCGACCCCGTCCATCGATCGCGTAAGATTATATCGCTTTCAATTCGACCAGCCGTCGGCGGCGCGTTGCATTCTCGCGCATGTCCTTTGGCTTCAAGGTTTCCCGGAGCAGGCCGTCCATACCGCGCAAACCAGCGTTGACGGTGCACGCGCAAGTGGTCATGCGCTTTCGTTGTGCAATGCGCTGGCTCAAGCGGCGTGCCCGATAGCGCACTTCGTTGGTGATCTGGCGGCAGCGGAAAACTTCGTGGCGATGCTGATCGAGCATGCGGAACGGCATTCTCTAGAGGTTTGGCAGATCTGGGGCCGCTGTTGGAAGGGCGTGCTGCTGATCAGGCGCGGAGACGTCGTTGGATTATCGCTTCTCCGATCCGCTCTCGACGAGCTTCGGAGGACCGGCTACGTCTTACGTTACACAGGATTTCTCGGTGTGCTCGCCGAAGCCTTGGGCACTGCAGGACAAGTGGGTGAGGGGCTGGTGACCATAGGAGAAGCGCTCGCACGATCGGAGCACGGGGAAGGACGCTGGAATACTGCCGAGCTGCTGCGCGTTAAAGGCGAGCTTCGTCTGTTGGAGGGTGTTCCGAACGCCCCCGCCGCGGCCGAGGTCCACTTCCAGCAAGCCCTAGATTGGGCGCGCCGCCAAGAGGCCTTGTCCTGGGAACTGCGCTGCACCACCAGTCTCGCCCGGCTGTGGCGCGATCAGGGCCGTTCCGCCGATGCGACAGCGCTACTCCAGCCGGTCTATGAGCGGTTTACCGAAGGGTTCGGTACGGCTGACCTGAAAGCCGCGAAAGTGCTGCTCGACGCGCTCGCATAGCCCGGCCGCTCTACGAGCCCTCGCAATCCCTCATTTGCCGGAACTCGCGTGAGCAGTGGAAATCTCACGCGGCAAGGCGGTCGGTTAGCTGGCGCAGGGTATTGCGGCCGCGCGCCAAACGCGAGCGAACAGTTCCAAGCGGCAAGTTCAAAACCGATGCGGCCTCTTCATACTCCATCTGATCAACGCCCACGAGCATAATGACCGATCTTTGGTTTGTGGAAAGCGCGCCCATCGCGCGAGCGAGGTCGCAAAATTCCAGTCGCTTGTCTTGCTGTGCTGCGAGGGCTTGATCGTGATCCTCAAGCGCAACTTTCTTTTCGCGCGACGCGCGACGCCGCTCATTGACATATTGATGGTGCATTATCGTGAAGAGCCAGGCTCGCAGATTGGTGCCGCGGCGCCACAGATGAAGCTTTGCAAGCGCTCGACTGAGTGACTCTTGAACAAGATCGTCGGCATCGACCACATCATGGGTCAATGCTCGCGCGTACTTCGTCAAACGCGGGATCAGCGCCTCGATCTCGTGGTAAAGCCAAGGTTCAACTGTGTCTTTCTCCAGCACACTGGCCCGCCCCTCGGGAAGGCAAGCCGGAAGGTTGCTTTTCTGCAACCCTGAAACAAGTAAATTCATCGTGCAACACCCTCTTTTATTTGAACTCCTCGGTGAGCAACATTTATTCGTTTTATATAATTATCCGGCGGATCATTGGGAGTTAAATCCGGAAAAACGGAGTAAATGGGTCGATATAACAATTTTTCGGCGTTCGATATCATCTCGAACAGTTAATCGGAAAGAATTTACCGAATTTAACCAATCTTTACTTCTTTGAACTTCGATCAATCAGCGAGGCGACTATTCTAGTAGCGACGGTTGGCCCTCATTGATAGTGGAACATCGCGGCGTGGCTGAACCGGCTGACAAACCCCCATCGGACCAGGAGGTCGGCAGTGATTGAAGTGGTGGCAGGGGTCAGTATCCCTGACAGTAAACTGGCACAGGAAGTGACCGAACTCGTCAAGGACACCGAGCCGTCACTGCTGTTCCATCATTCGAGCCGTGTCTATTACTGGGGCGCACTGACCGGCAGACGCCACAGCCTAACTTTCGATCCTGAGCTGCTTTATGCCGGCGCCATGTTCCATGATATGGGCCTCACCCCAAAGCACGCGAGCGCGCATGATCGCTTTGAGGTGGACGGCGCGAATGTCGCGCGCAACTTCCTGCGCGGCCACGGGATATCGCAACAGGATATCGACACGGTGTGGACCGCGATCGCGCTGCACACCACGCCGGGCATCCCGCAGCACATGCATCCCGTGATCGCGCTCCTCACCGCCGGCGTCGAGATGGACGTGCTCGGCATAGCGTTTTCCGAGTTCAGTGACGCCGAGCGCGAAGCCGTCGTCCACGCACACCCGCGCCCCGGCCGGTTCAAGGAAGAGATCATCCAGGCCTTCTACGACGGCATCCACCACAAGCCCCAGACGACCTTCGGCAATGTCAAGGCCGACGTGCTCGCTGACAAGGATCCCTCGTTCCGGCCCGAAAATTTCTGCCGCGTGATCCGCGGCTCTGCCTGGCCCGGCTAGGCCCAAATCATTGGCACGCTGCCTATGGCTGTCACCAAGACAGCGCTTGGAGGTTATCGAGAATGACTGAAGCAGCAGACGGTTTAGGGCGGGCCTTGGTGGCCGAGTTTATTGGCACTTTCGCCCTGATCTTTATCGGCGCCGGGGCGGCAATAGCGCTCGGCGTCAATCATGATCCGCCCGTCGCGTTCGCGCATGGCCTTACCATCCTGGTGTTTGTCGCGGCATTCGGCGACATCAGCGGCGGCCATTTCAATCCCGCCGTCACAATCGGCCTCGCAACAGCGGGAGTGTTTCCGAGCCGTCGTGTTACGCCTTACCTCGTCGCCCAACTCGCCGGCGGCATCACCGCCGCCTATGTGCTCCTTCTGGCGTATGGCGGGCCGGTCTACAATCTGGGCGCGACACTGGTCGACACGCAGCGCATCACCTACGGCGGCGCGTTCATGTTCGAAGCTGTCGGCACGTGCTTTCTCGTCAGCGCGGTCCTGCATACCGCCGTGCGCAGCGCCAGCAGATTGGCGCCGGTTGCGATCGGAATGACGATCACGCTCTGCATTCTCGGTTTCGGTACCGTGACTGGCGGCGCGATAAATCCGGCACGGACCATCGGGCCGGCGGTGGCGGCCGGTCTCTATGGAGAAGTCCCGCTCTACGTTGCCGCCCAGCTCGTGGGTGCGATCTTTGCCGGTGCGCTGTACCGCTGGTTCTGGGTGCAGCGGCGCACATTGGAAACTATGACTGTGCAGTCTCGCGTCGCAGCCGAATAGCGGCCGCAGCCAGATCCACTCGGCCAGAAACCATATATCACGACAATTGGGATCATCAATTTGAGAAAGCGCAGAGCGCGCTGAGCTCAACGAGGAACGCTCTTTCACCCGAAACTCAGCCTTCCATCGAGGAGAACCAGACCATGTCCACGAAGAGGGTTTTCACCAACGAAGCCGGCGCGCCGGTCGCCGACAACACCAACATAATGACTGCCGGTCCACGCGGTCCGGCACTGCTGCAGGACATTTGGCTGCTCGAGAAGCTGGCTCACTTCGACCGCGAGGTGATCCCCGAGCGTCGTATGCATGCAAAGGGCTGGGGCGCCTACGGCACCTTCACCGTGACGCAGGACATCACCCGCTTTACCAAGGCGAAGATTTTTTCCGAAATCGGCAAACAGACGCCGATGTTCGCGCGCTTCTCAACCGTTGCCGGCGAGCGCGGTGCTGCCGACGCCGAGCGCGACATCCGCGGCACTGCATTGAAGTTCTATACCGAGGAAGGCAACTGGGACATCGTCGGCAACAACACGCCGGTATTCTTCTTCCGCGACCCGCTGCGCTTTCCCGACCTCAATCACGCGATCAAGCGCGACCCGCGCACGGGGATGCGCAGCGCTGACAACAACTGGGATTTCTGGACCCTGCTGCCCGAAGCGCTGCACCAGGTCACAGTCGTCATGTCCGACCGTGGCATCCCAAAGAGCTTTCGGAATATGCACCTCTTCGGCAGCCATACCTTCTCGATGATCAATGCGGCGAATGAGCGGGTATGGGTCAAATTCCATTTCCGCACCCAGCAGGGCATCGAGAACCTGACCGATTCCGAGGCCGAGGCCCTCGTGGCAAAAGACCGCGAAAGCCACGGCCGCGACCTGTTCACTGCGATCGAGGCCGGCGACTTTCCGCGCTGGACGCTTTTCATCCAGGTGATGACCGAAGCGCAGGCGAAAACGCATCGCCACAACCCGTTCGACCTGACCAAGGTCTGGCCAAAGGCCGAGTACCCGCTGATCGAGGTCGGCGTCATGGAGCTCAACCGCTGGCCGGACAACTTTTTCGCCGAAGTCGAGCAGGCGGCGTTCGGGCCGTCGAACGTCGTCCCCGGTATCAGCTTTTCGCCGGACCGGATGCTGCAGGCGCGCCTGTTCTCGTACAATGACGCGGTTCGTTACCGCCTCGGCGTCAACTTCTACCAGATCCCGGTCAATGCACCGAAATGCCCGTATATGAGCTACCACCGGGACGGCAAGATGCGCGTCGACGGCAATCTCGGCGGCACTACCAGCTTCAACCCCAACAGCGCCGGGCTGTGGGACAACCAGCCGGATTTCGCCGAGCCGCCATTGCCCATTGAGGGCGACGCGGCCCATTACAACCATTACGCCGACGACGACCACTGGGAGCAGCCGGGCAATCTATTCCGGATGATGACGCCTGCGCAGCAGCAGCTTCTGTTCCAAAACACGGCGCGAGCGATGGGCGATGCGCGGCAGCACATCAAGGAGCGCCACGTCGCCAATTGTTTTCGCGCCGATCCGGCCTACGGCGAGGGGGTGGCGCGGGCTCTTGGTCTCAACTCTCGCAAAGCCGCGGAATAAACCCAAGGAAACCGTGTGCGGCGCCCTGCCAGATTTGGGCGCTGCGAACGCGGCTGGATAGGAGCGATGGCTGATTGGATCAGCCATCAGGAGGGATGACATGGAGTTTGCAGCAATTCCGGAAACCTCACTCAGTATATCGCGCATTGGTCTCGGGACCTGGGCGATCGGCGGCTGGATGTGGGGTGGGACGGATGATTCCGAGTCGGTCGCGACAATACAGGCAGCGATCGAGCGCGGCATCACTCTGATTGACACGGCACCGGCTTATGGTTTTGGCCGCTCGGAGGAGATTGTTGGCCGAGCGCTTGCCGAAGGGCGGCTGCGCTCACGCGTGGTGATCGCCACCAAAGTCGGGTTGGAGTGGAAAGACGGAAAGGTCTTCCGCAATGCCAGCCGCGACCGCATTCTGCGCGAAGTAACAAATTCGTTACGGCGGTTGCGCACCGACTACATTGATATTTATCAGGTCCACTGGCCAGACCCGTTAGTGCCGATCGAAGAGACCGCAGAGGCGATGCAGAGACTGCTCGCCCAAGGAATGATTCGGGCCATTGGGGTGAGCAATTTCTCGGTTGCCGAAATCGAACGATTCCGGCGCGTCGCTCAGCTCCATGTCGTGCAGCCGCCCTATAATTTGTTCGAGCGCGAGATCGAGGCCGAGCTTCTGCCCTATTGCCGGGAAACAAACTTCGCGACTTTGACCTATGGCGCGCTGTGCCGGGGGCTGCTGTCGGGTAAATTGCAGCAGGACGCGCATTTCGAGGGCGACGATCTGCGGTTGACCGACCCGAAATTCCAACCGCCGCGCTACGCCCAATATCTTGCTGCGGTGCAACGCCTCGATCAATTCGCCAGTCAGCGCTATGGCAAGCGTGTCATTCACCTGGCCGTGCGCTGGCTCCTCGATCAGGGTGCCACGACGGCATTGTGGGGGGCGCGTCACCCCCGGCAATTGCAGCCAATCGACGAGGTCTTCGGGTGGTCGCTCGACACTGCTGCAAAGGCGGAGATCGACCGCATTTTGAAAGAGGAGATCGCCGATCCAGTGGGCCCGGAATTCATGGCGCCGCCGCAACGACGTAGTTTCGTCGGATTGCAAGCGGCCGAATAACGCGCTGAAGCCCCCAGTTGGACGGTACCAAGGAGACTAGCATGTCGGCAAAGAAGATCCTCTTTCTCGTCGGCGATTTCGCCGAAGACTACGAGGTGATGGTGCCGTTTCAGGCGCTGACGATGCTGGGGCATATCGTTCATGACGACCGCTCGGTTGAGAGCTGCCTGGGTGTCTTTGGCGCAAAGCCTTGGATTACCCTGTACCCCATTCTCAGAATGGGGATATTTAACTCGGCCTTGACGGCACTAAAGGCGCTCCGCACGATATCCCACTTGGACCAAGCAAGATATGCTAAGAACAGAAACAAAATGCCAAAGGGATTGAAATAGTGCCCGGCGTCGAGAGCGTTTCCCCAGAAAGCACAAAACGCCAACAACAGCAGCACAACAGTGCAAATGCATCGGGTGATCATCGTGTGCCTCCGAATGCTCGTACGCCGTTTACGTCCGTTTTGCACATTGGTTTGGTTCACCAGCAGGGCGACGACGCTGGCCCGCGGGGCCATCTCCGAAAGCAGCTCAAAACGCTTGGCCGCCAGGTCAACACCATCATAGCGACACCGGTCAGCTTGCCGTCGGGCCGCGCGAAGCCAGCGATGGGGCCGCGCTCGACAGGTCTTGTCAAGCGTCAAAGGAGGAGGAGGCAATGAAAGCCGATGCGCTGATCCGCTTCATGGTGCTGGGAAACCGCTCGTGGGAAGAATTTGCGGTTCTCCTTGCGCGCATTTCGCTCGGGGCGTTCTTCGCCATCTCGGGAGGAAACAAGCTCTTTGTTGCCGCTCACACCCGGAAAATGTACGAAACGATCGCGGGGGCCGGAATCCCTTTTCCGCATGTCGTGGCGTATTTCGTGTCGTCCGTCGAATTCATTTGCGGTTCGCTGCTCATCATTGGGCTACTGTCGAGCCTGTGCTGCATTGCGCTCATCTTCGACATGATTGCCGCGATCGCGACCGTACAGCTCGCCACGATCGCGAAAGGACTTTCGTTTATCGACTGGCTTGACGATTTCCTCTATCTGCCGGAAGTTCTGTACATCATCATCTTCATTTGGCTGATCTGCTCTGGACCGGGAAGAGTCAGCGTTGATCACGCGGTCGGCCGTCAATTGAACCGTCAGCTGGCCGCCGACCCTGAAGGACTGCGTCGACTACCAGTGGAGCGACGTGGTCCAGGCGAGTAATTCAACAAAATGTTCTTTGTTGAGCGTTCCTCTGCAGCACCCTCTATGTGGATATACTATAGCACAATATTATTGTATTGGTCACTTTCATGGCTGCGCAACGACATACTACAGTTCAAAACTCAACCACACTTGTGAAACAAGCGGGCAGCCGCGACGAACCAAGGGCTTGCATTGCATAACTCCGTTGCGTCAAAGATCCGATGCAGAGGCCCCATCCTTCGCCGCCGCGCCCGCTGAAAAGGCCAAAGTGCGCACCCGGTGGGCAACGCCCTATACGGGCCGGCACTCGTATCACTTCATGGTCGCCAGCAAGTCCAGCAGGGGTCGCTGGCTGACCGTAATGAGGCCAGTCCGCCCACTGTCCAAGTCGAAGATGAGCGTGATGATCAACCCGAACGTCGTGGCCAAGGTCCACATCGCCGCTCTACTGTAGGTGCCGCCCAACTGCGCCCCATAGCTCGAAAAGCCAATAGCCATCATGGCGATCGTCTCGAGCATAAAAAATATCGGCGGCGGAACGTGATTCCGCTCGGCCGCCAGCCGCTTCGCAAATGTATCGATCATGTCGTTCAACGCTTCGACGAACAACGTTGTCGTAGCAAGTTGTGGATTCGCGGCTTCTGCGGCCATGGTCACGCGCCACAACTTCTCACGAATCTCTAAAGAATTATTAATGCCTGCGATCATTGCCGGTGAGTTGATTCTATCCACTCTATGGGCAATACGAAGTATTGTGTACTCCTTGAGCAAACGTCTCACCTCTGACGCGTAAGGTTCCTGCAGCATGCGCCCGCGTAAATCTGCTCTTTGTATGGCGTTGGCTTCATCGACTACTTCGGCAATCCGAGCTTCATGGCTTGACAACGAAAGTCCAAAGCTGAAGCCAAGCATCAATGCAAGGAGACCGAGCAATGGTGTCGCCAACGTATAGAGAAAACGATCCGGGTTGCCCGTGTGGCGACTTCGAGGCCAACGCGCAAGTATCACGCCGACTTCCGCGGCACTCAACAGCAGAAGGACGCTCGCAATCGCCAGGACCCCCTCGTTGACGGCGTAAAACCATTCCTCCATATGACCGATTTTCCCCGCAACCTTCAGGCAGGGCCTGCTATAGCATCCGGGCAGAGGCGGCGCGCGGTCTCGATAGCTAGGTTAGCTCGGCGAGCCGCTCAAAGGCTAGGGCTGGGCGAAGGGATCAGTCACCTTGTCATATCCTGTATCTATCGCCGAAATAGATTGCACTTCCACGTGATAATCCTGCAGCACTTGGAGCCGCATCTTGGCTTGTGCAACAGCTAGCAGGAACCTCGAAAGTTGGCCTGCATGCAGGGCTCACGATGGAGGTAGTTTCCGTTAAATTGGACTAGCCGGAGGAGAATTAGCCGGGCTAACAGGTCGCCGTAGATGCTCCAAAGACGCAGCGCGGAGAGATGAAGCCGTTGCGATTTGGTGTGAGTGTCCGGCACGCGCAATCGCGGGCGGAATGGATGGAGAAGGCCCGGAAGGTTGAGGCGCTCGACGATGCCACTCTGACTATCCCCGATCACCTCACCGCCCATTTCGGGTAGGATTTTCTCCTAGCGTCACTCAGTAGGAAACGTACACATCGGTTAACAGCGCGCTTTCGGGCGGCGGCAGCGCCGTGCGCGCGGTTTCGACGGCGCGGTCGATCAGGGTGGCGACCTCGGCCTCGACCGCGTCCAGCGTTGACATATCGAGCAATGCCGCCTCGCCGACGCGGCGACGGAAATGCTTGAGGCAGTCACGATCCTCGCGCAACCGGCGAACCTCGTCCCGGGTGCGATAGAGCTGGGCATCGCCCGAATGGTGGCCGTAAAAGCGACAGGTATCGACCTCGATGGCGCTCGGTCCGCCGCCCGACCGGGCGCGGGCAACCGCTTCTTCCGCCGCTTCGTGTACGGCGAAGAAATCGTCGCCATTAACTTTGAGCGCGGGCAACCCGAACCCCGCGGCGCGGCCGGCGATGTCATGGCTGCCGACCGCATAGCCGACCCCGGTGCCCTCGCCGTATTGATTGTTTTCGAACACAAAAATCGCCGGCAGCTTTAACACCACCGCCAAATTCATCGCCTCGAAAGTGGTGCCCTGGTTCGAGCCGCCATCGCCGGTAAACGACACCGCAACACTGTCGCGCCCCAATGTCTTGGCGCTCAAAGCGGCGCCGACGACCAATGGTGGGCCGCCGCCGACAATGCCGTTGGCGCCGAGCATGCCGCGATCGAGATCGGCGATGTGCATCGAGCCGCCCTTGCCGCCGCATAACCCGCCCTCTTTGGCGAAAAGCTCCTGCATCATCAGCACCGGATCGCAGCCTTTAGCGATCGAATGGCCGTGGCCGCGGTGGGTGCTGGCGATGTAATCGTCGTCGCGCAGATGCGAGCACACGCCGACCGCCGACGCTTCCTCACCGGCGTAAAGATGGACAAAGCCCGGGATGTCGCCCTTCGAAAACTCCTCCTGCACGCGTTCTTCAAAGCGCCGGATCGTCGCCATCGCGCGATAGGCTTTGAGCAATTCCTCGCGGCTCAGCTGCACCTCATCCTCCCCGTCTCTTATCCGCCAGCGGGATGATTCTGCCTGCTTCCTCGCCGCTTCACAATCGCTGCTTTGAGCGATCTTTGGGCTTCAGAATTTCGCTGATGGTGATCGGACGGAAGTCCCAGACATCGACGCCGACATCGATCTGCCGCGGCTGTGGCTTTAGCCGGCCGTGACAATGTCCATGCAGATTGATCGAGCCCTTGTCCATGCGACGCCAACTGCGGAACGGATAGTGGCACAAGACGAGGAAGACGCCATCGAGCGTCATTTCGACATAGGGTTGGACGCTCGCCCAGGCGGGTTGACCGGTCGTCTCCGGCGGGTCGTTGTTGCCGGTGACCAGATGCTTGACGCCGTGCAGCCGGGATAGCCATTCCGCGACGGCAATAGCCGGCTGGCGGATCGCGAAATCGCCGAGATGCCAGACTGTGTCCTCGGGCCCGACGGTCTCGTTCCAGCGCGCGACGAGTGCCTCGTTCATCGCCGGCACCGAGGCGAAGGGCCGGCGATAAAGCCCCAGCGCACCGCCATGCCCGAAATGCGTGTCGCTGGTAAAGAAGATCGCCATCGCGAAAGAAACGCGATGCCGGGTTTATGGGTTCAAGGCTTCACAGTTCGGCGGCAACGGCAGCGTGATAGCGGCGCAACGCGGCTAGGTGGTCGGAGAGGGTGTGCCCGGGGATGCGCTTGTGGTGACGCCGGTTAAAGGTCGTCGTCAGGCAGACATGCGAGGCGCCGGCCGATTTCCAAAACCGCGTTTCGCGCGCCCAATCGGCTTCGCTGCCAGTGCCCATCGACACCCAGGCTTCGATGCCGATCTGCGCCGGATCGCGGCCGGCGGCGGAGGTGAGCCGGCGCAGACGGTCGAGCACCTCGGTCGCCTCATTCCCGGGCGGATAGGCGTTTGGCATCCACCCGTCGCCCCATTTGGCGATCCGCTCCAAGGTGCGATCGTGATGCCCGCCAAACCATACCGGCACCTTGCCCGAAGCCGGCCGCGGGTTAATGCCGGCATCCTCGATCGTATGCCAGCGGCCTTTGAAGGTGACATGCGGCTCGGCCCACAATTTCTGCATGACCTGCACCTGCTCCTCGGAGCGCCGGCCACGATTATGAAAATTCTCGTTGAGGCCGGTGAACTCGACCTCGTTCCAGCCGACCCCGATACCGAGCCGGAACCGCCCACCCGACAGCACATCGAGGCAAGCCGCCTGCTTGGCGACGAGCACCGTCTGGCGCTGCGGCAGGATCAGGACCCCGGTCGAGAAGCCGAGCTTCTGCGTGCAACTCGCGAGATAGCCGAACAGCACAAACGGGTCGTGGTACAGCCCGGCCCCGGTGCGGCCGCTTTCCGATGCGCTCTCTTCGCTGCTGCCGAGGACATGATCGGGCGCCTCGACAAAATGATAACCGATCAATTCCGCCGTCTGCGCGTATTCGCGCACGGTTGAGGGATCGCCGCCTATATCGCTCCACGGCAACAACGTCCCGAGTTCCATGCTGATTGCCTCCGTTTTATCGATCCGCGCCGAGGGTATACCAGTCTCCGCCGCACCGGTATCGTCGAAGCAAGTCTCTCGCGAAAGTCGGCTCGCTTGCGACGATAGCCGCCGATGATCGGATTTACACGGCGGGCGCGGGAGCGCGGCCGACGACCGCGATCATCGGGTCACTGACATCCTCGACCCATTCGGCGAGACGGTGGGTTTCGATATTGGTGAAGCCGGCATGCCGCAGGTATTGCTCGACCAGTCGCGCGTGGCCGTCGTCGTCGAGCGCCCGCCAGACCGCTACCGCCTTGGTCCAAAAGCAGCGGTTTGAAAAACTTACGACGACAGGGCCTGCCGGGCGCAAGACGCGCGCGACCTCGCGCAACACTTCGACCGGGTGCTCCAGGTACTGGATCGAGACACACATCATCGCCGCATCGATGCTATCGTCCGCCAGCGGCAAGATCGGGTCGCGGTTGAAGTTCTGCACAAACCAACGGCTGAGTCGCGGGTTGGCGGCCAGCTCCTCGGCATTCATGCCATGGCCGATCACCTCCGCGTATTCGATTCCGGATGGTAGGTGACTAACCCAGCTCGACATCAGATCGAGCAACACGCCACCTGACGGCAGGGTCTCGCGGTAGAATTCGGTCAACGCGGCGATAGCGCCATCGTCGATATGGCAGACGAGCCGCGCCGGCTCGTAAAAGAATTCATCGTCTTCGGTGTCGAGCTTGGCAAAGGCCCCCGGCGGCAGGCCGAGCGTGTCTGAATCCATCGGTTCTCGCCTTTGCGTGCGGGGGTCGACGGGGTCGATAATGACACGCGCGAGCGGCCGAAGCGAGCCAGGCGGGGCTCACCCGCCTGGCCGTCACCTTAAACGAAGACAAGCAAGAAGCTGGGGCAGCTTGCGTCAGGCGTGAGGGCGCTCGCAGTTGACCATCCACGGTATGCCGAAGCGGTCGACAGCATGCCAAAACGGCGAGCCCAAAAGGTCTCCTCGATCGGCATCGTAACCGTGCCGCCCTCGGACAACTCCTTGAATACGCGCTCCGCCTCTGCGGGAGTGTCGATGCCGAGCATCACCGTGATCCCTTTTGCCGGTTCGTAGCGATTGGGTGGCGAGTCGCTGCCCATCAACAGCGTGTCGCCGATACTCATCCGGATATGAGCGATCTTGCCATGGAGCTCCGCCGGTGATTGTTCCTTCATCGGCGTTTCGCCGTAGGTCATCTTGGCGACGATTTTGCCACCGAGGGCCTTTTCATAGAATTTGAACGCGGCCTCGCAGCGGCCATCAAAACTCAGATACGGGTTCAGCTGCATTGTTCACTCCTGCTGCAGAAATATCGGGTTGATGTTGCGTCGCAATTGACGAGGGTCAGGAAACGTTCTTGGCCGCGAGCTGGGCGCGCATGCGATCTTCGGCGTCCCGCATCTCAGAGGTCAGCGCGGGCCCAAAATCATCCATTTCGAATATTTGGCGGATTTCGACGACACCGTCGATGAAGGGCGCGCGTTTCGCCCAGTCGACGGCCTCTTGCTTTGATCCGACGTTGATCATCCAATAGCCGGCGATCAACTCGTCCGCGTCGAATGGACCGTCGACCACGCTGCGCTTGCTGCCCGAATATGAGATTCGGGCGCCGTTGGCGCTGGCTTGCAGGCCCTCGGCGGCGAGCATTACGCCGGCATTGGCCATCTCCTCGTTGAATTTGAACATCGCCTCAATCAGATCCTGGCTAGGCATTACGCCCGCTTCGCTGTCGCGATTGGCTCTGACCTGCAACATGAAACGCATTTCCAGCTCCGTTGGTTTTTTGCATCGGCCTTCAAGACGGCGTTGCCGACTTCCACAGCCCCATCATGCGGCCCTCGGGGTCGGTGAAGAGCGTGAACGAGCCCATGCCCGGCACCGCCTGTTCCTCGATGTGGACCTTGCCGCCAGCACCGACGATTTTCTCGCGATAAGCGGCTAGATCATCGACCGCGATGTAGAAAAGCGTATTGCCCGGCCACGGTCCTTCGCGGTCAGGCTTGACAATGCCGCCATTGATCCCGCCCTCGACGCCGGTTTCGACAATACGGTAGTTCAACTCAGGGTGGTGCTGAACCTTCCAGCCAAAGATCTTTTCGTAGAAGGCCGATAATTTTTCGGGATCCTTCGACATCAGTTCCCAATGAACCACTGGGTCGCCCATTCGATTTCCTTTCCTGCCTCTAGCTTTGGTGGCGCTATCGGGAGCGGCGGATTGCCTGCTGGCCTCCCCCCGCGTCACATTTTTAACTATCCGCCGTTGACAAATACGTTGATACCAACCTATCTTCGAGCATGTCAAGCAGCGAAGAACCTTGTTACGAGATCACCCTGCTGGTTCGCGACAACTGCCTGTGTCTGCACCTTCAGCGCGCGGCGCGTGCAGTAGCGCGGCGGTTTGACCAGGCGTTTCGCCCGCTCGATCTGACGAATGGCCAGTTTTCGCTGCTGATGTCGCTTAATCGGCCGCAGCCGCCTGCTATCGGTGATGTTGCGCGGCTGTTGGCGATGGATCGCACGACCATAACCGCCAATCTGAAGCCGCTCGAGCGTCGCGGGCTGATCGAGGTCGCGGTTGACAAGGCTGACAAGCGCAGCCGCCGTCTCCGCTTGACCCGTGCTGGCCGAGAATTGCTGGCGGCCGCCGTCCCGATTTGGCGCGAGACCCATGCCGCGATCGAGCGCCTCGTTGCCGAATCCGGCGCCGACCGGCTGCGCGCCGATCTACGCGCGTTGTGCTCACAGCCTTCACAACCGTCTCTGCAGCGGCGCGTACTTGCGGCCGAACAGCTCTCGCCGTAATTTTGCGGCACTTTTGCGCCATGCCAGGAGGAGGAACGCCGTGATCAAGTTAAAGGGTATCGGGCACGTCAATCTGCGGGTCGCCGATGAGCAAGCCTCAAAGCGGTTCTACCGCGACATTCTTGGCTTTGTAATCGCCGAGGAAGACCCGGATCACGGTGGCGTCTTTATGACGCTCGGCGAGAATTTCCACACTCTCGATCTCGGCCAACATCCCGCTCCGAGCGAGGCGCAGCGCCCGCGCCGAGACCAGATCGGTGTTGCCCATATCGCTTTTCAGGTCGGCAGCTATCAGGCGTTACGCGACGCTTACACCCATCTGGTCAAGAGCGGTGTCGAAATCCTGCGCGCAACTAATCACGTCAATCAGCGTAGCTTTTATTTTGCCGATCCCGACGGCAATACCCTCGAAATCTATTACGAGATGCCGCTGGCGCTCGAGCTGTTCGCCGGTGGTCGCTCGGATGATGATGAAGCGCTGCCGGTCAGCGGCAAGGACGACCCACTGCCGGCTTGGCTGCTCGAAGACTGGCCCGGACCCGAGATGACAGCGCGGATTGAGCAACTCCGCCACCAGCACAGGGAACCCGCGCGCGCCTAACGCTGGTTCGCCCGATCCCGCTCCCCGCATAGTCGACCTCCCTGGCGGCCGGGCTCGAGCGGCTACTCAGCCCGGTCTCAGCGGATCAGGCGTAGATGCTCGGGTCGGCCGGGCGAAAGCGTCTCGGCCGAGAAATTCGTAACTGGAACCTTGGATTTCAGGGTGCCCTCGCCTACGGGCCCGGAGGCCGCAAATCCGTTTGACATCAGCGCGCCGGTGGGAAGAATGCGCCGCCCCCGATACTCGGGTGCGGAACGTTGATAGGGAGTGACGATGCGAAGACGGAGTTTGTTGGTCGGCGCCGCCGCGGCGGGGCTGGCGGCAGGTGCGACGCCGCTAGCCCGAGTATTCGCCCAGGAAAAGACGATCCGCATCGGATTACTGCACGACCTCTCTGGGCCATTCGCCGGGGCAGGTTCGGTGCCGCTGTCGATCGGCGCCGGGCTCGCGATCGATTACGTCAACGGCCAAGGCGGCGTTCTCGGGAAATATAAAATCGTGCCGGTCAACGCCGACTCGCAAAGCAAGGTCGATGTCGCGATCAATGAGGTCGAGCGCCTGATCAATCAGGAAAAGGTCGACATCGTGCTCGGTGTTTATTCGAGCGCGCATGCCGTGCCGCTCGCCGCCAAGGTCAATGAAGCAAAGAAAATCCTGTGGATCAACAGTGCGATTGCGACTGCGGTCCTGAAAAACCGTCATCTGCGTTATGTCTTTCGTCCGACGACGCAATCGGACGCTTACGGCCAGGCGGCTATTTCGTTTCTAGGTGAGAACAGCAAATCAAAACTCGGGATCGACCCCGCTGACCTGAAAATCGCGCTAATCGACGAAGACGGTCCATACGGCACTGGTGTGCAGCAAGCCGACCAACGCTTCTCCGACGAGAAGCATGTCGGCAAGATTGTGCTCAAGGAATCCTATTCGGCGAGTGCTCCCGACCTGTCCTCATTGGTGACAAAATTAAAACGCGCCCATCCGGACGTGATCATCCATGCCGGATATAACCCCGACATCACGTTGTTCCTGCGCCAGTCGCGCGAAGCCGGTCTGCATTTCAGGACTTTGATCGGCAATGGCGCGGGTTATAGCCAACTGGACAAATTGCGCGCGACCTTTGGTCCGGATGTCGACGATTTCTTCAACATCGACCCGGCGCCGGCGCAAATTCTCGATCCGAAAAAACTGGCCTCGGGGATCGGCGATCTGATTACGACCATGGTCGACGGCTACAAGGCCAAGACGCAGGCGACCGAAGTCCCGACCCATGTCTCGATGGGTTTCAACAACACCTGGATATTGCTGGCCAAAGTACTGCCGATCGCGGTCGGCAAATACGGCGGCGCCGATCCCGACGCGGTGCGCCAAGCGGCGCTCGAGGTCGATGTCCCGTTCGGTGGCACGTTGCAGGGCTACGGGGTCAAATTCGCGCCGCCCGAGGATGTCATGGCCGGGCAGAATATTCGAGCGTTGCCGGTCGTCATGCAAAACCGCGGCAAGGACATCACCGTCGTGTGGCCGAGCCAGATCAGCACCGCCGAGCCGGTCATGCCGTTGCCGGCGTCGTCGCCTTACGCGATGGGTTGAGGTGCTCGAAGTTGCTGGCCTGACCAAACGGTTCGGCGGGTTTGTCGCGGTCAACGGCGTCGATTTCGCGGTCGAAAAGGGTGAGATATTGGGGCTGATCGGCCCCAACGGCTCGGGTAAGACGACGACCTTCAATCTTGTCGCGGGATCATTGCCGCCTTCTGCCGGCTCGATCCGGTTCGAAGGGCGGGAGATCGCCGGGTCGCCGGCCCATCGGGTGTGCCGGCTCGGGCTTGCTCGGACCTTTCAGATCCCGCGCCCATTCCGCAAGCTCAGCCTGCGCGAAAATGTGGCATTGCCGGCCTACTACGCCCAAGGCGGCCATATCGCCCGCGCCGAAGCCGAGCGCCGCGCCGTCAGGGCGCTCGATCTCGTCGGATTGCCGGCCGAAGAAGGAGCGACGACCCAGGGGCTCGGCGCTGCTGCACTCAAAAAGCTCGAACTCGCCCGCGCACTCGCGACCGAGCCGCGGCTGCTGCTTGCCGATGAGAGCCTCGGCGGGCTCGATGCCGCGGAAATGGAGCGTGCCGCAGAGATGCTCCAAGAGATCCGCAACCGGCTCGGCATCACGATCATTTGGGTCGAGCACATCATGGGTGTGCTGATGCGCATCGTCGACCGGGTCATCGTGCTCGATCACGGCGAGAAGATTTTTGACGGACGGCCCGACACCGCCGCGCGCGACGAGCGCGTCACCGAAGTTTATCTCGGCCGCGGTCATGGCCACGGCTGAGGCGATCTCTTCGCCCGCAGCAGGGCCGCTCTTGGCGTTATCCGGGGTTTCGGCCGGCTATGGTTCGTTTCAAGCGTTGTTCGCGGTGTCGTTGGCGGTCGACGCCGGTGAGGCGGTGGCGGTCATCGGGCCCAACGGCGCCGGCAAGACGACCTTGATGCGCGTGATCTCGGGCCTGCTGCCGGCGCAAGATGGTACCGTGGCTCTCGACGGCCGCACGATGACCGACCTGCCGGCCCACCGCATCGTCGCCGCCGGGATTGCCCATGTGCCGGAAAACCGGCGCCTGTTCGCGCGGCTGACGGTCGAGGAAAACTTGCGCATGGGCGCTTTTATCGGCTCGGCGCGGCCTCATTTCGCCGAACGCCTCGGCTGGGTCTACGATCTGTTCCCGCGGCTTGCCGAACGGCGTCATCAACTCGCTGGCACGATGTCGGGCGGCGAGCAGCAGATGTGCGCGATCGGCCGCGCGCTGATGTCAAAGCCGAAACTGCTGCTAATGGACGAGCCCTCGGCGGGTCTGGCGCCGCTCGCCGTCGAGCAGGTGTTCGATCTTGTCCGCCGCATCCGCGGTGAGGGGTTCACCGTCCTGATTGTCGAGCAGAATGTGCAACAGGTGCTCGACCTCGTCGATCGCGCCTATCTGATCGAAGCCGGGCACATCCGGTTGTCGGGCAGCGCCGCCGAATTGCGCCGCAACGACGCCATTCGCCGCGCCTATATGGGTTTATAGCCGCTTGCCGATCGAACTGGTCCGGCGGCTCGTCGCTGGCGAACATCCGGTGCGCGTTTGGCGAACGCATCGCGGTTTAACACGCGAGGCGCTTGCTTCAGCTGTCGGCATCTCGATCAGTTATTTGGGCGAGATAGAGGCGCGTCGGAAACCCGGCAGTCTTGTTACTCTCGTAAAGCTCGCGGCTGCTCTGCACATCAGTCTCGATGATCTTGCAGCGTGGCTGGTGCCGGCCGAGTAACAGCGCTGGCTAGAGGTTAGGTAAATGGACGTTTTTCTGCTTGATGCGATTGTCGACGGCATTTTGCTCGGCGGCGTCTTGGCATTGTTGGCGCTCGGGCTGAACCTGATCTTTGGCGTCATCGATGTGGTGTGGATCGCTTATGCCGAACTCGTCATGTGCGGAATGTACGCGATCTACTGGCTATTTTCCGTTTTCCATTGGCCGTTTGTGGTCGCCTGCGTGGTCGCGATCCTGGGTGTGGCGCTGCTTGGCTTGTTGGTTCATTTGCTGATTATCGAGCCGGTACTGGGCTCGCCGCCGATCAACCAACTGCTGGCGACCGGCGGGTTGCTGTTCTTTCTGCAGAGCCTTGCCACCCTGCTGTTCGGTACCGATTTCCGCAATCTCGGCGTGCGGCTGCCGTTGCTCGAATGGGGTGATTTCTCCATCAGTTTTGCGCGGCTACTGGCGTTTGGCGCAGCCCTGATCGGCGCCGGCGTACTCTATTTGTTTTTGCGCCGTAGCTATCTCGGAACGGCAATCCGCGCCATTGCCCAGGACCGCGAGATCATGGGGCTGATGGGCGTCAGCCAGCGGCGGATTTATTTCATAACCTCGGCGATCGGCGGCGGGCTCGCCGGCTTTGCGTCCTGCCTGTTGGTTTTGCAATACGACGTGCACCCGTTTATCGGCAATTCCTTTGGTCCGATCACCTTTATGATTTGTGTACTGGGTGGCCTCGGCAACATGATCGGTGGATTTATCGCCGCCTTTATTATGAGTCAGATCATCTCGATCGGGGGCTATTACTTCTCGATCGAGTTTTCGTATGTACTGGCATTTTTGTTGTTTATCGTCATGATCTTTGTTCGCCCGCAAGGCCTGTTCAGCCGATGAGTGCGGGCCGCCTGGCGGGGGCCGTCGCGCTGGTCTTGATGGCGCTGCTACCGCTCGTTGCATCCGAATACATGCTGCACATCGCGATCCAGATCCTGATTTGGGGGTTTGTCTATACCGCCTGGTCGATGATGGGGCGGTTCGGTCTGACCTCGTTTGGTCATGGCGCGTTTCTCGGCGTCGGCGCCTACTTGCCGGCATTGCTGTGGAATTTCTATGGGCTGACCCCCTGGCTCGGCATCCCTGCAGGCATGCTGCTCGCCGTGTTGTTGGCACTGGTGATCGGCTATCCGTCTTTTCGCCTGCGCGTCGTCGGTCATTACTTTGCGCTGGTGACATTGGCGTTGAGCCAGGTCGTGCTGTTAAGCCTGATCGCGGCGCGCGATGTGACCGGCGGCTCGCTCGGCATGACGCTGAAGACGGTCGGCCACTCCTGGTACGCGCTGCAATTCACGCAAAAGAGCTATTTTTATATCGTCGCGCTGGTGGTCTGGATCGGCGGTCTCGCCGTCTGGCAGTGGATCGACCACGGCATCTCGCGCGTCGCGCTGGAAGCGATCTCCGAGGACGAAACCGCTGCCGCCGCGGGCGGTATCGATGTGATGCGCGAAAAACTGCGGGTGACCGTGATCAGCGCCGCGCTGACGGCCCTCGGCGGGAGCCTCTTGACCCAATACATTCAATACGTAAACCCGGAGACGGTTTCGGGTGTCGCGGTGTCGTTGCAGATCGTCTTTGCCGCAATCGCCGGCGGCATGCATGTGCTGCTCGGGCCGACTGTCGGCGCATTGTTTACGATCGCGTTGAACGAAGGGTTGCGCGTCGCCTTCGGCATCCACTTTATCGGTGCCGCCAACACGATCTACGGCATTCTGTTGATCCTGTTTATCATCTTTATGCCGCGCGGCATTGTTGGGCTGATCGAGGAAGTCGTGGCACGCACCCGGAGTCGACCGCGGGCCGCCGCCGATCTGCCGGTGACCCGAGCCTGACGCAGGTTAACGCCGTTAGCCCTGTTCCCGATCGCTATTTTCGCCCCGCGGCATTAGATTTCACCGCGAAGAAATCGAGGAGGAAACGCATATGCTGCAGATGGCCGCGCGCATGGGCGTGCTCGGCACCGAGACCGCCTTTGAAGTCTTGGCGCGCGCCAACGCGCTTGCAGCCCAAGGGCGTTCGATTATCAATCTCGGCATCGGCCAGCCCGATTTTCCGACACCGACGCATATCGTCGAGGCCGGCCGCAAGGCGCTCGCCGATGGCCATCACGGCTACACCCCGGCAAACGGCATCCCGCAGCTGCGCGAAGCGGTTGCGGCCGACCTCTATCGCCGCCATCGCGCCGAGGTGTCGCCGGCGCAAGTGCTGGTCGTGCCCGGCGGCAAGGTCACGATGTTTTTCGCGATCCTGATGTTTGGCGAGCCGGGGGCCGAGATCCTATACCCGAACCCGGGCTTTCCGATCTATGAGAGTGTGATCCGCTTTTCCGGCGCCGTACCGGTGCCGATCCCGCTTTACGAGAGCGCCGGCTTCTCTTTCAGCGCCGCCGAGGTGCTCGACAAAATCACCCCGCGCACTCGGCTGATCATTATCAACAGCCCGGCCAATCCGACCGGCGGCGTCGTACCGCGCGCCGAATTCGACCGGCTCGTTGCCGGGCTCGAGCGCCATCCGCAAGTCGCGATTTTGAGCGACGAGATCTACGGCGAAATCCTCTATGACGGCGCCGAGCATGTCAGCCTGCTCGACTATCCCTCGATCCGCGATCGACTGATCCTGCTCGACGGCTGGAGCAAGACCTATGCGATGACCGGCTGGCGCATGGGGTACGGGGTTTGGCCACCAGCGTTGTTCGCCGCCGCCGAGCGGCTCGCGATCAACTGCCATTCCTGCGTCAACGCCGCGGCGCAATTCGCCGGGATCGCGGCGCTGACCGGCCCGCGCGAGCCGGTCGAGCGCATGGTCGCCGCCTTTGCCGAGCGCCGGCAGTTCATCGTCGAGGCATTGAACGGACTGCCCGGTTTTCGCTGCGCCAACCCCGGCGGGGCCTTTTACACATTTCCGAATGTGACCGGAACCGGGCTCGACGCGCGCACCTTGCAAAACCGCATGCTCGAAGAAGCCGGGGTCGCGACCATCGCCGGCACCAGCTTTGGCGAATTCGGTGAGGGGTATCTGCGGTTTTCCTATGCCAATAGCCGTGAGGCGATCGCTGAGGCGATCGAGCGGATCCGCAAGCTTCTCGGAAACTTGTCCGGCTGAGCGTTGCAGCGCTGGTGATAATTGACTAGAAATTAGGCATAGGGTGCTAATCATCCAGCATGAGGCCGGCATCTGCACAAAATAGTGCAACTCCCGCATCGCCGAAGCCGCTTGGCACGGGTTATGCTCAGTTTTTAGCGGCCATGGGCTTTCGTCAGGGAGAGATTGACCAGCGATGAAAAAGATCGAGGCCATCATCAAGCCGTTCAAGCTCGACGAGGTGAAGGACGCCCTTCATGCGGTCGGGATCCAGGGCATTACGGTCACCGAGGCCAAGGGGTTTGGTCGCCAGAAAGGCCATACCGAGTTGTATCGCGGCGCCGAATACGTCGTCGACTTCCTGCCTAAGGTGAAGATCGAAGTGGTCATGGAGGACTCGCTGGTCGAGCGCGCTGTCGAGGCGATCCAGCAGGCAGCCCATACCGGCCGGATCGGCGACGGCAAGATTTTTGTCGCAAACATCGACGAGGCGATCCGCATCCGCACCGGAGAACGCGGCCCGGATGCCATTTGAGCCGCTCGATCTGGTGCGACCTATAGTCGTCGCGCAGAGCCGGCAAAACGGCGGCTATATGTCCGCGGCTGTGGTGGTTCCCGAGCTGATGTGAGGCATCGGTCAACCAGCGAGTTCGGACCGTTTTGTATTTGTCGTTAACTCAAACCAATGGAACAGGAAGATGTCGGACACGGGCGATGTGATGGCGCTGATCAAGGAGCACGAAGTCAAATATGTCGACTTCCGGTTTACCGATCCGCGCGGCAAGTGGCAGCATCTGGCGCATCATCTGCGCACGATCAATGAGGATTTTCTCAACGAGGGGATCATGTTTGACGGCTCGTCGATCGCCGGGTGGAAGGCGATCAACGAGAGCGACATGATGCTGGTGCCGGATTGCCGGACCGCGGTGTTGGACCCGTTTGCGGCGCAGACCTCGCTGATCATCTTTTGCGATGTGCACGAGCCGTTGACCGGCCAGCCCTATGCCCGCGACCCGCGCTCGACCGCCAAAAAGGCCGAGCAGTACCTGATCGCCTCAGGGATCGGCGACACCGCCTATTTTGGCCCCGAGGCGGAATTCTTTATCTTTGACGATGTCCGCTATGCGACCGGCATGAATGGTGCGATGTACGCGATCGACTCGTCCGAGGGGCCCTATGTCTCGAGCAAGGAGTTCCCCGACGGCAACACCGGCCACCGCCCGCCGATCAAAGGCGGCTATTTCCCGGTGCCGCCGGTCGACAGCCAGGCCGATTTGCGCGCCGAGATGCTGAGCGTGATGGCCGATATGGGGCTCAAGGTCGAAAAGCACCATCATGAGGTGGCGCCCAGCCAGGCCGAACTCGGGTTTGAGTTTTCGACCCTGGTGTCGACCGCCGACAACATGCAGATCTACAAATACGTCGTCCACAATGTCGCCCAGCAATACGGCAAGACCGCGACCTTTATGCCCAAGCCGGTCATGGGCGACAACGGCTCGGGCATGCATGTCCACCAGTCGTTGTGGAAAAACGAAAACACTTTGTTCGCCGGCAATCTTTACGCCGATTTGAGCGAGACCGCACTTTACTATATCGGCGGGATTATCCGGCATGCCAAGGCGATCAACGCCTTTACCAACCCGACGACCAACAGCTACAAGCGGCTCATTCCCGGGTTTGAGGCGCCGGTGTTATTGGCCTATTCGTCGCGCAACCGCTCGGCCAGCTGCCGCATCCCGTTTGTGTCGAGCCCCAAGGCCAAACGCGTCGAGGTGCGCTATCCCGACCCCGCCGCCAACCCCTATCTCGGCTTTGCCGCGATGCTGATGGCCGGGCTCGACGGCATCCAGAACAAGATCCACCCCGGCGACCCGATCGACAAAAACCTCTACGATCTGCCGCCCGAGGAGTTGAAGGACATCCCTGTCGTGTGCGGCTCGTTGCGCGAGGCGTTGGGCGAGTTGGCGCACGACCACGCCTTTTTGTTAAAGGGCGATGTCTTCACCCGCGACCAGATCGAGGCCTATATCGAATTGAAATGGGAGGAAGTCTACAATTTCGAGCACACCCCCCACCCCATCGAATACCAAATGTATTACTCGGTCTAGTTCGCAACCCGCTGATTGAGGACTTTGCGAGCGGCGCCTAGAATAGAGTGTTCGCCGAGGTCATCCCAAAAACAGCGCCCTGGAAGGGCGCTGTTTCGCTGTGACCCCCGGGTCCGAGGTTACTCGGCGGCGATGCCGGTCGGGGTTTGTGCTGCTGCTGCCGCGAGCACGGCGGCGGCCTCCTTGGCGACGCGGGTGCCCTCGAAGAAGCGCGGGTTTTGCGTGCCCCACAGCCGCACCGCGTTGGCAAAGGTAAAGTCGCGGAAATTGCCGGGCGTGATGTGGCCGTCTTCGACCAGCTCATAGGCTTCGGGCAAGGGATGGCGCATATCGATCACGTCGAAATGCCCGATATCCGAGCTGAAGATCGCGTTCAATTTTGACCCGAACGGGTTGCTGCGGCCGAACGCGGTCGCGTTCATCCGGTCATCGGCCTCGCAGCCGAAATAGTACGGCTTGGCGTAGAGATCGACCCAGTCTTCCTTGCGGGTGATCTTGCAGGCCGAGAAATCGTCGATGTTCTCGATATTGCCGGTCAGATACGCCAGTTCGGGGTCGGGCAGCCCGCCGCGCTCGCGCAACGCCGCCGCGATGTCGCCATAGCCGTATTTCTCGACCAGGCTCATCAATTTGGCGCGGTCGAGCTTGTCCGGGTGCATCCGCTCCAACGCCTTGGCGCTGCGCCGCTCCCAATGCTCGATCAGATCGCCGAACAATTGGCTGGCCCAGCCGACACCGCCCTCGAGAAAGGCAAACCGCAACTCCGGAAAGCGCCGGGTGACGCCACCCAGGAAGATCGCCTTGGCGGTCGCATGCCCGGCGGCGGCGAAATGGCCGATATGGTTGTAGGTGAAGTTGGTCGGCGACAGCCGCAGACCCTGATTGCTCGATGCGCTGTGAAAGGTCGGGGCGATGCCCAATTCGACGCATTTCTTCCACACCGGGTCATAGTCGTACTCGCTGTCGAGGCCGAGCACGTCGTACCACACCGCAAACCGCGCCGGTGTCGGGGTCGTTGGCGTTTATCGCCGGCACCTTGCGCGCCATGTTGCTGCCAAACATGCCGACCTTGGAGCCGAGTTGCTTGGTGACAAATTCGAGTTCGGCGATGGCTTCGTCGGGGGTGTGCATCGGGATGATCGCCGCCGGGGTCAAGCGGTCGCCGAGACCGCTGAAATAATCGGCCGAGACGATGTTATAGGCGCGGATCACGGCGCGGCGGGTGGCGTCGTCCTGAATCCGCGGCAGGCGCAGCCCGGCGGTCGGGTAGACGATGACAAAGTCGAGACCCAGCTCGTCGAGGCGGTCGTACAGCAGCTTTGGCATCATCGCGGTGGCGCGGTCGAGCGTGTTCTCCGCCTGGCGGGCCATAAACCCCTGCTGCGGAATGCGCCGGTGGCGGCGCTCGTCGACCGTCATCGTCAACGAGTCGCGGGTCACCCCCATCGCCTTCAGAAACCCGTCCGCGGCGAGATCGCCGCCGACCTTGCGCATCTTGTCGCTGAACACCGGATCGTACTCGACCCAATGACCGTCGCCATCGACGATCGGGTGGTCGATTTTCGAACGGACCTGTTCAGGGGTCATATGCGCGCTCATGGATCGGCTCCGAAATAGTTTGCTCTTTCAGCGCAAACTATCCTGAGCCTGCCTGTCATGAGCGCCAACCATGATTTGCCCCGGAGGCCTGCACCTGACGCATGGAGCCCCCGATAAAACCGACCCCACCCCTCTACCCGGCAGTTCAAGATTTCCCGTACAACCGGGAAAGAACCGCGAAATTTCCTCTGCTAGTGCCCGGCGCCACCCAAATTATCTAAGTTATACAATGCCTTAAAGACGAATTCCCGTGGCACACAAATCGGGAATTCTTGCGAGTGCAACCGGGAATTCTTTTCACCAAACCGGGAATTGACGGAAATAGCCGCGGTTGCGCCGAGCCTCGCGATACAGCCTATCACCCTTTACCCCTGTCACTATCGACAGCGCCGCCCATTCCACCCCTTTTTAGATTAGTGATGCGTCGCTTGATCAGCCGCACTTCCCATCCTTCCCGGCCCGCCTCGGTCGTGCGGCAAGCGCATACCATGCGATCGTGGCTTTTTTGTTTTAGGTTTGGCCTCTGCGTCAGGTCCCGGCCGCGGGTCCCCGCGCAGGCCGAACCGGGCAAAAGGAAGCGCATCATTAATGCTGAAGACTCGCGGCGGGTAGGAAATCCAATCTCGGGCGGTGGGGATTGAACCCCGGCAGATTATCGCGGGTCGAGCTTAATCCATCGCCAATGGCGAGAGAGAGGGGACATCGCCGCTACGAAGCGACCATTTGCGGTTCTCCCTCACCTAAAGTGAGACACGGGTGCCGAGGACTTCGAGAAACAGTGCCAGAAATTGCGGGTGGGCCGACCACGCAAACCCGGTCACGAGATTACCGTCGCGAATGGCGCGATCGGGCGCGGTATCGACAAACTCGCCGCCTGCCAAGCGCACTTCCGGGGCGCAGGCAGAATAGCCCGAGACTTGCCGCCCGCGAATTACGTCAGCCGCAGCAAGGATTTGCGCCGCATGACAAATCGCCGCTATCGGCTTTTCTTGGCTTGCGAATGACCGAACGATATCGATCAGACGATTATCGAGCCTCAGATATTCGGGCGCCCGGCCTCCTGCGATCATCAGTGCATCGTAACCCTCAGCTCTGGCTTCAGCGAAACTAGCATTGAGGACAAAGTTATGGCCGGGCTTCTCCGTATAGGTCTGGTCGCCCTCGAAATCGTGGATCGCCGTCTTGATCTTTTCGCCAGTCTTTTTGCCCGGGCACACGGCATGAACGATATGCCCCAGCATCGTCAGCGCCTGAAACGGCACCATCACCTCGTAGTCTTCGGCGAAATCGCCGACGAGAAAGAGGATCTTCTTTGCCGACATGCTTAGTCTCCTTTGTACCGTCCAACTGGGGGCTTCAGTGCGTTATTCGGCCGCTTGCAATCCGACGAAACTACGTCGTTGCGGCGGCGCCATGAATTCCGGGCCCACTGGATCGGCGATCTCCTCTTTCAGAATGCGGTCGATCTCCGCCTTTGCAGCAGTGTCGAGCGACCACCCGAAGACCTCGTCGATTGGCTGCAATTGCCGGGGGTGACGCGCCCCCCACAATGCCGCCGTGGCACCCTGATCGAGGAGCCAGCGCACGGCCAGGTGAATGACGCGCTTGCCATAGCGCTGACTGGCGAATTGATCGAGGCGTTGCACCGCAGCAAGATATTGGGCATAGCGCGGCGGTTGGAATTTCGGGTCGGTCAACCGCAGATCGTCGCCCTCGAAATGCGCGTCCTGCTGCAATTTACCCGACAGCAGCCCCCGGCACAGTGCGCCATAGGTCAACGTCGCGAAGTTTGTTTCCCGGCAATAGGGCAGAAGCTCGGCCTCGATCTCGCGCTCGAACAAATTATAGGGCGGCTGCACGACATGGAGCTGAGCGACGCGGCGAAATCGTTCGATTTCGGCAACCGAGAAATTGCTCACCCCAATGGCCCGAATCATTCCTTGGGCGAGCAGCCGCTGCATCGCCTCTGCGGTCTCTTCGATCGGCACTAACGGGTCGGGCCAGTGGACCTGATAAATATCAATATAGTCGGTGCGCAACCGCCGTAACGAATTCTGTTACTTCGCGCAGAATGCGGTCGCGGCTGGCATTGCGGAAGACCTTTCCGTCTTTCCACTCCAACCCGACTTTGGTGGCGATCACCACGCGTGAGCGCAGCCGCCCTTCGGCAAGCGCTCGGCCAACAATCTCCTCCGAGCGGCCAAAACCATAAGCCGGTGCCGTGTCAATCAGAGTGATGCCGCGCTCGATCGCTGCCTGAATTGTCGCGACCGACTCGGAATCATCCGTCCCACCCCACATCCAGCCGCCGATCGCCCAGGTCCCGAGACCAATGCGCGATATACTGAGTGAGGTTTCCGGAATTGCTGCAAACTCCATGTCATCCCTCCTGATGGCTGATCCAATCAGCCATCGCTCCTATCCAGCCGCGTTCGCAGCGCCCAAATCTGGCAGGGCGCCGCACACGGTTTCCTTGGGTTTATTCCGCCGCTTTGCGAGAGTTGAGACCAAGAGCCCGCGCCACCCCCTCGCCGTAGGCCGGATCGGCGCGAAAACAATTGGCGACGTGGCGCTCCTTGATGTGCTGCCGCGCGTCGCCCATCGCTCGCGCCGTGTTTTGGAACAGAAGCTGCTGCTGCGCAGGCGTCATCATCCGGAATAGATTGCCCGGCTGCTCCCAGTGGTCGTCGTCGGCGTAATGGTTGTAATGGGCCGCGTCGCCCTCAATGGGCAATGGCGGCTCGGCGAAATCCGGCTGGTTGTCCCACAGCCCGGCGCTGTTGGGGTTGAAGCTGGTAGTGCCGCCGAGATTGCCGTCGACGCGCATCTTGCCGTCCCGGTGGTAGCTCATATACGGGCATTTCGGTGCATTGACCGGGATCTGGTAGAAGTTGACGCCGAGGCGGTAACGAACCGCGTCATTGTACGAGAACAGGCGCGCCTGCAGCATCCGGTCCGGCGAAAAGCTGATGCCGGGGACGACGTTCGACGGCCCGAACGCCGCCTGCTCGACTTCGGCGAAAAAGTTGTCCGGCCAGCGGTTGAGCTCCATGACGCCGACCTCGATCAGCGGGTACTCGGCCTTTGGCCAGACCTTGGTCAGGTCGAACGGGTTGTGGCGATGCGTTTTCGCCTGCGCTTCGGTCATCACCTGGATGAAAAGCGTCCAGCGCGGAAAGTCGCCGGCCTCGATCGCAGTGAACAGGTCGCGGCCGTGGCTTTCGCGGTCTTTTGCCACGAGGGCCTCGGCCTCGGAATCGGTCAGGTTCTCAATGCCCTGCTGGGTGCGGAAATGGAATTTGACCCAGACGCGCTCGTTCGCCGCATTGATCATCGAGAAGGTATGGCTGCCGAAGAGGTGCATATTCCGAAAGCTCTTCGGGATGCCACGGTCGGACATGACGACTGTGACCTGGTGCAGCGCTTCGGGCAGCAGGGTCCAGAAATCCCAGTTGTTGTCAGCGCTGCGCATCCCGGTGCGCGGGTCGCGCTTGATCGCGTGATTGAGGTCGGGAAAGCGCAGCGGGTCGCGGAAGAAGAATACCGGCGTGTTGTTGCCGACGATGTCCCAGTTGCCTTCCTCGGTATAGAACTTCAATGCAGTGCCGCGGATGTCGCGCTCCGCATCGGCGGCGCCGCGCTCGCCGGCAACGGTTGAGAAGCGCGCGAACATCGGCGTCTGTTTGCCGATTTCGGAAAAAATCTTCGCCTTGGTAAAGCGGGTGATGTCCTGCGTCACGGTGAAGGTGCCGTAGGCGCCCCAGCCCTTTGCATGCATACGACGCTCGGGGATCACCTCGCGGTCGAAGTGAGCCAGCTTCTCGAGCAGCCAAATGTCCTGCAGCAGTGCCGGACCGCGTGGACCGGCAGTCATGATGTTGGTGTTGTCGGCGACCGGCGCGCCGGCTTCGTTGGTGAAAACCCTCTTCGTGGACATGGTCTGGTTCTCCTCGATGGAAGGCTGAGTTTCGGGTGAAAGAGCGTTCCTCGTTGAGCTCAGCGCGCTCTGCGCTTTCTCAAATTGATAATCCCAATCGTCGTGATATACGGTTTCTGGCCGAGTGGATCTGGCTGCGGCCGCTATTCGGCTGCGACGCGAGACTGCACAGTCATAGTTTCCAATGTGCGCCGCTGCACCCAGAACCAGCGGTACAGCGCACCGGCAAAGATCGCACCCACGAGCTGGGCGGCAACGTAGAGCGGGACTTCTCCATAGAGACCGGCCGCCACCGCCGGCCCGATGGTCCGTGCCGGATTTATCGCGCCGCCAGTCACGGTACCGAAACCGAGAATGCAGAGCGTGATCGTCATTCCGATCGCAACCGGCGCCAATCTGCTGGCGCTGCGCACGGCGGTATGCAGGACCGCGCTGACGAGAAAGCACGTGCCGACAGCTTCGAACATGAACGCGCCGCCGTAGGTGATGCGCTGCGTGTCGACCAGTGTCGCGCCCAGATTGTAGACCGGCCCGCCATACGCCAGAAGGAGCACATAGGCGGCGGTGATGCCGCCGGCGAGTTGGGCGACGAGGTAAGGCGTAACACGACGGCTCGGAAACACTCCCGCTGTTGCGAGGCCGATTGTGACGGCGGGATTGAAATGGCCGCCGCTGATGTCGCCGAATGCCGCGACAAACACCAGGATGGTAAGGCCATGCGCGAACGCGACGGGCGGATCATGATTGACGCCGAGCGCTATTGCCGCCCCGGCGCCGATAAAGATCAGGGCGAAAGTGCCAATAAACTCGGCCACCAAGGCCCGCCCTAAACCGTCTGCTGCTTCAGTCATTCTCGATAACCTCCAAGCGCTGTCTTGGTGACAGCCATAGGCAGCGTGCCAATGATTTGGGCCTAGCCGGGCCAGGCAGAGCCGCGGATCACGCGGCAGAAATTCTCGGGCCGGAACGAGGGATCCTTGTCAGCGAGCACGTCGGCCTTGACATTGCCAAAGGTCGTCTGGGGCTTGTGGTGGATGCCGTCGTAGAAGGCCTGGATGATCTCTTCCTTGAACCGGCCGGGGCGCGGGTGTGCGTGGACGACGGCTCCGCGCTCGGCGTCACTGAACTCGGAAAACGCTATGCCGAGCACGTCCATTTCGACGCCGGCGGTGACGAGCGCGATCACGGGATGCATGATACTGCGGAATGCCGGGTGTCGTGTGCAGCGCGATCGCGGTCCACACCGTGTCGATATCCTGTTGCGATATCCCGTGGCCGCGCAGGAAGTTGCGGGCGACATTCGCGCCGTCCACCTCAAAGCGATCATGCGCGCTCGCGTGCTTTGGGGTGAGGCCCATATCATGGAACATGGCGCCGGCATAAAGCAGCTCAGGATCGAAAGTTAGGCTGTGGCGTCTGCCGGTCAGTGCGCCCCAGTAATAGACACGGCTCGAATGATGGAACAGCAGTGACGGCTCGGTGTCCTTGACGAGTTCGGTCACTTCCTGTGCCAGTTTACTGTCAGGGATACTGACCCCTGCCACCACTTCAGTCACTGCCGACCTCCTGGTCCGATGGGGGTTTGTCAGCCGGTTCAGCCACGCCGCGATGTCCCACTATCAATGAGGGCCAACCGTGGCTATAGGATAATCGCCTCGCTGATTGACCGAAGTTCAAAGAAGTAAAGATTGGTTAAATTCGGTAAATTTTTTCCCGATTAACTGTTCGAGATGATATCGAACGCCGAAAAATTGT
>CAVTLC010000006.1:0-21727 GCA_963735445.1 uncultured Alphaproteobacteria bacterium
GCGACATCAACCAGCGCTGGCGGCCGGAGCAGGCAATCGACATCGGCAAGCGGGTCGAGGATGCCGGGGTCGGTCTCTTCTGGCTCGAGGATGTCACGACCCATGACGACTACGCCGGATTGGCGCGGGTCAGCGCCGCGTTGGCAACGCCGGTCGCCGGCGGCGAATATCTTTACGGGATCGTGCCGTTCCGCCACATGCTCGAAGCCCGTTCGGTCGACATCGTGATGATCGATCAGGTACGCTCGGGCGGGATCACGCCATGGCTCAAGATCGCCGGCATGGCCGAAGCGTTCAATCTTCCGGTCGTCAGTCACGGCGTGCCCGAGATCCATGTGCATCTGGTCGGTGCCGCGCCGAACGGGCTCACGGTCGAATACATGCCTCGCCTGTTCCAGCTGTGGGAGGAAGTCCCGGTCCCGGAAAACGGCGTGCTGGCGATGCCGACCGCCCCCGGCCTCGGCCTGAACTTCAGCCAAGACGCGATCCGCCGCTTCGGCGTGGCCTGACTTGGTCGTAATCGGCAGCGCTAGAGTGCCGGCCAAAGTCCGAAAATGACGCCGGTCCCGGCAATCACGGCGCCGCTCAGCACCTCGCCATAAATTTCGACGGCGCCTAGCCGCAAACGCTGCAGACCGGCGGTCGAGTAGACGCACAGAACGACGTAGGTCGCGATCGTGCTGAGCGCGAAGACCGCCGCCATTGCCGAGATGACGCCAACGCCGAATTTCGCCGCCGCGAAGAATGCCGGGATGCCCTCGACCATCGGCGAGGAGCCGAGGATCAGCAACAGCGAGGTTCGCGCGGTGGTCTTGTGCCGATGGCGGTGTAATGGCGGCTCGCTCGCGAAAGCAGCGAGCACCGGATGGGCGGTCGTCGGCGGATGGTCGTGCCAATGCAGATGCGCCGGCCCGCGGCTGTGTCGGTGCAAATGCAAATGGCGGGTGAGCACCGCGGTGTCGCCGCGGATCGGAACGTAGAGCGGGTCATCCCCGATCGCCAGGGCATGGCCGGAGGCCGTCATAGTTGCAGTGCCGGGCCAGGCATGTTCCGCGCCATGGGAATGGGAGTGGCCGTGGCTGTGCGCGTGCCGGTGCTCAGCGCCGTCGATGTGATGCAACTCGCCCCAGGCGGAGATCGCGATCCAGCCGCCGAAACCGATCAGCGCCAGGCTGGACGCGAGATCGACCACATGGCCAAAGCGCTCGGCAAAGGCGAGACCCGCCACCCAGACCGCCAATGCGATCAGCAATGTCGAAAGGATGTGCCCGGTTCCGGCCTGCAACGCGGCGCGCGCGGTTTCGCGCTTTGACCAGCCGCGCTCGCGGGCGATCAGCGCGATCGGCAGCCAGTGATCGGGGACGATGGTGTGCAGCACCCCGACCGCAGCAACGGCGCCGATCAGCAGCAGCGCCGCCCCGTTCATTTCGTATCTCCCCCCGGGTGCTGATGCTGGTGATCGGGGTCGAGATGACTGTGCGGATGCGAATGCCGCGTCCCGTCGGCATGGCTGTGCTCGTGCTCGTGAAAAACAATTTCGAGCCGCCGGCCAAAAGCGTCGGCAATCCGGCACAAGGTTTTCAGGCTCGGCACGTGATCGCCGCGCTCAAGCCGCGAGATCATCGACTCGGTCATGCCGAGACGCTCGGCCAACTGACGCTGGGTTTCGCCATTGCGCGCCCGCAATTCCAACAGCTTGCGCGCACAATCGGCGGCTATCGCCGCGCTGTCGTTCGCGGCTGGTATCGCTAGGAGATCCATCGGCGCTACTTCGCAAATTTGCTAAGGGAAGGATGCTTAGCAAATTCGCGAAGTGGCCGTCAACGGGACGATTTTCGCCGGCGGGCTGCCGGCGGGGGGAGCTAGGCCTTGTTCGCCTGAAAGGCCGGCATGACCTCCTCGGCGACCCATTGGAACTGTTCGAGCATCGTCGCCTGCGGTGTGCCGAGCGGGCTCGACAGGCTGATGTGCTCCATGCCGGGATAGCGCTCCTCAAAACCCTTCAGCATTTCGACCAATTGTTGCGGCGTGCCGGCGAACCACGATCCCAGTTTCATAAAGTGCTCGACCGTCGGCACCCCGGCGGCATCCCAACCGCCGCGCCGGGCCACCGCCTCGACCTGGGCCGGGGTCAGCCCCGGGACAAAGCCGAGTGGCGCGAACATCTTTACGTGCTCCTCGTAGATCGGCTTGATCTCGCGGACTGCCTGCTCGGGCGTGCGAGCAAGATGGAAATGCAGGCCGATCTGCAGGTTTTCGCCGAGTGCCAAATTCTTGCCGGCGCGCGCCGCCGCCTCTTGATAGGCGATGATCGGGCCGCCCTGCATTGTCGCAGCGCCGCCGCCGACCGCACCCTTGATGCCGTGCTTGACCATGAAATCGAGACCGCGCGCGCTGGCGCTGACGATCGGTTGCCAGCATTCGACCGGGCGGTGGATCGGCCGCGGCACCAGGGTCAGCTCCTTTAACTCGTAGCCGCGATAGGGAACGCGCGGCGGCAGCGTGTAATGCGCGCCCTTGTGCGAGAAGGATTCGTTGTCGAACGCCTTGAAGATGATCTCGACAGCTTCCTCGAATACTTCGCGGTTGGCGTTCTGGTCGAGCATCGGGCCGCCGAGGCTTTCGACTTCGCGAGTGTGATAGCCGCGCCCGACACCGAACACGGTGCGCCCACCGGTCAGGATGTCGGCGGTCGCGAAATCCTCGGCAAGCCGCAATGGATGCCACATCGGGGCGATGTTAAAGCCGCAGCCGATTTTGAGCTGCTTGGTCACGTGCGCCAGATGGACCGCCACCATCAGGATGTTTGGCAGGCACTCGTAGCCTTCGTGCTGGAAATGATGCTCGGCGAGCCACAAGGTCTCGTAGCCGAGCCGGTCCATGCATTTCGCGATCGCCTCAGTCTTTTCATAGACGCTGGCGAGATGCTCGTTGGAATAGCGCCGCTCATTCGCCGGAGTGGAGTCTTGCCCGCGGTCGGGAAGATCGACATGGCCGGCATAAACGGTGGTAAATTTTGTGATCATAATAGGCCCTCCGGATCGGCTTTTCCGTCATCGCGGGATGCCGTATCCCGCACCGTCACGCAACCCTCTCATATTTTCGGCTGCCGCGCTATGCGGGCTCCGGCATTCACCGACACCTCCGCATTGCGATTTTATGGCGGTGGGTCAGCTGTCTGCATTAAAACGGAGGCAGGAAACACGGCGTTAGAGTAACCGATGGAGTACACGACACTCGGCAGAACCGGTCTCAAGGTCAGCGTTGCGGGGCTTGGGTGTGGCGGTTTCAGCCGTCTCGGGCTCGGCACCGGCAAGAGCGAGGCCGAAGCCATCAGTTTGGTGCACCAGGCGTTTTCGCTCGGCGTCAACCTGTTCGACACCGCCGCGGTCTACGGCACCGAGGAGGTGTTGGGGAAGGCGCTGAAGGCGCTGCCGCGCGACCAGGTCGTAGTCACCACCAAGGCCTGGATCCCCCGCCGCAACTATCGCTCTGGGAGCGAGCGGGTGATCGCCAGCCTCGACAATTCGCTCAAGCAGCTTGGCACCGATTACATCGATGTCTTTCAGCTGCATGGCGTATCTCCGGAAGCTTATGACGATGCCCGCGAAGTGATTGCACCGGTGCTGCTGGATCAGCAGGCGAAGGGAAAGATCCGCTTTCTCGGCGTGACCGAAACCGGCTCCAGCGATGCCGATCATGAAATGCTGCGGCAGGCGGTCGAGGACGGCGTGTGGGATGTCGTCATGGTCGCCTTCCACATGATGCACCAGAACGCGCGGGACCTGGTGTTCCCTCACACAGCAGCCAACCGCGTCGGTACGTTAATCATGTTCGCGGTGCGCAACATCTTTTCGCAGCCGCAACGGCTCAAAGCCGAACTGCGTCAGCTAGCGTCCGAAAACAAGGTCGCGCGCTGGCTCGGCCATGCGCCGAACCCGCTCGGTTTTCTGATCCATGCCGATGGCGGCGGCGCCCTGACCGTTCCCGAAGCTGCCTATCGGTTTGTCCGGCACGAGCCCGGTGTCGATGTCGTCCTGTTCGGCACCGGCAACGTCGAACATTTACAAACCAATATCGCCTCGATCCTGAAGCCGCCGTTGCCGGAGACGGATCGCCGAATGCTCGCGAAGTTCTTTGGGCACTTGGTCGGCGTCGGTCTCGACCCTCCCACTTATATGCCCGGTCTCAATTTGCATTAGCCGCCGACGCTCACGCCCTTGGAACGGGGCTAGCATCGCGAGCCCGATGCGCTTCTTTGGCCCTTTACTGTCGCGTGATAGAAAGAGGCGCGGCACCTAGGCGGAAGGTGGGCCGCCCTGAAAGTTAATTGCAGGCTGCAAAACAGGTTCGCGGGTGTAGCGTTTGAACTCGCACTCGTTACGCGGCAGAACGCCGATCGGCGCCGGCGGTCTCAATCAAAGACCCACCAAATTCATTAGCGAAACGCTTCTGCCTCATCCTCGAATTTAAATAAGACGCGGACTTTCATGCCGGGATCGAGATAGAAATAGGTAAAGACTAATGGCTCAAATTGATTGCCCTCTAACCAAAGCCGCATATCCTTCAATCGCTTGCCGAAATCGTCGTCGGAAATTCGAACTTCCGCCGTCTGCAAGACGTCCTCCAAAATCGCTGCCATGCGAGGCTTTCAACGCGGAATTGCTCGCTTCAGTTCCCGAAACATAGCTTCGGCCCGAGCCGCGTTAACCTGCGCCGCCGGGCCATCTGTTATGAAGGTGCGCTGCAGTTATTGCGATATCCTTACCTACAGATCTCGACCTCGGCAGATCTCGACCTGACGCCGATCCTCGCCCTGGCCGATAGCTTGCGACAGCAGAAAGAACCCGAGCAGGAGAAAATGCCATGACCGATACCCGCCCGTTCGATCCCGCTCTGTTTGACGATGCCGCGATCGATCCCGAAACGGCGAAGCTCAATGCCCAGATGATCGAGTTGCTGAGCGGCCAGCCGGAGTGGTGGATTGTCGGCGCCGCGGCAATGCGCGCCGCCCGGCGACGCGGCGAAGGACCGTTCCCGGCTCCGGTTATGTCGAGCCGCGCGCGAACAATCACCATCACCGGCAAGGACGGAGCTCAGATCCCGTTGCGGGTCATCGAGCCGGCGCATCCTGCACGCGGGATTTATCTGCATCTGCATGGCGGTGGCTGGGTGCTCGGCGGCGCCGATATGCAAGACCCGATGCTCGAACGGCTCGCCGACAATACCGGACAGACGGTCGTCGCCCCCGAGTATCGGCTGGCGCCGGAACATCCATATCCCGCGGGACCGGATGATTGCGAGGCCGCCGCCATGTGGCTGGTGCAGCATGGCAAGCGAGAATTCGGCAGCGATACTTTGACGATCGGCGGCGAGTTGGCGGGCGGTCATCTTACCGCCGTAACGATACTGCGGATGCGCGACCGTCACGGCTACACCGGTTTTCGCGCGGCCAATATTGTTTATGGCGCTTTCGATCTGAGCATGACGCCGAGCCAGCGGCAATTCGGCAGCACGCGGCTGGTGCTGCGAACCATCGACATGCAGCAATTCTATAACGCTTTCCTGCCGACGATCACCGATCGGCGCGACCCCGACATCTCTCCGCTATACGCCGATCTGAAAAATTTGTGCCCGGCCTTGTTTACGGTCGGCACCAAGGACGCGCTCCTCGATGACAGCTTGTTTATGCATGCGCGCTGGGTCGCGGCGGGAAATCAGGCCGAGTTGGCGATCTACCCAGGCGGCGCGCATGGTTTTACGCTGTTCCCGAACGATCTCTCGAAATCAGCAACTGCGCGAATGGACGTGTTCCTGAACCGGGCCCTCGACTAGTCGATCACGAAATGGCGGCGCGTTCCCCACGCTGCATATAGGTCGATCGGCAAAGGCCTGCACGCCGGGCGAACTCGCTTGAAGGACCCTGAGATAAAGCAAACCGGAACACTCGGTCTTGCTGTGGGTTAGGGTATTAGTCGATCACGCCGCCAAGGAGTTCGCGAAAAGTGGCGGAATCCAAGCTCGCCCAATACCGCGCCAAACGCGATTTCGGCAAGACCAAGGAGCCTAGCGGAGAGGCCGCTATCGCTCCCTCGGAGCGGCTGCGCTTTGTTGTGCAAAAGCATGCCGCTCGGCGCCTTCACTATGATTTGCGACTCGAACTCGACGGGGTCTTCAAATCCTGGGCGGTGACGCGCGGCCCATCGGTCGACCCACATGATCGCCGCCTTGCGGTCGAGGTCGAAGACCATCCTCTCGATTACGGTGATTTTGAAGGCACGATCCCGCAGGGCGAATATGGCGGCGGCACGGTCCAGCTCTGGGATCGCGGCTATTGGGAGCCGGTCGGGAGTGAGACGCCGCAGCACGCGCTCGACCGCGGCGAACTCAAATTCAACCTCTTCGGTCAGCGTTTGCACGGCGGATGGGTCCTGGTTCGTCTCAAGCGTGACACAAGCCGCAGTAAGCGAACCAACTGGCTGTTGATCAAGCACCGGGACGATTTTGCCCGGGACGGCGAAGGCGACGCGTTGCTGGCACAAGACCGCTCGGTCGCTTCAGGCCGTACAATGGAAAAGATTGCGGCCGGCGAGGGCCGCGGGCCAAAGCCGTTTATACTAGCGGCCCGGTCATCTGCGGCAGCCGACGCCGTCTGGCATAGCAAAAACAGCAAGAATACCGACAGAACGCCAGGCTCGGCCCAAATCAAACCTCCTCGCCGTAAACAAGAGACGAAAAAGGGAGCCGCTCCGAGCGTGCCCATTCCGGAGTTTGTTCCGCCGCAGCTGTGTACGCTGGTCGAGCGACCGCCGTCCGGCGGCGAGTGGGTTCACGAAATCAAATTCGACGGATACCGCGTCCAGCTTCGGGTCGAAGCCGGCAAGGTCGCTCTGCGAACCCGCAAGGGCCTCGACTGGACGGCGAAATTCCGGCGCTATCGCAAGAGAAGCCGCCAACCTCGACAATTGTCTGATCGATGGCGAAATCGTCGCGCATGACGAAAACGGTGCACCCGATTTTGCCGCACTGCAATCAGCACTATCCGAGCAAAAAACCGACGACCTCGTTCTTTACGCGTTTGACTTGCTGTTTGACGAAAGCGGGGATTTGCAGCCAGAACCGTTGTCGGAGCGAAAGGGACGCTTGCACGAGCTCTTGCACAGGGACGGCGACGGGCCGCTGATCCGCTATGTCGAGCATTTCGCGACCGGCGGCGATGCGGTGCTGAGGTCGGCCTGCCGGTTGTCGCTCGAGGGCATCGTCTCGAAACGTCTCGATGCACCCTATCAATCGGGGCGCAGCACCACCTGGACAAAGGCCAAGTGCCGCGCCGGCCATGAGGTTGTTATTGGCGGGTGGACAACAACCAATGACAGGTTCCGCTCGCTTCTGGTCGGGGTCAATCGCGGCGGTCGACTTGTCTATATCGGCCGGGTCGGCACCGGGTTTGGCAAAGAAAAGCTCGACCAGCTCGTGCCATTACTGGAGGCTGCGGAATCCGACGCTTCACCCTTTACCGGAAGCGGTGCGCCGCGGCATCAGGCCAATATCCATTGGACCCGGCCCGAACTCGTCGCTGAAATCGAATTTGCCGGTTGGACTGCCGACGGCATGGTGCGCCAAGCCGCCTTCAAGGGGCTGCGGCAGGATAAGCCCGCAACCGAAGTCGAGGCCGAGGCTCCAGCCCCGGCGGAAGAGACCGCAATCCCGGTTCCGATGTCGCCGCAACGACCGTCATCAACCCCTGGACGATCCGCTTCGGGCAAGCCGATCGTCATGGGGGTCGTCATCTCCAATCCCGACAAGACCCTCTGGCCTGATGGCGGCGACGGTGAACCGGTCACCAAGCTCGATCTCGCACGTTATCTCGAAACCGTCGGTCCGTGGATGATCGAGCATCTGCGGGGGCGGCCGTGCTCGATCATCCGCGCTCCGGACGGAATCGATGGTGAGCGTTTCTTTCAGCGCCACGCGATGCGCGGCACTTCCAACCTGTTGGAACAAGTCAGCGTGTTTGGCGACCACAAGCCCTACCTGCAGATCGATCGGATCGAAGGGCTGGCCGCCGTCGCCCAGGTGGCAGGGGTTGAGTTGCACCCCTGGAACTGCGAACCGCATCGCCCCGAGGTGCCCGGCCGCCTGGTTTTCGATCTTGATCCGGGCCCGGACGTCGCGTTTTCGACCGTCGTCGATGCCGCCAAAGAGTTGCGCGAGCGTCTCGAGGACCTTGGCCTCGTGTGCTTTTGCAAGACCACCGGCGGCAAAGGACTACACGTTGTAACGCCATTGGCCGCGGCACAGAAAAACCCGCTGGGCTGGCCGGAGGCCAAAGCTTTTGCGCACGAGGTCTGTCTGCGGCTGGCGCATGACCATCCCGACCGATATGTCGTCAACATGGCAAAGCGGGTGCGCGGCGGCCGGATATTTCTCGATTATCTGCGGAATGACCGCATGTCGACCGCGGTAGCGCCGCTATCGCCGCGGGCTCGGCCGGGTGCCACGGTATCGATGCCGCTTACTTGGCCGCAGGTAAGGGCCAATCTCGATCCGACGCGTTTTACCCTTCGCTCCGTCCCCGCTTTGCTCGCCAAGACAGATGCGTGGAAGGAATATTGCGACAGCGAGCGTCCGCTGGAGGAGTTGATCAGGTTGCTTTCGGCAAAGGCCGCCGCGTGACGACGGCCGACGCGGATGCGGCGGCAATCGACGGGTCGGACTATGGTCTGCCACTCGACACGCCGCCGATGGAGGCGCGGACGGCGGACACGCTGCCGCTCGATGATGGCGAATGGCAATACGAACCCAAATGGGACGGGTTTCGCTGCCTTGCCTTCAAGGCGGGCGAGGCCGTCGAGCTTAGGGCGAAATCCGGCAAGCCGCTTGGGCGCTATTTCCCGGAAATGGTTGCTCTATTGGGCGGGCTCAGGGCTGGGCGCTTTGTCGTCGACGGCGAACTCGTGATTGGAATTGATGGCGAGTTCTCGTTTGACGCTTTGCAGGCGCGTCTCCACCCGGCCGAGAGCAGGATCCGCAAGCTCGCCGCCGAGACTCCGGCGCGTCTGATTTTGTTCGATATTCTGATCGCACCCGATGGCGAAAACCTGATGCGCTCGCCGCTGACCGCACGGCGGGCGGCGTTGGAGGGATTTGTCGCGGCCCACGGCGTCACCAATCGGCTGACCCTGTCGCCGATGACCCGCGACCGCTGCGTGGCCGAGAAGTGGTTGCGCGAAGCCGGCCAGGGCTCGCTCGACGGCGTCGTCGCCAAGCGGCTCGACGGCGCCTATGAGGCCGGTGAACGTGCAATGATCAAGGTCAAACCGCATCGCACGGCGGATTGCGTCGTCGGCGGTTTCCGCTATCTGAGCAATCGGCCGGAGGTCGGATCGCTGCTGCTCGGACTTTACGATCGGGAGGGCCGTCTAAACCATGTCGGGTTTACCTCGACGATCCCCAATCGCGACCGTCCGGCGCTGACCCACCAGTTGGAAGCGCTGCGCGAGCCGCCCGGCTTTACCGGAAATGCGCCCGGAGGCCCGAGCCGGTGGAGCACGGAGCGTTCCGGCGAGTGGCAGCCCTTGCGCCCCGAATTGGTGGTTGAGGTCGAGTACAACCAGATCACCGCCGGTCGTTTCCGGCACGGGACAAAGCTCGTTCGTTGGCGGCCAGATAAGGCGGCCGCGCAGTGCACCGTCGATCAGATCGCTACTCCGGAGCGGGTTTGAGCGAACCGTCCGAACAAAACCGATAGAGCCCAGCAGGTTTTAACCCGCGCGCACGCCACTCGCCGACCGTTCGGCCGTGTGGTTGGCGGCAAATGCACGATCCGCCGATCGGCTCGTGCCCGGCGGAGAGCGCTGCGCGCCATGTCTCGCTTTCGTTTCGTAGCCGCCACCGATGGCGCGCGCTTCCTGTCAGCCAAGCGAAATTACCTCCGAACGGCGAGCCAATTCGCTGTAAATAAACGGGGCAGGAGCAAGCTGGCGGTAAAGCTTTTCGAGTTGCTGGACGGAGGAGGTCGAGCTTGGACGACTGGACGCAAGGTTATGTGGCGGATATCGGCTACACCTTAGGTTATTACCGAGAGCTGAACCCGCTCCGCATTCCGCTGTTGCTACTGTGCGCCGGCGTTGCCCCACCTGAGATCGACACGGCTTGCGAACTCGGATTTGGTCAAGGGTTAAGCCTCAATATTCATGCCGCAGCCTCGGAGGCTCAGTGGTACGGCACCGACTTCAATCCGGCGCAGGCGGCCTACGCCCGATCGCTAGGGGTAACGTCCGGTTCCGACGCGCGGCTGTTCGACGACTCGTTCGCCGAATTTTGCGCTCGCCCCGATCTCCCGGATTTCGCGTATATCGGTTTGCACGGGATCTGGAGTTGGATATCGGAGGATAACCGGCGGATCATTGTCGACTTTGTCCGCCGTAAGCTCAAAGTCGGTGGGATACTTTACATCAGCTACAACACCCAGCCCGGTTGGGCAGCGATGATCCCCATGCGGCGTCTGCTGGCTGAGCACATCTCGGTGATGAGCGCTCGCGGCGGAAGTTGGGCCTCTCGGATCGATGCCGCCCTCGATTTTGCAGGCAGTTTGATGGAGGCTGATCCGATATTTACGCGCGTCAACCCATCCGTGGGCGAGCGCATCAAGGCGCTGAAAGACCAAGACCGCCGCTATCTCGCCCACGAATATTTCAATCGGGATTGGCTACCGGTCTCTTTCAGCGAGATGTCGGAGTGGCTGAGCTCCGCAAAGCTGACTTACGTGTGCTCGGCCTCTTATCTCGACAACATCGACAGTCTTAATCTTACCCCGGCACAGCAAGGCGTTCTGATGAACATTTCCGATCCGACGTTTCGCGAATCGGTGCGAGACTTCATGGTCAATCAACAATTCCGTCGCGACTATTGGGTCAGGGGAGCGCGCCGGCTGACGACCTTCGAGCAGAACGAGGCGCTACGTCAGCAAAAAGTTGTCTTAACGAAAGAGCCGAACTGCGATCACCCCTGATGTTGTCGGGTCGCTCGGCTCAGCGACCATAAGCGATGCGGTTTATGGACCGATCCTCGATGCGGTGGCCGACCAGCGGCCCAAGACTCTGGGTGAAATCGAACAACGGGTCCGCGGGGCGGAAATAAATGTCGCACAGTTGCGCGAGGCGGTGCTCATTCTGACGGGAAAAGATGATCTTGCGCCGGCCCGAGATGACGACGGCCAGGATCGGGTCAAGCCCAAGAGTGACAATCTTAATTATTTGATGATGAACCAAGCCCGCGGCAACGCCGAGGCAGGGTTTCTCGCCAGCCCGGTGACCGGGGGTGGTGTTCCGGTGCCGCGCTTCCATCAGCTTTTTCTTCTGGCGCGCCGACAGGGTTGCAGGACGCCGGAGGAATGGGCTCGGGCGGTTTGGCAGATACTGCAGTCAAATGGTGAGCTGCTTGTAAAAGACGGTAAGCCATTGCAGAGCCCCGAAGAGAACCTGACCGAACTCGGTATTCAGGCGCGCGATTTTGCCGAGAAGCAGCTACCGACCTTGGAGGCCCTGCGGATCGCTTGATCGGATAAGCGCTGGTCCGAGTTCACCTTCTCCAATGTCATCAGTCCCGGCAGAGGCGCCACAGGTGAATGTCGGCGCGGACGGCGCCCGGTACCTGCCGTTTGACGGCGGGCATTTTCGTTTGTCGATGGGGCTGATACCACTCAAGCGCCGCGAGTGGATCGAGATCGACGATCATCTCGCGTCAGCATTGGCCGCGAAGCGCGCGCTGCTCCGGACCCGGCATGACGAAGTATTTGCCGCGCTGCCCGAAGCGCTGGTGGCGGCGGACGAGTTATTGCAGATGCTCGCGGAACATTTGGTCGAGCATCATCCGTCGGTCTTTTGCCGCGATGGCGAGCACTTGCTTAATTTGGCGACCGGTGAAAATTGGAGCCTAGCGCGGCCGCAGGGCTGCCCGTCTCGGCTTCATCCGCTGGATATTGCGGGTCGGTTGGTGGCCGAAGATTTCTGCCTGCTGATGCCCGATACGACACATCCCACGCAGGGGTATCGACTGGTCGGCGCTTCTTTGTGCTCACCCTCGGCCTGGCGACTGGCCGACAAGATCGCACGACCACTCGCGGCCATTCACCAGCCGGTGCCGGGATACTCGGAAAAGCTGGCTCGACCGGTCGATCGCCTCTTCGCGCAGCTAAAGCCGGGTCGGCTGATGGGACGGTTCAACTGGGTCCTGACCGACAGCCCGGTGGCGTTCCGGCCGTTTCGTCCGCCGATAGCCACACCCGGCCAGGGCTGGGATGCCGGGGCGGAGTTGTGGCTGCGGGTCGAACGCCAGACGATCCAGCGATTGCCGATGACGAGGGCAATCCTATTCACGATCCGCACCCACATCACGCGGCTCGACGCCGCGATCCGCACCGCTGACAGCGCGTCCGAACTAGCCGCCGCGATCCGCGAGATGCCGCTGGCAACCCAGCGCTACCGAGATATCGCGCCGGTTGTTCCCGCACTACTGGATTGGCTTGATTGCCGCGCCGTCGAATACGCCAAACCAGCCGCCTCCACCTAAGCAGTGGCGGTCGGTCAGCACGCCGGCCGAGCGCCGGCTGTGGTTCAAGCCGAGGCTCGCGCCAAAGTCGGGTGCGGCTGTTTGGCTTGGAAATGCGGGATTACCTGCTCGCCAAAAAGACGCAGGGTGTTGAGCACCTCTTCGTGCTGCGCCGGCCCGATCGCGCACAGCAAGATCACTTCCTCTATCCCGAGGGCTTCGTAGAGCTCGAGAAAGCGGATGCAGTTTTCGGGCGTGCCGACACAGAACTTTGTTCCCTGCTCGCGCACCTCCTGCGGCGTCGGCTCGCCCGGATGCGGTCCGCTGGCGAGGCGCTGATCACGCGCGTAGTAGCCCTGGTAATCGGGCGGCACGGTTGTCGGATCGTAATCGCGCCACACCAGGCGAGCACGTTCGCGCTGCTGCTCGATATACCAGGCGACGAGCTCGGTGCCGCGCTCGGCCACCACCCGCGGGTCCTCATGGCAAAAGCCGGCGGTCATCAATGCCGCGCGCGGCGCCGGCCCGGTGCGATTGCCGCTGGTTTGCAAGGCTTCGCGATAGATCGCCATCAGCTGCTCGACGCGGTCGGGACCGCCTTCGCTGCCAAACAGCCCGCCCATTCCGAGGCTGCCGGTCAATTGCGCGGTCTCGTCGCTGCCGCAGGCCGACCATAAGGGCGGATGCGGGCGCTGTATCGGCTTGGGCAGCACCTCGCGGCGCGGAATGTGGTAATACTGCCCGTCATAGGTGATCTCTTCCTGCGTCCAAATACGCGGCAGCACGTCGGCGAATTCCAGCCACATGCCGCGCGTATCCTGCAGATCGCTGCCATAAGGGGTCAGCTGATAGGGATAACCGGTCCGACCCAGCCCGACATCGACCCGACCCCGGCTTAAAATGTCGAGTGTCGCCATCCGCGCCGCGACATGCAGCGGGTGGTGGATCGGCGCCAGCACCACGCCGACGCCGAGCCGGATCGTGCTGGTCCGTTGGCTGACGGCGGCAAGAGTGAGGTCGGGGGCGCTGTTATGCGACCACACGGGTCGAAAGTGATGTTCGGAAAACCACACGCTTTCGAAACCCTGCCCTTCGGCATAGGGGATTTGCTCCAGGGCTTCGTAGATGCGCTGCGACTCGCTCGACGGGCTCCACGGTTTTGGTACTTGGATCTGGTAAAACAGGCCAATTCGCATGAGACCGTCCCCCTTTCTTAGACCGTGCATGGGTTGGGCCGCCCCGTCTGGACGGCTGACCCACACCCTACCCGCTGCGAGCGAAGAGGGTGCGATCGAGCCCCGAAATAGCGGCCATGCTCGAAGTCACGGTAGCTGAAGTTCGCGACATCTACTGTGTTGCTTTCCCGACGAAGGTCGGGACCCACTTCGGCAATGGCTACCGGCCTTCGCCGGTAAGACGAGAAAGAACTTCAGCAACACGATGTCGAGTTCAAATGCAGGCTAGTTCTCCTCCCCCGCAAGCGAGGGAGGGAACGTGCCGCGAAGCGCGGCTGTCAGCGCAGCGGCGAGAACGCGGCAGGGACGACCAGCATGTTCTCTTGCTTGATCATCATGTTCGGCCCACCACCCGACGGGGGCGGCCAGATGCCTTTGGCGCGGGCTTCTTCACGAATGCGGAAGCGATCGCCCGCATCCTTGTAGGCCCAGATGTGGCACCATTTGTTGAGCCCGCCGAGTTCGCTGTACCAGGCTCCGACGAGGGGCGACAATTCTTGCCGGCGAGCAATATGGGTGCTCCAGCGATCGATCACGCTGGGAATGCCGCCCGGCTTGAAGGTGTAGATGCGGATCTCGTAGAGACCGCCCAACTGGCGCGGCTGGAGCGCCGGCGAGAACGGCGCCGGGAGATAGATGTCGCTTTGCTGCTCGACGACGAATTCGCGGGTGTTGGGCGGCCAGCCGGGCTGCTTGGTCGCTTCCTCGCGCAGCCGAGTACGGGCCGCCATATCCTCGTAGGGCCATACATGAATGACGCGGTTGAGCGGCCCGACTTCGGTGTGCCAGAAGGCGGCTAGGGGCGAAACCTTGGCCCGCGCCGGCAAGGCTTGACCAAAGCGCTCTTCAAACGTCGCCACCGTGCCCGGTTGCAGGGTGTAAGTGCGCATCTCGATAATCATCGGATTTTCCCGTTGCTGGAGGTGAGCGGGCTAAACGCTAGACCCTGGCTGCGGGGTGTCAAGCACGGTGTTCGCGGACGGGTCAGTGCGACGCGAGGCTGCGCTCCACACCGCCGCCCATCAGATAGACGAGATATTCAATGGCGTCGCGCTGCCGCAGAAAAGGCACGGTCTCGACGGTGATGCTGTTGGCCGCCCACGGATAGTCGGGCACATTGGGATGGGCGACTTTTTCGGCGCATTGCGGCACTGAGAGCCGGCACCACAGTCTAACCTGGTTGATATAGCTGATGTTGTTTTCGACGGCTTCGACCCGGCTGACGGAAAGCGGATTTATGCACCAATAATCCGGCGGGATGTATACGGGCACGGGCCCGGGGACGATCGCGCCCAAAAAACACATCGCACCTAGGTTGGAGACAAAAAAGCTGGCGCCGGGCGAAACATAATGCATCCCATCGTTTATGTAGGCGATGGTTTCGAGATAGGTCGGCTGTCCCGGCAGTGGCGGCCGCTTTTCAAAGGCGACTGAGTTAACTGGCACCCCGATCTGCACGCAGCCCGCGAGCAGCATCACCGCTACTCCGATTGTCAGCACTAGGGCTATCTTGCGCATTCCTGCCGATCCCGTAATGATCGCATCCCGCTCTCCAATAGCTAATAATAAACCGATTGGGCGAGCTGGGCCACTATTGCTGCGGGGGGCTAGGGCCGAACCAATATCCGACCGATTGCCTTTGCGCACTTGTTCAAGATAGTAAAACTAGATTTTAGAGGAACGCGGGAGCCGTCAATGCCGATTCTAGCGGAGGTGCGCGACTACCTAGACGAGTTGACGAAGATCCGGCATGACATCCATGCTCATCCCGAATTGGCTTTTGCCGAGCGCCGCACCGCTGATCTGGTCGCGGCAAAGCTCGTTGAATTTGGCTGCGAAATCCATCGTGGGCTTGCCGGCACCGGCGTCGTCGGCACTATCCGGCGCGGCAACTCGCCAGCGGCGATCGGGCTGCGCGCCGATATGGACGCGCTGCCGATCCAGGAGCTGAACGAATTCGCCCACCGTTCGACCGAAGACGGCAAGATGCACGCTTGTGGTCATGACGGGCACACGACGATGCTGCTCGGCGCCGCCAAATACCTCGCCAAGAACAGGAATTTCCAGGGCACGGTGCATTTGATCTTTCAACCCGCCGAAGAGGGTGGCGGCGGCGGCCGGGTCATGGTCGAAGAGGGGCTGTTCGACAAATTCCCGTGCGACGCCGTTTTCGCGCTCCATAACAAGCCCGGCATCCCGGTCGGTCAGATAGCGGCAAAGTCGGGACCGTTGCTCGCCGCCTCCGACCGCTGGGACATCCGGATCAAAGGGCATGGCACCCACGCCGCGCACCCGCATCTCGGCATCGACCCATTTGTCGTCGGCGCCGAGATCGTGATGGCCCTGCAGACAATCGTCAGCCGCACGGTCGATCCGCTCGAACTCGGCGGTCGTCAGTATCGGCTTTATGCGCGGCGGGTCGGCCTATAACGCGATCCCCGACGGGCTGCATATCGGTGGCACTGCGCGCAGTTTCCGCCCTGAAGTGCAGGACGCGATCGAGCGCCGCATTGGCGATATCGCCCGCGGCGCCGCCCTTGTTCACGGCGCTGTCGCGGAGGTCAGTTATCGCCGCTCCTATCCGCCAACGATCAATCACCCGGCCGAGACCGAGTTCGCCGCCGAAATTGCCGCCGAGATCTGCGGAGAGGATGGCGTGCTGCGCAACATCGCGCCCTCGATGGGCGGGGAGGATTTCTCGTTTATGCTGAACCAGCGGCCGGGGGCGATGTTGTGGCTCGGCAATGGCCCGGGCGAGGGCGACTGCTTTCTGCACAACGCGCGTTACGACTTCAACGACGACGCGTTGCCGATCGGGATCAGTTTTCTGGCGCGCCTTGCCGAACGGTTTCTGGAAGAACGGGCGGTCTAATCTCTCAGCCGCTGGCGCCGAGCCCGAGCAGCCGGCGCGCCAATGTCAGATGCGGCCGGTCGATCATCTTGCCATCAAGGGCGATCGTGCCGGCATCGGGGTTGTCGGCGAACAGCGCCACCACCTTGCGCGCCCAGGCGAGTTCTTCCTCGCTGGCGGAAAAAGCGCGATTGATGACCGCGATCTGCGCCGGATGGATCGCCATCTTGCCGGTGAAGCCCGACCGCTTGGCGGCGGCAGCTTCCTCGGCAAGCCCGGCCTCGTCGCGAAAATCGGTGTAGATCGTGTCGATCGGCTCGACCTCCGCGGCTGAGGCCGCCAGCAGGCACAACGAGCGCGCCAGCTTATAAACGTCGTCGTAAGTCCCGTCGGCGCGGCGGTTGTTGCCGCCGATGCACGCCGCCAAATCCTCCGCACCCCAGGTGATGCCGGCGAGCCGCGGCGACACGCCGGCGTAATTGCCGATCGCGAACATTGCCGCCGGCGTTTCGGTCGCGATCGCGATCACCCGAATTTTGCCGAGGGGCAAAGCCGCGGCCGTCTCGAATGCCGACAGGTAATGGTCAAGCGTGCGCAGATCATCGGGGACGCATTTTGGCAGTAGGATGCCGTCGGGCCGTCCGGGGACCACCGCGGAAAGATCGTCGAGAGCGATCCCCGAGGCCAGCGGGTTGACCCGCACCCAACGCTGATAGTCGACCGAACCGCTCGAACTCGAGAAACTCGCGCGCCAATACCCGCGCCGCCGGACGATTGGCCGGCGCCACCAAATCTTCGAGATCGAGGATCAGTGCATCGGCGCCCGATTGCGGGCCGCGGGCGAGCTTGCGCTCGCTGTCGGCCGGGACAAACAAGAAGGAGCGCATTTCAGCCTCCCGTTGGCGCCAGGCGGTCGGCACATCATCAGCCCGGCGCGACGGCAGATCGCGACGGTCTCGCCGCGCTGGTTGATCCCAAGGTGTTCGAATTCGACGATGCCGGCGTCGGGGCGCGACTGACTCTTGCGCTTCGAACGCACGATCGTGCGCACCCGCAACGTATCGCCGTGAAACACCGGCTTGGGAAAGCGCACATCGCTCATGCCGAGATTGGCGATCGTCGTGCCGAGCGTCGTCTCGCCGACGCTGATGCCGATCACCAGACCGAGGGTGAACAGGCTGTTGACGAGACGCTGGCCGAATTCGGTCTTTTTGGCGAACTCCTCGTCGAGGTGGAGCGGCTGCGGGTTCATCGTCAAGGTGCTGAACAAGACGTTGTCCATCTCGGTCACGGTTCGGCTCATCGCGTGCTCGAACACCTGGCCTTCTGTGAACTCCTCGAAATACAACCCCGCCATCGCTCCTCCCGACCGCTCGCGATTGCTGTTTGTCGATCCTAGCAGGCGGACGGCGCGGTCGTCATTCGGCCTCGCCCGCTAACGAGCCGCAATGGCGAGGTTACGGGATGATGCTGACCGGTGAACCGATCTCGAGCCCGAGAACTTCATTGGCGCGGCCGCCATTGACGGCGATCTCGGCGAGGCCGTTGGCGTTCTCGTACCAGAAGGCGGCGCCGGCCGGGACATCGGAAAAGGTGCGCGCCCGATCGAGGATATGACCGCCCGCGGCGAGCCGGGCCCGACGCCGGCAGAACCGCCGCACGCATAGCCGGTCATCGCGTTGCCGAAATGGTCGATATAGGCGATCGCGGGCAGATCGTCCGGCCAGTCGGGCATACGGCTGATCTCGGTCTCGCGCAGGATCGCCGGGCCGGCGCCGCCAATGGCGAGCTTCGCCGCCACCGGGGCAAACAGGTCACGGCCGTGAAAGCTCGGCGACAGCAACTCCGGCCGCCACACGATTTCCCAGGCTCGGGCGGTGGCGGCGCGGCGCAATACTGGTTCGAATAGCCCATTCTCCGGGCCGACATAAAATCGACCATCGGCCTCGACAACGATAGCGCGTCGGGCGCTTCCGACGCCGGGATCGACGACGGCAAGCAGCACGATTGGCGGCGCGAACCACACGGCATAAGCCGCCAACAAATAAGCGGCAGATTTGGGATCCCCGACTGGCAGGTCGGCAAACAGATCGACGACCGGCACCCCTGGCGCCTCGCGTGCCAGCACGGCCTTGACTTGGCCCGTATACGGCCCGGTCAGGCCGAAATCGGTGAACAACGCGATCATCGTCTTGTTTCCCGCCTCGCTTATTCGTCTGACCAAAATTTGCAAATCGTCAGCTTTATACTTCCGATGATTTGGAATTGCAGCCAGGCCGACCGTGCTCCGGACGTGCAATCAATCAATAGTTGGATTAGGGTTGATTTTCGCGCGGGTCGATTACGGCTTTTTGTTGGCGAATTCCGATCGGCGCATTCAGCAATGATGGTTTCTCTTGAAACTGCTTGGCGATTGCGTAAGCTGACCGGTGTCGCAGTTGTTTATTTTGGGGGAATGCGATGAGGAAAATTCTAGCCGCCGCGGCGGCTTGCCTTGTGGCCTCGCTGCAGGTTGCGGTCGCCGCCGACGGCAACTGCTACTCGGCCATGGATAAGGAGGCGGAACAGGCAATCGTCTTCCAGACCAACCTGATGGTAGTCAGCTCGGCATGCCGCGATACCGTCTACGGGATGTTCCGGGCGCGCAACAAGGACGCCATCATCCGCTACCAGAAAATCATGATCAATCATTTCCGCCGCGAGGGCTACCGCGACGCTCAGGGCCGATTCAATTCCTGGAACACGAGCCTCGCCAATGAGATCGCTCTGAAGCAGGGTGCGACACCGACAACGGTGGTGTGCCAGCAGGCAGCCAACATGCTAAAAATGGCCAGCACGCTCGACACGAAGGGGCTGCATGATTACGCCGTGGCTCAAGCGACAAGCCTGACTGCCACCTATCCGCGCTGCGGCAGATAATTAGCGGTTGCGGCACCTCATTACCGCAAAGCCGAACGGCGGATGAGCGAACATCGGGGCGGCTGTCACTGCGGCAATCTTCGGCTCACCTTGCGGCTGTCACAGGCGCCCGCGGATACGCGGGTTCGCGCCTGCGGATGTTCGTTCTGCCGCGCCCATAATACGCGCACGACCAGCGATCCCAACGGGTCGGTCGATATCGACGCTGCCGACTGGTCCCTGGTCGAGCCCTATCGCTTTGGCACAGGCACCGCCGAGTTCCTGATTTGCAAGCGCTGTGGTGTCTATATCGGCGCTATCGGCGAGACCGCTGCGGGTACCCGCGCCGTGATCAATACGAATTGCCTCGACAGCCGCGCGGCCTTTACGCAGCAGGTCGATCCTGTCGATCACGACGGCGAGGCAACCGGTGACCGGCTGGCCCGCCGCGCCGCCAACTGGACGCCGGCAACGATTCACCGCTAATGAGGAAAAGGCGGGGTCGTCTCCGCCGGCGTAAAATGGCGCGGGAACGCAACGACGCGCCCGCACGCAGGAGGAAGTCATGGAGCTTAGGGGCGCCACCGCGCTGGTGACCGGCGGCAATGGCGGGCTCGGGCAGCGCATCTGTCACGCGCTGGCGAAAGAGGGCGTGAATGTTGCCGTCATGTATGCCCAGAGCCGCGATCAGGCGGAGAGCGTGGCCGATGAGCTGACGTCGCGGCATCAGATCAACGCCGCAGCCTTCGCCTGCGACATCACCGATGATGCCGCCGTGGAGCGAGTGGTCGGCGAGGTGATCCGGCGGTTTGGTCGCCTCGACATCCTCGTCAACGACGCGGCCTACAACAAGGCGATCCCGTTCACCGACCTCGATAGTCTGACGATCGAGGTGTGGGACAAGATCATCGCCGTCAACCTGACCGGCCCGCTGCGCCTGATCAAGGCGGTGGCGCCGGTTATGAAGGCCCAAGGCCGTGGCCGCATCGTCAACATCTCATCGGTGTCGGGCGTCGGGCCGACCGGCTCGTCGATCGCCTATGCCGTATCGAAGGCGGGGCTGATCCATCTGACGCGCTGCATGGCGGTGGCCTTGGCGCCCGAGACATTGGTCAATTGCGTGGCGCCGGGATTATTGGAAGGAACGCGGGCGACCGCCAATCTTCGCCCCGAGCAGATCCAGAATTCCGCCGCCACGTCGCTGTTGAAAAGAGCTGCCGACAAGGACGACTGCGCCGACATGGTGGTCACGATGTGCCGCACCGAAACCATGACCGGCCAGACCATGGTGATCGATTCCGGCCGCTATTTTCATTGATACAGCCGGGATTGATGCAGCCGACCGGTTTGGCTTAGAAAGCTCTGATGCGCAGGCGTCCGCTCAAGATGCCCACCGACGCAGCACATCAACACTGAGCAAGGAGAGAACGCCATGCCGTTTTACCAGAAAGGCGATGTCCGCATCCGCTACGAGGAGGCCGGTTCGGGCTTCCCGTTGCTGGTCACCCCCGGCGGCGGCCTGAATTCGCGGGTCAGCAATTGGCCGAACGCGGTGATCAACGCGATGGAGGAATTCAAGAACGACTTCCGCTGCATCACGATGGACCAGCGCAACGCCAATGGCGGCGAGTCGACAGGCCCGGTGCCGACCGAGAACGCCTGGGACGCGTTCGCCGACGATCAGCTCGGGCTGATGGACCATCTCGGCATCCGCGAATTTTTCTACATGGGCTACTGCATCGGCGGCTGCTTCGCCGGCAAGCTCTTGCAGCGGGCGCCGCAGCGTGTCGTCGCCGCCGTCTTCTGCCAGAGCGTCGGGCATCGGCCGGAAGACCCGGAGGTCATGTACCGACACAGCCGCGATAATTGGCTTTCCGATTTCCGCGCCCGCCGGCCCGAAGTGTCGATGGACACCACCGAGAAGTACTTCAACAGCCTGTGGCGGCAGCAGCCTGATTTTCTCTATAGCGTCCCGCGCGACTTCATCAAGAACTGCCGCACACCGATCCTGGTGCTGCCGGACGACACCCCGTCGCACCCGCTGCAGACCTCGATCGATGTCGCCTCGCTAGCGCCCAACGCCGAGATCACAGTCTTCCCCTGGCGCGAGCCGGAAGATTTACGGCAGCGCACGATCACCCGCGTCCGCAACTTCCTAAAAGCGCACGTCCCAATGCGCGCCGCCGCGCAA
>CAVTLC010000007.1:0-17846 GCA_963735445.1 uncultured Alphaproteobacteria bacterium
TAGCATGATCAGCGGAAAGGCCACCCAGGAGATCACGTAACCGATTGTCTCGATCAGGAGGATCGGCAAGCCGCCGGCAGACTTCCAATCGGCAAGGCTGACCCGCATCGTCAACAAAATCAGAAAAAACGGGTAACTGAGGAAGGCCGACATAAACGATCGCCAGAACCCGTCGAGCGACCGGTCGAAATATTCGAGACCACGGCGGTCGCCGCGGGCGAGCCGCAGGCAGCCGGTCATAGCCCAGCGCACCTCGGCCCATGTCGTTACCGGCATAAACTGCTCGCTGCCTGGGTCAGGATTTCGCAAAAAACAGGTCGAGGAAGGTCGATAGATCTCGGTCAACGCCGCGAGATCGGCGAGCTCGACCCGCTCGTCGACCTTGTGCATGGTCTGGCCGACGAGGCCGAACTCGGCGACCGGGCAATGGGTGTGGATGAACCGCGCGTCGGAGGTGCCGCCGGTGGTGCTGAGCTCGGGCCTGCGGCCGGTGACGCGCCGGATCGCCTCGGCTAGCGGCTCGCTGACACTGTCCGGCGCCACCAGAAACGATTCGCCGCTGACCGCAATATCGAGCGTGTACCGGCCGCCATTGGCCGCCTGATCGAGCCGCTGGCGCAGCCAGTCCTCGAGGCCACGGCCGGTCCAGTGATCGTTGAAGCGGATGTTGAAGACGGCCCGCGCCTCGCCCGGGATCACGTTGGTCGTCGGATTGCCGATGTCGATCGTCGAGACCTGCAGGGTCGATGGCTGAAAATGCGCCGAGCCTTGGTCGAGCTCGGCGGTGGTCAACGCGTGCAGCAGCGCCACCATACGGTGGGCGGCGTTGTCGGCGAGATGCGGATAGGCGGTGTGGCCCTGTATGCCGTGCACCGCCAGCCGGCCGGTCAGGCTGCCGCGCCGGCCGATCTTGATCATGTCGCCCAGCACATTGGCGGAAGTCGGCTCGCCGACGACGCAGGCGTCGAGTGTCTCGCCGCGCGCCGCCAGCCATTCCAGAACCCGCTTGGTGCCGTTGATGCCGACGCCTTCTTCGTCGCCTGTGATCAGCAGGCTGATCGACCCGCCAAAGGCTGGCCCGCGCTCGCCGAGCCAGCGCTGCGCCGCCGCGACAAAGGCGGCGATCGCGCCCTTCATGTCGACCGCACCGCGGCCCCACAGCGCCCCATCATGCCGGTCGGCGCCAAACGGGTCGACCGACCATGCCTCGGATGTTCCCGGCGGCACCACATCGGTATGGCCGGCAAAGCACAGATTGGGCCGGCCGGCGCCGCAGCGGGCGTAGAGGTTGGCGATCGCATCGCTGCCATCCTCGCCGCCAAAAACCAGCCGATGACAGGTGAAGCCAAGCTCCTCGAGCTGCCGCGGCGACGATGTCGAGCGCGCCCTCGTCGCGCGGCGTGACGCTCGGCCGGCGGATCAGTTCGGCGGCGAGCGCTGCCGGATCGAGGGCGGCGTTTCTCATTCGCGCAGGAGATCGTTGATCGCGGTCTTGGCGCGGGTCTGCTCGTCGACGGTCTTGACGATGACCGCGCAATAGAGGCTCGGGCCGGGGCTACCGTCGGGCAACGGCTTGCCGGGCAGCGAACCCGGCACCACGACCGAATAGGCCGGCACCCGGCCGGTATGGATCTCGCCGGTGTTGCGGTCGACGATCTTGGTCGTGGCGCTGATAAAGGTGCCCATCGCCAGCACCGAGCCCTTTTCGACAATCACACCTTCGACAACTTCGCTGCGCGCGCCGATAAAGCAATTGTCCTCGATGATGACCGGCTCGGCTTGCAATGGTTCGAGCACGCCGCCGATGCCGACGCCGCCCGAGAGATGGCAATTCTCGCCGATCTGCGCGCAGGAGCCGACCGTCGCCCAGGTATCGACCATCGTGCCCTTGTCGACATAGGCGCCGACATTCACAAAGCTCGGCATCAAGACGACATTGGGGGCGATATAGGCCGAGCGGCGGACGATCGATCCCGGCACCGCGCGAAACCCGGCGTCGCGAAAGCGGTTCGACGACCAGCCGGCGAATTTCGAGGGGACCTTGTCCCACCATTTCGCGGCGCCGCGCTCGGGGTCGACCGGGCCGCCCGGGATCTCGACCATGTCGTTCAGGCGAAACGACAATAGCACCGCTTTCTTGAGCCATTGATGGACTTGCCAGCCCCGCGCGGTCTTTTCGGCAACGCGCAGGCTACCGCTGTCGAGCCCTTCGAGCGCCATTTCGACCGCATCGCGCCAAGCTCCCTTGGTCGCGGGCGAGATGCCGTCGCGGCCCTCCCAGGCGGCATCGACGGTGGCGGCGAGATCGGCGTCGGTCATGGTGTCTCCCGCAAGTTGGCGACAGGATCGGCTGGGAGCGCACCATGATCGACCCCGCCCTGCAGTGTCAACCGAGCGGGGCGGCGCCGCCGATGGCCAGTCGAGGTCAATTCCCGTATAGCCGGGAAACTATCGCGAATTTCGCGAAATCGACCTTTCGACGAGGCAAAAACGGCTTTGTGGATCAAATCCTTCCGAGCCAATTCCCGTGGCGCGCCAACCGCGAATTTCTCCTCTCTAATCGGGAAATTACCCGGCCGAACCGGGAAGAATCGGAATGGCCGCGACCCGCCGTTTAGCGCCCCCGGCAATGCCGCCGTAAACATGCTCTGCGATGCTGCCCCATCTGATCGAGCGCAGGTACCACAGCATTGTGGCGACGCGTAGACGCCTAGCGGCCGGATTTCTTAAAGCCGACTGCACCTCCGGTGGTGAAATCCCGCAGCTGAGGCATTCTGCACGGACGGGCGACGGATCGCCGGAACACATGACGGGGAGGCCAGCGAAAGTGAGCGGCAGCGAGGCGACACAGCACAGCGGCGCCGGGCAAACAAGAGCGCCAATCCACGGGTTCTACCGGTTTCATTTACCGCACGCGCATCTGGCCTCGGTGTTCGGCGATGACTGGTTCGCGTTAAAGGCGGAGGGGTTTGCGCGTTTCTTTGGTACCCCGAAGTTCCTGATCGGCCAGACGGTGATCGTCGCGATCTGGATGCTGATCAACATCGTGGGGTGGTGGGTATTCGATCAATACCCCTTCATCCTGTTAAATCTTGCCTTTAGCCTGCAGGCCGCCTATGCGGCGCCGCTAATCCTGCTGGCGCAGACGCGGCAGGCCGATCGCGACAAAGCGACCGCGGTGGCCGACGCGCAGCACCGCGAGGATTTGCACCAGGTCAGCGAAGAGCGCCAGCGTGTCGCCGCCGAGCAGAGGGCACTTCTGGTGCAGATGCTGGAGCAGAACACGCAGCTGACCGAAGCGGCCAATGCTATGGCCAAGCGCATCGAGATTCTGACCGCCGAATTGCACAAGCACATCCTCGAGGCACAGCCCGGGCGCTAGCGCAGGGCGTCAGCTCACGACAACAAATGACTTTAGGAGATCACACCATGGCCACCGTCTGCCTTCGCAGAAGGCAGAGACCCCGCTTGAACAGGGGCCAATTCGCCGTCGCAGCCCCCTGTTCGAGCCAGGGACAATCGTGAGCCCCCGCTTGCGCGGGGGCCACGAGAAAGAACCGTTGGCCTGGATTACCTAGGGGTGGGAGTAGGGCGTCAAGCCTGGACCGCCAGCGTTGGGGCCGGGCATTCCCATGCTGTTTCCGCCACTCGCTGCACCCTGAGGCGGCATCGGGCCACCTGGCGGCGGCTCGGCGGGGCCTGGCCCAGGGGGCGGTGAGGCCGGGCCACCCGACTGGATGCGGGCCAACTCTTCGCGGTTGAGCTGCGCCGTCGTATCGCCGGTCAGGGCTGCTCTATGAGCCATTTGCCGGTGGTGGGCGTGCATCGCATGAGCGTGCCTTACGGCATGATGATGGTGCACCGGGGGCATTGCTGAATTCGCCGCCGGGGCCGGCTCAGGACCGGGCGGTGGAGCTGGAGGCGCATTTTGTGCCCAAACGGGTCCGGCAATGGCGAGTGCGGCGACAATCGCAACGCCGTTCAACAGGTGTTTGATGTTCATCGGCTCGTCTCTCCAGTTGTCCAAAACAACATCATTATGGCCCAGTCCTCACTGGCATTGATGCAGATCAAACGCCAGTTCGGCCTCGACCGCTATCGGGTGGTCAACGATGACCGATATTTGTCATCGTCGGGCAGATAAGATTTGCCGTCCGCCGGCGACCCCTCGCGTGAGGGCCATAATGGGCCCGCGCCTTTAAAATGTGGTGTTTGCACGCGCTCTCGCCACCTTTACCATGCAAGTAATTTTGTTCAGCAGATAAGAAGAAACCGCCGAGCGCATTGCATCCTCAAACCCGTACAGATCGCGGCACCCTATTGTTCGCGCGTTGCTGCGTCGGGCACGGTGTTCGCCGAGAAGAACCGAGAGAGGGACAACGCCGAGCAAGCCGAGACTGACATCTGCCGCGACTGCGTCGACCACATCGAAGACGTTGTCGTATTTTATTTTAGCCGCGCCAAATACAACCAGGAACATCTTTGCCCGCTAAGGGTCATGCCCTGCGAGCTTCGGCGGTCCCGGGCCAAACCTAATTGACCCGCCATATGGAGCGGCGAGGGGCGGCAACGTACCGGAATGATCTTCGCGCCAGGCGAGCGGCGGAGCAAAAGGTCGAGTGCCGAGACCGGGGCTGACCTGTCCCGGGTGGAGGTGTAGTATCCGGGCATGGCGAGGCTCAGTGTAAACCTCAACAAGATCGCGCTGTTGCGCAATTCGCGGCGGACCGGGGTGCCCGATGTGTTGCGCTTTGGCCGGATTGCGCACGATGCGGGGGCGGATGGGTTGACCATGCACCCGCGCCCCGACGAGCGTCACATCCGCCGTGACGACGTGCTCGGCGTCGCCAAGATGATGGAGCCATGGCGGCCGAAATTCGAACTTAATATCGAAGGTTACCCCGACGAGCGCCTGCTCGATCTGGTCCGCGAGGTCAGGCCGGAGCAATGCACGCTGGTGCCGGATGCGCCCGGCGTGCTTACGTCGGAAGAGGGCTGGAAGCTCGGTCCGGATCAACGCTCCCTTGTCCTGCCGGCGCTTGCCGCGCTGAAACAGATCGGTGCGCGCGTGATCCTGTTTGTCGATCCCGATCCGGCGATTGTCCAGCGTGTGCAGGACACAGGCGCTGACGGCATCGAGATCTACACCGGCGGCTATGCCGCAGGTTTTCGCGCCGGCGCGCCTGAGGCACTGCGCGGGGCCTGCGCCGCGACTGCGAGGCGCGCCGAAGAATTGGAACTCGTCGTCAATATTGGGCACGACTTAAACCTTGATAATCTGCCGCCGTTGGTCGCGGCATTGCCGAGCGTTGCCGAGGCTTCGATCGGACATGAGCTGACCGCCGACGCGCTGGTTATGGGCTTTGCCGCGGCGGTTCGCGCCTATCGGCTGGCGCTGAACGGCGGCGGCAGTCGCTGATCGTCCGGGCTGCTGCGAGCGGAATGCCCGCGAATGCCCGGTTGGTCGCCGTGTTTGTGCTATAGAGATCGACGGGGTGGGGCAAGCGGGGCAGCCGATGGGGGGCGGCCGGCCCTCGAAGGCGCAGGGTGTCAGCGATGAGATATGTCACACGAGTGCTGCAGCCCGGCGAAACCATCGTTCACGATGCGGGGCTGCATTGGGTCATTTTTAGCCGCGCGATTATCGCGGCAATCATCTGCCTGATCCTGGTAGTCTCGGCGATGTACGCGGCCGGCAATCAGATCCAATATCTGAGTCTTGCATTATGGATCGCGGCCGCGATCTTTGGACTGTTCGCGCTGTCGACTGCCATTGGCGCGCTGATCCGCCGCGCGAGCACCGAATTCGCGGTGACCGATCATCGTGTCATTTACAAAACCGGGTTATTGGGGCGCCACACTCTTGAGATGAACCGATCGAAAGTCGAGAGCGTCGACGTCGACCAGTCGATCCCGGGTCGTTTGCTCAATTACGGCACGGTCGTCGTTCGCGGCACCGGCGGCAGCCTCGAACCGATCCGTTATATTGCCGATCCGTTGCGGTTTCGCAGCTATATCACCGCCGGCGATCTTGCCCGGGTTTAGCCCTCACCCGGATCAGCAAGCGCAGTCATTACCGATTTTTGCTGGCGGAGGGTGGCGTTGCCGGGGTGCGGCCTTTCTGACATGATCTCCCCGACGGCGCGGAGCCTATATGATGGTCGTGTTACGGAGCGGAACCTGGTTCGATGCTGTTTGATCTCGGCTGGTCGGAGATCCTGCTGATCGGAACCGTGGCCCTCGTCTTTATCGGACCCAAGGATCTGCCCAAGGCGATGCGGGTTGCGGGATTTTGGGTGCGCAAGGCCCGCACCTTGTCGCGCGAATTTCAAAGCAGTATCGACCAGATGATCCGCGAGGCCGAACTCGACGAGATGCGGCAGGAATTAAAAAAGGCCGCCGAACTCGATCTGAACAAGGAATTCCATAACACGATCGACCCCACCGGAAGTCTCCGCGAAAGCCTGAGCCCGCCTGAACTACCCGATTTTTCGGCGACGGTTCCGGTCCGCGAGCCGGCTGTCAGCACCGCGACCGAAGCTGCGGCAACGACGGCGCTGACCGCCGAGGAGACGCCCCCAGATATTGCGACGACCGAGTTCCACTCGGTGTTGGCAGAGCCGGTGCCGATGGTGGCCGGCCCCGAATCAGAGCCGGATGAGCCTGCGGACGCCAAGCCGATAACGCCGCCGGCCGTGCCGGCCGAGCACGGCGATCACGGTTTCGCACCGCCAAAACCGTAAGTCGGACAGTGAGCGACGATCGCGAGGCCGAGCTCGAAGCCGGCCGGATGCCGCTTCTCGAGCACTTAATCGAGCTGCGCAACCGGCTGATGTGGTCGATCGGCGCGCTGATGGTGGCGTTTCTGGTCTGCTACCAGTTTAAGGTCCGGATATACGGATTCTTGGTGCATCCGCTGGCGGTGATCTTTGAAGGCCAGACCGGCCGGCATTTGATCTACACCAGCCTAACCGAGGCGTTTTTTACCTACGTCAAGGTCTCTTTTTGGGCGGCGATGTGCATCGCCTTTCCGATCATCGCCGTGCAAATCTGGAAGTTTGTCGCCCCCGGCCTCTACAAGAACGAGAAGCGGGCGTTTTTTCCTTATTTATTCGCGACCCCAGTGTTGTTCACGATGGGGGCGTCGCTCGCCTACTTTGTTGTCATTCCCTATGCTTGGAGGTTTTTCGTAAGCTTTGAGTCTCCGGGGGGACCCGGCACGTTGCCGATCGTGCTCGAAGCCAAAGTCAACGAGTACTTGTCACTCGTGATGACCCTGCTGTTCGCGTTCGGGGTGGCATTTCAATTGCCCGTGTTGCTGACCCTGATGGCGCGCGCCGGGCTCGTCACCGCCGCCGGGCTCGCATCCAAGCGCCGCTACGCGATCGTAATCATGTTTGTCGTCGCCGCGGTGCTGACCCCGCCCGACATCATCAGCCAGACCAGCCTCGCCATTCCGCTGATCGTCCTATTCGAGCTGTCGATCATTTCCTGCCGCTTCGTCGAGCGAGCGCGCGCCAAGCGCGAGGCCGAGGAAGAGGCCGAACTCGCCGGCAAAGGCACCCCCGCCGCCGGCGAATAGCTGACTCAAATCTAGGGTCCCGACCTTCGTCGGGAAGGCGCCGCGGGGACCTAGGCTACCGAACCGGCCCAGCAAAATCCGCCGGCTCAGGCCTATATCACGCCGCGTGTGCGCAGGCCGGCGATCGCGGCGGCGTCATAGCCGAGATCAGCGAGCACGGCTTCGGTATGCTGGCCCTGGTCGGGGGTTGGGCGCAATTCGTCGGGCTGCGGGTAGGCGCTTAGATGGATCGGCTGCCCAACCATCTTTTGCGGGCCGAGCTTGGGATTGTTGACCGGCTTGGCGATGCCGAGATGCTGCACCTGCGGGTCGGCAAAGGTCTGGTCGATCGTGTTGATCGGGCCACAGGGAACGCCGACCTTGGTCAGCAGCTCGACCCAATGGGCGCTAGGGTGGCGGCGCATGATTTCGTTCAAATGCGCGATCAGCGCCGGGCGATTTTTGGCGCGCGCGACAACGGTCGCGAAATCGGGATTTTCGAGCAGATCCCGCGCGCCTGCCGCCTCGCAAAACCGCCGCCACAGATTATCGCCTGAAGCCGCGATGTTGATGTAGCCATCGGCGGTCTGGAACATGCCGGTGCCGGGCGAGGTCGGGTGGAAATTGCCTTCTTGGCCGGCGACTTCGCCCTTCATCAGATAGCGCGCCGCCTGGAAATCGAGCATGTAGATTTGGGCTTCGAGCAGCGAAGTCTGCACCCATTGGCCCTCGCCGGTGCGCTCGCGCGCCAGCAGACGCGAGCACGATCCCATAAGACAACAACAGCCCGGCCGAAGTGTCGTTGATCGCGATGCCGACCCGTACCGGTCCCTGCCCGGGATGACCGGTGATCGACATCAGCCCGCCCATCCCTTGCGCGATCTGGTCGACCCCGGCGCGTCCGGCGTAGGGACCGTCCTGGCCAAAACCGGAGATGCTGCCGTAGACGATACGCGGATTGATTTTTTTGACCGCCTCGTAATCGATGCCGAGCCGGTGCTTCACATCCGATTTGTAGTTCTCGACGATGACGTCGGCGCGCCGCGCGAGCTTAAAGAAGATGTCGAGACCTTCCTTGGTTTTCAGGTTCAAGGTCATCGACCGCTTGTTGCGGTGCAGGTTCTGAAAGTCGGGACCGTCGCGCCGGCTGCCGGTCGCGTCGACCTGCTCACCCGGCGGCTCGATCTTGATGACTTCCGCGCCCCAATCGGCGAGCTGCCGCACCGCTGTCGGGCCGGCGCGATGCGCCGTCAAGTCGATCACAAAGAAATCGTTGAGCGGCAAAGGCGAGGGTTGGGTCGGCATCGCTGGAGTCTTTCGGTTGGCTGCCACGAAACGGCAGCATAGCCGAAGACGACCGGTATCGCGATTATTCGCCGGGGCCCTGGCGAAAGACGCTATCAGCAATTTGCCGTTGCGTCGGCGACAAGCTGGCATAGAGCGCCTGCAGTGCCGGCAACATACGCTTCATGCCATCGATTTCCTGCTGGCCGTAATGGATCGCAAGGCGCAGTCCCTCGACCGCGTTTGCGCTTGTCGGCGGTGCGGCACTCGACATCGTTTGCGCATTCTGCCGCATGATGCTGGCGAGCGCCTGAAATTGCGGCTCCTGCGCCGGCGTAATTTGCAGCCGTTGATGCAGCTGGCCGATGTTGGCTTCGACATTTGGTGCGGGGGACGCGGGGGCCTGCGCCAGCATCACCGGGCGTGGCGTGGCTGAAGGCATCGGGTGACCCTCGGTCAGCGCGGCCCGTGACCACCCCGCCGCGCTCAGCAGCAATACGCCTGCCAGCCCCGCCACCACCGCCGGCCTACCCGCCTGCGAGTTCGACAGCAACATGGTATCATCTCTTCGGTCCAAGAGGCCGGTAGGGATGCACTCACAAAGCGGCAGTTTCAAGACCCACGTACTCGCCGCTGCTCTCAGAACGGCGTTCAGTCACGCTCCGCCCATAAGCGGCGAACAAACTTGGATGGCAGCTGAAGAATGGGAACGACTTTGCGTAACCTGCGCGCGTCGCACGCCCGAAACTCTCGCGCGAAAGAGAAACCTTTTGCCATTTCAGCCCAGATTTGGTGTCGCCGAACCATGATGCCTGAGGTGTGGCGATGGTGTTTGTAACGACGTCTTCGCATCCTTCGCGCCGCCGCGCGATCGTGTTCGCCGCGGTTTTTCTGCCTGCGGTTATCGGCAGCCTGGTCTACGTCTACACTCGTCCGCCCGAGTACCGTGCGGTCGCGCGGTTGCAGATCTCACCCGCTTCCGTGGTGACGCAGCCCGCCGAGGCGACCGACACGCCAACCTTGGCGCCCGATCCCCAAGGCTTTCTGTCGGAAGTGCAGGCCCTGACAAGCCGCCCGGTGCTGCAGGATGCGGTTCAACGCCTCCGAAATAATGGCGCTCTGCCGGATTTGGGGTCCGACCCTATCGCTTTTGTGCAGCAGATGATGCATGCCGACCCGGTCGAAGGAACCCAGATCGTGCGCCTTTCGGCGGTAGGCCGTCAGCAGGAGTTCGTTCCGCTTTTGGTCAACACCGTGGTCCAGACGTATGAGCAGCATGTTGCCGACGCCTATGAACAATTCGCCGCCGCAAACTCGGGCGAGGTCAAAGACGAAATCGGCAAGCTCGACAAGGAGGTCACGACAAAACGGCAGCAGGTCGAGGCGTTTCGCCAGCACTACGACATCGTTTCGATCGAACACAAAGAAAACGATGTTCTCGCCAATATCGAAGGCCTGAGCCGTTCCTACACTCTCGCCAACGAAAAGCTGGCGCAGGCGCAAGGGCATCTGCAGGCGCTTGCGGAATTCGGTCGCGGCCGGAAAGGCGGTGTTCCGCGCCAAGGATGATCCGACCCTCTCCGGCATCGAGCAACGCGCCTCGATCTTGCGCGAACAATGGCACGAGCTCGAGCGCCGCTTTACACCCAATTATCTGGCGCTGGACGGCGATGCGAAGTCACTCAAAGCGCGGCTTGATGATCTCGACTCGCAGCTGCAGTTGCGGCACGGACAGAGCGAACGGGCGGCACTCGCCGAGGCGCAGCAGGATCTATCCTCCGCCCAGACCGAGGTCGACCGGTTGCGCCAGGACGTCGCCGACAACCGAAAAGAGGCCGAGCAATTCTCAACTCACCTCAATGAATACAAAGCGATGCGAGAGGACCTCGATCATCTCGAGGGGATGCGGCGCGCCGCCCTCGACCATCTGACAAAATTGCAAGCAAGCGCACGTGAGCGGGCCCCGCGCGTGCAGCTGGTCGAGGCCGCCGCCCCGAGCCAGGAGCCGTGGCGGCCGAATTACGCGCTGGACGCAGTGCTCAGCGTCGCCGCATCGCTTGGCCTGGGGCTTTTTGCCGCGTGGTTTGCCGACTTTATCGCAGGTCCTGCGCCGGCACCGTTTTCACCCTTCCTTCAATATGCATGGGCTCCGGCTTTGGCGGGCCATGAGGCGATGCGTCCCCCGTTGCTCGCGGCCCCCGATCTTGCTCGACTTCCCGCCCCCGAGCCGCCGCCGCGAGAGCTGGCGAATTCGGAAATAGCCGCACTCGTCGCGGCAACGACGGATGACGCGCGCCTGATCGTGGTCGGGCTTTTGATGGGGATGACGGTCCAGGAACTCGTAGCGCTGGATTGGGACAAGATCGATCTGTCGGCGGGCGCAATTCGTTTCGGCGACGGATCGGCCCGCATCATCCCGGTGGAGGAGCCGTTAAGCGGGCTGCTTGCCGCTCGACAAGTACAACATCCGCAGTCCACCGGCGCCGTACTTCATGGCGCAGACGGCAGAGCTCTCGCGGCCGACGAGATTTCTCGAACCGTTCTCTTCGCGGCCTATGACGCCGGGCTCGAGCGTCCGCAGGAAGTGACGGCCGAGGCGCTCCGCTACACTTATCTGAGCTTCCTGCTTCGCCAGGGGATCCGCGCTGCGGATATTGGCCGGATCGCCGGCGACATCCCGCAGAACGAGCTGATCGCTTATATGCAAATGCATTCGCCGACGGCTCGACGGCCGCTCGATCAGATCGACCGCGTTCACCCGGGATTACGCGAGCTGGTGGGGATCGGTTAGACGGCAGGCGATATCGGTCAGCCGGGTGCCGCGCCCTGCATCTGCGAAATCTCGGCCCGAACATCGAAATGCATAGCCATGCGGCAGCGGCAGGCCATGCTGTCGATTTCGCGGTGCGCCGTCGTGCCGCAGCGCGTGCTACACTTTTTGCAGGAAAACCAGTCGATCCAGCTTGCAGCAACGAAAGGGATAGCGATGGCGTATGATCTGCTGATCAAGAACGGGCGCATCGTCGACGGGTCGGGAATGCCGGCCTTCCGCGGGGATGTCGGGATCAAGGACGGCAAGATCACCGACATCGGCAAGTTGACTGGTCCGGCGACGCGCACGATCGACGCCGACGGTCACGTCGTCGCCCCCGGTTTTATCGATAATCATTGCCATTACGACGCGCAGGTCACCTGGGACCCGCTATGCTCGTTCTCCTGCGACCACGGCGCCACCACTGTGATTTTCGGCAATTGCTCGCTGTCCTTGGCGCCGGTGCGCAAAGGCAAGGAAGACCGGCTGGCCGAGTTTCTCTCCTATGTCGAAGCGATTCCGATGGAGGTGCTGCGCACGCTCGAGTTCGGCTGGGAAACCGTGCCTCAATATCTCGACCAGCTCGACCATCATCTCGGCGTCAATGTCGGCAATTTGATCGGCCACACTGCGGTGCGCTATTACGTGATGGGCGACGACTGTCAGAAGCGCACCGCCACCGATGACGAGATCAAGCAAATGCAGGATCTCGTGCGCGACGGCATGAAGGCTGGCGCCTTGGGAGTGTCGGTGTCGCGCAACCAGGGCCACTACGACCCGCAAGGAGTTCACATCCCGGCATTGTGGGCCGACGAAAAGGAAATCTTTGCGATCGGCGACGTGTTGCGCGAACTCGGCACCGGCATCATCCAGTCGGGTGGCGGCAACGGCGCCGAAATGAAGAATGCTCTAATGAGCCGCTTGTCCGAAGCGACCGGCCGCACCGTCGTCTACAACAATCTAAACCAATCGATGCGCCGCCCCGACGAGTGGCGAAAGCAAATGGCGCAGGTCGACTCGACCACCGCCAAGGGCATCCGCGCCTACCCGATGTGCACGCCCAACCGCATCGTCGACAATTTCACGATGCGCAACACTCAGACTTTCCGCGGCTTGCCGGTATGGCACCCGATCTGCCTGTCCTCGCCCGAGGAGATGCTGAAAGCCTATGCCGATCCGGAAATCCGCAAAAAGCTGCACGCCGAAGCGGTCGAGTTCAAGGTCGATACGCCGCCTCCCGGTATCTGCACGACCTGGTGGGACTATATGGTGCTGCAGACCGCGGTGCTGCCGAAGAACAAGCAATACGAGGGCAAGACCCTCGGCGAAATCGCCAAGTCGCAGGGCAAGGGCATCATCGATGCGTTCCTCGACCTCGCGATCGAGGAAAATCTCGACACCGAATGGCTCCACGGCGAGAACAATGTCGATGACGAGGCGGTCGCCAAGATCCTGACCTACCCGAACGCGGTCATCGGTCTGTCCGATGGCGGCGCGCACGTGCAATTCCAGAGTGGGTTCGGCTTTTCGACCCGGCTGCTCGCCGAATGGGTGCGCGAAAAGCAGGTCATGACCCTGGAGCAGGCGGTGCGGCGGCTGACCTTCGACAGCGCCTCGACCTTTGGTCTTTATGACCGCGGCCTGCTGCGGCCGGGCATGGTGGCCGATATCGTGATCTTTGATCCCGACACCGTAAAGCCGTTGCCGCTCGAAGTGCTGCACGATTTCCCGACCGGCGCCAAGCGCATCAAGGAGCCGGCCCAGGGGATCATGATGACGATCGTCAATGGCGAAGTGTTGCTCGAAAACGGCAAGCACACCGGCGCGCTGCCGGGCCGGGTCATGCGCAACACCTACTACCGCGGCCTCCACGCCTAGGCTGAGATCGAACCGGTCGCGGGCGAGCGGCTTCTGCCCTTAGTAAGAAGTCGCTTGCTCGCGAATTTGTAGACCCACCCGATCAGAAAGGGGCCGGTAGACGACCGGCCTTTTTTATTGTCCGCATCGCCAAGCCACACTTCAGTTCGCCCACACTTCGGTTCGCGGACGGAACGAAAGACCGCCCAATAAGTTAACCGAAGCACGAAGTCCTCCCTTCGACGAAGAGGGCGCGCAGCGGCTGGTTGGTCTTGGGGTTACGGAATGCCTTTCATTCGGAAACTTAGTAATTTCGTTACACTTTCACCCGAAGAAATCCGAGTTTTAAATGCGCTTCAGTCAGATCGAGTCGGTGTACGTCGCCATCGTGAAATTATAACCGAAGGTCATTCTTACGATCACCTCTACATCCTGCTCGAAGGATACGCAATTCGTTGCCAAGTCCTTCGAAACGGCGGTCGACAGGTGCTGAATGTCGTATTGCCCGGCGACCTGATCGGCTTTCCCGTCACTTTTTTCCAGAAGGCGCAGTACGCAGTAACCGCGTTGACCGATACGGTCGTATCACCGATTCCGCATGATAGCCTCATTGCGCTTCTGGACACGCATCCGACCTTGGCGGCAAAAGTGTTTTGGTCATTTGCCACCGAATCGGCGATGTATGTCGAACACTTGACAAACATCGGCCGCCGTTCGGCGAGCGAGCGCGTCGCCAATTTTCTGTTGGAATTGCTGACCAGGCTCAAGCTGATCGGAATGGCGGATGAATGTTCCTACCGTTTGCCGCTGACCCAGGAGCAGATCAGTGACGCACTGGGCCTAAGCGCTCCCCATCTCAATCGGACCTTGCGCGAACTTCGCGCCGACGATCTGATCGACATTCAAGATCGGCGGGTGATCATCAAGGATATTCAAGGGCTGCAGGCTTTGGCTGGTTTCCGCGGCTATCACTTTGACCGTTTCCAGCTACCTAAACCCCGCGTTGTGAGCGACGGCCATACACCGAAGATGGCAGAACTCTTCGCCGCCGCAGAAATCGACCACTCCTAAACTGGGTTGCGTCCGGCGATCACGGCCGGACCAGACAAAATCACTCAGTCAGCGCCGCCTTTTCCGGGATCAGCGGCGCGACAAAAGCAGCCGATCTGATGCCGCACAGAGCAAACCGCGGTTCCCAGCAGCTGATGCAAGCCAATACCGAGGCAAGCAGCAGTTCGCAGCAGGCGGAGCAAAGCAATACCGCGGTCGGCTATGACGACCAGCCGGTCTTTGGTGCGGCCTTCTCCGGGATCAGTGGTGCGAGCAATACGGCCGATCTGATGCCGCGCAGAGCAAACCGCGGTTCCCAGCAACTGATGCAAGCCAATACCGAGGCAAGCAGCAGTTCGCAGCAGGCGGCGCAAAGCAATGCCGCGGTCGGGTATGACGACCAGCCGGTGTTCGGCGCGGCCTTCTCCGGGATCAGCGGTGCGACCAATGCGGCCGATCTGATGCCGCGCAACACGAAGGGCGGTGTGCGGCACTTAGCGCAGGGCACTACTGAGGCAAACCGCGGTTCGCAGGAGGCGGCGCAAACCAATCCGGCCGCCAGTTACGACGAGCAGCCTGTTTTGGGCGCCGCAGCTTCGGGGATCAGCGGAGCGGCAGATGCTGCCGGTCTCGGTCGCCGGACCGGCAATAACACGCGCGTCAATAACACGCCCGGTAAGAATGCTGGGACTAGCAATTCGCAAGCGGATGAGAACCAGCCGGTTCGGGACGCTGCCTATTCCGGAGTTAGCGGTGTCCCAATCGCGCGGTTGGTTTCCGAGAGCACGGATAGCGGCAACGCGATTGGCGCTGCTCAGAACGACGCCGTCTGTTCGTCGAACGAGGCAAGCGGCAATCAAAAGATCACCAATCAAAATGCGATCGATCTCAATTACTGCCGCCTCTATTTCGAACCGGCGATGGGGGCGGCTCATCGCGGCGCGAGTGCGTCGGGGGATAACAATCCATCGTCTTCGTAGGAGGCTAACCCAGCTATGAAACCCCTTTATTTTCTGACATCCGCTTTACTCGCGAGCGCTATTGCAGTGCCAGGCGCGTTTGCGCAAACAGCAGCGGGCGCAGGCGGCGCCAATCTTCCAAGCCAGAGGATCGTCAACGAGAGCGCCAACGGCACCGGGGCGTCACTAACCCTCAGTCCGGCTACAGTCCGCCGCGTTCAGCAGGAACTCAATCGGCTCGGATACAATGCCGGAAATGTCACCGGTAGCTGGGACAGGCCGACCAGGATAGCCGTGGCGCACTTCCAACAGGCTCGTGGCCTTGCGCCGACCGGGACGTTGGATGAAGCGACCCTAAGCACGCTTGGGGTCGGCATCGGTGTCGGCGCGGCGGGCAATGGAGCGGGAATCAACGGTGGCTACGCCAATGGCGGCGAAGGTGTTGTCAACAATGGCGGCGGCTACGCCAACAACGGTGGCTATGCCAACGGTGGCGGCCTGTCGGGTGGGTTCGGCAACCGCGGCGCCGCCGTCAGCAGTGGCGCGCTGAATGGCGGGTACGGCAACGGCGCTGCGATGAACGGCGGGTACGGCAATGGCGCCGGCATGAACGGCGCGTACGGCAACGGCGCCGCGATGAACGGCGGCGTACGGCAACGGCGCCGCGATGAACGGCGGGTACGGCAATGGCGCCGCGATGAACGGCGCGTACGGCAATGGCGCCGGATGAACGGCGTACGGCAATGGCGCCGCGATGAACGGCGACGTACGGCAATGGCGCCGCGATGAACGGGGCAGGCATCAATCAGGGGTATAATGCCGGCGTCAATCGACCCAATGCGAACGTGCCTGGCTCGGGCCTATCAGCGGGCAATCTTTCGGGCTTAAATACCTCTGGCGTAGGCGCGAATTCTGCCAGCGGCAACACCGTCGGCGCAAATGGCGGCAACACCGCGGTTACCGGCAGCGAAAGCGGCCTCGGCAACAACAGCGGGATACCTCCTGTGCGGGACGGCGGATCGGGGACGGCTGCGGGTGCGAACGGCGCCGCAGCAGGAGTGGGTAACGGTACCGCCGGCAGCAGTGGCGCAGGCAACGTTGGCACAGAAGCAGGTACCGTCTCGGGCGGTGCGCAAAACGATGCGACTGGGAGCGCTGCCTCGACCACCGGGAGTGGTGCTTCTACCCGGTAACCTATCTCGGACCGGCCGAGGCGGCGTGAGTTGCGTTCTCGGCCGGTCCACCACTTCCGCTAATTCTGCTCGGCCGCTTTCTGGGTCCTAAACCGATCGGCGCAGAACTTCCGAGTTGCGCCACGCGTACCCCACCGCTCGCAACGCTCGCAGCACAGTTATGCCCAGATACAACGGAGCCGGGCTCGTCACCAAAGGGCAAACGATCTTTTGAATCTCGTAGGCCGACCGCTATAACCCCCTCGTAAACTTTGCTTTGGCGGAGAAGGATTATTATGGCGAGCGGCTCGGCGGCTGATCGACTGACGGTGCACGGGATCGAATTGGAAGTGCTGCGCCGGGGAACGGGACGACCGATTTTGTTATTGCATGGTTTTGACACGGTTGATCCCGAGGCGCCGTTTCTCGACCACCTCGCCCGACATGGCGAGATCCTGGCGCCGTCCTCGCCAGGATTTGGCAATTCCCCGCGGCCAAAGGATTTCGACACGGTTTACGATCTGGTCCATCTTTACCTTGCGATGCTGCAGGCGTTGCCGGGCGACAAGATCAGCGTGCTCGGCTTTTCGTTTGGCGGCTGGCTCGCCGCCGAGGTCGCTGCCGCCTGCACCGATCGAATTGATAAGCTGGTCCTGGTCGACCCGCTGGGTATCAAGATCAGCGATCGCGAGACCCCCGACATCCTCGATATCTTTAATAAATCGCCTGACGAGGTCCGCCGCCGCAGCTGGCACGACCCCGACCGTTCAGCCCCCGATTACAATGCGATGTCCGACGAGGCGCTGGTCATCCATGCGCGCAATCGCGAGGCGCTGTGCCTCTACGCCTGGCACCCCTATATGTATAACTCGCAATTGCCGCGCTGGCTCGGCCGGATCGACGTTCCGACCCTGGTGTTATGGGGTGAAAGTGACGGGGTCGTCAGTCCGGATTACGGCCGCGCTTATGCCTCGATGATCCCCGGCGCCCGGTTCGAATTGATCGCGCGCGCCGGCCATCACCCCGAAATCGAGCAGCCCGAGGCGTTTGTCGACAATGTCGCTCGTTTTCTCGGGCAATAGGGCCGTCGCGATCGCGTGCGCTGAAGATAATGGGGTGTGTTCAGTCCCAGTAGCGTAGCCTTTAGCGCA
>CAVTLC010000008.1:0-116751 GCA_963735445.1 uncultured Alphaproteobacteria bacterium
GGTTTGCGCTTGGCGAGGATTTGTAGCGCCACCAGGTCAACAGCTCGTCCAGATTATCGCGCAGGCAGGAGACTGCCTTAGGATAGTCGGTTACCAGGGTCGGCAAACGGCGCGGCTCCAAGCGTACCCCAGGCAAGGTTTTGGCATTCATAACAGCCTGCAGATCAGCCTTAGTGGTGCGAACCGAACAAATGATTCCCATCCTATTTCGCCGCCCCCGCGAAAGCGGGGTCGAGGTCTGCCCTGGCCTGAACGGGGGCCGCCATGTGAGCGCCTATCCTGGGTTCCCGCTTTCGCGGGAATGACGGAAAGAGTGGGTACTAACTGTTAAAATCGTACCACTAAGCGGCGGGCTGGTCGGCACGGCGACCACCCAGGATATTGCGCATCAATCGGCGGGGATTGACTAGACTGCCCGGTTTGCCAATTCTATCCGCGCAGCGCGGCTCTTTTCTAGAACTCATCGAGGCGCAAGAGCTTCCCGATTTCCGACCCTGCCAACGTATGACTTGATAATTGCGGAAGGCGGTTGACGGAGAAGGTTGCTAACGTGCGCTAACGGCGACGGTTCACTCGAAATAGCACCTTATCGGCGCTCTTTGCCGGCAAAGTCGGAGACAGGGACGCCGCGGTGAAGCGCCTTGACGCGCCTCGTTCCTCGGCTACGCTGGGGCGAAACTCATTCGGGTCGCAGGCGCAGTGGACGATAACACGCGAGTAACTCACCGATTTGCGGTTATCCTATGCGCCGATGTCGTCGGCTATTCCCGATTAATGGGGGCGGACGAAGAAGGTACGCTGGCAGCGCTCAACCGGATCCGCCGAGATCTGGTAGATGTCCGCATCGACCAACACGGCGGCCGTATCGTACGCACGATGGGCGATGGGCTTCTCGTAGAGTTTGGCAGCGTCATCAATGCCGTCCAATGCGCTATCGAAATCCAGCGCGAAATACCGAAACAGACTAGCACGATGCCCGCGGATCGGCGGATACAGTTTCGCGTCGGGATCAATCTGGGCGACGTCGTCTCCGATGGCGACACCATCTATGGCGATGGCGTGACGGTTGCCTCACGTCTGGAGAGCCTGGCCATCCCCGGCGGCATCAATGTCAGCCGCGCCGTACGTGATCAGGTGCGTGACCGGGTGCCAGTCACTTTCGAAGACGCGGGCGAACATGAAATCGTGAACATCGCCCGACCGGTGCGCGTTTTCCGAATCGTGCTGGAGGAACAGCAAACCGCTGAGGCTACCCGTAAAGCCCCTCCCCGCCCGGAAAAGCCCAGCCTAGTGGTCCTGCCCCTCCAACATCTGGGCAGCGACGCCGAGGTCGACTTTTTTCTGGATAGCGTGGGCGAGGATTTGATCACCGAGTTGGCTAGAGCCCGGTGGTTTTCGGTGGTGGCCCGCAATACCAGTTTTACTTACAAGGGGAAAAACGCCGATTCCAAGCAAGTAGCCCGCGAGCTTGGGGTCCGGTACGTTATTGAGGGCAGCCTCCGTAAGTCCGGCAACCGTGTCCGCATCAGCTGCCAACTGATCGACGCGGCAAGCGGCCAAAATCTGTGGTCAGACCGTTTTGACGGCACCCTTGAAGATTCATTCGAGCTGCAGGACAAAATCGTCGAAAGCGTTATCGGCTCGGTCGAACCGGTTTTACGCCTCGCCGAGATCGAGCGGGCGCGGCGCAGACCCGAGGCGGAACGTGATGTGTATGAACTATCCCGTTGCGCCTTACCCTTAGCCTTTGTTGAGACGGCTGAGGATAATGCGGAGGCCCTCCGCTTACTGTCAAAAGCGTTGGCGATGGATAACGGCTACCCGACCGCCAACGCCCTCGCCGCATGGTGTCACCAGCAACGCCATCTGATGGACTGGCCGGCGGCGAGCGAAAATGATCGGCAGGAGGCTCAACATTTGGCCCGCGCGGCGATTGCCGGCGGCGCTGATGTCCCCCTGGCGCTGGCGATCGGCGGAGCCGTGCATGGCGGCCTATCGCGCGACCACGATACGGCATTGGCAGCGGTCGACCGTGCGACGACGATGAATCCTACTGCCACTATTATACTTGGCTTCGATGCGCTGACACGCTGCTTCTGTGGGCTCTACGAGCAAGCTATCGAAAGCGCCGACAAGGCATTAGCACTAAGCCCGTTCGAGCCCCTTCGCTATCATGCCGCATTAGCCTCGGCCTTGGCCCATTTGCTGACCGACCAAGCCGAGAAGGCGGTGGTTTAGGCGCGAAAAGCGATCGAGGGCAATCGCAACTTTGCTTTTTCTTACTGCGTCCTGGCGCTTGCCTTTGCCCGCCTCGGGCGCGCCGATGAGGCTGAACAGGCCGTCAGCCAGCTGAGGCGCGCCGCGCCGGGCTTTCATCTATCGGCGCTGCGACGGATCCGCTTCGCCAATGCGGAGCGTCTTCTGCCCGATCTCGAATTGCTGCGCGGGGTACACGTGCCGGATTGACCCCGATAAAATTGCGGCGTTTTTCGCCCCTTAAGCCAAATTTCTCGATGCCGGTCGCTTATTCGCTTTTGGCGACAGCGGTTGATATGTGAAACTGTTCACATACAGGGTGCTGGCTGCGGAGTATCTTTGCCGCAATTTGGACGATAAAGAGGACGGCGACGTGTCCGGGGATCACAAAGATCGCGTCCGGCGCCGGCTAGCGGCGATCTTGGTCGCTGGCTACAGCCGGCTGTTCCCCGGCGACGAAGCCGACCGCTTCGCCGACCTGACCTCATTTCTGACCGAGATTATCGAGCCGCTCGCACCCGAATTCGGCGGCAATATCTTCAAACGCGCCAGCGAATTGGTGCTGATCGAGTTCGACAGTGTGGTCGAGGCGGCGCGTTGTGCCGCGGCAATGCGCGATGCTGCTTCACATATGAACCAGCGTTTACCAAACGAGCGGCGCGTTGCGATGCGCATCGGGATCAACCTGGGCGACGTCATCACAGAGGGCGGCGATGTCTTCGGCGACGGCGTCAACATCGCGGCGCGCATCGAGGCGCTGGCCGAACCAGGCAGCATTTACGTTTCCGGGATCGTCCACGATCAAGTTGTCGACCGGGTCGATTTCGAATTTGAGGATCTCGGCCCAAAAGAGCTAAAGAACATTCGGCGCCCGGTCCATGTCTACCGGATGGGCGGCGAGCCTGCGCAAGAGCCGGAAGAGTTCGAGGCGGCCGAGCTGCGGGACGCCGCACGTTTGCCAAAGTTGGATGATCATCGCGCGATTGCGGTGCTGCCGTTCAACAATTTCAGCGGCGATCCCGAGCAGGAATTTTTCGCCGACGGTATCACCGAAGACATCATCTCGCTGCTTGCCGGCTGGCGCGCGTTTCCGGTGATCGCCCGCAATTCGACTTTCACCTTCAAAGGCCAGACCGTCGACGTCAAGAAAGTCGGTCAGGAGTTGGGCGCGCGGTATGTCGTCGAGGGCAGCGTGCGCAAATCCGGCCACCGCGTCCGTGTCACCGCGCAGCTGATTCAAACCGATACCGGCCACCACATCATGGCCGAGCGCTATGACCGCGACCTGACCGATCTGTTCGAATTGCAGGACGAGATCGTTCGTACGATCGCCGGCGCGATCCAGCCCGAACTGCTGAAATTTGAACGCGACCGCATCGCCGAACTGCCACAACATAACGAGGACGCCTACGCGTTTTATCAGCACGGCATGTGGCACCATTACCGGCAAAACAAGGCGGACAATGTCAAGGCGCAAGATTATTTCCGTCGTGCCCTGGCGATCGAGCCGGAGTATCCGCAGGCGACCGCGGCGCTGTCGATCGCGCTGACTAGCGCCGCGATGCTCGGCTGGACCGAAAACCGCGATGCCGTCTTCGAAGTAGCTTACGATCTCGCCCAGCAGGCGGTCACCTTGGACCAGCGCTATCCCAACGCCCACTTCGCTCTCGGTCTGGTGTGTATGTGGACGCGCCGTTCCGATCGCGCGATCGCAGCATTCGAGGAGGCGATTAAGTTCAACCCGAGCTTTGCCGCTGCCCACGTGCTGCTCGGGCAGATGTACCTCTATGCCGGTCAGCCGGAGGAGGCGATCGAGCGAGCGCAAAAAGGGGATCCGCCTCAGCCCCAGCGATCCGCGCCTGTTCATATGGCTGCCCGCGCTGGCCGGGGCCCATTACCAGCTGCGGCATTATCAGGAGGCGTCGAGACCGGGCGCCGCTCCTGGACGCTCAATCGCAATTGACCGCACGGCCTGACGCTATGTCGTTGCCGGGCTGGCCCAGCTCGAGAAAATTGCCGAGGCACAGGCAGCTCTTGCCGAGCTCAAACTGATGGACGCGAGTTTGCAAGTCTCAACAGATGTCTTGCGCCGCGTATATAACGACCCAGCCGCGATCGATCACATTCTCGACGGGCTGCGCAAGGCCGGCTTTGAATAGCAAGCCGCGGCAGGTGCGGGAGGTTGAATTTCCGTAATTCTCAACGATCCTCCTGAAATCGCACAGTTTTCATATTTGTAGGAATTTCTTACAATAAAAGAACCCGGAATGTGGATCTGCGACTTATGAATACCGAGCGGGTGTCGGAAACGTTTACAACCGGGTACAACGAACGGGTGAGGTTATGACCAAAGTGCCTGATATGTAACGTCTGGCACGGCTCTTGCCCTCGGCTCTAAGAGTGAGATCGACGAGGCGCGCTATGGGTAAGTCAACAAAGTTAATGCCAGCTGTGATACTGGGGATCGCGGGGTTAATTGCCGCGGCCAATTCGGCACGCGCCATGCCGATCACTTATACCGAAGAGGCAACCGCCTCGGGTAGTCTTAACGGCGTTGTGTTCACCGACGACACCGTAGTGCTGACTATGAGCAACGTCGATACGAACAATGTCACTGGCGGACCCTTGTTTGTAATATCCGGAACGGCAACATTGAGCGTAAACGGAGGTAGCCCCGTAACATTCACTGATCCGATACAAATCTTTTCCAACGAGTCCGTCTCGGTTGCCGGCTTCCGGGATGCGGGGTTCACGACTCCGATCGATATCCTTGATACCTCCAATGCCGCGTTCGCAACCTACGATCTGAAAAGCTTCATCGGGCCGATTTCCGGCGCCCCGATAATTTCTGCTATCTCGTTCCCGACAACTGGCGGCGCCTTCATCCTAACCAACGTCGGACCCGTCGGCGGCCCCACCTCGACCTTTACTGCATTGCCGGCAATCCCGGAACCCTCGACTCTCGCGTTGTTCGGTGCGGCACTTGCCGGGCTAGGTGTGATCCGCTGTCGCAAAAATGTCCTGACGAATGGCCGCGGCTGAGGGCTGCGGTTAGCGCAAGCGACTCCGGCTCCGCCTTCGCCCGAGTAAAGGCCTCAAAAAATCGAGGTTCAAAAAGAACCCCGATTGGGGACTGTCTAACCGGTCCGGCTATGGTGGGCACTGGACCGGGACGCCGCCCGAATAACATACTGGCGCCTGCGCTTCCGTGGCTGGATTGGCGTCCTCAAGCCCCATCACTGTCGGGTCCGGACAGATGCCGGTAACGGGGTCTAGCGCGCAAGGCGGGTTAGACGCTGCCGCAGCCGCGAACTCGGTCTGATTAACGATCTGCGGCGAAGCTGGAGCTGTGAGGTCCGGGCTTTGTGAGCTTGCCATCAGCGTTGACGGAACGACCCCGCCGGGACAGGCAAGCGCGCCGGTCGTCATATACCCGTCGTTGAAAATAAAAGTTATGTCGGCGCCGCATAGTTGCGCATTGGTCACCCTACTCGTAAACCCTTTTGAAAACTTTACGTAATCGTTCGATCTAGCCCCCGTCTGATTGAATTCGACGATTAGGCATTGAGCCGTTGAAGCTGCGCATTGGGCATATAGCGTTCCTAAATTGTAGGCTCCGTTCGTCGTGTTATCTTGGTCGGGATGCGGCCAGTCCGCGTCCATCACAAGGTTTGCGCGAGATTGCGAGCTGATGTGGAATTGGCTGTTGAATTGCAGCCCGGAGGGCAGCATCAGGACCCAGGCGAGCAAGGTTTCGTTCGGCCTCCCGGAGTTCAACACGGGGCCGGCCACGTTGACGGTTATCGAGCTGCCACTAGCGCTCAACGTCGTCGTCGAGTTCGCAATCGGCTGGAGGAGCCCGGTAGGGTCGAACACCGCTCCCTGTTGCGATACGGGGAGACCCGCCCACTGCTCGGCCTCGGTGGTCAGCTGATCGACGTTTCCGTTTGCCAATGACGGCGTGCCCGACGCACACGCGGTTTGCCCCGGCAGCGGCGGATTTGAAACAGCCACGCAATTGACCGTCGGTTCGGTGCGGAGATTCCCGGCTGTCATCAGATTCGCCATGCAGGCCGAATACCCCGCGTCACACTCCCCGACGGTGGTGGTAGGGGGAGTCGACTGGAGGGCGCCGCCACTCGGATTGGTTATCGAATTATACAGGTTGTAGGGCCCAGCCCCGAAGGTCGTGTGGTCCCAGCCGAGATTATGGCCTATTGCGTGCGCGAGCACGGAAACAAAGGGTGTCAGAGGAGAAGGCGGGAAAAAAGTATTCGATCCAATGGAGATCCCATTGTTATCGACCCAGCTGAAGTCGTAGAGTTGGCTCCCGGTTTGACCGGCCGGCGGGTTGAGTGTGTTAACAAAGAACATGTTGATCACACTCGGCGTCGCGGCTAGCGGGGATGCTATCTTGCACGCCGGGTTTGGAGTTTTGGAAATGCAGGGCTGCTGCGAGAGCTTAAGGAAATCGCAGCTCTGAAGCCCGGTCGCGGGGACACCCGGGAGACCACAAGCCGAATTGCTGGTTACGACGTTCAACGTCTGGTAAGTCTGTCCGGTCGACGTATTGATAACCGGCGAGACGTACTTCACGATCGGGTTCCATGACACGTCAATGCCGAGCTGATTCAACAGAGCGCGAGTGATGTCGATGTAGACGGCCGTATGCGTGGTGGGATTGGTGTAGCTGTAAACGAAACCGATCGGGTTTGTGGTGCTGTTCTGGGTCGTCGGGTTACCCGTTAAGCTCGTCGTGTTGAACGGGGCGCAAGTCGTCACCGGACCTTTGGTCGCACACACATCGATCGGCTGGACCGCGACGTATTTCGTAACCTGGGCAACCGCGGCGTCCGACGCGAGGCAAGCAGCAACGGACGATGCCGACAACCAGAAAAACCCGACTATCCGGTTCGTACGGGGTCGGAAACCGCCCATCGCAAATCTCCCTAATTGATATGATTTCTGTCATTTTTACATCAAGGAAAAGGACACGCCAACAGAAAAGAACCGCAAAAACTTTAACCAAAACCAAGGGTTGCGGGCAAGCCAAGCACTGTTTTAAACTCGTCCGTAAAGCGGCAAAGTCGCGGCAAATGTGGAATATGGGAGACAATCATGCGCAAACGGTTCACAGGCTTGAAGTTGCTCTCCCTTGCGGTCGCGGTTCTTTCCGGTTGGATCTGCGGCGCGGAAGCGGCCTGGGCAGGCGACGGCGGCGCGAGTTTGACGACGATTCAGGCGATTATCGGTAAGACTGATGGTTCTACGGGGTTCTGCAACATATTGGGAATGGGCACCAAGTTCGGCACAACATGCCCGCAGCTTCCCACAGTTACCCAAGCGATCCTAGAAGCAGCCGCGCTCGGACTCTCCCCGCCCGAGATGGTCGCCGCCCAAAACAGCATTGCCCCGGGGAGCAACGTCAACGCGGGCAATGCGGCTGCAGTCCCCCCGCCCACAGGCACTCCATTCCCGCTTGACGCCACCACCTCACCGACATTGTCGGATCTCTTGTCGAGCCTGACGCCGCTCGCCTTCGAAAATGCGTCAAAGTCTGGGTCGACTGCGCCGGCGACGCAGCTCTTTGACACCAATGCCCAGACGTTTCTCTACGCGGTGGCGGTGTCGAGCTATGGAATTTCCTTGGCACCGGGGGGGACCGTCCCGGACACGCTCCTTTTGTTCTACGATGACCTTCCACGTATTAGCCCGATTTTCCTGCGGGGCCAAACCGTCGCCAAATTCTCGCTCCCATTGACCGTCTTGAACAGCGACGGAACCGAGCGTGCGGTTTCCACCACCCTCAAATTCATTGCCCCGACCACCGACTGCTCGGCGAGCAAGATCACAGGCGATTTCATGGGGTCGGGGACCCCGCAGACCGTCCCGGTGGCCGACATCACCGGATTGAACTGCGCGATCGTCTTTGGCTCGTCGCCGGCTTCGAGGCAGAGGCACGCCATCTTCGAAGTGGCGATCCCGCTCGTCGTAACCGGGGCAAATCCTCCACCCCTTAACACTGACCCGGCATATTTCTACAGCTACCTCAACCCGGGAAAAGCCGGCCCCATCAACACTGGGCTCTTCACCGCCTTCGCCCTCTTTGACGACATCTTCGGCACTCCCGGTCCGGGTGCGCCTCCGAATTTCTTGGGAGCTACCGGTATCGCCATTGGAGTTGCCCCTACCGCCGGGCCGCTCGGGCCTCCCCCGGCCACGGGCGTCTCCTCAACCTATGCGTTGTGCGCGAGCCTGCCGTGGATCGGTATCGCACCGACTCTCGTTCCTGCGGTCGGGGCGTATTATGCAATCGCGACCGACGGCGAGGCGCTCCTCTCGGCGGCGCTTCCTGGCGTGTCTACGAGTGTATGCCCTCGGCTCTGAGAGTGGATGCGGAGGCCCCGTTCGATTCGGACTCGGCATGAGTCGATATTAGCACGCACGAGGAGGTGCCCCTGACGCTCGTCGTGACCCTTGGCAGCCTGCTCGCCGTCACCCTATGGGAATGCTGCCGGCCGCGGCGGCAGCGTGATTTCCCTGCGCTGCGCCGGCGGCTCGGTAATCTCGGCATCTGGTTGCTCAACATCGTCCTCGTCGCATTTATCTTTGCGCCGGTCGATACATTTCGGCCGCAACTTGCGGCCGCCCTTGGGGTCGGCTTGCCCTTCTGGCCGATTGGCAATCCATGGGTAAGCTTCGTCTCGGGTTTCCTGCTGCTCGACTTTCTGGTCTACGCCGTACATCGCTGTCAGCACGCGGTGCCGTTTTTGTGGCGTTTTCACGCGCTGCATCATTCCGACCCCGACGTCGATGTGACGACTTCGGTGCGGCACCACCCGATCGAGTATGTGCTTGCTGGCGCGTTTTACTGGCTGGTGATACTGGCGCTGGACATTCCCGTATTTGTGGTGTCGAGCCATGCGCTAGCGGTATTCGCCGCCGCCGCGGTCACACATGGCAACACGAGGTTGCCGGGGTGGCTGGAGCGGATTTTACAGCCGTTCGTAATTACCCTCGACTTGCACCTTGTCCACCATTCGATCGCGTACGATGAAGCTAACGCAAATTTCGGCGGGGTCCTTTCGGTTTGGGATCGGCTCTTTGGTACGCTTATCCGAGTTCCCCGTGCGCGGCGGGACCTGATCGTCTTCGGCGTTGCCGACCTGCCGCGGCGTGATGGCATCAAACCGACTACAATGCTGATGACGCCTTGGATCCTAGGCCGTGCGATGCGGCATGTCCCTGCCCGCAATTAGTCGGTGCGGGCGCCGCTGGTCAGCATTTCTGATTTACGGTCGAACGCCGCGATCAGACCGTCATGCCCTTGCCCCCGCAGAATATCGGCGAATTCCGCGCAGTGGATCACTGGGTCGGCAGTTCGGCACGGACAGCGGGCGTCGGCCTGCTAGCTACCCACCAAACGGGGCAACCTGACGCCAAAGTGTCCCCTCGCGCGACAAAGCTACAATAAGGGCTAGTAGAGAGCAATACTAGGCCGCTTCCGGTCGTTCGCCGACGACCAATCGCGCCGCGAGGTTTGCTCAAGCCGTTACTCAAAACTCCGGATAAAAGTCAAACCGCGCTAGCCCCATGGCACCAGACTGACTGAAAGTGGGTACGGGGCCGCTCGACAAACCGACGCGGACTGGGAAAAACCGGAGCGAACCATCGCTTTTCTGCCGACCCGCCGACGCCATTGAAGGATAAAGTGCAGGATTTGGTTGCTTATGACCGGCTCGCGCGAGGCAAATTATTTTCACAACGCTCTTGGTTCGACTGATCCGGCGCCCTCCCGTCAAATTCAGGCGGTAACGTGTCTCCCATTAGCTGCTCGAACTGGCCCGAAGACGATAACCACCGTCGGAGAGAGTTGAATTCGAACTCCGGCACCTTGCGTGCCAAGGCGCGTAACAGACGTGTAATCATAGGATAGTCGGCCGGCCCGTAGAATGCGATCTCGGACGCAAGGTCGAGTTCGTGTTCGAGCGCGACGTCGAGCAAGGCGAGGAAGTCTTCAGTCGTCGTCGCCGGCGCATCCCGGATTTCGGTTACGAGCGTGTTGATTTGAAGCAGGAGCCTTGCTTGTTCCGCGCGCATTGATCCCAGGTCGGCCCCCCTGGCTCGGGCCGACTCGATTTCGACGTCTAGTGCATGGTGTTCGTTTTCGAGCTTAACCCATTGTTTGTACAGGACAGAGGTTGACGAGTGTGGACTTTCGGTCACTATTTATCTCTCCGGGTCACTATCGGGATAAAGACCAAGCCAGCGGGACCGACGAGCCCAAGAATAGTAGCCATATTTGCGAGAAAGCCAAAAGTTAAAGATACATCAGATCCAATTCGGCGCATCGGACCCACCTTAACAAGCGGCAAGGCCCCCATTGCCCAGGGTAAGGCACCAGTGTCGGAAGACCGCCGAGCTTCACTGTCTCTTTTCTCTAGGTTCTTGCATATGTAGGGAGCCTCCCGATCACCCAGGCTGTTCTCGAGTATTTCTTTGATTTTCTCCGATTCTAACGCCACTTCGCGTATGGGCGAATAAAGTAGCGGATGAAAGAGGTATGTCGATATTTATTGATGACTTGTTGGAGATCTTTAGTCCGCTGCCGATCATTCTCGATGGCTCGCGTAGCCAGCTTGTTCGGCCCACGGGATAAAACGTGAGCTCAGGAGTGGCGAGAACGGTCAGCGACGCGGGGGTTGGCCAGTCAGCTCGCTCGATTTGTTCGGGCGTCCTGCTCAGCCACTCACGACCTCTCGCGCTGTCGCCGGATGATAGGTTATAGAGCCGACACGCCAAATACTTGCGTCCTCCTCCGCTCACCGCTGGCAAGAGAACCGGCCTCCCGATCTAGAAGCGCTAGAACGCCTTCGGCCAGCGGAGTGATGGGAAGCGCGCCACCTCTTATTGAGTGGCGGCAGTTGGCCACAATTAGCGCCGGGCGGTCGCCGATGTGCCGATCGGCCATGTTAGTGCCCAGACATCCGGCGTACGCCCTCCGGAGGTGGCTCGCACACATGCTCAAGATGACTCGGCTGGCAGCCGCCGTTATAATAATTTTGACACTTGAGAGTGACCAACAGCGCTACAGTACCCGAAATGGCTCCGCATTGCGGAGAGGGCGAGGCCGGTGAGATCGAATATTAGCCTTAAGGAAGAATATCTCGCTCCTGCGTATGCGACTGGTGTGGTGCCGCGAGCGCTGCCGAGGATTTATTTAATCGGCACAATGCGTGCCGTCGCACCTGATGGGGGCGATTTTTTGCCCCGTGGGCGAAAGACCCGTGGTTTGCTGGCCTTCTTGTGCCTCGCGGAAGGCGCTCGCGTCTCTCGAAACCGCCTCGTCGGCCTGTTATGGGATCGATCGGCCGACGCGAATGGTCGGATGAGCTTGCGCCAGTCACTTTCGGAACTTAACGCCGTCGTTAATCGTCACGTGCCCGGCCTAGTCGAAATTGGTCGCGACAAAGTTCGAATCGATCTCGGCAAGTGCTGGGTCGATGCGCTCGCCATTCTTGGGGCAAGCACTGACTCCGCTTCAGATAGCAGCAACCTAATCCAGCTTTATAGCGAGCGCATCCTCGAAGATCTCGACGGGATCACACCAACTTTTGATCAGTGGCTCAAGGCCGAGCGAACGCGTTTCGAGGATCGCGTACGGGATATTTTGGAGACGGAACTTGAGCGCCTGAGCGAACAGAACGCGAAACCGGAAATCCGGGCAGCGGCCGCGCGCCGATTGATCAACTTCGAACCAACACATGAGGGTGCGGTACGCAGTTTGATTAAAGCTTTTGCAGAAATGGGGGATCGCGCACAAGCGATCCGTGAATTCGAGCGTTGTCGACAAGCGCTGCTGAGCGCATTCGGCGTGCCCCCCTCTAAGGAGACCGCCGCCGTTTACGAAGCCGTACGCATCGAATCGTCCCGGGGCGGTTCCGCCGTGATCGAGGAGGAGCCGCGGGGAGGCGAACGGAGCGAGGCCGCGGAAGCAAGGATGCTAACCCCGGCTCCTGTTCGCTGGGAGATCAGGAAACAAAGCGACCCCGTCGCCGCTCCGGCCGACAGCCTTGGGGAGCGCCGGCGTGAACCTTCGATTGCTGTCCTGCCATTTCGTGATCTCACAGGCGATCCGGCACATCATTTCATTGCGGAGGGATTAGTCGAGGATCTTATTGAAGCATTGTCTCGTATTCCGAATTTTTTCGTGATTTCGCGGCTGTCGAGCTTGGCCTTCAGGGACCAGGATCGCCACCCGCGCGATATCGGTCACGTGCTGGGGGTACGTTACGTCCTCTCGGGTAGTTTGCGGGTCCTCGACGATCGTCTGCGTCTAACAGTCGAGCTGACCGATACGCAACTCGGGGCTGCGCTTTGGGTCTCCAAGCTCGACGAGCGATTCGCCGACCTCTTTGAGGTTCAGGACCGCCTGTCCGAGATGATTGTTCGTCAGGTCGCGCCCCACTTGCATGCAGCCGAGATGACCCGCATTCGGGTTAAGCGGACGGACAGCCTCGAGGCATACGACCTATTTCTCCGCGCCCAGGAAAACATGCATAATTCCTCGCGTGCGGTGTTCGAGACGTCGGAAGCGCTGTTCGACGCCGCGATCGCAAAGGATCCACACTATGCGGCTGCCCTGGCCTGGCGGGCGCGCTGGCATGTGCTGCGGGTCGGACAAGGATGGTCGCCCGATCCCGCGCAAGAACTCGGCACAGGCCGACCGGTATGCGCGGGCGGCAATCGAATGCAATAGCATGGAACCGATGGCGTTCGCGGTTCATGGCCACGTTGCGTCCTATCTTTCCAAGGATTTCGATCTCGCCTTTCGCCGCTTCGAGGCGGCGCTGCGCATCAACGCTAATGCGGCGCCGGCCTGGATGTGGAGCGCGGCGGCGCATGCCTGGATGGGCAATGGCCCTCGGGCCATTGAAGAGATCAACAAGGCGATGGCGCTGTCGCCGTACGATCCTCTCATGCATGCCTATCACGCCTACGCCTCGATCGCGTACCTCGTCGACGGCCAGTACGAACGGGCGATCGAATGCGCTCTGCGCTGTTTACGGGAAAACCGGACTTACACGGCGGCATATCGGCAGCTCGTAATCGCGCTGGTGCTGACTGGCCGCGAGAACGAAGCACAAGCGTCGGCGCGGCGACTACTCGAGCTTGAGCCCGGGTTGACCGTAGCGGGGTTTCGGCGGCGATATCCCGGGAGCGCGAGCCCGCATGCCGATTTCTTTTGCGATGCCCTTGCGAGAGCCGGTATCCCCCTTTCTAACGAGTATGAAACCAAAGGGAAGCGCGAATAAGTCCGACTACCACCCTGGTGGGCCACTCGGCCGGAACCAGGCCTTTCGCTGCAAATCGAGAGTACAAGGAGCAAGTCGAGCGGACGCTAACAGCCCTACAGGCCGAACACTTAAAGTCGCGGACGGGCTCGGGAGAACGGTTCAGCGTATTACGCCGTCGAAATACTCGGCCCTCCGCTCGAAACTGGCCGCGAGCTTTAGCAGCTCGCGGCGCGAAGCGACGAAGCGACACTGGCGGGCCAGTTTACGGAGCCCACATGCTATTTCTCGATAATGCGTACCATCAAGAGATGGGGGGCTAGGGGGCAGCCCGCTGACAGTATAGCCGGCTTGGATGTCTAGATCTTTCACGAGTGCCCTCTGCAAGAAATGATATTTGAAAAACGGTGAACGGCGGGCCCAGCGTAAAAGCTGGAATCAACCCTCTGTTTGAGCAACGGGACGCGGAAGAAGTTGTGGAGAACGAGACCCGCGATACTGCTGAATGCGTGTTACGCGCAAACCAGCCAGACCATGAGTTTCGAAAGCGCGTTGCCAGGAGATGAACTCTTCCGCCGAAAGACGGTACGTACAACAAGCCTCCTCAATCGTGATTTGGCCGCTCCGCACCGCAGCAACCACCGCGGCCTTGCGACGGATTGTCCATCTTATGGTGGTCGGAGGCGGCAGGACTTCCATGCGGGCTGCTCCGATCAGTGGCATGCCGGAAGGCGTTTCATCAAACCGGCGCGGGAGTGCTGAGGGTTTGCCCTCACACAAGCGAGATCTGGCGATATCCGATTTAGCCGGAGAGCTTCGTTCATTTCCCGCTCGCCTCTTGTTCTGATCCACAATCTCTGCACGGAATATTCTCGCTGTTTTCACGATTTTTTCACATGTTTGGACGTGCTCGCCACCATTTTTTTAAAAATTTTGCAAGGATGTGGAAAAGGCCCTGATGGCCCTTAGCGCGCTGAAGCGTCCGCGTGTTGGCATCGAATCACATTACCGCCGGGCAATGGCGGCTTGGAATTACTCGAACTGCAGCTTCGAGCAATTCTCATTTCGCGATATTCCCACAGCTGGAATGAACAACGGAATTTTCACCTATTATTCACGATCCTTAAAGAATTTTACGATTGGTTCTTGCGCTGCCCGCAACTCTTGCTTTCGTTTAAACGGGGCAATCCAGCCCCAAGCCAAATCAAGGAGAGAGAGACATGAATTCGAATCAACAACTGACACCTGGAGCGATGACCGCTGCATTCCCGCCGTTGCGGCAGCCCAAGGCGGAGACCGTCGATCGCGGCGCGGTGCGGCTCGGCGACTCTTGCATCACCGCTGCATTCCCGCCGTTGCGGCAGCCCAAGGCGGAGACCGTCGATCGCGGCGCGGTGCGGCTCGGCGACTGTTGCATCACCGCTGCATTCCCGCCGTTGCGGCAGCCCAAGGCGGAGACCGTCGATCGCGGCGCGGTGCGGCTCGGCGACTCTTGCATCACCGCCGCATTCCCGCCATTGCGTTAGGCCCAAGCTGGAGACCGTCGATCGCGGCATGGTGCGGCTCGGCAACTCTTGCATCACGGCCGAGTTCCCGCCGCATCGTTAAAAACGTCGACGGTCACCAGGATGAATGGAGTGCCAGGGATGACTAAGCAGGCTGAAACAACCGTCTGCCGATTTTACCAACTCATCCCCGGCGCTCCAACTCCACGGCCGGCGGACCGCTCGGCCGATGGTATGCTTCCCATGCGGGGATATCGCTATTGCGAAGCCGTCGCCGCTGCTTCGGCGTTTGGGTGGTACATCTACCCGCCGCTGAGCTTCAGCTTGGTGTGGGACGGCGTCGAGATCGCATGGACTTACGCTGGCGCCGAGGATTGGTATCCGCTGCGCGGAGCTCAGTTTCCCGGGTTTCGAGAGCTATTCGAGAAAGTAGCGCCCGAGACGGTCAAGCCTTTGGCTCCGCCTTTTCTTGCCGTCTCGCGCGAGCCCGGGGTCGTGCAGATCTGGAGCGGCTATCTGGCGCGCACGGCACCGGGTTGGGCATTGCTCTCCCGGGGTCCAGCCAACATTCCGCGCACGCAGGGCTACGAGCATTTTGAAGGCATCATCGAGTCGGAAACTTGGTTCGGTCCGCTCTTTACCAACATTCGGCTGACCCGCACGAACTCTCCGGTAGAGTTCCACGTCCGCTATCCCCTGTTCCAGGTGCAGCCGCTGCTGCGCGAATGCTACAGCAGTACTTCGTTCGAGGTCGTAGGTTTAGCAGAGATGAGTGCGGCCAATTGGCAGGATTTCGAGGCGACAATTAAACCCAATACCGATCAGATGCGGATGCTTGGACATTACGCTGTCGACACGCGACGACGTGGCAAAAGGAAGTCACAAACGCTGCCGAACACTAATGCGGGCTCCCGAGCGGACGAGTAGCTTCAACGAGCAGCTTTAAGAGCGCGTGGTGCAGGCTGCACGGCCAACAGGCAACTCGAGAGAATTGCAACAACGCCCAGCCAACTTAGCAAGTCCGGAATTTCATGAAATAAAACGATACCGCCGATAACTGCTATGACCAGACGTAGGAATGTATAAGGACCAAGACTGGAGGCGCTAGCGTATCGTACCGCCACTATGCCTGCGTACATCCCCACGGGTCCAAATATCAGCACGCCGGATAACCAAGGCCAGACCGCACGCTCCGGGAGCGCTGTCGTCGCCAAAACCGGGAGATTGCAGATCACGGCGACGGCATTCACGTAGAACATCGTAGTCAATTCGGAATCGCCGCCGGGACGTTGCAGATATTTGTTCAATACGAACGAGAGGCCGTTAAAACTGGTACCGAGCAGAGCGATCAGATAAACGATGTTCCGGTCGAGGAAAACCGGCTTGACGATAAATAAGGCGCCAACAGTGCCTATGACAGTGGCCGCCCATTTGAGGGGGGCCACGCTTTCGTTAAGAATGAGCACGGAGAACACGGCAATGTAAGCCGCCTGGGTGTAGGAAATTGCCGTTGCATCAGCAAACGGCAGGTGGGCGAAGGAGTACATCAGCACCCATAGGTATATGACCGACACAAATCCGCGCAGCATTTGCAGCGGCAGCTGGCTTGTTTTCAACACCGACCAGCCGGTTTTCCAGGCGAGGGACCCAACCAGCGTCAGCCCGGCACTGCTGCGCAGCAGCGCTAGCTGCATGGCCGAGGCGCGCGACCCGAGATGATGGATCATCGCAGTCTCGATTGAGAACAGGATCGCCTGACCGATCATTAATCCAACGGCAAGGCGCTGATTTTTCATGATCTGTCCCCGGCTCGGGGTTTAACAGGCGACGCCCGTTTCCGCAATGCGAGCCAAACAAGCAGCCCCAATATGGCGTTGAACCCACGCGACCCCGCGAACTGCGAAAGGATGCATTGAGTTAGTGATCAGCTTTACGAAAACGAAGCTGCTGCCCCATGTTCCAGACCTGAATATAAAATTAACCCAGGGCAGGATTAACCCAGACCGGAGAAAGTGATACGTTCCACATGCGCTAACACAAATAAACTTTTATTAGCTTCCTCGGGAAGAGTCATTAAGACGGATTTGTCACAACAGAAAATCCGAAGCTCGGCGGCTAGGCCTGGGATGAGTGGTCGGGGTCCATCCCTAGTCGAGGCCTGGTTGCCGGCGACGCCGTAGCCGGCTCGTAACGAGAGACCAGCATCGATTTTGCTGATAAATTATTGCAGGCTTAGGTAGGTTTGTTGTTTCAACATGGCGGGTCCACGCTGAAAAGTTGGCGGTCAGCAAGCGGAGCGGTGGGAGTTTGTTCTCGGAGGACGGGGGCGTCAATGAACGAGCAGCAATTGCGTGTACAAATCGAGGAAGTACGAGCCGGCAAACGCTCGCGGCGGGCATTTCTCCGCGAGATGATCGCGCTCGGCTTCAGCGCTCCGTTCGTGGCCCAGATGCTCGCCCATAGCGGCGTCGCGATGGCGGCGGCAAGTTTCCAATATGCACCGAAAAAGGCCGGCGGCGGCGGCACGTTGAAGTTGCTGTGGTGGCAGGGGCCCACCCTGCTAAATCCGCATTTCGCCGTCGGCACCAAGGACCAGGACGGCTCGCGAATCTTTTACGAGCCGCTGGCAGGGTGGAGCCCCGACGGGAACCTCGTGCCGATCCTCGCCGCCGAGCTCCCCGACACGGAGAACGGCACGCTCGACAAGGATCTCAAGTGGGTAGTCTGGAAGCTGAAGAAGGGCGTCAAATGGCACGACGGGCAGCCATTTACCGCCGACGACTGCGTGTTCAATTGGCAATACGCTTCCGACCCTGCCACCGCCGCGACGACGATCGGCAGCTACAAAGACATCAAAGTCACCAAAGTCGACGACCACACAATCCGCATCGATTTCCAAAAGCCGACGCCGTTCTGGGCGGAGGCTTTTGTCAGCGTCCGCGGGATGATCATTCCGAAGCACCTGTTCGAGAAATACACCGGCGCCAACTCGCGCGAGGCTCCCACAAACCTTTCGCCGGTCGGTACCGGCCCCTACCAGTTTGTTGACTTCAAGCCCGCCGATCTCGTACGTGGCAAGATCAACCCGAATTATCACATGCCCAACCGGCCCTATTTCGACGCGATCGAGATGAAGGGCGGTGGTGACGCGGTGTCGGCGGCGCGCGCAGTTTTGCAGACTGGCGAATACGATTTCGCCTGGAACATGCAGGTCGAGGACCAATTGCTGAAGCGGCTTGAAGAAAGCGGCAAGGGCCGCGTCGCCATCTTCGCGAGCGGTAATATCGAGCAAATCCAGCTCAACAACACTGACCCCCGGAAGGAGGTTGACGGCGAGCGGTCGAGTATCAAGACGAATCATCCATTTCTGACCGATCCGTTAGTGCGCCAGGCGCTCAATCTTCTGGTCGACCGGCTATCGGTGGAGAAGTTCATTTATGGCCGCACCGGCACCGCGACCGCCAATTTCATCAACAATCCGCAAAGATTCGTCTCGAAGGACACCTCGTACGAATTCAACATAGCCAAGGCGATCGATATTCTCGACAAGGCTGGCTGGAAGCCCGGCTCCGACGGCATCCGGGAGAAAAACGGCATCAAGCTCAAAATCGTCTATCAGACCTCGATAAATGCACCGCGCCAGAAGACCCAGGAGATCGTCAAGCAGGCTTGCCAAAAAGCCGGAATCGAGGTCGAACTGAAGACGGTGCCGCCCTCGGTTTACTTCTCGTCGGATGTCGGAAATCCAGATACCTATGCCAAGTTCTACACCGACATCCAGATGTTTACGACGACGATGGCGCAACCTGATCCGCGCGATTTCATGCGCCAGTTCCTCTCGTCGGAGGTCGCGAGCAAAAGCAACAAGTGGCAGGGCCGCAATATCACACGCTGGCGGAATGCCGAATATGATGCGCTTTATGACGCATCCGAACACGAGACCGATCCGGTCAAGCGGGCGGCGCTGTTTATCAAGATGAATGACCTGGTGATTAAAAACGTAGTGGTCATCCCCGTTGTCTACCGCCCGAGCGTGGCAGCGGTTGCGGCCAAACTCCACGTGCTGCTGTCCGGCTGGGACAGCTATATCTGGAACCTCCATGACTGGTATGCCGATGCCTGATCCGGCGCGAACCCGCGAGGTCGCCAAGCGCCGCAAGCCGCTCTTCGGAGGCTAGTGCTCCGCTATTTCGTTAGGCGCTTGTTGCTCGCGGTGCCGAGCCTTTTCGGCATCAGTATTGTGCTGTTCGGGATCCTTGCGCTCGCCCCGGGCGATCCCTTTTCCGACCTCGCGACCGATCCATCGATTCCGCCCTCGGTCGCCGCCGCGTTGCGCACAAAATTCGGCCTCGACGACCCGCTTCCGATACGCTACCTGCATTGGCTCGTAGCGATGCTGCACGGCGATTGGGGGTTCTCGTTCGCCAGCCGAATCAACGTCAGCACACTGATCCTGCAGCGGCTACCGACGACGCTGATTGTGATCGGCGCCTCGCAGATCCTCGCCCTCTTGATCGCGGTGCCGGTCGGCGTCTATGCCGGGGTCCGGCCCTATTCGATCTTCGACCAGATCGCCAGCAGCGCGGCTCTTATCGGGTTTTCGCTGCCGACTTTCTTCACCGGCCTCGTATTTATCCTGTTGTTCAGCATCAACCTGCACTGGCTGCCCTTTGTCTACCGCACCGATATCGGCGGTAGCGGGCTCGCTCTGTACTGGTATTACATTCGCCAAGCGATCATGCCGGTTGCGGTGCTCGGCCTCTTTCAAGGAGCGGCGTGGACGCGGTTTGTGCGCGCTTCGGTGCTGGACGTGGCCCGCCTCGATTACGTCACGACGGCACGCGCCAAGGGGCTGTCTGAACGGGTCGTCGTCACCAAGCACGTCGTGCGCAACGCGCTGGTCCCGGTAGTCACGCTCGTTGCCTTGCAGATGCCGATCATCTTTGGGGGCGCCATTATCACTGAGCAGATCTTCCGCGTCCCTGGGATCGGCTCTCTGCTGATCAGCGCGATCCTGGCAAACGACACGCCGGTGATCATGGCCGTGACCTTTGTATTCGCCTGCCTCGTCATTCTATTCAACCTGATTGCGGACCTACTTTATGGCTGGCTCGACCCCCGCATCACCTACCGCTGACGTCACGGTCGCCGTCCGTCCGACACGGGAGCGCCGTGCCACCCTGGCGCGGGAAGCGTGGCGGCGGTTTCGCCGCCACCGCCTCGCGCTGGTAAGCGCCGGGATTTTACTGATCATGATCCTCGCGTTGCTGCTGGGGCCGTTGATCTGGCCGGTTCCGATCAACGCGATCGATTTTGCCGCGCAATTGCAGGGGCCGAGCCTATCTCATCCGCTTGGTACCGATGATCTGGGCCAGGATCTTCTTGCCCGTATGATCTACGGCGGCCGTATCTCAATGTCGGTCGGCATCGCAGCCATGCTGGTCGCCGTGATTGTTGGGATTGTCATCGGCGCCGATCGCCGGTACCGCGCGCAGTGCCGTCGACATGGGACTGATGTGGCTCTGCGACCTGTTCCTCTCGTTGCCGCAACTGCCGTTGCTGTTGCTGATCATTTATCTGTTCGAGGCTTCGCTGCGCAAAATGGTGGGGCCGCAGGTCGGTACTTTCGTACTGATTGTCGCCGTGATCGGGGGCTTCAAGTGGATGTCGGTAGCCCGGCTCGTGCGAGCACAATTCTTCTCGCTGCGCGAGAAGGAGTTCGTCGAGGCCGCCCGCGCGCTTGGTGCTTCGACCTTGCGTCAAGTCGTGCACCATATCCTGCCAAATGCGCTCGGCCCGGTGATCGTCGCCGGCACGATCGAGGTGGCAAGCGCGATCATCGCCGAGTCGACGCTGTCGTTCCTCGGCCTCGGCTTTCCGCCCGACATCCCCAGCTGGGGCCGCATCCTCTATGACGCCAAAGATTATCTCGATGTGGCACCGCATTGGGCGCTGGTTGCCGGCGGTGCGATCTCTCTCGCGGTGATGACGATCAACTACGTCGGCGATGGACTGCGGGACGCGCTCGACCCGCGCCGCGTCATCTGACACGGGGAGCTGCTTTGTGGGCGAGGCGCTGCTCGAAATCTCCGGGCTCAGGACGTATTTCAACACCGACGACGGCATGGTTCGGGCAGTGGACGGTGTCGATCTGACGATCGGGCGTGGCGAAACGCTGAGCGTTGTCGGCGAATCCGGGTGCGGCAAGACGGTCACGGCAATGACCGTGCTGAAATTGATCGCGATGCCGCCGGGCAAGATCGTCGCCGGCCGCATCCTATGGAAGGGACGCGATCTCGTCCCGCTCGACCCGCACGAAATGCAGCGGATCAGAAGTCGGGAGATCGGCATCGTTTTCCAGGAGCCGATGACTTCGCTGAACCCGGTGTACACGGTCGGCGACCAGATCGCTGAGGTCGTCCGCCAGCACCAACGCCTCGGCCGGCGCGAAGCGATGGACCGTGCTGTCGAGATGCTCCGCCTCGTCCACGTGCCGGCGGCGGAGCGGCGTGTGCACGACTATCCGCACCAGCTCTCGGGTGGGATGCGTCAACGGGTGATGATCGCGATGGCGCTCGCCTGCAGCCCCGAATTACTGATCGCCGACGAGCCGACGACCGCGCTCGATGTCACGATCCAGGCGCAGATCCTCGATCTTTTGGGCGAGATGAAGTCGCGGTTCGGCATGGCCATCATGCTGATTACGCATGCAATGGGTGTCGTCGCGGAGACGGCGCAGCGGGTTGCGGTGATGTATGCCGGTCAAGTGGTCGAGGAGGCGCAAGTCGATGACCTGTTCGCCCGGCCGCTGCATCCGTATACCCAAGGGCTGATTCGCTCGATCCCACGCCTCGACAGGACTGGCGTGCAAAAGCGGCGGCTGGAGGCGATCGCCGGCACGGTGCCGAGCCTTTTGGACCCGCCGCCCGGCTGTCGTTTTGCGCCGCGCTGTGCGCTGGCGATGGCCGCCTGCGTCCGGCAGGCGCCGCCTCTGCGGGCGATCGAAGGCGGTCACAAGGTCGCTTGCATTCTCTATTGATCAGGCTGGCCTCGGACCATGACCGAACCGCTGCTCCGCGTCAGCAATCTGGTGAAGACCTTCCCGGTGCGGGGCGGCATGCTCGCCGGCTCGAGAGAGCAGGTGCACGCCGTCGACAACGTCAGCTTTGAAATCGGCGCCGGCGAGACGCTGGGGCTGGTCGGCGAATCCGGCTGCGGAAAATCGACCACCGGACGCTGCATCCTGCGACTGATTGAGCCGACCTCGGGCGAGGTATGGCTTGAAGGCAGCAGCATCACCGGGATCGAAGGCAGAGCGCTCGGCGCGCTTCGCCGCGATATGCAGATCATCTTTCAGGACCCGTTCGCCTCGCTGAACCCGCGGATGACGGTTGGCGCGATCATCGGCGAAGCGTTGATTATCCACAAACTCGCCAAGACGCGCGCCGTCTTCGAGGACCGCATCCTCGAGCTTTTGCAGTTGGTCGGTCTCAATGCCGACCACATGCGGCGCTACCCGCATGAATTCTCCGGCGGCCAGCGCCAGCGTATCGGCATCGCCCGCGCCCTCGCCGTATCGCCGAAATTGATCGTCTGCGACGAGCCGGTATCGGCGCTCGACGTTTCGATCCAGGCCCAGATCATCAACCTGCTGGCCGACCTCCAGGATGAATTCCGGCTGGCGTATCTCTTCATCGCTCACGATCTCGCGGTCGTGCAGCACATCAGCACGCGCGTCGCTGTCATGTATCTCGGCCGCATCGTCGAGCTCGCGCCGGTCCTGGAACTCTACGCAAACCCGCGCCACCCCTACACCGAGGCGCTGCTATCTGCGGTACCGACTTCCGACATAACAGCGCGCCAAAAGCGCATCCGCCTCGAAGGCGAGATCCCAAACCCGATACGGCCGCCGCCGGGATGTCATTTCCACACGCGCTGCCCAATCCGCCAATTGCCGCTATGCAGTACCGAAAAGCCGCTGCTGAGAAACACAGCGGATGGGCATTGGGTCGCCTGCCATCTGCGCTCTTAGTCGATCACGTTTGTCCAGATTGCCGGTACGATGCAATTCTCAATGGCCGCCCGGGTCACATACAAAATACAAAGGTCTGCGGCCGCGAAAGATCTGTTGCCGGTTCGTCGGATGTCAGCTCCTGTCGCAACCTCGCGCGACTGGAAATGGCTAGATTCCACTGACCTGGCTGCACGGCTCGCGCCGGCGATGGCCGTTAAGGGCATAAGGACCGGTTCTCGCCCCCGAGGCTGAGCGGCCGTTGTGGAGTACGAAAGCGGTCCCTTGCTGCATTAGGGCACGCAGGCTTTTGGGTCAGGCTCTTTAACCGCGCGCAACCGATGTGGCAGGAGCGCGCCCGAGCGAACTCCCGCTTTAATATAACTTGAAATCGGGATTGGCATGGCGCGGACCGGCGAACTCTCAGCGACTAAAGTGACGGGCAAAAGGGGCCGGCGGTCCTGCATAACGGAGGTGGGCTTTATCGCCGTGTTTGCCCAGGGGTGCCAAATCCGGGGTGTGCCGGTTCCAGCTTACGTTGCGGCGATCAAGCTGTTGGTCTTTAGCTGGGCCCGGCTCAGCGAAGCAACAATGGCAATGGCTCGATTTCCAGCGCGGCGAGGCGGGGTTTCCCGGTTCCAAGACTGGCGCGAAGACTTTGCACCTGCCGCCCTCCATCGCTCGAACTGCTGGCGCATTACCCGCCACCGACCAGATCATGAATGCCGAGGACAAACAATGCCCACAGGCCCAGAATGAGGTGCGAGACGATGACACCGATCAACGAGCGTTGCTTGGCGAACATCCAGCCCCAGAACAGGCCGGGCACGAAGACCGCAATCGCAAACCATAGGTTGATGAAACAGTGCGCCGAGGCAAACACAAGGTTCGAAATAACGATCGCTTTCCAATTGATCCTACCGTGCGGCACCGGATTGAAATGTTGGAGAGCGCCCTGTAGCCCGGCGCGGGCCACAAACTCCTGCAATGGCGAATGAATGCAATAGAGCACGAATGCGAAGATGTAAAAACCGAGGATGAAGGGGCGTCCCGCAAACAAAGCAGCCGGGTCAAACAGGGGGTGGACCGCCATCCCTGGCACCAAATCGATCGCCGCCAGCTTTAGGAGGAGCACGATCACGAGCAGTGGGATTGTCCACAGCAACGCTTGCAACGCCACGCGGCCGCCGGAGCGCAAAGTCAGACCATACGACTCGAGTGAAAACGGGGTGTTCCGCAATGACAGCGCGGTCGGGATGACCGTCCAGATGACAAAAACAATCGACAGGATTGGCAACTTCGGCCGCGCCTGCGGCGGCACCACGGCAAGCACCGAAAGCGCGAGCTGATAGGTCGCGATCATTGCGAACATCAAAATGATAAAGCGCCCGGCATAGGCGCGGGCGCGATTGGCCTCCAACTCGCGCTCCACTGCATCGGCGCCTTGGCTCGTACGCGCCCGCAGGCGTGACGCCAGGATCTTGCCGATGTTGCCGATCACCTTTGCCCGCGCAGCGGCCAACGCGACCGAACCCAAGAAAGCCTCGATATCGATCGCCACGGCGGTGACTTGGGTGGCAGCGACAACCGAGGCCGAGCTCGGCTGCGGGTCGACAATCTTTAACTCGCCCAGCACCTCACCGGCACGCAGTTCGGCGAGCGGAATTTGATCTTCGCTGAACGAGGTATTTTTGGTCAGCTGGGCCAGTCCGTCGGCCAAGATGTAGACAAAGGGGTCGCTATCGCCTTCACGCAGGATGAACTCGCCCGGGGCAAAAGACCGTTGCCGGCACACCGCGGCAAGTCCCGCAACTTCGGCGGCGGTCAGACCCTTCATCAGCTCAGTTGCTGAAAGAATATCGACAACCTGCGACGCTGCGCCCTCGGTAGAGGTTGCGGTCGCGGAATTTCGGCTGTCGACGTCGTCCATAATGTGCTTTCCCTTTCGGTTTGATGTGCTCAACCGATCGCAAGCCTATGCGATCGCTTGAGCATCCGGTTGTCCGCCGCCGGGCTTGGCCGTCATGATGACAGAGCTTCGAGACCTCAAACCTGTCACCCCTCTATGCCTATCCTACCATCGCCTTAAGTTGCGTCATGCCCATCTCCCCGACACCGCTGAGTTTGGTGATCGTCGACGCTGATGCAGATTCCATCTCCCATTTCCAATACCAAGCGGGGCGCCGCCGGCGAAAAGAGCGGATCGCAATTATCCCGAAAGCGCCCGAAGCAGCCGTGTAAATCGCTCGCCGGCCTGCGACACCACCTCCAACATTCCATCAAAGAGCTCGTCCCTGCTGTGAATGTCGGCGGCCCTATCTTGTTCTTGTTCGAGCTGCAGCGTTGCTGTACGCAGGCGATCAGCAAGCGAGATCGCCAAGGCATGGTAGAAACGGGCCGCAAAAGCATAGTCCTCGGCGAGGTGAGGCTGCAGCGCTGATTTCGACAATACCAGTACGACTGCCTCCCCCACGGCGGAAACCGTGGCAGTCGGCGGTGAAAAGTCGACAAATGAAACTTCACCGATGACGTCGCCCGCACTCAGCTGCGCGACCTCGCGGCCATCGCGCAAAGTCACACGAAATCGCCCATCGAGGGTAATGTACAGCGCGTCGATCGCACCCCCCTCGTTGACGATTGCTTCACCATCGGAAAGTCGCAATTTCTTCCCGTGACGAGCAAGCCATTCGGCGTCAGCGTCAGTGAGCTGACCGAGGATGTAGAGCACGTTGCGCATTACTTCTCCCGTGTCACAGGGTCTGGCGCTGCACCAACCGACTGAATGCTCCGTGCTGCGCAATCAGTTCGCCAAAGCCGCCCGACTCGACAAGCTGCCCGCCGGCGAGCACAAAGATGCGGTCAGCATGTTCCAATGTGCTTAGCCGGTGGGCAACGACGACCCGCGTCGTCCGCAGTCGTTCCAACGACTGGATGACCACGGACTGGGTGCGGTTATCAAGGGCGCTCGTCGCCTCGTCGAAGAACAGCAGGCGCGGTTTGCCGATCAGGGCGCGCGCGATCATCAATCGCTGGCGCTGACCGCCCGATAATGTGACTGACCCCTCGATCAGCAGCGTATGCATTCCCATCGGCATGGCCTCGATGTCGCCATCGAGCCCGGCAAGCCGAGCCGCCGTCCACACGTCGTCAAGGGAGCATGGCCGCCCGCCGGCAATGTTGTCGAAAATGGTCCCGGTGGCGATGCGGCTGTGCTGAAGAACGACGCCTATCTGACGCCGCAGCGATACCAGGTCGAGGGTCCCGATCGACTGGCCGTCGTAAAGAATGTCGCCGCTTTCGGGTCTCTCGAAACCGAGCAAAAGGCGCAGCAACGTGGATTTGCCGCAGCCGGACTGTCCGACAAAGGCGACGAATTGCCCGGGTTCGATGCGCAACGACACATCGTCGAGCACCAGCCGGGAACCCTCAGCGTAGCGAAAGCTGACATGGCTGAGCTCGATGTGTCCAGAGAGCGGGCCCGCCTCAGTCTGATCCGGACGCAGCTCGGGTTCGGCTGCCAATATCGGGCGCAGCCGGTCGAACAACGGTATCACCCCAAGCATTGTCGTCGAAGCGCGCACCAATGCGGTATTGGCCGCAAAAAGCTGACCAAATGCCGCGTTGACCGCGAGAAATCCGCTGAGGCTTAGTGCCGGCTGCGCACTGCCGCCGGGCGATAGCAGGCGCGAAACGGCAAGGAACAGGGCTAACGTGCCGAGGATCGGATAGATCTCGCCAAAAAGGGCGCCGAGGCTCGCATATTGCTGGCGTCGCAACAGGCGGCGCTTCTGAAGCGCAAACAGCGAGGCCCAGAGCCCGAAAGCACGGGACTCGCCGGCGGCGACCCGAAGCTTGGCTATCCCTTGGATGATTTGCACCAGCAAACTGTCTTCCCGTCCGCGCAGAGCAATGCGGGCGCGCTCGTGACGCAGTTCGCCAATAGAGAGCGCGCCGTTGACCAATGCCCCCAGCACTGCCAAGGCCGCCCCCACCAACGCCAGCAATGGGCTGTAAATCAAAATGACGCCAAAGCTGGCGACGGCGTAAAGCCCAGCCAGGAACGAGACCAGTGTATTATCGGCGAGGAGCCGGCGCATGCTCTGAACCGAGAGCACCCGGTTGGTCAGTTCGCCGGTATCAAAACGGCGAAAGAAATTGGCCGGCAATCCGAGGAGACGGTTGATCAACGCCGGCTGTGTCGACTGCTCAAACCGCCCGCGCAGCCGGACGAGCGCAACTCCGGAGGTCAGATCGAACACGCTCGCACCGAGAGCGGCGAGCGCCAATCCGGCAATGACGGTCAATACCTCTGCATCGTCGCCGCGCGGGATCGCCGATCCGAATAGAAAGCCCGTAGCAATGGGCAACAGTGCACCCACCGCTCCGACAAGGGTCGAGGCGGCAATGATAGTTGCCAATTCGCCCCTGATGCTGTCATAGGCGAAACCGATGAGCGCCGCCGGACTGGCAGTGTGGGGCGGTATCGGTCGGTAGGCCATCACCGCCTGGGGGGCAATCTCGGCGGCAATGGCGTCGTCGACTGCGACCGAGCTGCCGTCGGCGGGATCCCACAGGCGATAGCCGCGTCGGCCAATCGGCAACAGCGCCACCGGGCGCTTCGCCTCGCCGCGTGAAGCCAGCAATGGCCCGTTATCGCTGCGCCACCACGTGCCGCGCAGCATCACTTGGCGCAGGCCCACGCCATTGGCCCCAGCAAAGTCCGACATCAGAGGATCGGTGCCAGTGACGCCGCGGGCTATTCGAGTGAGCTCAATCCCTTGATGCGCGGCTACGATGCTGAACGCAGCAAGGGTCGGATCATCTACCGACAGTTTAGCGGCGTATACAGGTTGCTCGCCGGCGGTAACACCCGCCAGCCGCTCTACCGCGGCCCGCAGGCTGCGTCGGTTCGCCTGATCGCGCGCGGCGACGCGTCGCCCTGCGGCTTCGTCGCTGAGCATTATGTATTTGGCCAAGCCGCTCAGGAAGACGGCATGAAAGGCCGCCAAACCCGTGGTCTTGAGGCCGCGCTGAAGGGCGTCCGCCGTCGCGATCAGATCGAGAGTGCAATCTGTATCGGCCTTTACCGACAGACCGCCCGCGATCGGTGCGGCCGCCGGCGATGAAAAGCGCAGATTTCCGATGAAAAAGGTCCCGCTACAGCCGACAACCCAAGCGACACCGCGCGCTATGTAGATTTCTTTTCCCGCCGCCAATTTTACCGAATGACCGGCTTCTTGGGCAATTTCAGGCCAGCTCGGTCCATCACCAAAAATCGCGTTCGCGATTAGACACAGCCAGCGGTCAATCCGGTCTGCCTGCTCCTCGTATGACCAAGTCGAAACATCTTCATCCGCAAGGGCGACGACCGAGGTACCCAAATGGCCGACCGCAATAACCGCGCTGCGGCTGTCCTGCGGCAAACCGGCGATCAGGCCACCGAGCGCCATTCGGCCGAGCGGGTGCCGAATGCCGGTCGGTCGACCGTTCTTCAGCATGACAGCGAACATGTCGACGTTACCGCTCTCCACCAACCACCAGCCCTCGCGGCTATCGAGCCGCAGTGGCACCGACGCGCTGAGCCGGATGGCAGACGGAGTTGATCGCGCTGTCACGGGGTTGCGCTGCGAGAGTGCTGAGGTCATTTGCGCCGCCAGCGATCCACACTCACTGCGTTCGCAACAACAGATCGTAAAGCGGGCACGATTGGATCAACTCGGCATGGGTGCCGCGCCCCGCCACGCGCCCTTGCGAAAGAACCACGATCTCCTCGCAGTCGCGGATCGTGCTGTAGCGGTGGGCGATAATGGCGCAGGTGCAACCGCGGCGACGAATATTATCATCGATCTCGTACTCGATCAGCGGATCGAGTGCGGATGTCGCCTCGTCGAGCACCAGCATTGTCGGCTCGGCGGCGAGAGCGCGTGCGATTTCAAGCCGCTGACGTTCGCCACCACTAAAGTTGCGGCCACCCTCGCCGACAGCGCTGTCGTATAGTCCGGGGCGCAATGCGATCGCGTCGAACATCGCCGCATGCTGCAGCGCCCGTGCCAGCCTGGCTTCGCCGATGCTCTCATCCCATAAGGTTATGTTCTGCCGAATAGTGCCGGCAAACAGAAATACGTCTTGATCAATATAGGCTAGCGAGTTTGCGAGCACTTTAGGATCAAGATCATCTATTGGGCAGCCGTCAAAAAGGATTGCGCCCGACCACACCGGATAGAGACCGCAGATCAGCCGGCCGATCGTCGTCTTGCCGCTGCCGGAGCCGCCGACCAGAGCGACGCGCTGCCCCGGCTGCACGATCAGGTTGAAATTCTCGATCAGCGGCGGCTCGTTCGGATTATAGCCGAATGTAACCTCTCGCAGTTCAATATGACCGGTGAGCCGCGGTGTTGCCGGCATCGAATGCGCCGCAGCCCGACCGGGCTGGGCGCTGCCGACATTTGATTGCGCCGCCAGCACATCGCCGATCCGCGCTAAATCCGCCTTGATCTGCTGTAGCTTCCCCCCAAAAGCAACAAGCCGGCCGATTGGCTGGGCAAAGCTCGCGGCAAGCGATTGGAACGCGACCAGACCGCCGACCGACATCGCCCCGCGCATCACATCAAAGCTCCCGACCCCGAGGATCGCGGCATTTCCCAAACCGGCGAGAAGCGGCGGGATGACCGATAAGAAGGTGGTCTCACGGTCGAGTTCCTGAGCCGCCGCCATCGCCTTTGCGTGAAATCCGGCCCAGCGTGAGAATGCGTCCAGTTCGAGCCCGGCGGATTTGACGGTCTCGATCGAGTGGATCGCGCCGACTGTTGCGGCAGTTAGCTGGGCGCGATCCTGGGCGAGACGCCGCGCGGCGTCTTCGCGGCTGCGCCCAGCAAGTGAGAGAGCTATGAAGTTGAGCAAGCCTAGCCCGACGGCGATTCCAGCGAGCGCGAAATCGTAGGCTGCCATCGCCGCCGCGAAAAAGCCAAGCGTCGTCAAGCTCAGTATCGTCTCGGCGAAGTCGCCCGACAGCAGCTTTGCCACCTCTTCGTTGGCGGTAATTCTCCCGGCGACATCGCTGGCGTGGCGCTGCGCAAAAAACGACATCGGCAAATGCAAGACGTGCCAAAAAAAGCGGGTCGCTGTTGTCAGCCCCAGCTTGATTTCGAGCCGCAACAAATAATGGCGGCGCAGCCCGAGAATCAGCCCCCGCAAAATGGCAGTCAGTAGGAGACCGGTCATCAGCGGTGCGACCCATCCCGAGCGGCGGCCGATCAGTACCTGATCGACAAACAGCTTTGAAAACACCGGGACGATGATCCCGGGGAGGACAAGCGTCAGGCTCAACAATACTATTAGCGCAAGCCCGGCGCGCGAGCCCGCCAGTTGCCGCCACAGCATTGGGGTTACGCGTGACGGCGCCCCTTCCTGGCGAAACTCCGCGGTCACTTCGAACGCCAGAGCGACGCCGGTGAAGCCTTCCGAAAGTTCGATCAGCGAAACCCGCCTTCTGCCACTTGAGGGGTCATTGATCAGCGCGAACTCGCCCTTGACCCCCTCAAAGACGACAAAGTGGTTGAAGTTCCAATGAATGATCGACGGCAAAGGAAGTTCGAGAAGCTGTTCCGGCTCCTTTCTAAAACCGCGCGCGGCAAGACCATATCGTCGGGCCGCACGCAGAATATTGCTCGCTTTGCTGCCGTCGCGCGACACGCCGCTTGCTACCCGCAATTCTTCGAGCGAGACCCAACGCCCGTGATATGCGAGAATCATGGCCAATGCGGCGGCGCCGCATTCGACCGCCTCCATCTGCAGGATGGTCGGGGTGCGCACCCAGTGGCGGCGCGGGCGACCGCCGCAAGGGCCGCAACCGAACTCGACGTGTCACCGTGACTGGCGGCGCAGCCATCATCCGCCGATGCCCGTCTGCTGGCGCAGGAAGGGCAGCACCAAAGTGATCGGCGCCTGGGTCCGGATCGTAACTTCCGCAGTGGCGGTGGTACCGCTGGACAGCCGCATCTGTGGTCCCCGACCCGCGGTCCAGGCATAGCCGCTCGGGGTATGGCCATCGACCACCAGGTCGACGCGAGCCGCGTATGGCGCGACGTGGGCAGAAAAACGGGTGACCAGCTGCGGATTTTGTAAGATTGCAGTCATCCCTTCTGCCGATACCGGGAAGTCAGAGATGGTCCGGACCCGCCCGAGCAGAAGTCCGAACTTTTCTCGCTCGACACTCGCTGGCTCGATTCGGACCTCCATGCCCGGTTTGACATCTTTGCCATGATCGGAAGGGATAAACAAAATCACCTCGAGGCCCGTGCCGGCGGTCTCGATACTGAGGATTGGCTTGCCCGGGCCGACAACCGTGCCGGCGCTAGCTTTTACTTCGGTGACATGGCCGTTAATTGGGCTGATCAGTTTTGTATCGCGCTGCATTTTCACGGTAAGCTCGTCGACGGTGCGGCGGGCGGCGTTAACCACATCCTGCTGCCGAAAGACTTGTTCATCACGACGACCGGTTAAGTCGATTTCCTCGGCATCGAGGCGCAGCAGATCGCTGCGTGCTCGGCCAATCTCCTGCTCGGCCGTCTCCATCTGTTGGCGCGTTTCCTGGACAAAGCGACGGGTCAGAAAGCCCCGGAGTGCGATCGGCTCCTCACGCTGTAATGCACTAGAATAAAACGAATATCGCTGTTGGGCTGCGGCCATGGTCTGCCTCAACGTGTCGCGCTGCTCTTGGTCGACGCGCCGGCGCGCCGCAATCTCCTCATCGAAACGGGCAATCAGCTGCTTTAGTTGGGTTTCTTGTTCGTGCCGCACTTTTTTCGCATGTTGCAGATCTTGCTCTGCCTGCGTGTCGTCGAGCCGCGCCACCACATCCCCTTTGCGAACTTCGGTACCGATCGCGGCAACTTCGGCCAGGATACCGCTCGACGTCGCCATCGCGTCAAAGACTTGGCCGCCGCTGGTCACCAATATGCCGGCGCCCTCAATCCGGGTCGGCACGCTGCCAGACACGCTCCACGCGATAATCGCCGCGATCAATGCCATGAGCGCCGCTAGGGTCGCCCAGCCGATCGGTGAGGTGAGTGTGATCAGTCGATCGAGCTGTTCGGGCGATGCAAGCCTGTCAAGCGCCACCTTGCGGAATATGCTTGTGGATGATGCCGGCATGAGACTGGACCGAAACGTGCGGAGGGTTAAACCATTAGTGGCAGCCGAGTGACCGTCCAAATTTGCCGAAACAGGATGCTACAATGGCGCCGCCGATCAAGGTCAATTCCGCGCCGGCAGCTAATTTTGATGAATTGGTTGGCGGCCGTCCCACGTTCGGCTTGATCAGTATTAACCTTAACATACGACATACAGGGCAAATCAATTAATTTACTACCGAGCATTGACAGCTTTACGCTCCTGTGTTGTGTTTGCCGCGGTTGCGTTCGTGGGTTTATCCCGGAGCGTGACTAGGAACGAGGGAGAGAATCTTAACTTGGAGTGAATGATGAGCGACGAAAGTGTCCAGCCGCAAACTGACAAGAAAATCGAAAAATCAGGTGAACTCCCGGACGAAGCGCTCGACAAAGCAACGGGAGGCATGAAGATGCCACTCGTCAGGGAGGAGGCCCTGAAAGAGCCCTATTTGGGCAAGATTCCGTAAGCGCCCAAGCAGGTGCGGCCGGTCTGGTGTTGCTAAATCTCGGGTCGCATACCAGGCCGGCTGGCCTGCGCCGGGTTGTGGGCCAATTACTCAGTTCGAGGGGCTCGGGTGTGACGGACCGATCGCGCCGAAGCTTTGTTCAATAGGTGCTCGGTCCGGCGCACCACGAAATCGTCGTTCGCACTTGGCGCTAGGGCGAGAGGTTGATCGCCAAAGCCAAAAGCCAAAAGGTGATCGAGTTCAGGTGAGCCGGAGCACGCCAAGCCTAGGATGCGATCATGCGCAAGCTTCTCTACATTGAAGACAACGAAGACAATCTTTACATGCTGGTCTTGCGCTTTGACGTTTTTGGCGGGTACGAGATAATCAGTGCTCCCGACGGGGCCACAGGAATTGCGCTGGCGATATCCGATCGGCCCGACCTGATCCTGATGGATCTAAACTTGCCGGTTCTCGACGGATGGGAGGCGGCGCGGCGATTAAAGGCCGACCCCGCGACCCGCGACATTCCCATTATTGCGTTGACGGCGCACGCCATGGCCGGCGATCGCGAGAAGGCGCTGGCGGCCGGATGCAACGAATTTGACACCAAGCCGGTGGAGTTCGACCGTCTTGTCGCGAAGATAGAGCAGGTGCTCGCCGCAAAGGGAAAGCGGGCCGCTTAAGAGGTTCACATCGGAAGATAAAGCGAATCTGGGCCACCGGCGACCCGGAATAACCCCGCGAAACCTGTTAGGTTTTGGTGGCGCTCCCGGAGCCGTCGTCGGGTGGTCTAACCCAGGTAGATGGTTTCTGCCGTCGGCTGTCTCGCGGGGATTGCGTCGCTCGGGCCCTCGCGATGCCCTGGTATTTACGGCACGGCGTGATTGCGAACCTAGCGAGGCAATGTCAGTAGCACTCGCCAAGGTCGTACGCCTAGGCCAGCGCCAGCCGCCGGCTGTCGCGGTAACCGGTTTCCGACAATTCGCCCCAATCCATGCTGCCGGCGAGAAAAGCCATGTAGCTGTCGTAAACCTTGCGGGTCATCGGGTCTTTAGTCGCGGTATCGGCCAGAACCTCCTTGCTGATCTTGCCAAAGACCCTGGTGAGCTCATCGTTGAAACGCACAATTTTGATCCGCTTATCCGACCGCAACACTTTCAGCCATTTGACATTCTCGGCATTGTATTCCGCCAATGTGCGGGTAACCTCGCCCGCGGCTGCCGCCTCGAAGACGGCACGATCGGTCGGAGTAAGCCCATCCCATAGCGTTTTGTTGATGCCGAGGGTGAGGGTGGATCCGGGGTTGTGGAAGCCGGGGTAATAATAGTAGTTGGCTGCCTTGTTGAGCCCGAGCGCGATGTCGAGCCATGGGCCGACCCATTTGCTGGCATCGATGGCGCCGGATTTGAGTGCGCTGACGATCTGACCCACCGGGATATTAACGACTGTCGCCCCCATCCGCCGCAGCACCTCGGCGCCGAGCCCCGGCATTCGGTAGCGTAGCCCCTTGAAGTCTTGCGGGCTATTGACCTCTCTGAGGAACCACCCGCCCATCTGCACACCCGAATTGCTAACCATCAACGGCTTGATATTGAACGGCGCGTCGACCTCGTCCCACAACTGCTGCCCGTCGGCGAAATAGATCCACGCATTGATCTCGTCCGCGGTCATGCCGTAAGGAACGGCGCAGAAAAAATTCAGCGCCGGCGATTTGCTGTCGAAGTAATAATCCGCCGAGTGATACATGTCGGCAATACCGGCGGATGCGGCATCGAAGGTTTCGAAGGCGCGAACGAGAGTGCCGGCGGGGTAGACGGTGACCTTGAAACGGCCGTCCGACAGGGTCGTGATAGATCGCGCCAACCGGTCGGCGCTGGTACCCGGCCCGGGCGCATGCGCCGGCCAATCGGTCACCATTTTGAGTTCTTTTGTCTGCTGGGCCACCGCCGGCGCGGCGAAGCTCCGAACGCTGGTTGCAGCAGCCGCTGCAGCTACGAGTACACCGCGGCGTCTAATGTTCATGTTGGCCTCCCGGAGGTTGAGGCGCGGGGTTATTGTAATTCCTTCCCCTGGCCACAGACCTTGGATCCGGCATAATCATTTCAAAAATCTTAAGAGATTTCCGCCAAAATGGCAAGAGCGCACCCGGACGATAAAGGGAACAGGCGCTCTTTTCTCGATCCTGTCGGGACGCCGCATAGCTGGATTTTCGCGATCATCACGATTGCACATTTGATGCGCCGGCGGCGCATTTAGTGACTTGTGGGGATCTCCGAGGATTGCCCGCTGTGCTCCCGCTAATCGGGCGGTTCCCGTAACGCCGGGTTGGTGCGATAGCGCGCGGCCGGCTCGACTGAAGGGTCGCTGGTTGACCGCTGCACCTCTTTAAGAAGCGCAGCCAATCGCGCCATCAACTCCGATGGGCCGAACGCGTGTTTGGAGAGGATTTCTGTGACCCCGCCGTTGAGGCGCTGGCGATCCTCGGGGGTGAGGTCGAGCGCCGTTACAACGACCACCGGGATCCGGCACCAGGCTGGGTCGGCCTGAAGTGCCGCGACCAGCTGGAACCCGTCCATCTCCGGCATCATCAGATCGAGTACGATCACATCCGGCAATTCCGCCCGCAACACGTCAATCGCTCGTCGTCCATTTTCCGCTTCGCGAACGGTCCAGCCGTCATTGCTAAGGATTGTCGCAATCAGCTGGCGGCCTTCCTCGTCATCCTCGGCGACGAGGACGCGGCCCGGCGATGCCACCAGCCGCAGCCGCCCCAGCGCTTCGACCAGCCGCTCGCGATCGATCGGCTTCGCGAGATATCCAGCCGCACCGAGCGCTATCCCCCGGCGCTGCTCATCGACAATCGTGACGATGACGACCGGAATATCGGCGAGTTCGGGTTCCCCCTTCAGTGCGGCCAGCACGGTCCAGCCGTCGATCTGCGGCATCATAATGTCAAGAGTGATCGCTGCGGGCCGCAGTTCACGCGCCCGCCTCAACCCGTCAATGCCGTTTTCCGCGGTCTCCACCGTGAACCCGGCGTTGACCAGATAGGTCGCGATCAGTTCCCGCGCGGTCGGCTCGTCGTCGATGACGAGGATTAAACCGCGCGAGGCCTCGAACGGCGATGAATCAGTCTCCTCGGTGCCCGTCTGCGTCAACCCCAGTAGCGGTGCCATCGGCGCCGGTAGGCGCATCGTAAACGTCGATCCCTTGCCGGGCTCGCTGGAGACCAAGACGTCGCCGCCCATTAGCCGGCACAACCTGCGGCTGATTGCGAGACCAAGCCCGGTACCACCATATTGGCGCGTCGTGGTGCCGTCGGCTTGGACGAATTCCTGGAATAAACGGCCGAGCTGCTCGGCGCTGATCCCGATGCCCGTGTCGGCAACGGCAAAATCGATCCAATGGTGACTATTCTCGTCGGCGCGGGTGACCCTCAGCGTGACCCTGCCCCCCTTTGTGAACTTGCAAGCGTTGCTCAGCAGGTTGAGCAGAACTTGGCGTAGCCGCGTAGTGTCGGCATAGACCGTATCGATCGCCGGCGAGCACTCGAGCACGAGTTGGTTGTTGTTTTGCTGGGCCAGTGGGCGGGCGGTGCCCAGCACTTCTTCGAGGACGGGTGCGATGGCTACCGTTTCTAGGCTCAAATCCATTTTGCCAGCCTCGATCTTAGAAAGATCGAGAATATCATTAATCAATGCCAGCAAATGACGCCCCGCCCGCAGCACCCGGCGCAGCGGCTCCAGCGCCTTTTCGGTGCCAAACCGGGCGGCGTTGTCGCACAGTAGTTCGGTCAGCCCGATAATCGCGTTGAGCGGGGTGCGCAGCTCATGGCTCATATTGGCGAGAAATGTCGATTTGGTGCGGCTCGCCGTCATCGCTTCGTCGCGGGCGATTTCGAGATGACGGACCATCTCGGCAAGCTCCGCTTCACGTTGCTTGATTGTCGTGATGTCGGTCCAGGTGGTGACCGTTCCCCCTTCGCGGGTACGATGCTCGCCGACCCGCAGCCAGGTTCCGTCGGCAAGCTTCTGGTCGTGAATGGTGGGGGCGTCGCGATGCAATGCGAGCCTCTCCTCGCACCACTTGTACGGATCACCGATCACCGGGTCATAGTAACCGCGATACGGCAGCGGTCGAATGACCTCCTCGAACCGAGCTCCTACAAAAAATAGATCAGGAAGATTTAGAATTTGTTGCGAACGGCTGTTGAAGATCGCTAGGCGATCGTCTTGATCCCATAAGGCAAATCCATCAGAGATACTTTCAATCGCGTCGGCGAGACGTGCGCGCGCTTGCTCGACGAGCGCTTCGGCTTTTCTCCGTTCGGTGACATCGGTGTAGATCGAGATGCAGCCGCCGCCTGGCACCGGGCTTCTGCGGATCTCGATCGTGGTACCATTGGCTCGTGTCCGTTCGGCAAGATAACTTTCGCCGATAGTTGCCAAATGTTCTTGCACGGTCGCCTCGACATCGACCTCTCCGTAATCTCCGCCTTCCGCAAGAAATCGGATGAAATCAGAGAAATCGTACTGCCGATCGAGGACATCATCCGCCAATCCCACGATTTGCCGCAGAGGGTCGTTCCACGCCACCATCTTCAGGTCGCTATCGAACAGCACAATCCCCTGGGGCATATTGTCAAAGATGACGCGCAGCGTCGCTTCGCGGCGGGAGAGTTCTTCAGTCCGCTGCTCGACGATCATTTCCAGCCGGTTGGCCGCTGCCGCGCGCTCGGCGAGCAGCTGGTCGCGTTCGATCGCGTTGCGGCGAAAGATCTCGACCGCTTGGCCCATCGCCGCGATCTCGTCGCTTCCGTCGACTGGAACAGGTGTTTCGCGGACGCCTGCGGCGATCTCGAACATGGCGCCGCTCAGCTGGTGCAGCCGCCTGACGATATTGCGTCCGACATAGAGCCACACGATCAGAACCGAGCCGACAAGGCTGACCGCCACCAACCCGGCGATCGCTTCGGTACTTCGCCGCTGAATACCGAGGGCGGTCGCGGTCGCACCGCGGACCTCCTGTTTGGTCACATAGACGAGTTGCTGCGCCGCACTGGTCAACTGTTTCGATAACACGGAGTTCTCGGCCAGCAGGCGGTCGGCATTGGCAATCAGCGCCAGCTCCTGCTGGCGCAGGTGCAGGATCGAACTCGGCCCGTCCGACAAGGTTTGGAATTTGTCGAGTTCGGCAAGGAACAAGGGTCGCAGCTTCGGGTCAAGCAGCTGCGACTGCTTTTGAAGCTTGGCAATCGTTCGGCGCAGCTCAAAGGCGAGGACCAATAGCCGCTCTCGCTGCTCGCTGACCGAAGCCTGAACCAGACTGTCGGCGAGCACCGAGACCTGCTGTTGAACCTCCTGCACCGGCCGGTCGGCGATCAGGCCGGCGATCAGCGGGCGGACATCGTCCCAGGCGGGATGGGTCGCCCCGGTGTCGGCGAGGATCCCGGTAAGCCGGGCGATCTGGCTGGCGTGGACGAGCAGCGTCGGCTCCAGCAGCCGTTGGGTTTCTTCATTGGTGTCGAAAACACTGTGCACCAAATCCCGCGTCAGGCCGATCAATTGCAGCCGCTGGCGGACGTCCGAATCCAACGCCACAAGATTGGTGTCCAGCTGGCGGGCATGCTGTTCGATCGGGTCCAGTCGCTGATGGCTGATCCCGCCCGAGTGCAGTTCTGAAAGCAAAGATCGCAATTTGGCCGATTGATCGGACAGGCCAGCGAACAGCTCGTCCCGGTCCCGCTGGGTCGTCGCACTCGACAGAGCGGCTGCCGCGCTGACGATACGCTCGACCGAGCGCGATGCTTCGACCGAAGCCAAAATCGGGTCGACGCGGCGGTCGATCAACGCCAGCGATTGCCCAACCTCGACAAAGGCATAGATCGCAGCACCGGCGACGAGCCCTGAAATTGCGCTGATGGTAAAGAAGGCGATCAGCAGTCGTGTCCCGACGCTGCGCGATCTTGCCGGCCGGTGCGGCGAAAGAAAGGTTTTCATAAGTAGTTCGACCGAACTTATACTCGATGAGATAATGTGGTAGAATTAGTTACTCTGCAACCCATCCAAATTACGGTTAATTTTCCTGTCCAAAGCGGATTTTGAGAGATGTCCCGGATTGCCGCCGCCGGCACCTCTGTCGCTTTATGACCAGCCTCTGGCGTCGATGCCCGGATCGGGCCAACCCCGGCCTCGCTAACGCGGCAGCGCCGACTGTCGCCATGCACGGAGCTCTCGAAGCACTCCGGATCGCCCGTCGATCACCCGAATGCCGTCAATCGCCCGAGGCCCGGGCCCGAACATGGCAGAGACCGTGAGATCGCTAGCCATGCGAATGACCACATGCTTTTTCGCCGCCGCAATCGCGGTTCTCTGCCTTGCGGGCTGCGACGACAAGACGGCTCAGAAACCCGAACCCCGAGCGGTGCGAACTATGGCTGTCAGCCATACCGACGGCGGCGAAATCGTCACGCTCAGCGGCCAGATCCAGGCGCGAAATGAGATGAACCTTGCCTTTCGCGTCGACGGCAGGCTGGTCGACCGCGAGGTCGACGTTGGCGACCCGGTCCGACCCGGCCAAATCGTCGCCCGTCTCGACAGTCAAGATGCGCAAAATACCGTCCGCTCGACCGAAGCCGATCTGTCGGCGGCCGAAGCGGCGCTCACCTTGGCGAAAAGCAATGAAACGCGCCAGGCGGCACTGGTGGGACCTGGCTACACCACCCGGGTGCAATACGATCAAGCGGTGCAACAGCTGCAGGCGGCAGCGGCTCAGGTAGACGCCGCTAAGGCCCGGCTGCGCTCGGCGCGGGACGCGCTCGGTTACCGGGAGCTGCGCTCAGATGTCGCCGGCTCCGTCATCCAAAGAGGAGCGGAGCCGGGCGAGGTTGTGCGCGCCGGCCAAATGATCGTGCGGGTGGCACAGCAAGGCGGCAAGGACGCGGTTTTCAATGTTCCCGCCCGGCTGATCCGCGCCGCACCCGCCCAGCCCCTGGTCCACATTGCACTGTCCGATGATCCGACGGTCGTGGCAACCGGCCATATCCGGGAAATCGGGCCTCAAGCCGATCCGACGACGCGCACCTACGTCGTTAAGCTCAGCCTCGATAATCCACCGGACGCGATGCGGCTCGGCGCGACGATCATCGGTAGCGTTCGTGTTCTGACCACGCCGACAATCGAGATTCCCGGGACGGCCTTAACCGAACAGGATGGTAAGCCCGCCGTCTGGATATTGAACCCAACCCGCCACGTGGTCGAACTCCGCCAGATCAAGGTGCTGCGCTACGATCCGGACGCGGTCGCTGTCGCCGACGGCCTCGCCGATGGCGAGATCGTCGTGACCGCAGGGGTCCATACGCTCTACCCCGGCGAGGTCGTGCGTCAACTCGACAACTCGGCCGCGCTGGGGCCATGACGGCTAATTTTAACCTCTCGAGCTGGGCGCTGCGCCATCGCGCACTGGTCTGGTTCCTGATGGTCATCGTCGCGACCGCCGGATCCTATAGTTACTGGCGTCTAGGCCGCAGCGAAGACCCGCCGTTTACGACCAAAACGATGATCGTGCGAGTGGATTGGCCGGGTGCCACCGTAAGTGAAATGCTCGACCAGGTGACCGACCGCGTCGAGGAAAAATTGCAAGAAACCCCGCACCTCGACTATTTGCGGAGCTTCACCACACCGGGTGAGACGACGATTTTTGTCAATTTGCTGAGCTCGACACCAGCGTTGGCGGTTCCCGATGCCTGGTATCAGGTCCACAAAAAGATCGGCGATATTCGGTGGACGCTTCCACCCGGTATTGTCGGTCCGTTTTTTAACGACGAGTTCGGCGATACTTACGGGATTATTTACGCGTTCACGGCAGACGGGTTCACCCAACGTGAATTGCGCGATTACGTGAAGGCCGTCCGGCGGCGCCTCCTTGCCATTCCCGATGTCGCGAAAATCGAGCTGTTTGGCACCCAGGACGAGAAAATCTTCATCGAGTTTTCACCGGAAAAGATGGCGGGTCTGCATTTGAGCCGCCAGTCATTGATCGAAGCGTTGCAGGCACAGAATGCTGTGACCCCGGCGGGGACCGTGCGGACTCGGGGCGAGACCCTGCAGGTTCAGGTCAGCGGCCGCTTTCACTCGCAGGCCGATCTCGAGCAGTTCAATTTTGCCGCCGATGGCCGGTTGTTCCGCCTTAGCGACATCGGCACCATCAAGCGCGGCTACGCTGACCCGCCGCAACCGAGCTTCCGTATCAACGGCCAGCAAGCAATCGGCCTCGGCATTGCAATGCGGGCCGGCGGTGACGCCCTGGCGCTCGGCGCCAACGTCGAGCGCGCTATGGTGAAAATCACCGCGGACCTGCCGATCGGCGTCGAGCCGCACCTGGTTGCCGATCAACCAAAAATCGTCAAGCACGCGGTGGGCGACTTCCTCGAAGCACTGGCCGAGTTTATTGCGATCGTGGTCGCCGTGAGCCTGATCAGTTTGGGCCTGCGTGCAGGGGCGGTCGTCGCCTGCTCGATCCCGATGGTGTTGGCCGGAACCTTTATCGTGATGTCACTCGGCGGGATCGACCTGCAGCGCGTCTCGCTCGGCGCGCTGATCATAGCCCTCGGGCTTCTGGTCGACGACGCGATGATCACGGTGGAATCGATAGTGGCGCGCCGCGAACGGGGTGCAGACATGGTCGCCGCGGCAACCTTTGCCTACAGTGCGACCGCCTTTCCAATGCTGACCGGAACCCTGGTTACCGTCGCAGGCTTTTTGCCGGTGGGTTTCGCGCGCAGCACGGCGGGCGAGTATACGTTCTCGCTATTCGCGGTCATTGCTATCGCGCTGCTGATCTCCTGGATCGTCGCCATCCTGTTTGCGCCGCTATTGGGCGTGAGCCTGCTCCCCCAGCGCGTACGCCACCAGACAGACGGCGAGCCGGGACCTGCGATGCGCCATTTCCGCCGGTTTTTGCGGGCCGCGCTGCGCGCCCGATGGATCACCATCGGGACGACACTCGCGCTGTTTGGGCTGGCGGTTTTCGGCTTGTCGTTGGTCCCGCGACAATTCTTTCCCTCATCCGATCGGCCTGAACTGCTGATCAATCTCAAACTGGCCCAGAACACCACTATCGAGGCGACAGCCCGCGCGGCAACTGTAGTCGACAGTCTACTAAAAGATGACCCCGACGTCGATCACTGGACCGACTATATCGGCGAAGGCGCCATCCGCTTTTATCTGCCGCTGGATGTGCAGCTACCTAACCAATCCATAGCCCAAGTGGTCGTCGTGGCGAAGGATTTGGCAGGGCGTAGCCGCCTTCAGGGCCGTCTCGGACCGGCAATTGCCCAAAAGCTTCCGCAGCTTGTCGCTCGACTGTCCCCTTTGGAGCTCGGGCCGCCCGTGGGCTGGCCTATCCAGTATCGCGTCGCGGGCCCGGCAATCTCGGAAATCCGTGACATTGCCTACCAGGTCACCGCTATAATGGCGGGCAACAGCAGCGTCGATAATATCAATTTCGATTGGATCGAACCGCAGCGTACCCTGAGACTGCGCGTCGATCAGGACGAGGCCCGCCTGCTCGGCATCAATTCCGAGTTGCTGGCGCAGACAATCGATGCCTTTGTCTCGGGAATAACGGTAACAAAGGTGCGCGACGGCAACTACCTTGTCGATGTGATCGCCCGCGCCGATGCTCATGGTCGGGTATTGGCCGCAGCCTTGCGCACTCTCGCTGTTCCATTGCCAAACGGCGCCACCGTACCTCTGTCGCAGCTGGCCAAGGTGGAGTACGGCCAGGACTGGCCGCTGATCTGGAGACGGGATCGCGTGCCGACATTGACGGTGCAGTCCGATGTCGTCGCGGGAGCGCTGCCGGCGACCGTGGTGCATGATCTCCGGCTGCAGATCGACCGCCTGAATCGGCGTTTACCGCCCGGCTACTCTGTTACGGCCGGCGGGTCCGAGGAAGAAAGCAATAAATCACTAAATTCGGTGATCGCAGTGGTACCGGTGGCCGGCTTGTTGATGCTTATTGTTTTGATGGCTCAACTGCAGAACCTTAGCCAACTGTTTCTTGTCATCAGTGTGGTTCCTTTTGGTCTTATCGGGGTCGTCGGCGCTCTTTTGATTGCGCACAAGCCCCTCGGGTTTGTCGCGATCCTGGGCGTTTTGTCGCTAACCGGAATGATCATCAGAAACTCGGTTATTTTGGTCGACCAGATCGGGCGGGAGATCGTCGGGCATCGGACCCCGTGGGATGCCGTTATTGAGGCAACGGCTCATCGCTGCCGACCGATCCTGTTGACGGCCGCGGCAGCGATCCTCGGGATGATCCCGATCGCCTCCACGGTTTTCTGGGGACCGATGGCGTACGCGATCATGGGCGGCCTCGCCATCGCGACAATATTGACTTTGGTATTTCTGCCCGCTCTTTACGTCGCCTGGTTCAATATCCGCGAAGATCGTCCCGGCCCGGGCTCGAGTGGGGAATCGTAGGGCTCGGTATGCTGTGCTGGGGCACCCTTGCTTTGTTCAAACGAAGTTCTGATCCTTCGTGGCCCGCCTCGACCGCCTGTTCAAAGCTGCGGAGCGACACACGTCGATCGCGCTTAAAGCGGCTGGATCAAGGCGTCGGCCGCGGGCCGTGTTGCTGCTCTCCGAGATCGCCATTGATGGTCTCCGACCGCATTAGAATGCGGACAATTTTTGGAGTTTGCCTACGCCTGCGGCCTAGCTCACCTCCGCGGTGCCTTCCCCGGCGACACCCAAATTTTCAGCAAGCAGGAACCCTATAATTCACCCCGCCCGCTTTCCCAAATCCACCGGATAGTGGATGACGGGCGCCAGCGGAATCTCCGGTAGAATCCCAGCTAAAACTGCTCCAAGATGGGCTGCTCGAGCCAAGGCTTTGACCTAAAGAAAGGGGTGGCCGTTCACCAGCAGCTCTGCGTCTAGGCTCCTTGTCGCCAGTCTTGAGGCAAATTCGACCCGCTTGCTCGGACCATTGCTGCCACAGGATCAGCTGCAGCAAGAGCTTGATCGTTTCTCATTGCAACCGATGAACATTTACGGAAGGACCGAGGTCACGATGCAGCAGATGGCTGAATGGCTCGAGGCGCTAGGTCTAGAACAATACACTCAAGTCTTTGCCGAGAATGGGGTCGATCTCGACGTACTTCCGGACCTGACCGATCGGGATCTTGAAGAACTCGGCGTCTTGCTTGGACATCGTCGCAAACTATTGCGCGCGGCTGCGGCTCGGGAAGCTGCGGGACGTGAGGTGCGAGGCCCAGGTGGCGAGGAGAGCGCCGAGCGGCGGCAGCTGACGGTGATGTTTGGCGATCTGGTTGGCTCGACGGCCTTGTCGGCGCGGCTCGACCCCGAGGATTTGCGCCGAATATACCGCGCCTATCGCGACGCCTGTGTTCGCGTCGTCAATCATTATGACGGTTTTCTCGCCCAGTTTATGGGCGATGGCGTGCTGGTTTATTTTGGCTATCCGCGGGCGCACGAAGACGACGCCGAGCGGGCGGTGCGGGCGGCGCTCGACATCATCACGAGTGTGGGCTGGCTACGGACACCCGCCGGGGAGCCGATCGCCGCGCGTATCGGCATCGCGACCGGATTGGTCGTCGTCGGCGATCTGTCGACGCAGCAGCAGGCAGTGGTTGGTGAGACACCCAACCTGGCGGCGCGGCTGCAAGCGATGGCAGAGCCCGGAACGGTGGTGGTGGCGGGCTCGACCCGCGCGCTTCTCGGCGAATTGTTCCAGCTGCGCGCTCTGGGCAGCACCGAGCTCAAGGGGCTTGCCGAGCCGGTCACGACGTGGGTGGTCGAAGGTGCTGCCTCGGCCGAGAGCCGCTTCGAAATGGTGCGGGCGCGGCGGCTGACTCGTTTTGTCGGCCGTGAAGACGAGTTCGCAGAACTCGACAAGTGGTGGTCGCTGGCCTGTCAAGGCGATGGGAAGCTCGTGCTGATCTCGGGCGAAGCGGGGATCGGCAAGTCGCGTTTTGCCGAGCAGTTCGCTGCCCATATTGCAGACGAGCCACATATCCAGCTCGGGTGCCAATGCTCGCCCTACCATACCGCGAGCCCGTTCCACCCGATCATCGAACATCTCAAGCGGGCGGCGGGTTTGGATCCGGGTGATCCGCCCGACCGCCAACTCGACAAACTCGAAGCGATGATTGCGCTGGCAACGCCGCGGGTAGGCGAGGTCGCACCGCTACTTGCCGCGATGCTGTCGCTGCCGTCGGGAGATCGGTATCCACCGCTTGGGCTGAGCGCGGTAGAGCGGCGGCAGCAAACGCTGCGGGCTCTGGTCGATCAGCTGGAGGGTCTGGCCAGCCAGAAGCCAGTGCTGTTGCTGGTCGAGGATGTCCACTGGGCCGACCCCAGCACACTCGAGGTGCTCGGTCTGCTGGCGGAGCGCGTGAACCGGCTGCCGATCCTGACCCTGGTAACAAGCCGGCCGGAGTTCGAAGCGCGCGCCGCAGGTCTTGTCAACGCCTCTCTGGTCACGCTGGGCCGACTCGGTCAAGTCCAGGCGCTGGCCATGGTCGAACAGGTCACTGGGGGCAAGACATTGCCCAGCCAGGTGTCGGCTCAGATTGTTGCGAAGGCTGATGGGGTGCCGTTGTTTGTCGAGGAGCTGACGAAAACAGTACTGGAATCTGGCCTTCTTGTCGAAGAGAGCGGGCGCTATCGGCTCGACGGACCACTGCCGCCGCTCGCCATCCCGGCAACTTTGCATGATGCGCTGATGGCGCGGCTCGACCGGCTGGCGCCCGTCAAGGAGATCGTGGCAATCGGCGCCCTGATTGGTCGCGAGTTTTCTTCCGCGCTGCTGAGCGCTGTCGCCGGCCGTGACCAGGCAACGCTCGATAATGCGCTGGCCCAGCTGGAAGCGGCAGACTTGGTGTTCCGCACCGGCCAGCCACCGGATCTGCGCTACCGCTTCAGGCATGCGCTTGTGCAGGACGCCGCTTATGAGAGCCTGCTGCGGAGCCGGCGGCAGGTGTTGCACCAAAGGATTGCCAGCGCCCTGTGCGAGCGGTTTCCTGTTGTCACCGAGACCGAGCCCGAATTCGTCGCCCATCATTTCGCTCAGGCAGGTCTGATCGAGCCAGCGGTGGAATGGTGGAGTAAGGCTGGTGAGCAAGCGGCAGGCCGCTCCGCCTATCTCGAGGCTATCTCCCACTACGATCACGCGATCGCGCTGGCCGATACACTCCCCGACGACCCGGACCGGCGGCGTCCTCGGCTGAGGCTGCAGATCGCCTATGGTCAGATGCTGCTGACGGCGCGTGGTCATGGCGCCATGGAGACCACCACGGCCTTCACCCGAGCGCGCGAACTTGCGGCCGCGATCGAGGACCCTGGTGAACGGTTTCCAGTTTATTACGGCCTGTGGTCCGCTACTCACTCCCGCGGCGAGGTTGTATCGGCGCGGGAGGTGGCTGACGCGTTCCTGCGTGAGGCGGAAGGCCAGCCGAATTCCCCAGAGGCCGGCATCGCTCACCGCACCGTCGGCACAACATGCAGCATGGAGGGCGATCTTGTCGGGGCGTGTGCACATTTTGAGAGGACGTTGCGAACCTACGATTCCAAGCGGGATCAGGCTCTGCGCTATCGCTTTGGCCACGACCAGGGTGTGGCCGCGATGTTTCACCTCGCCATCGCGTTGTGGCAGCTCGGTGAGGTCGGACGAGCAGGAAAACTGGCCAACGACGGCCTGACACTTGCGGTCGAGAGCCATCACATCCCGACAGTGGTTCGTGGGTACGGATTGAAATGTCTCTTTGAGGCACTTCGACACGACCCGGCACGTACAATGCCCAGCGCCAAGGCGCTCTGTGCGCTCAGCCGGGAGCACAATCTACATTCGTCGTACTTGCCGATCGGCACTTTCTTTTACGGCTGGGCCTGCTGGTGGGCTGGCGAAAAGGAAGCCGGATCGGCCGCGATGCGCCAGGCAATCGACCATTTCCAGGCGCACAACACAGACGCCTTGTACCTCCATTTCTACCGAGAACTGGTGGCAGAAACCGAGGCTATGACCGAGCGTGCCGAGGCAGCACTGGCGATATTAGAGCAGGCCTTTGAAGACGTCGCGCGAACCGGCTTGCGGTGGTTTCGATCGGAACTGCATCGCGGGCGCGGCGAGATCCTGTTATCTCGTCGGCCCGTGGACTTCTCCGCTGCTGAAGACGCTTTTCAAGCAGCGCTCTACGAGGCCCGCAGCCAGCAGGCGCGCAGCCTTGAACTGCGTGCAGCGCTCAGTCTTGCCCGGCTCTATTGTGCCAGCGGACGTGAGCAACTGGTGCCGCAGCTAGTCGAACCCGTGGTAGCGATGTTCAAAGAGGAGCCGCAATTTCTCGAGATTGGACACGCATACCGGCTTCTCGACGATATTCGTCGGTCACCCGCACACCACTGATGCGGCCGGAATATTGGAACATCAAAGCCACCCAGGCTTGTCTCTCTTTGATCAACGGCCTACCTTTACAGACTGTATACGGATCTTGAAATGGTGATAGAGTTGCTTGCAGAGGCGGGACTTTGAATAGGTAATAGTGTTTAAGCTTGAGACTATACTTGTCCCTGTAAATTTGTTGGCAAACCGACAAAAAGAGCATTGATCGCCGACGACTAGCTCGCCGGCTCGCGCTGTCCCAGCATCAGCTGACATCCGTGTATCGAGGATTCCGCTGGCACGCGAACCGCTTTCCCATGCATTACTCCGAAGGTGACGCAGTAAGCCCAGGAAGGCGGGGAACCAGAAGGTTATCGGACGCACGCACACAGGGGGGAGACATGGCTGCCAATCAACTTGGCAGTGCTTGCACCCCAAAGTTAGCGCTTCTGCGACGATGTCCAAAGCAGTCACTGACCAACGCATCCAGAACACCCGAACCGCGCCTACTTAAGGCGCTGGCGGGCCAACGAGCAGAGGTGTAAGATCATCCACAAGGGAGTCCTCTCCTATGACGCGCTATCGGTTCCGGGCCCCGTCTTGACATGGAACGATCCGAAAACCAGGGTGCTTAGGCGCGACGCGCTCGCACCCCGCAATGGTCGCTGAGTTGCCAAGGATGATGTGTGACCTTGCGCCGGCGCGAGACAAAGGTCCTTGACCGATCTTGCACCGGCTTCACGACAACTGAATTTAACGTCGCCTTACCGCCTCCGCACCGCCTCTCCCATCCGCCCAACAATCTCCCTCAGTATTGCCGCCGGCGTCGCGAAATTCAGCCGCGCGAACCCCGCGTAATCCGCGCCAAAGGTCTCGCCAAAATTCAGCCCAACCCTGGCCTGATCCAGAAAGAACTGCCCGGCCGGGCACGGCAATTCCAGCGCCCGGCAATCGAGCCAGGCCAGATATGTCGCCTCCGGCACTCGCATCGTCACGCCTGGAAGCTCGCCGGCAAGTGTCGCCGCCAGCCAATCGCGGTTCGCCTGCAGCTGCGCAAGAATCTCATCCAACCACGGCTGCCCGTCATCCCACGCCGCGACCGTCGCATCGACCCCGGTCACCCCCGGCGAGCCGAGCAGCCGCGACGGGATGCGCTTCGCAAAGCCTTCCTTTAGTGCGGGCGCGCCAAAATGCATGACGGCGCAGCGCAGAGCCGGAATGTTAAAACTCTTGGTCGCCGAGGTGATCGTGATGGTGCGCGCCGCGATCTCCGGATGCAGCGACGCGAGCGGAATATGCGCGTTGCCAGGATAGACGATGTCCGCGTGGATCTCGTCGGACACCACCACCAGATCATGCCGGATCGCGAAGTCCGCCACCTCCTCCAGTTCTGCCCGGCTGAACGCGCGCCCGGTGGGGTTCTGCGGATGGCAGAATATCAGCATGCGCAGGCGCGGATCATGGGCTGCCTCATAAGCGCCCAGGTCGAGCACCCAGCGCTTGCCGTTATCGCGCATCGGGTTGGCGATCAGGCGGCGGCCCGTATCCTCGATGGCGCGCATGAAGGGCGGGTAGGAGGGAAGCTGCAACAGGATCGCGTCGCCCGGTTCGCTGAACGCCATAACCGAGGAGAAGCTGGCCTGCACCAGATCGCCGACCGCCATCGTATCGGCTTGATCGGTCTGCCAGCCGAAGCGCCGCTCCATGCGGCGGACGAAGGCCGCAGCCAGCACGCCGTCGCGCGCAGCATAGCCGTATTCCTGATCTCGCGTCAGGCGCGCCAGCGCAGCCGTGATCGAAGGCGCGACGCCGAAATCCATGTCCGCGACCCACGCCGGCAGTACGTCCGGCGGAAACTTGTGCCACTTGTTAGTGCGCCGCGCCCGCAACCTGGCGATATCGAAGTCGGTTGCTGCGGTCGTTGTCATGGATCTTCTCTCCATTGTGGCGCGCGGCCCCCGGGGGCGGCGAGGATCAACGGATTTATCCTCCGGCGACGACGCCTACACCACATCAGGAATTCGAATTGTAGAAGACTGTTATCTCACCGCGACACGAGCGAGTCAGAGAGCAAAAGAGCGCGAGCGAATCCCTCCGGCCTCGCTACCTTATTGACGCACTCGGCTCGGTCCCCCCGGTGCAGCGCACTGACGAGGCGGCATGAGGCGCGAAGCGCGCAGTCCAACCGTCTGTTGCGTAACGCGTTTTCCGTCTGATAAGATCGTCAGCGAAGGTGTCGTATTTTTTTACAGGCGCTACGTGCCCCGAGTAGTTAATAAACCCCTCAAAACAAAGGCATTTGGCGGCGCAGAACGGGTGGGGTCGCGCTTATCGGTGTCGCTAATTTTAACATTATGTAACCAACGCGCAACATAAAGTCGTGTCAACCTGTTGTTTTGTCTAGAAATCATGTCTTCGGCATGGCGATTGCCGCGTCGGATACGACGCAGGATCGCTGTAGGTGAGCCGTTGGCTCACCCGATCTGCGGAGGGTGAGATGCGGACATTAGCTTTGAGAACATTGGGGCCGCTGGCTCTGTTGGCATTGGCGGCCACGGCACAGGCAGATCCGGTCCAGCCAAACGGATCGTTCACCGCGTCGATAGCGGGACCCAATTCGGTCAATACCGGAAATATCACCACGGCGACAACAGCGCTGACGTTGAGCGGCGCTGAGATGGTCGGATCGTTCATGGATCCGTTTCTCGGCAACGCCGATAATTTTTGCGGTGCCGCCGGGAATGGCTGCACCGCCGCGCATGCCCCAGGATATTTGACAACAGGGAATGCTGTCACCCAGATCACGTCGATGTCGACATATCCGGTCAATTTCACCGGCGCGTTTGGCGACACGGTTAAGGTTACCAACGCAACAGGCACGGTGACGTTCAACTTCACCAGCATCTTCACCAATGTGCTGACAAACGGTGCGCTGGATCTGGTGTTGACCGGCACCTTTGGCGGCGATACGACAGGAAATTACTTGGCGGGTCAGGCGGCCAACATGTCGATTGCCTGCACCCAGGTCCAGCCGGGCGCTGCGATCGGTTGTGTAAAGACGATCTCGAGCCCGCCGGCGTCGATCCCCGTCGATGCCCCCGAGCCGGCGTCGCTGGCGTTGCTCGGCTCCGCACTGCTCGGCTTTGGCGTGCTGCGCCGCCGCCGTAAGCTCTGATATCAACGAACACCCCTGGCAGCAGAGGCGGCGTCATTTGGACGCTGAGCGCTACTGACCACGAATGCGTTCCAGATTGGGACGCGAAAGCGTTCGGTGAGCAATCACTCCGTGCCTGTGCGGCCGCGCCTGGGGTCCGGGCCCGGGTCGCGCCCGGCCGCAACCTCGGCCAGGCGGCCGAGGTAATGGGTCCAACCCTCAGCATGACCGGCGCATTGTTCGGCATTGGGCAGGCCAGTGTGGGTCAGGCGCAGTAGCGTTCCTGGCGGCTGCTCGATCAGGTCGATCTCGACCAGGCTAGACCCCGGCGGCACCACCTCACTGCCGTCCCAGCCGAAGCTGTAGGCTAGCCGATGTACTGGCACGACTTCGCGGAAGGAGCCGCGGGCGAAGCGGGCCCCGGTGACATTGACCAGGTAGAGCCCGCCGGGCGCTGGCTCTACCTGCGCCTCGGTTCCCATCCAGCGCAGGATCTTCTCCGGATCGGTCAGGAGGGCGAAAACCGCTGCGGGCGGCGCCGGGATGTGCGTCTCGCGGCGAACAATGAGGGCCTCTTGCATCGGTTTTCCCCGGGAATGCAATGCCTGCCCCGCCAACGGCGGAGGATACAGGCGCCGACGTCAGGGCGTTGCTCGAGGATACATCGGTGGGGGCCGGCTGCGCTATTGCGGCGCTGGGGATGACAGCCGCTGACCGCGGCGGCAAGATCGCCGCATGGATCTGCCCGCACCCCTTGCCTGGCTGGTGGACGAGGCCACCGCTTCGCCCGGCCCTGACCGGTTCCTGGCCGAGCTCGGCGGCCTCCTGTTGACAGGCGGTCTGCCGCTAGCCGGCGGCGCCCTGACGCTCGCGGTGCCGCACCCGATTATCGCCGGCCGCACCTGGATGTGGCGGGCCGAGACCGGGACGGTGATCGAGGCGCTGGGTTTCGCCGGTGATCCGCTCAACCAAGCCGGGCACCACTGGCTGGCCGGTCTTGGCCCGGTGCAGGAGGACGTGGTCGGCTCGGCGGCGGCAAATCCGGTCTTGGGCTGGGCCGGGACCCGGTCGTTCGCCCCCGCTGAAGCATGCCGACTGCGCCAGACGGCTCGCTTCGCCGCGGCGCCCTTGGCCGCCCTGGCCGCGCGGGCGGGGTTGGCAGCGCTACTCGAGGCCTATCTCGGCCGGCGCAGTGCCGCCCGGGTACAGGCTGGGGCGCTACATCGCGGCACTGGGGAGACCATCCGCGCCGTGCTACTCTGTGCCGACTTGCGCGACTTCACCGCCCTGTCCGAGGCGACCGAGCCTGCCGTGATGATTACCGCGCTCGACGCCTGGTTTGACCGCATCGCCGGGGCGGTGCACGCTTTTGGCGGCGAAGTGCTAAAGTTCATCGGCGACGGCGTGTTGGCGATTTTCCCGGTCACCGCCATGCCAGCCGAGGCCTGCGAGGCGGCACTGCGCGCAGTCGCCGCTGCCCGCGCCGGTATGGCCCATTTCAATGCGGTGCGGCAAGAGCGGGGTCTGCCGGGGCTGCCCTTCGGCGCGGCACTGCATCTTGGTGAAATGCTGTGGGGAAATATTGGAGCGGCCGACCGCTTAGACTTCACCGCCATCGGCCCGGCAGTCAATCTGGTCAGCCGGCTGGAGGGGCTATGCCGGCCGCTCGGCCGCTCGGTGCTGATCTCGGGCGCGGTCGCCGCCGAGACGACCACGCCATTGGTGCCGCTCGGCGAACACGTGCTGCGCGGCATCGCGGCGCCCTGTGCCGTCTTCACGCTGCCGGATTGATGAGCCAATGATTCTTTGAAGTTGCCAGCCGCCGCGGGGTCGCTCAGTCGATGCGTTCGAGGATTGCGTTAAAGAGCTCGGTGCGGTGCTCTTCGAGATTGCGGGCGGAGTTGCGGAACATCGCCCGCCAATCGTCGCCGAGGATCAGATGCGTACCGAGCGGCGGCGGTCCGCTCTCGGTGTTGCGCGATCGCCTCGCGGCGGATTGCAACGCCTCTTGTGTCGTGTCCTGCCAGGTGACGACGCGAAAGCCGGCGGTTTCGAGTTTTGCCCGCGTCTCGTCGGCCGAAAACAGAAAGCTGATCGCGGGCTCGCGCGCCCACTGTACTGGAAAATATGGCGGACCGCCCGGCCCGGCCGCGACCTCTTGCAAGGCGAGCTTGCCGCCGGGTTTGAGCACGCGCCGCATCTCGCGGTAGAGACGGTCGCGGTCGGCGATGTTCATTGCCGCATTTTGCGACCACACCACGTCAAAGTCTGCATCACCGAACGGGAGTTCGAGAGCGTTGCCCTGCCGGTAATCGACGAGGGCCTCAAGCCCGGTGCGCTGGGTTAGCATCTCGGCGATGCGGACAAACTCTGCCGTCAAATCGACGCCGCTGACCTTGACGCCGTAACGCCAAGCGAGAAAACGCGACGGCCCGCCGAGCCCTGAGCCGACATCGAGCACACGCTCAGTGCCGGAGAGGCCAAGCAGTTCCGCAAGCCGGATCGTCGCCGGGCGCTGCCCGCCATGAAATTCGTCGACCGGCGCCAGATCATCCGGCGTCAGATGATCGATGTCTTTACCCATCGCGCGCAATGCCGCGAGGATCGCCGCCCCGAGGTCATCGCTCGTGTAATGCTGTTCGACCGGATTGCCGGGCATGTCGATCCCCCCAAGGCCACTCTGGCACGATGATAAATTGAAGCTTCAACGCGAGCGATCGGCATTTTCCGATCGATCCGCCTTCTTCGGCGCAAGTGACGATGTCGCCGAGATCAACCGGCGCTGCTCCCGTGTGAGCCGGGTCACATCCGAAATTCGCGAAGAGTGATAGCGGTCATTGCCGACGGAGGATTTGCTCGCGGCGCGCCGACGGCTAACGGCGGGACCGCGGGCCGCTCCGTCAAAGGCGGATCTAATAGAGGAGACATCGAGATGGCCCATAAGCGGACAAAGCCAAAAGGACAACAACGCACCTACGGCGTCTTGGTAGGCGCCATCAAAGACGGCAAGGAGGAACCGAACGGGCGCTCACCTCACTATGAGATCTGGGTCCACGCCGATCGCGATTACCGGATCGCGGTCAATGTGAGATCGGTTGACGGGAGCGAGGTCCTTGCGCACTACGATCCCAACTTTGTCAGTCCATCGAGGCTGGATCTTGCAGGGATCGCTGCCCGGCCGGGCGGCTTTACCAAGCTGCAAACCGGGCGCAATGGCAATGGCATCGACTACATTCGGAGTGATTTGTTTCCGCTTCGAGCGATGGCACCCATTCCACCCGATGGTCAAGGCGTGACATTGAGCAACCTGCTCGATGGCCAAATCGAACGAGCCAAAGCCGATAACGCAGCCGTCGTCATCGCATTTGGCGAGTTCTTTGCCGACCACGGAAGCGATCAAACCTTTGGCTTTTCGCCCGAGCTCGGGGTTCACGACATTCACATGATGCAGGGCAACACTGGCAGCTTTGCCAACGACAACCGGATCAATGGCGACGGAGCGCTGTTCATCCGGTTCACGGGAGGCGAAACGGTCGCTCTGTTTGTCCGCTTTAGCGAGCAATCGACGACCACCGACGATAGCGGCCGACCGACGTAGAGGTTGTACCTGAACCCAAGGTTTCGGTCTCCGATTTCAAAACACAAAGGCATTGAGCGCGCACTCCCTGTATATGGTCTCCCGATGTGAAAGCCGGCCGCGCCTGATCAAACAGCACGCGGCCGAAGGATCGGGAGGCCGAGGCCATGGGTGAATTCGCGTTGGGGCAGGCGGTGCCGCGGTTCGAGGACCCGCGGCTGTTGCGCGGCGGCGGCCGCTATGTCGACGACTTGGTGCTGCCGCGCATGGTCTTTAGCTATGTCCTGCGCTCGCCCTACGCGCATGCCCGGATCCGTTCGATCGATACGAGTGCAGCGAAGGCGGCGCCGGGGGTATTGGCGGTGCTGACCGGCGCCGATTGGGAGGCCTCGGGCTGGGGCGATCTGCCGGTGCCGGCGAGGCCTGCGCCTGCGCGACGGCACGCCGGCCTTTCGGCCGCGCTTTCCGGCGTTGGTCAAAGACCGGGTGCGCTGGGTCGGCGATTACGTCGCCTTTGTCGTAGCACTGACCCGTCATCAGGCCGAGGACGCCGCCGAACTGATCGCGATCGATTACGAGCCATTGCCGGCGATCGTCTCGACCGCGGAGGCCGTCGAACCGGACTCGCCGCTGGTTTGGGAAGAAGCACCGGGCAATGTTGCGTTCTTTCATACCGAGGGCGATGCGGCAAAAACCGAAGCGGCGATCGCCGGGGCGGCGCATGTCGTTCGCCGCCGGCTGGTCGTCAACCGGGTGACCGCCGCAGCAATGGAGCCGCGCGGCGCCATCGGTGACTACAACCCCGCTGCCGATAACTACACGATCTACACGACCTTGCAGCGCATCCACTCCTACCGCGCCGAGCTGGCGACCCAGGTGATGAAGGTGCCGGAGAGCCATGTCCGGGTCGTTGCCGGTGATATCGGCGGCAGCTTTGGCATGAAATCGGCGATCTACAACGAAGTGCCGTTGGTGTTGCTGGCCTCGAAACTGGTCGGCCGGCCGGTCAAATGGACCAGCACCCGATCGGAGGCGTTTCTTGGCGACGCCCAGGCGCGCGACAATGTCAGCGATGCCGAGTTGGCGCTCGACGCCGACGGCCATTTCCTCGGCTTCCGGGTGCGCACGATCTCGGCGGTCGGCGCCTATCCGCAGACCGGCTCGAATGCGTTTGTCGCCAATCTCGGGACCCTCGCCGGGGTTTATCGCACCCCCGCGGTGCGCGCCGAAGTGACCGCGGTTTACACCAATACCAACCCGGTGCGGCCCTATCGCGGCAATGGCCGGCCCGAATTCGCCTATGTCATCGAGCGCATGGTCGATGATGCCGCCGACGAACTCGGCATCGATCCGGTCGAATTGCGCCGCCGCAACATGATCCCGCCCGAGGCGATGCCGTTCAAATCGGGACTGACCTTTACCTATGATTGCGGCGAGTTCGCCAAGAACCTCGAAATGGCTTTGCGGCTCGCCGGCGCCGACGGGTTCGAACGCCGCCGCGCCGAAGCGCGGGCGCGCGGAAGGCTGCGCGGCCTCGGCATCTCCAACACGATCGAGCGCGCCGCGGCCGGCGGCTTCGAGGCGGCCGAGGTGCGGTTCGACCGCAGCGGCACGGTGACCCTGGTCTCGGGCTCGATCACCCAGGGCCAGGGGCACGAGACGGTCTACAAGCAATTACTGTGCGACCGGCTCGGCATCGACCCCGAACACGTCCATTACGTCCAGGGCGACACCGACAAGGTTGCAAACGGAGAGGGCACCGGCGGGTCCCGCTCGGCCGCACTCGGCGGGTCGGCGGTCCACCTGGCAACCGAAAAGATCGTGACCAAGGCCAAAGCGCTCGCCGCGCATCTGCTCGGCGCCGAGGCGGAAGAGGTCAAGTTCGAGGATGGGTTCTTTACCGCGCCGCGCTCGAACCGGGCGTTGACGATCGCCGATGTCGCGGTCGAGTCGTTCAACCCGCCGAGCCTACCCGACGGCATGGAGCCGGGGCTGATCGCGGCCGCCGCCTTTACGCCCAAACAGCAGAATTTCCCGAACGGCAGCCACATCTGCGAGCTTGAGGTCGATCCCGATACCGGCGAGGTCGAGATCCTGCGCTACAGTGTCGTCGACGATGTCGGCACGGTGATGAACCCGTTATTGCTCCACGGGCAAATCTGTGGCGGCGTGGTGCAGGGCATCGGGCAGCTATTGATGGAAGACATCCGCTTTGATCCGGCGAGCGGCCAGATGTTGACCGGCACGTTTATGGATTACGCGATGCCGCGCGCCGTCGGATCTGTGCGGGTTCGACCTCGACAGCAACCCGGTGCCGACCAAGACCAACCCGCTCGGCGTCAAGGGGGCCGGCGAGGCCGGGGCGGTCGGCGCCATGCCCGCGGTCGCCAACGCGCTGGTCGACGCGCTGTCACCGCTCGGCATCCGCCATGTGGAAATGCCCGCCACCCCCGAGCGCCTATGGCGCGCCATCCGCGCCGCCCGCGCATAAAGGGACGCGCTTGTATCCGTGCGTTTCGTGGACCGGTGCTAGTGCGAGTTCAGCTGATACTTGAGAACCGCTCGTCCGCACTCATTGTCCCTTACCGGCGCTGGCGACCGAAAAAATGCGCGATTACCACCCGCAGCGGGCGTGCCAGAAACGGCAGGCGATCTCGATATTGGTTGGCTTTTTGATAAAGATGGTCGGGACCCAGGGTGGCGGCAGACCCTCGCGACGATCTCTTACGCGGCGCTCGCGATCGCTCATCGGTGCCTCCGCGCGGACGGGCTGACCGCCTTCGCCTGGCGCCAATGCATCGGTCTGACGACGAAGTTCTTTGACACGCTGGTAAATCATGTCGAAATCATCGGCGGCGCGGGGTCTGGTCACATTCCCTCCTTGGTTGAGCGGCACCTCGGGCTCGGGTCGTCGCCCTGTCTTCGGGCTCTCGGATGCGATAGTGCTGAACCCGGATGGATGCGGCAAGAAGGCCGAGGATCGGTAGCCGAAGATCCGGTTAAAGGAGAGCGTATTCATGCCCGCGCCGCTGATGTTGTCGCGCCCGATCCCGTCCACCGGCGAGGCGATGCCGGTTATCGGCCTCGGCACCTGGCCGGTGTTTGATGTCGGCGCCGAGGAAAATGCCCGCCGGCCATTGCGCGATGTTGTTCGCCGGCTGCTCGATGCCGGCGCCAAAATGATCGACACTTCGCCGATGTATGGCCGGGCCGAGGGTGTCACCGGCGACCTCCTCGCCGATCTGGAGGCGCGTCCGCGCGCCTTTCTCGCGACCAAAGTATGGATTTCGGGCCGCGATGCCGGCATCGCCCAGATGAAGCGCTCGGCCAGTCTGCTGCGCAGCGAAGTTATCGACTTGATGCAGATCCATAACCTGGTCGACTGGCGCACTCATCTCGCGACCTTGCGCCGGATGAAGGAGGGTGGGCATATCCGCTATATCGGCATTACGCATTACACAAACCGCGCCCTGCCTGAACTGGCGCACATTCTCGACACTGAGCCCGGCATCGATTTTGTCCAATGCGGCTATTCCTTGGCTCAGCGGGCGGCCGAGCGCGATTTGCTGCCGGTTGCGGCGGCGCGCGGCGTGGCGGTCATTGTCAATCAGCCGCTGGGCCAGGGCGGGCTCGTGCGCCGGGTGAGCGGCAAGCGCTTGCCGGAATGGGCTCGGGATTTTGATTGCGAGAGCTGGGCCCAGTTGCTGCTTAAATACGTTGTGGCCGAGCCGGCGGTGACCTGCGTGATTCCGGCGACCCGCAACCCCGAGCATATGGCCGACAATCTCGCCGCGGGTTTTGGCCGGCTGCCCGACGCCGAACAGCGCCGCGATATTCGGTCATTATGGGACGGGCTTTAAACGATTAATGCCAACTCGACTGCGGGCCAGCGGACGTTCAAGACAATCCGCGGCGTAGTTAGGCCGCCAGCAGGCATTGATCGACACTGACGCTGGGGCTTGCGCCGGAAATGCTCAGTGACCCAACACTGTCCTACGGGCTCCTCAATAATCGAAATTGTAATTGATGCCGACGCCTGTGCCGCCGTTCTGGCCGGCTTCGGTATCGACCGTGAGGTGATGGCCGAGATCGACTTCGACCGTGACTTTGCTGGTCGGGGGCGACACGCCTTGGGTGACCCCGACCGAGACCCCGGGAGCGATATACTTTCCGGCGCTGAGTGCGGCCGCGCTCTGTGTCGTCGGCGTGACGACGCTCGGATTGAGGATACTGCTCGCCGCCCCGGCCGGCCCTTGTCCTAGCCGCAGCCAGTCGAGGCCGAGCCCGCCGCGCAACCGGTCGAGCACCCCTGGATCCTTGCCGGACAGCGCCGCTGCCGCCTGCGCCAATTGCAGCCCTTGACCGGCGGTCATCTGTCTTACGCCGTTGCCAAACAGCACCCGCGCCAAAATCTCGTCTTGCGGCAAAAGCGGGGTCGAGCTCAGGCTTATGACTGGCGCTGAGGCGTATCCGGTGATCACGACTTGCGCAGTGATGTCGGCGGCATTTGCTTCGGCGACGATATCCAGTGCCGGGTCGATCTTGGCGCTGCCGTCAAACGCGATCGTGCCGCGGGTCAGACGGAAATCTTTTCCCAACAGCGTATAGCTGCCGCGATTGGCGACCAATGTGCCGGCAATTTGGGGCGCGAGCGTCGTACCGGTGATCCTGAGACGCCCGCCCCACTGACTATCGAGGCCGTGGCCCTGAACCAGCACCGGTCCAGCCAGCCCGAGAGTGATGTCGAGCTTAGCCGGAATCGCCGGCGCCGAGGCAGCGGGCAACTGAGAGGTTGGCTGTCGCCCGTTCACCTCGGTAACCTTTAAGACCACTACATTTGGCGGCAGGCTGTTAGGCAGATTGATCTGACCCCGGTTGATGGTCAGTGGTGCTGTCACCGTGGGTGCCGTCGCCGGCCCGGTGACCGAGATCTGGCCGCTCGCGGTTGCTTGCACCTCGTCGCGCGCCGCGATGCGGAATTTGGCGAGGGTGGCCGATAGCTGAGCCGTCGGGCCGGTGGCGCCGCCCAATACCAGACTCCCTTGCGCTGTTACCGAGCCGCCGACCCCATCTCCCGCGGATAGCGAGGCGAGCCGGAAGCGGTCGCCATTGCCGACCAGTTCTGCTTGTAGATGGTCGAGCACCGCGCCGCTCGCAAAATTCTCGTAACGCGCACCCGTTAGCTGTAGCCGCCCGCCGGCGGAAGGTGCCGCGATCGTGCCACCGACCGACGCGTCGACCGTAAAATGACCGCTTACCCGATCCTCCCCGAGCGGCAACAGATTTGCGAGATGACCGATCTCGCCACCGCCCTGAAGATTGATGGCAAGCCGGCCTTGCGGCGGCACCGAAATGCCGAGTGGCGCCGGGGTCAGCAGCAACGGAGCTGACCCGTTTAATGCCATTCGATCACCGTGGAGGCCCGTCACCTGCCCCCGGATGTCGATGGTGCGGCCATTCCAGTCGCCTTCCGCCGCGACCCCGAGGCGCGGCGTTTGCGCCTGATGCGCGATGGCGAGCGCCAATCCGTTCGCATGAACCGTGATGTGTCCTTGCGGTGCGCGCAATGTGCCGCGCAGGGTCGCCGCTAATGACAAATTGCCCTGGACATTTGGGTGACCTATCAATCGCGCGCCGGCGGCAAGCGGCAAGTCCGAGGCGTCGAGGCTAAAGGACAGCGCCTGTCCCTTAAGCGAGCCGCTGCCGGCGATCCGACCCGGCCCGAACCGCAATGCCAGCCGGGACAGCGACAGGTCAGCGCCGCGGCGCGATACATCGAGCGGTTGGTCGAGCTCGAAATTTTCCTTGTCCAGCGAGCCGGTTAGCCGCGACAGTCGCAGATCGCCACCGCCAGGGATCAGCGTCCCCTCGCCGGCCATCGCGATGTTCAAAGGATGGCCGGCGGCATTGGCTTGAAACGCGAACCGGCCCGGGCCTCGGCTGTCGAATGCTGCAACAGCATTGGTAAAATCCAGCGGACCCGAATGAACGCCGCTCAAGCTCACCCGCCCCGAGCCCGTCGGCGCCCGCCACAAATCGGCCAGCCGGGCGGTCGCGGCGAGACGGTCGATTGCGCTCCGCGATGCGCCGGCGCCAACAGCAAGCCGCGATCCGTTGATGGTCAGATCGACCCGCTGGCCGCCGCCTGTCGCGGCCAAACCGGCGGTCAGATCGAGACTGCCCCCAACGGACTTGCCGGCCAGAGCCGACCAGCGCGACAGATCGGGGAATCGCCCGGTCAGCGATCCCTCGACAAGGCCGCCGGCAAAAGCAATCCGCAGATCGCCAGCGATCGTACTGTCCGCCGCAGTCAGGCGCAGATTGTTGATCGCGAGGCCGGTGTTCCCGATCGGAGCTGCGGCGAGCCCTAGCTGGCCATCGAGCCGTCCGGCGCGAAAACTGCCGTCGATCGTCGCTTTTGGCTGTGACAAATCGGCGACGACGCCCGAAAGCTGCACTCGATCGACCGTCGCGCCATCAGCGGCGATGCCGCGCCCCTCGAGTTGGGTATGCAGTTGCAACCGGTCGAGTGGACCTTCTGCCACGGCCTTACCCGAGACCGAGCCGACAATATTGGCGCCAACTGCCGCGTTTAGCTTTTCCAGCCGTGGAATGTCGAAAGCCAGTGCTGCAGTCAAATGGTTCGAGGCGGGATCGAACCGGACATCGCCGCCGAGCCTACCGGCAGCACTCGTCAGCGTGAAATCGTCTGCCGAGACCGTGCCGGCCTCGTCGCGTCGGATCGTCCCGGCTAGTGACGGAGCGGGGCCGAGCAGGGCATTGGCGGCGACGACGCCGGTCTGCAAGTCAGTTGCCGAACCGGCGATCTTTACTGCCCCGACAGGGCCGCGACCATCCGCCACCAGATGCCCGGCTGCCTTTAACTCGACGCCACCACTCTTCAGTTCGAGCCGCGTCAAATCGAGCGCCCGCGTCTCACGGTCGACATTCCCCGTCAACGACCACTCGATCTGCTGGCCCAATCGCGCTGCGAATGCGCCGCCTTTGGACAATGCGAGCTGGTTTAGCCGGCCTCGACCGGCGACCGCGATGCGGGTTTGCGGATCGTCGAGCGCTCCGCTTGGCGTCAATGCGATATGGGCGGCGACGGTCTTTGTTCTCGCACCAGAGACCTCGACATCGGATGCCGCGAGATCGGCCGCGAGGACCGGGCGTTGCTTCGTCCCGCTAATTTCGGCGCTCAACACCGCTGATCCGCCGAGACCCGTCCTGGCAATTGTGGCGAGTTTCGCTAAATCGGGCAGTTCGGCGCGCAAATGAGCGGCCACACCTGCGCCTGGGCCGCCGAAAGCGCCGTCTCCAGTTACCGTGCCGGAGGCGGTCGCGAGCGAAAGCCGGTCGAAGAGGATTTGCTCGCCGAAATCCGCATGCAGCGCCAATTTCGCCCGATCGCCGATAACCGAAGCGAGAGCGGGCGGCAATAATGCCGCCACATCGGCTCGCGCCGACAGATCGAGTGCCGTCTCAGCCGATACCGCGAGCGCAAGATCGGCGTCAGCGCGCGCCTGAGGTCCGGCCGAGAAGGCTAATCGGCCATGCCAATTTGAAACAAATCCATCCCCATCGATCGACAATGCCAATGGCAAACGATCGGTCCGCACGAATATACGGTCGGCAACAATGCCGGTCGGATCGCTCGCATGCAGTTGCAGGCTGAGCTTCGGCGTCTCGCCGGCCAGGGTCAGCACCAGTCGAATATTTCCGGGCGAGCCGTCGATGCGGTGGATGTCGAGATCGGCGTGCGCGGCTCCCTTTTCAAACGCGACACCACCCGCGAGTGTCGCGATGACGCTGGTTCCCAAAACAGGGGGCGCCAACAGCAGCCGCTCGATTACCAGTCGGTCGACCGCGAGGTTAAACGGCAGGTGCGGTGTTTGCAGAAGTTCGGCGAGCGAGGGTGATGGACCGGAAGGGGGCCGCGCCTGATCCCAAGCGCCGACGCGCAGAAGGCGGATGTGAAGCTTTTTCGACAGCAACCCGGCCGGGTCGATGTCAAGGCCGACATCGCGCAAGGTGAGCCAAGTGCCCTCGTTGTCCGTGACCGTGAGACGTTGCGCGGTCATGTCGAACGGCACGGTCCCGCCGAGCCCGTTGATCTCCCAAGTGAACCGCGCGTTGCTGGCCAATCGCGAGATTTGGGCCGCCAAAAAATCCTTGCCCGGCCGAGTCTGCAGTAAACCGAATACGACCAAGCACAGAGTGACCGCAGTCGCGACGGCGACGGCGGTCCAGCGCAACGCTTTGCGCAGCAGCATCAGAACGCCTCGCCAAGGCTGATATAGACTTGGATCGGCGAATCGCTGGGGCGCCGATAGAGCGGTGTCGCCAAATCGAGCCGCAACGGCCCAAAAGCCGTGTAATAACGCAGGCCGAGCCCAACCCCGTAAAACAGCCGATTACTGAGCTGCGGCACGCTCTTCTCATAATAGCTGCCGGCGTCGATGAACGGGACAACGCCGATCGTTTGCGTAACTTTGACCCGTGCTTCCAAATTTAACACCAGGCTCGATTTGCCCCCGATCGGATCGTTATTCGGCGCCAGCGGCCCCGCGGTTTGATAAGCGTAGGGTCGGATCGAGCCGCCACCGCCAACATAAATCCGCTGGTCGGCCGGAAGCTGAAGCAAAGGTGCGCCATCGAGCGACGCCAGCGCCGCGCGGCCGGCAAGCACCGCCCGGGTATTTTCGCCAAGCGGCAAGTATGTGCTCGCCGACACCTGATTCGACACATAGTTGAGATCCGCCGAAGAGAAGATATGCGACGGCGTCACCGACAACTGTGCGCGATACCCCCGTGTCGGGCTTAAGAGATTATCGCTCTCATCGATCTTGAGGTAACCGGGAAGTGCAACGAGCGCGTAGCGCTGGGTACGCTGCGCCGAGGTGATGATAGCGGGCTCGTCAGCGAGCTCCTCGACATTGGCCTTTTCGAGCTGTAGCCCGATGCCGCCGACCAGATCCCGGGTAAAGCTCCGCTCCACCCCGAGCGTGGTCAATGCCCTTCGGCTGTGGTACGCGGTCGGCGTATAGTTAGCGATCTCTGCGGTCGCTAAAAAATCCAAGCGCTTGAGCAGAAAATCCGGACGACGGAAATTGCCGTTGAGCGCGTAGACCTGTTGTCCGCCGGTCGCGGATAGCCTGAGGTATTCGGCATTACCGAAGAGATTGCGGTTTTCCCAGAAAACCTTGGCGGCGGCACCCTGGCTGGTGTTGTAACCGACGCCGGCGCCGATCGTGCGGTGCGGGCGCTCGGTTGCATCGATCGCGATCAACGCGGTGCCGGGATTGGCGGGATCAGGGGTCGGCGTAATCCGCACCGTGCTGAAGAGCCCGCTTTCGATCAGGGCGCGACGTGTCTGCTCGACTTCGGTCGCATTGTAGGCCTCGCCGCGCTGCCAACGGAGCCGACGCTCGACATAGCCGGGGTTGAGGGTTTTGAGGCCGGCTATCTTGACCGCGCCAAACCGGGTCGCGGGCCCCGGTGCGATCGTATAGGTCACCGCCATCGTGTGAGTAGCGTGGTCAATCACAACCTTGCGCTTTTCGGCTTTAGCGAACGGATGACCGTTGTTGCCAAACGCCGTCAGCAGCGCGTTTTCGGCTGCGATTACCGGCTCGGTGCGCGCGACATCGCCGGATTTTAATGGCAGCGGAGCATGGGTCGGAGGAAGCGGCAGCGGCTTTCCGTCAGGCCCGAGGATTGTGAGAGTATCCACATGGTATAGCGGCCCCGGGGTGACGGTAACGGTCACCTGCGCCGGATGGTCGGCAGTATCGACTTTGTAGGAGAGCTGCGCGTCCCAATAACCGAGGCTGTGCGCGGCATCGGCAAGCCGGCCAAGGTCGCCCTCGGCGCGCCGTCGCAAGGCTTCGTCGGACGGTGGCGGGCGGTTTTCAAGCGCTTTGAGCTGCGAGACCTGATCGAGGAGACCGGAAAGGTCGCTTTCGGTCGCGCCTTTAATCGTCGTTCGGTAGGGAACATCGGCGCGCCCCGCGGCGATCGGGGCCAACGCCGCGACTAACGCCAATGCGCCAGTAACACGCCGAAACCGCATAATCCCCGGGCGAAGACCCCTCAGGGGCGCCGCGCCGGGCCAAGTCTATGCGTTGCGCCGGGCCGCGGCAGCCTCCACCCGGCGTTTGAGCCGGCGAATCTCGGGCGTCAATTCGCGGTCGGGAGTCGTGCGCAACAGCGCGTCGATGCCGCCTTTATGCTCGATCGTGCGGATCGCCGCAGCGCTGACCCGCAACCGGATCGGGCCAAGCACGTCCGACAACACCGAGATCCGCTGCAGGTTTGGCAAAAAGCGGCGCTTCGTTTTGTTGTTGGCGTGGCTGACGTTATTGCCGACTTGAACGCCTTTACCGGTTAATGCGCATCGCCGCGCCATTTCTCGACCTCGACAAAACTCGAAAACCCTGAGCCGCACCAACTCATTCGCGCGGCGCGGGCGCGTCATTTACGCTGTCGGCCCCGTCCCGTCAAGAACCGGGGACCAAGCATGTGTATCCAGTGGGTATCGAGGACGGCCGTTAAGATAATGTGTTCGTCAGCGGTGTCGCCTGTCGCCGGTCGGGTGATGGAGAACGCGCGGCTGATTGACCCGGGGAAATCGCCATGTCGACACCGCGAATTATCTTTATCGCCGCGGCCCTCATCGTAGCGCTTTTGCTGATTTGGCATTTGAACCGCGGGCCGAACACCGTGGCGCTGTCCCGCGTTGGTGCAAGCGAGACCCCGAAAGCCCGAGTGACTCCGATCTCGCCCAGTGTTCTGAGCGTCGCCCTCAAAGAGAAAAATACCTCGCCAGACGGTCTCGCCTTGTTGCGTGACGGAACGATCGTCATAGCCGCTCTTCCGGCTCCCGCGATGAGCCAGGCAGATGTCGCGGCCGGCATTGCCTACGAGGAGACGCCGCGGCCGGAAGGGCTGCCGGACGACATGCAGCCGCTGCCGGGCGTCGGGGTGCGGTTTCTGTCGATCAGCGCAATCGACGGGTTCCCGATCGCCGCCGCGCTGTGGCAGCCGCTGGCAAAACCGGCGGCGGCGACGACGTTGCTCGTGCAGGTGCACGGCAGCGGCGGCAATTTCGCCTCGTTGTCGTTGCGGGCGACCGCCAGCGCCCTCTCGGCTCGCGGCTTTGCGGCGCTGTCGATCAGCACAAGGCAGCACGACGAGCACGTCAACACCGACAATTTTTTCGAGGTCAGGCGCGACATCGAGGCCGTAGTCCTGACCGCCAAGGCGCTCGGCTACCGCGCCCTTGTCCTGCAAGGCCACAGCCTCGGGACCGCGCAGGTCGCCTTCTACGCGGCCACCGACTGGGACCCGGCGATTAGGGGCGTCATCCTGACCGGCGCCATCGCAAAACTGCCGTGGAAATCGCGCCACATCCTGATCCAGGACGAAGACGCCTACCGGGCGCTGGCGCAGGCAGCGCGCGACGCCGTGCGCGCCGGCCGGCCGGAGGCGACATTGCCGATGCCGATGGGCTGGATCGGCGGCCGGCAGGCGCCGGTGACGGCGCAGCATTTTCTGACCTACCGCGACGAAGCCGCGAGCGCCGCCGACACGACCTTTTGGATCGCGCGCATCCCGCGCCCGATCCTGCTGGTGCGCGATGCGGCCGACGGCGTCGTGCTGCCGTTCGAGCCCTACATGCTACTGAGCGCGGCGCGCGCCGAGGGTTCGCTCGTCCCCGAGATCCGCTACGTGCTGCTGCCCAACCCCCGCCCGCCGAGCCTCGAGGGACACATCTTTGCCAACAACACCGGGCCGCTGGCCGAGGCGATCGCGTCCTGGCTCGCCGAGCGCGGGCTGTAGCCTTGAAGGCTGACCGACCGAAGACACGCGCGAGCTGGGGTAATCGGAGCCGGGCCCAAGGCCTCTATCGTTGCGCCGGTTCGTCCGGTTTCACCAGCAGGCGATCATGGGTGTGTTCATTGCAGTCGACGTCTCGCTCAACAAGACGGCGGTATGCGTGTCGATCGCGAGGGCGCGTTGCTCTGGCAAGGAAAGGTGCCGAGCGAACCAAGTCCGCTGATAGTTCGGCTCGCGCAGTGGTCCGGCGCAATCGACCTCGCCGGGATCGAGGCCTGCCCGTTGTTGGAATGGCTGCATCGTGCTTTGCGAGAAGCCGGCGTACCGATCGTGTGCATCGAGGCGCGGCACGCTCAGCGATTCCTTTCCTCGCGGCCGGTCAAAACCGATAGAAACGACGCCCGCGGCATCGCCGAAATGATGCGCCTTGGCCACTACCGGCCGGTTCACGTCAAATCGCCGGCGGCGCAAACGGTGCGAACAACGCTGGCCGTGCGAATGCAGCTCGTGGCCTCGCGGCTGCAAATCGAAAACACGATCCGTGGTCTGCTCAAAGTCTATGGGTTGAAGTTCGGCGCGATACACTGCAATCGCTTCGCGGCGCGCGTCGCCGAATTGCTGGATATGGCGGCGCTGTCGCAACTAACGGCGAGATCGAGCCGCTGCTGCGTGTGCGGGAAACTATGCGCGCGGAGAGAAAAGCGTTTGATCGGACCTTCGCGTCGCTGTCGCGTCAGGACGAGGTTGCGCGCCGGCTGATGAGCTTCCCCGGCGTCGGTCCGGTGACCAGCCTTAGCCTATAAGGCTACGGTCGACGATACGAGCCGCTTCGTCACTTCAAAGGCACTCGGCGCGCATCTCGGGCTAACGCCGCGTGTGTATCAGTCCGGCGAGATCGACCGCTCCGGCCATATCAGCAGTGTGGCGACCGGATGCTGCGCCACCTGCTCTACGAAGCCGCGTCGGTGCTGATGACACGCACACGCAAATGGTCACGGCTGCGGGCTTGGCATCTCCGTCGCTAAGCGGCCCGGCATGAAGCGCGCTACAGTGGCCGTCGCGCGGAAGCTGGCGGTGATCATGCACCGCATCTGGGTGACCGGCGGCAAATTCGAGTTTGGCACTCCGGTCGCCGCGACCGCGGCGTAAGATAGGCCAGGCGCTGCGCCGATTAACGGCCGCGTAGACCGAGCCGGACGTCGGGAACGGTCAAGTCCGTCACGATCCCCATGGCGCCGAACAAAACGCTGTTCGGTAAACCACGTGCTGTGAGCTTGGACGGCCGATCCCTCGAACCCCATCATCGGGCGGCCTATTAGCAGGCCGACCCCGGACAGAAGCGAGATCCGGTTAAGTCAGCGCGGCTGTGTGGCTGCTCACGGTAGCGCCGGGGCTCCGCCCCCGTCTTGGTCAAGGGCATCCAAGCAGCGCCATGCGCCGCTCCGACCCTCCCTTGACCAAGCTCGCCCCGCTCTCGCCGAGAGGCAAGGGTGCGGATGACCGCACCCAGTTTCAGAAAGGAGGTGGAAAGCGGTCTTTCGCGAAGAAGACGGGTCAGCGGCGGGGTAGCGCCGACAGCGGACCGTCGTCCCGAAGCCACGATCGACTACTGCGCGCCGATAGCGGTCATGCCAAAACCATGCCGCCCGAAGACCTCTTACGTCGAATTTCAGTCGGCGCCCTTCCGTAGACTTCGGCGAAGACGGAGTTGAACCGGCGCAGACTGCCAAAGCCCGCCCGCATCGCGATCTCGGTCATCGGCAGGCTCGTCTCGTCGATCAGCCGTTTGGCCCGCTGCACCCGTGCAGTCCTGGCCACCTTCGAAGGACTTGCTTGCAGGTGACGGGCGAATAGCCGCGTCAGTTGCCTTGCCCCGACACCAAGGCGCTCAGCGAGGCGTTCGACGGTAACCCCCTCCGCATCGAGCGCGCCGTCCTCGACGATAAGCCGCAGCGCTCTTTCAACTGTCGCCCTGCTGCCGATCCATGCGCTGCAGAACGGAGCGGTCTCAGGCCGGCACCGCAGGCAAGGACGGAAACCCGCCGCTTCGGCTGCCGCGGCCGACGGAAAAAACGAAACATTGCCGGACTGAGCGGGGCGCACTGGACACACCGGCCGGCAGTAAATACCGGTGCTGTGAACGCCGGTATAGAACCGCCCGTCATAGACCGGATCTCGCGCCAAGCGCGCCCGATCGCATTCTGCGAAGTCCAACTGCATGGACACGATAATACTCGCGGTCGCTGCTTAGGACCGACGCCCTTTTGGGGATGGAGTCCGGTTTTGGCCAGCGATAGCGGCCACTTTCCACTACATCTGACGGCGGAATTTGGGGCGCTGTTCGCCCTCTCTTAGGCAGCTTGGGCACTGACGCAGGGTCGCGGGAGACATCTTCAGCGCGACAGGGGAGGCGCACCCCGTGGGCAGCAAAAGCGGGAGACGGGATTGCCGCAGCAGCATCGAAGCATCGACGTCGGTGACGCGACGTTGGAATGCACACTTTGCGGTTCGGGCGCACCAGTCGTGTTGCTCGCGAATGCGGGCTGTAGCACCGGATATTTTGATCAGCTGGCGCGCACGCTGGTTACCGGAGGATTCCAGACGATCTCGATAAATATCCGTGGCGTCGGCGGCAGTCGCGGTTCCCTCGATAGCGCGACCTTGCACGATCTGGCCGGTGATGTCGCTGGCGTCATTAAGGCGATCGGCTGTGGTCCGGCGCACTTGGTCGGACACGCCTTCGGCAACCGGATCGCCCGCTGTCTGGCAGTCGATCAGCCGCCGCTGGTTCGCACCGTGACGCTGCTTGCAGCGGGTGGCCTCATCGCGCCCCCGACGGGGCCGATCGGCACGCATTTTCGCAATGCGACACAGGCCAAGATGAATGGCAGCGATTGCGTCACCGTGCTGGGCGCGCGCTGGCTCTCGCCAGCGTCCGATCCGAAAATACTCGCGCACGTCGAGTGCTGGCCCGCGGTCTTTGTCGCGCATCTCGCGACCAGTCGGAACATGCCTCTCGAATATTGGTGGAGCGCCGGTACTGCCCCCCTTCTCGTGATCCAGGGGCTCGATGATGAAGCGGCGCCGCCGGGGAATGGGCATGCGTTGCGCGAGCAGTTGGGCGAGCGGGTGCGGCTCGTTGATCTACCTCGTGCCGGGCACTTTCTGCTGTTGGAACAGCCAGAAGCCGTGGCGCGGGCCGTGTCCGAATTTCTCGGGGCCGACAAGGTTCCGGGCTGATGACACCGCACTGATACGATGGAGAATCTCCGATGGCCGACATCATCTTGCACCATTACGACACCTCTCCCTATTCGGAGAAAGTCCGGCTCGGCTTTGGGCTCAAAGGCCTCGCCTGGGCATCGGTCGAGCTTCCCCAGATCATGCCGAAACCGAATCTGACGGCGCTGACGGGAGGCTACCGCAAGACGCCGGTTCTGCAGATTGGCGCGGACATCTATTGCGACAGCCAACTGATCATGCGTGAACTCGAACGCCGGTACCCCACTCCGAGCTTTTATCCGGTCGGTCGCGGTGCGGCCGACGCGCTTGCCTGGTGGGCGGAGAAGACCATGTTCCTCCCCGCCGTCAGCATCGTCTTCGCCAAGCGGCCCGAGGTGTTGCCTGAGGGGTTTCTCGAAGACCGGGTCAAGTTCTCCGGCCGAAATATCGATCCCGTCGTAATGATGGCGGCGGTGCCCAACCATCTTGATCAGCTACGCGCGCATTTCGCTTGGCTGGATCAGACGCTGGCTGACGGGCGCCCATTCTTGCAAGGCCCCGCCGCTGGCCTCGCCGATCTCGCCGCCTACCATCCGGTTTGGTTCTTGCGACAGAATTTCGGATCGGCCGCGGCGCCGCTCGACGGCTTTCCGATGCTCCTGACTTGGGCTGAGCGCATTGCGGCTATCGGCCATGGCAGCCGAAGCCAAATGAGCGCGCAACAAGCGCTTGATATAGCAAGGGATGCCACATCGATCGCCAGGGCGAGCGTCGATCCGCAGGATCGCATCGGTCGGAAACCTGGCCAGACCATTACCGTAACGCCGGACGATACTGGACGCGACCCGGTTGTCGGTGAATTGGTCGCCTCGGACGTCCATGAGATCGTGATCCGACGCAGTGATCGCGAGATCGGCGAGGTTTGCGTGCATTTTCCACGCGCCGGCTTTGTGGTTGCACCGCCATAACCGGTAGTGCGCCGATGCCCAACTCACCGACAGGAAGGTATTCGTCAGGTCGGGAAGGCTATGCGTTTTGCTAACTGCGGTGGGTGGTCCGACGCGAGTTGGGCCCCACTGAAGCCGGTGTCCGGTCAAAGCCGGCGCGAGGCGTGATCCAGCTGTTACGGCCGGAGCGGCTTGGTCGCTCGTTGCCGCAACAAAAGGAGGGTGAAATGAACCAAGTCGAAAAGGCCGCCCGATTTGCCGAGCTCCACGTCAAAGGCGCGCCGCTGCTGCTGTACAATGCGTGGGACCGCCGGCACTGCGAAATCGATCCTGGACGCGGGCGCAAAAGCGATTGCGACCAGCAGCTCGGCGGTCGCGGAAGCGCAGGGTTACAGGGACGGCGAAGCCATTCCGTTCACGCTCGTCGAGCAGATCATTGCGCGCATCGTAACCACGATCGATGCACCTGTGTCCGTCGACTTCGAAGGGGGCTACAGCAACGACAATGGTGCGCTGGCCGAAAATGTGGCCCACCTCCTTGAACTCGGTATCATCGGGATCAATTTCGAAGACCGCGTCGTCCAGGGCGCCGGGCTCTACCCAATCGACCAGCACGCCCGGCGGATCGCAGCCATTCGTGAAGCTGCGGAGGTGAAGGGCGTCGACCTCTTTATCAATGCGCGGACAGATCTGTTTCTGGGTCAACAAGGCGACCCGGCAAACTCTATTTACGACGCTCTGGACCGCGCAAAAGCCTATGCGGCCGCAGGAGCGTCCGGGACGATGCGTTGATCGGCCGGATCTGCGATGGCGTTACGCTCCCTGTCAATGTGATGGTCATGGAAGGCGTGCCGTCGACGAGGCGCTTGTCCGAGCTTGGTGTCGCGCGCGTCAGCTACGGCGCAATTCCCTATGTCCGCGCGATGAAGGCTCTCGGAGAGGATGCGCGGCAAGTCCTTCCGTAAGAAGGTCAGTTCAGCACAGATGACGACGGCGGCACTCCGATTACAGAAGGGATCCTCACTGTATGGCCGAGACCCGCGCCGGACCCCGGCTGGAGCCGTGGCGTCGGTGGTCCGCTACGAGCGCCAGCAGCCCGGCGAGATCATCCACCCTGAAAACAGTTCAATTGTGGGAAAAGGGCTTGGCGCTCCGGGGCCTGTCAGGAGATAGGTCGCGCGTTACCTATTAAGCCCAGCAAATCTCACGCTCGCACCCGCCTCTTTTCTCGTCATGCCCGCGAAAGCGTCGCGAGCGGGCACCCAGGCCTGCCGCTGGCTAGACCAAGAGGCGGCCACTCGGTGAGCGGCGGCCCTGGACCCCCGCTTCCGCGGGCGTGACGAGGAGAGAGGTCGGAGCCATCCTCCCCCGCTGCTAATTGGTGGGGTGGGAACGGGGCGCAAACCTGCTCGACAGGGTCGGCGCAGGTGGCAATATGTCGGCCTCCGAGGAGGTACGGTGATGAACGCGACTGGCGCAACCAATCCTTACGAAATTGGACTCGACAAGAATGCGGCCAATTTCGTGCCATTGACACCGCTCGGCTTTCTGTCGCGCAGCGCTGCCGTGTTTCCAGACCGGGCGGCGGTCGTCTATGGCGAGCGCCGGTATACTTGGCGAGAAACTTTTGAGCGCTGTCGCCGGCTTGCCGCGGCATTGTCGGCGCACGGGATAGGGCGCGGCGACACCGTCGCCGTTTTGGCGCCGAACGTCCCCGAGGCCTTCGAGGCGCATTTCGGCGTGCCTATGGCGGGCGCGGTGTTGAACGCGCTTAACATCCGTCTCGACCCGGAAACGATCGCCTTCATCCTCGGTCATGGGGAGGCAAAGGTGCTGCTGACCGACACCGAATTCGCTCCGGTCGTCAGGGCAGCGCTGGCCAAGCTCGACCGCAAGCCGCTCGTTATCGATATTTGTGATATGGCGGGCGCGGGCAGCGGGGAGCGCCTTGGTAAGACGGATTACGAGGAATTTTCTCCGCGTTGGCGATCCGAACTTCGCGCCGCTGATGCCGACTGACGAATGGGACGCAATTGCGCTCAATTATACCTCGGGCACCACCGGCAATCCCAAAGGCGTCGTGTATCACCACCGCGGCGCCTATCTCAACGCGCTCGGCAACGTCCTCGTCTGGGGAATGCGGCAGCACCCGACTTATCTGTGGACCTTGCCGATGTTTCACTGCAACGGCTGGTGTTTTCCGTGGACGATAACAGCGCTCGCCGGGACCCATGTCTGCCTGCGACGGGTCGAGGCTGCAGCGATCTACGACGCGATCCGCGGCTACCGGATCACCCATCTTTGCGGTGCTCCGGTGGTCATGAACATGCTGCTGAACCCTGGGTCGGGCGTCGACCGCAGGCTCGAGCATCCAGTGGAGATGATGACGGCGGGGGCGTCGCCTCCTGCCGCCGTTATCGAGAGCATGGAGGGCCTGGGTTTTCGCATCACGCACGTTTACGGACTGACCGAAGTCTACGGGCCGGCGACGGTGTGCGCCTGGCATGACGAATGGGATGCGCTGCCGATCGAGGAGCGGGGGCAGCTTAAGGCGCGACAGGGCGTCAATTATCCGGTCCTCGACGGGCTGATGGTCGCCGACCCGGAGAATCTCGCGCCGGTGCCGGCCGATGGTGCGGCGATGGGTGAAATCTTTATGCGCGGCAACATCGTCATGAAGGGATATTTAAAGAACCCGCATGCGACCGAGGAAGCCTTTGCCGGCGGCTGGTTTCACACCGGCGATCTCGGCGTTGTCCACCCGGACGGCTACATCGAGCTCAAGGACCGCTCGAAGGACATCATCATCTCGGGCGGCGAGAATATCTCGACGGTCGAGGTCGAAGGTGCGCTGTACCGCCATCCCGCTGTCATGGAGGCCGCGGTCGTTGCTCGCCCCGACCCGATGTGGGGCGAAACCCCTTGCGCCTTTGTCACATTGAAACCCGGTGCGACCGCGACCGAGGACGACATCATCGCCTTTTGCCGCGATCACCTCGCCCGGTTCAAGGTCCCGCGCACAGTGGTGTTTTCGCAATTACCCAAGACCTCGACCGGCAAGATCCAGAAATTCGTCCTCCGTGAAAAGGCAAAGTCGTTACCGTGAGCAAAGAAAGAGCCTTGGCGAGCGCGCTGCCGCGCGTCCGTGTGTGTTCAGACCCAGGGAAATGTGGTATAGAATGCCTGCCTGAAATCGGCGATCTCACGTTTGGCGCCAGCACTGCAACGCGTTATGGTCCGGACAAGAAGGTTATCGTCAAAGTCTGTCCGTTGGGGCAAACCGCATTTGGCTGGGGTATGCCAAACATCGGCCAAAAGTAGGCGTTGACGCAGCTAGGCATATTGCCAAAGCAGCTTGCCAGCGGGTTACCACAGTTGCTGGGGTAATCAGCCGCCTCGTAATTGCCATTGGTGAATGGCGGTCCCTTGCATGTATAAGTCGGTTCACCGCTGCAACTGAGCGAGACTGGAAGATTGTAGGCCGCGCCGCCGGTATTTGCACAGTAGTTGCTGCTCCAGGCCGCATCTGTGCAGTTCGCAGGAATGACACTGATGTCGTACCAAATGCAGTTGGCGTTGATGCCGACACAAGGGGCAGGCGCGAAATTCGTCTCGACAAGCGTCTGATTATTCTGCTGCGCCATTGAACAGTCCAAACCTGAGGAGCCCGCACTCATCGCAGCGCAAAAACGTGAGCCGGGGCTCGCAATCGAGTCGGTAACCGAGGCATTGCAGGTTCCGCCAGCCGCGATACTGACCGTCAACTGCTTCAACGGCGTCCCGCAGCCCGCGCCCCAAGTGATGGTGGAACCGGCTTGCGGCGAAAACCCGACGTAAATTGTTTTGCCGGTGCTGTTTACGATGCTGACATTGCCAGCTCCGGCTGTCGTCAAAGAGCCAGGCTGACACGCTTTTGTCGCGATCGCTCGGAGACGCGGATCCGAAATCGGAAAAATCCTACCGGTTTTCGTATTTTTGAATTGTGGTTCGGTTACCCCGCCTTGTGGGCAGACCAAAGCCAGATCGGTGTCGAAGCTTTGATTTGATCCGCTCAAGTTTATCACAGTCGGATTTTCGGAATCTTTGGCCCATGCCGGATTACTCACGGGAAATAAACTGAGCGTTAGGAGTGTGAGCCCGACACGGCCGGCGGCGGCTGCGCCTGAACGGCAAGAAGAGCCTCGCTCCATAAATGTCAGGAATTTACGAAGCCACCCGTTGGATGGTTGCGGGCCACTGCAGAGCGTGATGCTGTTCGCTATGACTGTCATCGAGCCAAATTTGCTCCTCATTCAGGATCTCTAAGCATAACCGCGTCCTTTGCCAATTCAACCAAAAGATGAATTTTTGGTTATCTGTGCGAATCGTGGTTTTGGCCGCTGTCGTCACGATCCGCTGTGCAGTCCGTAGAAACCTTGTGGTGTCGAGACCGGAAAAACCGGAGCGTCGATCCCGGCGCACCGCCATGATCCCGCCATGACCGGTGTCGCCATCCATGATCACCGGGATCGACACGCTGTCGGCGATCCAGCCCGCGATCGTCACGCATTCCGTCATGGTCGCAGTGCCGACATCGGCCAGACCGGTATAGGCGCCAACCACCCCGCCGGTGCCGACAAACAACGCCTCGCAACCCGCCTTCTCCATGATCCGGGCATGCGCGGCGCTCGGCGGATGGAGAACGGCCAGAACCTTGTCCCGGCGATGGATAAGTTCCTGAAGGCGCGCCGATCTTGATTGTGGCTTTGCGCTCATGACGGTCCCCCAGTTTTGCGCGTCCGGGAACCATAATAACGCAAACGACCACACGGTGCCGATTTCGCCTACTCGCGGTCCTGCCTGGGTTTTAAGGTCGCCCTCTGTATCGATCCAGCTCAGCAATCGCTAATGCGGGAATCTTTAAGCCGGAAGAAGCACTGCGATACGGTCGCTCCGGTCCGGATCGAACTCGGATCTGACTTGTCGCTGCTTCAGCGGCCCTGTCGCCCATGGTCGGCGGGGTAATTTCCCGGCGGCAAGTTATCGAGGAAATCGATAAACTTGGCGATCCAGGTGTTGTTGACCCCATCAGGATGCGAGGCTTTGGCGGCGTTCCAGGCCGCGCCGATGGATGCGTTGGTAATGCCGCGGCGGCGCGCCAGACCGAGCGCCCGCTGCAAATCGGTCTCACCAAGCGTGCGTCTCAATCCCGGCTGGTCGGCCGCGACCGGGTTCGGCCAGCCGGTACGACCAACCATTGGCAGGCCGATTTTGCAGGCGCCCTGCATTTGTTGCAGAAGCCAGGCCACCGTATCCGCGTTGGTCATTCGATCTCGCCTTCCGTACCGAGGATTGCGAGAAGGATAATTCCGAACGCTTTATCTATGCGGAATATTCGCGGTTAATTTACCACGAATATTTGAGATGTTACTGACGACCCGGATTTTCGGTCTGACCCCGGCGGCATTAGACCGGGCGGGCGCAGGCGTCGTTGACAGCCCCCAGGGCAAATTCAGCCGGATTTCCGATAGAGAATCTATCCGGGAATTTCCGCTAAAGTGGCGATCCAATATCATCAGTTTGGGGATGAGGGGCGATGAGAGCCTTTCACATTGATCGCTTTGGCAGCGTTGGCGGGATCGTCCGGCGATCGAGCGATGATCCCCGACCCGGACCAAACGAAATCCTGATGCGGGTGCGGGCGAGTTCGCTCAATTACCGCGATCTGATGGTGCTCAAGGGCGGCGGTCGCGGGCCGACCAAGCTCGGTGTCGTGCCGTTGAGCGATGGCGCCGGCGAAGTCGCCGCCATTGGCGAGCGCGTGACGCGGGTCAAGGTTGGCGATCGGATCATCCCGACGTTTCATCCGCGCTGGTTCGGCGGGCCGATCAGCCCGGATTATCTGACCGACCGGCTCGGCGCCAATCTCGACGGGATGCTCGCCGAGTACGCGGTGCTGAACGAGGAAGCGCTGGTGACGATGCCGGACCACCTCTCGTTTGAGGAGGCCGCCACTCTGCCGTGCGCGGCGGTGACCGCCTGGGTGGCGCTGACCGGTCATCGCCGGGTGACCGCCGGTGACACGGTGCTGACGCTGGGATCGGGCGGCGTGTCGGTCTTTGCGCTACAATTCGCTCGAATGTTGGGGGCTCGGGTGATCGCCACGACGTCGAGCCCGGAAAAAGCCGAGCGGCTCAAGGCGCTTGGGGCGTCCGATGTGGTCAATTACCGCGAGACACCGGATTGGGACGAGCAGGTGCGCGCCCTGACCGACGGCCGCGGTGTCGATTGCGTCGTCGAAATCGGTGGGCCGGGGACGATCGCGATGTCGCTCAAAGCACTGGCCGTCGGCGGCCATGTCAGCCTGATTGGAGCAAGCCTGTCATCAGCCGGAACCGGGCTCGATCCGTTATTGCTGACCGGCCGCGGCATCACTCTTGCCGCGATCAGCGTCGGCAGCCGCGCGGATTTCGAAGCGATGAACCGCGCCGTCGCCATGCATCGCCTGCGCCCGGTGATCGACCGCGTCTTCCCGTTCGCCGATGCAAAGGAAGCTTATCGCCATTTCGAAGCGCGCGGCCATTTCGGCAAGGTCGTAATCACGCACGGCGGATCAGCCGGATAGAGGCCGGCCTCCAAGCGTTCTCGGATTGATTGCCGGAGGGCGGCAAGCTGGCAATGGCGCCGCAGCCTTCGCGGTCGGTGTAGAGTTGGATTGTGATTGGACCCATTGCGGGGAGCGCTGATGATTGATCCGCGGCCGACGCTCGAAGCACCCGACGACGACCCCTATCTGTGGCTCGAAGAGATCGACGGCGAGCGGGCGCTGGCTTGGGTCGAGGCGCAAAACGCGGCGACCTTGACGCGGTTTGCCGATCGGCGTTTTGCCGCCGATCGCGACACCTTGGCGGCGATCTTCGATCGGCCCGACAACCTGCCATTGATTGCGAGGCGCGGTCCCCGGGTCTTCAATTTCTGGAAGGATGCAGAACATCCCCGCGGTCTGTGGCGGACGACCACGCTCGACAGCTACCGCAGTGCGGCGCCGGAGTGGGAGATTCTGCTCGACCTCGACGCGTTGGCAACGCGAGAAGCCGAAGACTGGACCTGGAGCGGTGCTGCCACACTCCCGGGCAGTCATGACCGCGCCCTCGTGATGCTGTCGCGCGGCGGCGCCGATGCGGTGGTGTTACGCGAATTCGACCTCGCCTTGCGCGATTTCGTTCCCGGTGGTTTCACGCTACCGGAGGCCAAGGGCGGCGCCGCCTGGCTCGATCGCGACACCTTGCTGCTATCCTCGGCCTTTGGCGAAGGGATGGCGACCAGTTCGGGTTACGCGCGCACCGTGCGGCTGTGGCGGCGGGGAACCGACCCGCTTGCGGCGCCGGTGATTTTCGAGACCGATCCCGCAAACATGGCGGTGGGGGCCGATCTTGACCGCGACGCCGGGTATGTCTGGTTTTCCGAGCGGCTCGGCTTCTTCGACGAGATCGTCTGGATCGGCGACGCCACCGGCCCCAAGACCCGGATCGAGGTGCCAACCGACGCGTCGGTCACCTGGCATCGCGGCTGGCTCGCGGCCAAGCGCCGGACGCCCTGGACCATCGGAGACGAAACCTATCCGCCGGACACCGTTCTCGGCATCTCGTTTGCGGCTTTCCTCGCCGGAGACCGTCATTTCACGAAGCTGTTCGAGCCCGCTGAGCGCCGCGCATTGCAGAGCTTCTTCTGGTGCGGCAGCCGGCTCATTCTGTCGGTCCTCGACGACCTAAGGCCAGTCTTCGAAGCACTAACCCCGTCCGAAGCCGGCTGGGGGCGCGAGCGCATCAGCGGATTGCCCGAACTCGGTGTCGCCAACGCCTGGCCATTGGATGTGCGGGAGGACGAGTCGAATGGCGATCTGCTCGCCAGCGCACAGGACCCGTTGACCCCAGCCTCGCTGTTTCTGGTGCGCCCGGCGGCCGCCCCGGAACTGCTGAAGCGGGCGCCGCAAGCCTTTGACCCATCCGGCCTCGTCGTGAGCCGGCACGAGGCGACTTCCGCCGATGGCACTCGGATTCCCTACACCCAGGTGGGCCCGCCGGGAGAGACCGGCGAGGCGCCTGTCCATCTTTCGGGTTATGGCGGGTTTGGCATCTCCGACCTGCCCTACTACAATTCTGCTGTCGGCAAACTCTGGCTCGAACGGGGCGGCACCGGCGTCGTCGCCAATATCAGGGGCGGCGGCGAGTTCGGCACTCGCTGGCATGATGCCGGGCGCAGGGAAGGCAAGCGCCTGTCGCACGACGATTTTGCCGCGGTCGCCGCCGATCTCGTTCGGCGAGGCGTAACCCGGCCCGGCCGTATCGCTGCCGAGGGCGGTTCCAATGGCGGCATCCTGATCACCAACATGCTGACCCGTTATCCGGAGCGGTTTGGCGCGCTGTTCTGCACGATCCCGCTGATCGATATGCGCCGCTACACGAAGCTGCATGCCGGCGCCAGCTGGATTGCCGAATATGGCGACCCCGATAATCCCGAGGACTGGCGGTTTCTAAAAGAGATCTCTGCCTATCATACCGCGGTCCCGGGCCGCCATTACCCACCGATCCTGATCGCGACGAGCCGCCGCGACGATCGCGTGCACCCCGGCCATGCCCGCAAAATGGCGGCGAAACTGCAGGCAATGGGTTACGAGGCTTATTTCTATGAGCCTGCTGCCGGTGGTCACGGCTATGGCAAGGACAATCGCGAGCGCGCCGCCTTTACCGCTCTCGGCTACAATTTCATGCGCCGCGCTATCGGCTGGGACGCGACAGATAGAGGGTAATGCACCCGCCGCTATCGCAGTGTGATTGAAAGCGCTGTGCTACGGGCAGCCCGCAAATCATTGCCGCCGCGATCGCCGGAACAGAATAAGCTTCGCCAAGTAAGCGGAGGAGAGAGCCCGCCATGAAAGTCGGCCTTTTTATCAACACGCAGTTTCCCGAGGGCATCAGCCTCTCGGAGCGTGTCCCGGAGATGATTGCCCAGGTGCGCGCGGCGCACGAAGCCCGGTTCGCCTCGCTGTGGTTCCCGCACCACTGGCTGACCCACCCGCTGCAAATGCTGCAGATCACCCCGGTCATGGGCGACAGCGCAGGCGCATGCGCACGGCATGACGATCGGGCCGAATATCCTGATCCTGCCGCCGCTCAACCCGGTGCATGTCGCCGAGGAAGCCGCCACCCTCGACGTGCTAACCGGCGGCAACTTTATCCTCGGCTTGGGATTGGGCTATCGCCAGCCGGAGTTCGATGCCTTCGGTATTCCGCTCAGCGAGCGCGCGCCGCGGTTCAACGAAAGTATCGCGCTGATGCGGCGGCTTGTGGACCGAAGACCGGGTCACCCATCGCGGCCGCTTCTACACCGTCAATGACGCGGGCATCAGCGCCAAGCCGGTTCAACGCGGCATCACGGCGTCTTGTTAATTTTCGCCGAGGTCGTGACCGGGTTTCGCGTGTCGCCGGGTGGGGCGCAGGCCGAATACGGCATCACTCCCGATCTGACGACCCTCGCCAAGATCTTGGCGGGTGGCCTGCCGGGCGGTGCGGTCGCCGGCGAAAGGACATCCTCGACCTGCTCGACTTTCAGGTGACCAAGGCCGCCGATCGCGAAAAGATCGCTCATCCCGGCACCTTCAACGCCAACCCTCTGTCGGCTGCGGCGGGTGAGGCGGCATTGGAGATCGTCGGCACGACGGACGCATGCGCCCGAGCCAACCGCTATGGCGAGACGCTGCGCCGCCACATCAACGAAGTGTTCGAGGAAGAGCGGGTGCCGTGGGTCGCTTACGGCACCTTCTCGATGCTGCATATCTTCACGAACCCCGACCGTGTCCCGCTCAAGCCCACCGAGTTCGACCCGTATCAACAGCCCACCGCCGCTCTGACTGGCAAACGCCAGGCCGATGTCGTTCAGAAATTGCGGCTGGCGATGATGACGAACGGTGTCGATTTCAGCGCCAGCCCCGGCGGCCTCGTTTCCGCCACCCACAGCGAGGCGGAACTCGAAGACACCATTGCGGCATTGCGCAGGGCCGTCCACATGCTGAAACAAGAGGGCGAGATCTAAGCCGGTCCACCGCGAGGCTGTCCCAAACCGCCACATCGGAGCTGCTGCAACTCCTTCGTCATACCGGCGGAGGCCGGTATCGATGGCGGAGGTGGATCCCGACCTTCGTCGGGATGACGGCACGGGTCTTAAACACTTGTGAAGCTTGGCTCCGTCGGCCTTGCTCCTATGTTAAAGTGCTCTGCGGCTGGCAACGATTAGTCGCCGCGAAAATCTGCCTATCTGATCCGGATCGTGTCGCACGCCTTCTCATTCCATCCCGCCGTAGCCGCCTGGTTTGAGCGTAGCTTCCTGGGCCCGACTGCGGCTCAGGCCGAGGCTTGGCCGGCGATTCAAGCCGGGCGGGACGTGCTGATCGCGGCACCGACCGGTTCCGGGAAGACACTCGCCGCGTTTCTTGCCGCGATTGACGGGCTGGTCCGGCAAGGGGTGGCCGGCGAACTGCGCGACGAAACGCAAATCGTCTATGTCTCGCCGTTGAAGGCGTTGTCGAACGACATCCGCAAGAACCTCGAAGCGCCGTTACTCGGGATCCGAGAGGCCTTGCGCGAGCAGGGCCATCCGGATGTCGAAATCCGCAGCTGGGTGCGCACTGGCGACACGCCTGCGGGCGAGCGCCAGCAGATGGGCCGACGGCCGCCGCATATCGTCGTGACCACGCCGGAATCGCTCTACATCCTTCTTGGTTCCGATTCCGGCCGGGCGATGCTGAAGACGACCCGGACGGTCATCGTCGACGAAATCCATGCCGTGGCGGGCAACAAGCGCGGCAGTCATCTCGCGGTGTCGTTGGAGCGGCTCGCTGCACTTGTGGGTGACCCAGTGTTGCGGATCGGCCTGTCGGCAACGCAGAAGCCGATCGACCTCGTCGCCCGCTTTCTGGTCGGCGCCGCCGGCGGCGACTGCACGATCATCGATACCGGTCATCGCCGTGCCCGCGATCTGGCGATCGAGGTTCCGTCGTCGCCGCTCGAACCGGTCATGTCGGGCGATGTCTGGCGCGAAAACTATGACCGGCTCGCCGAACTGGTGCGCGAGCACCGCACCACCTTGGTTTTTGTCAACACCCGCCGGATGGTCGAGCGGGTGACGCGGCATCTGTCCGAGCGGATCGGCGCCGATCAGGTAACGGCGCACCACGGCAGTCTCGCCAAGGAATTGCGCCTCGACGCCGAACAGCGGCTCAAGAACGGCGCCTTAAAGGCATTGGTCGCGACCGCCTCGCTTGAACTCGGCATCGATATCGGCGAGGTCGATCTCGTCTGCCAGCTGGGCTCGCCGCGCGCCGTCGCGACGTTTCTGCAGCGCGTCGGCCGCTCCGGCCATGCGGTCGACGGCACCCCCAAAGGCCGGCTCTTCCCATTGTCGCGCGACGAACTTGTCGAGTGCGCGGCTCTGCTCGACGCTGTGCGCCGCGGCGAACTTGACCGGCTCACGATTCCGGAAGGCCCGCTCGACGTGTTGGCGCAGCAGATCGTCGCCGAGGTCGCCGCTCAGGAATGGAGCGAGGACGCGCTCTTCGCGTTGTTTCGCCGGTCGTGGCCGTTTCGCGATCTGTCGCGCGAGGATTTCGACGCCGTGGTGGCGATGCTGGCCGGGGGCTTTACGACCCGGCGCGGCCGCCGCGGGTCACTAATCCATCACGACGCTGTCAATGGCCGGCTGCGCGGTCGGCGGGGGGCGCGACTGACCGCGTTGACCTCGGGCGGCACGATCCCCGACAACGCCGATTACCAGGTTATGCTGGAGCCCGAAAACCAGGCGATCGGCACTGTCAACGAGGATTTCGCGGTCGAGAGCCTGGCCGGCGACATCTTTCAGCTCGGTAACAAATCCTACCGCATTCTACGCGTCGAGCGCGGCACGGTGCGCGTCGCCGATGCCGAGGGCATGGCACCGAACATTCCGTTCTGGCTCGGCGAGGCGCCCGGACGCAGCGACGAACTGTCGGCGTCGGTGTCGCGCCTGCGCCACGAAATAGCCGCAAGATTACCTGAGCCGAATAGCGGCGCGTCAATTCTTGCCAGCACGACCCCACCCCAACCCTCCCCCGCAAGCGGGGGAGGAAGCGGAGCGGGGCTGGCGGGTGCAAACGGCTGGCTCAACTCCGCGCTTGGCTTGTCGACGAGATCGGGATCGCCGAGCCGGCGGCGGAGCAGTTGGTCGATTATTTGGCGACGGCGCGGGCCGCACTCGGGGTTCTGCCGACCCACGACACGATTGTCATCGAGCGTTTTTTCGATGCTGTCGGCGGCATGCAGCTGGTGGTGCACTCGCCCTATGGCAGTCGCATCAACCGCGCTTGGGGTTTGGCATTGCGCAAGCGCTTTTGCCGCAAGTTCAATTTCGAGATTCAGGCGGCCGCGACCGAGGACAACATCGTGTTGTCCTTGACGACGGCGCACAGCTTCGATCTCGCTGAGGTCCAGCGCTATTTGCATTCGGCAAGCGTTCGCAAACTTCTGACCGAAGCGGTGCTCGACGCGCCAATGTTCATGACCCGCTGGCGCTGGGTTGCCGGTGTCGCGCTGTCGTTGCCGCGGTTTCGCGGCGGCAAAAAAGTGCCGCCGGCTTTGGCGCGTATGGACGCCGAGGACCTGCTGGCCGCGATCTTCCCCGATCAGATCGCCTGCGCCGAGAACCTTACCGGCGCCCGCGAAATCCCCGATCACCCGCTGGTGCGCCAGACGATTGCCGATTGCCTCGACGACGCGATGGACGCGACTGGGCTCGAGAGGCTCCTCGGCGCGCTCGAAGCCGGCGATATCCGCATCGTCGGGCGCGATCTCGTCGAACCGTCGCCCTTGGCGCTCGAAGTGCTGGCGGCACGTCCCTACGCCTATCTTGACGACGCGCCGCTTGAAGAGCGCCGCACTCAAGCTGTCATGGCCCGCCGATGGCTCGCACCCGAGGAGGCGGAGGAACTTGGCCGGCTTGACCCGCAGGCGATCGAGCGGGTGCGCCAGGAAGCCTGGCCGGAGCCGGCGAATGTCGACGAACTGCACGATGCTCTCGACTGGCTCGGGTTCCTTACGACCGAGGAGGCCGAGGCCGAGCCTGGCTGGCGCGCTTGGCTCGACGCGCTCGTGCGCGATCGCCGCGTGACGCTGCTTGATGAGCGGTTTTGGGTCGTAGCGGAGCGGCTGCCTCTATTCCGCGCATTGTGGCCGGATGCTCGTCTCGCTCCGTCGATAACCGCTCCTGCCGCTTACGAGAAGGAATGGCCGCGCGAGGAGGCGCTAGTCGAGATCCTGCGCGGGCGGTTGGAGGGTCAGGGGCCGGCAACCAAGTCATCATTCGCCGCAACCCTCGGGCTCGACGACAAAGAGATCGCCGCCGCACTTGGCTGCCCTGGAGGCCGAAGGCTTCGCCTTGCGCGGCCGGTTCACGCCGGATGGCCGCGAGGAGGAATGGTGCGAGCGGCGGCTTCTCGCCCGCATCCACCGCTATACGATTGGCCGGCTGCGCGCTGAGATCGAGCCGGTGGCGGCGCGCGACTTCCTGCGATTCTTGTTCGAATGGCAGCGGGTGGCGCCGGAGGCTCGGATGGAGGGCCCGGATGCGCTCGAAGCCGTGATCGGCCAGCTCGAAGGTTTTCAAGCCCCCGCCGGGGCGTGGGAGACCGAGATTTTGCCGGCGCGCGTTGCCGATTACGAACCCGCCTGGCTCGATGATCAGTGCCTAGCCGGCCGTGTCGCCTGGGCGCGACTGCGGCCGCCCGTCGGGCGCAGCAACGAGCGCGGCGCTTCGCCGGTGCGGGCGACCCCGATCGCCTTGCTGCCGCGCCGCTATGTGTCGATCTGGGCGTCGTTGTCGCCGACTCCCGAGACCGCGCAACCGAGTGCGAAGGCGCGTGCAGTGGCGGATTGTATCCGCGAGCAGGGTGCTTCGTTTTTCGACGAATTGGTCGAGGGCTCGCATCTGCTTGGCCCGCAAGTCGAAGAGGCTTTGGCCGAATTGGTCGCTCTCGGCATCGTCAATTCGGACAGTTTTACCGGATTGCGCGCCTTATTATTGCCGTCCGAGAAACGATCTCGGCGTCGTCGGCGACCAATTTTCGGGATGGCCGATGCCGGCCGCTGGGCCTTGGCGCGACGCGGCAACCCGCGGCCTGTCAGCGAGATCGTCGAACACATCGCGCGAGCGTTGTTGCGCCGCTACGGCGTCGTCTTTTGGCGGATGCTCGAGCGCGAGGCATCGTGGCTGCCGCCGTGGCGCGACCTGCTGCGCGTCTATCGCCGGCTCGAGGCGCGCGGTGAAATCCGCGGCGGTCGCTTTGTCGCCGGTTTTGCCGGCGAACAATTCGCACTCCCCGACGCCATCGGTTTATTACGGGAAGTGCGGCGTAAGCCGGCCAGCGACATCTGGGTATCGCTGTCCGGCGCCGACCCGCTCAACCTTGTCGGCATCCTGACCCCCGGCCCAAAACTCGCGGCGTTTGCTGCAAACCGCGTCCTCTATCGCGACGGCTTGCCGCTGGCGCTTCAGTCAGGCGGGGAGGTTCAATTTCTCGAAACCCTAGATGCGGCCGCCCAGTGGCAAGCGCGCAAAGCGTTGCTGCGCAGCGCCGCCCCCGCCGCGCTGGTCGACCTCGCCTAAACGCTGATTTATCTGCCGCGCCGAGGTTACGCTGCCTGATCGATAGATTTCATCCTATCCCGCGATAAGCCTCATTAGCCGGAGGATGAGAAGCCGCCATCGACGGGGATGGCGGCGCCGGTGATGAAATCCGAAGCGGCGGAGGCAAGGAATACCGCGACTCCGGCAAGGTCGTCCGGATTGCCCCAGCGCCCGGCCGGGGTGCGTGCCAAAACTCGCTCGTGGAGGCCCGCGACCTGCTGCCGGGCATCCCGGGTCAGATCGGTGTCGATCCAGCCCGGCAACACCGCATTGACCTGAATGTTGTCTGCTGCCCAGGCCGCGGCCAGTGATTTGGTCAGCTGGAGCAAGCCACCCTTACTGACCGAATAGGGCACGGCATAGGGGGCGCCAAACAGCGAAAACATCGACCCGATATTGATGATCTTGCCGCCGCCGGCTTGCTTCATCACCGGATAAGCCGCTTGCGAGCAGATAAAGGCTCCGGTCAGATTGGTCTCGAGAACCGAGTGCCATTCGGCCGCGGTGTATTCCTGGGCGGGTTTCCGGATCGACATCCCGGCGTTGTTGACGAGGATGTCGAGGCGACCGAAGCGACCGAGGGTTGCCGCGACCACGCCTCGGCATGAACTCTCATTGGCGGCATCGAACGGGACAAAGCTGCTCTCCTGCCCCAGTTCAGCGATCGCCTTTTCCGCCTTGTCCCTATCGCGAGCGGCGACAACGATCCGGGCGCCGGCGGCGGCGAGACCGCCCGCCATGCCAAGCCCGATACCGCCATTGCCGCCGGTAACGATCGCCACGCGGCCGCTTAGATCGAACAGGGTCATGAAGGCCGCAGCGCCCTTAGTATCGGCCCAGATATCTCTAATAGACGCCCTTGAGCGGCGTTGTATTACGTTTGTTGACCGACGCGCCGGCATTGCCGGTGTCGCCATAGTCGAGCAATTTACTCGATAAACTTTGCGATCCGACCATTCCCGACGGATCCGGCGTCTGGCTGTTTCCGCCGATATTGGGAAGGCCGTTTTCGCTGGCGCGCAGGCGCAGATCGGCGGCCTGCTTTCCGGGAACACCCGGGCCGGCCTGTTGTATGATTTGTTCCGCCTGTTTTTGAGTGCTCTCTTCCTGAGGCCGGGGAGCACCTGGCTCCGGGGGCCGCAGATTGAAGTCCGGCGGGATCGTCAACGGCGCCCGAGACTCGACCGCGAATTCGTCGGGTATCGTCGGATCGAGGCCGATAATCTGCTTGAAGTCGCTGCATGCAGAAAGCGACGCCGCTCCGGCCAGGCAAGCGACGCAAAGCGCAAGAGGACCACGGCCCGCGCGCCAAAGCGGGTAAAGCTTATTCATACCAATAATCCCTCCCGTTATTTTTTAATGTGCTTCGCGGCGGAGAAGCAAGCTGTCAAACAACATAACGACTACGCCAAGACAAATTGCGCTATCGGCCAAGTTGAATGCCGGCCAATGATAGTTTCCGATATGGAAATCTAGAAAATCGACAACCGCACCATAACGAATCCGATCGACGACGTTGCCGACGGCGCCGCCGACAATCAATCCGATCGCGACCGCCAACAGCGGGCTGCCGACTCGGCTGAGCCAATAAATCAGTCCGACGACGATAACCACTGCGGCAAGCGAGAACAGGACAACATTGAGCCCACCGCCGCTGCCGGGAGCGGCATTGAACATGCCAAAGCTCATTCCGCGATTGAGCGTCAGAACCAAGTTGAAGAACGGCGTGAGCGTGTCAATGCCAAACGCGCGGCCGGTGAAATGAGCAAGGATCAGCGCCTTGCTCAGCTGATCGAGGATCGCGACGACGACCGCCGTGGCGAGCCCCAGTTTCAGCATTACCCAGCACTCGCAACGCCGACGCCGGTGCTTTGCGCATCGATCACATCGGCGCATCGCCGGCACAAATCGGGGTGGTCCGGCACCTGGCCGACCTCGGGCAATACGCGCCAGCAGCGCTCGCAGCGCTCACCTGGCGCCAGCGACACGCGAACCCCGATCTCCGGCACGTCCGATAGCCTAAACGCGTCTTCCGGCGGTGGCCCGAGCCGCACCACGCCAGCGGAAGTGATGCACAACTCGGCCAAATCGATATCGTGAACAAGCTTGGCCAGCCGCTCGGGGATGTAGATCTCGACGGCGCCCTGCAAGCTCGATCCGAGCCGCTTGGCGCCGCGTTCGAGCTCCAACGCACCGGTGACGACGCGGCGCAAATCGCGCAGCTGCGCCCAGCGCTCGCCCAGTGCCGGATCGTGCCACTCGGCCGGGATGTCGGCGAACAATTCGAGATGAACGCTGCGCCCCGGCATATCGCCGTGGCGCGCGAGCCAAGCTTCCTCCGCGCTAAAACAGATGACCGGGGCCAGCCAGCGCACCAAGGCGTCGAAGGTGCGATCGAGCACCGTCCGCAACGCCCGCCGGCCGACATCGTCGGGGCTGTCGCAATAAAGCCGGTCCTTGCGGATGTCGAAATAAAAGGCCGACAGATCAACCGCGCAAAAATTGTACAGCGCGGTGAACATGTCGTGAAAATCGAAGCGCTCGATGGCACCCCGGACGACCCGATCGAGTTCGGCCAGCCGATGTAGGACCCAGCGTTCGAGTTCCGGCATCATCTCGACGCCCACGGCTTCGTGCGGTTCAAACCCGGCGAGCGCCCCCAAAAGGTAGCGCACGGTGTTGCGCAACCGGCGATAGACATCGCTCTGATGCTTCAGGATCTCCGGGCCGATGCGGAGATCCTCGGAATAATCGGAGCCAACCACCCAAAGCCGCAGGATGTCGGCGCCGCTCTGTTGCATAACCTCCTGCGGTGCGACGACGTTGCCGAGCGATTTCGACATCTTGCGGCCCTGCTCGTCGAGCACGAAGCCGTGGGTCAGCACCGCATCGTAAGGGGCGCGGCCGCGGGTGCCACAGGCTTCCAGTAGCGACGAATGAAACCAGCCGCGATGTTGATCTGAGCCTTCCAGATAAAGCGAGGCCGGCCAGCGCAGCTCAGGCCGCTGCTCGAGAACAAAGGCGTGCGTCGATCCCGATTCGAACCACACCTCGATGATGTCGGTGACCTTGTTCCACTCTTCCGGGTCGTAGGCATTGCCGAGAAACCGCGAGGCGTCGGCGCTCAGCCAGACATCCGAGCCCTCTTGCTCGACCGCGGCGGCGACGCGCTCGACGACGGCGGGATCGCGCAACGGCTCGCCAGTGTCGCGATGGGTAAAGACGGCGATCGGCACACCCCAGGCACGCTGCCGCGAAACACACCAATCCGGCCGATTTTCGACCATCGCCTCGATGCGGTTGCGCCCCTGCGGCGGGACCCAGCGGGTTTCGGCGATTGCCGCCAGCGCCTTCTCGCGCAACCCATTCGCCGCCATGCTGATGAACCATTGCGGCGTGTTGCGGAAGATCAGCGGCGCTTTCGATCGCCATGAATGCGGATAGGAGTGAACCAACACCCCCCGCGCCAACAGGCCGCCGGCGGCGTCGATTGCGGCGATCACCGCCTCGTTGGCGTCACCCGGTTTGCCGTCGGGACGGTAGACTGCACGGCCGGCGAACAGCGGCACGCCTGGCAAGTAAACCCCGTCCGGCCCGACCGTGTCGGGGACCGGCAGCCCATTTACCTGACCGAGTTCGAAATCGTCGGCGCCATGACCCGGGGCGATATGGACGAGGCCGGTGCCCTGATCGGCTTCGACAAAGGTGGCTGCCAGCAGAGGCACGTTGAACTCGTAGCCCTGACCGGCCAGCGGATGGCGCGCCACCGTTCCGGCCAGAGCCGAGCCGGGGAAGCGCGCGATAACCGAATACCCTTCGATGCCGGCGCGGGCGGCGACTTCGTCGGTCAACGACCCCGCGACCAATAGCGTCTCACCAGGCTGCGCACGACTGCCTTCGGCCGCCTTGTCGACCCGCATCGCGACATAATCGAGCTCTGCGCTGAAGGCGATCGCCCGGTTGCCCGGAAGGGTCCACGGAGTCGTGGTCCAGATCAGTGCCGCCGCATCGACAAGCTCCGGCAGACCTGTCGTGACGATCGGAAATCGCACCCAGACGGTGGTCGAGCGGTGGTCGTGATATTCGACCTCGGCTTCGGCGAGCGCGGTTTGCTCGACGACCGACCATAAGACCGGTTTCGAGCCACGATAGAGCCCGCCATTGACCAGGAATTTACCAATCTCGCGGACGATCTGTGCCTCGGCCGAATACGCCATCGTCGTATACGGATTGGCCCAATCGCCGACGACCCCAAGACGCTCGAACTCGGCCTTCTGCACCTCGATCCAGTGAGCCGCAAACTCCCGGCATTCGCGGCGGAACTGATCGACCGGAACGCTGTCCTTCGACAATTTTCGCGCCCGGTATTTTTCCTCGATCATCCACTCGATCGGCAGGCCGTGGCAGTCCCAGCCCGGCACATAGGGCGCGTCTTTGCCGAGCATTTGTTGCGAGCGGTTGACGACGTCCTTTAGGATCTTGTTCAGCGCATGGCCGATATGGAGATGACCGTTGGCATAGGGCGGTCCGTCATGCAGCACAAATTTTTCGCGCCCGGCGGCCGATTCGCGCAGCCGTCCGTACAGATCCATTTCGGTCCAGCGCGCGAGCATCAACGGCTCCCGCTTTGGCAGGTCACCGCGCATCGGAAAGTCGGTTTTGGGCAAAAAGACGGTGGGACGATAATCCGTCGGCATCACTACCCTCTGGAAAGGCTGCGAATAAATACGACGATTCCCGATCCTTAGGTGAGGATCGGGCCGGTAATTCGCATAATCCAGCCGTGACGCCGTTCCATTACCGTCATATAACAGCGGCTCAGAATAAATTCGAGAGGCTCGTGAACGCCGCGCCGGGACCAGAGCGGCGAGCCCACGTTCGGGTTAACCGGCTCGGTTCTGCAGCCAGTCTAGGTACTAATCTTCGAGCGGGGTGGCGGCAAGAAGCTCTCGGGCGCGCCCGGCATCCTCGGCGATTTGCGCTTTCAGCGCGTCGAGCCCGGCGAATTTCATCTCTGGCCGAATGAAGTCGATCAAAGCCACCCGTAAGTGGCGGCCGTAGAGATCGGCGTCGATATCAAAAAGGTGTGCTTCGAGCCGCGGCTCCGGCGTCCCGACGGTCGGACGAAGGCCGATATTGGCGACCCCGTCGATCGTGCGTCCGTCAAACGGATCGTCGGCGCCGTCGCCCGATACCCGGACCGCATAAACCCCGAACGCCGGCCGGATGTATTCGCCGAGGCCGAGATTCACCGTCGGGAAGCCGATTGTGCGGCCGCGGCGATCGCCAACCGCGACCCGCCCGTCGATCTCCCAGAAGCGGCCGAGCAGCGTCGCAGCCTCGCGCGGTTTCCCTGCCTTCAACAGCTCTCGAATTCGCGTCGAGGAATAAACGATTTCGTTGTCGCCGCGAATGGGCTCGAGCACGGTGACGCCAAAGCCCGCGGCCGGTCCCGCGGTATGCAACATTTCGGGGCTGCCGCGCCGACCTTTCCCGAAGGTGCAGTCCCAGCCGACGACGACATGCGACGCGCCGATCGCATCGACGACGATATCGGACAGGAAATCTTCGGCGCTCTTAGCGGCAAAGGCGCGGTCGAAATGCTGAACAAACAGCAGGTCGACCCCGAGATGCGCGAGCTCGCGCTCTTTGACCCGGAACGGCGTCAGCCGAAAGGGCTCCACCCCCGGAACCAAAACACTGCGCGGATGCGGCTCAAATGTAAGAACACCGACCGGCCTGTCCCCGGTTCGCGCCAGTTCCTGGGCACGCCCGATCAGCAGCGCGTGACCCCGGTGCAGCCCATCGAAATTGCCGATCGCCAGCACCGCGCCACGCGGGTGATGGGAGTGGGGGCCGGGATGTCGAATGACGCGGATCACAGGAGCGATAGGAGCATGGCTTTCGTGGTCGCTTGCCGCGAAAATAGCCCGACCGGTGCCCGGAAGCGAGCCCGACACTCAAAGCCAACCCATTTCGCCGCAATCCACTATATTCCTGCACCTGACCGGCGGAGGAAGGATGATCGAGGAGCAGGTGCCGCGCGAGCAAATGGAGTACGACGTGGTCGTGGTTGGAGGCGGGCCGTCCGGCCTTGCTGCCGCGATCCGCCTGAAGCAGCTCGCGGCGGCAGCTGCGCGTGAGATCGCGGTGTGCGTTGTCGAGAAGGGCTCCGAGATTGGCGCACACATCTTATCGGGCGCGGTGTTCGAGCCACGAGCGCTGAACGAGTTGATCCCGGATTGGCGCGAGCGCGGCGCACCATTGACGACCCCGGCGAGCGAGGACCGCTTTCTGCTGCTGACGCAGTCGCGCGCGTTCCGGTTGCCGACGCCGCCGCAGATGCACAATCACGGTAATTACATCATCAGCCTCGGCAATTTGTGCCGTTGGCTCGCGAAAGAGGCCGAGGAGCTGGGGGTCGAGATCTATCCCGGTTTTGCTGCGGCTGAGGTGCTGTATGACGGCGACGGCCGGGTGCGCGGGGTTGCTACCGGCGATATGGGGATTGGCAAGGCTGGCGAGCCGACCGAGCGGTATCAGCCCGGTGTCGAGCTGATGGCGAAGGAAACGCTGTTCGCCGAAGGTTGCCGCGGGTCGCTGACAAAGACCCTTGTCGAGCGTTTCCATCTGCGCGACGGGATCGACCCACAAACCTATGCGATCGGCATCAAAGAGTTGTGGGAGGTCGCGCCAGCGCGGCACCAACCCGGCCTTGTCGTTCACACGGTTGGTTGGCCGCTCGATGCCGCGACCTATGGCGGATCGTTTCTCTACCACCTCGAAGAGCGGCAGGTTGCGGTCGGGTTTGTTATCGGGCTTGACTACCGTAATCCCTATCTGAGCCCGTTCGAGGAGTTCCAACGCTTTAAAACCCACCCCGCCATTCGCCCGTTTTTTGAGGGCGGCCGGCGGATCAGCTATGGTGCGCGCGCCTTGAACGAGGGCGGGTTCCAATCGATCCCCCGGCTTGATTTCCCCGGCGGCGCGCTGATCGGCTGCGCTGCCGGTTTTGTCAATGTGCCGAAGATCAAGGGTAGCCATACGGCGATGAAATCGGGCATGATCGCGGCTGAAACCATATTCCGGCGGCTGGCGGGCGACCGCGCCGCCCTGGTCCGCGATGCGCTCGAGGAAAGCTGGGTTTGGGACGAGTTGCGCGGGGTGCGCAACATCCGGCCGAGCTTTCGCCGGGGTCTGTGGGCGGGGCTCGCCTATTCGGCATTCGACACTTACGTCCTGCGCGGTGCGGCACCTTGGACTTTCCACAATCACGCCGATCATACCCAGCTGATGCCAGCGTCTGAGGCACAAAAGATCGAGTACCCGCGGCCCGATGGCAGGATCACTTTCGACCGGCTGTCGTCGGTTTTCATTTCGAACACCAACCATGAGGAAGACCAGCCGCCGCATCTGCGGTTGCGGGACCCGAGCAAGGCAATCGAGGTCAATTATCGGCTCTACGATTCGCCCGAACAGCGGTATTGTCCGGCGGGGGTGTACGAGATCGTACAGCGGGAAGAGCCGGCCGGTCCGTATCTGCAGATCAACGCGCAAAACTGCGTGCACTGTAAGACGTGCGACATCAAGGATCCGGAACAGAACATTGATTGGGTCGTGCCGGAGGGCGGCGGCGGCCCGAATTACCCGAATATGTGATGTGTAATCTGGGACACAGCGGACAGGTAAAGATGAGGATGGCGGTGAGCAGATGGCTTAAGGTTGGGCATTTGGCCGGATTTGTCTTTGGCACGCTAACTGCCGCTACGGCGGTGGGGGCGTTGGCGAGCAATGAGGACGCTCCGGTTGGGCCGGCCGCTTCGCCTTACGGCGCCTATTTGGCGGGGCGCCATGCGCAAGAACAGGACGCTTTCGGGGCCGCGGCATCATGGTACGAACAGGCGTTGCGCGCCGATCCGCAATCGCCGGAATTAATCAGTCGCACCTTTGTCATGGAGGCGAATGAAGGGCATTTCGACCGCGCTCTGCCGCTCGCCGAAAAGGCGCTAAAGCTCGACAGTTCGGATGCCGCGGCTGACCTCGTCCTCTTGGTAGACAGAGCAAAATCCGGCGACAAAGCCGGGGCTTTAGCGCGCGCCGAGGCTCTGCCCGATGACGGATTGCATCGCTATGTCAGCCCGCTTGCGCGAGCCTGGACGCGTGTGGCGATGGGCAATCTGCCGGGCGCCGAAGCGGCGCTGCACGATCTCGACAAATTCGATGGCTTTGCGCCGCTCGAATACTTCCAGCTCGGTCTGATTTACGATTTTGCTGAAAACCCGATAAAGGCCGAGGAGCTTTACAAAAAGACGCTAGCTGCGACCGGGCAACTCAATTGGCGGCTGGCCGATGCAATGGCAAATTTTTATCAGCGCCACGGTCGCCCGGACGAAGCAGCCGCGATCTACGCCCGGTTCGTAAAAGAGAACCCGGGGAGCGAACTCGCCGAAATGGTGCAATCGTACAAGCCGGCGGGGACGCCCGCGCCGCTAATCCGCACCGCCACGGATGGTTTGGCCGAAGCCCTGTTTGACCTGGCGAGCGTTGTCAATCGGCCTGAAACCATCGACTTGGCGCTACTCTATGACCGCTGCGCCTTGCAGCTCGAACCCAATCTTACAGTGGCTCAGCTGTTGTTGGCCGATATTCTGACCGACCAACGAAAGCCGCAGGAGAGCCTCGCTGTACTGACCGCGATCCCGGCGAGCTCGCGTTATTCTTGGTCGGCGCAATTGCGCGCTGCCGCCAATCTCGAGGCACTCGACCGCACCGACCAGGCTACCGCTCAGCTCCAGGCGATGGCGGCAAAGGAGCCCAAATGGGCGTCCGCCGTGATCCAGCTTGGTGATCTGTTGCGCGGACAAAAGCGGTTTTCGGAGGCCGCCGACGCCTACAGCGAAGCGATCAAACGACTCAAAGCCGAAGAGATGCCGCCTCGCTGGTCGCTCTATTACAGTCGGGGTATCGCCTACGAACGTTCGAACCAATGGAGCCTTGCCGAGGCCGATCTCGAGCACGCTTTGGAGCTCAAGCCGGATCAGCCCTTGGTGCTGAATTACCTTGGCTACTCCTGGATCGACCGCGGCCAAAAATTGAAAAGCGGTTTGAAGATGATCGAGAAGGCGGTCGAGTTGCGGCCTGACGACGGCTATATCGTCGACAGCCTGGGTTGGGCTCATTATCGTCTGGGGGATTATGCCAGCGCTGTCCAATATCTAGAAAAAGCGCTCGAGCTGGTGCCTGAGGATCCAACGATCAACGATCACTTGGGTGATGCCTATTGGAAGAGCGGGCGGGTAAACGAAGCGCGTTACCAATGGCGCCGCGCTCTGCAATTCAAACCCGATAAGGACGAAATCAAGCCGATTGAAGCCAAGCTCGACCGCGGTCTGCCGATCACGACGAAAGCCGGTGGCGGCTGAGTTTGACGCCGACCACGGTTTTTGCTCCGGCAAAGATCAATCTCTATCTTCATCTGATCGGGCGGCGGCCCGACGGCTATCATCTGGTTGACAGCCTCGTCGCGTTTGCCGATATCGGCGATCGCCTGACTGTGCGGCCCGCGAGCGCAGTCTCCCTAGATTTAATCGGGGATGAAGCCGAGGGCCTCGCCGCCGAGCGCGACAATCTGGTGTTGCGCGCCGCCCGGCTGCTCGCCGATCACGCCGGGATCAGCGTCGGCGCCGCCTTGCTGCTCGAGAAAAACCTGCCGGTCGCTTCCGGCATCGGTGGTGGCTCGGCCGATGCGGCGGCCGCTTTGCGCGCCTTGCGGGATCTTTGGCGGGTCGCGATGGACGATGCCGCCCTGGCCCGGCTAGGCGAGCGGCTCGGCGCCGATGTCCCCGTCTGCGTCTACGGACGCGCTGCGTGGGTCGCAGGCATCGGCGATTGCGTCGAGTTTGCCCCGGATGTGCCGGCTGCCGGCGTTCTTCTCGTCAATCCACGGCGCCCGCTAGCAACCGGTGCTGTGTTCAACACGCGTCGCGGCCCGTTTGGCAGCACTGCCATGCGATTTGCACCGATGCCGCGCGACGCGGCGGCACTCGCCCAGGCCTTGGCGCCGCTGCGCAACGACCTCACCGAGGCGGCGATCGAGTTGGTCCCCGAGATCGGTGAAATACTGGCGGTGCTGGGCCGGCTTTCGGGGGCCTTGATCGCCCGAATGAGCGGCAGCGGCGCCACCTGCTTCGCGTTGTTTGCCGATCGCGCGGCAGCCGAACGAGGGCGCGACGAACTTGCTGTCGAGCGAACCCGGCTGGTGGTGCGCCGCCGGCGCTCTTATTGCCGAGAGCCGCCGTAGCGACCTCGATTTTGATCGGGCATTATCCAAACCGCGCCGTAATACTCGATGACGCAACCTTCTGCCGGGTTGGCGGGCGGCGTGCCTCCTGCTCAACTCAGCGCAGCATCGAACGGACGAAGGCGCCGCCAGCCTTGATTGCTTCGGACCCGGCCTTGAGTTCGGGATGGAACAGGTGCCAGACATGGATCATCTCGGGCCAGATCTGAAGATCGACCCGGACATCGGCAGCGCCAGCGACCTTCGCTAGAGCCAGCGCATCGTCCAGCAGCGTTTCACAAGCGCCGACCTGGATCATCAGCGGAGCGAGCCCTTTGAAATCGGCATGGATCGGCGACGCCAATGGCGAGCGGGGATCAGCGCCGTTCAGATACAGCCTTGCCATGTCGAGAATGCCGGCGCGCTGCACGGTCGGATCGCTCGCGGCGCGGCTCGTCATCGTCTCGCCCGCCGCCTCCATATCGACCCACGGCGAAATGCACCAGCCGCAGGCAGGCTGCGGCAGGCCAGCGTCGCGGATCGCCACCATCGCCGAAACCACGAGGCCGCCACCGGCGCTGTCGCCGGCAATCGCGATCCGCCCCGGAGCGAGACCGCGTCCCAGCAGAAAACGATAGCCGGCGAGCGCGTCGTCGACCGCGGCCGGGAACGGATGCTCCGGCGCCAGCCGGTAATCGAGCGCCAACGCCGCAACGCCGCAGGCGCGACCGGCTTCCGCCACCAGATGGCGGTGGCTATCGAGCGAGCCGATCACATAGCCGCCGCCATGCAAGTACATCAGCGCGGCATCACGCGCGTCGTTCGGTGTCGTCGTCCATTCCGCCCGCACGCCGTTCGCGGTTACCGGCTCGATCCCGATATCGGTGGCGAGGCGATAGGCGCAGGCCGCGCTGATCGATGTCCTTGCGGCGCTGTCGGTAATCGTCGGAACGCGGCCGTGCCGCCAACTTGGCGCGCAATGCGCCGATTTCCGGATCGCTCATCTCAATCTCCCATATCGGCTAGCGATCGAGCCAAACGTCTTCCATTCGCCAGCCATTGTAGATGCTGTTGACCATGATCGTCAGCCCTTTGACATAAGGCTGCCAGCAGGTGGCAGCGTCATTGTAATAGATGACGGGGCGGGCGCCGTCCTGCTGCAACCGCTCGTCGATCTGTTGCACGAGCGCTTTGCGCTTTTGCGGATCGGCTTCCATCGACTGCCGGTCAAACATTTTTTCGATGTCGCGATTGCAATAGCCTGTGACATTGAGCAGCGAACCGCAGGCGTAATTCTGATAGAATTGCTGGTCGGGATCGTCGACCCCGCTCGCGCCAAGGCCGAGTGCGACGGTGTAGTCGTGCCGCGCCAGTTTGGGAAACCACACCGCGGTGTCGACGAGGTCGAGTTCGCCCTCGATGTAGATCGATTTGAGCTGGTCGATGACGATTACCGCGGGGTCGCGCGCGATCGGGATATTACGGGCGGATACCTTGATCTTTAGCGGATGATCGGGACCGTAACCGAACTTTGCCATGATCGCTCGCGCTTCCGCCCGGTTCTTGGCGATATCGGGTCCATAACCGGGCAATTCCTGCAGCATGTTCGGGGTCAATCCCCAGACCCCGGCGGGAGGCGGCAACATCGCACCCCCGATCTCGCCGTGCCCGTCGCCGAGAATGTCGAGAAAGGCTTTGCGATCGAGGCTCAGCGCCATTGCCCGGCGGATTTCGGGGTTGTCGAAGGGCGGCGCCTTCGGGTTGATGTCGAGAGTGCGGCTGGCGTTCATCGAAACCGTGTCGCAAATCGCCTTCGGCGCTTGCGCCTTGATGTCCTTAACCAGCGGAATTGCGACGTCATAAGGCCAGGTCAGATCGAATTTGCCCGAGATAAAGGCCAGGATCGCGGTCGAGCGGTTCGGGATGATCGAAAATTCGATGCCGTCCAAATATGGCCGGCCCGGCTTCCAGTAATCCGGGTTGCGGGTCAGGCTGATCCGCTCGTTGGGCTTGAACTCAACAAATTTGAACGGTCCCGTGCCGATCGGATGGTGCCGCATCTCCGCCGGCGGAACATGACACGGGTAGATCGGGGCATAGCCCGAGGCGAGCAGCGCGATCAATGCCGGCTGTGGCCGTTTAAGGATAAAGACCGCTTCGGTATCGCCATTCGCGACCACCTCTTCGACATTGCTGTACCAGGCGGCGCGCGGATTGATCCGCAATTTGGGGCTCGCTTTATCGAGCAGCAGATCCCAGGTGCATTTGACGTCGGCAGCGGAGAATGGCCGGCCGTCATGCCATTTCACCCCGTTGCGCAGCTCAAACATCAGACGCTTGCCATCATCGCTCGTCCGCCAGCTTGTAGCGAGATCGGGCACGATCGAGGCGAGGCTGTTTTGCGCAACGTGCTGGTCGTAAAGAACCAGGTTGTTGAAGACCGGCATCATCGGCATCGAGGTCGACAGGCTCGCCTCCTCGAGCACCGACATGCTGGCCGGGCTGTCGCGATGATAGATCCGCAAAACGCCACCGGATTTTTGCGCGAAGCCCGGAACGGCGGCAATCAACAGGGCCAGGACGAAAGCTGTTAATCCGAATGGCATCTTGCCGAGAGGCATAACCGGACCCTGTTTATTCGTGTCGTAAAACGAATTTTCGCCGCGCTTGCGACCGCTGGCAGTAGAACGATCGGCAGAGCGACTGCGTAGCCGCGGACAATAGCCGCAATAATAAACGGCTGCATGAACCCATGAAATTCGCTTGAGGCGGGGCAGCGCTCAGTGGCGGGACTGACTGCCGGCGACGGTGATGGTAATGTGGCCCATCGTCGTATCGGCTCTGGCGCCGTGCCAATGGCGCTCACCCGCTTTGATGTGCACGACATCGCCGACATTGATTTCGCGCTGTTCGCGCTCATTGGCGACAATGCCGGAGCCCGAGGTCACGATCAGCACCTGATCGCAGTTATGGCTATGCCACCCGGTGGTGCTGCCTTGTGAGAAATTCACCACACTGCAGTTATAGTTGGCGGAGTCCCCAGGCGGAATGATCGTCTGGCGTGATCGGGAAACCGGCCCAGTATAACCCTCGATCGGCTCAGCGCCTTCCATCGGAACATTGGGGATGTCTTTGAGTGTGACAACCTTCATGACGAACTCCTCCTCGTTTTTAATAGGTTTGTCCCAATACACTGGACACCAGTCTCAGCGGATCTCATGCCGGTGAGCCCCTTTGCCCTGGAATGCGATCAGGCCTGCGCCGACGACCAATTGTAGATCCGCGCCAGTGTCTCACCCATCAGGGCGGCGCGTTCGCTATTGGACAGGCGATCGGTGACGCGAAACGCTTCGACGCCTTGTTCATAGGTCAACATTCCGACCGCTCGGGTCCAGTCGGTGCCCCACATGCAGCGGGCGAAACCAAAGGCATCGAAGACACGGCCGAGCGGATCCCAGATGTCGTTATAAGGGAAGGGTTCGTGCGAGAGCGTGCAAGCCCCGCTGACTTTCACTGCAACATTATCGTGAGCGGCCATAGCCAGCAGTTTTGGCAGATCGGCGAAAGGCTCCGCGGGAGGGGGCGGCTCGTGCGGCTGCGGCAGGCCGAGATGGTCGATCACCAGCCGCGTGTTGGGATTTCGCGCCGCCAGCTGCCTCGCCTGATCGAGGCGCCCGGTACACGCCAGATTGACCGGCAAGGAGTGCCGTGCCGCTGTGGCCAGGACACGGTTGATGCTGGGGTCGGCGGGGTCGGTTGATACGTTGTCTCTCAAGAAGACGCGAATGCCGACCGTGCCCTTTGCGCCGGCCCAATCGGCGATCGTCTCGACCACGGCGGGATCGGTTGGGTCGACCGGCTTCACCAGTCTGAACCGCTCGGGATGAGCCGCATAAACCGCAACTGCATAGCTCGCGTCGTAGCGATACATGCTAAACGGCGAGACCAGCACGGCGCCGTCGACCCCGACCGCATCCATCGCGGCCACCATCTGGTCGCCGGTCACCTCCGCCGGACCATAGAGAGTCCCGACCCACGGGCGGCCCGGGTGGTTGCGCTCGTAGGCATGGACCTGGGCATCTAGTGTCGGCATGTCTCCCCCCTTCGAGACCGATGTTGGTTGGGACCCGATATCGATCCCCGGCAAAGAACAGTAAGCGTGCGGCGCCGCAGCTTGGGACGCTACGTTGCTCGGCTCTCGGGTTCAAGTAACCCTTGGTAGCTGGCCACAGCGCGGTGCGAATGCCGAAAACGCCGGCCGCGGTGCTTAGACCAGCGATCTAGCCCTGGAGGTGAGAACGCACGATCTCGGCGAGGAGCGGGTTGAAACGGTCGGCGGCCTCGTACTGCACCCAATGGCCGGCACCCTCGATGATTTCGAACCGGGCATCGGGCTGAAACGAGCGCAATGTGTTGGCGCGCTCGTCGAGATGCGGATAGGCGGTGGCGTCGCGGCCGCCCCAAATGCCGTCGAGCCGCGCCTTGACCAGCGGCAGAGCACGAACAAGCGTGTCGGCACGGGAAAAGCGCCGGCTCCTGACCCGGCCACGCGGAGCATTAGTTGATTGAATATAGACCGCGAGCTCGTCAATTTTTGCCGGATCGGCGATCATTAAAGCACCGAGATTGTGATGATGCACCGCGAGCGCTTCCGCGGTCGACGACCCGGCCGGGACGCGCTGGAGATCGGTCGGCTGGCGGATCAGGCCGAGCCCATTCGAGCCGACAACGGTAAAGGCGCGCACCCGGTCGCCGAGCTGGGCTGCGACATGCCCGCCTAACACGCCGCCGAACGAAAACCCTGCGAGATGCAGCGGCTCCCGCCGCGGCAGAACGAGGTCTATCCCGCCGACCAGAATACTCGCCAGGCCCTCGGCCGTATGGGGCTCGGGTGGGGTCGCCGACTCGCCGAGGCCCGGTAGGTCGGGGGCGATTACGGTAAAGCTGCGGGAAAGTGGCAAGACGTTGCGGATCCAATGTGTCCATGACCCGTAGCCACCATGGAACAGGACCAGAGGAGGTCCCGCACCCCAAATGCGCCAGACCATTTTGCCGTCGCCGCAAGGGGTCTCGACCCGGATGGCCTCCGCCGCTACGCCCTCGACAAAGGCTTTGGTTTCTTCGCTGATTTCGGCCACTGCTCGCCTCTGACACGATTTTCGTTGCAGCCAAATATCCGGTTTCCACTCCGCCGCCTAGCCCATTGCCGGAGGGTGTGGAACGCGGCTCGCTGTGTTCTGTTCAGCGATAGGGACAGCCCAAGCCGAAGGAGCGGAGATGACGGACAATCGGGGACGCGCCCAAGATCCTCATGATATCGCCGAGGAAGGTCTCGACAAAATCATCGAAGGCGATGAGGAGAAAGGCCGCCGAATGATCGACGAGGCCAAGAAACGCGATCCGAAGGCGGTCGAAGACCTCGCCCAAGAAGTAGAACGAGATCGGGAACAAGCCGAACGCTTCATCGACAAGAAATAAGCAGCGTCGCGGCGCTGGCGGAAGCCGGATCAGCCGGCAAACCGCCACGCCGGCGCTGCTCTGATATTGATTTCGACCTGCCAGCGAAGGTGCGCGCCGGCGGCGCGACCTGCGATAAACATTGTTACTTTGTATCCCCTAATCCGTGGGCTTGGGCTGACTATATGACGCAAAGCGGCCATTGCAGCGCCGCTGCCGCTCGGAGCCGATAATGCCGGAACGACAGTTGGAATCGTTGATGTGGGCGCAAGCCTGTGAGGCGATGGAGCGCGCCGAACGCCTGCACCGCCAATTCTTCCACCGGGCACACGCAACGCCGAACTGGGAGGCGCCCTGCGACATCTTCGAGACCGACGACACGTTGACCATACTGGTCGCTTTGCCCGGTGTCGCGGTCGAACAGATCCAGGTCACGATGAGCGCGGGCGTGCTGGTGGTCGTCGGCGAGCGTCCGCTGCCGCCGGAAATGGCAAAGGCCCGCATCCACCGGATGGAGATCCCGCACGGCCGCTTCGAGCGACGGATCGAGTTGCCGCCGGCACGGTTCGAGCTCTCCGGCCGGCATCTCGCGAATGGCTGCCTGATGGTTCAGCTGCACAAACTCTGACGCGCGTCCGGCGCGATCCCGATTCACCCGAGGAAGTTCGGTATGCCTGCAGAACAACAACACGAATTACGCACCGCGGAAGCGGGCGGTCCGCCGCCCTCCGGCGCCATCGAACAATTGCTGGCCGGGATTCCGGCTTTACCCGAAGATGCCCTGATCCTGATTCCGACCCGCAGCTTTGTGCTGTTTCCCGGCACCGTGCTGCCGGTCACGCTCGGCCGCCAGCGGTCGATTGCGGCCGCGCAAGCGGCGATCCGGCTGAACCGTCCGATCGGTCTCGTCCTGCAGCGCGATCCGGCGACCGAAGACCCACTCCCGATCGATCTGCATCGGATGGGCACCGAAGCGAATGTGCTGCGCTATGTGACGAGCCCCGACGGTCAGCATCACGTGATCAGTCAAGGCGAGCGGCGTTTTCGCATCCTCGATTTTCTCGACGGCTATCCGTTTCTGGTCGCGCGGGTCGAGCGGATCACCGAACCGGCGGCGAGCAGCAAGGATATCGAGGCGCGGATGCTGCATCTGCGCAACCAGGCGATCGAGGTTTTGCAGCTGTTGCCGCAAACCCCGGTCGAGCTGGTCAATGCAGTGCAATCGGCTTCCTCGGCCGCGGCGTTGGCGGATTTGATCGCCAGCTTTATGGATATCGGCGCCGCCGAGAAGCAGGAGATCCTGGAGACCGTCGATATCGAAAGCCGGCTCGAGCGGGTCTCGGCGATGCTGGTCTACCGCACCGAGGTGCTGCGCCTGTCGCGGCAAATCAGCGAACAAACCAAAGAAAAGATCGACGATCGCCAGCGCGAATTCCTGCTGCGCGAGCAGATGAAGACGATCCAGAAAGAACTCGGCGAAGGCGACGACGCCAAAAGCCAGGAAATCGCCGAGCTGTCGAAAAAGATCGACGAGGCCAAGATGCCGCCCGAGGTCGAGGCGCATGCCCGACGCGAGTTGGCGCGGCTCGAGCGGATGCCGGAGGCGGCGGGCGAATACTCGATGGCCCGGACCTATATCGAATGGTTGGTGGAGCTGCCCTGGGCGGTCGAGACCGGAGGCCATGTCGACATCGCCGAGGCGCGTCGCACCCTCGACGCCGATCATTACGGCCTCGCCAAGATCAAGCGGCGCATCCTCGAATATTTGGCGATCCAGCAGCTGAACCCGACCGGTCGCAGCCCGATCCTGTGCTTTGTCGGGCCGCCTGGGGTCGGCAAGACCTCGCTTGGCCAGAGCATCGCCAAGGCTACGGGCCGCAAATTTGTCCGCGTCAGCCTCGGCGGAACCCATGACGAAGCCGAGATCCGCGGTCATCGCCGCACCTATATCGGGGCTTTGCCCGGCAACATCATTCAGGGCATCCGCCGCGCCGGCGCCCGCGACTGTGTGATGATGCTCGACGAAATCGACAAGCTCGGCCGCGGTATTCAGGGCGATCCGGCCTCAGCGTTGCTCGAAGTGCTCGATCCCGAGCAAAACTCGACTTTCCGCGACAACTATCTCGGCGTGCCGTTCGACCTGTCGCGGGTCATGTTCATCACTACAGCGAATGTGCTCGACAGTATTCCGGGACCATTGCGCGACCGCATGGAGGTCATCGATCTTCCCGGCTATGTCGAGGACGAGAAATTCGAGATCGCGAAGCGTTACCTCGTTGCCCGTCAGCTCAAGGCCAATGGTCTGACACCCGAGCAGGCCGAGATCACCGACGACGCGATCCGCATAATTATTCGCGACTACACGCGCGAGGCCGGGGTGCGCCAGCTCGAGCGCGAGATTGGGGCCGCCTTGCGCAGCGCCGCGATGCGGATCGCGGAGGGGACCGACCAGCATGTCCGGATCGAGCCGGACATGCTGCGCGAAATCCTCGGGCCGGCGCGCTTTGAGGGCGAGGTGGCGATGCGCACCAGCGTCCCCGGGGTTGCGACCGGTCTCGCCTGGACCCCGGTCGGCGGCGACATCCTGTTTATCGAAGCGACCCGCACTCCCGGATCAAATCGGCTGATCCTGACCGGCCAGCTCGGCGAGGTCATGCGCGAGAGCGCGCAGGCGGCGCTGAGCCTGGTCAAGGCGCGGGCGTCGTCGCTCGGGGTCGATCCGACGATGTTCGAGAAGAGCGACATCCATGTCCATGTCCCGGCCGGGGCGATCCCAAAGGACGGGCCGAGCGCCGGGGTGGCGATGTACACCGCGCTGGTGTCATTGCTGACCAACCGCACGGTGCGCAACGACACAGCAATGACCGGCGAAATCAGCCTGCGCGGCCTGGTATTGCCGGTCGGCGGGATCAAGGAAAAGGTCGTCGCTGCGGCGCGCGCTGGGCTCAAGGCCGTGATCCTGCCGGCGCGCAACCGCAAGGACTATGAGGACATCCCCGAAAGTGCGCGCAACAGCCTGCGCTTTCGCTGGGCGGAACACGTCGAGGAAGTCACCGAGGCGGCATTGGAACCTGCGCCCAGTCCAACGGCGCAGGCTGCCGAATAAAACGACTTTGTTAAGATTCCCTGAACGGTTGCCCCGGTGAAAACGGGGTCCACCCTCCAGCGCTCGACACAATGGAACCGGTCGATTCCGGCGTTTCCAGGCATCTTCCCCGCGGGGCGAAGGCTGGCGGGGAAGACTGTTTTCCAAATCGCAATGCCGGCCTTAATGGCACATCCCAATAGCTGAGTTTGCGAATTGAGGTGGGAGGGACTTTATGTGTCGTAACATCAAGACGCTGCACAACTTCAAACCACCCGCCACAGAGGACGAGATCCGGGCATCTTCCGTGCAATTCGTCCGGAAGCTGAGCGGTTTTACGCGGCCCTCCAAGGCCAACCAGCTCGCATTCGACCGGGCGGTGGAACAGGTGACCAGATGCGGCGCGCGAGCTGCTCGCCTCTCTCGTAACCAACGCGCCACCACGGGATCGTGATGTCGAAGCGTCAAGGGCGAGGACAAAATCGGCCGCCCGGTTCCAGTCTGCCGACGCAAGCCGCGCAACCTAATCGGTGATCCGAGCCGGCCCGAATACTACTTCGTAGAAGCCGCGAGCGTGCACCGAGACTCAGTAGCGCCGTTACCCGATCGTGATCGGGTAGCCGACAATGGCGCTGAAGTTCTTGCGCATGTTGTTGTAGCGCGGCTCGTGCGATTGCACGCGGCCGACCTCGTCGGTGGCCCGCGACATCAGCGTGTAGTTGCCCTTATGGCGTGCATCCCAACGGAATGACCAGCGCACCCACATAAACCGCTCGCGCGGCGGCTCGACATGGGCCGCATGCCAAGTCTCGCCGCCGTCGACGCTGACCTCGACCTGGGTGATCGCGCCCGCGCCGCTCCACGCATAGCCCCGGATCATGTGGACGCCGGGAGGCATTTCCTCGGTATCGTCGTTGGGCTGGGTGATCAGCGACTTCACCCCGATTGTGGTGATCAGCTCCTTGTTCGGGTCGTCGGGCGAATTGCCGTAATAATAGAATTGATAGTGGTACCAGCAGTCCGGCTCGTGCTCCATCAGCTCGAGCTTGGTCAGCCACTTGACCGACCAATTGCCTGACCAGCCGGGGACCAAGAGACGCACCGGCGCGCCGTGCAGATGCTCCAGCAGCTGACCGTTCTGCGCCCAGGCGAGGATCGTGTCGGGATGGAGCGCCTTTTCGATCGGCAGACCCTTGTCGTAGTAGAAGGGCTTGGTGCCCTCGGCGGCGGTCGGCGGGATTCCCTGATCATTGCCCTCGGCTCGCACATACAGCGACTTGGCGGTAAGCCCGGCCTCGTGCAGCACTGCCGCCAGCGGCACCCCGGTCCACTCGCTGGCGCTTAGGATCATCCCTTCCTTGGTACGCGAGGGTCTGGGCCCCTCGCCTTTGAAGTACTCGAAGTAGGTCGCGTCACTGCCCGAACACTCCATCACGGTGCGCACATTGCGGGCTGGGAACCGCCGCAGCTGGTCGAAGTTGAGCGTCAGCGGCGACTTGACCTCGCCCGTGACCCGCAATGTCCAGGCCTCGGTTTCGACGACCGGCGGGACGGCGAAATGCTGCACGGTGTAATGCAGGTGGGTGGGCGTGATCAGCCCCTCCAAATCCATCACCGGTGTGCGGATCCGAACCGTGCGGCCTTCATTGTCGGTCAAGGTGACCGGGGTAATGTCCTTGGTCGGCCATCCATGCCAATTGCCGGTCTTTTTGGCATTGGCCGGATCCGAACTGACCGGCTGATCCATCCGTAGAAAATCAGGTACGGCGCCTTCGTCTTTCGGCATCGCCACGTTCCTTGATTAGCGCGCTCAAGTCGCGCGGCGATGCCGCGGGCCTGCATCGCGCAACATGTACCCTCGTCCCGGCGGCCGTTCTTAAAGGCCGTTCACTAGATCAGTTCGGGCCCTGGCTGAGTTCAGGTCAGCGGCGGCTCAGGTATTGGCCGGTTCCGCCGTCTTGCCAAAGGTCGGATATTGCGTGTCGTCGATCAGCGCCTCGATCGCCCTCGGTCGGCAATGCCTCGGCATAGTCGAGCGCGCCCTGGATGTTGTCTTCCCAGACCTCGCGCGGCAATTCGTAGAGGATCTCGACGCCATAGCCGTTCGGGTCGCTGATATAGAGGCTGTGGGTCATGCCGTGATTGACGCGGCGATGAAATTTGACGCCCTTTTCCTGCAAGTAGGCCAATTGCTGCAGCCACGCCTCGCGGGTCGGCATCGCGATCGCGATGTGGTTGATGGCCACCGGCATGCCGAACATGTCCCAGTCTTTGGGCGGCGCCGGCAGGTTGGGGTTCTCGACCAAGGCGATGTCGTGATGGTTCATCCGCCCACCGTGATCGCCGCTGTAAAAGCGCATCTTGCGCCCGGGCCGGCGCGACACGCCGACCTGTTTGAAGCCGAGCATCTCGGTCCAGAACCGGTGCGACTCCTCGATGTCGCGCACGTTTATCACCAGGTGATTGAGGCCGGCTGGGGTCCGCGCCGCGGTCGGCGCTGCTGGCATGATTTCTGATGTCCCGTCTGCCATATCTATGCTCCGCAATCCCGGGCATGCAGCCCGTACTGAATATTAGGCCCGCAACCGCCGATATGCTATCGCCGTCGGCAAGTGCATCGTCAGGCAGCGAGCCTCCCTTCCGGCACGATGTGGCGATCGCGGGGCAGGAACATCGTCGTCCGCTTCATCAAGCGGCGCGCCGCCGGATCGAACGGCTCGCGGCGATGCATGGTAAAGCCGTTATCCCACAACAGCGCATCGCCAACCTGCCAATGGTGGCGATAAACAAACGGCGGCTGCGTTGCGGATTCATAGATTTCCGCGAGCAGCGCCGCGCCCGAGGCTTGATCCATGCCGTCGATCCCGACAGTGGTCGTCGAGTCGAGATAGAGCGCCTTTTTCCCGGTCACCGGATGAATGTGGACGAGCGGATGGGTGATCGGCGGCGTTTTGGTTTTTGCTTCTGCCGAGATCACTCGGTCGACACCCTGATAACCGGCGAGCCGCTTGACGTAGTCAAAGATCGCATGCCTGCCCTCGATGGCGCGCTTCAGCCGATCGGGAAGCCCGGCATAGGCAGCGCATAGATCGACCCAGGAAGTAGTCCCGCCCTGCGGTGGCAGTTCAAGTGCGTACAGCATCGCGCCGGTCGCCGGCTGAAGCATGTAGGATTGGTCCGAATGCCATTGCAGCTCGCCGTCGCCCAGGCCACCGATCGGTCGGGCTTGGCCATCCTTCAGATTTGAGATCAGTGTCACTTCCGGCCGCACCGGCGACGCCCAATCCGTGCGCACCGTGCGTTCGAGCGGACCAAAGCGAGCGCTGAAATCGGCCAACTCATCCTCCGACAGCGCTTGCCGGCGAAACACCAGCACCGGGTGCTCGGCCCACAGCGCCCGCAATTCGGCAATCGTGCGATCGTTCAGAGGCTCCCACAGATGCAGCCCAAGCGACCTCACAAGCAAAGCTTTCACCGAGCGGACGGGTTTCCAGCGGCAAGATCGGTTCTCCCAGCAGACGGCAGGTGGGTTATTGTAGCACCCCGCTAGCCACAGCCCGCTACCCGAACCACGGGTTCAGGAGGAGATTCCATGCCTGTGGAGATGATCGGGTGGATCGCACCGCGCATCTCGTCGGAGCTTATTCCGCCCTCCGGCCCACCGTTTGATGCGAATGTGATTGCCGAAACCGCGCAGATCCACGAGCGCGCCGGCTTTGACCGGGTGCTGATCGGCTATTTTTCCGAGGCGCCCGACGGGTTCCTGGTGGGGGCGCACGCCGCCGCGGTGACCGAGCGGCTCGGTTTTCTGTTGGCGCATCGGCCGGGTTTCGTCGCGCCGCCGGTTGCCGCCCGCAAGCTCGCAACCCTGGACCAGCTCAGCAATGGCCGTCTGGCGGTGCATATGATCGCGGGCGGCAGCGATGCCGATCAAGCCAAAGACGGCGACTGGACCGACCACGAGACCCGCTATCGCCGCTCTGACGAATACATCTCGCTGTTGCGCCGGACCTGGACCGAGCCGGCGCCATTCGATCACGAGGGCGAGTTCTACCGTACTCGCGGCACCTATTCGCAAATCCGCTGCCGGCAGCAGCCGCACATCCCGATCTATGGCGGCGGCGGCTCGGACGCGGCGATCGCGGCATTGGCGCCGCATGTCGATGTCTTCATGCTGTGGGGCGAACCGCTGGAGGCCACGGCCCAGTTTATGGACCGGGTGCGGCGGCAAGCGGCGCTCTGCGGCCGCAACCCGAAATTCAGCCTGTCAACGCGCCCGATCCTGGCGGCGACCGAGGGCGAAGCCTGGGACCGCGCCAGACGCATCCTCGACCGGGTCCTGGCTAATCGCGGTACTGCGGCGCCGGCCCAGCGCCAAAATGTCGGCTCAAGGCGGCTGTTGCAGGCGGCAGCCGAAGCCGAGGTGCACGACACCTGCTTGTGGACGGCGCTCGCCGCCGCGACCGGCGCCCAGGGAAACTCGACAGCACTCGTCGGCACGCCCGAAACCGTCGCCAAGGCACTGCTCGAATACTACAAGCTCGGAGCCACTAGTCTCTTGATCCGTGGCTACGATCCCCTGCCCGATGCAATCCAATACGGCGAGGAACTGATCCCGCGGGTCCGCGAATTGGTCGCGGATTACGAGGCCGCGAGCAACGCCGCCGGCATAACGGTCTAGCTACGCGGGACGGGGTCTCGGCGGAGCATCCGCCACCGACGAGCGCGCAAACCTTCAGCCGTTTTAGCCCTGACTGTTTGGGCGCCAGTCGAAGGGCGCTCTGATTCGCGCTTGGCCGGCCGACGACGAGGGCGGCAGGAGCCGGAATTCGGCTGCGGTGTAGCGCAATGCGGTGCGTGCACCGTGATCATCGACGGTGTCACCAAGAGGTCCTGCATCACGCCGCTCAGCACCGTCGCCGACGGAGCGCAGGTGACCACCCTTGAAGGGCTGGGGCAGCCGAACAATCCCAACGGGCTACAAGGGATACAGAAGGCCTTCGTCGACAACCAAGCGGGGCAATGCGCCTATTGCGCCGCCGGCATCATCATGGGTTCCTATAACTGGCTGCGGGGGCGCGGCAGTGGCGCGATTCCGACCGACGACGAAGTGAAGAACTTCCTGTCCGGCATCGGGCAGACGCCGCCGTTCGTGTACCTGTGTCGTTGCGGGACGCACATGCGCATCGTCCGGGCGATCCAACAAGCCGCGCAGGAGATGTGATCATGACGACTACGATCCCACATGACCCGGCGGCAGTTCTTCGACAAGCTCGGCGAGGGCAGCCTCGTCGTCGGCTTCAGCCTGTCGCCTGTGGCTGCTTCCATGCTGGCGCGAGAGGCGCACGCGGCAAGCGCCGACTCGGCAACTCACGGTCCTGAGCGGCATCGCAAGCGGTCCTCCCCCGGGGGTAAACGACGCATGGCTGGCGATCGATCACCAGGGCAACATCACCTTGTTCAGCGGCAAGGTGGAGCTCGGCACGGGGACCCAGACGGCGTTCTCGCAGATCGTGGCCGAGGAGCTGGACGTGGATGTCTCCGCGATCACCTACGTGCAGGGCGATACCAGCCAAACCCCGGACCAGGGCACCACGGCGGGCAGCAAATCAATCCAGAACCAGGGCCCGCTCGTCCGACGCGCGGCGGCTACGGCGTATGAGGAGCTAGCTGGCCTCGCAGCCGCGTCCCTCGGCGTTCCGCAGAGCCAAATCGTGGCGCAAGACGGAAGCTTCGGGATCGGTCCCGGGGTGAAACACCCGACGAAATACGCCAAGCTGTTCGCCGGCCAGCAGATCTCGTTGACCGTCAACCCCAGCGCGGCGCTCAAGGATCCGGGCACGTACACGGTCGTCGGCAAGCCTGTCGCTCGCCTCGACCTCCCGGACAAGTGCACCGGGAGATTCGAGTTCGTCTCCGACATCGTCATTCCCGGGATGCTTCACGGACGCGTCGTGCGCGTCAATGGCGGAGCCACTGGGACAAGCAAGCCCAAGAACGCGACCTCCCAGTCAGTCGACGACTCGGCGGCGCGGGCGATCCCGGGATTCGTGCAGACAGTCCAGCAGGGGAACTTCGTGGGCGTCGTCGCAACCACCGAGTGGGCGGCGATCCAGGCGGCGAAAGCGATCCAGGTCACGTGGACCGGCCCAGACCTGGTGTCCAACTCGGCTCCAGACTGGACCTGCAGGCAGCCCTGACGAATAGCGCGAATATATATGCCAGCGACTACCCAGGAAGTCGTCGGGATCGGGACGCCGACGCCGATGCGGTTTACAACGCGGCGCCCCCCGGCTCCAAGCTGACGCGGACGTACTATTCGCCCTACCAGATGCATGGCTCCGTCGGGCCTTCATGCGCCATAGCGAACGTCACCTCCGCGCCCGATGCCAATGGGATCCGGGCAACCGTCTGGTCGGGCACGCAGGGTGTATACCCGTTGCAGCAGGCCCTTGCGGACATCCTCAGGCTTCCACAATCCGCGATCAGGGTGATATACGCCGAGGGCGCAGGCTGCTACGGCCACAATGGCGCCGACGACGCAGCCGCCGATGCCGCCTTGATGTCCCAAGCCGTCGGGCAACCCGTGCGCCTGCAGTGGATGCGCTGGGACGAACATGCATGGGAGCCGCTCGGCCCCGCGATGGTGCACACGCTGAAAGGCGTCCTCAATTCAGGGCGCGACAACGTCGTTGCGTGGAGTCACACGGTGTATTCGCCGCCGCACAGCAGTCGACCGGGCGGCGGCGGCAGCCTGCTCGCCGGCCAGGAAATCGGGCTTATGCCTCCGTCCCTTCCGACCAAACCGGTCAATCAGGGGACGCGCAACGGGCCAGTGAACTACAACTTCCCGGCCATCAAGCTGAGCGCGAATCACGTGCAGCCCTTCAAGACTACCAGCAATGGAGCTGCGGCCGCGCCATTCGTGAACACGCTCCCGCGTTCTTCCGCGCTGCGCAGCCTCGGGGGCATGTCGAACTGCTTTGCCAACGAGTCGTTCATGGACGAGCTGTCGCGCTGGCGCGTCGAATGCGGATCCGATCGCGTTCCGCAAGCAATACGTATGCGCACTGAGCGGAGGCTCGGGCATAACCACCAGCGTGCCGGTACCCGGGTGTCGATCCGCGAGCTGTCGCCGTGCTCGACGCGATGGCCCTAGCAGGCAGGATGGGGCAGCACCCTCGCGCCAGCACGCGCGGGCGCGGTTGCGGGCAAAGGGGTCGCCTTCGCGCGCTACGAGACCGTGGAAACTTACGTGGCAGCATACGTCGAGGTCGAAGTGACCACCGCGACGGGCGCCGTGTGGGTGCGACGGGTGGTCGTTGCTCACGACTGCGGCCTGATCATCAATCCGGACGGGCTGCGCAATCAGATCGAAGGCAACGTCATCCAGGGCATCAGCCGCACGCTGATCGAAGAGGTCGAAATTCAACGGCACGGGCGTCACGAGCTTGCTCTGGTCCTCGACCGTCTCGCCGTCAGCGGCCTACCCGGTCGTGCATTTCAACCAGGTGCCGGCGTCTATCGAGATCGTGCTCCTCGATCACCCCGAGCAGCTAACGCAATCGGCGAACATACGTTCCTGCATGGGGTGCCGGCGAACCTACGATCGGCGCGATCCCGCCGGCCATCGCCAACGCGATCTTCAACGCAATAGGTAAGCGGATGACGGTGTTGCCGATCACGGCGTCGAATATCTCGAGCGCTTAACGACACCCTGACGACGCGGCGCGGCTGAAAGTCGCGGCGCCTCGGAACGCGCGATAATAAAACACAGCCCCGGCCAATGCGCCGGGGTTTTATTTGACGAATGTCCGGACGTGGCACGTCGCCGAAGATGCGCTCGTCGAGTGGAACGTCAGCTATGGATCGAAGTTCTCAGCGCCAACCCACCTCGACGGGCGGCCGGAACTCGGCGCTGACACATGGTTGCGCCGGTGATGATCGCGTAGCCGGGCTGGCATAAATGGCACAGCGCCAATCGGTCGCCGAGAGGCGGTGATTCGCGTTTGGCCAGCCGTCGATAAGAGCGGCAGAAACCAAATCCCGACAAAATTAACGCAAACCACTTAATCCCGAGCGATTTTGGTTGCAGCAACCGCCGCGGTAGCGAAAAATCGCCCGTGAGGCGCCGACCACATATTTTTGACACGGAGCAAGCACGTTGCGGCTTAGCAATCTGGCCCCGATCGCTGCGGCGCTGATTTTGGCGGCATGCCAGCCGCCGCCGCTCCCGATCCTGTACCAGGTAGTCGAGCCTCCAAAACCCATTCGAGCTGGGCGCGGGATCGATATGGCGACCAATTCCACCGCGGTGGCATACCAGCTGAAGCAAGGACAGGTCGACTTTGTCGCCCGCTATTACCGCAACCCGGAATCGCGCTGGCCGGCGCTTTCGGCGAGCGAGGCGCAGCGGCTGTCATCGCAGGGCTTGAACATTGTCGCGGTGTGGGAGTCGCATTCCCGGTATCCGGGGTATTTTTCCTATGCATCCGGTTTTAGGGATGCAACAACGGCAAACTGGCAGGCGAGAGCAATCGGTCAACCGCCCGGCACCGCGATCTACTTTGCTGTCGACTTTGATGCGCGAAACCGATCGCTGGATCGTGTTACCGAATATTTCGAAGGGGTCGCAGCGGGTTTAGTCTCGGCGGGCAGAGGCATCGCAAATTACCAGATCGGGGTGTACGGATCCGGATCTGTTTGCGATGCGATAAAGCGAATGGGCCTGGCCCGCTACGCATGGCTATCGAACTCGATCGCGTGGACCGGTTCGCTCGGTTATCAGGACTGGAATATTAGGCAGTCGGGACGCTGGCCCGAGCTGTCGTTTAACCATGATGCTGACGAAGCTAGAGACGATTACGGCGGGTTTCGGGTTGTCGGCTATGAGGTCGCTAATGCCAATGGGGGTGGCGCCTCCCGTGATCTTGTCGCGGTTCGAATGCCGCAGAATGGTCCACCGCCTACGGCCGCAATGATCCGTTAGCGCTGATACCGAGAGTGTCTCAGAACGGTGATCCCGCAGCGGCAGCATTGCCGGCGATGTAGCCCTGGCACACAGCCCGCGCGAGGCCGTGTTGACTAAAGCCGCCGGCTGATTCGCCGCCGCAATAAAGCCCGGGGATAACCTCGCCGTTCATGTCGATAACCTGGCATTCGGCATTGATGCGCAATCCAGCGCGAGTGTCGTGCACCACCGGTGTCGCCCAGGCGGCATAAAAGGGCGGCTTGGCGATCTTGTACATCGGCTTGGGTTTGCCGAAATCCGCGTCGATACCCGTATCGACAAAGGAGTTATAGCGGGCAACGGTTTCTTCCAAGGCTGCCGGCGGCATCGGCACGCGCTGATATTTCATGACGATCTTTTCGGCGAGATCAGCCAGTCGATTGGCGCTGAAGAAAAAGCCGGCGGCGATGTCGACATGCGGCGGTGTCGGCCGCCATTGCTCGCGTTCGACCGCGTCGCTGTCGAAGATCGCCCAAATCGGACCGCCGCCATTGTGGCCGTCGTTGATCCCAGCGAGTGCGGCATTCAAGAAGTTATTGGGGTCGTACTTGATGTTTTTGGCATTGAGCCAGCTGCCTTGAACATAGGGATCGACGGAATTGTAATTGTTGGCAATGTATTGCCCGCCGGTCTCGTCGTAAAAGCGCTTGCCCAGCATATTGACCAGAATGACATCCTGCCAATTGGCTACTCGGAGCCCGCTTGCACGGGCGCGATCGAATACCCGGCTACCCGGCATCCATTGCAGATTTCGATAATTGTATTGGCAGCCAATCGAGCCCGGTTTGGTCACATTGGCGCCGAATTCGCCGGTTTGATTGTACAGCCCCCACAGTGAGGCGCCGATTGCCATTGCCGCCAACTCGCCGCTGGCATCCTGGTCCGACCATGGCATGCCGGCAAGCCCGCAATATTCCTCGGTCAGACGCGGATCGAACATCCGCCGGAAATTGACGTTACCGGTCGAGCCGCCGGTGCCGATGATAACCGCCTTGCGGGCGCGGATGTGAACCCTGGTCCCCTTGTGATCGACTGAAATACCGAGCACGGGTCCCGCATTCGACGCCTGTCGATGAATTGCCGTCATTCGGTGTTCGAGCAGGATTTCGACGCCGGCCTTTTTGGCGGCGGCTTCGAGCGGCCGCATCAGGCCATTGCCCGAGGAACGGGTCATTTGGACCGCCGGATCAGCCGGCATGCCCGTCTGGACCGTCGGCCAGTCCATTACGGCGCAGTGCATTTCGCGCGGCAGCGAATTTCCGACCGAGTTTCCGCCGATCGCATCGGGTGCTTTGTCGACAAAGATGACGCCGTGGCCAACCAGCCATTCGAAGCATGGGGCACTGTTGTCGGCAAAGGCGCGGATGATTTCGCGATCGTTGTAGCGGTAATCCGGGAACCCGTTCGGCCCGACCACCGACCAGTCGGTCAGGTCGCGGAATAATAAATCCGGGGTGTCCTCGATGCCGTATTTCTTTTGCACGCTCGTCCCGCCGCCGAGCGGAACGTTGCCGCCGCTGGTAATGGCGTGGCCGCCGATGTCCGCTTCCGCCTCAACCAGGATCACCGTGCTGCCGGCTTCGCGCGCGACGATGGCGGCGGGCATTCCGGTAGCGCCGGCGCCGACCACGACGACATCGACTTCGCGATCCCATTCGGCCGGAAGATGCGATGCCGGCGAAGCGGCCGATGCTCGGCCCACCCTTCGAATCCATTCTGCCCACTCCCCTCACCCCCGACATGCCTCGCTCGTCGCAACCAAGCCTATGTCAGTTTCGTCAAGCGCCTCAAGCTACTTACCCGCCGAAAAAACCGCATCGGTGAGATCACCCAACGCATGCCGGTGGGGGCCTCCGGTCGCCGAAAAGCCGCGCCCTTCTCGAGTCCGTCATCCTCTCCCACATAAGAGTGCCGTGACACTCCCTCGCAAAAGAATGAAATCCGGCCTCAACGACCCCAGCCTCAACCAACCCGACCTCTTTGACCGGCAATCACTCGCCGGGCTGTCACAGGCCGAAGACATCGTCACGCCGCGAGAAGAGCAGAGCTTGATCATGTCAATCGACGCGGCGGAGCTTTCGCCGTTTCGCTTTCATCAATGGTTAGGCAAGCGGCTGACGGCTTCCTATGGCTGGCGCTATGACTTTGATGATGCGAGCTTAACGCCGACCGAACCGTTTCCTGATTGGCTGCTCCCGTTGCGTGCAAAGGCGGCAGAATTCGCCGGCCTGCCTGCCGACGAACTCGTGCAGGCTCTGGTGATCCGCTACGATCCCGGCGCCGGGATCGGCTGGCATCGAGACCGTCCGGTGTTCGAGCATGTCCTCGGCGTGTCGCTCGGCGCGCCGGCAACGATGCGGTTCCGGAGGCGCCAGCCCGGCGGTTTCGATCGGGCATCAGTGCTGCTGACGCCGCGCTCGATTTATCATCTTACCGGTGAGGCGCGTCATCAGTGGGAGCACAGCATCGCTCCGATGGAAGTGACGCGCTGGTCAGTCACCTTCCGCAGCCTGTCGCAGAAGGGTCGTTCGGAGGCAAAAGTGTAATCGACGACCCGCCCGACCGCGCCAGGCCGGCTATCTCTCCGCTGCCGGCGAGGCCAGATCATCGGGTGGACCGTGTGTCGGGCCGCCCCGCGCTCAGGCGGACATCTGGTCTAGGCCACTCATCTTTGCCATGACCGGAAAGGCACGCGAACCAGTACGGCTACCGGGAAATCCGCTTCTCCTTTCGATCCTATGCCTGCTCAATAATTTCACCTGGCGTGGGCCAGAATCCCCAGGGTTTGCGCGCGGACCTGGATCGGTGCAAGCCGCTGCAGCTTACGGTCAAATTTCGATGGCCCGGCATCCCGGCGAGGCGCAAAATTATGCCGGTGCATGCCGGTTGAAGAAGAAGAGGGGGTGTCGATGGGCGTTGATAGGATGGCACGCGTGCTTTTCGCGCCGGTATTGTTGGCGGCTTTGTTGGCTCTGACACCTATTCGGGCAACCGCCGCAGCCGCCCCTCCGATCAATATCCTCTTCATCGGCAACAGCTTTACGCATGGGCGGTACGAGCCGGTGCGCACCTACAATGGCGGGTTCGGCGCCAATGACGTGCACGATCTGCTGTGCTCGTCTCCAGCCGCTTGCAGCAGCGCCGAGCAAGGTACGCAGGTCGATCCGGCCAAGACTCCGCCGCCCGGCGCGACCCTGGCAGCACAACTCGCCGATCTGCAGGCCAATCCTTCTCTGCAGTATAACGAGCCGGGTCCTTACGGCGGGGTAGCCGGGATTTTCCTGCAGTTTACCCGGGAGGCGCACCTCAACTATTCGGTCTCGTTGATCGCGGTAAGCAGCGCCACCTTGACCGGTTATCTCAACAATACCGGCAACGAGAAAGGCGACCTGCCCTTAATCGAGGGCACCGCCTGGGACAAGGTGGTGATGCAGGACCAGAGCTTCCGGCCGCTGCCGTCCACGATCAAGGTGAATGGGCAAACCGTGGCGACACGCGGCAATTTTGCCGGCTTTGAAAGCGGCGTGGCTGGGCTGATCAAGACTATCGACGCCGTCGATGTAGCGGCCGGCAAGCCGAATGCCGAGATTACGTTGTACGAGACGCAGCCGCTCGCGTCGTATGGCTATACCAGCAATAACCCCAATGCGCCGATCTTTGGCAGCAGCACCAGCCCGCCCGGTGGCCTGAACGCGCCCTATGTCGGCGACCAGGACCCGATCGGCGCGATGGCCGCCGACCTGCACAACGCCTATCAGCAGGCGGCGAGCGACTACATGGCGAGCAACCCGACTGGGAGCAAAGTGAATGTCGCGCTGGCTGGCGACGCCTGGGTCAGCGCCATCAACGCCCAACTCGCGGCGCGCGACCCGTATCTGGCCGCCAACCCGCCTTACGAGATCGATCTCTGGGACAGCAGCCCGCTCGACGCGTGCTGCACGACGCCGATCGGCTATCATGCCGGCACCTATGGCGCCTATCTCAGTGCGCTCGTGCTGTTCTACCAGATCACGCATGTGGATCCCGAATGGCTCCTGGTCGAGTTTGACCCAGCCGATCCGCGCCATCGCGCCTCGGCTGCCACGGCACTCGGCATCTCACCCGATATTGCCTGGAAACTCGCGGTCGTCGCGAAGGAAACGGTGCAGCTCGGCCACCCGATCCCGAGCCAAAACCATCGCCAACGCTGAGATCCGCTCTGTCCGGACGGGCGGAGCCGACGAGCAGGTGCCGGTCGCGGCTTGCCGATACGAGCCCGGAATACCTCGTTATCTGACCAACCCACGCCGCCGATCCGTCTCGCATAGCGGGAGCCGGCGTCTGGCTGGATCGCGGGGACGTCGACCCGGTGATTGTTCCTCCTCGGCCGCACTGTCCCCTTCCCGATCCGCTTCTGCCGC
>CAVTLC010000009.1:0-19383 GCA_963735445.1 uncultured Alphaproteobacteria bacterium
CTAGCTTTGCGCTGATCCGGTCGCGGTATCGCCGGGGGCTTCCAAGGCGGCGCACAGCTCTTTTGCTGCAGCGTACAGCTCGGCGCGATGGGGCTCGTCGAGTGTGTGGCGCAATGCTAATGACCGGGCCAGTTCGGCGAGGATTTCGGCCAATAAACCGTAATGCAAATGCATGACAGCTTCGCGGCGATCGTCGCCTGGCCGCACCAGCTTGATGGCAACGCTATCGGCGTCGGCATAGGCGTCGAACTGCGAATTTCGTCCGAAACTGCCGATATAGGCCTTATCGGGAAACTCGACCGAGACTTCGGCTTTATCGGCAATCGGATGCAAGGGCATAATGTGGTCTCCTACGAGTGAGCCATCGGCGAAATCCCGACCAATCTCCGAACTAAACAGAGCGCACGAAGAAACCCATTGATCTAGGTCATTCCGCCAAATGATGGCCGAGAGCCCAGCCCGACGAAGACACAGACGAGCGCCAGGCCAAATTGGGTTCGGGCTCATCGCCGTGGCGGTTCGTAAGGAGGTTGGCCGAGAGGTCGCGTGATCCGATCCGGCGTGTCCGAACTTGTTGCGGCCCGGCACTCCGGCTATAGTAAATCGATATGCAGGGAGCCGATTGCGAAAGCGCGTTCCGGCACCGCCACCTCCTCGGCATCGAGGGTTTATCGCCGGCGGAGATTGAACATTTTCTTGATCTCGCCGATGGCTATGTCGAGCTAAACCGCCAGGCCGAAAAAAAGCGCTCGCTGTTGCGCGGGCGCACGCTGATCAACTGCTTTTTCGAAAATTCGACCCGCACCCGCACCTCGTTTGAGGTCGCCGGCAAAAGGCTCGGCGCCGACGTCATCAACATGGCCGTCGCGGTTAGCTCGATGGTCAAGGGCGAAACCTTGATCGACACCGCGATGACGTTGAACGCGATGCACCCCGATGTTCTGGTCGTGCGTCATCCCGAATCGGGTGCGGTGCAATTGCTGTCGGAAAAGGTCGATTGCGCCGTCATCAACGCCGGCGACGGCAGTCACGAGCACCCGACCCAGGCCTTGCTCGATGCGCTGACGATTCGCCGGCGCAAGGGTCGGCTCGGCGGGCTCACCGTGGCGATCTGCGGCGATATTCTTCACAGCCGGGTGGCGCGCTCCAACATCGAGCTGCTGAACACGATGGGCGCGCGCGTCCGGGTCGTGGCGCCGCGCACCCTGTTGCCGGCCGAGATCGAGCGGCTCGGGGTCGAGGTGTTCCACGACATGGCCGCCGGGCTGGCCGATGTCGATATCGTCATGATGCTGCGATTGCAGAGCGAGCGGATGCACGGCTCGTTCGTGCCCTCGACCCGCGAATATTTTCATTTCTTCGGCCTCGATTACGGCAAGTTGCGACTGGCGAAGCCGGACGCCCTGATCATGCATCCCGGGCCGATGAACCGCGGCGTCGAAATCGGCAGCGAGGTCGCCGACGACATCGACCGCAGCCTGATCCGACATCAGGTCGAGATGGGGGTCGCGGTGCGCATGGCCTGCCTCGAGATCCTGGCGGGCGATCTCGGTAACGGCCCGCCGCACTCCCCTCCCCGCGAGCGGGGAGAAACGTGAGCGGCCGATCCTCCGACACTGATGGTTCGCGACTGCTGATCCGAGGCGCGCGCCTGCTCGATCCCGCGAGCGGTCTCGATGCGATCGGCGATTTGCTGATCGAGGGGACAAAGATCAGCTCGTGTCGGCGGGGTGATCTCCACCTGCGACGCGCAGGTGTTGCGGGCCGACGGGCTGTGTCTCGCACCCGGTCTTGTCGATATGCGCGTGCAATTGCGCGAGCCCGGCGCCGAACACATGGAGTCGATCGAGAGCGGCGGTCAGGCAGCCGCGGCGGGCGGGGTCACGACGATGGTCGCGCTGCCCAACACCGAGCCGCCGGTCGATGACGTCTCGGTCGTCGAGTTTCTGGCGCGGCGGGCGCGCGAGGTCAGGCTCGCCAAGGTCCACACCTACGCTGCTGCGACAAAAGGGCTTGCCGGCCGGCACCTGACCGAAATGGGCCTGCTGGCGGCGAACGGCGCTGTCGGCTTTACCGATGGCACAAAGGCGATCGCCGATGCGCTCGTGATGCGCCGCGTCCTGTCCTATGCCCGCACCTTCGATCTGCTGGTGGTCCAGCATCCCGCGGAGCCGAGCCTCGCCGGCGCCGGCGAGGTCAACGAGGGCGAGATCGCCACCCGGCTCGGCCTTGCCGCGATCCCGCCGGCGGCTGAAGTCATCATGATCGAGCGCGATCTGCGCCTCGTCGCGATCACCGGCGCGCGCTATCACGCCGCCCATCTCTCGACGGCGGACGCGATCGACGCGATCCGGCGAGCCAAGGCGCAAGGGCTGCCGGTGACATGCGATACCGCTCCGCCCTATTTTGCGCTGAACGAAACCGCGATCGGCGACTATCGCACTTTTGCGAAACTGTCGCCGCCATTGCGCAGCGAGTGGGACCGCCGAGCGGTCGTCGAGGGGCTGCGCGACGGCACGATCGACGCCATTGCCAGCGACCATTCACCATGGGACCAGGATTCGAAGCGGCTGCCGTTCAGTTCGGCCGCCTATGGCATTGTCGGGCTGGAAACCCTGCTGCCGTTGTCTCTCGAGCTCTACCACAACCGGCATCTGAGCTTGCTCGATGTGATCGCCCGGCTGACCATCAAACCGGCGCAGATCCTGCGGCTGCCGGTCGGGCGTTTGGCCGAGGGGGCGCCCGCTGATCTGGTGCTGTTCGATCCGGATTTGCCGTGGCGCATCTGCACCGACGATTTCCGCTCGAAATCGAAGAATGCCCCATTCGACGGCCGCCCCGTGCAGGGGCAGGTCAAGCGCACGATCGTCGACGGCCGCACGATCTTTGAGCGCAATGGTTGAAGAGGATCGCTTGTCTTCGACGAGTTTGCTAGGCTGCACTCGCGAAAGACAACGATTAGCGGTTCTTAATGTATCGGACCGTAGCTTTGGCTCAGCTCGAACGCAGCACCTCAAGAGCGGCGCGAGGAGGCAATCCCGTCGTCGATGATTATGCCGATGACCCCGGCATTGCCCCTCAACTCTCGCCCCCACTGGGTCAGAGAAATCAACGCGGGCGTGTGAAGTGACGGACCAGATCCTGGCTGCGATCATCGGTTATATGCTCGGATCGATCCCGTTCGGGCTGGTGCTGAGCCGGGTCGCGGGCTATGGCGACATTCGCGAAATCGGCTCGGGCAATATTGGCGCGACCAATGTCTTGCGCACCGGCAACAAGGGTTTGGCGGCGCTCACCCTATTGCTCGATGTCGCAAAAGGTTGCGCCGCGGTCGTGATCGCGCGGCGTTGGGGCGAGCACGCGGCGTTGGCAGCGGGGTTGTGCGCCGTGCTTGGCCACATGTTCCCGATCTGGCTCGGCTTTCACGGCGGTAAAGGAGTGGCGACCGCGCTCGGCATATTGATCCCGCTCGCCTGGCCGGTGGCGGTGATTGCAGTGCTGACTTGGATCATCATCGCCCTCGTGTTCCGGTACTCCTCGCTGGCGGCTCTTTTCGGCGCCGCGGTGAGTGCGGTGATTGCCCCGTTTGTCGTCGACCGCGCGACGGCCATCGTCATCGCGCTTGTCGCATTGTTGGTAATTCTGGGCCATCGGGCAAATATCCGCCGCCTGATCGCCGGGCGGGAACACCGCATCTCGTTCCGGAAAAGCTGAGGCGAGCCCTGGGCCGGCGCGAACTCGACCCCGAAGAGCGGCTCGATTGGCTGCGGCTCAGCCGCACCGAGACGATTGGGCCGGTCAGCTTTTTCGCGATGTTGCGCCGCTTTGGTTCGGCTCGCGCCGCGCTCGAGGCATTGCCTCGGCTGGCCCGCCGCGGGGAACGAAACCCTACCGTTGCCGCGACATCCCGGGCCGTGGCCGAAGCCGAACTGAAAGCGGTGCACCGCATCGGCGGTAGGCTCGTTTGTTGGGGCGAGCCCGGTTATCCCGCGGCCCTCACCCAGATCGAGGATGCGCCGCCGATCTTAACCGTGCTCGGCAGCGCCGAATTGCTCGAGCGGCCGATCATGGCAATCGTCGGCGCGCGCAATGCTTCGGCAAATGGCCGCCGTCTCGGCCGCGAACTTGCCGCCGGGCTCGGGCAAGCCGGGCTGGTCGTCGTATCCGGTCTCGCTCGGGGCATCGACGCCGCGGCGCACATGGGAGCGCTTGATACCGGCTCGGCAGCGGTCGTTGCCGGCGGCGTCGATATTGTCTACCCCGAAGAGAACCGCGGTCTCTACGATGCGTTGCGCCAGCACGGGGCGATCGTCGCCGAGCTGCCGCTCTCAAGCGAGCCGCAGGCCCGGCACTTCCCGCGCCGCAATCGAATCATCTCGGGGATGGCGCTGGGGGTGCTGGTGGTCGAGGCGGCAGCCCGGTCGGGATCGTTGATCACCGCGCGTTATGCGCTGGAGCAGGGTCGCGAAGTTTTCGCCGTGCCCGGCTCGCCCCTCGACCCGCGTTGCCGGGGCGCCAATGATCTGCTGCGCCGCGGCGCCACATTGACCGAGACCGTTGACGACGTCTTGACCCAACTTGGGCCACTGATGCAAAGCGGGCCGCCGCCGCGGCCAACTTCGACATCGCCGCCACTGCCGATCGACGAGAGATGGTCGTTGGATATGCCGAGGGGCGGCGCCGGCGAACCCGCCGCTGATGAGGATGCGCTCGATATGATCCTTGAACGATTGGGACCAACGCCCGTCGCGGTTGACGAATTGGTGCGGCAGTGCCAATTGACAGCCTCCGCTGTTGCGACACTCCTTCTCGAACTGGAACTGTCGGGCCGGGTGGAGCGTCACCCGGGCAACCTGGTGTCGCTGCGCTGAGCCGATTTTATGGGGTTCCGAGAACCTGATTGTGCTGCTTGCTCCTGCTACCGATAACACCAAGAACGATGCTTGATCGCGCGGCGCGGCTTACCTTCGGTCGCGACGGTACGACGTGCATAAGCCTCGCTTGTCCTGCCTTATAGCCTCAGAACGAAACGGTTGATGAAAGTCGTCGTCGTCGAATCGCCGGCAAAAGCGAAAACCATCAATAAATATCTCGGTGACGACTACAAAGTCATCGCGAGCTACGGCCATGTGCGCGATTTGCCGGCAAAGGACGGTTCCGTCCAGCCGGATTCTGACTTCGCGATGTCCTGGGAGGTCGACGGCAAATCCGAAAAGCACATGAAAGCGATTGTCCAGGCGATGCGCGGCGCCGATGGCCTGTTCCTTGCGACCGACCCGGACCGCGAAGGCGAGGCGATCTCCTGGCATGTCCAGGAAGTGCTGAAAGCGCGTCGAGCATTGAAGGATGTCGACGTCAAGCGGGTGGTGTTCAATGAAGTCACCCGTAATGCCGTTGTCGACGCCTTCCGGCGGCCGCGCGAAATAGACCGCGAACTGGTCGAAGCTTATCTGGCGCGCCGCGCGCTCGATTATCTGGTCGGTTTCACCTTGTCGCCGGTGCTGTGGCGCAAATTGCCCGGTAGCCGCTCGGCCGGCCGCGTGCAATCCGTCGCATTGCGACTGATCTGCGAGCGCGAAGCCGAGATCGAGGCCTTCAAGCCGCGCGAATATTGGACCGTCGAAGTCACCTTCACGACCGAGCGCGGACAGAATTTCACCGCGCGACTGACCCATCTCGACGGTAAACGGCTTGATCGCTTCGAACTCGACAGCGAGGCCAAAGCGCGTGCCGCAGCCGACGCGATCCTGAGCGCGGCTGGATTTGCGGTTGCCGAGATCGACAGCCGGCAGGTCCGGCGCAATCCTTTTCCGCCGTTTACGACCTCCACATTGCAGCAGGAGGCATCGCGCAAGCTTGGCCTTGGCGCCACGCGCACGATGCAGATCGCGCAGCGGCTTTACGAAGGCATCGAGCTCAGCGGCGACACCGTCGGACTGATCACCTATATGCGCACCGATGGGGTCGCCATTTCGGCCGAGGCGATCGCCGCCGCACGCGCACTGATCGGCGCCGAGTTCGGCGCGAACTACGTCCCTGATACGCCGCGCGTCTATCGCAGCCCGGCAAAAAACGCGCAGGAAGCCCACGAGGCGATCCGTCCTACCGATGTCGCGCGCAAGCCCCCCGACGTAGCTTCCTATTTGGACCACGACCAGCGCCGCCTTTACGAGCTGATTTGGAAGCGCACGCTGGCAAGCCAGATGGCGTCGGCCTTGCTTGAGCAGGTCACGGTCGATATCGCGGATCCGAGTGGAAAGTTGCGGTTACGAGCCACTGGCTCGGTCATTCTGTTCGACGGTTTTCTGGCGCTCTACCAGGAAGACCGCGACGACGAGCCGTCCCCCTCGGCCGCCCCTACGGGTGCCGGCGACGACGAGCGAGACGGCGCTCGGCTGCCGCAGATGCGCAAGAGCGAGAGCCTGTTGCGCGGTGCGGTCGCGCCCAACCAGCATTTCACTCAGCCGCCCCCGCGCTATACCGAGGCGAGCCTTGTCAAAAAGCTCGAAGAGCTGGGCATCGGCCGGCCGTCGACATACGCGGCAATTTTGCAGGTCTTGCAGGACCGCGACTATGTCCGGCTCGATAAAAAGCGGTTTTTTCCGGAGGACCGCGGGCGCCTGGTCACCGCGTTTCTGACCAGCTTTTTCGAACGTTATGTCGAGTACAATTTCACCGCCGATCTCGAGAACCAGCTCGACGATGTTTCCGGAGGCCGGATCGACTGGAAGGAATTGCTGCGCAACTTTTGGCGCGATTTTTCGACCGCAATTGACGGCACCAAGGACCTGACGATTACGCAGGTTTTGCAGGCGCTTGATGACGACCTCGGCCGGCATTTCTTTCCGAACGACGGCTCCGGCCGCGATCCGCGGCTGTGCCCGGTCTGCAGTGCCGGTCGGCTCAGCCTGAAGCTGGGCAAGTTCGGCGCATTTATCGGCTGCTCGAATTATCCGAATTGCCGCTACACCCGGCCGCTTGGGGTCGAGGGCGAGGGCGAAGAGGTTGCGGAGACGGCGCTCGGCACCGATCCGGAGAGCGGATTTGAGGTAACGTTGAAAAAAGGCCCGTTCGGGCATTACGTACAGCTCGGCGCTGCAAACGGTGAAACGAAGCCAAAACGGGTAGCGCTGCCCCGCTCGCTAAAGCCTGTCGACGTCGATCTAGAGACGGCGTTGCGCTTGTTGGCGCTGCCGCGCGAGCTTGGCCGCCACCCGGAAACCGGTGAGGTGATCACTGCCGGCATCGGTCGCTTCGGCCCCTATATCAAGCATGGCTCGACCTATAAATCGCTGACCGCCGAAGATGACGTCCTGACGATCGGGGCCAATCGGGCCGTCGTGCTGTTGGCCGAGCCTGCTGCGGAGCGGCGCCGCGGCGCTCCGCAACCGTTGCGCGAGCTCGGAACGCATCCCGAAGGCGGCGTCGTGGCATTGTTCCAGGGTCGCTACGGCCCTTATGTCAGCCACAATGGCGTCTTCGCATCTCTGCCGCGCGAGGCGGATCCCGATGCCTTTTCGCTGGAACAGGCGATCCCGCTGCTTGAGGAGCGTCGCAAGAATAGCCCTCGCCAGCGCAAATCTGCAAATCGCGGCACGTCAAAACCAAAAGCCGCCGCGAAGGCCTCGACGCGCAAGTCGGCGAAAGCGCCGGCCGCCGCATCTGTAGGGCAGTCCGTCTGCCGCGAAGGCAAAACGGCCCGTAGCAAAGGCAAAGGCAAAGCGGCCGGCATCCGCAAAGGCGGCTCCAGCGAAAAAGAAGGCTGCCAGTGGCCGTCCCGCAACAAAACCGCGGCCCCGCGCGGGCACTCAGCCGGGTTAAATGGCGCGGTCGCCGCGGCCCTCTCCGGACAGACAAAAGCGTGCGAGCGGAGCGCTGCCTTCGGCAAGCGAGATCATCGCTTTCATCCGCGAAAGCCCGTCGGCCGTCGGCAAACGCGAGATCGCGCGTGCCTTTAATCTTAATCCCAGTGAGCGGCCGGCACTCCGCGACATGCTGCGCCAGATCGAGCGCTCGGGAGCCGTCTCGCGCGCCGCCAACCGCCGGCTGACCGCTGGGATGCAGCTCCCCGAGCTGACCGTCGTCGAGGGGGTTGGCGCCGACTCTGACGGCGTTCCGCTTGTCAGCCCCGTCGCTTGGCCTGGACCGGATTCGGCGCCGCTGCTGCGGCTTGCCGAAGCGGGCGGTGAGACGCTCCCGATCGGGACTCGTGCTGCGGCGCGGCTGGTGACGCTCGATAACGGCGAGATCGAAGCGCGCATCATCCGGCGGCTCGATCCCGGTGGGGAACGCGTGGTCGGTGTTTATGAAAGGGATCGCGAGGGCGGACGGGTGGTGCCGGCCGATCGCCGCAACAAGGCCGAGTACCGGGTGGCGCAACGCGACGGCGCCGACGCTCTGGACGGCGAACTGGTTGTCGCCGAGGTGCTGGCGAAGGCCCGCTTTGGTTTGCCGCGCGCACGGATCGTCGAACGGCTTGGGCGCTCGACCGATCCCGGGGCAATCAGCCTGCTGGCGATCGCTTCCTTTGATATTCCGACCGAGTTTTCGGCCGCCGCGATCGCCGAAGCCGAGGCCGCCGCCCCTGTCGGCCTGGCCGGACGGACCGATTTGCGTGATTTGCCGCTGATAACGATCGATGGCAGTGACGCGCGTGATTTCGATGACGCAGTGTGGGCCGAGCCGGACCCCGACACGTCAAACCCGGGCGGTTGGCATCTCGTTGTGGCGATCGCGGATGTCGCCTGGTATGTCCGGCCCAGCAGCGCTCTCGATCAAGAGGCGGAGCGCCGCGGCAACTCCGTCTACTTCCCCGACCGCGTCGTCCCGATGCTGCCTGAAGCATTGTCGAACGATCTGTGCTCGTTAAAGCCCGGGGTCGATCGCGCCTGCATGGCGGTTCATCTGTCGATCGATGCCGCCGGGCGCAAGCGCGGCCATCGTTTTACGCGGGCGCTGATGCGCTCCGCCGCCCGGCTGACTTACGAGGAGGTCCAGGCAATCCGAGACCGGCAGCGCGAGCCGCCGGAATCTGTACCGCCCGCAGCGATCGAGGCGCTTTACGGGGCATTCGCAGCACTGGCGAGGGCGCGCGCGACGCGGGGGGCGCTGGAACTCGACCTGCGCGAAGATCGGGTTGTTCTCGACGCCGATCGGCGACCTGTTGCGGTCGTTCCGGCACTGCGCCTCGACAGTCATCGGCTGATCGAAGAATTTATGATCCTCGCCAATGTAGCGGCGGCCGAAGAGCTCGAGGCCCGTCATCAACCCTGCATGTACCGGGTCCACGATGCGCCGGACCCGGCAAAGATCGAGGTCCTCCGCGATTTTCTCGAGGAAAGCGGCATTCCCGGCCTGGCATTTGCCAAGGGGCAGGCATTGAAGCCCGAGCTGTTCAACCGCCTCCTGCGTCGCGCCGAAGGCACTCCGGTGGCCCCGCTCGTCAACGAGTTGGTCTTGCGCTGTCAGGCGCAGGCCGCCTACAGCCCCAACAATATCGGCCATTTCGGGTTGGCATTGCGGCGCTACGCACATTTCACCTCGCCGATTCGGCGCTATGCCGATCTTTTGGTTCATCGCGCCTTGATCGCGGGCGGCAATGCGGCCGGCAACGATTTTGGCGCTGGCGGCCTGCCCCAGGGCATCGATCGCGAGCAAATGGTTGCGATCGGCGAGCAGATCTCAGCGACCGAACGGCGCGCCATAGCGGCCGAGCGCGCAGCAATCGAGCGCTACCGCGCCGCGCTGCTCGCCGATGCCGTCGGCGGCGTCTTTTCCGGGCAGATCAGCGGCGTCGCGGATTTCGGGTTGTTCGTTACCCTCTCGGAGAGTGGGGCCAACGGGCTTGTGCCGATCTCGACGCTTCCCGCCGATTACTACGATCGGCGAGAGAAGCCGCCGCGCCTCGTCGGCCGGCGCTATGGCCGCATTTTCCAGCTCGGAGCTGCGGTTACCGTGCGCCTGTTGGAGGCGGATGCGATCGGCGGGCGGCTGCTGCTTCGCGTGGAGCAGGAGGGGCGGCCAATGCGCGGCTTTCGCGGCAGCCGCAAGGTTGATCACTAGGCCGCCGCACTTTACCATCGTCGGTTCCAGTTCTTGGATTTGGGCCGAGACTGGCGGGTCCCCGATTTTCTTCGGTGGGCCTCTGGGGTATGCTCAATGACGATGTCGTTGCGCTTGGCCGCTGCGCTCGTACCGGCGAGCCTCGTCGCGCTCACCCTTGTTCTCGCCGGCTGTGCTGAGCTGCAGCCGATGCCGGTCGACCCGGCCGGCCGATTGTTTGCCCGCGCGCTCGATCAGATCGACGAGCTGTATATCGTGCGGGTATCTAACCGCATATTGGCGCTCGGCGCCGCCGACCGGCTGTCCGTGCTCGACCCCAAATTGCGGCTGATCGAGACACCCGCGGCGCAAGATCGAACTGAACTCGTACTTAGCTATGGAAGTCGTGAGATCGCGACCTATTCAAGCCCGTCGAGCGACGATCCGCACACCTGGGCCAATTTGTTGAGCCGGCTCGAGGCCGACGCTAAACGCACCTCGCCGACCGTCGCTTCTGCTCCGCAAGATAACATCGACAAGACGATGTTCGACGGGATTACCGGCGGCCTCGACCGCTTTTCGCGCTATTCGACCCCACAGGTCGCCCGCGATCAGCGCGCCTCCCGCGACGGCTTTGGCGGGATAGGCATTTTGCTCGAGGACGATACTCAACCTTATCGGATTACCAAGGTGCTGCCGGGGAGCCCGGCCGATATCGCCGGGATCCGGGTCGGCGACCGCCTCGTTTCGGTCGACGGTCAGACGACCGCCAACCGTTCGCAAAACGAAGTGGTCCGCCAGCTGCGCGGAGCGATTTCGAGCAATGTCACAGTCACGATCGATCATCCGGGACAAGGTGGTCGGCGAAGCTACGAGCTGCAGCGTAAGCTGATCGTCCTGCCGACGGTGACCGTAACGCGCGGCAATGGCGTCGCCGTCTTTCACATCTCGGGGTTCAACCAAAACACGACCCAGCAGCTGGTCACGGAACTGGAAGCGGTCCAGCGCGAGATGGGCCCCAATCTGCGCGGCATCGTCCTCGATCTGCGAGGCGATCCCGGCGGTCTTCTCGACCAGGCGGTCAGCCTGGCGGATGTTTTTGTCGATAAGGGACCGATCGTTGCGACGGTCGGGCGCTCCCCGGCGAGCCGTCAATATTTCGAGGCCGGGGGCGATGCTGTGGCCCCCCGGGTTCCGATTGTCGTTCTGATCAATGGTGGCTCGGCATCGGCATCCGAGATCGTGGCGGCGGCATTGCAGGATGCCGGGCGAGCGGTCGTAGTCGGTACCGCTTCATATGGAAAAGGCACGGTGCAGACGGTGCTGCGGCTGCCCAATGACGGCGAGCTGATCTTGACCTGGGCGGAGCTTGTGGCGCCTGCCGGTTATTCGCTGAATGGGCACGGCGTTGTCCCGACTATTTGCACCAGCGATCTCGGCAGTGACACGCAATCTATCGAGACGGGCTTGCAGCGCGCCGGCCAGGTCGCGGCGGCGTCAGCGATCGCACTGACCCCGCGCGCCTCGCTCGACGAGCGCGGCTGGGCCGAATTGCGGCGCTCTTGCCCGCCGCGGTCGGGCGACCGGGGCATCGATGTGGCAGTGGCTGAGCGTTTGTTGGGCGATCCGATCCTCTACAGCCAGGCATTGCACATGATCGGCGCCACGCCGAGCCTCGCAGCAAGACCGGTCGGCAGCACGCCGGCGGCCTCCGAGCGCGCCTTGACAGGGCTAGACGGATCGCTATCTTCGACTGACCACTCTCCGTAATCGCGGGAACGCGTTGTCATGGCCAAGACCAGCACAGTTCTTATCAAACTCGTCAGCAGTGCTGACACCGGCTTTTATTATGTGACGAAGAAAAACCCGCGGAACAAGACGGCCAAGCTCGAGCTGAAAAAATTCGACCCGGTGGCGCGTAAGCACGTTTTGTTCAAAGAAGCAAAAATCAAATAGGGTATCCGAAACCGCGGTCACTGGTCGCCCACCCGCTGGTAGCCGGCGGGTCGCGTTGCGGGCTTGGGTCAATTAGCGCTTAAGCCGTCCCGATGTGAGTGTCATACTGCCTCGATCCACCAAGCGATCGGAGGTCGTCATGACAAAGTACATGCTCGTCAGCTTCAAAACCTGCCCATGGGTGCAGCGCTCGGCGATCGTTCTGCGCGAAAAAAATACCGAATTCGAGCTGCGCCATATCGAGCCCGACAATCGCCCCGAGTGGTTTCTGGCGATCTCGCCGCATAAGAAGGTTCCGGTGTTGCGCATCGACGACCGGGTGTCGTTGTTCGAGTCGAACGCGATTAACGAGTATCTCGACGAAACGATCGAACCCCGGCTGCATCCGGCCGACCCGTTTGAACGGGCGATCAATCGCGCTTGGACCGATTATGTCCCGACCTTCGCCAGCACCGTGACGGCCACCGCTTATGCCGACACGGAAGAGGATTACAACAAGGCTGCCGCAGGGATCCCGGTGCCGTTTGAGCGCCTCGAAAAAGCGCTCGAAAAGCAGGGCAACGGCCCATTCTTCAACGGCGATAAGTATTCGCTCGTCGACGCCGCGTATGCGCCATTCCTGCAACGCTATTTCTTTCTCGACCGGGTCAGGAAGCTCGGCCATATCGAGAATTATCCAAGGTTGAAGGCGTGGGGCGAGGCGCTGATGAAGCGGCCGTCGACCCATTCCTTCCCGTCGGCCGAGTTTGAGGCGATGTATCGCGAAGGTCTGCGCCGCCGCAACAAGTGGGTGTCGCGGTTTATCGAACCGCAACGGGCGGCGGCCGAATAACCAGCATTCCTCGAATAACACCCTTTCTCCGGCAAAGGCGCAGGCAGTAGGCTGCTTGCGCCTTTTTGTTGGGCGATCGGAGAGAAACAGCGTGGACCAAGTCGGTGCAAACGGGCTCGTCGAAACGGCAAGGCGAGTATTACCGGGCGGTACATTCGGCAATTTTCCGGGCGAGGTCGTGATCCGAGAGGGCCGCGGCGGCCGCGTCTGGGACGAAGACGGCAAAGAATATGTCGACTTCCTGCTCGGCTCGGGGCCGATGCTGGTCGGCCACGCCCATCCCGAAGTGACGGCTGCGGCTCAGGCGCGCGTCGCCCAGGGGACGACGTTTTTCGCCAATAATCGCTGGGGCATCGAACTGGCCGCGGAAATCGTCTCGGCGGTGCCTTGCGCCGAACAGGTGCGTTTCGTGTCGAGCGGGTCGGAGGCCGATCTTTATGCGATGCGCGCCGCCCGCGCCTATCGCAAGCGCGACAAGATCCTGAAATTCGAGGGCGGCTATCATGGCATGAGCGATTATGCGCTGATGAGCCTGGCCCCAAGACAGCCCGGCAATTTTCCCCGTCCGGTGCCGGATTCTGCGGGCATCCCGAAGAGCCTGCGCGACGAAATCCTGGTGGCGCCGTTCAACGATCTCGACAGTGTTGAGAGCCTGGTGCGCGAGCACCGCGACGAGCTGGCCGGGGTCATTGTCGAGCCGTTGCAGCGCATCATTCCGCCGCAGCCCGGTTTCCTTCAAGGGCTGCGTCGGATCACCGCCGATAACGGCATCCCGCTAATCTTTGACGAGGTGGTGACCGGATTCCGCCTCGCTTATGGCGGGGCCCAGGAATATTACGGTGTCGTCCCCGATTTGTGCACCTTGGGCAAGGTGATCGGCGGCGGCTTTCCGCTGGCGGCGATTGCCGGCCGGGCCGAGATCATGGCTCATTTCGACCGGGGCGCAGTCGGCGACGAGGGTTTTCTGATGCAGATCGGCACCCTTTCGGGCAATCCGGTCGCCGCAGCCGCTGGGCTTGCCACGCTCGACATCCTGCGTCGTCCCGGAGCTTATGACAGTCTGTTCGCGACCGGACGCGAGCTGATGCGCAACCTCGATGGCTTGCTGAAGGATGCCGGGATCCCGGCGCAGGTGATTGGCGAGCCGCCGTTGTTCGATGTTGTATTCGCGGCCGAGCCGGTGCGCGACTATCGCGGTGTAATACGGGGCGATGCCGAGCTGATGCGCCGGTTCAACGCGCTGTTGCGCGAGCGCGGCATCCTTAAAGGCGAGCAAAAATACTACGTGTCGCTGGCCCACACCGCCGACGATATCCGCCACACGACCGAAGCTTGGAAATCGGCGATCGCCGCCCTCAGCTCGTGAATGCTGGCCGCAGCGACAGATCTCTTAAACCGCGCGCCGGCTTCGATAAGGACCCATCACGGTCCAGAGGATTGCCGCTCGTTTGACTTGTAAGAAACGCGCGCTTACGGTTTTCGCGGCATTTTCCGACGGCATAACCGCCGCCTCAAAAGGAGGACAGAAATGAGCGCGCATGCGAGCCCCGAACAGGTTCGGTCCCGGCTGAATCATCCGATTATCGATGGCGACGGCCACTGGATCGAATACGGCCCGGTTTTCGCCGAGCGGATGCGCAAGGTCGCCGGTGACAAATCGGCGGACGGCTTTCTCGCATTGCAGCGCCGCATCCCGGACGCGCTCTCGCTGTCGATGGCCGAGCGCCAGCAGCGCGGCGTTGCGATGGAAGGCTATTGGGGGCGGCAATCGACCAATACCCGCGACCGCGCCACCGCGATGCTGCCGCGCATGCTGTACGACCGCCTCGACGAGCTCGGCATCGATTTCGGCATCATCTATCCGACCGCGGGCCTCGGGCTGCCGCGCATCGCCGATGACGAGACCCGGCGCGCCGTGATCCGCGGCTTCAACATCGTGACGGCCGAGTATTTCCGCGACCTCAGCGATCGGCTGACCCCGGCCGCGGTAATCCCGATGCACACCCCCGACGAGGCGATCGCCGAACTCGAATTCGTGACCAAGGAACTGGGCGCCAAGGTCGGCATGTTTGGCAGCGGCATCGCGCGCCGGCTCAAGATCGCCGAGAACGTCGACCCCGCGCTCGCCCGCTTTACCGTCAATTACGATCAACTCGGCATCGACAGCCAATACGATTACGACGCGGTCTGGCAGAAATGCCGCGAATTGAAGATGGCGCCGACTTTTCACACCGGCGGCCGCAGCTTTGGCCTACGCAACTCGCCATCGAACTTCACGTTCAACCACATCGGTCACTTCGCGGCTGCCGGACATGCCGTCGCCAAGGCGCTGTTCCTTGGCGGCGTAACCCGGCGTTTCCCCGATTTGCGGTTTGGTTTTCTTGAAGGCGGGGTCGGCTGGGCCTGCCAGCTGTTCGCCGATTTGATCGAGCATTGGGAGCGGCGCGGCGCCAAGGGGCTGGCCTATATGCATCCCGACAAGCTCGACCGCCCACTGCTGCGCCAGTATGTCGACAAATACGGGTACGGCGACATCGCCGCGGAACTCGACAAGCGCGACGGCTGGCCCGCCCGCGAAGAAGATTTACTCGACGGCGGGGTCGCGGCCCATGACGATTACGCAGCCTGCAACATCACCAAGAAGCAGGACTGGATCGACCTATACGCCACGCCGTATTACTTCGGCTGCGAATCCGACGATCGCATGAACGCGGTCGCGTTCAGCAAGGTCAACCCGTTCGGCGCCCGGATCAACGCGATCTTCAGTTCGGATATCGGCCATTTTGATGTGCCCGACATGCTGATGCCGGTGCCCGAAGCCTATGAGCTGGTCGAGGACGGGCTGTTGAGCGAGCACGACTTCCGCGACTTCACCTTCGCGAATGCGGTGCGGTTGTGGGGCACGCAGAACCCGCGCTTTTTCGAAGGCACGCGCATCGCCAAGGAAGCCGCCGCGGTTCTCGCCGAGCCGCACTCGCCGTTAAAGGCCGCCGCGGAATAAGTCGCTAGGGCTAGGGCAGCGCCGTCCCCGAAAGCCGTTCCGCCCGGAGCGGCGCTGCGCAGTCCCGCAATCTCGCAGCACCGGATCGCCCAATGGCGGATCGAGTGCTTCGGGATTAGCCGGTGCCGGTGTGCTCAAGACAGTAACGAGACCGGCTGAACGGCGCGGCGATCGTTTAAGTCGCTAAAGATTAGATTTGCGCCGTTCGGCGAAGCCCACGCCACCGCTGAAGCGAAGCGAAGAACTCCGAATTTATCGCGAAGATCGCGAGCACACCGAGCAGTATCGCAGCCAGACGCCACCAAAGAACCTGAACAAACAGCATTAAGAGCACGTAAGCGGAGAGGGCAATCCCCGAATCCGGAACCTCATCCGGATTTACGAGTGCCGTGCGGAAGAACCGCTCCCACATCAAGAATAGCACGAGCATCACTGCCCGACCGAGCGTCGCACGCGTGGCGGGATCGCCGGCGGCACGGCGCATTGCGACAAGGCCAGCCACAACAAAGATCAGGTGAATGCCCCGGTGGGCCTTGCTATAGCCAGCAAAAAAACACCCCGCTATGACCGCGGCGCCGATAAGCAGGAAAATCGCATCCTGTTCCGGCATCTTCGCATACGCAGAAGCCATCTTGGCGTTGCGCGCTAGGTACATCACCTGGATCGCGGTGACGATCAGGAGAGCCCCCATCAACGCGTAAGGAAGAATCGTGAACCAGCCGAAATGCTCGAGCCCGGGGAACAGGTGCAGCGCCGACACGGGACCGTCAAACGGTAGGCTCACCGCTCCCCATCCCACGCGCGGGATGTTTTTCAAAGCTGCGCTGACTTCTTCACGAAATCGATAGAAGAACCCCACAATGATGAGGCCGGCTATCGCGGTGATCGCAAAAAAGCCGCGCGGACGTTCACGCAGTACCGTCGACAATGCGACCAGCGGGTAGAATTTCAGCAGACCGGCGAGCAGGATCAGCGAATAGGATAAGAGTCTATTTGCCGGCGGACCCGCGCCGAGCACGCCGGCGATGACCAGCATTATGAAAATGACCGCATCAGCATTGCCGCGCTCAAGGCAGTAAACCGCCATCGGCGATATGCAGGCTAAAGCAAGGACAATCAGTTCGCGCCAATTTGCTGGTTTGATGAGCCAGAACAACGACAGCAGATATGCGAGAACGATGCCGAGGCCGATCGGCATCGTCCAGGCTTTGTCGGTCGGAATGAAGACCGCTCGCAGCCAGAGCGGCGAATAACCATGCGGCCGGTTCATAAGGTCGCAGGGATTTGTGACATAGACGTTGATGCCCTCGTTCCAACACTTGATTCCAGCGCGGATATAATCCCAATCAAAAAACGGGTCCGGGTTGGTGTTGAATCCGAATAACGTGGCGAGCACTCGGTGGTAGTCTTTGAAATCCACTACGTACAGCGCGGCAAGGACCCCCAGCAGTGTCAATCCCAGCAGCGGTACAAGACAGCGCAGCATGTTCTTCTGTACCATTTTATCTTATCTCTCTTTATGATGGTCGGCCTGGCTCAGCAAGTGAGGATAATAACCCCATTCCCGATCACAGCGACTCACCCATCTGCCCCCTACATGCTCAGGCGGCGGATCATATCGGCGATGTTCGGATGTTGCTCCAGTTCAATCGCAATCCGGGGCGCTGATGGTACCGGCATAACATTGATGCAATCTTGACCGATTTCGCCGACAACCAGGTGTCGAGGCTGACATCCGCAGGAGGATGAGAAATGCCGAATGAGGTGCGCTCGCTGCCTCTTGCGACATCGACCGCAGAGCTCTCAAGCGCCACGCTGGCGCTGCGAGAACGGGTGCGGGAGGAGTATTGGCGACGGCGGGATCCAATTATTGGAGACCGCATGCTGTGGCGCGCGCAGACCTTTCGACACGTCACTCACATTTTACCAGGGCAGAGTATTCTCGAAATCGGCTGTGGCGACGGGGCGTTCACCCGACAATTGGCAAAGGTGACACGGGGCGAGTGCCCGGTAACGGCAATCACGTTCGATGCTGATGCAACGCGACCTTTAGAGTTTGGACCAAATATCGAATTTCTCGCTATCGCCTCACTGCCTGGGGTTCTCGCGGGACGCAGCTTCGACTTCATAATTGCGCACGACATGCTCGACAAGCGCAATGCGCCCTGGTTACTTCAGCAATTGCTCGCGCTCTTGACCCCTGGTGGGCGGGTATTGTTTTACGAGAGCAACCCGTGGAACATCATTCGCCGCTGCCGTCAAAGCTTAGGGCGCCTGGTCGGGCACCGGGACCCGCGCTTACTATTCAGCCGGCCTGCTTTATACGAGCTGCTTTCGGAAGTAGGGTTTGTTCGAATATTTGCGGTCTTTAACGACTTCGTCTATGCGCCATTGACACCGAAAGGGATCTGGTTGCTTCGCAACCTTTCGATCATCCTCGAGAATATGCCCGGGTTGCGGACCTTGGCCGGATCGATACTGTTGCACGCCCAGAAGCCGCCAACTCAGACGAGTTACCCTCGTATCAGTCTGAAGATCGACGAAATTTTTCGAGGCGGGGTCTCTGTGGTTGTGCCTTGCCACAATGAGGAAATGAACGTCGGCCCGTTGGTTTCTCGACTAATCGAACTGTTTGGCGATTATGTGTACGAAATTATACTCGTAAACGACAATAGTACTGATCGGACCGCCGCTGTTATCGATGAGCTTGCGCGACAGAATGGTCGTGTCAAACCTTTACATCGGCTCCCCCCTAATGGCGTCGGCCGCGCGATCACCGACGGATTGCGAGCGGCCACCGGTAAATACGTGCTTTCGTTGGACTGCGACTTTCAACATCTGCTTCCAGAAATTCGCGATCTATTCGACGGCATCGCCGAAGGCTATGATGTCGCCGTCGGAAGCAGGTTCTCTCGTCATAGCGTCTTACTCAATTACCCTTGGATCAAGATTATCGCCAACCGCGCCTTCCATGCGATTGCTCGTATCACTCTGATCGCCGGGTTTCGTGATTTGACAAACAACCTTAAATTGATGCGGCGGGAAGTGCTGCAGAATCTGGTCTTGCGGGAGCCCGGCTTTGCGATCAACGCCGAAACCGGATTACAACCTTTGCTGTCAGGTTATCGCGTTAAAGAGGTACCTATCTCTTGGATTGGCCGTGGCGTCGATATGGGTGTATCCTCATTCAAAGTCTTTAAGGTTGGAGGTGGTTATTGGCGCGTTCTCTACCGCCTCTGGCTGTGGCGCTTCCTCAAGACTGGGCCATACGCGGCACTTCGCCGAAGGCCTGGTATCGCTCCAGATGACCCCGGCATCGCTTTTACAACGACCCGCTGACCAATTATCGGGGCGAGCCTAGTGCTCGTAAGATCGCCAACCCTCGCACAAGACGACGGCCAAGTCCGAAGGGCTATCTACCGGACCGGCGCAGCGGTTTTTTGAAAAGACGACGCCATGTTGCCTGATAACGCCGGTGACGCCGCCGACGCGCGGGAGAATACGCATCGCTCGCGTCAACCGACGAGCTTAACCGACGGAGCGTTCGCCTACT
>CAVTLC010000010.1:0-144325 GCA_963735445.1 uncultured Alphaproteobacteria bacterium
GCTGACGTGGAAATCGAACAACGCCACCTCGTGCAGAAAAGGAAACGGCGCGATCCGCAGATCCCGCCGTTTCGTCGGGTATTTGGCTTAGCGGGTGTGCTGTCAGCCCCGCTTCCGCCGGCGGAAGAACCCAAACCCGGCGAGTGCCGATCCGAGCAGTGCGATGTTTGCCGGCTCAGGGACCGCCGGCTGCGACACGGCAACAAGCAGCACGTCACCGGTACCGCCGCTTTGCACCCCGACAGCCAGTGCTGAAAATCCGCTGATCATGCACGTGTCCGCGGCCGGCCCTGGGGTGCAGCTGCCACCGACGATTGTCCCGCCGAGTTGGGTCAAACCGGCAACCGATGGACCCGTGAAGAAATTAAAGTTTTCGCCGCTTTGCACCGACCCGATGATCACGTCAGTGATCGGGGCGTTGTTACTGACGACTGCAACCGAGGCGGTCCCGCCGATCTCGCAATCGATATGGTTAGAGACGTCCGTGCAGGCCCCGGTGGAGTTTTGGTTTTCCCCTAATCCGCTCTCGCCCAGGGAGTTCGTCGGAGGTCCGGGCGGGCTGGTCAACGGCTTCAAGGTCAGCGCGGTCGCCGTGCTGAACGCATTGCTGTAACCGGTAGCCGTGAAAGTGCTGCCATTCGCGGTGAATGTCTGCCCATTTGCACATACAAGGCCTTCATCGCCGCTTGTGTGAGTGCACCCGCCCGGACTTGGGGTCAGGGCCCCGAAATTGATCTCAACGACGCCAGCCTCTGAGCTGCTCGAATAACCGGCAAGCATCGCTGCACCCAGCCCGGCTGCAAACACCAGCCTCGATAGGACGGCAGCGCGGCTCTGAGGAGCTTGCTTTAGCTTTCGGCGATAGTTGGACAGCCAGATTGATAACATGATTAACTCCTTTCCTGGTCGCCATAGGCCGGCAAAGCGTGCCAAGGCTGACGACTGCTTGAACTGACTATCGTCGGTCATAGCCACATCCGGCGTACACGAGACCGACAAGGTCCTTTATGTCCCCACTACAAGCAAACCGGATGCCAAAGCATCTATGCCGCAATAAGACTTGGCACTAATGGTTAACGACCTCCACAGGACACGCTGTTTGTCAAGGTTTCCGACGGATTGCTCTTTAACCATATTGAATAAAATTCAATATCGCCGTATCTGTCATTTCAACATTGGCAAATGAGTTAACTCTGAAGTACCCTATTCAAGGCGTACAAGGACATTATCTTAGATACAAGGTTAATTTACGCATCTATGCAAGTTGATGTTAGAACGTCAGTAATAAAACTGGTTCGTATGACCTTAACCACATGTCTTGGTATTCCATGATCTTTGTTCCTGAGACCCAGTAATAGGGATATTCCTTGAAGTCGCGCGCCCACGGTCGTCGTAAAGAAATCCGACGCTCATGCGCCCCAGTTCGACAAAATCTGCAAAGCCAGCTTCGCCTGCTGGCATCCCGAATGGGTTATTTTAGGACAAAACTGCCTCGTTGAAGACCGCTAATCGCTAAACGTGCGTCAATTGAAGGACGGATTCCTTATCCGAAAGGATCGCATAGGGTTCCTGTGTCAGTACTGGAGGATCAGGTAAAGAGCCGGCGGCGTCTGCCATAAATTCCGCCGCACCGCAGTTGATTTTTCGCGACTGTAAGCTAGGACTCGATATCAAATTTTGTTTTCTAGCCCTGCTATTTTAACCTAGTACCAGCGCGCTCATCCATGGGGTCGCTCCGCAGAGCTTATCCACGGGACGCTCGGCTGCGCCGACCGTAACCGGCCGTCGTTGCGAGGAGCGCGCCGGCGACGAAATCTCGTTGCAATGACCTGGGACCAACGAAGTGTGATGTTGAGCAGAGTCGGGGCAGGCGGGGGCGCTGCGCAAGATGCTGATGGTCTGATCCACATGCCCCGTAACAAGGAAGCTAGGCCTGAGTTCCCTTCTTCTTCCACCGCTTCGCGAATGTACCGGCGAGCAACCCCGATCCGAGCAACAGCAGCGTGCCAGGCTCTGGAACAAGATCTGGGCTGGTAAGGCCATATGTGGCAGGGGTGGTGGTGCAGGCGGCGCAGAACCCGGGTTGGCCAGAGCTCGGCGTAAACGGACCGGCAAACCCGGCGCTACTCTCTGCAATTGTTACCGTGTTGGTTTGGAACGACGGTAGTCCCACGTCAGCGGGCAACCCAACATCGTTCGAGAAGATGAACGCCACTGCTGCACTGGTTGTATTTTCAAAGCGAATCACATCGCCGACCGTTGAACTGCCGAACTCCGTGACCTTTATATCGCCTGCGACGACGCTCGGAATCGTCGAATTAAAGGTGAACTCCACAGTGGTCTTTCCACTGAGGGGATCCGTACCTAGGGCCACACTGGCGCAATTGGCAGGGCAAGAGTTGGTAAGAGTCTCAACGAATGCTGGGTCGTTGATGGGGGTCGCCTTTGCAGGCGGGCTTAAAACCAGCATCGACGTGGTAATCGCGACGGTCGCAAGTGCACCGAAGCCGACTACCCTGGAGCCGAATTTGAGGATGCCTGTCAGAGTCATGGCGTCGATACTCCCGAGATGCCCGGGATTTCGTTGGCCGGCGGCGGGCCAAAGCTGACAGTTCCATTTGAACTCCCTCTTCGTCGGTTCACATTGCGATCTGCGGCTTCAGCCGTACGGCGGCGCGCCACGAGATCAGCAAGGTCCTTTATGTCCCTACTTTACAAGCAAATCGGATGCCAAAGGATCGACCCCCAGGATGACGCTTGGTACTAATGGTTAACGGTTTTCTTAGAACGTGCCCTTTGTCAAGGTTTCCGACAAGGATGGTCTTTTAACCATATTCGATACAACAAAATAACTTCATTTTTTGTTATTTGAATACTATAATATAAATGACTTTAAAGGCAATATATTATATGTTGGAAGATGTTTGCATCGGTAACAAGGTCAAAATTCCTCATCTAGCAAATTATCGGACTACACTAATATTGAAACCGATGTGTATGATTCTTGGGAACACGCCTTGTTGCTGCGTGACTTATGTTCGCAAGACCGAGTTCAAAAGGGATATTCCTTCGCCTCGTAAGCTAAAGGGTATCGTAAAATTTTTCGACACTCGCGCGTCGAGAGTTGACAGAATTTGCCAGCCGGCTCCGACATCCGGGCCGCCCGATTGGGTTATTTTTCGGACAAAACTGGCTGATTGAGGGCCGCTGATCGCTGAACGCGCGTCAATTGAAGGACGGTTTACCGCCGCCATCCTCTCGGGCCGAAGATCGCGGACGGTTCGCTGCGTCAGTGCTGGAGGACCAGGTAGAGTGCCGCGACGAGCATCGCGAGGCCGCCGGCGCGAGCGATCCATTGCCCCGCCGGAAACAGCTTTTCAACAAGAACAAAGGCGGCGATCACCGCCATCCATAAGAGGCTCATGATGCCGGCGGCGAACAGCAGCGCCATCAAGAACCAGCAGCAGCCGAGGCAATAGAGCCCGTGCTCAAAGCCCATCCGCAATGCGCCGGTCGGGCCGTCATGCCAATGGTTTAGAACAAAATCGAGCGGCGAGCGGCAATGCGCGAGGCAGGCCGTCTTTAACGGCGTCAATTGATAAAGTCCGGCAGCGGCGAGAACCGCCGCGGCCAAGAGCGGACCCAATGCCCCGGTCGCCGGTGAGATCAATGCCGCGCGCTCGAGGCCCCAATCGGCGAGCGTGGCGACCGCGCCAAACACGCCCCAGGCGGCGAGATAGCCGGCGGTAAAGACCGCGGTCGGGACATAGGGCTCGGCGCGCCCGCGCTTTTTGCGGTTGATCGCCGCGAACATCATGATCATCGGCGCCGCCGAGGGCAGCATCATGCCGGGCATCATCGCCCACCAGAACAGGAAGTTCAGCGCGAAGTCGGCGGCATGCCAGGGCGCGAAGGTGGCCGGCATGATCTCGGCCATATCCGCCATCGGCTGCATCTGCCGATACATGTAGAGCCACGACAGCGCGGTGATCGCGGCAAGGGCGGCGGCGATGACGATGCGGTCGCGCCGCGGCAGCGCCGCGCTGGCGGGGTCTGGGCCCCAAAAGGAGTAGGAGATCCGCTTACCTAGCGTGGCCAAGCGTCAGGGTCTCATAAGCTTACCACACCGGCCCACGGGTCCGGCTTTTGGCCGGCCCGAGGACAGGCTCCGGCCGGTGCCCATGGCTGCCATGGTTCCCGGCCTGCGCCGGGATGGGGAATAAAAATGCACCTAAATAGATTGGGCAAGCGGGCCTTCCGATAGCGTTGCCTAGTCGCAGCTTTTCTTCCCCAAATCCGCCGGGGTTAGGCCGACCAGGCAAACGGCGCGAAATGGCCGTTATTGCCCTTGGCCGAAAGATCGAGATCGAGGCCAAAGCCGGTGACACGGGTTGATGCCGAGCGCGCCAAGGCGAGCCGACGGTTCGCCGGATGGCCGGTATTGTCGAGATAGAGCGGCTCGCCGCTGCGGTTGCGCGACAGCACCCCCTCGATCTCGAAGGAGGCCACGTCGGGAATAGCGGTGCGGCGCTTAAAACCCTCGGCCGCGAATTCGATCGGCTTGAATTCGACGCCGCGGAAATCGCTAACGAGATTTTGCCGGATAAAGCCGGGCGGGCCGCCGGCATCGCCCGAGACGATCGCCGCCAATGCCTGGCGCTGCGCCGGATCGGCGGCGGCATCGACAACGCCGGCGAAAACCCAGTTGCCGTCGGCCATGACCTTGCCCGAACGGATCACCAGCGCGAATTTGAGCCCGGCGAGCGGGGTCGCGCCGCGATTGCCTTCGTCGATCCGGAACACCATCACCGCGACGCAGTGGTCGTGGGTCGCCGGCCCCTGCGGGTTGGTATAGATGCACGGGCAAAGATAGTCGCAATTGCAGCTTTCCATGTATTCGCCGCGCATCGTCCAGTTCTGGTCCGGCATCGCCTCTCTCCCCCGTCCCGATTTCCGCCGGCTACTGGTTCGACCAAGAGATCGGCGCGTAATGGCCGTTTTTGCCGGAATTGTCCCAGCGCATCCCGTGATCGGCAAAGGTGCTGCCCGCTCGTCCGACCGCGAGCGCCAGTCTGTCCGGCGCCACGGGATGCCCGGCGTTCGCCCAGATCTCCCCGCTGGGGTGCAGGTTCGGCAATGGCTCGACCGCCATATTCATGATCCCCGGAATTTCGACCGATCGCATCTTGCCGCTGATCCGATAATCGATCGGCACTTTCTTGGCGCCGAGATTGGTTGCGATCAGCGGGGCGAAGTTCGCCATCGGCCCACCTTCGCCGCCGCTAAAGATGGCACCCAGCGACTGCGCCTGCTGATCATTGGCGCGCTCGTCGATATAGACCGCGATGGTCCAATCGCCGTTGGCCATCGGCCCGGGGGTGTGCCCGATCACAACCAGATTGAGCCCGTCGAGCGCGACCGAGCCGTACCTGCCGCTATCGATGTGAAACGCGAGTGCCACGTCACAAGCCCCTTCGGTCGGGCGCGAGGTCAGCGGCGGATTTGGCGAGATCAGGCACGGGCAGACGACGCTGCAATTGCAATTCTCGAAGTAATCGCCCGAAAGCTGCCATTGCGTTCCGACGGCCATTCGAACCTCCCTCCACTGATGTTTCAGTAACGTGTAAGGTCGGTCGGCTGCTGTTGCAAACCTGAAACAGAATCGCTGCTTAGGCCGTCCCGGCTTGCGCCTTTTTGTCCGAGATGCGCTTGTGCAAATTGCGCACGATCATATCGGTCAGCCGCTCGTTGAGCGGGAACAAGCGCTGGCCGATCGGATAGGGGTCCTGTTCGGTCACCGGGATCGGGGCTTTGAGAATTTCATCCGGGCCGACGCCGCGATCGACAAAGCGCTCGACATAGCCGATCCAGTTTTCGACGATCTGGCCCTGCTCCTTCAGATAAGCTTTGCCGCACGGCTCGCCATGGCCGGGCACGATCGTTTCGACGTCGAGCGCCTCGATGCTTTTGAGCGCCGCCAGCCACTCCCACGGATCGCATTCCTGCAGCCAGCTGCGGCATTTGTGAAAGACGTTGTCGCCGGTAAAGACGACGCCCTCCTCGGGCACCAGCACCGAGGTCTGCGGCGCGGTGTGGCCCGGCATATGGATGATCTTAAAGGTGTGGTTGCCGACGTTCAGGGTCAGGGTGTCGTCAAAGGTCAGGGTCGGCGGGTTGGCGGGGGGATAATCGGGGTGACCCACCAGCCAGACGCTGTCGGGGTCGGTTTGCTTGAAACGCTCGCGCTTTTCGTCGAGCGAGCCAAACGCCCACAAATAGCGCTCAAAGCATTCCTGCAGTTTGACCTGGCCGACCACCTGGGTGTTGGTGAAATAGGCGTTGCCGGAAATGTGGTCGCCATGCGGCTCGGTGTTGATCAGGTAGCGGATCGGCGCCTTGTCTTCCATTCCCTCGCGCCAGCGCACGGCGTCGATCGGCTGCTGCGGCGAGTCGATCATGACATAGCCGTCGCTGGTCTCGACAAAGCTCGGATTGCACCCGGCAAAATAGACTTCGGTAAAGCTGTGGGGTCCGACCCTGCGCATATCCGCCTCCCTCGCGAAAGACAGGGATTTTCCCCGAACTGTCGCAACGGCACAAGCGCGGCGGCAAAGCGCAAAGCGCGATAACGGAGACCGGCAGCGCTGGCGGGATCAACCCGGCGAAGGCTGCCGCGAGCCGTGGTGAGTTGGCGCTAAGCGCTGGCTATCGCGATTCCGCCGCTGCGGACCGCGGGACGCCGAGCTGCGGCCGTGGGCGCAACGGATAGATCAACTGACCGGCCAGCGAACCCGGCAACTTTGTTTCGGTGCCGTAGGCCGCCGGCCACTTGTCGCGGGGCAGGTAATGGGTGCCGAAAATCCAATCCATGATCGGCAGCATCGAGGCGTAGTTGCGGTCCCGCGGCTCGGCCAGCGTGTGGTGCCAATGATGAAAGGCCGGGGTCGAAATCACCCACTCCAACGGACCGAGCCGCCAGCGGACATTGGCGTGGATCAGAAATCCCCACATCGTCAGCACCAGCACGAGCACCGCCGATACCGTGCCGCCCGAAGGGGTCAGCGGCGTTGCTATTCCGAGGATGTAGATCGGGACCAGGCCACACAGCCGGGTGAACACATTATCGATCGGGTGGGCGCGGGCGCTGATCAGGAAATAGACCTGCTCGGGATTATGGTGGACCGAGTGAAAGCGCCACAGCAGCGGGATTTCGTGGGTCCAGCGATGGCCCCAATAAAAGCCGATCTCGCCCACGACCAAGGCTGCGAGTGCGCGCGCCCAGATCGGCAATGCCGCGACCGCAGCGTGCAGGCTCGATGGAACGATCATGTGCGCTCCCACGGCCACGAGGGCCATCGGTGGAGCGAGCAGAAGTCCGGGTATCAAACCGCTAAGGAAATAAAAACCGATATCGCTGGCGAGGGTTTTCGTAAGGATTTTTCGCGGATAGACCGCGAACAACCGCTCGAGCGGCAGAAACACCACCGCGAGCAACAGCAGCCACGCCGACAGCCTGGCGGTGCTGATCAGCAACGCGTGAAGCTGCTGGGACTCTAAGAATGCGGTCAACGACGATATCCTGACTTATCGGTTTACGGCTGTAGGCATGGCGGACGCACCCGGGCGAGAAGGAATTTCGCCCAGGTGCGTTGACGATCGGTAAAACGGACCTGGCGATAAATCAGGCCACGGCGCTGCGGGTAGCGCGCCGGCGCAGCATGTTACCGACGCCCGAGAAGGCCAAGACCCAACAGCGATAGGCTCGCCGGCTCCGGCACGTTCGTCGGCGGTGTATTCACGCCCTCGAGGAACACTGTTGGCGGAAGATTAGTGGTGTTGCCGCCATCACCCCAGGCAAGGAACGTCAGTACTGCAGTCCCATTGGTCAGGTCAGCGGCAGTTGGCGTAAAGCTCATGTTGACAAGATTCCAATCGGTGTTATGTCCCGATGGGGTCATCATAAGCGCCGAATCCATCTCGATATTATTGGTGGTGCCTGTCACGGTGCAAGGATTCTCCGAACAGTTGACGCCAATGCCACCAACTCCAAGGAATACTTTCCATTGCTCGGTGGTGTCACCGGTAAACCCCGTTTGCTGACCGGCAGCCTGCTGGAAGGAAAGGGTGTACGTCGTGCCCGCTGTCAGTCCTGAAATGGTCTGGAAGATTGTGCTCTCGAATTCCGGATTGCCGTCCGCCTGATAGAAGTTTGTGCCGGCGGGTACGGTATTCGAGAATCCGGGGTTACTATAAACACCGTAAATATTGCCATGCGACTGATCTGAAAAGCTCTCGGAGCCTTGCTGACCGACATAGATCAGATTGCTTTGTATTGCGGCTGCACCAATGGACCAGTTAGTCGGCATTACAGTGGTGAAAAAGTCCTTTTGCTGAGTTAACGGGTGACCCAACATATTGAACTCGAGGTTCGTAACCGGCAGCACCTAGGTCGCCTCGGCCGAGTAGGCGAGGCCTAACATCAAGCCGATGGCCGTCAGGCCGATAGCGGCAGGCTTGCGCATCTTCATGGAACACTCCTTAAATTAGAACCATGCGTATCGTTCCTCCGCCAACCCGTGCGAACCGGCGTCGCCGAAGTCCGATACCGCGCTTTAGGCAACCGCTGTGCCAATATGCTTAGATGATTTGATTTTATTATTGAATTCGTTGCTAATAACGAAAGTTATAGTTAAGTAAAACGTATGCCATAGTTAAAATGTAAGAGTTCCCGACCGACAAGAGCGATCCAAAATAAGCAAACTGCGGCGCAATAACTATTCAACCGGGTACGGTACCAGCGGATTAACTACTTAAAGCGCCTGTTTTCAGTGGGTTCTGTGCCGATGGCAGTCATATTGAAGACGCCCTAACGGCTCCCGCGGAGCCGGAATTACAGGTGTAAAACAATCCGTCTACGGTTTGATCTGATTCCGGTTAACCCCTAAAAGTTGTATCAATAAAGGGGTGAGAACGGGTTTGGTGAACGCGGCGAACGCTGCCGATTCGCCGGTTCGCGGCTGGAAACTTGCGTTACCGCCGGAATGACACACCGAGTTGGGTACGCGGCGGCTGAGCGCACGCCGCGGTAACGAATGCCGCACGGCAATTCCGCGGAATTCGCACCAAACCAGCGCTTGAACCGATAGGCGTCTGCGTTCAACCCTGTTATTCGCCAGCCATTAACAGTGCCGGCGCCAGATGATGGCCGGTTGGGGGCGGATGATCGGTTTCGAGGAATGTTGTTCGCGCAGACACCTGAGCTGAAGCACCGCGCCGGAGCGGGCGCGGACGGCCTCCTTTTATGGCTGCTGCTGTTGCCGCTGTTGCTGCTCGCCGTCGCCTGTGGGCAACAGCGGGGTTATGTCGAATATGGCGCGCCGACCATCGGCGGGACTGAATACGCGCCGTCGCATTATTACCCGCCGCCGGGGCCGCCCGGGGATCCGTGGGGTCCTTACATCCGTGAAGCCGCCGGCCGCTACGGCGTGCCCGAGCAATGGGTGCGCGCGGTTATGAAGCAGGAATCGGGAGGCCAGGAACAAGCCATCTCCCCGGTCGGCGCAATGGGCCTGATGCAGGTCATGCCCGCGACCTACGACGGTTTGCGGGCGCGTTACGGGCTCGGCGCCGATCCCTACGACCCGCACAACAACATTCTGGCGGGCACGGCCTATATCCGCGAGATGTACGACCGGTTTGGCGCGCCGGCGTTTCTCGCCGCCTACAATGCCGGCCCCGACCGGGTCGAAGCCTATCTCGCCGGCGCCGGCAGCCTGCCGGACGAGACCCAGAACTACCTCGCCTCGGTCACCCCGAACCTCGGCAGCGCGGTGCCGATGTCCGGGCCGTTGGCGGTGTACGCCTCCGCCGGCGCCGGCCGCCACCGCGGCGGTCATGGGACACCCGATGTTCAGAGCCTCGCCGCCGGCTGCGATCTCAGCGCCGCCTACAACCCGAGCCACCCGTGCACTTCGCTGATGCGAGCGTCGACGACTCCCGCGCCGGTGCAGCAAGCTTACCTGCCGCAGACTGCTCTGCCGCAAACCGGGGCGGGCGGATGCGACCTTAATGCCGCTTACGACCCAAGCCGTCCCTGCACATCGGTCGGCGGGGCGGTCGGCGGGGCGGTCGGACCGGTAATCGCGGCGGCGGAGCCGGCCACGGCCTCGCCCCCATCCGCTCCGCCTGTCCGCCAGGCCTCAATTCAACCGGCCGCCGGCTGCGATCTGAATGCCGCTTACGACCCGAGCCGTCCGTGCACGAGTGCGGGGCAAGCCGTTGTTGCGGCGGCGGAGACGCCGCTTCCATTAGCGACGCCGGCCCGTTCTGCGGCGCTTGGCGGATGCGACCCGGATGCGGCTTATGACCCCAACCGTCCATGTCATCCGGCATCGCCGATACGGCGGGTTCAGCTCGCCTCGGCCGAGCGATGCGACGCTACCGCCGCTTATGATCCGGCGAGTGCCTGCCATCAGGCGGTGACCGCCGCTTCGGCACCATCATCAGGAACGTCGCGAGCGGCATCCGAGGCGGCCGCTCTCCTCGGCTTTCCGGATGCCGTGTCGGCGCCGGCGCCGCGACGGCCAGTCGCCCCCGCCTTCGAGAACAGCGCGGGTTTGCGCCAGCTCGCGCTCCCCAACCGGGAGTGGGCGATCCAGGTCGGCGCTTTTGCAAGTCCCGGGCTCGCGCGCGCGGTGGCGGAGGGCGCCCGGGCCCAAGCGCCAGGCCAGCTGCACGCTGCGGCGATCGCGTTGCCACCGGTCGCGGCCGGCGGTGCTGTGCTGTATCGCGCCCGGCTCGTCAATCTCTCAGCGAGCGCCGCGGAGAACGCCTGCACCAACCTTAATCGCCGGCAGCTACCCTGCGTCGTCGTCCAGCCCAACCGGGGTTAGGGCGAAACGCGGCGGCTCCGGTCACTCGGCCTCGGATCACTCGGCCGGGGCGGGCACGACCGGCCGGCGGAAGCGGATGCGGGCGCCGCCGGCGCAGAACAGGCTCGCCATCAGCAACGCCGCGACAACGACCAGCACCAGCCGCGGCCGTCCCGAGTCGATGATCATGCCGTACGGCACCGGCATGATCGCTCCACCCAATGACATGCCCGAGCTGACAAAGCCGAACACCTTGCCAATCTGGCCCGGTGGTGCGGCATCCTTGACCATGACGTCGCGCGGGGTGCGGCTGGCGCCCATCATCAACCCGCCGAGAAACAGCACGGCGATCGTCATCAAATCGGCCATCGGGACGATCCCGACCCACAGCAGGATGGCGGCGGCGCCCGTTGTCAGCGCCACGACAAACGGCAGATGGCGGTCGGTGCGGTCGGCGACCCAGCCGCCGACCAGGACGCCGCAGATCGAGCCGACCATCCAGCCGGTCAACGCTGAAGAAGCGGCGGCGAGCGGCGTCCCATAGGTGCGATGCAGGATCGTGATCAGCCAGGACTGGATACCGGCGCCGGCCGCCGCCGATATCATGAAAAAGGCGAAGAACATGACGACCGAGCGGCTCAGCAGCATTTTGATGCCGGACGATGCAGCGGCCGAGGCGTGTTCGTGTACCTCGCGGCGTTGCTCGACCAGGATGCGGCTTTGCCACAGGATCGTCAGGACCACCGGCACACCCAGCAGCCCGACCAGCAACAACGCGCCGCGCCAGCCGAGCAGCAATGTCAGCGCCGCGGTTGCCGGCGGCGCCGCGGCAAAGCCGATACTCCCGACAAAGGCGTGAAAGGCAAAGGAACGGCCGAGCCGCGCCCGGTCGATCGAGCCGCTGAGGATCGAGTAATCGGCCGGATGGATGACCGAATTGCCGCATCCCGACAGCAACGCCAATGCGACGATCTGCCAATAGGAAGTGGCAAACGACATCGCCGCCACCGACAACGCCATCGTCGCGGTGCCGGCGACCAGAAACGGCCGCGCCCCGTAGCGGTCGACGAGGAACCCCAGCGGCGTCTGCAGGATCGCGGTGGCGGCCGACATGACCGCCATTACCAGGCCGAGCTCGGCAAACGACACGTCAAAGGTCTTGTGCCAAGCGATAAATACCGGCGGTAGGCACAGCTGATAATAATGCGATAGGAAGTGGCCGGTGCCGAGCAGCGCGTTTACCCGTGTTTCGCGGCCAAATGCTGGAAATTTGAGCATCGCGGGATGCTGCGATAAACGCCGCCGACGGTCGAGCGGAAAGTGCGGGCTGGCCTTCCGTACCGCGCGAGGCTGATTTGCTAAAATCGCGGGTTCAGTTCATCGGCCGCCAGTCGATCGCTTACTGTGCCGCGCCGGCCATCGCGACGACCGATCATGCGAGTTTCGAAACGCGAGGAGATAGCGGATCGTGAATAATGCGGAGCATCTGGCGGTCTTGCGCCAGGGCGCCGAGCCGTGGAACGCCTGGAGGAGCCAGAACCCTTCGGTTCGTCCGGACCTCACCGGGATCAATCTTGCCGGCGCCAATCTCGGTGGGGCGTTCCTCAGCGGCGCGAAACTCGCCGGCGCCAACCTCAATCGAACCAACCTCAGCGCTGCGGTTCTCGATGCCGCCGATCTCTCCGATGCCGATCTGAGCGGCGCAAACCTGAGCCGGGCTGACCTCCGGAATGCGATCCTAACAGGCGCTAATCTGAGCCGAGCCAATCTGACCGACGCGGTCCTGAACCAAGCAAACCTGGGCGGTGCAACGCTTAGTCTCGCGAACCTGAGCAAGGCGGTCGGCAATGGCGCCGATTTCAGCGAGGCGGTGTTGAGCGGCGCGCTTCTGCGTGAGGCGACGCTCACTGGCGCCGATTTCCGCGCCGCCGATCTCAGCGGCGCCGATCTCGCGCGCGCATATCTCGGTACCGCCGACTTGTCCGCGGCGAACCTGCGCAGCGCTGATTTTCGTGGCGCTAACCTTGGCAGCGCCTCGCTGCGCGGGACAAATCTCAGTCTGACCGACCTTAGCGGCAGCAATTTAACCAATGCCGATCTCGCCAATGCCGAGCTGACCAGCGCCAATTTGCGCGGTGCCGATCTGACCCTAGCAAATCTGACCAATGCCGAGGTAACCAACGTCGGTTGGCAACTGCACGAGATGCGCGGCCGCTATCTCGGGGTGCGTGGCCTCGACTCGTGCTACGGCAATGCGCTGTTCAAACGCGCGGCGGCAGATCAGGATTTTCTTGATACGCTCGAGGCGCATGTCAAAGGCACCCGTAAAATTGTGCTGTTTCGCGCCTGGGGCGTGATTGACTATGGCCGCAGCTTGCTGCGGGTTGCCTTGCTGTCGTTTGGCTTGGCCGCGATCTACGGTGTGATCTACCGAACTTTCCCGCAGATCCTGGATTATAAAGACAGCGCCAAGACGTGGTTTACGCCTTATTATTTCTCGATTGTTACTTATACGACGCTCGGTTTTGGCGATGTCAAACCAAAGACCCTGATCGGGGAGCTGGTCGTCTCCAGCGAGGTCATCCTGGGCTACACCACGCTCGGATTGCTGCTTTCCGTCCTCGCCCAAAACATCGCCCGTCGCAGCTGAGTGGAGGATTTACTGGCTCGGACGGCGATCGCCGATCCTTTTAAACAAATCTGTCATAAAAGTGTAAAGTGAACCCGGCATATTCGCGCCTTAATCTGGTCAAGAGGGGAAATCATGACCGATGCTGCGATCCAGCCGCGGGCGGGGGGCGTCGCGGGCCCGGTCCGGCCGGCGCTCGACAGCGGGTTCGACCCGCGCCAAGCCTTTATCTTTTTTGGCCTGCTCGGGGTCGGCCTGCTGTTTGTCGCGTACAGCCTCTATTCCGATGTGTCCGCGACGCCCGGCATCAAAACCACAACGTTTCTGCCGTATTTGTTGTTGTTCGTGGCATTGCTGATTGCCCTCGGCTTTGAATTTGTAAACGGTTTTCACGATACCGCGAACGCCGTCGCAACGGTCATCTATACCCACTCAATGCCGGCGCAGATCGCCGTCATCTGGTCCGGGTCATTCAACTTTCTCGGTGTGCTGTTGTCGAGCGGCGCGGTCGCCTTTGGCATCATCTCGCTATTGCCGGTCGAATTGATTTTGCAGGTCGGCAGCGCTGCCGGGTTTGCGATGGTATTCGCGCTGCTGATCGCGGCGATCCTGTGGAATTTAGGCACGTGGTCTCTCGGTCTGCCGGCGTCGAGTTCGCATACTTTGATCGGCTCGATCATCGGCGTCGGTATTGCCAACGCGCTGATGCGCGGCCAGGACGGCACTTCGGGTGTCGATTGGGGCCAGGCGACCAATATCGGCAAAGCGCTGCTGTTCTCGCCGATCGTCGGGTTTGTTGCCGCCGCATTGCTGCTGCTCGCGATGAAGGTGCTGATACGGAAGCCCGAACTCTACACCGCGCCGGAAAGCAACAAACCGCCAGCCTGGTGGATCCGCGGTCTGCTGATCTTTACCTGCACCAGTGTCAGCTTTGCCCACGGCTCGAATGACGGACAGAAGGGCATGGGTCTGATCATGCTGATCCTGATCGGCACCGTGCCGACGGCGTTTGCTCTGAACCGCGCGATGCCCGACAGCCAAATTGCCCAGTTTTCAGAGAACTCGGCTGCCGCCGCAAAGGTGATCGAACAGAAGGCGGCGGGCTACAACGTCCTGGGGAACCCGCGCCCGGCCGTCACCGAATATGTCGCCCACCACCACATCAATGAAGGGACCTTCCCATCGCTGGCGGTGCTGGTGCGGGAGATCGATAAAGAAGTCATCCATTACGGGTCGCTCCGGAAGATCCCGGCCGATGCGGTCGGCAACACCCGCAACGACATGTACCTTGCGTCCGAGGCTATACGGCTGTTGGTCAAGGACAAGGGAGCCGAACTCTCAACCGCCGATATCGCGGCGCTAAACCGCTACAAGCAGTCGCTCGACTACGCCACCAAGTTCATCCCGACATGGGTCAAGGTCGCGGTCGCAATCGCGCTCGGTCTCGGGACAATGATCGGGTGGAAGCGCATCGTTGTTACCGTAGGCGAAAAAATCGGCAAGACCCACTTGACCTATGGGCAAGGTGCGGCCGCCGAACTTGTCGCCGCCGCGACAATTGCCGCCGCCGACATGTACGGATTGCCGGTGTCGACGACCCATGTGCTGTCGTCGGGCGTCGCCGGCACGATGGCAGCCAACGGCTCGGGCCTGCAGTTGTCGACGATCCGCAACATTGCGCTCGCCTGGGTATTGACCCTGCCGGCGGCGATGATGCTGTCCGGCTTTCTCTATTTTGTATTCGCGCATTTGTTCTGAGCCGAGGGATCGGTTTCAGAACTGCCGCGACGAGCGTCATTCGCCAGGGAGGGCGGCATGCGAGCGATGGATGTCATGGTGCACGACGTCGTCACCGTCCGTCCCGAGACGGATTTTGCCGAGGCGGTTAAACTACTTAGCGAGCACGATGTCAGCGCATTACCGGTGGTCGATGCCGAAAACCGGCTGGTCGGCATTTTGAGTGAAGCCGACTTGATCCACCGTTTCGAGATCGGCACCGAAAAGACGCGGCCGTGGTGGATGGAAGCGGTGACCGGTGCCGGCGTCTTGGCCGAAGAATTCGCCAAGTCGCACGGCGAAAAGGTCGGCGAGATCATGACCCCGGAGGTCGTGTCGGTCACCGAGGAAACACCGCTTGCCGAGGTCGCAGCACTGCTCGAGCGCAAGCGGATCAAGCGCGTGCCGGTAACCCGGGACGGCAAGCTCGTCGGCATCATTAGCCGATCGAATTTGGTCCAGGCTTTGGCATCCGTCGTCGGGCGGATGGATCAGCACAAGGATAGCGACCACCAGATCCGGCTCGAACTGCTGTCGCGGCTAAAGCAGCAATCGTGGACCGATTTTGGCAGCCGCAATGTTACGGTCGGCGACGGTATCGTGCATATTTGGGGGCTGGTTGGGTCGCCCGCCGAGCGCAAGGCCCTATCGGCATTGGCGGAGAGCATCCCGGGCGTCGAGCGGGTCTGCGACGAGATGATCCCCGCCTACTGAGCCCGCTTGCGGGCGCACACTCGACACTCCCGCAGAAGGGCGCCGCGGCAAATGGCAGAATTGGCGATCGATCGGCGACCATCTGAAAAAGTAGCGGCGGCCGCTCCGGCCCCAACCGCGCCGCGGCAGCGCTACATCAACCGCGAACTTTCGTGGCTGGCGTTTAACGAGCGCGTGCTGGAAGAGGCGGGAAATCCTGCCCACCCATTGCTCGAACGGGTGCGGTTTTTATCGATCTCCGACAGCAACCTCGACGAATTTTACATGGTCCGGGTTGCCGGCCTCAAGGAGCTGGCGGACAGCAAGATCCCGCTCACCAGCGATGACGGTCTCAGCGCCGAACAGCAGCTTGCCGCGGTCGCCGAAGTCAGCGACCGTCTGGTGCATCGCCAGCAGCGCTGCTGGGCCGAGCTGCAGCAGCTCCTGGCCAAAGAAGGCATCTCGATCCTCGGCCACGATGCGCTGACCCCAGCCGATCGCGCGTGGCTGCGGCAGCGTTTTATCGAAAGGCTACTGCCGGTCCTGACGCCGATCGCGATCGATCCGGCGCATCCCTTCCCGTTTGTTCCAAACCGTGGCCTGGTCATGGTCGTGGAATTGCTCCGCGACGACAATTCGCAAATCAACGCGCTGGTGACGATCCCCGAGCAGATCGAGCGCTTCATCAGATTGCCGGGGGAGGCGATCCGCTTTACTTCGATCGAGGCCGTGATCGTTGCTGTCGGGCTGGCCGAGCTATTCCCAGGAATGACCCCGGCCGGTTTTGGGACGTTCCGCGTGTTGCGCGACAGCGACATCGAAATCGAGGAAGAAGCGCACGACCTGGTGCTGATGTTTGAATCGGCGCTGAAGCGACGGCGTCAGGGCCGCATCATCCGCCTGATGTTTGCCGGCGGCACACCGCAAAGGCTGTGCGATTTTGTCAGCCGCGAGGCCGGTGCGCGGCCCGCCGATGTCGCGGTGGTGGAAGGGATGGTGGGTCTGGCCGACACCCGCCAGCTAATCACCCCGGAGCGGCCGGACCTGTTGTTCCCGCCGTACACACCGCGCTTTCCCGAACGCATCCGTGACTTTGGCGGCGATTGCTTTGCGGCGATCCGGGCCAAGGACATCGTCGTCCATCACCCGTATGAATCGTTCGACGTCGTCGTGCAGTTCGTGCACCAGGCGGCGCAGGACCCGAACGTCATCGCAATCAAGCAGACGCTCTACCGCACCTCCGAGGACTCGCCGATCGTCGCCGCCCTCGTCGAGGCCGCGGAATCCGGCAAATCGGTGACGGCGCTGGTCGAGCTGAAAGCCCGCTTTGACGAGGAGCGCAACATCCATTGGGCGCGGCGGCTGGAAACAGCGGGCGCTCAGGTCGTCTATGGCTTTGTCGATTTGAAGACGCACGCCAAGATATCGCTGGTCACCCGCCGAGAAAGCAACTCGCTGCGCTCCTACGTGCATTTCGGGACCGGCAACTATCATCCGATCACCGCCAAAATCTACACCGACCTGTCGTTTTTTACCTGTGATCAGGCGCTATGCCGCGACGCCGCTCGGGTGTTCAATTTCATCACCGGATATGCGCGCCCGGCGCACCTCGAAAAGCTGGCGATTTCGCCTGCCGGCATCAGGGCGAAATTGCTGGAAATGATCGAGGCCGAGATCGCCCACGCCGATGCCGGCCGGCCTGCGGTGATCTGGGCAAAGATGAATGCGCTTGTCGACCGCGAAATGATTGACGCGCTCTACCGCGCTTCCGATGCCGGGGTGTCGATCACGTTGGTGATACGCGGCATCTGCTGCCTGCGCCCCGGCGTTCCCGGACTCTCGGACAACATCACCGTCAAGAGCATTGTCGGGCGGTTTCTCGAACATTCGCGTATCGTGTGCTTTGGCAACGGTCACGGACTGCCCTCAGCGGAGGCCGCGGTGTATATTTCGTCGGCGGATTGGATGCCGCGCAATCTCGACAGCCGGGTCGAGACCCTGGTTCCGATCGAGAACCCGACCGTGCATCAGCAGATCCTCGACCAGATCATGGTCGAAAACCTGCGCGACGACGTGCAAAGCTGGCTGCTGCAGCCGGACGGCACGTTTGTCCGCGAAACCCCGGCTGACGAGCCGCAGAGCGCGCACGTCTATTTTATGACCAATCCCAGCCTCTCGGGACGCGGCAGTGCGCTGCACCGGCCAAACAGGCGCACCCAGCGCCTACGGATCGGCGATGACTGATCTGGCAATCCCAGCGACCGATCTCGCCCACGCAGCTTCCGCTTGAGCCGCGACTGCGGCGACAGGGCGTCATCAACTGTGCGCTATACCGAGACGGTCGGCGGGTCCAAGACATTGCTGTCGAGGAATGTGGCGCGTTCACGACCCACGAAGGAGCGGTGGTCTGGCTCGGCCTCCACGAACCTGACGCCGATTTATTGGAGACGGTCCGTCGGCAATTCGGACTTCACGAGCTGATCATCGAAGACGCCAATCAGGCGCATCAGCGTCCGAAGATGGATGTTTATGGCGATGTTTTATTTATCGTCTTACGGACCGCCCAGCTGATATCCGGCAAGATCCAATACGGCGAAACCCATCTGGTTGTCGGCAAAGGCTTTGTCGTATCGATCCGGCACGGGGCCTCGGCTTCTTACGCCGAAGTCAGGCAGCGCTGCGAACGCAACCCGGATTTGTTGCGGCTCGGCGAAAGCGCGATCGTCTATGCCATTCTCGACTTTGTCGGCGATAATTACTTGCCGATCGTCGACAAGATCACCGAGGAGCTGGCCACGATCGAGGACGACATTTTCTCGACGATGCCAGCGACCGAAAAAATCGAGCGCATCTATCGCCTGCGCGCCGGACTGCTCGACATGCGCCACGCGATCTCGCCGATGGTCGAGATCTGCAACCAATTGCGGCGCCACGATTTTGCGATCAAAGCCGCGAAGATCCGTCCGTATCTGCGCGACGTGCACGATCATGTTTTGTTTGTCAGTGATGCGATCGCCGATCTGCGCGAACGGCTGACGGCGGCTTTCGAGGCTAGCATGCTGCTCGCGTCGGCCCGGCAAAACGAGATCGTCAAGAAACTCGCCTCCTGGGCCGCGATCCTCGCGGTGCCAACAATGATCGCCGGCATTTACGGCATGAATTTCAAGTCGATGCCCGAACTCGAGTGGCCCTTCGGCTATCCCCTGATCATGGGATTGATGGGCGGGATCTGCGGTTATCTGTACTTCCGCTTCAAGCGCGCCGCCTGGCTCTGATCGGCGCTGAGCACCTGCGGTATCGCCGCGCTAAGGCTTGGAACTCAAAACGGAAATTGCGGCGGCGGCGCTCGCTTGACTTGTCTCGCGGCGGCGGCATACCGTTTGCACGAACGCGATCGTCCGGCCCGGCTTTTTTTGCGGGGCCGGGTGGCGACAATCGACACCAGCAGGAGGGCATAGTGGCGACGTACCAGATGATCTCGGCGGATTCCCACATCGTCGAGCCGCCGGATATGTACACATCGCGGTTTGACCCCAAACTGCGTGACCGGGCGCCGCGCATGGAGCGTCGCAAGACGCCGACCGGCCGCGAATACGATGCCTGGATGCTCGGCGACATGCAGGTCGGCACCTTGGGTGCGGTGATGCAGGCCGGGCAGCGCTTTGAAGACCCGTCGCAGATCGATTTTCTCGGGCTGTGGGAAGACGTTCGCAAGGGCGCCTATGACGCCGACGCGATGATCACCGAGAACGAGGAAGACGGCATCTGGGGTTCGGTGTTGCAGCCGAGCCAGGGATTGTTCTGGTATCGCATCCCCGATGGCGAACTCCTGACCGAGATCTGCCGCGTCTACAACGACTGGATCGCCGATTTCTGCAAGCCGCATCCGCGCCGGCTCAAGGGCATCGCGATGCTCAATGTCGATGATCCCGATGCCGCCGCAAAGGAACTGGAGCGCGTTGTCAAATTGGGTCTCGTCGGCTCCTTTATTCCGGTGGCGCCGCGGCCGGACAAGCCGTACAGCAGCCCGGTCTACGACCGCTTTTGGGCGACCGCGGAGGCGCTTAAGCACCCGTTGCTGCTGCACATCGCGACACCGCGCGACGGCGTTCCGGCCAACGAGTTCACCACCGACGTGACCCAGATGACCGGCGCCGGCCGTTCGACCACCGATTACTGGGTGCGCTACGCCCTCGGCTCGATGCTGTTCGCCGGCGTTTTCGACAAGTTCCCGGGTCTGAAGATCGGTTCGGTCGAGCACGAGGCGTCGTGGATCCCGCACTGGCTCAAGCAGATGGACTTTACCTATCTCGAGCGCCCGGTCTTTACCAAAGGCTGGCGGTCAAAAGACGGCCTGATGCCGAGCGAGTACTGGAAGCGCAACATGTTTGTCGAATTCATGGAGGATGATATCGGCATCAAATTGCGCGACTATATCGGCGTCGAGAACATGCTGTGGGGCAGCGACTACCCGCATGCGGAAGCGACGTTCCCGCGCTCGCAGCAATTCCTGGCGCGGATGTTCGAAGGCGTGCCCGAAAACGAGCTGCGCAAGATCACCTCCGAGAATGCGGCGAAGATGTTCGGTTTCGAGCTCAACTGACGCCGCAGAAGACCGACATTAGCAAGACTGCTTCGTGGCGCTCGCAATGACGGGAGATCCCTGTCATTGCGAGGCGCCGCAAGGCGACGCAGCAAGTCTGCGCGTTAGAGGACATTAAGCATTCACAGTATTCCGGAGGGCTTCGCCGCTATTGCGCAGGTAGGCGATCTCGCGCCGGGCGAAATGAAGTTTGTCGCCGTCGATGGCGAGCGCCGCGTGCTCGCCAATGTCGATGGCGCGTTCTTTGTGCTCAAGGATGTTTGCGGGCACAAAAACGCGCCACTGTCGCGCGGCAAGCTCAACGGTTACGAACTCGAATGTCCGCTGCATTTCGCGCGCTTTGACGTGCGCACCGGCAAATTGATCGACGGGCCAATATCGACCGATGTGCCGGCTTATGAAGTCGTGGTCGCGGCTGACACCGTCTACTGCCGCCGCTAGCGCTGGCAGTAGCTGTCAGAGCGGCGGATACCAGTATTGCTCGATTTCCTGATCGAAAGCCCGGTCCGGCCAGTCGGGCTCACTCGTGTCGCAACGCGGCGCCTGCTCCAATTTGTCACGGTCGGCATCAACGACATAACCAGCCACACGCGGTTCGTACTTAAGCGCTCTCCACGGTAGCGGTATCCGGCTGTCGCCGAGTCCGAAAAATCCGCCGAACGAGGCCACGGCATACACGACCTGACCGCTGTATTTGTCGATCATCAAATGATGAATACGGCCGAGATGCCTGCCCTTCGCATCAAACACCGCAGTGCCCTCGACTTTATCGGAAGCAATAAGCCGTTGGGTTTCCTCGATCGCAGTGCCGCTTTCGCCGAGATTTGCTGAATGCGTTCATCTTGCCCGCTCTCCAGCGAGTTGCCGATGTGTCGAGAACAGATGTCTTTGCCGGCGGTTTCCGGCGATCATCCGGTTGTTGCAGCACCTTGCGGGCGGTGGCGTTTGACGGCTTCCGGGTTGGTCGAGTCGGCGCCCATATAGATCCCGCGTTCCCATTGGCGCTTTAGCGGATCGACGACCTTTAGCGACATGCGGCCGACATGTTGCACTTCGATCTCGACAGTCTCGCCATCCTGCAATGCGCCGAGGCCCTCGTGATTGGTGCCGCAAGCGATCAGGTCGCCGCTGTTCAATGTCATGACGGTTGAGGCGAATTCGATCAGCTCGGGTACGCGGTGCTCCATATCGTCGGTGTTGTAGTTGTGTCGCAATTGACCGTCGTTCCAGAAACGAACGATCACATCGTTGGGCTCGGGGATCTCGTCTGCGGTGGTAATGCACGGCCCGATCGGTGCGAAGGTATCGAACGATTTGCCGAGCCAGCTGCCGGCTTTCCAGGTGCGGCGGCCTTCGCCGCGGGCCGAGACATCGATCAGCCCGGTATAGCCGAAGACTGCGCTGCGCCAGTTGGCTTGGCTGACCTTTTTCGCCGGCCCCTTGATCACCAGCGCCAATTCCGCCTCATGCATAAAGATCCACGGCTCGGTAAATTCGGGCAATTGGATCGTGTCGCCGGGCCCGACCACCGCTTCCGGGTTCTTTAAAAACATATTGAGCGGCCGCGGCTCGCGCTGCGCGTGCTCCCAGTAATTGGCGATGCAGCACAAGATCTTGCCGGGCCGCGGCAGAGGTGCGCGCAACCGCACTCGATCGATCGGCAATGCTTCGCCATCGACAGCGAGCTTTTCGAGCGTCGGCCGCAGCCGGTCGAAGCCGTCGATCAAATTCTGCATCGTCAGTTGCGGGGTGTGGCCGCGCTCGACGACGCTTGCGAGGTTGACGACCCCGCGATCGGTCAACAGACCCGGCATCGGCCCGCTTTGCCCGGCCGTCTCGAACATCACCAATTTCATGCTCGCCTCCCCATAATCCGGCGCGGAGATTACCGGGTCCGGCGCATGGCAACCATCGCATTCTCTCGGTTGACATCCGGCGATGCCGGGGCCGACGCTTGGCACCATCGGGTTTGGGAGGAATGAGCGATGGAAATTCGCCTGTTGGGGCCGCAGATCGGCGTCGAAGTGACCGGGGTCGATGTCAAGACACTCGATGACCGCGGCTTTGCGCCGATTTATCAGGCCTGGCTCGATTACAACGTCATGTGCGTGCGCGACCAGGAGCTGACGATACCCGATTTCCTGCATTACAGCCGCCGCTTTGGGCCGGTTGTGCCGCACCCGTCGAAATCGACGCGTCATCCCGAACATCCCGAGATCACGATGCTCGGCGTCAACAAATTCGATGCCGACGGCAAGTTGCGCGACGAGATCTATCGCCGCGGCGCCGAGGGCTGGCACACCGACGGCGCCTATAACCAGGCCCCGTTCAAGGCGACGCAACTCTACGCGCTGGCGGTGCCGAGCCGCGGCGGCAACACCTTGTTCGCCAATGGCTACGCTGCTTACGACGCACTGCCGCAGCGGCTAAAGGACCGGCTCGACGGCGTCATCGGCGCCTTCGCCTATGCGGGCCGTCGCGGTAGGTCGCGATTGCTCAATCCCGAGGACCAGGATTGGACCCCGGTTTATCACCCGGTTATCCGCATCCACCCGGAGACCGGACGCAAATCGCTGTATTTCGATCCGGGCAAGATCGTCAGCTTTGTCGGGATCGAGGAGCGCGAGGGCGACGAACTGATCGCCGAGCTGAAAGAGCGGATGATCGCGCCCGACGCCGAATACCACCATGTCTGGCGCAAGGGCGACATCGTGATCTGGGACAATCGCTGCTCGTATCACAAGGCTGCCGGCGATTACCCGCCCGAGGAGGACCGCATCCATTGGCGGGTGTCGATCAATGATTTCGGCGTCCAGGCGCTGGCGGCGGAGTAACCTCGATGAGCATTGAGATCGTCCCATTTGAAGCCGGGCTTGGCGCCGATATCCGCGGCGTCGACATCCGCGAGCCGCTTTCCCCCGGCGATCGCGATGCGATCCGGGCCGCTTGGCTCGAGCATCTGGTATTGCGCTTTCGTGACCAGTCGATGACCGACGCGCAGCACATGGCGTTCACCCGCCAGTTTGGCGAGCTCGAATTCAATCCCGCCGCCCTTATTCAAAAACAATACGGCGTCGAGACCCAGAGCGATGGCCGGCGGCGTGACGTGCCGCCCGAAATCTCGGTGATCTCCAACATTATCGAGAACGGCAAGGCGATTGGCGGCCTCGGCGACGGCGAGGCGTTCTGGCATACCGACAGCTCGTTTGTCGACGTGCCGCCGGCAGCGAGCCTGTTGCGCTCGCTCGAAGTGCCGCCACCGAGCGCGGGCGGCTCGACCTATTTCCTGAATATGTACTCGGCCTACGAAACCCTGCCGGACGACCTCAAGGAGCGGATCGCCGGATTGCAAGCGATCCATGCCGCAACTCATTCGAGCGGCGGCAAGGCGCATCAAGGTTTCGAAAACATTGCTGACCCTTCGAAAGTGCCGGGAGCGCACCAGCCGCTCGTCCGCACGCATCCCGAGACCGGGCGCAAGGCGCTGTTTCTCGGGCGGCGGATCAATGCCTATGTGCTGGGGCTTTCTGTCGAGGACAGCGAAGCGCTGCTCGATCAATTATGGGACCACGCGACCCAGGACAAATTCACCTGGCGCCAGGATTGGCGGGTCGGCGATCTCATTTGGTGGGATAATCGCTGTGCGATGCACCGCCGCGACGCGTTTGACCCCTCGGCGCGCCGGCTGATGCACCGCACTCAGCTCAAAGGCACCCGACCGGTCTGAGGGCGCCAGTTAGCACGCGACGGTCATCACCCTATTAACTGAACGTATCGTTGAGATATTGACAATTCATGTGATTTCGGCTATTTTCGCCGGAATTTGTCATCGTTGACCAGTATTAAACGGCACTAAATATGAGGCGGGCGATTGCCGACTGACAAACCCAGAAATTACGAAATTGGCTATTGCAAGCCGCCGGTCGCGACGCAGTTCAAAAAGGGCAATCGGGCCAACCCGCGCGGCCGGTCGCGCAACACCGAGAGCCTAGCCAAGATATTGCAGCGGGCACTCGACGCACCAGCGGGCAGCAGCGACGGCAAGCGGCCCCGGCTGACAAAACGCGAGCTGATGATCCGCGGCCTTGTCGAGCGCTCGGCGGGCTCCGACCTCGCCGCGACCAAGCTGCTGTTCGAATTGTTGCGCAAGGCCGATCCGAATGCTGTCGCCCCCGACCCCGAGGAGGCGGCGCCGCTTGGTGAAGACGCGCTGGCCCAGTTGAAAAAGCGCCTCGCTCGTCTCGCCCGCGCACAGCTGGCCGATCCGGCCAGCAACCCGATCGACAACGACACCGACCCGCCATCCGAGCCCGGCGATGCGGACGACCCGGGGAATAACGGCGATCTCACCGGAACAACCGATCCCAACGACACGCCGGTCAGCGAGTAACTGCCCCTTTTCGGTCCCGTGCCGCCTCTTATCCCGCTGGCGCCTGACCTCCGGCCCGCGCTTAGTCGAGCGTGCGCGGGTCTTCGATCGCGAAGGTCAAGTGCTGGGTCGGCTGCGGTGTTGTGGTCATTAGGCTGACGCCATCAGGCGCCTCAAAGCGGTGCCATTTCCCTTGCGGGACGATGACCACCATCCCGGCCTTTAGCTCAAACGATTGCGGGCCGTCATCGAACATGATGTGAAAGGTCGTGGCGCCGTCGACGACCTGTACGATCTCGTCGCCATTGACGTGGCGCTCCCACGGGCCTTCGCCGGAAAACTTGGCAAGATTGATGGCGCTGTCGCGATATGGCGCCAACCGGGCAAAAGCGCCCTCACGGTCAGCTTCCGGCGTCTCCGGCGTGCGCCCGCGCAACATCTTCAGCTTGGCCAGCTCGGCCTTGGTATCGAGGATCGTCAGCACTCTTCTACCTCCATTTGATGACCTCCGGGAGGTGGCTCCCAAGGTCAGCCGCTCATCGGATGACAAGATAGCCACACGTTGTTTGAGGGCCTATCGCCAAAACAGGATCGCGGTCTGTTGCCGTCTTTGGGCGCTAGTCGAGCGGCGCGCCATAGCGATTGATGTGGTAGGGCTGGTGGGCCATTCCCGGGCAGTGGCTGCCGACGACCGGCTCGAGCGCCTCGTACAGCCGGCGGTTGTCGGCATTCGCGGCAGCAAGCCGCTCGCGCGCGGCTTCGACGCGCTGAACCAGACGGGGCATATCGACGGTCAGCACCCGCCGGTTGTCGACGATCATCCGGCCCCCGATCATGACGCTCGCGACGGCACTGCCGTCTTCAGTGTGGACAAGCTGGTTAACCGGATCGTTCAATGGCAGCCAATTGGGATGGTCGAGATCGAGCATAACGATGTCGGCCTTATAGCCGGGGGCGATCCGCCCGATCCGGCCGGCGAAGCCGAGCGCCTTGGCGCCGCCTTCGGTCGCCGCCAACGCGACCTCGCGCGTCGTCAGCCAGCGCCGCCATTCGGGACCCCGCACCTTTGAGGCGAACGAGGCCAGCCGCATCGCCTCATACATATTCTGGTTGTCGGAGCAATTGGCGCCATCGGTGCCGATGCCGAGATTGACCCGCCGCTCGAGCATCGCCCGTGTATCGGCGATACCGCCGCCGAGCCGCATATTGCTGCCCGGGTTGTGCGCGACCGAGGCGCCGTGGTCGCCGAGCCGGGCCATGTCGTCATTGTCGAGCCACACCCCATGGGCGACGGTAAAATGCGGCCCGAGTACGCCCAGCGCATCGAGATGGGCGGTCTGGGTCATGCCGTAGACGCGGATGCCGGTCACCGCCTGAACCTTCGACTCGGCAACATGGCTGTGCAATGCGACATCGAACTCGCGAGCGAGATCGGCGCAGCCCCGGATGAAAGCATCCGAGCAATGATGCGGGATCGTCGGCGCCACCGCCGGGCATACCTGGTCGCGGTCGAACGACCAGCCGGACAATGCCGCGCGCATGCCTGATATCGTCGCTTCGGCCGGCGGCAGCCGCAACTCGGCGGCGCGCGTCTGCAATCCCGGCGGCAAGGCCTCCATCAAGCCCGGGATCGCCTCGAAAAAGCTGCGGTCGGCGACCATCGGCGCCACCACCGCGCGCATGCCGAGATCGGCATAGGCCTGCCCCGCCAATCTCAGTCCTTCAGCGGTCGGCAACGGCCATTCGAACGACAAATCGTAGCAGGCGGTGCAACCCTTCATGACCATCTCGACCGCACCCAGCTGGGTCGACAAATAGCGGTCCTCGAGGGTGCGGTTGCCGGTGATCCAGGGTGCGGCGGTCAGCAGCAACTCCAAGGTCCAGCGGTCGCCCATGCCCTTGCCGAGATTGCCGTGGCCATGGGTGTGGGCGTTGACCAAGCCGGGATGGAGCAGCCGCCGTGCGGCGGAAATCTCGACCGCATCGGGCGGCGCCATCAGGCCGGGCGCGCCGATCTCACGGATCGTATCGCCATCGATCAGGATGTCGGCGAAATCGGCGGTGCCGGCGGCGATGTCGAGCACGCGACCGCCGCGCAGGATCGTCCAGGCCATGCTATTCTCCGGGTCCGTGGGTCGGTCTTCGATGTTAGCGCAAGACCCATGCCACGCGATTTTTAGCTGACCCCGTCCCGATCTGCGGCGGCAAAATGGCTGATAACAGTTTGCCTATTCCGCTTTGGCCGGGCTCGACCCGGCCATCCACGCGTCTTAACAGCCGAACCAAAATCGTGGATGCGCGGATCAAGTCCGCGCAAGGCGGTATGGGTGGTCCGAAACCGTAAATTCCCCGGACAACCTGGCGCTCCTGCAGGAAGAAGAAAGGTATGATCGGAGGGCGAGAGGTTACGCAGATCGAGGGAGCCATGGCGAAAGTGATCGTCGAGCGCAGGGGCGCGGTGTTGGAACTCCGGCTCAACCGACCGGAATTGCTGAACGCCGTCGATCGCGAGGCGATTGCCGCCCTGGGTGCGGCGGCGGCCGAAGCCGCCGAGGATCGCGCCGCGCGGGTGGTCTTGTTCTCAGGTGAAGGCACCCATTTCTGCGCCGGCGGCGACATCACGATGTTTGGCGAATTGGTGCGGCTCCCACCCGAGGAGCGGCGCAAGGTGATTTACGAGACGGTCGACGCACTGCATCCGCTATTGGTGCGGCTGCGCCATATGCCAAAACCGGTGGTCGCGGCGGTCCAGGGTGGTGCGGCCGGGGTGGGCCTCAGCTTTGTGCTTGCCGCCGATCTGGCGATCGCCGCCGAGGATGCGGTTTTTACCTGCGGCTATGTCCATCTCGGCACCAGCCCCGATGGCGCGATGACCGCGCTGTTGCCGGCGGTGGTCGGGCTCAAGCAAGCGGCCGAGCTGATGCTGCTCGGCGACCGCTTTGATGCGGCACGCGCCTTGGCATTGGGCATCGTCAACCGCGTTGTCCCCGCCGACCGGTTGTCCGCCGAAGCCGAAGCCTTGGCGGAACGGCTCGCCGCCGGCCCGGCGGAAGCCTATGCCCGCACCAAAGCATTGCTGCAAGCGAGCCTCGGCGACGCATTCGACGCGCAATTGCGCCGCGAAGCCGAAAACTTCGCTGCCTGCGCCGCAACCGACGATTTTGTCGAAGGCGTCCACGCCTTCCTCGAAAAACGCCGCCCCACCTTCACCGCCTAAAGTAAGGTGCTTATCCGGAGCCCAACGGGCCCGGCGGAATCTATACCGCCGACCCTGTAATGTGATACGTTACACCTCTCGAAATGATCCTGCGGTTTCGCCATAGCGGGCTTGAGCGGTTGTATTCGCGTGGTGACACAAGCGGCGTTTCCGGTCAGCACGTGAAGCGGCTGCGCGCAGTGTTGGCGGCTCTGGCAACAGCGTCCTCGCCGTCTGACATGGCGTTACCGGGTGCCCGACTGCATCCCCTTCGTGGCGACCGCGCGGGCCAATGGTCGGTCTCGATCTCCGGCAACTGGCGCGTGATATTCGAGTTCGAAGGTGTGGATGTAACAAACGTCGATTTGGTCGATTACCACTGAAACGCTATGAACTAGGCGAGCACACAATGTCGCGCATGCACAACCCGCCGCATCCGGGCGAAATCATCAAGGAGCTTTGCCTTGATCCCTTGGGGCTGACGGTGACGGCCGCAGCTGAGGGCCTTGGTGTCGCCCGCCGGACGCTCTCTGCGCTGCTCAACGGTCATGCGGGGATTTCCCCCGACATGGCGATCCGGCTGTCCAAAGCGTTCGGGCGCTCACCGGAAAGCTGGCTGCAGCTTCAGCTTCAATACGATCTATGGCAGGCGGAGCAACGGTCCGACACCATCCAGGTAAAACATTTTTCAGCGGCGACGTCTTGTTGAGTCGTGGAGCCACCGAGCACGGATAGGCGCCGCGCAAGCTCGTCCTTTATCTAGCCGGTGCCGAGGAGGGCGGTGCGGAAGCGGTTGCGGCAGAAGGCGGGGTCCATGTTGCGCTTGTAGGCGGGCGGCTCGGTCGGCTTGACGCGTAACACGACAAAGGCGGCGCCGTTGCCCTCGCGCAGTAGTCGCGCGCCGTCGGGGATGTCGCTTTCGGCGGCGACGGTGCGGGTCGCCTTGATGCCGGAGCCGATGGCGATTTTTTCCAAATCGACGCCGAGGCTGGTGTGGCTTTTCTGATAGCCGGTCTCGCCGTAATGGCCGTTGTCGACGCAGAGGATCGCGAGATTGGGCGGGTTCATCACCGCAATTGTTGACAACGCGCCGATATTCATCAGCAATTCGCCGTCGCCGGTTACGACCAATACGCGCTTTTCGGGGCGGGCCAAGGCGAGGCCGAGCCCGATCATCGCCGCCCCGCCCATTGCCCCCGCCATCGTGTAGGTATGCGCGCCGTCTTCGGTCAGCGCCGGCACGTCTTTGCTGGTTCCGGCGAGGCCGCTGACGATCAGAAAATCCTGATGCCGGCCGATTATTGCCGGAACCGCCTCGCGGCGGTCGAGGACGAAACCCGCCGCTACCGCGTCCGCAATGATCACGTCGATGTCGCTCGGAATTGCCATCACTTTGTCCTCAGAATGCTTTGGCGCCGAGCAGCTTTTGGGTCAGCAGCACGGCGACTGCGTTGGCGCCTTGAAACACCATCGTCAGCGCCGCCTCGACCGTCGGCACGACCTCTTCGGGGTGATCGACCCGCAGGCAGATGACGCCCATCGCCTTTAGCACCGGCTCGACCGCCTGGCCCATCGGGAATTGCCACGGATTACCCTCGCCAAAATCGCCGCGCATGCTGACGATCGCCAGAAACGGAAAATGGCCGCCTTTGATCAGCGACAGCATGTTGATGCAATTGCCGGTGCCGCTCGATTGCATCAACAGGACGCCGCGCGCGCCGCCGAGATCGGCACCGGCCAGCAGCGCGACCCCCTCTTCTTCGGTGGTCAGTGCCACCGAATGAACCTCCGGGTCGGCGAGCGAGCGGTCGATCAGCACCTGATGACCGGCATCGGGAACATAGGCAAATTGCGTGACGTTGTGCCGGCGCAGCAGCTTGTAGAGCGCGTCGTGCCAGTCCTTTTCGTATTCGGGTCGATCCATCGCGACATCTCCGGTCCCGGGCGCCAGCATTCCTGGCAATCTCGGGTGAGCGCAACCCCGAAATCTTTGCGCTCGCGGTTCGCTCCGATCCCAACCGTGCCGCGCAGGCGGGGGTGGGAAGCGAGGGGGTGCATTCACGCTCCGCCTCGCTCAATGTACCGACCGCCGCCATCAGGCTAAAGCGGGGGCATGACCGAGCTGACGCAAACCGCCACGCTTCATCTGTCGCGACGGGAGATCGTTTCGGTCCTGTCGGGGCTGATGCTGGCGATGTTTCTGGCGAGCCTCGACCAGACGATTGTCGCGACCTCGCTGTCGACAATGGCGCAAGACCTAAACGGCTGGTCGCTGATGTCGTGGGTGGTGTCGGCCTACCTCGTCGCCTCGACGGTGACGACACCGATTTACGGCCGGCTCAGCGATCTTTACGGGCGGCGGCCGATCCTGCTGGTGTCGATCGCGCTGTTCGCGGTCGCCTCGGTGTTTTGCGCTTTGTCGCAGACGATGCTGCAGCTGATTGGCGCTCGTATCCTCCAAGGGATTGGCGGCGGCGGGCTGCGCTCGGTGTCGCAGGCCGCGGTTGCCGATGTGATCCCGCCGCGCGAACGCGGGAAATACCAGGGTTATTTTTCAAGCGTGATGGCGATCTCGAACCTGCTGGGGCCGGTGCTCGGCGGGTTCTTTGCCGATTACTTGTCGTGGCATTGGATCTTTTGGATCAACCTTCCATTCGGCGCGCTGGCGTTGATCTTGTGCAACCGCAATTTGCGGCGTCTGCCAAAGCCGCGGCGCAAGCCGGTTATTGATTGGCTCGGGGCGGCGTTGATCATTGTCTCGACGACCCCGATCCTGCTCGGGGTCAGCCGCGTCGAGTTGGCAGGGGGCTGGGTCCGGCCCGATGTGCTGCTGCCGGTCGCGATCGGCATCGTGTTTCTCGGTTGGCTGATCGTGCATGAGCGCGAGACGCGCTCGCCGATGATCCCGCTCAGGCTTTTCCTGAACCGCATCTTTGCGGTCGGGAGCACGATCGCCTTTACCAATGCCATGGTGATGATCGCGCTGATCATTCTGGTGCCGCTCGATTTCGAGCTGGTCTCGGGACTGGCGGCAAACGCGGCCGGCATCCGCCTGATCCCAATGACCGGCGGCACCGTCCTGGGCTCGTTTATCGCCGGGCAATTGGTGACCCGGACCGGCCGTTATCGGATTTATCCGATCGCCGGCGCGGTGGCGATGACCGGGCTGTGCGCCGCACTCGCCTTTTACGGGCTCGGCCGCTCGGTGTGGATTGACACGTTGCTGACCGGCGGCCTTGGTCTTTCGTTCGGCTTCCAGCTGTCGCCGGTTGTGGTTTCGGTGCAGAACGCGCTCGAACTCGCGGATACCGGGATCGGGCTGTCGGTGCTGATGTTTTTCCGCCTGATCGGCGGCGCCTTTGGCGTGGCATTGTTGACCGCACTGCTGGTCGGCGAGCTCAACACCGGCGCCTTGAGTGTTCCCGGGCATGGGGTGCTCGGCGCCAATCCCGGCATTGCCCTCCTCCATCTCGACCAGTCGGAAGGGATCAACCCGGCGCTGATGCAGGGATTGGAGCGCGTCCTGCACGCCGCATTTGCGCATGTGTTCCTTTATGCGACGGCGATTTCGGCAGTGACCGCGATCGGCTCGTTTGGCCTGAAGGAAATTCCGCTGCGCACAAGCTGAGTCAGCCGTCGAAGACCTCCAACTCGCGGGCGAACTCGGCGGCCATATCGTCATGGCCGAGGCTGCTGCGGTCGATCGCGACGGCTTTGATCACCGCGAAGACCGCGCCCCCCGGGACGAGCCCCAACGCTGCCTGCGAGCGCCGCGTAATGCGCGCCAGCAAACGCTCCGCTCCAAGTCGGAGCTGCACTTCGACCGCTTCCTCCCCGGTCGCAACCAATGCCTCGATCGTAGCGGGCAGCACGTTGAGGGCGCTGATCCCGCTCGGTCGGGTGGTCGCCAGCATCACATCGCGGGCCCGGATCCGCACCCGCAAGCCGGCTGCCGACCGGCAGATCGAGCCGGCCGACGACCAGCCGGCCAAAGCCGCCGGAAAGTTCGCTCAAATCCCAGCCTGGGTCGTGCGCCGCCACCGTCGCGGTCAGCACCGCCCCCGCCTCAAACCCGCCGGCGAGCGGATATTGCCCGGCCCGGCCCATGATCTCGGCCGCGGGCCCGACCGCCTGCACTCGCCCATCGGCCACCAGCACGATTGTCGTGGCGAGCCGCGCGACCTCGGCGGCGGCATGGCTGACATAGACAAACGGCACCCTGCTGTGGTCGCGCAGTCGCTCGAGATAAGGCAGGATCTCGTCCTTGCGGGCGTTGTCGAGCGAGGCCAGCGGCTCGTCCATCAGCAACAGGCGCGGCTGCGCCAACAGCGCACGGCCGATCGCGACGCGCTGCTTTTCGCCGCCGGACAACCGCCCCGGCCGCCGGGCGAGCAGTGGCCCGATCCCGAGCAGTTCGACAACCTCGTCGAGCCCGGCCTGACCTGGGTTGGCGCGGCGCGGCGCAAACCACGCTCCGAACAGCAGGTTCTGGCGCACCGTCAGATGCGGGAATAGGCGGCCTTCCTGAAAGACATAGCCGAGCCGCCGGCGATGGGCCGGCACAAAGACGCCCGCGCGCGGTATCGAGCAAGACGGCACCGTCGACGGCAATATGCCCGCGCTGCGGCCGGATCAGCCCGGCGATCGCATTGACGATCGAGGTCTTGCCGGCACCGGAGCGGCCGAACAAGGCGGTCAGGCCGCTCCCGGTTGTAAAACGGATGTCGAGCGTGAAGCTGCCGAGGCGATGTTCGATCGCGACGTCCAGCATGATTCTCAGGCCCCGGCGAGGCGGTGGCCGATCCGGCGCGCCAACAACTCGGAAGCGATCAGCGCCAGCAGGGAAAGGGACACGGCTACCGCGGTCAGGCGCAACGCCGCCGGGTCGCCGCCCGGGGTCTGCGTCAGCGTGTAGATCGCCAACGGAATGGTTCGCGTCTCACCCGGAATGTTCGACACAAAGGTGATTGTCGCGCCAAACTCACCCAGACTGCGGGCGAAGGACAGCACCATTCCGGCGATGATCCCCGGCATCATCAACGGCAATGTGACCAGCAAAAAGCGAAAGGCGCGGTTGGCGCCGAGCGTGCCGGCAGCCTCTTCGAGCCGGCGGTCGACGGCTTCGAGCGACAATCGCATCGCCCGCACCATCAGCGGAAACGCGGTGACCGCAGCCGCTAATGCCGCACCGGTCCAGCGAAACGCGAAAACGATGCCAAAAGTCGCAAAAAACCGCCCGAGCGGGCCGTTATGGCCAAACAACAGCAGCAGCAGATAGCCGGTGACCACCGGCGGCATGACCAATGGCAGATGGACAACGCCGTCGAACAGGCTCTTGCCCCAAAAGCGCCCGCGGGCGAGCGCGATCGCCGCCGCCAACGCGAATGGCAGGCTCCACAGCATCGCCCAGAATGCCACCCGCAGACTGAGCCTTATGGCTTGGGCTGCCTCGGGCCCCAATCCAAGGATTGGCATCACCGCGAGAAAGGCGCAGCGATCGGCATTCGGCTTGGAATCATGTCGCTGTGCCCCGGGTTCATCGCCTCACCGTTATATATGGCGAAAGCGATCGATAGAGGCACTGACCGGGGTTGCGCAACTGTGATAGGGTGCAACGGTCGTTTCTTGCGAAAGGCTGCGACGATGAAGGTCAGGATCGAATACTGCGTTCCTTGAAACTACCTTCCTAGAGCCCTCCGTGCGAGGGCGCGACTTGAAGAGAAGTACGGCGCCGAAGTCGAGCTCGTCAAAGGTGTCAGCGGTGTTTTCGAGATCACCGTCGACGGCAAGCTCGCCTTTTCCAAAAAGCAGCTCGGGCGGTTTCCCGAGGACGCCGAAATCGACGCGCTCGGTGGTGATCAGGCAGGCGGCGATTAGCCTGCTCGCTGGTCGATTAGTGTGGGATCAGTGCGGCGGTCGGTCACGCGACGGCCGCCGTACTCCCCTAAGACAGAGCCTGCGCTTTAATTGCGGTTCTATCAGGCCGGGGGTTAGCGCATTAAGCCTTGACGATATGGGGGCCCGACAGGCCGCGCTGTGCGCAGGCGTTGCGCGTATCGATAATCAGCGGCGCTCGCTCGACCAGCAATCGGAAATCGACCGAGTTGTGATCGGTGCAGATCAGCGCCAAATCGACTTCGGCCAAGATCCCCCGCGTCAACGGCAATGAGCGGCGGCCGGTGAACTCGGCATGCTCGCGGGTCGGCGGGATTTCGGGGAAGTACGGATCATGAAAGCTGACCAGCGCACCGCGGCTTTCAAGAAGCTCCATGATTTTTAATGCCGGGCTCTCGCGCAGATCGTGAACATTCTTTTTATAGGCGAGCCCGATCACCAAGATATTGGCGCCGCGCAACGCCCGACCCTGGCGCTCGCTCAACGCCGAGATCGCCTTTTCAACGACCCAGCGCGGCATGGCCGTGTTGATTTCGCCGGCCAGCTCGATAAACCGCGTCGGACAATCGTATTCGCGCGCCTTCCAGGTCAGATAGAACGGGTCAATCGGAATACAGTGCCCGCCCAATCCCGGGCCAGGATAAAACGGCATGTAGCCGAACGGCTTTGTCTTGGCCGCTTCGATAACTTCCCAAATGTCGATGCCCATCGCTTCGTAGATAATTTTCAATTCATTGACGAGCGCGATGTTGACCGAACGAAATATATTCTCCGTCAACTTGACTGCTTCGGCCGTCTCAAGCGAGGTTACCGGGATGGTCCGCTCCACAATCTGGTCGTAGAGAGCGCAAGCGAGGCGTAATGCATCGGGTCCATCGCCGCCAATGACTTTCGGAATGTTCGTGGTCCCGAAGGATTGGTTACCCGGGTCCTCGCGTTCCGGCGAATAGGCGAGAAAAAAATCGCGGCCGGAAACGAGACCGGTCCGCTCCAGAATGGGCCGCATGATCTCGCGGGTCGTCCCCGGATAGGTCGTCGACTCGAGGACAATCAGGTGACCTCGCCGCAATCGGGCCGCGATCGCCTCGGTTGTGCGAACGATATAGGTGAGATCGGGCTCGCGCTGTCGCGTCAGCGGCGTCGGCACGCACAGAATGATCGCATCGACGTCGTCGAGCCGCGAAAAGTCACTGGTGGCTTCAAGCCGGTTTTTTTCGCGGAGGCGGGCGATGTTTTCCGCCGCGATATGCTTGATGTACGAGCCCCCGGCATTCAGCGTCTCGACCTTGGTCTGATCGATGTCAAATCCGAGTGCGACAAAGCCCCGCTCCGCCACCGCGCACAACAGCGGCAGCCCGACATAGCCGAGGCCGATGACACCGATCCGCGCTCGGCGCTCGCCGAATAGCGAAGTTAGGGCCGCAACATCGGCGGTCGCCTCACGGGACGCCGCCGCGGACGCGCCGGGATCGGTGTTGGTCAGACGCGTTCGTGCGGTCGATCGGCAGCGGCGCTTGCGGCTGCTGTCGTCGTTGTCGAAGGCGCTACCGTTGTCGGAGGGGCTACCTGGGCAGGGGTTGCAGGCGTGGTTTCCGCTTCGTCGTCCTGCATACCCGCCTTAAACGCCTTGATGCCCTTGGCAAAATCGCCCATCACTCGGGGCAGCTTTCCGGCACCGAACAGGATCAGGATAATGGCCAGAACCACAATCCAGTGCATCAAGCTGAAAGAACCCATATCCACGACCCCGAAAGGCTGACTGCGCCGTTCTTAGCAGGCACGTCCGCCATGTTGCAAGCCGGCCCCGGTTGCGGACCGCCACTCTTTCACGAGGTCGTAGCGGCCGCCCGAAAGTCAAGTCCAATCACCCGACGCGGAGACCCCCAATGAACTCCTTCCCGCCACCGCATCCGGCCGCGTGGCCGATGCGCTCACCCGCCGATGGCGGGGCCGATCCTGCTATCGTCGCAGCCGCCGCCAGGCACGCCGCGGAGCATGAGACTCCATGGAAGCGGGATCTCGCCGAAATGGTGGCGACCGATTTCAGCGAGCGTCCGCCATGGAACGAGACCTTGGGTCCGGTGCGGCCGCGTGGCGGGCCAAACGGTTTGGTGATCCGCCGCGGCGAGATCGTGGCTGAGTGGGGTGACACGACCCGCGTCGATATGACCTTTAGCGTCGCCAAGAGCTATTTGTCGATCCTCGCCGGATTGGCTTGGGATCGCGGGCTGATCGCCGATCCGCACGAGCCGGTGTGCCGCACGGTCGACGATGGCGGTTTCGACCCGCCGCACAACGATGCGATCACTTGGCACCATCTGCTGCAGCAAACCTCCGAATGGGAGGGGGTGCTGTGGGACAAGCCAGACCTGATCGACCGCAACCGTGCGTCTGGGGGCCGGCCGAGCCTCGCGCCAAAAGGCACCCACCGCGATCTGCAAATGCCGGGCGGGTTTTGGGAATACAATGATGTGCGCGTCAATCGGCTCGCCCTCGCCTTGCTGCGGGTGTGGCGGCGGCCGTTGCCCGAAATCTTCCGCGAACTGGTTATGGAGCCGATCGGCGCCTCATCCGATTGGGAATGGCACGGCTACCGCAATTCCTGGGTCGAGATCGATGGCCGCCCTGTGCAATCGGTCTCCGGGGGCGGACATTGGGGCGGCGGCGTCTTTATCCACGCGCGCGATCAGGCGCGGATTGGGCTGATGCTGCTATCCCGGGGATCATGGGATGGCCGGCGCATCCTGTCGGAGGCGTGGATCGATCGGATGCTCGAACCTTGTCGGCTGTTCCCGCAATATGGCTATTTGTGGTGGCTCAACACCGATCGCGGGCTGTTCCCGAGCGCTTCGGCGAGCAGCTACTTCGCCCGCGGCGCCGGTGGCAACCTGACCTGGATCGATCCCGAAAACGATTTGGTCGCGGTCCTGCGCTGGACCGATCCGGCGGCCATGGACGGGTTTATCAAACTGGCGACGCAGGCTGTCCTCAAATAGAGAGCGCTCGCTTCTGGCCACTACGTCTCCGGCTACGCCTTTGAGGGGCTCGCCAGCTTCTTGGTCATCAGAAACCGGGTCGGGGCGGGCGGCTCGGCGTCGAGCTCGGCGAGCACCTCCCAGCCCTGACGTTTATAAAAGCCGGGCGCCTGGAACGACAGGGTCGTCAGCAATGCCCGGCTGCAGCCGCGGCGCCTGCCCTCCTCCTCGGCCGCCTTGATAATCCTGCGTGCCGAGCCCCTGCTTGCGCAGGCTTTCAGGCAGAAAAAAGCGATCGATACGCAACAGGCCAAACGATGTTCCGCCGAGCAGCCCGCCGACGACCTCGCCGGTCTCGGGGTCGGAGACCAGGATCGCCAGCGGCTGTTGATCGCGATATCCCGCCTTCTCCAGATTGTAGCCGCTGAGCCCGTCGCGGATCACCGCCTCGTGCTCCGGGTCCGGGGCATCTGTAACCACAAAATGCGCCTCGCGTGCTTCCGGCGTCATCGCGTAACTCTCCCCAAATTACGGTGTTAGTTGCCGCCCGAATGAGCCGCCTCGATCGGCGTTAGCGGCTCGACGACCGGTTCAATCAGCGATGGGTCGTTGTTTTTGACATTGCCGACGCGTCGATCGACCGGCCACATAATCAAATCATGCGCCGGATAAGGCACGAGCAACGCCTTGAGCCGCTCGGGATCGGCGGGCGCCTCGCCAAGCCACAAAGGCCAGTTTTCCGGAGCGAGAATGACCGGCATGCGGTCATGTAACGGCGCCAGCAATTCGTTCGGCTCGGTCGTGATGATCGTAAAGCTGCGCACTCGTTCGCCGTCGGGCGACCGCCAGCTGTCCCACAAACCTGCCATCGCCATCAGCCGGCGATCGGAGAGCGCCACCGCATAAGGCTGCCGGTCTTTGCCCAGCTTTTTCCATTCGTAAAAGCTGTCGAGCGGGACGAGGCAACGCCGCCGCTGAAACGGCTCGCGGAAGGCTGGCCGGGTGTCGATGCCCTCCGCCTTGGCGTTGATCGTCGAATAGCCGATCTTGATGTCCTTTGCCCAATACGGCACGAGACCCCAGCGCATCACGTCGAGGCTGCGCTCCCCGGCTCTCGGATCATAGCGGACCACCGGCAGTGGGTCGGTCGGCGCCAGGTTCCAAGTCGGAGGGAAATTTGGCGTCGGGCGCTCAGGCGGGATCGAAAACACGAGCTTGATCTCGCTGACATCGGAAGAAAGACGCGCCCGCCCGCACATAGTCCGCAATTTGCGCCGCAGCGCCAAATGCCGCAAGACCACCCGGCGGTTAGGGTTTGCCGGGCCGGGGCGCATTCGAAGCTCCCGAGGCGGAAAGCCGCGCACGGGGAATCGCCTGCGCGCTGGCCCGCCGCCGCGGGACCAAGTAGGCTCGACATTCGCGCCTCGGCGAAATCCGCCGATTTCCGCGCGCGGCGGACTGGGGAGACCACGATGCATCTGCGCCGAATGATGGCTTCGGTGGCCTTCGCCGCCGGGCTCGCCGCGCTGCCGCTGACGACCGCGAACGCGCAATATTACGGGCCTCCGTGCTCGCCGTTTCCGCTGCTCTGGCCATTCTGTGTGGCGGGCGCTGTCATCGGCGTCGCCGCGACGATTGTGACGGCGCCATTCCGGGCCTTCGCAGGACCGCCGCCACCCTATGGCTATTACGGGTCGCCCGGTTATCCGCCACCGCCCAATTACCCGCCACCCGGATATTATTATCCGCCGGGAAATTACCCCCCGCCTTACGGCCCGCGCTGAGCGACCGCCGGCTGCTCCGCCCCGCTTCGCCGATCGTAGCGGCGCTGACGCCCGGTCGGTCCCGCCGTTTTCGCGCGAGCCTCAGGCTTCACCCGCTGGTGCGGGTCCGCTATCGTTGTCTCACAGCCTCGGGGGAAGCGTGATGACAAATGCGGAAGAGACCTACGATTTCATCGTCACCGGAGCCGGCTCGGCGGGCTGCGCCGTCGCCGGTCGGCTCAGCGAGTCCGGGCGCTACCGCGTGCTGCTGCTTGAGGCCGGGACGCGCGACAGCAATCCCTGGATCCACATCCCGCTCGGCTACACCAAGACCTATACCGACCCGCGGGTAAATTGGATGTTCGAGAGCGAGCCCGAGAAGGAACTCAACGGCCGCACCCTTTACCAGCCGCGCGGCAAGGTTCTAGGCGGCACCAGCTCGATCAACGGCATGGTGTATATGCGCGGCACCCCGACCGATTACGACGGCTGGCGGCAGCGCGGCTGTGAGGGCTGGGACTGGGATTCGGTGCTCCCGTTTTTCAAAAGGGCCGAGGACCAGGAGCGCGGCGCCAACGATTTCCACGGCGTCGGTGGGCCGTTGCACGTCTCGAACCCGGTGCGCTGCCCGCTCGGCGACGCAATGGTCAAGGCCGCGATCGAAGCGGGGATACCGGCCAACGACGATTTCAACGGCGCCCGGCAGGAGGGCGTCGGTTATTACCAGACGACGACCAGCAATCGCCGGCGCTGGAGTTCGGCGCGAGCCTATCTCGGTCCGGCGCGCAGCCGACCCAATCTGACGATCGCGACCGAGGCGCATGCGACCCGCATCCTGTTCGACGGCGCCCGCGCGGTCGGCATCGAATACCACACCCCCGAGGGCCGCAAGACCGCGCGCGTGCGCGGCGAGATCATCGTCTCGGGCGGCGTCTATGGTTCGCCGCAGCTGCTGCAATTGTCAGGGCTCGGGCCCGGCGATCTCCTGGCCGAGCACGGCATCCCGGTCGTTCGCGAGATCCCCGGTGTCGGCGCCAATCTGCACGACCATTTCAACACCTACCTCGTATGGCGGTGCTCGCAAAAGGTCACGATCAACGATCTGGCGCGCAGCCCGATGCTGAAGGTCATGGCGGGCGTCCAGTACGCGGTCAGCCGCTCGGGCCATTTGTCAAATGCCGGGATCTACGCCGGCGCTTTTGTCAAAAGCGACCCGCGCCTCGAAACCCCCGATCTGCAGATCAACATGTTTGGTTGGAGCGCGCTCGAGCGCTTGCGCACCGGGATCAAGCCGCACCCATTCTCGGCCTTCACAATGAGCCCGGTGCATTTGCGCCCGGAAGGCCGCGGCACGGTGCACATCAAGAGCCCGGATCCGCTAGCCCCACCGGCAATCCGCTTTAACTTTCTGTCGAGCAACTACGATTTTCAGGCGCTGATCTACGGCGCGCGGCTTGGCGCGCAAAATCGCCTCGCAGCCGGCATTGCGGCCATTCGCGGAAGAGGAAGTCTTGCCCGGGCCGCAGATCGACAGCGACGAGCAGCTGACCGAAGAGATCCGGGTGCGCGGCGTCTCCAACCTGCATCCGGTGGGGACCTGCCGCATGGGCCGCGGCCTTGACGCCGTGGTTGACCCGCGTCTCAGGGTGCACGGGATCGAGCGGCTGCGCGTCGCCGACGCCTCGATCATGCCGCAAGTGCCCGGCGGCAATACCAACGCGCCGTCGATCATGATCGGCGAAAAATGCGCCGCGATGGTCCTCGAAGACGCGCACGCGGCGTGAGCATTTCCTCAAGCCTCGCACCCGGTTCGCACCGGCACGTCCCAGATGTCGCGGGCGTAGCCGGCGATCGTACGGTCGGACGAGAACCAACCCATGCCGGCGATGTTCATAATCGCCATTCGGCCCCAGCGGTCGCGCTCCCGCCATAGATCGTCAATTGCAAGCTGAGCGTCGCGATAGGCCGCGAAATCCTCCGCCACCATAAACCGGTCGCCATATCTGAGCCGGTTTGCGAGAGAGCTGAAGCGATACTGGTCGTCCGGCGACAACGCTCCGGCATCCAATGCTTGAATGACCGCGGCGAGTTCGGGTGAAGCCGCGATCGCGGTGGTGGCGTCTAGTCCGTTACGGCTGCGTTCAGCGACCTCTTCGGCGCGCAAACCAAAGATAACGATATTCTCGGCGCCGACTTGGTCGCGGATTTCGACATTGGCGCCGTCGAGTGTGCCGATCGTCAAAGCGCCGTTCAGCGCCAATTTCATGTTGCCGGTGCCGGACGCCTCCATCCCCGCGGTCGAGATCTGCTCCGACAGATCGGCCGCCGGAATGATCACTTCGGCGAGGCTGACATTGTAGTTCGGAATGAAAATCAGCTTCAGCCTGTCCTCGACCACCGGGTCGTTATTGATGATCTGCGCTGCATCGTTCGCGAGCTTGATGATCAGCTTGGCTTGGACATAGCTCGGGGCCGCTTTGCCGGCAAAAATCTTGACGCGCGGCACCCAATCGCGGCTCGGCTCTGCCAAGATCGCGTAATATCGCGCGATAGTTTCCAGTAAATTCAAGAGTTGCCGCTTGTATTCGTGAATGCGTTTGATTTGCACGTCGAATAATGCAGCGGGATCGAGCCGCAGCCCGAGCCGCTCCCGGACCAGCCTGACCAGCGCTCGCTTGTTGGCGTGCTTGACCGCAGCGAGCCGCTGCCGCAACCCGGCGTCATCGGCGTGATCGGCGAGACGGCGCAGAGCCATCGGATTGTCGAGGACTTCCGCGCCGCAGATTTCCGCCACCAGCGCCGTCAGGGCCGGGTTGGCTTGATGCAACCAGCGCCGGAAAGTAATGCCGTTCGTCTTGTCGACGATCCGATCAGGATAGAAATGGTGAAATTCGCGGAACACGCTGCTGCGCATCAACTCGGTATGAAGCACCGACACTCCGTTCACCCGATGCGAACCGAGGAAAGCGAGGTTGCCCATGCGGACCCGGCCGGCATTCGCTTCGTCGATTAGGGAGATCGCAGCCGAGAGATCGTCGGGTCCGGTGCAGTCCCGCCGCCGGATTTCGGTTTGATGCTCGCGGTTCAGCGCGTTGATGATGTCGAGATGTCGCGGCAGCAGACGCTCGAACAATGCTACCGGCCAGCTCTCCAATGCCTCGGGCAACAGCGAATGGTTGGTGTAGGAGCAACAGGCCTGGGTAATCTGCCAAGCCCCATCCCACGAGACGTTATAAAGATCGACGAGCACCCGCATCATTTCGGCAATCGCGATCGCCGGATGAGTGTCGTTCAATTGGATCGCCGCCTGTTGCGGCAAGCTCGTAATGTTGCCAAACGACCGGACGTGCCCGTGCACCAGGTCCTGGATCGACGCCGCGACAAAGAAATACTCTTGCCGTAGTCGCAGTTCCTGCCCGGCTGGCGTGTCATCGCTCGGGTACAAGATCTTTGAGATGGCTTCGGCGCGCGCCTGCTGTTCCAGCGCCGCGACATGGTCGCCCTCGTTAAAGACGTCCAGCCGCAACGGATCGACGGCGCGCGCCGACCACAACCGCAGCAGATTGACGTGCCTTCCGCGCCAGCCGACGATCGGCGTGTCGTAAGCGACGGCCTGGATCGTTTCATCAGGCAGCCAAACCGCGCGCGTGCGGCCGTTTACACCCGAATAATCGACGCGACCGCCATATTGGATGTCGTAGACGATTTCGGGCCGCTCGAATTCCCAGGGGTTGCCAAAAGACAGCCAGTGCTCCGGAAATTCCTGCTGCCAGCCATCTTTGATGACTTGGCGGAACAGCCCGTGATCATAGCGGATCCCATAGCCGCACGCCGGAATCCCAAGCGCCGACATGCTGTCCATAAAGCAGGCGGCGAGCCGCCCGAGACCGCCATTACCCAAGGCCGCGTCAGGCTCGGCCAATCGCATGCGATCGAGATCGACACCGAGATCGCCGAGCGCCACGCGAACTGTTTCGGTCAGCCGCAAATTCTCGACGACATCGCTGAACAGCCGGCCGATCAGAAATTCCAGCGACAAATAGTAAACGCGCTTGCGCCCTTTCGCGTGGCTGGTTCGCTCGGCGGCAAGCCAGCGGTGAATGACGCGGTCGCGCAGAGCGAGAGCGGTGGCAACAAACCAGTCGCGCTCGGTCGCGGCGGGAGCATGCTTGCCGACCGCCAAGGTCAGCTTTGCCAATACCGTCGACGCGAACGCTCGCACGTCTTCCTCACTCGCCGGGGTATCGATGATCGGCGGCAATAGCCCGTTTTCGGGGATTTCTTGATTACTTTTGCTCGATGCCATGTGGGACCCTGAATAATCGAATTTGCGTGTCGCACGATTTGCCGCGAGGACGATCCCCGGCAGCGTACGTCAATCGAGAGTTACGCTAGCAATGCGGGCGTACGCAACGGTGGGGACAGCACCCGACCGGCTCATCGACCCGACCTGCGCGAATGGCATCCCGCATCGATAATCGGCGCCATGTGGGGCTCCGACTACCCTCATCCCGACGGGGTGTGGCCGGAATCGTCCAAATATATCGACGAGCAGTTCGCCGGTTTGCCTGCCGAAACCGTGCACAAGATCACCTGCGAGAATGCCGGCAAGTTCTACGGGCTGATCAACTAGCGCGATTTTCGTTTTCATCTCCCCGGTCGCGGGGAGAAGAAAGAAATGTCGCGGCAGATTGATGACGATTGGTGACGTTGCCGTTGGCAACCAGCGGCTGTCGCTCATTCGAGCGCTTGGTCTTCGCGCCCGATCGGACCGATGGTTTGCGATTGGTTGCTGTCCGCGAGTGCCGATTACAACGGAAGCCGTTCGCCGGTGGGTAGTGTCGGACCGCGTAGTTGCAGCACCGCTGGTTCGGCGCGAGCGACAATCCGGTTCCGCCCGGTGGCTTTTGCTTCGTAAAGGGCCTGGTCTGCGCGCTCGAGGAACCGCTCGCGATCTTCATAGCCGCTGTTCGCGGTCGTGACCCCAATGCTGATCGTCACCGTCAGCGGCTCGCTGACGCCCGGCAGCGCGAACGGCTCGCTTGCCACTCCAAGCCGAAGCCGTTCAGCCACCGCGGCGGCGATCGAAAGACCGGTCTCGGGCATCACGATTGCAAACTCCTCGCCGCCAAGACGGGCGACAAGATCGACGCTGCGCACGCTGCTCAGCGCGCGGCAGGCGATCTGGCGCAAGACTTCATCTCCCGCGGCGTGGCCATAGGTGTCGTTGACCCGCTTGAAATGGTCGATGTCGAACATCAGCAGCGCGGCGCCGATCCCGTCCTCGTTCACCCGAGCCATCAGTTCGTCCAGATGAGCGAATAAATAACGCCGGTTGTGCAGGCTGGTGAGTTCGTCGGTCAGCGCCATCGCCAAGCTGCGGCGGTAATTCTCGTTGAGCCGCTTCTGCAATCGTTGACGGCGAATTTGGGTGTTGGTGCGCGCCAGCAGTTCGTTGCGGTCAACCGGACGCATCAAGTAATCGTTGGCCCCGAGATCCAGCCCTTTGGCGAGGCGCGGCAGATCGCGACTTGCTGCCACCAGCAGAATAGGCAGCTGCCGTAAAAGGTCGTTCGACCGGCACTGCGATACAAAACGCAACGTATCGATGTGGGGCGCGGTCAGACTCGCAATCACCAGGTCGGTATCACCATCGAGACATGACTGGGCGTCGACGCAGTTTGCGACCGATGTCACGTGATGCGCACTTGCCAAGGCTTCCGTCATCTTGGCGCCGGCGAGGGGATCCTCTTCGATGATCAGGATCCGTGCCGGCCCTTGATCCAGTTCCGCCCGCGTCTCGGTTCCACCCAATCGCCCGCAGATCTCGTCGCGCAGACGCCATTCGTGCATCATTCGCCGCAACCGCACCAACGAGCGCACACGGGCGAAGAGGGCAATGTCTACGACTGGTTTGGTCAGGAAATCATCGGCGCCGGCTTCAAGGCCGCGGACCCGGTTCGCGGCGTCCGACAATGCGGTGACCATCACCACCGGCAGATCTGCGGTTCGCGGATTGGACTTCAACTGCCGGCAAACCTCGAACCCATCCATCCGCGGCATCATCACGTCGAGCAGAATGACATCAGGCATTTCCGCGGCGGCGATGTCCAAGGCCGAACGCCCGCAGGACGCGGTCAGAACATCGAAATATTCAGATGACAGCTTTGCTTCGAGCAGCTTGACGTTGATGTCAAGGTCATCGACCACAAGTATTCGCCCGGTCATGTCGCGCCCTCAAGCTCGGAGCTATTCATGACAAGCCCAATCAAGAAAGGAAGCGTTCGACTACTTGTAAAAAGCCGGCAATTGATATCGGTTTAGCGATGTAGTCCTCGCAGCCGCCACTGCGGATTCTCTCCCTGTCCCCCTTCATCGCAAAAGCGGTAACGGCGACGACCGGGATCTGCCGCAAATCTTTGTCCTCCTTTAACAACTTGGTGACCTCCAGACCGGAGATCTCCGGCAGCTGAATGTCCATAAGGATCAAATCCGGCCGGTAGCGGCGGGCCAGGATCAATGCCTCGTTGCCGTCGTTGGTTTGTAGAGTGTCGTAACCGTGCGCCGTCAACAAGTCGTTAAACAACTTCATATTGAGTTCGTTGTCTTCGACGATCAACACCTTCTGCCGGCGCGGCTCAGGACCCAATTCGCTACTGAGAGTTTTCGCGCTCATGCTCCTCGGGCCTGTAAAAACCTGGTTTAACACCCCGGGCTCACAGAGCGCCGAGGGCGAGCGGCAACATCCGCTCCACAACTGCTCAGCGATCAGGCTTAATCGTAGCGATTTAAAATTTGATGAGTACTTTGGCGAGCGTACCGCGGCGGATTCAAATAGGTAGCAATGACTGACTTTCGTATCGGCATCGATCTCGGCGGCAGCAAAATCGAGGGGGCCGCGATCGACACGCAAGGCAAACTGCGCGTGCGCCGCAGAGTGCCCACCCCGGCCGGCGATTATCATGGAACGATCGCGGCAATCGTTGCCATGGTCGGCTCGATCGAACGCGAGATTGGCGGCCCGGCCTCGGTCGGCGTCGCGATGCCCGGTGCGATTTCGCCGGCCACGGGTCTCGTCAAGAACGCAAATTCGACCTGCCTCAACGGCCGCCCGTTTGATGCCGATCTCGCAGCGGCGCTGGGCCGGCCGGTACGCGTGGCGAACGACGCCAATTGCTTTGCGCTGTCCGAGGCAACCGACGGTGCAGCGGCGGCGTGTCGCACCGTGTTTGGCGTCATCCTCGGGACCGGGGTGGGCGGTGGGATCGCGATTGATGGTCAGATCCTCCAAGGCGCCAATGCGATTGCCGGCGAGTGGGGCCACAACCCGCTGCCATGGCCGACCGGGGAAGAACGGCCGGGGCCCGACTGTTATTGCGGCAGGTCGGGCTGCATCGAGACTTTTTTATCGGGCCCGGCGATGGCAGCCGATCATCGCCGCCACTTCGAAGAGGATTCGAGCCCTGCCGAGATCGCGAGCGGGGCCGGGCGCGGCGAGGAGCGCTGCCGTGCGACTATGACGCGCTATATCGACCGGTTGGCGCGCGGGCTCGCGATGGTGATCAATCTGATCGACCCCGACGCAATCGTCCTCGGCGGTGGCCTGTCGCAGATCGACTCTCTTTATCGCGACGTGCCGCGGATTTGGGGCCGGTACATCTTTTCCGACCGGGTGGACACCCGGCTGCTCGCGCCGGCACATGGCGATGCGAGCGGGGTGCGCGGAGCGGCTTGGCTGTGGCCGCCAGGGGGTCCGCCCTGACGAGACTGTGCCGCAACCTGCAGCGCAACGTTCGCGCTGAGCGGCGCAACCGGGAGTGATCGCGCGGAACGATCGATATCGTCAGCAGTTCGGCTTACCCAAGGGCTCGATATCGTCGAGTTTCGCCCGGATCGAGTAATCGCCATAGTCGATCAGCATGTTCCGCGAAACCCCGTTGTCGAGGAGGTCCATACCGAGTTCGTAGTCCGGTTGCTCGGCTTTGGCGTCGACCGGAAAGAACGCGAGCCGAACTCGCCAGCCTGGTCGGTCAACAAGCGGGCCGAGTTTCTCCGAGACTGGATCAGCGCTGACTTTAGACCCGATAACCGCCGAAACCTGGACGGCGTTTTCGTCCGTGGCGCCGTCGAAGACTTGGCGGGTGACAAACGCTGCGCCCGCTTTGGCCTTGTCGATCAACAAAATCGTGTGGGCGCTCGGAAACATGGCTCCAGGGGCTAATTGCAGGGTTTGTATCTGGGGTTTGGTGAATACGGCAGTGCCGCCCTTTCCCGGCCCATCGAGCTTGGCTTCCCCTCGGACTTCCTGATCAACTTGGCCGTTACGGGTCTGTCGCTGATTAAAGCGGTAGCGCAAGCCGTCTTTCGACTCCCAAGTCACAAATGTCGAAGTGACATCAACGTCGCGGCTCTCCGCATAGCGCATCTTCAGTCGATAACGCTGCTCGATCGTCCAGCCGTCGCAGGTTTCGCCCCATTCGTAATCCATCGCTCCGGTCGCTCCGACGACACCGGAATCGCGCAACGTCGATCCCAGGGTCATGGTGTAGAGCGCTCGATGCGGCATTATCTCCGCCGCCGGCGCTGGCGACAGCGGTGACACCGCAAGGATCACGGAGAGCGCGATCAGGACCAAGCGAGGCAAGCTCACCCGCAAATTCCCCTCGGTTCCGGCCGAATGCTGCGGTGCGGACCGCTGCCCGATCATTCCCCAAAATCCCCATAATGAGCGGTCACCAACTCGACCATCGAAGCAGGCAGGCGCAATCTTGCAAGAAGCATGCAGTCCACAGGCAGCTGCGGAGATCGCATCCTGCCGAGCATTGCCGCAATCGCACCCGTCTAGGCAAGATTTAGATAGCGGGTGCGGCAATCTCGGTTGCTTTTAGCAAAACTTCAGCCGCTACCGGCCAACTCGGCGGCACCGAACGGCGATCAACCACTGCTGGTGGCGACAAGCGACCAGTTGGGGTCAGAGGACCGGGTGTCGCGAGCAAATGTCCAATAATCGGTCTTTTCAACCGGGTGATCGGGGTCGCCATCGACGATGCTGCCGTCCATCGCGCGGGTTACGCTAATCTGATGCGACACCAGCTTGACCGTGACCCGTGCCGTCCGCCCGGACATATCGGCCTCGACGATCTCTCCCTCCTCGAGTTTCAAATCGCGGGTCTCGACGGTTTCCTTCGCCGCGACCCGCTCGTCGATCGTTTGAGCAAATGGCCCAAAAACCTCGTCGCTTAGAAGCGGCCGCAGCGCCGCCTTATCGCCCTTGGCGAACGCATTAACGATCATCTCAAAAGCGAGCTTGGCGCCTTCGAGAAAATGCGCCGGATCAAAGGACGGATCGGCACGGCGAATCCGCGTCAGCCCGCCCTCCAACGTGTCGGAGGATTTTGCAGCAATCGCGGCGATCGGCACGACCTTGTCGGCACCCTCGGCCATCGCCACTTTGTCGGCGCTGGGCTTTTCTGAAATCGGCGCCGACCGGCGTGGAAACAGATCGCGGCGCCGTTCATTCCCGGTGCGCTTTCCGAGCACGCTGCGCAGCCGCAAAACCAAAAACGCGGCAATCATCGCGAAAAGGATGATGTCAAAATACTGCAAGTCACCCATCTTTCACGCGTGCCCCGCGACTTTTCAGCGAAAGGCGATCGCCGACGCTCGCATCCCATATCGTCAGATAGGGGTCCAATGAAGCCTCGGCAAGCGTATCGAGTGCGTACAAGGTGAAGCCGAGCTGGCGATTCGTCCTCTTGGCTTACGTTCTGCTCGAAGTCGCCGTGACCCTCAAAATAGCTGCATGGCTCGGCGCCGGCGGATGCTGATTGTTATGATCCTGAGTGGCGTCGCTGGGATCATGATTTTGCGCCGGGAGCGGCTCGCGATTTTCTCGCAACTCAGGACCGGTGTCACGATCACCGAGCCGCTTCTGTCCGGCTTGCCGGATCGGGTCTTGCGGGTGATAGGGGGGCTGCTGCTGATCATCCCGGGGTTGGTCAGCGACTTTTTAGCGCTGTCCTTGCTGATCCCAGGATCGCGGCAATGGCTCGTCCGCCGCTTTTCGGGAAGAGCTTGGCCAACCTGCAGCTGACCCGACGATCATCGAAGGCGAGTTCCGCCGGCTCGATGACGCAACGCCTCCGGACCAAAGACGCTGACATCGATCATTCATCGGAGCCGTATCGGCACCTGGAACGTCGTAAACGGGTCCTCGGCAAGTTGCCGCCTATTCGCGATCCGTGTTAGCCACAGATGAAATCAGTTCAGCCGAGGAGACGGAAATGCCGGGAGAGGCGAGAGGCAATGGTGAAACCGATGCGTTGCCGCCGCCGGCGGATGGACCACAGCTGTTTGTTAATATTCAGTACGTCAAAGATCTGTCGTTTGAAAATCCTCGAGCCCCGCAAAGCCTGATCCAGCCGGCAACCCAGCCCGAAGTCGGAATAAACGTCGATGTCAAGGCGCGCAACCTCAATGCAGAGGCGTACGAAGTCGACCTGACCATAAACGTCAACGCCAATGCCCAAGGCGAGCCGGTGTTTCTGGTCGAGCTTGTCTATGCTGCGGTGGTGACCGTAAGAAACGCACCCGAGCCGCTGCTCGCAAACCTTGTTCTTGTCGAGACGCCGCGTATTATTTTCCCATTTGCTCGGGCGGTTATTGCTAATGCAACGCGGGACGGCGGTTTCCCGCCTTTGCTGATCAATCCGATCGACTTCGCCGAACTGATGCGCCACCAGCAATCGCAAGCCCAGCCTAGCGCAGAGGGCGGCACGGTTGCCTGACGACTACGCCACCTAACGACTGGCTAGGCCTCTGCGCGCCATATTGGTGATGTCAGCAGGGCCAACATCGCTTCGTGTGCCGCGAGTTCCTCGACCGACGGGGAATGCGGGCGCGGCGGGCGGGCGATCCGCATCGCCGTAACAACGCCCGCTTCCGGCGCAGTAAAATCCAGTCCCGGTTGCCGGCCGCCGATTAATTCGAGATAGACCGCAGCGAGCAGACCACAATCGATCCGCGCTCCGTGGCTCACTCGTTCCGAATTGTCGATTTCAAACCGCCGGCACAGCGCATCGAGGCTGGCTGGGGCGCCGGGATAGCGTTGGCGCGCCATTACCAGCGTATCGACGTGTGTCGGCGTCAGCGTCGGCCGGCCGATCCGATCGAGCTCAGCGTTCAAGAACGCCAGATCGAACTCGGCATTGTGGATCACCAGCGGATCGGATCCGATAAAGGCCAAAAACTCGTCGACGATTGCTTCGAATGGCGGATGAGCCGCGAGAAACTCCTCGGTCAAGCCATGGACCGCGTGAGCATCGTCCGGAATGTCTCGACCGGGGTTCACATAGCGATGAAAATCGCGGCCGGTCGGAACGTGGTGTAACAGCTCGACGCAAGCGATTTCGATGATGCGATGCCCGACTGTCGGATCGAGACCGGTGGTCTCGGTGTCGAGGACGATCTCTCGCGTCATGGGCCGCCGCGTCGTCTGCTGAGCGTCTTCCCGACGCGCTTCCGCAGCGCCCGCTTCTGCTGGCGAAGCGTGGCAACAATTTCCCGCAACCGACGCAGACTGAGGCCTCGGTCAAGCCCGGTTGGCACGACAAAGTCCGCCCGCCGCCGCTTTTCCGCATCCGGCATCTGCTGCTTCAGGATCGCGGCAAATCGGTCCTCGGTCATGCCGGGTCGACGCAGCACGCGCTGGCGCTGCAGCATCGCCGGGGCGGACACAACGATCACATAGTCGCAGCGAGCCGCACCCCGGCTTTCGTACAAAAGCGGGATATCAAGCACAGCAAGCGGCTCGCGCCGGGCTCGTGCTTGGGCCAAGAACCGCTTTTCAGCCTCGGCGACCATTGGGTGCAGAATTCCCTCGAGCCGGGCCAATGCCTCGCGATCACCAAATACCCGCCCGCCCAGCCGCTTACGGTCGATCCCGCCATTCTCGTCGCGTGTTCCCGGAAAAGCCGCTTCGACCCGGGCGACGGCGGCCCCACCTGGCGCCAGCAATCGATGAACCACCCGATCGGCGTCGAACAGCGGTACGCCCATTCGCCGCAGCATCGCCGCGGCAGTGCTTTTTCCCATGCCGATCGAGCCGGTCAGGCCGACGACAAGCATCTTAGGGTGCTAGCGTCTTCACGATCGTTGCCCGCAGTTCGGGGCCGACCTGAACCTTGATGCCGAACCATGCCTCGAACCCCGGTCGGCCCTGATGCAGCAACATGCCGAGGCCATCGACCACGGGATGACCGCGTTGACGAGCGGCAGCCAGCAGCTTGGTTTCGAGCGGGACGTAAACGATATCAACGACCGGCGCCGATAACGGCAACGGCGACAGATCAAGGTCGAGTGGCGGTTCGCCGGTCATGCCGAGACTCGTCGTATTGACGAGCAGCCCGGCACCCTCCAACACCGCACTGGTCCGGTCCCAAGGATGAACCGTGATCCGTGTGCCAGCGGTCATCAAATTCGCCGCTACGGTCTCGGCCCGGCTCAGCGTGCGATTGATGATCCGGATCTCGCCAACGCCAGCGTCGACCAGCGCCGCGATGACGGCACGCGACGAACCGCCGGCGCCGAGCACCACCGCCGCTCCCGCCAGAGGCTCCCAAGCCGGCGCACGCTCGCGGAGATTCTCGCGAAAACCGTAAATATCGGTATTGCTGGCACCGAGCGAGCCGTCCTCCGCAACGACGATCGTGTTTACCGCACCGATACGGCGTGCCAGCGGGTCAACGCGGTCGACCACCTCCAACGCTGCCTGCTTGTGCGGAATGGTCAGGTTGCACCCGCGAAACCCGAGAATCGGCAGAGCGCGAAGCGCTTGTTCGATGTCGCCCGGGCGCACGGGTAAGGGCACATAGGCCCCGTCGATACCATTCTGATCGAGCCAAAAACCATGCAGCAGCGGCGAGCGCGAATGCGCTACCGGCCACCCCATAATTCCCGCCAAGCGTGCAGCGCCGGTAATTCTCATTCGCGCTATATCTAGCATAATACCGGCGACAAAGGGCAAGACTTTGATCAGCCCCGCTAGCGAACGACTCAACCACATTCACGCAGGAGGCCGATCAGAGGAAACATCGGTAAGCCAAGGACGGCAGAAAGAAGTCGAATCAGCTTCTCATTCAGCGATGCCATGGCGCCGGGCCAGCAGCTTCATGATCGCCGCCGCGGTCTCCTCAATCGAACGGCGCGTGACGTCGATAACCTGCCAATGATGTTCGGCAAAAACCCGGCGCGCCTCGCGGACCTCCGCTCGAACTGCGTCGAGATCGGTATAATCGGTGCTTCCGTCATGGTGCAGCATGCTGAGCCGGTTGCGGCGGATTTGGATCAAGCGCTCGGGATCATTCGTCAGTCCAACAATCAACGGGTGTTTTGCAATGATTAATTCCGGCGGTAGCGGAACCCCCGGCACATACGGCACATTCGCCGCCTTGATGCCTCTGTTCGCCAGATAAAGACAGGTAGGTGTTTTCGAGGTACGGGACACCCCAACAAGCACCACGTCGGCCTCGTCGAGACCCCACGGTGACTGTCCATCATCGTGAGTGAGGGCAAAACTCATCGCGTCGATGCGCGCAAAATACTCGTTGTCGAGTAAATGCTGTTTGCCGGGCACGCCCCGGCTTTCGCGATGAAGGTAGGAACCGAGCGCGGCAATTACCGGATCGAGAATGGGAATGGCCGGCACCTGCAGCCGGCGGCACTCCTGCTGCAGCAATTGACGCAGCTGCTCGCTGACCAACGTAAACAGGACGACACCGAGATTGGCTTCTACTCCGGCGACGACCCGCTCGATCTGGTTGCGGGTGCGCACCATGCTCCACACATGCTCGACGGCATGGACCTCATCGAATTGCACGAGGCAGGCGCGCGCAACCGAGTGCACCGTCTCACCGGTAGAGTCGGAAACAAGATGAAGATGGAACCGGGTCACCGGCGCGCTGCCCCCATGATCTTACCCTCCGGCGATGTGGACAAATGCTCTCTTACCCACAGCTCGCGACCCGCAGGCAGAACGCTGCCATTTTTGTCCCCGATTTACCAATCTCACCAACATTCCTCGACAGGCGCCAATCCACTGGTTCGCTCAACGGCTGAATTGTGAATCGTCGGACACACCGCAATTTTATCCCCGTATTTCGTCTCGTACACCGGCCCGATTTTGCTCGTTGATCAGTGGAAATTCGCCGCTTCTTGCACAGCCGCACTTGCTACTGGTTCAAGCTCCTTGGCTGTGCACTTGCCGGGGATATTTCTTAATCCCCGTTATCCTCGGTCCTATCAATTCTCTACAACCTAAAAGAATCTATATGAGTGAAGGGAGAATGATTACCGTGGCGAGTAGCTCCACCAAACCGTTGCTGCGCGCGCTCAAGGGCGAGGTGCTGTCACCACCGCCATGGTGGTTGATGCGGCAAGCCGGGCGCTATCTACCTGAATACCGTCAGGTTCGCAGCAGTGCGAAAGACTTTGTCGAGCTCTGCCTTACCCCGGCATTGGCGACCGAATTGACGTTGCAGCCGGTGCGGCGCTTTGGCATGGACGCTGCGATCCTGTTCTCCGACATCTTGATGTTGCCGCACGCGCTTGGACAAGGTCTTGCCTATCATGAGGGGCAGGGCCCGGTACTGGATCCGATCACCGACAGCGCCGGTATTGATCGACTTCAAACCGCCAATGCGCTGATGCGCCTCGAGCCGGTTTTTGAGACGGTGCGGCGGGTCCGCGCAGAGCTCGGGCCGGAGACCGCGCTGATCGGCTTCGCCGGCGCGCCCTGGACCGTCGCGACCTACATGGTGGAGGGCGGCGGAAGCCGCGATTTCCGACGGGTCAAGAGCTGGGCTTATCGTGATCCACGGGAGTTTGGTCGGTTGATCGATTTGCTGACCGCAACAACAACATCGCTGCTGGCGGCGCAAATCTCGGCGGGTGCCGAGGTCGTTCAGCTGTTCGACAGCTGGGCCGGCGTTCTTCCCGAAGCGGAATTCTCTCGCTGGGTCATCGAGCCGACAGCCCGCATCGTTTCAGCGTTGAAACAGCAACATCCCGAGTGTCCGGTGATCGGCTTCCCGCGCGGCGCCGGGGTGTTATATGAGCGTTATGTCACCGAAACCGGGGTCGATGCCGTCGGGCTTGATACAGCCTTGCCGAGGGGTTTTGCCACCGCGAGGCTCGCCCCGCATGTATCCTTGCAAGGTAATCTCGATCCGGTGGTGCTGCTCACCGGCGGCGCCGCACTTGAGCAGGCGGTCCGGGATCTGCAGGACGCCTTCAACGGCGTGCCGTGGGTCTTCAATCTCGGCCACGGCGTGCTCCCCGAAACGCCACCGCAGCACGTCGCGCGGCTTGCCGATCTATTGAGCGCTTAGACTGTAGTTCGGGATGCCACGTACCGCGGTCGTGTTGATGAATCTCGGAGGGCCGGACTCGCTCGAGGCGGTCCAGCCGTTTCTGTTCAATCTGTTCAACGATCGGGCGATCATCAGACTGCCTTGGCTGTTACGAATGCCTTTGGCGCGATTGATCGCGCGCGGGCGCGTCCGTGCTGCTCGGGAGATTTATGGCAAACTCGGCGGGGCGTCGCCGCTCCTGGCCAATACCGAAGCCCAGGCGCAAGCACTCGACGCCGTTCTGGGTCCCGACTATCGCTCGTTTATCGCGATGCGCTACTGGCATCCGACAAGCGACGAGGCAGCACGCGCGGTCGCGGCTTGGGGTCCAGACGAGATCGTTTGTTTGCCCCTTTATCCCCAATTATCAACGACGACGACGGCGTCCTCGCTTGCCGCATGGCGCCGGGCCGCGCATCGGGAGGGGCTCGATCAACCGACCCGAGTGGTCTGCTGTTATCCCGATCAGAGCGGGTTTGTCGCAGCGCTCGCCGGTTTGATCCGGCCGATGCTGGATCGCGCCTCTGAGTTTTCGAAGCCACCGCGCTTGCTGTTGACCGCGCATGGGCTTCCGAAAAAGATCGTGAATGCTGGTGACCCTTATCCAAGGCAGGTTGAGTGTACCGCCCGGGCGGTCGTCGAAGCGCTTGCGCGCCCCAAGCTCGATTGGCAGGTCTGTTATCAAAGCCGCGTCGGACCGCTTGAATGGATCGGCCCAGCTACCGATGCCGAGATACGCCGCGCCGGTACCGAAGGCGTGCCGCTCGTAGTAGCGCCGATCTCTTTTGTTTCCGAGCACTCGGAAACCTTGGTCGAGCTCGATATCGATTATCAGGAAGTCGCTGCCAAATCCGGTGTACCGGGCTATTACCGAGTTCCGACGGTGGGTATCGCGCCGTCCTTTATTGCCGGGCTCGCGAGCTTGGTCACGCGTGCCGCCGCACCGACAAAAGCCTGCCCAATTCTTGCCGGTGGTAGCTGTGCGCTGGTTGAGGCCGCCGCGTGAGTTCGTGGTTTACCGACGCGTATCCGTGGTTCAAATCGATCCATATTCTCGCTGTCATCGCGTGGATGGCAGGTTTGCTGTATCTGCCGCGCCTGTTCGTCTATCACGCCCAAGCGCCGCTCGGCTCACAGCAGTCCGAAACCTTCAAGATAATGGAACGCCGGCTGCTGCGCGGCATTATGACCCCGGCGATGATTGCAACTTTGCTGTTTGGGCTGCTGCTCGCCGGGATACCGGGGCTCGTCGACTGGCATAAAGGCTGGATCTGGGCGAAACTCGCGCTGGTCCTCGGTTTGCTCACCTATCATGGTGCGCTGGCTCGCTGGCGGCGGGCATTCGCGGATGACCGGAACCGCCGTTCGGCTCGCTTTTTTCGGATCGCTAACGAACTACCTACTCTTATGTTGATCGCGATTGTCATCCTCGTTGTGGTCAAGCCATTTTGATATGCATTGCCGATATTTGGTCGATTTGACGGGCTTGATATCGGGTTCGACTTTCCTATCTTCGAAGTCAAGGCAAACGGCTTGCTCACAGCCGCCTGCTTCCTGAAAGTCCCTGCTATCCTCGCCTGAACCTTGGAGCCTGCGAAAACGTTCTCGCAGCAACCCGCCTGGACCGGCGAGCTTGGCCCACCCCTCTCCGCGACCGCTCTATGAACCTCCAGGAACTGAAACGAAAAACACCCGCCGAGCTGTTGGCATTCGCCGAAGAGCTCGAAATTGAAAACGCGTCCTCGCTGCGCAAGCAGGACATGTTATTTGCAATTCTAAAGCAGCTTGCCGAGAACGACGTGCCTATTTCAGGCGATGGCGTTCTCGAAGTCTTGCCGGATGGCTTCGGATTTTTACGCTCTCCGGAAGCCAATTACCTTGCTGGCCCCGATGATATCTACGTTAGTCCAAGCCAGGTGCGGCGGTTTGGTCTGCGCACAGGCGACACGGTCGAAGGCGAAATCCGCTCGCCGCGCGATGGCGAGCGCTACTTCGCGTTACTCAAGGTCAACGGCATCAATTTTGATGAACCGGATCGGCTGCGCCAGCGGATCAACTTCGATAACCTGACACCACTCTATCCCGAAGAAAAGATTGCGCTCGAATTCGAGGACCCGTCCCGCCGCGATTTGACGACGCGCGTGATCGATCTGATCACGCCGCTCGGCAAAGGCCAGCGCGCGCTGATTGTGTCGCCGCCGCGCACCGGCAAGACCGTGATGCTGCAGAATATTGCGCATGCGATCGCGGCCAACCACCCCGAGGTCTATCTGATCGTGCTGCTGATCGACGAGCGGCCCGAGGAAGTGACCGACATGGCGCGTTCGGTCCGCGGCGAAGTGATCAGCTCGACCTTTGACGAACCGGCGCAACGCCATGTTCAGATCGCCGAGATGGTCATCGAAAAGGCCAAACGGCTGGTCGAGCACAAGCGCGACGTCGTGATCCTGCTCGATTCGATCACCCGCCTGGCGCGCGCCTACAACACTGTCGTCCCGTCTTCGGGCAAGGTGCTGACCGGTGGTGTCGATGCCAACGCATTGCAGCGGCCAAAACGGTTTTTCGGCGCGGCGCGCAACATCGAAGAAGGCGGCTCGCTGACGATTATCGCGACGGCGCTGATCGACACCGGGTCGCGCATGGACGAGGTGATCTTCGAGGAGTTCAAGGGCACCGGCAATTCGGAAATCGTGCTCGACCGCAAGGTTGCCGACAAGCGCACCTTCCCGTCGATCGACATCACCAAATCCGGCACCCGCAAGGAAGAACTGCTGGTCGATCGCGGCGTGTTGTCGAAGATGTGGGTTTTGCGTCGCGTGCTAACGCCGATGGGCACCGTCGACGGGCTCGAATTCCTGATCAACAAGCTGAAGGAATCGAAGAGCAATACCGAATTCTTCGACGCAATGAACACCTGAGTTTCAGCTCAGAATTTTGTATCGGTTGCTCTGACGAGCTGAGTGAGATAGGGCGGACCTCGGTCCGCCCTACTTTTTTGAATTATTGAACGGTTAGTACCGTCTGCCCGGTGGTTTTGCGGCCTTCGAGATCGCGGTGCGCCTGAGCGGCATCGCGCAGCGGATAGGTCTGGTTGACCGCGATTTTGACCGCACCGCTCTGGACTACCTCGAACAGTTCGCGGGCCGCTGTCAGCAGATCCTCACGGGTCGCGGTGTAGGTGTTCAAGGTCGGCCGAGTCAGAAACAGCGAGCCTTTGGCGGCGAGAATACCGATATCGACGGGCCCAATCGCTCCCGACGACTGGCCGAATGAGGCCATCAAACCGAGCGGCGCCAGGCAGTCGAGCGATTTGTAAAATGTATCCTTGCCGACTGAATCATAGACAACCGGCAGCTTTTTGCCGTTGGTGATTTCATTCACCCGGGCGACAAAATCTTCGCGACGATAGACGATCGGGTAATCGCAACCGTGTTTCTTGACGTATGCTGCTTTTTCGTCGTCGCCGACAGTGCCGATGACAGTGGCGCCGAGATGCTTTGCCCATTGGCATACGATCAGCCCGACACCGCCGGCCGCAGCATGTATCAGGATCGTCTCGCCCGGTTTTACCGGATGGGTGCGGCGGACCAGATACCAGGCGGTCATGCCCTTTAGCATCATCGCTGCCGCCTGCTGGTCGCTAATACCGGAGGGCACCGGCACCAGGCGATCAGCCGGCATGACCCGGGCCTCGGTATAGGCTCCAATCGGGCCGCCGGCATAGGCGACGCGATCACCCGGTTTGAGGTCGCTGACGCCCGGTCCGACCTCCTCGACAACACCGGCGGCTTCCGACCCGAGCCCGCTGGGCATCGGCAGCGAATAGAGACCGCTGCGGTGATAGGTGTCGATGTAATTGAGCCCGACAGCGGTATGCCGCAGCCGCACTTCGCCCTGTCCAGGCTTGCCGACCGGAACTTCCTGCCACGCCAAGACCTCGGGCCCGCCGGACTTCTCGAAACGGATCGCGTGAACCATGGGCGTCTACTCCCTGCTTTCAGAAAACCGAAGCCGCCGGAGCGGCAAGCTTTCGCCGATCGGCGCTGAAAGCGGAGGATAAGCCCGCGAGATCGGGGCGTTCCAGTTCCAAAAGCAAGCGCTTGGTCGGAAGCCCGGTACCGCCGCTAAAGCCGCCGAGCCCGTTGCGGCCGAGTACGCGATGGCATGGGATGATTATCGGGATCCGGTTGCGACCGCAGGCGCCGCCGATCGCGCGCGGAGCCGAGCCGACCTCCATCGCCAGCTCGCCATAGCTGCGCGTTTGCCCATGCGGGATCTGCCGCATTGCCGTCCACACGCGTTTGTCGAAACTCGATCCCTCGACCAATAGCGGCAAATCGAAGGAGCTCAGCCGCCGCTCGAAATAGGCCTCGAGCTGACGCCGCGCTTCGAGAAGTAGATCGTTCGGTTCGCCTTCGGCGCTATCCGACCAGCCGACTCCGACGATGGCGTCTGTGCTGGCAGTGACGGTGAGACGCCCGACCGGGCTGTCGATCGCAATCGAGGAGAGCATAGCAAGATCTCCCATTTGGTACATAAAGAGAACGTTAGCGGATTTCGCCGAGATATGCGATGAGTTTCTCCGGCTCGGTAATCGGTAATGAGCAGACCGGGCCAATGCAGACATAGGCCGCGGGCCGACCCTCGACCAAGCCTTTGCCATAGGCCGGGTGATTGGCTGGCAGGTTATGGCCCAGCGGCAAGAAAAGAACGACCCGGTTCGGCAGCGAAACCGAATAGACGGCGTGGCGCAATGCGGTGAAAGCTTCATCTCCGGGCTCGCCGACAATGACGATTTGCACCGGTTCGGCCAGCAATTCGGCGTTGTTCAGCAGGGTCGCGAGCGGGAAGAAATTGCGCCCCAGCTCCCCGGAAAAGGTTTCGACAATCGCTTCGGCGCGGCGGCGGTAGGCGTCCTCGCCGGTCAAGATCGCCAGGCGCGTCAAGACCCCGACGAGCGTGCCGTTCCCGGCCGGTGTCGCCGCGTCGCCGGCGGTCTTGGCGCGCGTGATCAGCGTCGGCGTGTCGTCCGCCGAAAAGAAATAGCCGCCGCCCGAGGCATCGCCGTAATGGCGGTCGAGCACGTCGATCCATTGCCGTGCCTGAGTGATAAATTCGTCCTCGCCGGCCGCCTCATGCAGGACCAGGGCGGCGCGGCACAGATTGGCGTAATCATCGACACTGGCGGGATGCTGGGCGCGGCCCTCCCGCCAGCTGTGCAGCAGCCGCCCCTCGCCGGTAGTCATCTCGCGGCGGACGAAATCAAAGGCGCGGCGTGCTGTCTCGACCCAATCCGGTCGTTCGAAGACGATGCCGGCCTCGGCCATCGCGGCGATCATCAGCCCGTTCCAATCGGCCAGCACCTTGTCGTCCCAGCCCGGCCGCACCCGCGATGCGCGGGCCTGCAACAGCATCTCGCGGCATATCGCCAGCTCGGCTTCGGTCGCATCGTCGGCGAGGGCGGGCGTGCTGATGCGGTTGAGGATCGTGTGGCCTTCCCAATTGCCCTCGGGGGTCACATCGTAAAAGCGCTTGAACAAGGCGGCGCGGTCGCCCAGCACCGCGTCGATTTCGGCCTCGGACCAGACGTAGAACTTGCCTTCCTCGTGCTCGCTATCGGCGTCGAGGCTGCTGGCAAACCCGCCGCCCGAGGTCAGCATCTCGCGCTCGACCCAGCCGATCGTCTCTTCGATCCGCTGCCGATAGAGCGGGTTCCTGGTGTCCTGCCAGACCAAGGTCAACAGGTCGACGAGTTCGGCGTTGTCGTACAGCATCTTTTCGAAATGTGGCGCCAGCCAGCGCGCATCGGTCGAATAACGCGCAAACCCGCCGCCGAGATGATCGTAGATGCCGCCCTGGCACATCGCGTCGAGCGCCTTGATCACGGCATCGCGATAGGCCGGCTGGCGGGTGCGCTTCCAGGCGCGCCACAACAGCTCGAAGATGCCGCATTGCGGGAATTTCGGTGCGGTCCCGATGCCGCCATTGATCTGATCGGTCTCGCGCAACAGGCGTTCGGCGATCGGATCGAGTTGCTGGCGGGAAACGCCGCCGCCTGATTGCGGCTGGCCCAGCCGCTGCAACGCGTCGCGTAACGCCGTGACGTTCTTGGCGACGTCATCGCGCTTTGCCCGATAGGCTTCGCTCAGCGCCTCCAGCACCTGCGCAAAGCCAGGCCGACCCCAGCGCTGCTCGGGCGGAAAATAGGTCCCACCCCAGAACGGCTCGCCATCGGGGGTCAGAAACATCGTCAACGGCCAGCCGCCCTGTTCCCCCATCAAGGCCAGCGCGTGTTGGTAGACCTGGTCGAGGTCCGGGCGCTCTTCGCGATCGACCTTGATGTTGACAAAGAGCTCGTTCATCCGCGCCGCGATTTGCGGATTTTCAAAGCTCTCATGCGCCATGACATGGCACCAGTGGCAGGCGGCGTAGCCGATCGACAACAGGATCGGTTTGTCCGCAGCCTTGGCGGCCGCCAAAGTCGCCTCGCTCCAGGGCTGCCAGTGAACCGGGTTGTCGCGGTGCTGAAGGAGATAGGGGCTGGTCTCGTCGCCCAGGCGGTTGCGATCCATTTCGGCTCCTGCCGTGCGGATTTGTCGGGGATGAGGAGCAGTACCATGCATTGCTCTCGCCGCCGCGACCGATTAGGTTTCCTACTCCTTTCCCAGAACGGCGGCCCGCATCTTTCGCTCCGCCGCACTCCCCAACAAGGAGAAACGCCATGGCCGACGCTGACCCGCCGCTCTTTTACGACCGGCACATCTTTATGTGCACCAATGTGCGGCCCGAGGGTCATCCGCGCGGCTGTTGCGCCGCCCGCGCTGCGGAAGCTGGCGGGGTGGACAAGTTACGCGCCTATCTGCGTGAGAAAGCGCGCGCCGCCGGTGTCGAGAACATTCGCCCGAATGCCGCGGGGTGTCTCGACCGCTGCGAATTCGGCCCGAACATGGTCATCTACCCCGAGGGGGTGTGGTACCATTACGAAACCACCGAGGACATCGACGAGATCGTGCAAAAGCACCTGGTCGAGGGCGGTCGCGTCGAGCGGCTGATGCTGCAGCCCGACCAAAAGCCGCCGGCGCACTGACGGTTCGGCCCTCCCCAAACGATACGATTTTCGCACCCGCGACGGCGGCCGGACGCGCTGCCGTTGCGGTGGTGCGGATCTCCGGCCCGGACGCGGCGCCCGCTCTTAGCGCATTAGCCGGTTCCCTCCCGCCGCCGCGAACCGCGCGGCATCGCCGCCTCGTTCACCCTGATAGCGGCGAAGCGCTCGACGATGCGCTGGTGCTGTGGTTTCCCGCCCCCGCGAGCTTTACCGGCGAGGATGTCGCCGAACTGCATCTGCACGGCAGCCGCGCGGTGCTGGCCGCGATCACCGATACGCTGCGCGGTCTCGGGCTCCGGCTTGCCGAACCCGGGGAATTTACCCGCCGCGCCTTCGAGAACGGCAAGCTCGACCTGACCCAGGCCGAGGCGATCGCCGATCTCGCCGCCGCCGAAACCGAGGCGCAGCGCCGCCAAGCCTTGCGCCAACTCGGTGGCGAATTGGGCGGGCTTTATCGCGATTGGTCGCGGCGTCTGACCCGTATTCTCGCCCATCTCGAAGCGGTGATCGATTTTCCCGACGAGGAATTGCCGCCGGCACTCGAAGAGGCGATCACCGACGATATTCGCGAGCTTGCCGGCGAAATCGGCCGTCATCTCGCCGATGGTCATCGCGGCGAGCGGTTGCGCGACGGCATCACGGTCGCAATCGTCGGCCCGCCCAACGCCGGCAAATCGAGCTTGTTGAACCGCATCGCCCGCCGCGAGGCGGCGATCACCTCGCCGATCCCCGGGACGACGCGCGACATCGTCGAGGTCGCGATCGATCTCGCCGGCTACCCGGTGATCCTCGCCGACACCGCCGGCCTGCGCGACAGCGACGACCCGATCGAGCAGGAGGGGCTGCGCCGCGCCCGCCATCGCGCCGCCGAAGCCGAAATCCGGCTCTTTGTGTTCGACGCCCGCTCTCCCGGCGATGCCGCCGGCGCCAAAGCCTGGCCCGGCCCCGATACATTGCTCGTCGCCAACAAAATCGACCTCCTGCCATCGGCGCGCCCGTCGCGCGAACAACGCAGACCCGTCATGCCCGGACTTGATCCGGGCATCCACGAGATAACGACGGAGGCCGCACACCGCGGCGAAGGCGTGGATGACCGGGACAAGCCCGGCCATGACGAGAGAGTGGGCTCCGGCGCCTGCGATCGAGAGGCGCCATTCCCGGTGTCGGCGCTGACCGGCGAAGGCCTCGACATATTGCTGACAGCGCTCGCCGCCCGGATTGCCGCGACCTACCAGATCGAGGCGCCGGTCCTAACCCGCGCCCGCCACCGTCAGGCGCTCGAAGACGCCACCGCGGCACTCGACCGCGCGCTCACCGCCGATCTCCCCGAACTGCGCGCCGAAGATCTGCGCCTCGCGTTGCGCAGCCTCGGCCGGATCACCGGCATCGTCGATGTCGAAGACCTGCTCGACGTGATCTTCCGCGACTTCTGCATCGGCAAGTGAGCCGGAATTATGTAGCTGTCTCATCATCAGCGCGGTCTGCGATGGGCTGGACGAGGCGGCGTTCGCGATTCACACTCCGCCTTCTCAGAGGAGTCATCGGCGATGGAATTGGGCAGGCTTGGCGTTTGGGTCGGGATGGATCGGATGAGTGCGGCGGCGGGGGCGGCTTTTGCCAAACGCGTCGAGGCGTGGGGCTACAGCGCCTTGTGGCTGCCGGAGAGCCGCGGGCGCAACGCGCTCGTTCATTCTTCGTGGCTGCTCGCCAATACCCAAAAGCTGATTGTCGCGACCGGGATCGCCAACATCTATGCCCGCGACCCGATGGCGATGGCGAACGGTCAGCGGGCGCTGGCCGAGCAATCGGACGGGCGGTTTCTGCTCGGCGTCGGCGTGTCGCACCGGCCGATGGTCGAAGGGCTGCGCGGCCACACCTACAATAAGCCGGTGGCGACGATGCGCGCCTATCTGAAGGCGATGCGCGAGGCGCCCTATGTCGTGGCGGCGACCCCGCGCGAGACGCCGCCGACCGTCGTCGCCGCACTCGGGCCGCGGATGATGGCGTTGTCGGGCGAGATGGCCGACGGGGCGCATCCCTACAACTCGATCCCGGCGCACACCGCCGAGGCGCGCAAGATCCTCGGGCCCGGCAAGATCCTGGCGCCCGAAGTCTGGGTATTGCTCGAAACCGATCCGGCGAAGGCGCGGCCGGCGGCGCGCGAGGCCTTGTCGCACTACCTGCAGCTCGAAAATTACGTCAACGCCTGGCGGGGGCAGGGCTTTTCCGATGCCGATATGGCCGGCGGCGGCTCCGATCGATTTATCGATGCGATCGTCGGCTGGGGTGACGAGGGGGCGATCCGCAAGCGCATCCAGGAGCATTGGGACGCCGGCGCCGACCATGTCTGCATTCAGCCGATCAGCGTGCAAGGTGGCCGCGAGATTGACGAGCGGGTGCTTGAATTACTGGCGCCGTCGCGGCGATCTTGACGTTTCCCGCCTGCGGCCGACATTGTTTTCGCCGGTCTCGGCGGCGAACGCGTCGGCGAGCGTTGGTCTCGTAGGCGAGGAAACGGCGTCATGTATTCGGAAACCACCCGGGGGATCAGCGTCACGGTCAAGCCGATCTATCTGGAGGATCAATCCTCACCCGCCGAGGGTCATTTCGTCTGGGCCTATCACGTGCGCATCGAAAACCGCGGCGAGGAGACGGTTCAGCTGCGCCGCCGCTACTGGAAGATCACCGACGGCCGCGGCCAGGTTCAGGAAGTGCGCGGGCCGGGAGTGGTCGGCGAGCAGCCGGTGCTCGGGCCGGGTGAGAGCTTTGAATATACCAGCGGCACGCCGTTGCCGACGCCCTCGGGCATCATGGTCGGCACCTACGAGATGGAGACGCGCAGCGGCGAGTGTTTCCCGGTCCGCATCCCCGCCTTCTCGCTCGACAGCCCGCATCAGCCGGTGCGCCTGAACTGAATGCGCCTGAACTGATGCGGTGAACCGAACACGCCTTGAACTGAATGGGAGGGTGCCGGAACCCGCCCGATCGCAAACCATCCAACAAAAAAGAGATTGATTGATGTCGCCTGCAATTGCTTCGCCTTTGTCCGCGTCCCAGCCGCATCTCCGCTCAGCCGCCTCTCCGCGGCCAAGCCGGGCCGAGGCCGAAGAGGCGGTCCGCACCTTGATCCGTTGGGCCGGCGACGACCCCGAGCGCGAAGGGCTGCTCGGCACCCCCGATCGCGTCATCCGCGCCTTTCGCGAATATTTCACCGGATACGAAGAAGATCCGGTGGCATTGTTGCAGCGCACCTTTGAGGAGACCGACGGCTATGACGAGATCGTCATGCTGAAGGACATCCGCTTCGAGTTGCATTGCGAGCACCATCTCGCTCCGATCATCGGCAAGGTGCATGTCGCCTATCTGCCGAAAAATCGCGTCGTCGGGATCTCGAAATTGTCGCGGCTGGTCGATGTCTACGCCAAGCGACTGCAGATCCAGGAAAAGATGACCGCGCAGATCGCCAACACCCTCGACGAGGTGTTGCAGCCAAAAGGGGTCGGCGTCGTCATCGAAGCCGCTCACCAATGCATGACGACCCGCGGCACGCATAAGCCCGGCACGATGCTGGTGACGAGCCGGATGCTTGGCGAGTTCCGGACTGATCCGACGAGCCGGCGGGAGGTGCTGGCGATGATCGGGACGCCGGGCAGCGCCAAGCTCGACAATGTCTGAGCCGAAAAGCTGACGCGCATCCGGCGATGGCCCTCGACGCGGTCGCGATCCTCGAAAAGCTGGTCGGGTTCGACACGGTTTCCGCCAACTCGAATTTGGCATTGATCGAATGGGTCGTGGATTATCTCGAAGGGTACGGCGTCAAAAGCACGTTGACCCGCGACGCCGCCGGCGCCAAAGCGAATTTATTTGCGACAATCGGCCCTGGCGATCGCGGCGGGGTCATCCTGTCCGGGCATACCGATGTCGTGCCGGTCGCCGGACAGGCCTGGGACAGCGATCCCTTTCGGCTCACCGAGCGTGACGGCCGACTGTTTGGCCGCGGCACCGCCGATATGAAGGGTTTTATCGCACTCGCTCTGGCCTTGGCGCCGCAAGCGGTTTCGCGGCCGCTCCAAAGGCCACTGCATCTGGCGCTCAGCTATGACGAGGAGGTCGGGTGTCTCGGCGTGCCCGCCTTGATCCGCGCGCTGCCCCAGGGACCGGCCCGTCCGCTTCTCGCGATCATCGGCGAGCCCAGCGAAATGCGGGTTGCCAACGCGCATAAGGGCATTCAATTCCTGCGCACCGCGGTGACCGGGCATGAGGCGCATTCGAGCGCGCCCGAGCACGGGGTCAACGCGATCACCGCGGCGGCCGAGATCATCGCCGAGATCGGCCGGCTTGCCGCCGAATGCCGGGCTGCGGCCAAGCCCGAGAGCCGCTTTGACCCGCCCTATACCAGCTTTAATATCGGCCGCATCGAGGGCGGCACCGCAGTCAACATCATCGCCCGGGACTGCGCCTTCGAATGGGAGTTCCGCACGATACCCGGCGAAGATGATGCCGCCCCACGCCGGCGCATCGAGCAATTTGTCGAGCGCGAATTGCTGCCGCGGATGCGCGCCGGTTTCCCAGATGCCGATATCATTACCGAAACCGCGGCACTGGTCCCGCCATTGGTGCCCGATCCCGGCTCGCCGGCCGAAGTGCTTGCCCGCGAGCTAACCGGCGCCAACGAAACGACGACGATCGCGTTCGCCACCGAGGCCGGTCTGTTTCAGATGGCAGGGATCCCGGCGGTGATTTGCGGCCCCGGCTCGATCGAGGTCGCCCATAAGCCAAACGAATACATCACCCGTGACCAGCTCGCCGCGGGCGGCGCATTTCTCGACCGATTGTTGGACCGGCTGTGCACAGGATGACGGAGGCGTAGGCCTTCCGCGAACGGCTTAGGCTATGGGGCTGAGTGCAGCTCGATCTCGCCAACGCGGGCGCCTGTTGCAAGATCGATAACGACGATCTGGCGGTTGCCGTCCGGCAATACCAGGTCGAGGATAAGGCGATCGGGTGCGGTCGTCATCGCCTCGACACGCGCGCCACGCGGGATTTCGATCTCTGTCCGGGGCGGAGGGTGACGGGCTGAGACAGCCGAACCGCGGTGCGACATGCGGCCGGCTATAACCAAGATTAATGCGACAAAGCCGACGACGAGCATAATGCCCATCACGATGACGAGTATCTTCAGCGCGCGCAGCGGCATGTTCTCGGGGCTCAGCGGATGATTACGGAGACCGCGGCGGCCGGCGGTTCGGTCGCAATCCGTCCGGAGCCGGGCGAGGCGGGCACCCGTCTCGATCGCATGCTAGCAAATCACTTTCCGGAATTGTCGCGGACACGGTTGAAGCGGCTGATCGAAGAAGGCCGCGTCGTGCAGGACGGCGGCGCGTCTCGCGATCCCTCGCAAAAAGTGCGACCGGACCAAAATTTTGTCGTGTTCTTCCCTGATATGGAGGATCCGGCGCCGGTTGCGCAGCCGCTGGCGCTCGACATTCGCTTTGAGGATGCACATTTGATTGTTGTCGACAAGCCCGCGGGGCTCGTCGTCCATCCCGCACCCGGTAATCCCGACGGCACACTGGTCAACGCGCTGATCGCGCATTGCGGCTCGAGCCTTGCCGGGATCGGCGGTGTGCGGCGGCCGGGCATCGTTCATCGGCTCGACAAGGATACCAGCGGGCTGATGGTCGTGGCCAAGACCGATGCCGCGCACCAGGCATTGTCGCGCGATTTCGCGGCGCGCCGGATCGATCGCGCCTATGCCGCCTTTGTCTGGGGTCTGCCGTCTCCGATGACAGGCGAGATTGCCGGCAATATCGGCCGCAGCGCGGTCAACCGCAAAAAGATGGCTGTCGTCGGTGAAGGCCGCGGCCGGCCGGCATTGACCCGCTACCATGTCGAACGGGCATTCAAAAACATCGCGGCGCTGGTCGAATGCCGGCTCGCGACCGGCCGCACCCATCAAATCCGGGTGCACCTCGCACACCACGGCTATCCGCTGATCGGCGACCCGGTTTACGGAACACGCGCCGGCCGCGCCGTTGCCCGCTCGGGTGAGATCGGGGCGCGGATCGCCGCCTTCCCACGCCAGGCTTTGCACGCCCGCCGGCTTGGCTTCACGCATCCCGCTGACGGCCGCTGCATGGCTTTCGACAGCCCGTTGCCGACCGATCTTCACGACTTGTTTACCAGCCTTAACGACTTTTAACTAATTTAGAGGGATTTTAAACTGGACAAAACCTTACTATATTACTAGGGTATGCAAGGAGTCCCTCGGGGGCGGGACGACTGTTCATGTCCGACGTTTACAAACCACAAAGCCCCTAACTAGGAGCAACGAACCACAAAATGGCCACCCTCTCGGTCCCTTCCATTTCCGCTGAAGGAAACCTGACCCGGTATCTCCAGGAGATCCGGAAGTTTCCGATGCTGGAACCGGAAGAGGAGTACATGCTCGCCAAGCGTTGGAAAGAGCACGAGGACCCGCAGGCCGCCCATCGCCTGGTGACGAGCCATCTGCGGCTTGTCGCCAAGATCGCGATGGGTTATCGCGGTTATGGATTGCCGCTGTCCGAACTGATTTCGGAAGGCAATGTCGGGATGATGCAGGCGGTCAAACGCTTTGATCCCGACCGCGGCTTTCGCTTGGCAACTTACGCAATGTGGTGGATCCGGGCGGCGATCCAGGAATACATCCTGCATTCGTGGTCGCTTGTCAAAATGGGCACCACCGCTGCGCAGAAAAAGCTGTTCTTCAATCTGCGCAAATTGAAAGGCCAGCTGCAGGCGATGGAAGAGGGCGATCTGTCGCCCGAAAACCTGAAAAAGATCGCAACCGAGCTCGATGTCCCGGAAGCCGACGTCGTCAGCATGAATCGGCGTCTGGCCAGCCCGGACCACTCGTTGAACGCGCCGTTGCGCAGCGACAGCGAGGGCGAATGGCAGGATTGGCTCGTCGATGAGAGCGAGAGCCAGGAAACCAAGCTCGCCGACCGCCAGGAGCTGGGATTGCGCCGCGACCTGCTCGAAAAGGCAATGACGCATCTCAATGACCGCGAGCGCCACATCCTGTCGGAGCGGCGGCTGCGCGATAACCCGACAACGCTCGAGGATTTATCGCAGCAATACGGTATCTCGCGCGAGCGGGTGCGGCAGATCGAAGTCCGCGCTTTCGAGAAACTGCAGAAGGCGATCAAAGCCGCCGCGATCGAGCGCCGCCTGGTCGCCGCCTAGGTAGCGACAGCCTCGGCGCTTATCTCAATCTGAACCAGATAAAGCTTCGGCAGGAAAAGCCCCGTCGCCCCCGCAAAAAGCGGGGGCCCAGGGCAGCCGCAGAGGCGCCGGGTTCTAATATCCCGCAAAGATGCTTTCGTTTCCCGGCTCTGCTTAGACTGCGGCTTATCGCGTCCCTGATCGGGCGTGATGGTCGGCCAGAACCTGGGCGATTACCGCGGTGACGCGCTGCCCGGTCGGGATGTGCAGGAATTCATTCGGGCCGTGGGCATTCGAATGCGGCCCGAGCACGCCGGTCACGACAAACTGAGCCTGCGGAAATTTCTCTCCGAGCATCGCCATAAACGGAATGCTGCCGCCCTCGCCCATATAGGCGGGCGGTGCTCCGAACGCGGCTTGCGACGCGCGCGCTAGCGATTGTTCGAGCCAAGGCGCCAAAGCCGGCGCGTTCCAACCGGTGGCGCTCGACCCGAGATCGAGTTCGACCTGCGCGTTGTGAGGCGGGTCTTTTTCCAGCAGTGAACGAAGCATCGCGGCGGCAGCCTCAGCATCCAAGGTCGGCGGCAGCCGCAGGCTTAACTTCGCCTCGGTAAACGGCAGCAGAACATTGCCAGCGTCGGCCGGCAATGGCAGCCCGGCGATCCCTGTCACCGCGAGTTGCGGTCGCCAGGTGCGGTTCAGCACCAGCTCGGTCAGATCATCGCCCATCGGCCCGACGCCCGGAGCGAACGGGTATTCGGTGAAGACCGTGTCGCCCAGCGCTGCCGCAGCCTGCCGGGTCTGCGCCACCCGCTCGGCCGGGATCTGAGCGTAAAGCTCGGGCGGACGAACCGAACCCGTCGCCTCGTCCTCAAGGCGCGACAATAACTGCCGCAGGATGCGGAAGCTCGACGGCACGACACCCGACGCGTAGCCCGAATGCACGCCCTCGGTCAGCACGCGCACCTTGAGGCTGCCCGACACCATGCCGCGCAACGAGGTTGTCAGCCACAGCTGGTCGTAATTGCCGCATCCCGAATCGAGACACACGACGAGCGACGGCTGGCCGATGCGAGCGGCCAAATGGTCGACGTAATACGGTAGGTCGTAACTGCCGGATTCCTCGCACGCTTCGATCAGGATCACGCAGCGGGCATGCGGCACGCCCTGTTCGCGCAACGCCAGCAGCGCGCTGAGCGCGCCGAACATCGCATAGCCGTCATCGGCGCCGCCGCGGCCATAGAGCTTGTCGCCATCGATCCGCGGGGTCCAAGGGCCAAACCCCTCGGTCCAGCCGGTCATCTCCGGCTGCTTGTCGAGATGGCCGTAGAGCAGAACACTGTCCGCGCCGTCGCCCGGCACCTCGATCAGGATGACCGGCGTGCGTCCCGGCAGCCTGACGGTTTCGAGCGTGGCGCCGGGCAGCGAGGTCAGCCTTGCTCGGGCCCAGCCTTCGAACAAGGCGACGGCTTCGTCCATATAGCCGTGCGCTGCCCAATCGGCGTCGAAAGCCGGCGATTTATTCGGGATCTTGATGTATTCGACGAGAGTGGGGACGATTTCATCACCCCAACGCTGGTCGATATTTCTTTTTGCCTTGACGATGTCGAGCATAGCGAAAGCTCCGATCAATAAAGTCCGCCACTACCGGGACCGGGATGCGGAGGTTCCGGGATTGTCGCCCCTGGCGGGGCGGTTGCCGGGACGGTCTCAGCCGACTTGACGTTCATTGTCGTCATTGGGGAGGCGGCCGGTAATGGCGCTCGGGCAATCGGACCAGCGGCAGATTTGAACGCGACATCGGTCGTTGGGCCGGATGGTCCCGGATGCGGCGGCTCGCGCACGAATTCGAACACGACATTGGCGACAACGCTGACGATCACGGCATAGGTAAACGCGATAGCCTTGCCAAAGGCGAGCCCGATGACCCGACGCCCGGCATCGGCGGTTTTTTCGGCCAACGTCCCCAGCACTCCCGATCCCATGTGCATCGCTCCGGCCTGAGGCCGGCCCCCTACCCATCTCTCACGCGCAAATTTATCGGGGTAATCGCGTCGAGACAAAGGCGATCAGGGCGTCTCCAGCGGGTGCTGCGCGATTGACGCGCTGACGCGCGCGGCGGTAGGCTTTTCAAGAACGCACGTCCGCGGCTCGCGGAAGGAGAATCGGGATGGCACAAATCGTCCTCGGGATTGCGACATCGCACACGCCGATGCTGAACACGCCGGCGAAAGACTGGCCGAGCTTTATCGACCGCGACGGGGTGCGCGAGTTTCTCGACAAGGAAGGGAACCCCGCGACCTACGAGGAATTGCTGACCCGCCCCGACCCAAGAGCCGCATCGGAATTGACGCCAGAGCGCTTCACGGCCCGCCATGACGAGGCCCAGGCGGCGATCGAAGAGTTGAAGCGCGCTATTCGCCGAGCCGAACTCGACGCGCTGATCATCGTCGGCGATGACCAGAAGGAGCTGTTTTACGAGGATCACCTGCCCTCTATTCTGGTCTACTACGGCGACACCATCCGCAACGTGCCGCTGTCACCCAATTTTAAGGGTCCGGAATGGTCGCGGCTCGCCACTGCGCGCTATTACGAAGAGAAGGAACCGCGCGACTACCCGGTCGATGCACCCTTGGCGTTGCATTTGATCGGCGAATTGATCGACCGCGAGTTCGACATCGCCTCCTCGAATGGGTTGGCTCCGGGGCATGGCGAAGGCCACGCGCACGCCTTTGTCCGCAAACGGCTGATGGAAGACCAAGCCCTGCCGGTCGTGCCGGTATTCCTCAACACCTACTACCCACCCAACCAGCCGACACCGCGGCGCTGCTATAAATTGGGTCAGGCGATCCGCGAGGCGGTCGAAAGCTATCCGGGCAATGCGCGCATTGGCATCGCCGGCTCGGGCGGGCTCAGCCATTTTGTCGTCGACGAGGAACTCGACCGCGGCATCATCGACGCGTTGGCGCGCAAGGACGGCGAGGCGTTGCAATCACTGCCGCGCAAAAAGCTCAATTCCGGCAGCTCCGAAATCCGCATGTGGATCACCGTCGGTGGTGCGGTCGAGCATCTCGATTTGGCGTGGTCGCATTACGTCCCGGGCTACCGCACGCCGGCCGGCTCAGGCACCGGGCTCGGCTTCGCGCTGTTTTCGTAACCGGTTTCCGGCTACTCCAAACCGACCCGAAGCCAGGCGTGAGTGCGCGCTAACCGCGCGTGCGCTGTGCGCGCCGGATCGCAGCGAGGACACGCTCCGCGGTAATCGGCGTCTCGTTGACCTCGGCGCCGAGCGGTGCCAGCGCGTCGCGAACCGCGTTGGCAATCGCCGCCGGTGGCGCTACGGCGCCGCCCTCGCCCATCCCCTTCATGCCGTATTCGGTCGCCGTCGCCGGGTTGTGGATATGCCCGATCCTGATCGGCGGCACCTCGAACGCGGCGGGCAGATGATAGTCGAGCAGGCTCGCGGCCAGGGGCTGGCCGTGCGCGTCATACGGAATCTCCTCAAACATCGCGGTGCCGATCCCCTGCACCACGCCGCCGCGGATCTGGCCCTCGACGATCATCGGGTTGACCATCGTCCCGCAATCCTCGGCGACCGCGAAATCGAGCAGCTCGACATGGCCGGTTTCAGGGTCGACCGCCACCACCGCGCCGTGCGTTGCATAGGAAAAGACGCCGGTGCTGATGCTGGGCTCGTAGGTCGCGACCGCCTCGAGCAGCGGTTCGACACCTGCCGGCAGCCCGTCCATCCGCAGATGCGCGACCTTGGCCACTTCCGCGATCGTGACCGAGCCTTGCGGACCCAGCACCCGACCGTCGGCGCAGCGCGCCTCGCCGATGTCGCATTGCAACAAGTGAGCGCCGATCCGCACGATCTTGTCGCGCAATATCCGGCTCGCGCGCGCCACCGCACCCCCCGACATCACCATGCTGCGCGAGGCGAAGGTGCCAAAACCAAAGGCGGTGCTTTCGGTGTCGCCGTGGCGGACCGAAATGCGCGCCGGTTCGATGCCGAGTTCCTGATAGGCGATCTGCGACAATGTCGTTTCGAGCCCTTGGCCGTGCGACTGAATCCCGACCATCAGCACGAGGCTGCCATCGGTCAGGATGCGGGCCGTGCAGCTCTCGTATCCCGGGATAATTGAGGCGCCGCGCGAGGCGAATTCAGCCGCGCCATGCGCTGTCTGCTCGGTAAAGCTCGCAAAGCCGATGCCGATCAGCCGGCCCCCGGCCTCCGCCGCGGCAGGCTTGGGCTCGCCGTCCGCGCTGGCGTTCGCGCACCGCATCGAGGTGCAATAATTCGGCGCAGAGATTGACGCTCGCCGCATAATCGCCGGTGTCGTAGCGCATGCCGGTGATCGAGGTGAACGGCATCTCGGCCGACGGGATCATGTTCGCAATGCGCACCGCGACCGGGTCGCGGCCGACCGCGCGCGCCACCTCGTCGATCGTCCGTTCGATCGCAAAGCAGGCGCCCGGGCGGCCGACCCCGCGATAGGGGCCGAGCGGCGCCTTGTTGGTCGCGACGGTCAGGGTGCGGGCGCGGTAATTGGTGATCGTGTATGGGCCCGGGCAATGTGCGGGCCGCCATGTTGGCTTCCTGGTAGGGCCCCTGCGGCCACAGCCCATAGGCGCCGGCATCAACCACGATCTCGGTATCGATGCCGAGGATGCGGCCTTGCCGGTCGGCGTAGGCGGTCAGCTTGTAGTGATGGTCGCGGCAATGCGCCGCGGTCAGCAGATGCTCGTTGCGGCTTTCGACCCAGCGCACCGGGTGGTCGAGTTCGAACGCCAGCGCCGCCAGGATGATCTCTTCCGGATAGAGCCGGGCCTTTGGGCCAAACCCGCCGCCGACATCCGGAGCGACGACGCGCAGCTGACGTTCGTCGACACCCAGTGTCTCGGCGATCGCGACGCGCACCGTGTGCGGTGTTTGGGTCGAGGCGTAGACCACCACTTCGTCGAGCCGGTGGTCGCGGTAGGCCAGCACCGCGCGCCCTTCGAGCGGCGAGCCCGATTGCCGGTTCATCCGATATTCGCGGGTCACGACGATGTCGGCGGCGCGCGCGGCGGCATCGATGTCGCCGCCCTCGACCGTGCGCTCGATATAGAGGTTGTCGCCCCAATGATCATGAACCAAGGCCGAGCCGGGGCTCAGCCCGCGGCGGGCGTCGACAACCGCGTCGAGCGGCTCGAAATCGATCGTCACCGCTGGCGGCGAGGTCTTCCGCCTCGGCATGGGTCGGGGCGATGCAGGCGGCAATCGCTTCGCCGACATAGCGCACCTTGTCGGTGGCGAGCGGCGGCCAGGCCGGCGATTTGGCGCCAGTCGCGTGCGAGACGATCCGGATCGGCTGCATCCGCGGCAGGTCGGCCGCGGTGAAGACCCGCTTGCGGGCATCGGGCGGGACGGTGATCGAGCGAATGCGCGCATGGGCATAAGGGCTGCGCAGAAAGACGACTTCGGCCGTTTCGGGTAGGCGGACATCCGAGACGAATTCGCCGCGCCCGCGCAGATGCCGCGCGTCCTCCTTGCGCAGAACCGAGGCGCCGATGCCGAAGCCTTTGCTCGATGATCCCGAATTCATCGCATCCCCCGACCGTGGCTCGGAGCGTAATTCGATCAGCGAGCCGCCTGAGGTCGAGGATTGCATTGCGTCCGTCGCATCGCAAGCCGCGCTATTTTTGCCAAGCTGCTTGACCTGACGCTCGCCCGATCCGCAAAGTGAGCGCAAAAGAACCGGCTCTTTTACGACCGCGGCAGCGGGTCAGCGAGGCAAGCGATGAGCAAGCATAAGGACAGCGAGGATCTGGTCCGCGTCGGCCCCGGCACGGTCATGGGCGAAATGATGCGGCAATATTGGCTGCCGGCGGCGATGTCGTCCGAATTGGAACGCGACGGCGCGCCGATGCGGCTGATGCTGTTGGGCGAGCGGCTGATCGCGTTTCGCGACAGCAACGGCCGGGTCGGGGTCATGGACCATCGCTGCCCGCATCGCTGCGCCTCGCTGTTTCTTGGCCGCAACGAGGAAGGCGGCATCCGCTGCGTCTATCACGGCTGGAAATTCGACGCCGAAGGGAATTGCGTCGATATGCCGAACACCCCGCCGAAACAGGACTACAAGGACAAGGTCAGGGCCAAGGCCTACAAGGTCGCCGAGCGCAACGGCCTCATCTGGGTCTATATGGGCGAGCGCGATACCGCCCCGCCTTTGCCCGGCATCGAGGCGTCGCTATTGCCGGCAGACGAATTGCAGATCACGTTCGCGCAGCGCGAGTGCAATTGGCTGCAGGCGCTCGAAGGCGACATCGACACCTCGCATTTCGGCTTTTTGCATGCCGGCTCGGTCGATCCGGAGAATGTGCCGACCGACAATCTGATCCGCTGGACGGTCGCCAACCGCGCCCCGCAATACCATGTCAGCGATACCGATTACGGCACGATGTACGCCGCCTATCGCCCGGCCGAGGCGGGCAAGACCTATTGGCGGTTTGCCAATTTCCTGTTTCCGTTCTGGACGCAGACGCCGCAGGGCGCCTTTGACCGGGTCAACAGCCGCGCCTGGGTCCCGATGGATGACGGCCATACGATGTTTGTCAGCCTGAGCTGGAAGGGGCTGCCGGCCGACCGCGCCGCACTCAGCAACAGCCGGGTGTTGCCCGGCTCGAAACTGACGATGGATTTCGTGCCGAACACGACCGACTGGTACGGCCGCTGGCGGCTCGCCGGCGTCGAGGGCAATGACTGGCTGATCGACCGCGACGCGCAAAAGAACGGCGGCATCTTTACCGGGATCGTCGGGATCCAGGCGCAGGATCAGGCGGTCACCGAAAGCATGGGGCCGATCACCGATCACGCGTACGAGAATTTGGGGCCGAGCGATATCATGATCGCGCGCACCCGCCGCCGCCTGTTGCGCGCCGCCCGCGCCTTCAAAAAGGACGAGACGGTGCCGCCCGGCGTCGACAACCCCGATGTTTTTGTCAACGTCCGCAGCGGCGATTTCCTCGCCGACGAAAGAGATCAGCTGGCGCGACGCCTACGACCAGCAAGCCCGCACCGCCATCCGCCCATTGGCGCAGGCGGCGGAATAAAAGCCGGTGGGCCTATGCAGGAGTTGGAATACGCAGCCGATCAATCGCCAAGGTGATCAAGCGATCATCGAACAATTTCAGCTTGCGTTCCCCGGCTCCAGCTCCACCCCGCCACTCTCGAAGACCTCTTCGAATTGCATCGACACTAGGCGGCAAATGTTCATGCTCTAGGAGCCAATCTACGGTTGCCAATAATTCCATGCCTAGAGGCGATTCGAAACCTTCGATTAACGCCGAAATAGCGTCAAGCACCGGACGGTATGGTTTCGCTTCGCTTGAGAGATAGAGGGTAACACGATCCATTTTCTTGTCGTCGAAACCGATAACGTCCAAAGGACCGGCATCCGCTAGACGTTTCTCGCAATGCAAATAACTCCCATCCAGAGCGTTGAGTAAATGCCTCAGCTTGGGTGAATACGGTCCATATCTGTCGGCGTGGAAATTAAGATTTAGAGGATTTTGTAATCCTTGTGAGAGGATTTCTTTCTCAACAAAATAGGCGAGTTTCTGAATTTCGAGCAATGTGCATTCTATACCTAGAATCCAATAACGTCGGACTACCTCTGTCATCAGAGCGCGCCCTGGCGTCAGCTTCTCCACGCCCTCCCGCTTCGCGACATTTTGGTATTTCGACGTAGGCTCATAAACGATGATCGCGACGTCAGACAGCGAATCAAGGGACCGCTCGATTAGAGGCCGCACATCCTGCCAGTCAAGTCCGCCATTACCGCTGCCCAACGGTGGGAGTGCGATGGAAGTTATCGAATGCTCTTCGATAAAACGTCGCAGATCGTTTAATCCAGCCCGGATCCATTCGAGCTTCGAAGGTGAGCGCCAATGTTCCTTAGTCGGGAAGTTGATTATCCACCTCGGACCTCCCGTTACATCTCTTCGCTCCGTGGCAAATACCCGACCGATTACGATCTCTTGTTTCTTACATGCTTCTTTGTAGAGAAAAAAGTTTTCAGGGAAGTGTTCTTTGAACATAAGGGCGATACCCTTCCCCATCACACCAACTGTGTTCACAGTATTGACGAGCGCTTCAGCATCTGCCTCCAAGAGATTGCCTTGGGTGAACGTGATCATCTGAAATACCACCCCGGTTGGCTGTAAACAGGAGTGTCACGCCTGCAGCTGTCATTACGCTCTTCGCGTGATCGCGCACTGTTGGATTACAACACACGGCACCCAATACTGAGGTTATGGGCAAAAACGTATAAACTAGAGCCTCGGCCTGATATCGCTCCATCTTTTCGGGATTTTCGTTGTCTCGTCTGAAGTCACGGTTTTGCAAGATTGTCCAGTCTATTTTATCCAAATCTCTCAAATCAGAGAAGAATTGCGCGGCCGCGAGATAGGCATGACGATCGGTGAAAAGGAAGCTAATCCCATCCGATTGTAATCGACGAAGCGACGCTACGAGAATTACGATTTCATCATTTCGACGCTGACGAATTCCGCGATAACCGGTTTTGATATTTAAGAGCATCACGGGAAGAGGGGTGAAATAGAACGGGACGTAATCGCTTAGATTACCGCCAGGCGACACAGGCACGCCCCGATAATGACGGCCGCTGATAAGATCTGGGTTGCCAATGCTCACGAAGTTAGGGTCGATCTGATTCGAATTACGGCAATGGATCCCATTCGCGAGAATCCACGGTAGATTGTCGCGATGGATGATTCGAAAAATCAGCGCCTTTTCAGGGGTTAGAAGCTTGTGCATCTTCCCCGGGAGGGGCATCCCCTATTTCCAGCTAGTGTCATATTAAGCGTTCGTTCCCGAATATGAGGGAATGGTGCTGGGACCGCGGGAGCCATGTCAAGACTATGTCAGCGTGTCACGGCCCAACTTCCAGGGCTGACTACGGTGACTCACTTACGAAGTTTGATACGGTGAGCACGCGGGTAAACTTAGGATGGCATCACTTCGTAGCGAACCCGTTTTCGCGATCTGCGGCGATTGCGGCGGGGTCGCGGTCGGCGGGGTTGCCCCAGCCGCCGCCTCCGCCGGATTCGAGGATCAGGATGTCGCCGGGGCGGATCGTGATGCCGGTTTCCTTGGTCTTGATCGGGCGCGGCGGCTGGCCCTCTGAGTAGAGCGTGTAGCGGTGCGGCAGGCCGTCCTCGCCGCCAAGGATGCCGCACGCGCCGTGACGGACGCCGTCGCCGGCGGTGTTGGCGATTGCCGGCTCGGCGGTTTCGACAACCATCTCGACTATCCCGCCGGGGCCGCCGTGATATTTGCCGATGCCGCCTGAATCCGGGCGGAATTCGTGGCGGCGAAAGAACAGCGGGAAGCGCACCTCGGTTACTTCGAGGCTGCCGAATTTGATGCCGCCCGCCGCCTGCCATTCGCCCGCACCCGGCCAGCCGTCGCCCGCGGGTGATGCGCCGCCGCCGGGGCGCGCCTGAAAGAAATGCCAGATGAATGGGTTGCCCTGAGGCAAGTTGCTGCCCGAGGCGTCAGAGGGGTTTCCGACTGAGGCCGGCTGGCAGAGCCCTGTCGAAGCCCCTAAAAACAATCTGACGTCTTGCCTTGGGGTTCTTTGACCTAGATCAACGGCTTGAGAAAATTTGACGGCATAGGCGATCTCGGCGTTCGTCGTGCAAAAATCGCGGTTCCGGGGCAGGTGTGAATTACCCGGGTGCAGACGCCTCGTTAACACGGTCGTTTGGATAATCGGGCAAAATATGCACCGTCAGCGTGCGCGTTGGGCTCGGGTGGCGGCGGCGATCTCGGTGCTATACTCGTCACGAAGTCGTTTTCGCGGTCGGCGGCGATTGCCTGCGGGTCGCGGTCGGCGGGGTTGCCCCAGCCGCCGCCTCCGCCGGATTCGAGGATCAGCACGTCGCCGGGGCGGATCGTGATGCCGGTTTCCTTGGTCTTGATCGGGCGCGGCGGCTGTCCTTCGGAGTAGAGCGTGTAGCGGTGCGGCAGGCCGTCCTCGCCGCCGAGGATGCCGCACGCGCCGTGGCGCACCCCGTCGCCGGCGGTGTTGGCGACCGCGGGCTCGGCGGTTTCGACGACCATCTCGACGATCCCGCCGGGGCCGCCGCGATATTTGCCGATGCCGCCTGAATCCGGGCGGAATTCGTGGCGGCGAAAGAACAGCGGAAAGCGCACCTCGGTCACTTCGAGGCTGCCGAATTTGATGCCGCCCGCCGCTTGCCATTCTCCCGCACCCGGCCAGCCGTCGCCCGCGGGTGACGCGCCGCCGCCGGGGCGCGCCTGAAAGAAATGCCAGATGAATGGCTTGCCCTCGGGAGAATTATTGCTGGGCTTTCGCGGGAATGACGGTTCGATTTGGTCTGATCCTGATCTAGCGGAAACCCCGGCGCGCGGGTCGCGGCCCTGGATCGCGATCCGGAAACGGCGGCCCCAGCCCGCCATCGCGCGGTCGGGGCAGGCCGGCGCCAAGGCCTTGACGATCGCCTCCATGATCTCCTGGCCGCAATGATTGGTGGCGAGGGTCACCGGCATGCCGGGATTGGCCCACACCACCGTTCCCTGCTTGGCCTTCACCGTGATCGGGCGAAAGGTGCCGTCGTTTTTGGGCGTGTCCGGGTCGATCAGGTAGGACAGCGCGACGACCACCGCCGAGCGCATGTTCGGGTAGGAGGAGTTGATAAAGCTCGCGACTTCCTCGTGCGAATCCGTGAGGTCGATGACGAGGTCGCTGCCGCGCTTTTCGACCGTGGCGCGGATATGGATGTCGTCATGGCCGCGGCCGTCATCGTCGAGCATTGCCTCGCCGTGATAGACGCCGTCCCGCCACTCGGCGATCACTGCCCGGGTCTGGCGCTCGGCGCCGTCGAGCACCGCCTCGATCGCGGCGTCGGCAACCGGCCAGCCGAATTCGGCCGCCAACGCCAACAGCCGCCGCTCGCCGGTATGAGCCGAGCCGATCATCGCCGCGAGATCGCCGCGAAAATCGCGCGGATGGCGGACATTGGTCGCGATCATCTCGAGAAGGTCGCGCCGTACCTCGCCGCGATCGTAGAGCCGCAGCGGGGTGATTCGGATCCCTTCCTGCCAGATGTCGGTCGCGGCAGCGTTGTAGGCGCCGTGCGTCGCCCCGCCGATGTCGCTCTGATGCGCGCGATTGATCGACCAAAAGCGCGGCTGCTCGCCGGCAAACACCGGCACAAACACGGTCAAATCGGGCAGATGATTGCCGCCATGATAGGGATCGTTGAGCAGGAAAACGTCGCCCGGATGGATGTCGCCGGCGAAGAACTCGGTCACCGCCTTTGCCGCGTAGGGCAGGGCGCCGACATGGATCGGAACATGCTCGGCCTGGGCGATCAGCCGCCCGTCGAGATCGCAGATCGCGGTCGAGAAATCACGGCTCGAATTGAGGATTTGCGAATAAGATGTGCGCAGCATCGCTTCGCCCATCTCCTCGACGATCGCCAACAGGCGATGCCGGATCACAGAAACGACGATTGGATCGACGATATTGCTCAAGCTTGTCACCGCGGTCCCTAATCCCTGCCGGCGAGCCGAAAGGAGTAAATGCTGATGCCGTACAGACCGAACTACCGTATCGAACGCGCCGAGCGCGACCGCGCCAAGAAGGCGAAGAAAGAGGAAAAGATCAAGCAGCAGCAGGAACGCGCGGCATTGCGCAGGACTAATCCTGAAGACGCCTCGACCGAGGAGCCGGAGATGCCTGAAAACCCGTGAGCGCGGATGCTCACCAAGTCGCAAACATCGCGGCGACGGCGACGGCCATCACCGCCGTGGTCAGCCACCCGACCGCTGCCAATGGCCGCGGAATTGTCAATCCGCCCATGACCCGCGGCTGCCGCGCCATTAGCAACATCACGCCCATCAATGGCACGGCGACAACGCCGTTGATGACCGCCGACCAAAACAAGGCCCTGATCGGGTCGAGGTGGACAAAATTGATAAAGACGCCGACCAAAGTCGCGACCGCGATCGTGCCGTAAAACGCCCTCGCGTCCTTCGGCCGGCGGCTCAGCCCGGTGGGCCAGCCGAGCGCTTCGCCGAGGGCGTAAGCGGCCGAGCCGGCCAATACCGGCACCGCCAACAGCCCGATCCCGATGATGCCGAAAGCAAACACGACAAAGGTGAACTCGCCGGCGATCGGGCGCAACGCCTCGGCGGCCTGCGACGAGGTCTGGATGTCGGTGACGCCGTGCGCGTTCAGGGTCGCGGCCGTGGTGATGATGATGAACCAGCTGATCAGGTTGGAAAATCCCATGCCCAGATAGGTGTCGACGCGGATGCGGTCGATCTGCGCCGGCGCCTCTTCGGGGGCGTCGATCAGCCGATGTGCCGAAGGGTCGATCTGCTCGTCCTCCGCTTCCTCCGAGGATTGCCAAAAGAAACAGTAGGGCGTGATCGTCGTGCCGAGAACGGCAACGATGGAGACCAAATAATCCTTATGCCAGACGAGCTCAGGCACAAAGGTATGATAGGCGACCTGGCTCCAGGGGACGTCAACCGCCAATGCCGTCGCGACATAGGAAAATAATGACACTGCCGTCCATTTCAGGATTCGGACATAATTCTCATAGCGTGAAAAAATCTCGAGCATTGCGCAGACAATGGCGAACGCCACGACGTAGAGATGCGCCGAACCGGGCAACAACAGCTGCAGTGCTGCACCCATCGCACCGAGATCGGCGCCGAGGTTGATGGTGTTGGCGGCGAGCAACAGGGCGACGATGATCAGCAGTAATGGGCGGGGGTAATGCTCGCGGATATTGCCGGCGATGCCTTCGCCGGTGACCCGGCCGATGCGCGCGCTGATTTCCTGGATCGCAGCCATCAGCGGCCAGGTGAACAGCATGACCCAGCACATGGCATAGCCGAACTGGGCGCCGACCTGGGAATAGGTGGCGATGCCGCTGGGATCATCGTCGGAGGCGCCGGTGATCAGCCCCGGACCGAGGAACGCAAGCAGTCCCCGCATCCGGGACCGGCGCGGCTTCCAATGATGCGCGATCCGCCCGGCAAGCGTCAGATGCCGCACATGCGGGTGCCCCGGCCGGCGCCGGGTCTGCGGTGTCGCGCTCAATCTTCGAGCGCTTCTGGGAACTGCAGCCGGAATTCGAGCCGCATACTCGGCGCCTGGTACCATTGCGGGAGCGGCGGAAAACGGCCGACAGCCCGGATCATCTGCTCAACTCGCTGGTCGATTTCGGGGTAGCCCGAACTCAGGCCGATGCTGAGCGTCGCCACCGTACCATCGTCGAGCACGAGCACATTGATGATTGTCTCGCCGCGCCGCCCCCCGAGCAAAGAAGGCGACAACAACCCGATATGCTGGCGCGCCAGATAGGCGAGGTAGGCCAGGTATTCGTCGCGCGTTGCCGCCGGGCCGGGATATTTCGCCCAGCGCGGCAAAAGATTGGCCCGTTGCGGCAGCGGCCGCACCGGCTGACGCGAGGCGAGAGAGGGTTTTGGCGGCGGCTTTGGCGTGGCGATAGGCCGGGGTACGGGTGGCTGGGGCAATTCGAGCTTGGGCGGATCGGGCAATGGCGGTGGGGGTGGCAAAAACGCGGTCTTCTGCGGCATTTCGAGCGGCGATTCGAGTGTCGCTGCGGGCTCCTTGTTCGGTGTGGGTTCGTCCGTCTTCGACCGGTCTTGCCCTTTTACCTTTGTGTCGCCGAGATTTTCCGAAGCGATCCGCCCGGGCGGCGGGCGTGTTTCGGGCTTTGGTTTTGGTTTGGGTATCGGTTTTGCCGCGGGAGGCGGAGGTGGCGGCGGCTGAAACACCAGCTGTACCGGGATCGGCTCGATCTCGGCCGGCTGGTGCATCGGCCAACTCAGCAACAGCAGCAGCGGTAGAAGGTGCAGAATGAGCGACGCAACCGGACCAAACCGCCAGCGCCGCTCTTGTGACGCGATCGGCTGCTCGCCATCGGGCAGATCGGCCGATCCGGGCAGCGGTCGACGCAACCGGACCGGCTCCGGTGGATCGGCGGCGTCGAAGCCGGTTGGCGGCGCCAGCGACAACCGCGGCTGCGGCATCACCCCCGGACGCAGCAACAAAAGAGGCTCGCTGCGAGCCTCGTCGATCGGGGCGTCGATGCGGAACACCGCCGGCGATTATCCGGCTGTGCCGGCCCCGTTGGCGAGCGCCAGCCAGGCGGCTTCGTCGAGCACGGTTACGCCGAGTGCTGCTGGCCTTGGTCGCTTTCGAGCCGGGATCGGCGCCGGCAACGACATAATCGGTCTTTGCCGAAACCGAACTCGTGACATTGGCGCCCAGTGCTTCGGCGCGCGCCTTGGCCTCAGACCGGCTCATGCTGTCGAGCGAGCCGGTGAACACAATCGTCTTGCCGGCAATCGGCGAACTGGCGCGCTGCGCCGATGTCTCGTAATCCAGCACCGTTACTTCGCGTCCGAGATCGTCGAGCACGGCGCGGTTATGCGGCTCGGCAAAAAAGCCGATGATGTCCGCCGCCATGTCCTCACCGATGCCATGCACATCGACGAGCCCCGCGCGCGCCGGGCTCTCCGGGTCTTGCGCCATTTCCATTTCCGCCCGCCAATGCGAGAGCGAGCGGTAATGGCGGGCGAGCAGTCGTGCTGTTGCCTGTCCGACCTGCGGTATGCCGAGCGCGTTGATAAAGCGTTCGAGCGAAATCCGGCGCCGCTCGTCGATCGCGGCAACGAGCTTTCGGGCGCTGAGCTCGCCCCAGCCTTCGCGCTTGGCGATGATCTCCGGATCGAGCCGGAAGATGTCGGCCGGCTGACGGATCAGCCCGTCTTCCCAGAACGCCTGGATGTGCTTGGTGCCGAGCCCCTCGATGTCGAACGCGTCGCGGGCGACGAAGTGCTTTAACCGTTCGACCGCTTGTGCGGCGCAGATCAGCCCGCCGGTGCAGCGCCGCGCCACCATGCCGGGCTCGCGCACCGCAAGACTGCCGCAAACCGGGCAGTGATCCGGGAATTGGTAGGGCTGGGCTTCCGGTGGCCGGCGCTCGCTCACAACCCCGACAATTTGCGGGATCACGTCACCGGCGCGCTGGACGATAACGGTGTCGCCGATCCGCACATCCTTGCGCGCGATCTCGTCTTCGTTGTGCAAGGTGGCGCGTTGCACGACAACCCCGCCGACGGTGATCGGTTCGAGCGCCGCGACCGGAGTCAGTGCGCCCTGACGCCCGACCGAGATCAGAATATCGCGCAACACGGTCTGCGCCTGCTGGGCGGGGAATTTGTGCGCCAATGCCCAGCGTGGAGCGCGGCTGACCATGCCGAGCCGCTCTTGCAATGACAGATCGTTGACCTTGTAGACAACGCCGTCGATGTCATAGGGCAACGCAGCGCGGTCGGCGGCAATATCGTGATAGTAGGCCAGAATCTGGTCAATGCCGCGGCAGAGGCGCGAGCGGTCGTTGACGGTCAGGCCCCAGGCGCTGAATTGCGCCAACGCCTCGGCATGGGTGCGGGCAAAGGGTGATGTCGCCTCGCCCCAGGCATAAGCGAAGAATTTGAGCGGCCGTCGCGCGGTGATCGCGGGATCGAGCTGGCGCAACGAGCCCGCGGCGGCGTTGCGCGGATTGGCAAACACCGACTCGCCGGCCGCGGCGCGTTCCTCGTTGAGAGCAAAAAATCCGGTGCGCTCCATATAGACTTCGCCGCGAATTTCGATGATCTCGGGCCAGCCGGAGCCCCTCAGCTGCTCCGGTACGCTCGGCAATGTACGAATGTTCGCGGTCACATCCTCCCCGGTCACGCCATCGCCGCGGGTGGCGCCCTGCACCAGACGGCCATGTTCATAGCGCAGCCCAAGCGACAATCCGTCGATCTTGGGCTCGGCCATGATCTCGATCGCGTCTTCGGCGACGAGGGCCTGATCGGCCGGCCGGCTGAAGAAATTGCGGATGCCGGCAAAAAAGCCGCGAACATCGGCTTCCTCGAAGGCGTTTTCGAGCGACAGCATCGGCCGGGTATGGGTGACCTTGGCGAAGCCGGCGGCTGGGGCCGCGCCGACCCGCCGGGATGGGCTATCGCTGCGGATCAGCTCGGGAAAGCGCGCTTCGAGAGCGGCGTTGCGCTGGCGCAGCGCGTCATACTCGGCATCGGAGATTTCCGGCGCCGCATCGGTGTAATAAAGCCGGTCGTGACGGCGGATTTCCTCGGCGAGTGCTGCCAGCTCGTCGCGGGCTTCTTCTTCGGTCAGGGCGTCGATCGGCGGCGACTCGGCGGTTGCGCTACCGCGACGTCGCACCGCGCTCACGCTTGGCCTCCGGCGATCAGGCTTGCCGCCGCGGCCCGCGCCTCTGCGGTAACGGTTTGGCCCGAGAGCATCCGGGCGATCTCCTCCTGCCGGTTGTCCGGATCCAGCTCCTCGACCAGGGTCACGGTCTTGCGTTGATTGAGGCGCTTTGCCACGCGCCAATGATGGGCGCCGCGCGCCGCTACCTGCGGCGAATGGGTCACGACGAGCACCTGAAGATTGGTGCCGAGGCGCTGCAACCGCTCGCCGACGGCGGCGGCCACGGCGCCCCCGATGCCGCTGTCGACCTCGTCAAAGATCAGTGTCGGCACCGAAGAGGTGCCCGCGAGCACCAGCTTTAAGGCGAGCATAAACCGCGACAGCTCGCCGCCCGAAGCGATGCGAGCCAGTGGGCCGAACGGCGCTCCCGGAATTGTGGAAATCTCGAAATGCACGCGCTCGCAGCCATGCTCGCCCCAATCGGGTTCCTCGAGCGGCGTGATCACGGTACGGAATTGCGCCTTGTCGAGGCGCAGCGGCTTCAACTCGGCCGCGACCCCGGCGTCGAGCCGCTCGGCTGCGGCTCTACGCACCCGGGAAACCCGCTCGGCCGCGGCGACATATTCGGCGCGGGCAGCGGCGGTCGCTCTTGCCAGAGCCTCAGCGTTATCACCCCCGGCCTCGATGGTCGCCAGCCGGGCGGCGATCGCCTCGCGCAGATCCGGCAAATCGCCAACCGCCACCTGATGCTTGCGACCGGCGGCGCGCAATGCAAAAAGCCGCTCCTCGACATTTTCGAGTTCGCGCGGGTCAACCTCGAGATTGCGCATCGCGGCCTCAAGCACGTCCAGTGCCTCTGCGGTCTCGCTTGCAGCGCTTTCTGTCGCGGCCGCAGCTTGGTCGAGCAAACCTTGAGCCCGGTCGCGTGCGCGCTCGAGGCGCCGGGCGGCGCGGGCGAGGGCGGCCTGGGCGCCACTAGCGCCAGTGAGCTCGCCGATTGCCTCGTTAAGGGTTTCAGCCAGCCGCTCGGCATTTTGCAACAACGTCCGCCGCGCCGAAAGGCGATCCTCCTCGTCCGGTTCCGGCGCCAAGGCGTCGAGTTCGGTCAGGTGGTGCCGAAGCAGATCCTCTTCCTCGCGACTGGCGGCGACAAGCCGCACCGCCTCCTCCTCGGCCATCCGTGCCGCACGCCAGTCGTGCCACGCCCGCGCCAACAACGCGGCGCCGCCGGCTAGCTCGGCGAATGCGTCCAGCATCGTGCGGTGGTTGGCCGGATCGAGCAGGCCGCGCTGCTCGAACTGCCCCTGGATTTCGACAAGGCTGTCCCCGAGCTGGCGCAGGATGCCAATGCTCGCCGGCTCATCATTGACAAAGGCCCGGCTGCGGCCATCGCTGCGCAACAGTCGGCGCAGCACGATCGTGTCGCTGTCGCCGTCGAGCCCGGCCTCGCGCAGGATCGCGTGCGCGGGGTGGTTGCGACCGACCGCAAACTCGGCGGTGACTGCCGCCTCAGCGGCGCCGTCGCGCACGAGCCCGCCATCGGCGCGCCGCCCGAGCGCCAGTCCAAGCGCATCGAGGAGGATCGATTTTCCCGCTCCGGTCTCGCCGGTGAGCACGCAAAGTCCCGGGCGAAACGCCAGATCGAGCCGATCGATCAGGACAATTTCGCGTATGGTGAGCCCGAGCAGCATTCCCCGAATAATATAGGGGCATTCAAGGGCAAACCAGCGGCGCTATGGTTTACTGCTGGAGGAACCGGATATCGGAGTTGGCACCGATGGCGGTCGGCGATTTCAACCGTTGTAAGAAACGACAGCGGCAGAGAAGAACCCGATGCAGCTGCCTTTTCGCCTAATGCAGTCCGGATTAACTCGCTCGCCGAGGCGCGCTCGAACTTGCTGAGCCGCTCAGAACATGCTGCCGAACGTACGGCCGAACCAGCTTTGCGCCTGAGCATCCGGCTGCTGACTGCCCTTTAGCAGGGCATAGGCGTCGCCGTACCAAGCGCTGCCCGGATAGTTGTAGCCGAGCACGGCTGCGTTCTGTTTTGCCTCGGCGTTGAGCCCAAGCGCCAAATCGCATTCGACCAAGCGTTCCAGCGCCTCGGGAACGTGAGTCGTCGTCTGATATTTGTCGATGACGCGCTTGAAACGGTTCATCGCTGCCAGGTACTGCCCGCGCTTGAGATAATATCTGCCTATCTCCATCTCCTTCCCGGCGAGATGGTCACGGGTGAAATCCAGTTTTAACTTGGCATCGCGAGCGTATTTTGTATCCGGAAAGCGGCGAACGACATCATCCAGCGCCTTCAACGCGAGTTCTGTTGTTTTCTGATCACGGCCGACATCGACGATCTGTACGTAGTATGAGATTGCCTTCAGGTAATAAGCGTAAGCGACGTCGCGATTCCCCGGATGAAGTTGGATAAAGCGATCGGCCGCGATGATTGCTCCGTCATAATTACCGGACTCATACTGTGCGTAGGCTGCCATCAATTGGGCTTTTGTCGCCCAAATAGAATAAGGATGCTGGCTTTCAACTTGTTCGAAGCTCGAGGCGGCCTGCGGATAACGCTCCTCAACCATCTGATCCATGGCTTGATTGTAGAGGTCGTCAACCGGCTTTTCGATATACGCGTCTTTCTTCCCGCCGCCGCAACCGACAAGCACTATCATTAGTGCAAGCGCAGATGACCACTTCAAAACAGGCGATAACTGCATAATCTGTCCCGGCGTATCCCCGTCCCAGTTTATGCCCAGCCGAAGGTACCGATGCAAGACCCGGTCGAACCGGCAGAACTTAAGCGTCGACCAACAAGGGTTCGTGCTGGTCCGCGGGTGTCGCTGCGTAAGGGACAGAGACCGAAGATGTATACGACCACGCGTCGTCATCGGCGAACAGCGCCGCAAGCAGCCGACGATTATGCGAATGCCCCGAGCACACCCCCCGGAAACGCCCGATAATCGGCGCTCCCGCGAGGTAAAGATCACCTACCGCGTCGAGTAATTTGTGTCGCACGAACTCGTCGTCGTAGCGCAGTCCTTCACTGTTTAATACGTGGTCGCCGTCGACGACGATTGCATTGTCGAGCGATCCACCGCGCGCCAAGCCGACTGCGCGTAACCGCTCGACATCACTCAGAAACCCGAACGTACGCGCCCGGCTAAGTTCGAGTTTGAACGCTTCGGTGTCGATGGCGAGAGTTTTGGTCTGTTGGCGGATGAGCGGGCTGTCGTAATCGATCTCGAAACTCATCGAGAACTCCGGATCGGGATAGAGCCCGACCATCGTCTCTCCCTCCACGATGCTGACAGGCCTCAGCACTTCGATCGACTTGCGCGGCATATCCTGCTCGATTATGCCGGCGCATTCGATCAAAAACAGAAACGGAGCAGCGCTGCCGTCCATAATCGGTACTTCGGGTCCATCCAGCTCGACAATCAAATTGTCGACCGCCGCCCCGGCCAAGGCGGCCATTAAATGTTCGATTGTTCCGACCATCCTGCCGGCGCTATCGGACAGCATTGTGCAGCCGGCCGAATCGACCGCGTTTTCCCACGAGGCGCGGATTTCAGCCCCATTATCGGTTCGGCGAAAAACGATCCCGGTCGCGGGCGCCGCCGGGATCAATTTCATCGAAACGCGCTGTCCCGAGTGAAGGCCAATCCCCCGACAGCCAATCACCGATTTAAGCGTCTGCTGTAGCGGCGGCGCCGCGATTTCCCCCAACATTTAGAATAAATCTCGATAATTTCCCCCGACAGCGAAAAACGTAGCGGTAGCGGTCGATAGCGCCAAATCACTCTTTGTGTCAGAATATTGCATCGCTCTTGTAAACAACTGAGCGTAATCAATGACGTAGAGGGCATGCCTCATGGTCAGCCGGCCACGCCGCTGATTGCTGCGGCGCGGCCGGACTGTTGCCGGGCTCAGCGGGTCTGGTTAGTTGGCTTGGCGCCGAAGGAAGGCCGGAATGTCGAGCAGATCTTCCTCCTTCGAGCCAGGCCGATCCTCGGGTTCAAGCGAAGTAAGCCTCGGTTGCGTCGGCTTCAAAGCCGGCGGGATCGGCTGGCGAGGCGGCTCCGGCGGAGCCGAGCGGGCCCGGCCGACTCCCGTAACGCGCTCGATCAGACTGGGCACTCGCCCTTTCGGCTTCATCACCGCATCGCCCGCAGATGGCATAACCGGCACTGCCGGCTGGGTTAGCGGGACCGGACGAGCCAAGCCGGCATCCGCAGGCTTTGGCGCTATAAAGGCGCCGTTGCGGAGCGCTGCAGTCTCAGCTGTTGCCGCCGCGGGTGGCGTCGCTTCGTTCTCGCTCCCGTTCGCGCCGGCCATCGCGGGTGCGGCATTTTGTGTGAGCACCGGCTGCGTGTAGCCGCCGGTGGTTGCTTCGCGGAGCGCGGGTGCCGCCACAGCCTCGCGGTTACTCACCAGAGTGATGGCCGGACGAGATAGCGTCAGGGCTTCGGCGTCGATCCCGGTGGCGACAACCGAAATCCGCATCTTCCCGGACAAAGTCTCGTCAAAGGTCGAGCCGAAGATGATGTTTGCTTCGGGATCGACTTCTTCGCGAATCCGATTCGCGGCTTCGTCGACCTCAAACAAGGTCATGTCGGGCCCGCCGGTGATGTTGATCAGCACGCCTTTGGCGCCCTTCATCGACACGTCTTCGAGCAACGGGTTCGAGATCGCCGCCTCGGCGGCGTCGATGGCGCGGCGGTCGCCCTCGGCCTCGCCGGTGCCCATCATGGCTTTACCCATCTCGCTCATGACGGTGCGGATATCGGCAAAGTCGAGGTTGATCAAACCAGGCATGACCATCAAGTCGGTTACGCCACGGACCCCCGAATGCAGGACATCATCCGCCATTTTAAAAGCGTCGGCGAAGGTCGTTCGCTCATTGGCGACGCGAAATAAATTCTGGTTCGGGATGATGATCAGGGTATCGACAAACTTTTGCAGTTCTTCGATCCCGGCTTCGGCGAGCTTCATTCGATGACTGCCCTCGAAATGAAAGGGCTTGGTCACGACGCCAATCGTCAGAATTCCCGATTCGCGGGCCACGCGAGCGATCACCGGCGCGCCGCCGGTGCCGGTGCCGCCGCCCATGCCGGCGGTGATGAACACCATGTTGGAGCCCTGCATCGCTTCGAGCAGGTCGTCGAGGGCCTCTTCGGCGGCAGCCCGGCCGACATCGGGCCGCGATCCCGCACCCAATCCACGGGTGACGCCGACCCCCATCTGGATCTTGCGATGCGCCGAAGATTGCTGCATCGCCTGTGCATCGGTGTTGCAGACGACAAACTCACAGCCGATCAGATTTGAGCGGATCATGTTGTTGACGGCGTTCCCCCCGGCGCCGCCGACCCCGACAACCGTAATGCGGGGTTTCATCTCCTGCTCGTCTTTAGGGATACTAAGATTGATCATGCGTCCTCCACTGCTACGCAGCCCTCGATCATGCCCGGACGGGTCCGGGCTTCCCCCTCGTTAGCCAGCAACGATCTAGACGTTTTTCATCTATCCCGATAGCGGCGCCCGGCGCTGAGTTTTCCGAGACCGCTCGATGTTTTCCTCTAGCCCTAGATGTTTTCCTTTAACCAATGACCGAGCCGTCCAAGGATCCCGTTTTGGGGACCGGGCGTGGCGCGGCGGGTGTGAGGCGCCTCGGCGCGCTCCGACAAGGCGAAATGCAGCAGTCCGGCGGCGGTCGAAAACGCCGGACCGGCGGTCGCCTCGGCGAGGCCGGCCACGCGCAACGGGCGACCCACGCGGATCTGTTTGTCGAGAATTAGCCCGGCGAATTCCCGCACCCCCTGCAACTGTGCGGCACCCCCGGTCAGGACAACGCGCCGGCCGGCTATCTTGTCGAACCCGCTGGCCTCTAGCCGGTCGCGGACGAGTTCGAATGTCTCTTCGATGCGCGGCGCAATGATGCCGACCAGCAACGATTTCGGAACGTGATTGACGTTGCCGTCCTCGTCTTCGCCGATCTGTGGCACCGCAATCATCTCACGTTCGTCGGTGCTCGCTGAAATTGCGGTGCCAAACAGCGTTTTCATCCGCTCGGCGTGTGCCACAGGGGTTGATAGCCCGCGGGCAATGTCGTTCGTTACATGAGATCCGCCGACCGGCACCGAATCGGCAAAAATCAGATTTCCGTCGAAGAATACGCCGATCGTGGTTGTGCCGCCGCCCATGTCGATGACGGTTACGCCGAGGCCGATTTCGTCATCGACGAGGCAAGACAGACCCGCGGCGTACGGGCTCACGACCAGTGCCTCAACCTCGAGATGCGATCGCCCGATTGCCGCGCTGTGGTTGCGCACTGCGGCGGCGCTCGCTGTCACGACGTTCATGTTGACGCCGAGCCGTTCGCCATACATGCCGCGCGGGTCGCGGATGCCGCGGCTGTCGTCGATCGAGAAGCCGACCGGAACCGAATGAATGATCTGACGGTCTCCCGGCTCGCGCAGCCGATAGCCGTGTTCCAGCACTCGCTGCAACTCGCTGTCGCCGATTTCGCGCCCGGCGACACCAATCTCGGCCTTGATGATGCGCGATGCGATCGAACCGCCGGATAGATTCGCCACGATATGCTGGATCATGTCGCCAGCCATCTCTTCGGCGGCGTGCACCGCGGCCGCTACCGAAATGCTGGCGGCTTCGAGGTCGACGATGGTCCCGTTGCGCACGCCGCGTGAGAGCTGATGACCGATACCGATAATTTGCGGCCGTTCGGGGTGGGCGCGGGCGATAAAGCAGCAGACCTTGGTCGTGCCGATGTCGATCGCCGCGATCAGGGTGCCGCGTGCGCGAGGGAGCGATTTTACCGGGCGTCGCTGCCGACCCTTTGGCGGCTTGTGGCGGCCGGCCGCTTTCCGGGCGGGTTTTGTCGGCTTCTCACGTGTCCGCGCCTCTTCGATAGCGGTCATGTGCTTTTCGCCGTCGGGCGTCCTTTCTTGGCTGGCGCCGCTTCCTTTGGCGGCTCGGGAGCAACGCGCACCACGAGTCGATCCGGCAGGCGCATATCGATCGCCTGCACATCGCGCTGGAGGATCGCGCTGGTACGCTGCAGCCGCGCTAGATCGGCCCAGGCCGCCGCCGGATCGTCCGATGGCAGCAGCACGTCGATCGCGTTGTCGAGACGCAGATTCCAGCGCCGCCCATCGACATCGATCGCGGCGGTCACCCGGGCGGCGAGATCTGGCTGGCTGCCGAGCATCGCTAGCAACGCGGCGGCATGGCCGGCGGCATCCTCGCCGACGACCATCGGCAATTTCGCAAACCGGTCGAGGCGGGTCACCGGAATCACCGCCCCACTGCGGTCGATCAGGTCGATCTTGCCGCCGTGCTGCCACAGCGCCATCGGCTCGCGCTCGACAAGACGGACATAGATCGTGTCCGGAAGCCGCCGTTCGATCGCCGCCGAGCGGACCCACGGCAGGCTTTCGAGTTGCCGCTTGGCGCGGGCCGGATCGACCGCAAAGATCGGGGCGCCGGGCCGCACGCCGAGCGCGTCCAGTATCGTTTGGCGGTCGGTGGTCGCGCGGCCCTCGACCCGAATATCATTGACCCGGAGACCGAAGGCGCCGCTTGCTTCAAGCAGGCGCGCCGAAGCACTGGCGAATATCGTTCCGCTGTTAGGCGCGCGATGGATCTGCGCCGCGAGAAAGGCGCCGGCCGCGAGAACCAGCGGAACTGCGATCCAGAAGAGACCGCGGCGCAGCCATGGCAGCCAAGCGCGGTGCTGCCGCCGCGCTCGGGGGTTCATTCCCCGCATGCGGCGTTCTCGACGATCCACGCAACCAATTTGTCAAAGCTAATCCCGGCGTTGCGGGCGATGTCGGGGACCAAGGAGGTCGGCGTCATGCCGGGCTGGGTGTTTACTTCCAGCAAATAGATCCGGCCATCGCCGTCGGGTGTATCGTCATATCGCAAATCCGCTCGGCTTATGCCGCGGCAGCCCAGTGCGATATGGGCGCGCAATCCAATCTCGAGCGCCTCGCTATAAATCCGCGGCGGTATCGGCGCCGGGACCAGATGGTCGGAGCCGCCCTCGGCATATTTTGCCGTGTAATCGTAAAAGCTGCCGCGGGGGACGATCTCGCATACACCGAGGGCGCGATCGCCCATAACCGCGACGGTCAGTTCACGGCCGGGGATAAAGCGCTCGACCATGATCTCGACGCCGAAATCCCAGCTCGCCAAATCTTCTCGCCAGGAATTGTCGCCGATGCGGACGATGCGGACGCCGACGCTCGATCCCTGATTGGTCGGCTTGACCACAAACGGGGCCGGCATCGGATCTTCCAGGGCGAGTTCCTCGCGATCGGCCAAGGTTCCGTCGACGACCGGCAGGCCGGCCGCGCGAAATACGGTCTTGGCGGTCGGCTTGTGCATCGCGAGCGCGGACGCCAAAACCCCGGAATGGGTATAAGGGATGCGCAGCATCTCAAAGACGGCCTGTAAGGTGCCGTCCTCGCCGCCAATCCCATGCAACGCGTTAAAGATCACATCCGGACGCGGATCGAGCGCCCGCAGCAGCGCTGAAAGATCCCGCTCGACATCGATCGCCTTTACCCGATAGCCGAGGTCGACAAGCGCTTTGGCGCATTCCCGACCGCTCGAAAGTGATACCTCCCGCTCGGGCGACCAGCCTCCCATCAGCAAAGCGACGGTTTTGTTCATGGCCTACTCTCACCCGAAGGATCTGGCACGGTCTCGAGGCCCGCGAGGGCGCGTCCGACCCGGCGGATTTCCCATTCGAGCAGGATGCCCGAGTTCTCGAAAACCCGGCGCCTCACCTCCTCGCCAAGGCCTTCGATATCGGCGGCGGTAGCATTGCCGGAATTGATCAGAAAATTGGTGTGTTTCGGAGAAACCAAGGCGCCGCCGCGCCGCAAGCCGCGACAGCCGGCAGCGTCGATCAGCCGCCACGCCAAATCGCCAGCCGGGTTACGGAATGTCGAGCCGCCGGTGCGGGAACGGATCGGCTGGCTCGCTTCGCGTGCGCTGCGAATCTCGGCCATTCGGTCTTGCGATCGCCTCGGGGTCGTCGCGGTCGCCGCGCAGCCGGGCGGCGACAAAGATCCAGCCGGGATCGACCGCGCAATGGCGGTAAGAAAACCGCATCGCGTCCGCCTTTATTACGTGCTCGCGCCCGGCGCGGTCGAGTGCGGTTGCCGAAACCAAGACGTCCTCGACTTCGCGGCCATAGGCGCCGGCATTCATCCGCAGCCCGCCCCCGACAGTGCCCGGAATACCGGAGAAAAACTCAAGACCGGCAATGCCCGATCGAGCCGCGAACAGCGCGACGTTCAGATGCAACGTGGCGGCGCCGGCAACGATTTCGTCTCCCTCGGCTGCTAAGTTGCGAAAGCCATGACCGAGGCGGATCGTGACCCCGGGGATCCCACCGTCGCGCACCAGCGTGTTGGCGCCGCCGCCGATCACTGTGAGCGGGATTGTCTCAGGTAGAGCCGCGAGAAAGGCGGCGAGATCGTCGCCGTCCGCCGGCTCGAACAATATGTCGGCGAGGCCGCCGGCGCCAAACCAGGTATGCCGGCCGACCGGTGCGTTCGCTGTCAATTTGCCGCGCGCCGATGGCAAGGTTGAGGTTGGCGTCAACAACGAGACAGCCGGCGATGGGCTCATCCGGCCGCTCTCCGCCGCGTCACGGCGGTAAGATCACCCGGCAGGCTGTTGGCCCAGCCGGTGATCGACCCGGCGCCAAGGCACACGACCATATCGCCGGGCTGCGCCAGCTCGGCGATGATGGGCGCCAAGTCGCGAGGTTCGCCGAGGGGACGCACGTTGCGATGGCCATGCTCGGTCAACCCGGCGACGATCGCATCGCGGCTGACACCTTCGATCGGATCCTCGCCCGCGGCGTAGATATCGGCGACGAGGACAATGTCGGCGTCGTTGAAGCAGGTGCAAAAATCATCGAACAGGTGCGAGACCCGGGAATAGCGATGCGGTTGCACGACCGCGATCACCTTTCCCGACACGATCGCGCGTGCCGCTTTTAGCACCGCGGCAATCTCGACCGGATGATGCCCGTAATCATCGATGATCGGAACGCCGTTCCACTCGCCGGTCTTGGTAAAGCGACGCTTGACACCTTTGAAATTACGCAATGCCGAGCGCAGCGCCTCGTCGCCGAGCCCGAGCGCTTCCGAAACCGCTGCCGCCGCCAGCGAGTTTTGCACATTGTGGCGGCCAAACATCGGCAGATACAGATCGGAGATCGTCCGCCCGCTGTCGGACGGGGCATCGGCAACAACGATGTCAAAGCGGGCCCCGTCGCGGCCGAGCCGCAGATCGACAGCTCGAATGTCGGCCTGCGGGCTCAGCCCATAGGTCAAGACGCGGCGGTCGGATAATCGCGGGATCATCCCTTGCACGACCGGATGGTCGATGCACAGCGCGGCAAACCCGTAAAACGGAATGTTGCCGACAAACGTTTCGAATGCTTGCCGCAGCGTGTCGAAGCTGCCGTAAAAGTCGAGATGCTCGGGATCGATATTGGTGACGACCGCGCCCGTCGCCGGCAGCCGGGTGAACGTGCCGTCGCTCTCATCGGCTTCGACCACCATCCAATCACCAGCGCCGAGCCGGGTATTGGTCCCGTATGCGTTGATGATGCCGCCATTGATCACAGTCGGATCGAGTTGGGCGGTTTCGAGCAATGCCCCGATCATCGACGTTGTCGTTGTCTTGCCGTGGGTGCCGGCGATTGCCACCGACCATCTGAGACGCATCAACTCGCCCAGCATTTCGGCTCGGCGGACAACCGGCAATCGGCGGGCGCGAGCGGCGGTAATTTCGGGGTTGTCGGCATGCACGGCGGAGGAGATCACCACCACCTCGGCGGCCCCGAGATTGCCTGCGTCGTGGCCAACCGAGACTGGGATCCCGAGATCGATCAGGCGACGGACATTGGCGCCGTCGGCGAGGTCGCTCCCTTGCACCCGGTAGCCGAGATTGTGCAATACCTCGGCGATCCCGCTCATGCCGATACCGCCGATCCCGACAAAATGCAGCGGGCCGATATTGAGCGGCAGCGCCCTCATGCCGCGCACTCCTGCAACGCAGCGCGGGGCTCCAGCGCCAATGCCAACGATGCAAGATCGTGGGCCGCGTCGCGCCGTCCGAATGCCGCGGCGTGCTGCGCCATCAGGCTCAATGCCGGGCCATCGGCAAACATTTTTTCGAGATCGGCGGCAAGCCCTTCGACGCGCAATTCCGATTGCGCAATAAGCCGAGCGCCGCCGGCAGCGGCAATCGCGCGGGCATTGGCGGTTTGGTGATCGTCGGTGGCGTAAGGATAAGGAATAAGCACTGCCGGCCGGCCGACTGCCGTCAGCTCGGCGATGGTTGAAGCGCCGGCGCGGCAAATGACGAGGTGAGCGCGTGCGAGCCGCTGCGGGACATCGGAAAAAAAGTCCTCGACCTGGGCAGTGATCCCGGCTTTCGCGTAAGCCTCGACCACCATTACGTGATCTTCAGGGCGGGCTTGCTGGCTGACTCGCAGCCGTTCGCGCAATGGTTTCGGCAATATCGCGAGGGCGGCGGGCACTACATCTCCGAGAATATGAGCCCCTTGGCTGCCGCCGAGGATCAATAGTTCGATCGGCTGGTCGGGTCCGGGCGGAGCATAGGGAACGGCGCCGAGGGCGAGTACTGCCGCCCGGACCGGATTTCCGGTGTGGACCGCGCGGGCGCGGTCGGCTGACCGCAGCCTCTTTGTGTCGGGAAACCCGGTGGCGATGCCCCGGACGAGCGGAGCCAATAGCCGGTTGGCGCGACCAAGAACGGCATTCTGCTCGTGGATCAGCGTCGGCAACCCGAGCGAGACTGCAGCGAGCATTGTCGGCAGGGATGGATAACCGCCAAAGCCGATGACCGCTGCGGGCGCGAGCCGGCGCAACAGCCGGCGGGATTGCAAGGCCCCCGCTGACAGTGCGGCTAGGCCTTGGGCAGTGCGCACCAAGCCTTTTTCGATCCGGGCGACCTTGAGATGGGTGACCTCAATGCCGGGGAGGTTGGCGGCGAAGCCCTCGACGCGCGAATCGGTCAAGAGCCGCACTTGTCGGCCATGCGCGACCAGTTCTGCGGCCAATGCCTCGGCTGGAAACAGATGGCCGCCAGTTCCGCCGGCAGCGAGGACGAACGGAGCGCTCACAGAGCGCTGCCTGCAAGCCGCCGGCGGGTCAGCGCCAGCATCATTCCCATCCCCATACCAAGCGCCAGCATCGAGGAGCCGCCATACGACAAAAACGGCAACGTCATCCCTTTGGTCGGCATCATGTGCAAAGTCGAGGCCATGTTGATGACCGCCTGCAATCCGAACTGCACCAACAGACCGGACGCGGACAGCAACACAAACAAACTGCCTTCTTGGGATAGCCGTGAGAAACCGCGCATCACGACAAAAGCAAAGAGCCCGACCACGGCCAGGCAGACAATAAGCCCAAACTCCTCACCTGCGACGGCGAACACAAAATCCGCATGCGCATCGGGCAATACGTATTTTATTGTTCCTTCGCCCGGACCACGGCCCCAAAGACCGCCATTGGCAAAGGCTTCCAGCGAACGGTTGACTTGGTAACTATCACCCGCGGCGGGATTCAGGAAATGATCGACCCGCACTCTGACATGCGGCACAAAGTTATAAGCGCTGACGAGCGCGCCAATCCCAGTCAAACCAAACAGGATTACCCAGTAAAGACGTAATCCCGCCATGTAGAACTGCCCGACCCAGACGACGACGACCACCGCCGCCATGCCGATATCGGGTTGCGCGATCAACATCGCGACGATCAGCAACAGCAGCGCCAGCGCGATCAGATTGCCGGGAAATCCCCGCTTCAGCTTTTGCTCCGAGAACAGCCAGGCGGTGACAACGGCAAAGCACGGTTTAACAAATTCGGAAGGCTGCAGCGACAGGAGCGGCAGGTTGATCCAGCGCCGTGCGCCTTTGATCTCAGAGCCGACAACGAGCGTCATCGCCAATAAAACGAGCCCCACCGTAAAGACAATAATAGCAATACGGCGTACCGTGCGTGGGGTCTGTAAAGAGATGAGCCACATCAGCCCGATCGTAAACGGCAGCAAGCTGAGATAGCGGCGTATAAAATGCCCGCCATCATAGCCGATGCGCTGTGCAACGGCGGGGCTCGCCGCTAGACACATGACCACCCCAAAACCCATCAGCAGGCAAAGCGCGGCGAGGCTCCATCGGTCGATGGTCCACCACCAGCGCGCCACCGGGCTCTGGTCAATGCGGGCGAACCTCATGCGGTTTGGTCCTCGCCGCGCGGAGGCGCCATGCTGACGGCTCTCCACCTAAGGGTTAAACAGCATATCTTGTTACGATGGCGGGGCCTAGCTACTAATTGGGCGATCCCCAAGATGAGCATTGGCCGTCACCGCAGTTTCAATGTGGCCAACCCGGCGATCGCGAGGATCGAAGCGATGATCCAAAAGCGGATGACGATGGTCGGCTCCTCCCAGCCTTTTTGCTCGAAATGATGGTGCAGCGGCGCCATTCGGAAGACACGTCGCCCGGTCATCTTGAAGCTGGCGACTTGAACGATCACCGAACTCGCTTCGAGCACAAACAGACCGCCGATGATCGCGAGCACCAGCTCATGTTTGGTGACAACACTGATCGCGCCGAGGGCGCCGCCGATTGCCAGCGACCCGGTATCGCCCATAAAGACCATTGCCGGCGGCGCGTTGAACCACAGAAACCCGAGGCTCGCTCCAACCATCGCCCCGCAAAACACGGTCAATTCGCCGGCGCCGGGCACATGATGGATCTGCAGATAATTGGCGAAAATCGAATTGCCGACCAAATAGGCAATGAACCCGAAGCACCCTGCGGCGATCATCCCCGGCACGATCGCCAGCCCGTCGAGGCCATCGGTCAGGTTGACCGCGTTTGACGCGCCGATGATGACAAAAATCGCGAACGGCACAAACAGACCGTCCAGCGGGATCAGGAGGGTTTTAAAAAACGGCACCGCCAAGGTGTTGGCGAGCGGCGCCGGGCTGACGTGATGGATCGCAATGCAGGCAATTGCGCCAACGCCGATTTCGAGCACGATCTTGGTCGTGCCGGCGAGGCCGCGATGCGAATTGCTGGTCAGCTTTTGATAATCGTCAAAAAAGCCGATCAACCCGAAGCCGACCGTGACCAAGAGCACAATCCAGACATACGGATTGGCCAAATCCGCCCATAGCAGCGTGGCCACGGTGAGCGCCAGCAAGATCAGGAAGCCGCCCATCGTCGGCGTCCCTTTCTTGCGGACCAAATGGCCGGCGGGACCGTCGATCCGGATCGGCTGACCGTTGGTCTGCTTTGAGCGCAGCCAGCTGATCAGCGGGCGGCCAAAAACAAAGCTGATCAACAGCGCCGTAACAACCGCACCCCCCGACCTAAAGGTGATGTAGCGGAACAGGTTGAATGCCTGAAAGTGATCCGCGAGCGGGAACAGCAGCGCATACAGCATCGCTTCACGTCTCGATTTGCGCCGTTTCGGCGAGTAAACGTTCGACAATGCGGCTGACGCGCACGCCGTAGGACCCTTTGACAGTCACGACGTCGCCGGGTTCAAGAAAATTTAACAAATCAGGGATAGCGGCTTCCGCTGAGGCCCACAACCCGCCGCGACGTTCCTCCGGCAGCGCTTTGTGCAATGCGGCCATCTGATCCCCGATCAGGAAAACCCGATCGACTTTCGCCGCGCTGAGCGGCGCGGCGAGTTCACGATGGAGCCGCGGGGCGGCATCGCCGAGCTCCAACATATCGCCGAGTACGGCGAGCCGTCGGCCCCCCGGGCCCGGGGACGTTGCGCCAAGAACGGCAATTGCCGCCGCCACCGCCGCGGGACTGGCGTTGTAGCTTTCGTCGATCAGGGTCAGCTTGCCGCCGCGCCACGGCAATTGATGACGGCGCCCACGTCCGGCCGGCGCCTGCAAGCCGGAAAGTGCTGCGGCTGCCCGGTTCAGATCGCACCCGGCCGCAAACGCCGCGCCCAAGACGGCGAGCGCGTTCATCACCCAATGCCGGCCGGGGACATTCAAACAAAAGCGCAACCTATCGCCAGCGATTTCCGCCTCGACGGTGCTGCCCTCCGGCTCCAGCACGCAATCGACGAGATGGATCGTGGCTTGCGGATCGCCGCCAAAGCTAAGAATTCGAGCGGCTCCGGCGTTTGCCGCTGCACTGGCGAGGCGTTGGTAATGCGGGTTGTCGCGGTTGAGGATGGCGGCCCCGCCTGGTTCGAGGCCCAAGAAGATTTCCGCCTTGGCGTCGGCGATTTCTTCGACCGACCGAAAAAAACCGAGATGCGCCGGTTCTACCGTGGTGATCACCGCAATGTGGGGCCGTACCAGCCGGGTCAGCGCGGCGATTTCGCCCGCGTGGTTCATTCCCAGTTCGAACACGCCAAAGACCGTCTCGGGCGGCAAGCGCGCCAGCGACAACGGCACGCCCCATTGGTTGTTCAAGCTGCCCGCTGAGGCAAAAGTTGCGCCACAGGCGCCGAGCGCCAATCGAAGCGCCTCTTTCGTCCCGGTTTTGCCGACACTGCCGGTAACGGCAACAATCTTCGCAGCGCTGCGGGCTCGGGCATAGGCGGCAAGCGCCGTCAGACCGGCGAGCGTGTCGCCAACCCGAAGCAAGGGAAGTCCCGCCGCGCAGCCGGCAATTTCGCGATCGACCATTGCCGCCACCGCGCCGCGCTCAAACGCCGCGAGGACAAATTCGTGAGCGTCGTGATTGGGCCCGCGCAGTGCCACGAACAAATCACCGGGAGAGAGACTGCGGCTGTCGATCGATACGCCGGTCGCGGCCCAATCCAGCGGCCCGGTTCCGCCGGTCGCACGGGCGGCGTCGGCGGCCGTCCACAGCGGGGTCACGCGCGGGCCCGCTGCATAATGTCGAACCGCTGTTCGGCGATCTCGCGGGCGATCTCGGCATCGTCGAACGGAAGCGTCTCGGTCACCAACGATCTGGCCGGTTTCGTGGCCTTTGCCGGCGATGACGAGCAAATCGCCGGGTCGAAGCTCGCCGATGGCGGTTTCGATCGCGCGCCGGCGATCGCCGATTTCGATTGCCCCGGGGGCGTCGGCGAGGATTGCGCGCCGGATCGCGGCGGGGTCTTCGCTGCGCGGATTGTCGTCGGTCACATAGATGCGATCCGCACTCGTCACGGCGACGTTGCCCATCAGCGGTCGCTTGCCGGGATCGCGGTCGCCGCCGGCGCCGAACAAAACGACGAGTCGTCCTGGTGTGTGCGGGCGCAAAGCCGCGAGCACGGTCGCGAGCGCATCCGGCGTATGGGCGTAATCGACAACGATGCCGCCCCCGGCTTCGCCCTCGGCGACAAACTGCATGCGGCCCGGAACCCCGGTCAATTTGGCTAACGCCGCGATCGCCGCTGTCGCCGGCACCTCGGTGGCGATTGCCAATCCGAGAGCGGCAAGCGCGTTCATGGCTTGAAAACGGCCGAGCAGCGGCAAGAACAGCTCGTACCGCGCTCCGAAGACCTGGAGCACGATGTCCTGGCCGCGCGGGCGTGGCCGAGCCGAAACGAGCTGCAGTTCGGAGGCGGCATCGGCGCCGTAACCGATGACGGGATTGCCGCGTTCGCTGCACAACGCCGCCAAGCGCGAATATTCGGCGCTGTCGCGGTTTAACACCGCCGGCCGGCCGGGCGCTAGGAGCGCCGTGAACAACCGCTCCTTCGCAGCCCGGTACGCCGCCATGCTCTCGTGAAAGTCGAGATGGTCCCGCGTGAGATTGGTAAAAGCCGCGGCTTTGACCGTCAGCCCGTCGAGCCGGAATTGCGCCAGACCGTGGCTGGAGGCCTCGATCGCCAAATGGGTTATGCCCTGGCCGGCCAGAGCGGCCAACTGCTCGTGGAGCGCTGTCGGGTCGGGAGTCGTCAGCGCGCCGGGATAGCGGCGCCGCGGGGTGACCACTCCCAGGGTGCCGAGGCTCGCAGCGGTGCTGCCGGTCGCGCTCCAGATCTCCCGCGTGAAATGAGCAACCGAGGTCTTGCCGTTGGTTCCGGTTACGGCAGCGATTGTTTGCGGCTGGGCGCCATAAAACCGGGACGCCAACAACGCCAGACGGCGGCGCGGATTGGGGTCTAGGACGATCGCGATGCGCTTGCGGGCTTCCGGCGAAAGATTGAGTAGGGCCGCATCGTCGGTGAGGATCGCCGCTGCACCGCGCGTTACCGCATCGTCGGCAAATCGGCGCCCGTCAAGTCTCAGCCCGGGTAGGGCGGCGAACAAAAAACCCCGCCGAACCGCTCGCGAATCGGCGGTAAGGCCGACAATGTCGGGATCGTCAGGTGAATGACCGTTGGGCGCCGAAACGCCGACGCCGGTCAGTTCAGTAAGTTTCAATCCGCTTGCCTTGCAGGCTATCGGGTGTCAACGCATGAACAACTTCGGGAGAGGATTCGTCCACCGGCTGCACCCCAAGTAGGGGCGCCATGCGGACGATCGTGCGGCCGACCGCCGGCGCCGCGGTCCAGCCCGCGGTGGCATAGCCATGACTCGATTTGTTCGGATGCGGCTCGTCGACCATTACCAGAACCAGGTACTTAGGGGCGGTCATCGGGAACGCGCCGACAAAGCTCGAAAGCAATTTGCGCTCGGCATAATGCCGCCCTTCAACCTTGTCGGCGGTGCCGGTCTTTCCGCCGACGACATAGCCCGGTGCGTTGACCATCTCGCCGGTGCCGTACTGGACGACCATGCGCAGCAACTGGCGCATATGATCGGAAGTTTCGGGCGAAATCACTCGCGTCCCCTGCGGGGCGCCTCCGGGCGGCAATTTGAGCAGTGTCGCCGGGCGCAGGATTCCGCCATTGACGAGCGCCGAAGCGGCGGTCGCAACCTGCAGCGGGGTCTCCGAGATGCCGTGGCCAAAACCGATCGTCATCACGCTGACCTCGCGCCACCTTGCCGGATAGTGCGGCTTGCCGATCTCCTTCAGTTCGAAACTCGGCACGGTGAGGAGGCCTAAGCGACGTAAATAGGCCTGCTGTCGATCAGCACCCACGGCCAGCGCGATCTTCGCCTCGCCGATATTCGAAGAATACATCAAGATTTCGGGCACCGACTCCCAGCGGTGCTTGCCGTGATAATCGGAAATCGTGAACCGGCCGATATGGATCGGGTTGGTGGCGTCGAAGCGGCCGCTCATCGTGGTCGCGCCCGAATCCAGTCCCATCGCCGTCGTGAAGATCTTGAAGACTGAACCGATTTCGTAATCGCCGAGCGTGACGCGGTTGAACATGCGTTCGGCGATGGTTCTCTCGGGATGAGAGGGATCCAGGGTCCCGGGATGAGCCGGATCGAAATCCGGCAATGACACCATCGCCAGGACTTCGCCGGTATTCACGTTCATGATCAGGCCGGCGCCGCCCTTAGCCGTAAAGTCGTCGACGACCCGCTGCAACTCCTCGTGCAGGATGTATTGCAGTCGCAGATCGATCGACAGCTGCATGGGTTCCCGGCGCCCGCGCAGGGTGTCGTCGAGCCCGCGCTCGAGACCGGCCTCGCCATTATCATCGACGCCGGTAAACCCGACAACATGGGACAGCAACGCGCCATACGGGTAGACGCGCCGTTCTTCATGTTGAAATTGCAAGCCGGGCAGACCGAGCTGGTTGATAGCGTAGGCCTGCTCCGGGGTCAGATGCCGCTTGATCCAGACAAAGCCTTTGCCCGAGGTCAGCTTGGCCAATATTGCATCGTGGTCGAGGCCGGGCAGTGTCGCGACGAGCTTCTGCGCGGTATCAGCGGGGTCGAGGATCTGCCGTGGATTGGCGTAAAGCGATGGGGTGTCGAGGGTAGCGGCCAGCAGCTTGCCGTTACTATCGACAATGTCGGCGCGCTCGAGCGGGGGTGGCGGCTTGGGATCGAACCGTGCGATCCGCGGGACGGTGACGCCGCTCGGCAACAAGGTGACTTGAGCAAGGCGGCCAGTGATGACGGCAAACGCGATCATAAAGGCGAGGCTGGCAATGAACAGCCGCGGGCGCGTGCCCTCGAGTGCCCGCTTTGCCGGACCATCCGGGATTACCGGCGTACATGGCGGCGGCTTGAAGTGCCGTGGCCGACAGGGATTATCGTCGAACTGATAGGCGGCGCTCATCAATGGCTCTCCGCGATTTGAGCGATCAGCTCATTGAGCGAGCCAGCCCGGTGCGGCGGGGCGGAATGAAATGACGCCTTCGCAACCGCACTCCTGACAGGCCGGGCTGCGGTCTGCGTTTCGAGTGCCGCGGTAAGGACGGGTTTGGGGATTTCCGGCTGCTGGGCTGGCACGGCCGCGGCCGGCGGCGTGCTCGATTGCGGCTGATCCGGCGCCGTCGCCGCCTGCGCGACCACCGCGGCTCCATCTGCGGCGATGTTTTCGATAGGCGCCGGAGGCGGCGGCGATGGTGGCGGCGCCGGCAAGGGAACCGGGCGCATCGCAACGTCGGCGATATTTGTTCGCAACTGCTTGGTCGCGATCGGACCCAGCAACAACAGGCGCTGGTTCATTTGAGCCAATGCATCGGGCCGATTTAGAAAGGCCCATTCCGCGTCAAGAACGCGAATTTCGCGTTCGGTGTCATCGGCCTGTCTGACCGTCCGGGCTAGCTGGTCCGCGACGCTCTGCACTTCGTATTTGACGGCGAACATGGCAAAGCCCGCGGTCGAAACGATCAGCAGCCAGAATAGGGTCGGAAGCCTGATCATGCCGCGCGCTCCTTTGCACGGTGCCGCCCGGTCGGCCATGGCGGCGCGGAAGTCCGCTCGGCGGCGCGTAGCCGAGCAGAACGCGCTCGCGGGTTGCGAGCGATCTCTTCCTCGCTTGGTTTGATCGGCCGCCGGTAAATCAGCCGAAAGCTCGGCGCCGGGGTTTCGCTCGGAACCGGCTCGTGTCGCGAGGCGCGCGGCGCCATCTCGCTTCGCTGCCGCAAGAATTCTTTGACGCGGCGATCCTCGAGAGAGTGAAAAGACACCACCGCGAGGCGGCCGCCTGATGCCAGCAGGCGTTCGGCGGCATGAAGTCCACGGTCGAGCTCGCCCAATTCGTCGTTGACGGCGATACGCAGCGCCTGAAAGGTGCGGGTCGCCGGATCGAGACCCGGTTCGGCTTTGGGGACAGCGGCGCGCACAATATCGGCGAGTTCCACCGTTCGCCGGATCGGGTTGTGCTGGCGGGCGGCAAGAATTGAACGGGCGATGCGCCGCGCGTGACGCTCCTCGCCAAATTCGCGGATCAGTTCTGCGAGATCCCCCTCGGACAAGGCCGCGACCAAGTCGGCGGCACTTTGCCCGGCGCCGCCCATGCGCATGTCGAGCGGTCCGTCGAACCGAAACGAAAACCCGCGTGCGGGGATGTCGAGTTGTAACGACGACACGCCGAGATCGAGAACGATGCCGGCGATGGGTGCGGTTGCGGCCGCGACGAGCCGCTCCATGTCGCCGAAATTCCCTTCGATGATTTCGATGCGTTGGCGGTAAGCCGCCGCGAATTCGTGGCCGCGCCGAACCGCTTCAGGATCGCGGTCGATCGCAACAACCCGGCAATCTGCGGCGTCGAGCAGAGCCCGGCTGTAGCCGCCAGCACCAAACGTTCCGTCAATGTAAAGCGCCCCGTCGGTTGGCGCCAAAACGTCGATAACGGGACCAACCATCACCGGCACATGCTCGGCCGGACCCCCGGTTGCGATCAGCGGCGGCGCCACCCGTTGTGCGCGGGGCGGCGGCGAGTGGGGCTGTCGTTTCATTCTCGGCGCGAACCGGAAGATGACGGCATCCGCGTGCCCTGCTGGCGCATCCGCTCACGCAAAGTCGCGGCATGCTCGGCAAACCGTGTCGGCTCCCAAAGCTGAAAGTTTCTGCCGACCCCGACAAACGCCACGCTGTCGCTAATCGCGGCGTGCTCCGCCAGGTCAGGTGGCAACATTATCCGCCCCTCGGTGTCGAACGGCAGCTCGCGAGACGAGGCAAACAGCATTTCCAAGTTTTCATGCTCGTCGGAGAACTTGTCGAACATATCGAGGCGGTTGGCCAACTCCTCCATCCATTCGATGCTGTTCGCCTCGAGGGCGGGATATTTGTAGGACGGGAAGACGACGATGCCGGGAAAGCGCTGCGTCGACAGCGTGGTGCGAAAGGTCGCCGGCACTGAAACTCGCCCCTTGCGGTCGACCTTGTTCACATAAGTGGACAGAAACATGCCACTTCTTCCCCCAACGCTCGCCCACGGACGCTCGGCAAGGGGCGCCCGATAGGTGCTGCCGAAGTTCCCCCCATCGGCCACACCCGTCCATGGGTGATCTTGGGATAACATGGGAAATCATGGGTGTCAATGCAGTTCTCAAAATAAAACTTGCAATTTTATGATTTGTGCCCACCAGATGATCACCCACATCATATAGACGGGCGCAGTCGGCTAAAGATCGGCAATTTGAAGACTGTGACAGCGGCACCGAGAATGAGCGATTCCCAGATGTCGAGGGGCTGGCCGAGCAGATAGGTCACGAGCGCAGTCCTCCTCTTCCGAGCGTGTCAGCGGAGCGGGGTGACATCTTGGTTTGGCAAGCGCGGCGCCATTTCCAAAGTGCGCTGGCTGATGAGCATCTTGCAGTGATCGTAGATGGCTACCCTTGCCGCTTCGGTGCGGTTATTACCGTAGAGTCCGGTCTCGACCAGGCGATCGAGATACCAGACCGTCTGAGCATTGATCGACAGGGTGATCTGCTCAGACTTTAACGGGTTCGCGTCTCTCGCCATAAATCCAGTCCGTAAATAACAATGGCAAAAGAATGCCATAAGATTCCGGCTATGACGAGCAGATTTTTGCCGGAATTCGGCCACGGGCGGCACAAACTAGCCCGAATTGTCGCTTGAGCGCCGCGGGGGCGAAACAACCGAAGCGCCGCGTACCTGGGAAAGGCGTCCGGTCTTCAAGGTCGACCAAGAGCGCGGGTCGCGCCACTCTCCAAAGTCTGACGACTTCGCTCGTGCCTCCTCCTGCAATCGAATTGGCGGAAGCTAGTCTGTCAATTCCGCGGTCTCGCCACATTTCTCGCAAAATGAAACGGGCGATCCCCCCGGATCGCCCGTCTCGTCCCCCAAGTGTGGCCCAAGGCCGGAGCCCCCAGATTTAAGCCGTGGCCATCACAACCGCGGCAACCAGCATCTCGACCACACGGCGGACCCTACTCGCCTCGGGCCCGGTGGCAATCGTGAAGAGTGCGATTCACAGAGTTCTCCCCCGGAATCCGCCGTTATCCCGTATTGATCCGCCAAAGCATCCACTGCGCGGGGCAATGCGACGTCCCCGGAATGAGCCCGGACGGCCAGAGCCACCCGAGTGTGGAACTACCGGAGGGCAGAGCCGGCGGAGATCGGCGGCGCCTTATTTGATGGGAGGGAGAAAGCCAGACGGCGTGTAAGCCGGGTTCTGTCCCGCCGAGGAACGCCGAAAGCGCTCCCCCGCGGTGACGGCCATTCCTCTGGGACGCCCGTTGCCGAACGCCTCCTGCGACCGACCCGGGCAGCGGCGCGGAGATGCGCCCGGCGTCACATTTGTAGAACGAGTCCACAGCCGTGACGCCTGCCGCCCCTACTTGGTCTTGCTCCCGGTGGGGTTTTCCGTGCCGCCACCGTTGCCGGCGACGCGGTGCGCTCTTACCGCACCATTTCACCCTTGCCGCCCGTCCGGACAGACCGGAACGGGCTTGGCGGTATGTTTTCTGTGGCACTGTCCCTGGGGTCGCCCCCGCCGGGCGTTACCCGGCACCGTATCTCCGTGGAGCCCGGACTTTCCTCTCCCGGCGCGAAGCCGAGAGCGGCCGCCCGACCGTCTGGCGATTTCGATATGGGCGAGGGCGGCGAGGTTGTAAAGCTTTACGCAGCGTCGCCCGCGCCTCACTCCAGCCGAGTTACGGGCTCGTTGTCACCCCGACCGCAGCGGCGAATTGCGTCTGGACGTTGCCGGCAAATAGCGGGTTGACGAGCTTGGTGGTGTCGCCAGAGACCGCATTGATCGCTGTCGGACAGGCCATGTACGGCGAAATGAACGTGTTGTGGGCGGCGTTTTGCGACGAGATCACAAGGCAGGTCGGCGCCACCTCGAGGTCCATCGCATCGATCGTGTTGGCGAAAGTGTAGCCATTTTCGATCAACAAACCGGCCCCGCCGTTACCGCTTGCCGATCCCGCCCCGCCGATATGCGAGATCTGCGTCTGTTCGAGCGCTATCCCGGCCGCGCCCGCCGGCTGAATTGGCGACGGCGAAAATATGCGCGTTCAGAACATAGTTGAGCTGCAGCCCGCCGGCTTGCGGGCCGGGATTGGCGTTGTTGACGATCAGATGATCGATTTTGATCGAGTTGTGCGCATCAGAGAAATCGGGCTGTCCGATAAGCACGGCATAATTGTTGGCGTTCGCGTAGACAAACAGCGTGCCCTGCTCGTTAAAGTAAAAGCAGCCTTTGGAAGACTGTGGCGTGCCCCCCGAGCACACAATTTCAAGCACCGGCCCCGAAGCTATCGATTTGCCGTCAAAAATCGCGCCCATCGAGATGATCCGGAAACCGGTATCGGCGTGCGTCGCATAGTCGATCACCAAAGCGCTGGTGAGTTTAAACGTGCCTGCGGACAAAAATAGCGGCTCATTTTTTCCAAGGGCATCGGCAATCGCGTTCTGGATCGCGTTGGTGTCGTCGGTGACGCCGTCTCCGGTCGCCCCGTAGCACCGCACATCGATCCAGGCATTCGCTGCACAGGCGGAAGCGCCCGGCCCCCCACCGCCGGAGTCGGCCCTTGCCGGGACCGCAACCAGTGCGGCAACCAGGAGCGCGGTCAATACCGGCACGACACGCGAGACGCCGATCATGCTGATCTCCTTTCGCAACGAGCCATAAGGTCCACCCCTGTAAGGGGCGCTTATCGATTGTTTACCCTAATTGCGGGTATTTATAGCAAGTGTTCTCGGTATGTACCAGATAAAAATGATCGTCCGATTGAAAATTGTCGGAGGCGAGCCTCTCAGCCCGCCGCGGGCTCACTGCGTCACCGCGATCCCGCTCGAACCGCGTCGAGTTGGGCCCTATAATCGGCACAAATCGGCGCGCGGGGATGGGCCTCTGTGCGGGCCGACGCCGCAAACGAGAGGAACGCCATGTCGGTCATTCTGGGAACGGACGGCTACCGGTATCGGGTCGCCGAGGATTGGGCAAAACTGCCGGAGGGCTGGAAATGGGATGCCGACGTCGCCGCGGTCGGCGTCGATACCCATGACAATGTCTACGCCTTCAGCCGCGGCGCCCACCCGATGATCGTATTCGACCGCAACGGCAATTTTCTGCGCTCCTGGGGCGAAGGCGTTTTCATTCGCCCGCATGGCGTGCACATGGCGCCGGACGGAACCGTTTTCCTGACCGATGACGGCGACCATACGGTGCGCAAATGCACGCTCGAGGGCAGGGTGCTGCTGACCCTCGGCATTGCCGGCAAACCGGCGCCTTACATGAGCGGCGAGCCGTTCCACCGCTGCACCCATACCGCCTTGTCGCCGCAGGGCGACATTTATGTCTCCGACGGCTACGGCAATTCGCGCGTCCACAAATATTCGCCCGACGGAAAATTGCTGATGTCATGGGGCGAGCCCGGCACCGATCCCGGCCAGTTCAACATCGCCCACAACATCTGCTGCGATCCGGAGGGCTGGGTTTACGTCGCCGACCGCGAAAACCACCGGGTTCAGGTGTTCGACGGCAACGGCAAATACGAGGCCCAGTGGAACAACATGCACCGGCCTTCGGGTCTCTATATGGAGACCGGCACAAAGACGCCGCGCTTTTTTGTCGGCGAGATCGGGCCCGATATGGCGGTCAATATCGACCTGCCGAATTGCGGGCCGAGGGTCAGCATCTACACTCAGAAGGGCGAATTGCTGGCGCGGCTGGGTCATGCCCATGCCGGGCTCGAGCCCGGCCAGTTCATCTCGCCGCACGGGCTCGCGGTCGACAGCCGCGGCGACATCTATGTCGGCGAGGTGTCGTTCACCAATTGGGGGCGTCGGGTCCGCGCCAAAGGCGAACAGATCCCGCCCGGCCTGCGCGCGCTGCAAAAGCTCGTCAGGGTCGATTGATAATGGCTGACAATCCGCGTTGGAAGCACCGCCCGCCGGGCTCGACCTGGGGTGATTGGGGGCCTGACGACCAGTTGGGCCGGCTTAACCTGCTGACCCCCGACCAGGTGCTGAAGGGGATCGCCGAGGTCCGCGAAGGCCGGACCTTTTGCCTGAGCCTGCCGCTCGATTATCCCGGCGGCACCGTCGTCAACCCACGCCGTCACCCACCGCGGCTGATCGCGAATAAACGCGACGGCATGCCCTACATGGCGTATCCGCTCGCCCGCGAGGACCCGCGTCTGTTGGATGTGATCTGCGACGACATCGTCGAGATGACCCTGCAATATTCGACGCAGTGGGACAGCCTCGCCCATGTCGGCCAATTATTCGATGCCGATGGCGACGGCGAGCCCGAGATCGTCTTTTACAACGGCTATCGCGCCGGCGAGCACATCAAGGGGCCGGTGGACTACCGCGGCGGCGGAGCGGTCGAGACCGGCGAGCATGTCGGCGCCACGGCACTCGCGGTCGACAACATGGCCGCCCACCCGATCCAGGGCCGCGGTGTCATGATCGATCTCGAAGCCCATTTTGGGCGGAGCGGCAAATTCGTCGGCTATGAAGAGCTGATGCGGCTCATGGAGGCGGACAAGGTCGAGGTCGAACAGGGCGACCTGGTCTGTTTCCGTACCGGCTACGACCGCGTAATCCTTGGCATGAACAAAAACCCCGACGCGGCAACGCTCGAAAAATATCCCTGTGCGGCGCTCGATGGCCGCGACGAGCGGATCCTGAACTGGATCACCAAATCGGGCGTGGTGGCGCTGATCTCCGACAACCGCGCGGTCGAAGCCTCGCCGTCGCGGCCGTGCGAGGAAGACCATTGCGCCTCACTGCCGTTGCACGCGCATTGCCTGTTCAAGCTCGGCGTCTATCTCGGCGAAATCTGGCATTTGTCCGAACTCGCCGACTGGCTGCGCGCCAACCACCGCTCGCGGTTCCTGTTGACCGCTCCGCCATTGCACCTGCCCGGCGCGGTCGGCTCCCCCGCCAACGCCATCGCGACGGTTTAGCTCGCGGGTTTGGGCGCGCGGAGGTTCATCGGCTGGCCGGCCAGCTTTTGGCGGGCTTGGTTCAGGGTTTGAAGGCTGGCGAGGGTTTCGTCGGGTCTCTTCGCGGCCACGCCGACCAGCAGTGCCTCGATAAAGCCGAGGGTGGCGGTGTGCATGCTCAGCATTTCGGCCCGACCGCGCTGCACGGGAACGACAAGATCAACCCGATGTACGCAGATTTGCCGCGAGCGTGTCGGTGACCAGCAACGATCGTAGCTTTCGACCGCCGATCTCATCGAGGAGAGCCGCGAGCTCGGCATAGACACGGCCATAGGCCAGCATGATGACGAGATCGCCCTCGCGCAACTTCTGCAGATCGTCGGCAAAGAGCAGGCCGGTATTGGTCAGACTGGCCGCGTCCAACCCGAAGCGAACGAGTTGAGTGACAAGATAATTGGCGATCGCGGCCGACGGCCCGAGACCGAAGACAACGACCCGCCGCGCCGTGACGATGGCGTCGATGGCTTGCTCGAACAATTCGGGTGTTATCGAGCGGCGCAGAGCTTCGAGCGACTGCAGGTGGATATCGAGCGTCACCGCGAAAGCGGCGGAGAGATCGTCGCCGACTTCGCCGAGGGTCTTTGTCAACCGTTCGGCGGGTGAGAGCGAACTGCGCAGCTCGTCCGCGAGGGTGCGCCGCAGATCTTCGAGGCCCGAAAAGCCGAGCGCCTTGGCGGTGCGCACGACCGTTGCGTCGCTGGTGTCCGCCTTTGCCGCCAGCGCGGCGGCGGAGGCGATCAAGACCTCCTCGCGATTATCCTGAAAAAACCGGGCGACGCGTTGCTCTGCGGGGCTCATCTGCCCGCGCCGTTCGGCGATCCTTTCCGCGAAAGTCGGCGTTCCCATCTCGGCGTTGCTCTCTTGACTATGTCGTGTACGCTACCATAATAGGCAAGATATCGTCGTATACGCTACTCAAAAGAGAGGGGCACGCATGGATGCGGTCAGTTGGAGCGTTGCGGCGCCTGCTATCGGCTCAGCCTTTGTTGCCTCGCTGGTCGAGGTTGTCGAGGCCTTTACGATTGTTCTGGCGGTCGGAACCTTGCGCGGCTGGCGGCCCGCGGCCCTTGGCACGGCTGGGGCGCTCGGCGTACTGGGCGCGATGATTGCGGTACTCGGCCCGCTTCTCGGCCACATCCCGCTTCACCCACTTCAGCTGGCGATCGGGGTACTGTTGCTGCTGTTCGGCATGGGATGGCTGCGCAAGGCCATTCTGCGTGCGGCGGGCATCATCCCACTCCACGATGAAGCGGCGATTTTCGCAGATGAGGCCGCCCAGCTGACGCGAGCCGGGAACCGCGGCGGCAGCCGAGATGATTGGCTCGCCGGCCTAACCGCGTTCAAAGCGGTGCTGCTCGAAGGGCTGGAGGTCGTGTTTATCGTCATCGCGGTCGGCGCTGGGCGCGGTCTGCTGTGGCCCGCCAGCCTCGGCGCGTTGGCTGCCTGCGTCGCTATCCTGACGCTCGGCCTCGCGATCCATAAGCCATTGGCGAAAGTGCCCGAGAACGCGTTGAAATTCGGCGTCGGCGTAATGCTGTCGTCGTTTGGCGTGTTCTGGACCGGCGAGGGGCTCGGCATTCCCTGGCCGGGTCAGGATCTCACCTTGGCGGCATTTGTTCTGTTGTTTCTTTTGGTCGGTCTCGCCACCGCATCCGCGCTGCGGCGGCCCGCTGCAGAGGTGCTGCAATGACGATCATCGGTGACGTCCTGAAAGAACTATTCAGCATGTTCGTCGCGGATGCCAGGCTAAGCTTGGCGATCCTGCTCCTGGTGGCGATCGTTGCCATGCTGGTCGCCGCATTCCCCGCAGAGCCGGCCTTTGGTGGCGGCCTTCTTCTCTTCGGGTCCGTCGCAATTCTAATCGAGGCGGTCAGGCGCGAAGCCCGAACCCGGCTGCGGGAATAAACCTTTTCCAGGGTGCCGCCGCGCGCGACCGGGCGTCACCCATATCACCCTTTGCTGCCGGTTCCCGTCGCGATAGCTGCTCGCTCCGGCCATCGGGGCACCGCGCCCGCGTTACACGTCCAGATTGGCGACGGTCAGGGCATTTGCCTGGATGAAATCACGGCGCGGCTCGACGAGATCGCCCATCAGGGTGGAAAAGGTCTCCTCGGCGAGATCGGCGTGGCTGACCCTGACCTGCAGCAGCGCACGAACTTCTGGGTCGAGCGTGGTTTCCCAGAGCTGATCGGGGTTCATCTCACCGAGCCCTTTGTAGCGCTGCACCTCGATGCCGCGACGGCCGAGATCCATGACCGCTTCGACCAGGCTCACCGGACCGCTGATCGGCCAGGTTTTGTCGCGCGCCGCCAATTGCCCGATCCCGTCGTAGGCCTGGCGTAGTGCGTCGCGTTCGGCATCGAGCCGACGCGCTTCGCTGGAGCGGAGCAACGCCGCCTCGATCAGCCGCCGTTCCTCGACCCCCTGGCGCGAGCGCGCCAATACCAGGCCCTCGATGCCCGATGAACCGCTGACGATCTCGCCCTGCCAGGTACGCTCGACCTCCGGCGCCAACCTGTTGAGACGCTCGGCAATGCGCTGTGCAGCGGCCAGAGCCAGCGCTTCGTCGGACAGCAGATCGGCCGACAAAGCCCCGGCGATCGCCGCCTGCTCGACGACTTCGACACTGCCGACTTTGGCGGCGAGCGCCTGCAGCGAGCGGCGTTGGCTGCGCGCTTCATCGAGCAGCGCGCGCAAATCATTGGCGGCGCGCTCGACCCCGTCGAACTGGGTGAACACCGCATCGCGCAACGCGGCTTCGACGCAATAGGCTTCGAGTGCGGCGTCGTCCTTCAGATAGACCGCTTTGGCATTGCCGCGCTGCAACCGGTAAAGCGGCGGTTGAGCGATATAAAGAAACCCCTTGTCGATCAGATTCGACATCTGCCGAAAGAAGAAGGTCAGCAACAATGTGCGGATGTGGCTGCCGTCGACATCGGCGTCGGTCATGATAATGATGCGGTGATAGCGCGCCTTTTCGGCGTCGAAATCCTCGGGGCCGATACCGGTCCCGAGAGCCGCGATCAACGTCCCGATCTCGGCCGAGCCGAGCATCTTGTCAAACCGGGCGCGTTCGACATTCAGGATCTTGCCCTTAAGCGGCAGGATCGCCTGAAACCGCCGGTCGCGGCCCTGCTTGGCCGAGCCGCCGGCGCTGTCGCCCTCGACAATGAAGAGCTCGCTTTTGGCCGGGTCGCGCTCCTGACAATCGGCGAGTTTGCCCGGCAAATTGGCGACATCGAGCGCCCCCTTGCGGCGGGTCAAGTCGCGCGCCTTACGGGCCGCCTCGCGGGCTGCTGCGGCCTCGACGACCTTGGCAACGATCTTTCGGGCCTCGGCGGGATGCTCCTCAAACCATTGGGCGAGCTTGTCGGCGACAATGCTCTCGATCGCCGGACGGACCTCGGAGGAGACCAGCTTGTCCTTGGTCTGCGACGAAAATTTCGGGTCGGGCACTTTGACCGACAGCACGCAGGTCAGGCCTTCGCGCATATCCTCGCCGGTCAACGCCACCTTCTCTTTTTTCGCGATGCCGCTGTCATTGGCGTAAGCGTTGACCGTGCGCGTCAATGCCGCGCGGAAACCGGCGAGATGCGTGCCGCCGTCGCGCTGCGGGATGTTGTTGGTAAAGCACAGCATCGTCTCGTGATAACTGTCGGTCCACTCCATCGCGATTTCTAAGAGGATGTCGTCACGCTCGCCGCGGATCGCGATCGGCGGCGAATGCAGGGCCTGTTTTGACCGATCGAGATAACGGGCGAAGGCTTCGAGACCGCCCTCGAAATGCAGCGTGACGGATTTTGGCTCGACTCCGCGCAAGTCACTCAGGACCAACGTGACGCCGCTGTTCAGAAAAGCGAGTTCGCGCAGCCGGTGTTCGAGCGTGGTGAAATCGAAATCGGTGTTGGTGAACGTCTCGCGGCTCGGCAAAAACGTGATCTCGGTGCCGGTCGCCGGTCCGTGGCGGCCCGATCCCTCGGACCAAGCCGGCGCCGGCCCGATTTCGGCGAGAGGCGCCTCGGGCACGCCGTCGCGGAACCGGATGAACCATTCCGAGCCACCCCGAAAAACCCGCAGATCGAGCCGGCTCGACAAGCCGTTGACCACCGAAACGCCAACCCCGTGCAGCCCGCCCGACACCTTGTATGCGTTCTGGTTGAATTTACCGCCGGCATGGAGGTGGGTCATGATTACTTCGGCGGCGGAGACCCCCTCCTCGTCATGAATGCCGACGGGGATGCCGCGGCCGTTATCCGTGACGGTGGCCGAGCCGTCGGCGTTGAGCGTGACCGTGACCGTGTCGCAATACCCGGCAAGCGCCTCGTCAATCGCGTTGTCGACGACCTCATACACCATATGGTGCAACCCCGACCCGTCATCGGTATCGCCGATATACATCCCGGGCCGCTTACGCACGGCTTCAAGGCCACGCAGCACCTCGATCGACTGCTCGTTGTAGCTCGCGTCCTCACCATCAGTGGTCGTTGAGTCGCGCAGTACGCCGGGAACAACAGCCGCGCCGTTGGCGGGGGAAACAGTATCGGGCATGACGCGACCAGCGTTTCCGCCAGTCGAGGATTGCGGTTCAGAAGAAGGAATATTTTGCATATCTCTCAGGTTCTAGTGTTCGTCAATTAAAACTGCTGTCTACGACGCCGTCGTGAACCGACAGGAACTGTGCTTGGTGACGCAGGGCTGTGAACACCGCTTCGTCGGTTCCGGTTAGCCAGGTTTGGCATTCGAGCCGGCCCAAAGCCTCGAACAGGGCGGCGCGCCGACCTGCATCTAGGTGGGCCGCAACTTCGTCGAGCAGCAACAGCGGCGGCTCGCCGCGCAAAGCGCGTTGCAGCTTTGCATGCGCGAGCACGATCGAGATCAGCAGAGCTTTTTGCTCGCCGGTCGACGCGAATTCAGCGGCGATGCCATTTGGCAGCAGACTGACATGCAGGTCGGAGCGGTGCGGCCCGATCCCGGTTATCGCCGGTCTGAGAGCGTCACTGCGCCTTGCATCCGCCAGCGCCGCCGCGAATTTTGCCTCGGCGTCAAGCGCGGGCATCTCGCCGAGCCAGTCCTCGATCGTGCCGAGCAGCGCAATGCGAGCGCGCGGGAACGACCCTTCGGCATCCCGGCAAACGGCATCGAGGCGGTGCACCGTGTCGCGACGTGCGGCGGCGATCGCCACCGCCTGCGCCGCCATGACTTCTTCAACCGCAGCGAGCCAGCCTGGATCCGCCGGGCCATCGCGCAACAGGCGAGCACGCTCGCGCATCGCCTGTTCATAGCTACTGACCCGCGTAGCGTGCGCGGGGTCGAGCGCCAGCACCAGCCGATCGAGAAATCGCCGCCGCCCGCCCGCCCCCTCGACAAACAAGCGGTCCATCTGGGGTGTAAGCCACACGACTCCGAGTTGCTCACCAAGCGCCGCCTGACTGCGGGCCGGTTCGCCGTCGACGCGGACGATCCGCCGTTCACCTTCCGCGGGGTCGCGTCCGGTGCCGATCCGCACCGTGCCGGCGCGAGTGGCGATCGCCGCCGCGACCGCCCAGCCGGGTGCTTCACGCGGCCTCATCGTGCGAACTAGCGGAATGGCGGTCGACCTCGCTCAGTTTAGCGCCGCGCAAACCGCGTCCGGGGGCAAGGAATGAAAGGGCTTCGAGCAGGTTGGTCTTTCCCGCGCCATTGGGTCCGATCAGCACGACGAGGCGGGCGTCAAGCGCCAGCTTTGCCTCGCGATAATTTCGGAAATTGGTTAGCGCCAGACGGGCCACTCCAGTCCAACGCTCGGAGATCGCAGCCGCCGCGGCACCGGCGCTCCAGCGGGCCTCCTGCGCCTCAGTAAGCATCAGAGTTATATGGTGTTGCTATCCCCTTTTATCCACTTGCGCGGGGCTGGGCTGCTCAAACCCGCATCGGCATCAGCACATAAAGCGCACTGGGGTCGGCGCGGTCGCGCACGATCGTCGGCGAAGCTGAGTCGGACATCACAAACTGAGCGCCTTCGCCTTCGATTTGACCAGCGATGTCAAGCAGATAGCGGGAGTTGAACCCGATTTCGAGCGGCTCGCTGAGATAACGCACCTCGAGCTCCTCGATCGCGGTCCCGTTTTCTGGGCTGGTCGCCGATACGGACAGACTGCCGCCATTGGCGCCCGGAGCGATCGCGAGTTTTACCGCTCGGCTCTTCTCGGTGGAGATCGTCGACACGCGATCGACCGCTTCGGAAAAATCCTTGCATTTGACTTCGAGGATCTTGTCGTTGGCGGTCGGGATTACCCGGTCGTAATCGGGGAAGGTGCCGTCGATCAGCTTTGAGGTCAGGGTGGCTTCACCCGTAACAAAGCGAATTTTCGTGTCGCTCAACGAGAGCTGAATCTCTTGATCGGTCTCGTCGATAAGCTTGCGTATTTCGAGCACCGTCTTACGCGGTACGATGATGCCCGGTATTCCCGCCGCACCCTCCGGCAGCACCATCTCGACCCGTGCGAGACGGTGACCGTCAGTCGCCACCGCGCGGATGACCGGGACCTCGTCATTCTTGGTGGCGTGCAGATAAATGCCGTTGAGATAGTAACGGGTCTCTTCGGTCGAGATCGCAAAGCGAGTGCGGTCGATAAGGCTCTTCAACTCGGCCGCGGTAAGCGTGAAATTATGCGGCAGCTCACCGCCCGCCATGATCGGGTAATCTTCGGGTGGCAGGCAGGCGAGGGTGAACGTCGAGCGGCCGCAGCGCAACACCATCGAATTTCGTTCACCGCTGGCGTCGAGTTCAATCTGGGCGCCATCCGGCAGTTTGCGGACAATGTCGTAGAGGGTGTGTGCCGGGGCGGTTGTGCGTCCCGTGCGCTCGACCCGAGCCGTCACCTGCTCGATGATTTCGAGATCCATGTCGGTGGCGCTGAGCGCCAGCGTACCGCCCGGTCCGTCATTATCGGCGCGCAACAGCACATTAGACAGAATCGGGATCGTGTTGCGGCGTTCAACGACGCTTTGAACATGTCCCAGAGCTTTGAGAAGAGCGACCCGTTCGATAGTGAGCTTCATGTTGCATGCACGCTATTTGGCGAAGCGGATAAACGCCGGCTGCAACCGGCGTCCCATCGCGCTGCGCCTACGCGCTCGGCGGACGGGCAGGCATTCTATCACAAAATACGAATGCCTATGCTCGCTATGGTGCTTTGGCGCCGCGCCCTTTTGGCTCGGCTCGATCGATGATGGGTCAGCCCTGCAGCATTCGGCGCAGCAGTTCGATATCTTCCGCGAGAACCGGGTCGGTATCCTTTAACTCTTCGATTTGCCGGACCGCATGCATGACCGTGGTATGATCGCGGCCGCCGAATTTGCGCCCTATCTCGGGTAGAGAGCGGCTCGTCAGCTGCTTTGACAGATACATCGCAACCTGACGCGGCCGAGCGAAGGCGCGCGCCCGCCGGGCCGAGGTCATTTCGGCGAGCCGAACATTAAAGTGTTCAGCGACACGCCGTTGGATTTCGTCGATCATCACTCGCCGCTCTCGCAAGCGAAACAGATCGTGCAGTTCCTCTTGCGCGCTTTCGAGCGAAATCTCGCGCCCGACAAGCTGCATGTTTGCAACTATTCGGTTGAGGGCGCCCTCAAGCTCGCGAACATTGGACGTAATGCGATGGGCGAGCAGCTCCAATACTTTGCGGGGGATTGGCATGTTCGCCTGCTCTGCCTTCGACTGTAAGATGCCGAGGCGCAATTCGTAGGTCGTCGGATGCAGGTCGGCGACCAACCCCCAACCGAGCCGCGACCGCATTCGCTCCTCCAGCCCTTCAAGGTCCGACGGCGATTTGTCGGCGGAAATCACAATTTGCCGGTTCTGGTCCACCAGGGCGTTGAAGGTGTGAAAGAATTCCTCCTGGGTAGATTCTTTTCCACTGATAAATTGCACATCGTCGATCATAAGTAGATCAACCGAACGAAACTCATCTTTAAAATCCATGATCGATTTGAAGCGCAAGGCTCGAATAAACTGATGCATAAATTTTTCTGCGGACAGGTAGATTACCTTACGCGCGCAACCACTGTTATGAATGTGCCACGCGATCGCATGCATCAGATGGGTCTTACCGAGCCCCACCCCGCCGTATAGATATAGAGGGTTGAACGGCACCATCCGCACCGGGCCGGAGCATGCTTCGGCGACGCGCCGCGCGGCCGCGTGCGCGAGTTCGTTTGGCTTGCCGACAACAAAGTTCTCAAACGTGAAGCGCGGATCGAGACCGGCCGGCCGCGGGCGCTCGCCTCCCACCTCGATTGCGGCGACCGGGCCGGCAATAGCTGTGAGCGTACCCTGGGCCGATTCCTCGGCATCCTCGTCTATCGCGCATCGAAAAGCCGGCGGTTCGCAAATCGGCGGGGCGACCACGACCGATACCCGTTTTACCTGGCGATTTTCCGCCCGCCACAATGCGAGGATCCGGTCTGCGTAATGCGAAGCCACCCAATCGCGGTAGAGCCGAGCCGGTGCAGCAATCACCGCTTCTCCACCCTCGATCCGCTGGACGTTGACCGGCGCGAGCCAGCTGCGATAGGCGATATCGCCAATCTCTTCTCTGAGCTGCTCCAGCACTCTGTCCCACTCGAATTGCGGAGTCTTTGCGCCAGTTTCATTACGCTTCTCTAGAGCTGTTTCTGCCACCACCACACCCCCCCGATCAGAACAGCAGCGCCACCCGGTAAATTACCGGCAAATTAACTCCCGTATATGGTAAATATTGGTCGGGTTGCGGAATCGCATTTGAGGTAGATAAAATCCCCCTGCACCGATTATTATTGCGACCGATCTAGGGAAAACAATACCTTGTTCGCCCTGACACCTATTTACAGGGCGCCAGCGTGTTTCCCCGTCGGCGCTATACGTGAATACTAGCTTGGATGGCGAAAGGCTGGCAACGCGTCCGAAAGGAGAACGCTAAAAGTTTTTTAGGACACGGAATTGACACGGTTAATTTAGCAAAGACGCGCCGTAGAATATCGGCGTCACTTGGGAGGAGCGGCCTCGGCACTACCCTATGCTAAGAGATCGATCTCCGTCAGAGGGTGTTGATCCGTACCGCCAGCCGCGACAGCTTGCGGGAAGCCGTGTTTTTGTGCATCACGCCTTTGGTAATCGCGCGGTGCAATTCGGGCTGGGCAAGTTGCAGCGCTGACTGTGCCGCGGTCTTATCGCCGCTGGCGATCGCGGTCTCGACTTTTTTGACAAAAGTCCGCACTCGGCTCATTCGCGAGCGGTTGGTCGCGGTGCGCTTCTCGGTTTGACGGATCCGTTTCTCCGCCGATTTGTGATTAGCCATGCTTACGTTGCCACTTTACCAAAGCCCGCTTTCTATCTGCGGTCCACCGACGCGTCAATCAAGAACAGCCGAATTCAGACTGCCCTGCAAGTCTGTTGGCCTTTTTGCAGCCATGGGGCAGGTGCCCGGAACATCACCGCCGGTCAGCAGATCTCCACCCGTAATTTACTCTCTTCGCTTTGCCGATTTGTGATTCTCGCGGTCTTAACAAATTCTCGCTGTCAATCAACGATCGCGATATCCTGCCTTGCCGCAACATCGGCCGACCAACAATCCGCGGCGAACGCGACAACCGACAGGAGTCCGATTATGGCGTCGATCCAACATGTGCATCTGAAAACGCGTGATCCCAAGCAAACCGCACAGTTTTATGTCGACAATTTCGGTGCCACCATGAAGGCCGAAATTCCCGGCCGCGGTTTCCGTCTCGATCTGCATGGATTGCAGCTCAACATCACCGGGCTGATCGCCAGCCAGAACCACGAACAGCATTACGGCATCGAACACATCGCGGTCGATACCGAGGACTACGAGGGGACATTGGCCCGCATGCGCCAGAACGGCGTCAAGATCCTCGAAGAAATGGCGCCCAATAACGGCCGCCGCGTGTGCTTTATCGAGGCGCCCGACGGTGCGCAAATGGAGTTGATCGAAAAAGTTTGATCTTCTCAATTCTATAACTTCAAGAAAGGCGGCGAGCATGGCCTTGAAAGACAAGATCGCTCTGGGCGTCTCGCTGCCTCACCGCTCGCCCGAGTCGATCAGTCCCGAGATCGTGCGAAACGTGGCGCAACGCGCCGAAGAGCTGGGATTTCGCGATCTGTGGGTGACCGAAAACACGCTTGATCACGTTTTCTGTTTCGATCCGATCGCGGTGCTGACCTATGCGGCCGCTGCAACGCGGCGGATCCGTCTTGGCGTGTCGGTCGTCGTGTTGCCGGCGCACCACCCGGCGCATGTCGCGCACCAATGGGCCTGCCTCGATCATCTGAGCGGCGGGCGCGCGATCCTCGGGCTCGGCCTCGGCCGCGAACACCACTACGCCCAGTTCGAAATCCCGCGCGAGCGCCGGGTACGGCGGTTCCGCGAAGGCGTGGAGCTGATCCGAGCCCTGTGGAACGAACCGCGCGTCGACTATCGCGGCGAAATCTACCACCTCGAAGGCGGTACGATGATGCCCAAGCCGGTGCAACACCCTCTGCCGATTTGGTTTGGCGTCGGTCACCCGAATGCGGTGCGCCGCTCCGGATCGCTCGCCGATGGCTGGATGGGCTCGGGCGGGTCGAGCATCGCCGCGTTCCAACAATCGGTCCCAATCCTGCGCGCGGCATTGGAAAAGGCGGGGCGCGATCCGGCGACCTTCCCGGTCTCGAAGCGGCTGTTCATGGCGGTCGACGAACGTCCGGAAGTCGCCCGCGCCGAACTGCACCGCTGGTTCACCGAGGTCTACCACAATCCCGAGGGGACCGACGCGTCGGGCATCCACGGTACCCCGGAACAGGTCCGCGAGCGGCTCGAAGAGCTGGTCGCGATGGGCGCCAATCATCTTCTCCTCAATCCGGTCTCGCGCTATCGCGAGCAGGTTGAAGCATTGGCCGCGGTCACCGGACTGACCTGATTGCTCGATATAGGGACACCCGCCATGTCGTCACTGCATTCGGATCCGGTCAAACAACAGGTCGCGGCTCATTGGGACCGGCGCGCGGCGCATTTCGACGAGGATTTCGGGCACAGCATCCGCACCCCCGCCGAACATGCGGCATGGGATCGGATCTTCGGTCTCACACTGCCGCCGGGGCGAACTCTCGACGCGCTCGACGCCGGTTGCGGCACCGGGTTTTTGAGCCTCGAACTTGCCGCCCGCGGGCATCGCGTCACCGGTATCGATTTCGCACCGTCGATGATTGCACGAGCTGAGAAGAAGGCTGCCGAGCGCGGTCTTGCGGTGCGCTTCGAGCAGGCGGACGCCGAGCAGCTCCCATTCGCACCCGGGAGTTTCGATCTGGTGATCAGCCGGCACGTGTTGTGGACCTTGCCGCACCCCGAAGCGGCCATCGACGAATGGATTCGCATTCTCCGCCCGGGCGGGCGGCTCGTCGTTGTCGACGGCGCGGTGCTTGACGGCAGCGACCGCGTCGCCGGTGCTCAGCCGGGATGCCAGGAGAACGCCCGCACCAGCTCAGAATATGCCGCAATCGGCGATCGGCTGCCGTTTCTCGGCGGCCGCCCGCGCGAAGAGATCGAAAGCCTGTTGCGCGCGCACGGCCTCGCCTGGGTGGCGAGCGACCCGCTGACCGACCTCGTCGAGGCGCAAGTGCAACGCATGATCGAGGAGGGACTCGAACCGCGACGGCGCAACCGCTACGTCGTCTGGGGCGACAAATGGCGGTGACGGCAATCTAGGCGGGAGCGGCGAAGTTGCAGCAGGGCCGCGGCGGGATGGGCAGCCATAAGCACGGCATCTCGGGCCATGCCTCGCAGAGCCCGCGCCTGCGCCTTGCCAAAAAGCTCGCCGCCGAACGTGGAGAATACGAAACCGGCACAACCCGCCGTCCGCTGCGCCCCGTCTTCACCAATGTCCGCGACGCGTTCGACACCGGTCCGCAAACCGCGCCGGCCCTAGCCGGCCGCCCGATCTGCGCAAAGCGAAGCGTGCCGCCCCTGCGCTGCTGCTCGTCGGATGACGCCCTGCGCCGAAACCGGGGGTTGGTCAACGCGCTGGCTCGATCGGCTTTGGGCCGTTGTAGCCGGTTATCGGCTTACCGTGGCACTGAGCGGGCGGCAAAGCCCGCACCGTGATGACGTTGATGGGCTATGCGCGGCAGTGCCGCGCATTATCAGCCCTCTACTGGCGTCCTTGCTGTTTGCAGTTGCGCTTGTCCGCGCCGACAGCCCCATTCGCCCCACGGCAGTTCTGCCGGGTGTCCCGGCGCTCCCCGCGGTTCTCCATCCCGTTGGTTTGGGCGAGCATGAACGAGCCATCGGAAGCTGCCTCATGCATGACCTTGGCAGTCTCTGCCTGGGTCGAGATGGACAAGCCAAACACGAGGCCAAAAATGATCATGGATGATTTAATAATCGTCAACGATCTAGAGGCGGATGCAGATGTCACGTCTTGGTCCTCCTTAAGGGCGACTCTTACGGCTTCAGCCAGAACACATTCATCTGGAATCGCAGTTTCTTGCCGTCATCGGCTGCGGTTCGCCCCGGCTGATCAAATATTCCCCGAATGAACAACCAATACGGCGACGGCGCATGATAGTCAGCAATCCGAGCGTTCTGCAAGGGCCGGACGCCGTCGGGACCAGCTGGCCATTCGCTTCTCATCGAGATATCGGCAGTAGGCGACGCAAAATGGCTCAAGATGTGCGCTTTGATCATTCCGCTTCAGCGCTAAGGTGATCTTGCGTGCGAGGTTCTATTGTTTTCGATGGCCGCGTTATCGGCAGTACCTCGCGCATATGCGCGGCAAGTGCCGCGCAAAAGCTCTGAGCATAGGGCGGCATCGGGCGGCGCTTGTCCCACTGGATGGCAAACCGCTCGCGCAGCGGCTGACGCCGGTGCGTCACCCGCAGGATGCAGAGCCGGTGACGATCGGTCCGCAGCAACGACGGGATGACCGCGACACCCTGCCCGGCCTCGGCCAGCGCCAGCAAGGTGTGCGGCGCGCGGCTCTCCAGCAGAATATTGGGATCGACATGCGCGAGCCGGCAGGCGGCGTTGAAGAAGCGCCGGATCGAATAGCCCGTGTCCGGCAGCAGCAGCGGATAGCCGGCGAGGCGGACGATATCGATGGCGCCGCCTTTGGCAAGCTCGTGAGATGGGGCGCAGGCGGCCAAGACTTCGTCCGGCGGCAACACGAGGCTGTCGAAGCGCGGATCGCCTTGATCGTGCCGAATCCCGATATGGACCTCGCCGCGTTCCAGCAATTCGGTCTGCTCGCGACCGAGGGCTTCCGTGAGCTTTATTTGCACATTGGGATAGCGCAGCGCGTATTGGGGCAGGAATGTCGAAAGGACGCTTTCGATCGTGTGCGGCGGCGCGGCGAGCTTCAGGACGCCGCCGTCGCCGCGCCGTAACAACTCGACCCGTTCGCTGAGTGCATCGAGCTGGCCGAGGACACCACGGCATTCGCCGAGAAACTGCTCACCCACCGCAGTCAGCACCAGGCGCCGACCGATCCGATCGAACAGCTTGAGGTCGAACTCCGCTTCGAGTTCGCCGATGCGCCGCGACAGCGCGGACTGGCTGACGCGCAGACGCGATGCCGCTTTTGACACTGTGCCGACCTCGGCAACGGTGACGAATGTTTGCAGGCGGCGCAGATCCATGGCCCCGTGCTTATGCTAATTTTGCATTAAGTATAGGCTCAATTTTGCATTGGACGTAAGCACGAAACGGCCCCACTCTGCCCAACTCGCTGCCATGTCTAGAGGCACCGATGAGCTGCTGTGACGAAAATACGGCCCGGATGCCCGGCATTAAGGTGTCCCGCCGCTCGCTGTTCAAAGGCGCCGCGTTCGTCGCGAGCATCATCCCGGCGGTGCGGCCCGACCATGCCAACGCGCAGCAGAAACAGGTCAAGCTCGCCTATTGCAGCCAGTTGCTTTGCGGTGTGCCGTACGAGGTCGCACGCTCGAGCGGCATCTTCAAAAACCACGGTCTCGATGTCGAGCTGGTCTACACCCGCGGCGGCAATGCGGCGATGCAGGCGCTGGTCGGTGGTGCGGTCGATTACGCCGCCACCGCGCTCGACGTGGCGATCCAGGCCTACGCCAATGTCGGCGCGCCGATCCGCCGCTTCGCCGTGACCGGACGCCTGCCGCTGTTCGCGGTCGTCACCGCGCCCAATACTGCCGACAAGATCCGCTCGATCAAAGATCTCGAAGGTAAGACGGTCGGCGTGTCGGCGCTCGGCAATGCTGATCACGCGCTGACCCTTTACCTGCTCAAAGAAGCTGGCGCCGACGCCTCGAAGGTCCAGTTCGCGACGATGGGGGTCAATCTCTTGGAAGCGTTGCGCCAGGGGCAGATCGACGCTGGCGTCGTGCAGGAGCCGGCGCTGACGCTGCTGAAGCGCGATCACGCGCGGGTGCTGGTCAACGCGATGGATCTGGAGGACGCCGCGCACCATCTCGGCGGCTCGTTTGAGTTTATGGGCGTGGCGGTGCGGGCCGATGCGGTCGAGAAGCGTCGGCCGGAGATGGTGGCGCTGACCCAGGCGCTCGCCGATGCGCTGAGGGCGCTGCGCGGGATGAGCGGCGAGCAATTGGTCGCGGCCCTGCCGAAGGAGATGACGACCGGGCTCGACCTGAAGGAGCTCGGCGCGATTCTCGAACAGCACCGCAACGACCTCTATCCCGAGACGGTCACTATCGACATCGACGCCGCCATGCGGGTCGCGCACGCGCTGGAGATTGGCGGCCTGGTCAAGCCGGGCGCCAACATCGCCGGTCTGTTCGATACGACGATCGCCGGGGGCTGACACTGCGCGTCCAAGCTCTGACGATTGCCTATGGCAAGGAGCCGGTCCTCGAAGGGGTGGATCTGGCGGTCGAGGAAGGTCGTTTCGTCAGCCTGGTCGGGCCATCGGGATCGGGCAAGTCGAGCCTGCTGCGCGCCGTTATCGGGCTGCAGCAGCCGCTTTCCGGGACGGTGGAAACGGGATTGCCGCCAGGGCAGATCGGCATTCTGTTTCAGGACGACGCGCTGCTGCCGTGGAAGACGGCGCGCGAAAACGTCGCCCTTGGTCTCGTCTTCGCCGGCCTGAAACGGAGCCGCGCGCTGGCCGAGGCGGAAGCCTGGCTCGACCGGCTCGGGCTCGCAGGCTTCGGCGACCGGTTTCCGCGGCATCTCAGCGGCGGCCAGCGCAAGCGGGTAGCGCTGGCGCAGGTGCTGGCGATGCGGCCGCGGCTGATTCTGATGGACGAGCCCTTTGCCTCGTTGGACGCGATCGTGCGCGCCCGCATCGTGGGAGATGTGGTGGCGCTGGTCGAGCGCGAGCGGATCAGCGTGCTCCTGGTCACCCACGATCTCGAAGAGGCGCTGTGCCTCTCCGACGAGGTCTACCTGCTGTCGCGCGGTCCGCGCGCCCGGATTACGGAGCATTACCCGGTGCCGATCCCGCGACCGCGCGATCCCGTCCATTCGCGCACGCATCCCGCCTTCGCGCCGCTCTATGAACAGCTATGGGCTGATCTGTCGCGCGAGGTCGATTACCGGGCGGAGGCGCTCTGTGCCGCTTAATGCGCCCTATGCCTGGCTGCGGCGGCTGGTTGCCTTCGCCGTGCTGCTGGCGCTATGGGAGTTAGCCGGACAGGCCGGCATGCTGAACCCGATCTACGCGCCGATGCCAAGCCGGGTCGGCGCCGTACTCGCCGAGCTTTTTGTCGACGGCCGCATCTGGCCGCATCTCGAAGCCACCTTCACCGCCGCGCTCGGCGGCCTCGCGATCGGCATCGCCGTGGGCATCGTGCTCGGCGTAGCCGCGGCATTGCTGCGGCTCGTCGCCGAATTGCTCGAGCCGGTGATGATGGTGCTCAACGCGGTGCCGCGGGTAATCCTGGCGCCGCTCTTCGTGATCTGGCTCGGCGTCGGCATCGCCTCGAAAGTGGCGCTGTCGTTCATCCTGGTGGCGGTGCTGGTGTTCTTCACCGTGTTCACCGGGATCCGGCAGGTCGACCGCCGGCTGATCGAGCGCGTCGTTACCCTCGGGGGAGACCGCTGGGCCTTGGTGCGTCACGTCTACCTGCCCTCGGTCGCCTCCTCGGTGCTCGGCTGCCTGAAAGTCGCGGTGGGGTTCGCCTTCACGGGCGCGGTGGTCGGCGAGTTTGTCGCCGCCAGCCGCGGCCTCGGCTATCTCTTGTCGTTCGCGCAGAGCACGTACAATTCGGCGCTGATGTTCGCGCTGATCCTGTTAATCCTCGCCGTGGTGCTGCTGATCTTCGGCATCGCGGGGCGGCTCGAAAGACACTTGCTGCGCTGGAACTGAGCGGCGGGGCGCACGAAGCGACCATCGAATAGGAGACGCCAAATGCCGGAAAGCCGCTTCAAGAGCTGCCACGAAGATCTGCTGGATCTGCTGGGCCTCGGGGTGCCGCCGATCGGAATCGCGTTTCTGAGCGAGATTCCGAGCGGGATCCGCCGTATCGAACGAGCCCTGCCGCCGCCAACGCCCGACGGCCGCACTGGCGCCGTCGCCGCGAGTTGCGTCTTCTGGATTGAGGCGACCGAGGCCGTTTTCGCGACCGTGGCAGAAGACCACGGCAATTGCAGCGTCGGCAGCCTGACGCACGGTTTCAAGACGATGGCGCAGATCGCCGGCAATGCCGATGTTGCCGCGCTGTGCGAAAGCGGCTGGGTGACGCCTGACGCGGTGGCGAAGATTGCGGTCGTGCGCGACAAGCCGGCGAGCATCGTTTACGGGCCTTTGCGCGACCTCGCGATCGAGCCCGCGGTAATCCTGCTGCGGCTCAACGGCAAGCAGCAGATGCTGCTGCACGACGCCTGGCCGGAACTGCGCTTCGAAGGCAAGCCTCAATGCCACATCATCCCGATCGCCAAGGAGCGCGGCGAGATCGCCGTCAGCGTCGGCTGCATGCTGAGCCGGGTGCGCACCGGGATGTCGAACAACGAGGTGACCTGCGCGATTCCTGCGAGCCGGGTGGCTGAGCTGATCGACCGGCTGCAAGCGGCACGCATCGCCGACAACGCCGTGGCGGCTTACGCCGCGGAGGATTCGAGACGCTTTGCCCGGCAGTCATAACCCTGTGCCCTTAAAGGCCGGAAGCGGAAAAGGGGTTCACGGCCGCCTCAAGGCGTTTCGAAGGGTATCGTTGCGCATCGTGCTCGCCTCACAAAAGGCGAGTTGTAGCGGTATAGGTCTCTCGGCGGGTTTTTGACGGAGCGCAGCGGCGGGTTTTGACGGAGCGAAGAATGCTGCTGCATTACATTTGCTGCTGGGCGAGTGGCGGCGGTCGGACGGGCGATCGGGCATGCCGGCGGTTTACCGCGCGAGCGATTTAATTCCCGGTTCGGCGACATGAATTCCCGATTGGCGTCGCATAAATTCCCGTTTTGGGAGACACGGGAAATCGGGGGTCAACCGACTGATACGCAATGAAACTTTGCACCGGATTGGAGGCGAAAACGGCGAAATTCGCGATTAATTCGCGTCGAACGGGAAATTCGCCGGGCGCCCTTCCATGTCGTTGTCGGGGCCTGAGCATGCGAACCAGTTGGCGTCGGGACCCTGGTCCACAGAAATCACTGCTTCGGGTCGGAGTTTACTTCGGGCAGCGGCATCGCCCGAGGCTTGGGCCCGTAATCTGCCCGGACCGGGTCAGCGGTTGCGGAAGGCGGGTTTGCGCTTTTCGATAAAGGCGGCCATCCCTTCTTTGCGGTCTTCGGTCGCGAAGGTCGCGTGAAAGACCCGGCGCTCGAACCGCACGCCCTCGGCCAAGGTTGTTTCATAGGCGCGGTTGATCAATTCCTTGACCATCATCGCGATCGGCCGCGACATTTCACAAATCCGCTCGGCAATCTTGACGGCTTCGGCCAACAGATCGGCGGCGGGCACGATGCGGCTGACGAGCCCGGCGCGCTCGGCCTCGGCGGCGTCCATCATCCGCCCGGTCAGGCATAGATCCATCGCCTTGGCCTTGCCGATAAAGCGCGTCAGGCGCTGGGTGCCGCCCGCACCCGGCATCGTGCCGAGATTGATTTCGGGCTGGCCAAAGCGGGCGGTGTCGGCGGCGATCACGATGTCGCACATCATCGCGATCTCGCAGCCGCCGCCGAGCGCAAATCCGGCGACAGCGGCGACGACCGGCTTGCGGCATTGCGCCACCCGCTCCCATCCCTGGGTGATGAAATCCTCGAGATAGGTTTCGGGGTAGGTCTTGCCGAGCATCTCTTTGACATCGGCGCCGGCGGCAAAGGCTTTGTCGTTGCCGGTCAAAACCAGGGCGCCGATCGCATCGTCATGTTCGAGCGCCTCGATCGCGGCGGCGAGCTCGCTGATCAAGGCCGCATTCAGTGCGTTGAGGGCTTGCGGCCGGTTTAGGGTGATGATGCCGACCGCGCCGCGGCGTTCGACCAGAATGTTTTGGTACTCGCGCTGTTCGCTCATGCCGGATGTCCTCTAGCGCTGCCTTTTGGCGCAAAAAAAAGTCGAGCGGCCGGCCTGCACGATGCGGCGCACACCCTCGCTGCAAGTGCAGCCTGGGCATGGCTCGCCCTCGCGGCCATAAACCGCCCAGCGATGCTGGAAATAGCCGAGCTCGCCATTTGTCTGCACATAATCGCGCAATGATGAGCCACCGGCTTCGATCGCTTCTTCGAGCACGCCGCGGATCGCCGCCACCAGCCGTTCGGCGCGGCCGCGGCCAATCGTGCCGGCGAGCCGCCGCGGCGACAATCGGGCGCGATAGAGCGCCTCGCAAACGTAGATGTTGCCGAGCCCGGCGACGATCCGTTGATCGAGCAACGCCGATTTGATCGGGGTCATCTTGCCGGCGAGCTTGGCCGCCAGATAGGGGCCGGTGAAATCCGGTCCAAGCGGCTCCGGACCGAGCCCCGCCAACAGCGGGTGACGCGCCGCCTCGCTGCGCCTGACGTAATCCAGCAGGCCAAAGCGGCGTGGGTCGTTGAAGGTCACGATCGTGCCGTCATCGAGCGTCAGCACAACATGATCGTGCAACGCCGCCGGCGCGCCGCCATCGCCGGTGGTGATCCGCCCCGACATGCCGAGATGCAGCAGCAGCAATCCGTCGCTGCCGAGCTCGATCAGGATGTACTTGCCGCGCCGGCCGAGTACCCCGATCTCGGCGCCGCCGAGCCGCTCGGCAAGTTCGGGTGGAAACGGGCGCCGCAGGTCAGGCCGGCGCAACTCGGCGCGCACGATCCGCCGGCCGGTCATCTTTAATGCCAGCCCCCGCCGCACGGTCTCGACCTCTGGCAGCTCGGGCATTCTCCCCGCCGTCATTCCAGCAAAAGCCGGAGGCAGGGAGCGCCCTCCACCAGGAGAGGCCCCGGACCTCCGCTCGCGAGGGCGACGATATCCCACTCGCGCGCGTGGTTGTACCGGAATACCAGCGGCACGGCATGGCGCCTGCGAGCCGATCGGACTATCTTCGGGTGCGATGAGCGAGGAAAAAACAAGCGGCGCCGGGACGCGCGATTACCGCCAGCTGCCCGAAGACGAGAAGCCTTCGATTATCCGGGCGATCTTTGACAGCGTCGCATCGCGCTATGACTTGATGAACGATTTGATGAGCGGCGGCGTCCACCGCTTGTGGAAAGCCGAAATGGTCGCCTCGCTAAAGCCACGCCCGGGTCAGCGATTGCTCGACGTTGCCGGCGGCACCGGCGATGTCGCCTTGCGGGCGTTGCCGCGCTTGATAACGGAGCCCGGCATCGCCGCCGAGGGCGGCGCCGTAGTCTGCGATGTCAATGAGCGAATGCTCGAGATTGGCCGTGCGCGGGCGCTCGACCAGGGCATTCTCTTTGGTCTGCAATGGCTTGCCGCCGATGCCGAGCAGTTGCCTTTTCCCGACCGCAGTTTCGAGCTTTATACGATCGCCTTTGGGCTGCGCAACGTGACCCATTTCGCGGCGGCGCTCGCCGAGGCGCGGCGGGTGCTGAAGCCGGGCGGGCGGTTTCTGTGTCTCGAATTCACCCCGGAGGTGATGCCGCTACTGCAACCGCTTTATGATCTCTATAGCTTTCAGATCGTCCCGCTGCTGGGGCAGATCGTCACCGGCGACCGCGATGCCTATCAGATACCTTGTCGAAAGCATCCGCGGTTTTCCGCGCCAGAGCGAACTCGCCGAATTGATGTCCAGCGCCGGGCTGGAGCAGGTTCGATACCGCAACCTGACAGGGGGCATTGCTGCGCTCCACTCCGCTTGGCGCCTTTGAAGCCGCGCAGGCCAAACTCGGGCTGCTGCGCAGCCTGCGCAACCTTGCCCGCCTCGCCCGAATCGGCCTGACCTTAGCGCGTCATGACGCGCTGTTTCTGTTTACCGGCGTTCCGGTTGTCGGCTTCTATGTCCGGTTCGCCGGGTTGTTCGCGCGCCGACGCGGACGAGTCCCGGCACGCCCCGGTCAGCGTCTCGCCGCGGCGCTCGACGAGTTGGGACCGGGCTTTATCAAGCTCGGCCAACTACTGTCCACGCGCGCCGATTTATTCGGCGAAGAAATCGCGGCCGATCTTGCGCGACTTCAGGATCGGCTACCGGCGCTGCCGGGTTCGGTGGCGCGCGCCGCGATCGAGTTGGAGTTTGGCCAGCCGCTCGGCGCGTTGTTCGAAGCATTCGATGAAACCGCGGTGGCCGCGGCGTCGATCGCGCAGGTCCATTTCGCCCGGACATCGGACGGGCAGGACGTCGCGGTCAAGGTGCTGCGCCCGGGAGTGGCGAACGCCTTTGCCCGCGATCTCGATCTCTTTGCGTGGCTCGCCAGCTTGATCGAGCGCGTCTATCCCGCCGTCCCGACGGCTAAAGCCGGTCGAAATCGTCCGCACGCTGGCCGAAGTGGTGACCTTTGAGATGGATCTGCGCTTGGAGGCCGCCGCTGCTTCCGAGCTTGCGGAAAATTTCGCCGGCGATCTGAGTTTTCACGTGCCTGATATCGATTGGACGCGAACCGGGCGTGGGGTGCTGACCTTGGAGCGGATCGAGGGCGTGCGCATCGACGACAGGGCCGGGCTGATCGCCGCCGGGCACACCGTCCAGGATATCTTGACCAAGGCGGCGTGCGCTTTTTTCAACCAAGTGTTCCGCGACGGCTTTTTCCACGCCGACTTGCATCCGGGGAACATGTTTGTTGATGCCTCGGGGGCGCTCGTCGTGATCGATTTCGGGATCATGGGGCGCCTCGATGTCGCCACGCGCAAATACCTCGCCGATATGCTGATCGGATTTCTGATCGGCGATTACCGCCGCGTCGCCCAAGTTCATTTCGATGCCGGCTACGTCCCCGCGACACGGTCGATCAATTCCTTTACCCAGGCGTGCCGCGCAGTCGGCGAACCGATCCTCGGCCGGCCGCTGCAGGAGATTTCGGTCGCCCGGTTGCTGGCGCAATTGTTTCAGGTGACCGAGCAGTTCGATATGGAGACCCAACCCCAGCTGCTGCTGCTGCAAAAGACAATGGTGCTGGTAGAGGGGGTGGGTCGCCGCCTCGATCCCGAGATCAACATCTGGGCATTGTCGCAGCCGCTGATCGAGAGCTGGATGCGCGACAATCGCGGCCCCGAGGCGCGATTGCGAGAGCGTCTCGACATAATCGTTGACATGCTGGACCGTCTGCCGCGGGTCATCGAAAAGGTCGAGAACTTTGTCGAGGATGTCGCCCGCGACGGCGTCTTGCTGCACGCCGAGTCGATCGCTTCGCATGCCCAGGAACAAGCCAAGCGCGCCTGGCTCCTGGTGCTTCCGTTCTATATCGCGGCGGCAGCACTGGTCGCGATCGCCGCCGATCTCATTTTTTGGCATTAGCGTGCTATCGTCGATCGATAACCAATGCGCTGAAGCGCGCGATCGATGATCTCGGCGCCTTGACGGCATCTTCCTCCATCATACCGGCGAAGGCCGGTACCCATTGCAAAAGTGGATCCCGACCTTCGTCGGGAAGGCGAAACAAGCGACGAGGTCAGCCTAAGACTGCACCTTCTTGCAAGGTTTACAGAAGAACTTCATGCATCGTGCGAGTCATACCTTGATGTAGCTGTAATTGGAGCAATCATCGATGAAGATTACCAAAGTCGAGACCGGCATCGTCGCCTTGCCGAATGACGAGCCGCTCGCCGGTTTTTCGGAAAACCCGAACGCCAAGAACCCGATCGTTTGGCTGCGGCTTGGCACCGATGACGGGGTTGAGGGGCTCGGCGTTACCTATTTCGGCGGCGCCCTGACCCGCACTTTGCGTCAGGCGGTCGATGAGTTGGGCGCTCTGGCGGTCGGCGAGGACCCGATGCGGGTCGAGGCGGTCGCCGCCAAATTGCGCGCGGCGGCGGTCAGCGCCGGCCCGGCCGGCATCTTCACGATGGCGCTCTCGGCGATCGACGTCGCGCTGTGGGACATCAAGGGCAAAGCCCTCGGTTTGCCGTTGTGGAAATTGCTCGGCGGCGGCCGCGACCAGATCGCGACCTATGCGAGCGGCGCCTTGCGGCGCGGCCTCAAGCTCGACGAGGCGCTGACCGCCGCCCAGCGGCTGCGCGAAAAGGGCCATCGCCAAACCAAAATGCAACTCGGCCTACCGGGCGTCACTTCGCCGGCGCGCGAGGTCGAGCAGGCCCGGCTGATCCGCGAGGCGGTCGGTCCCGACATGGATTTGATGTGCGACATCAACCAGCGCTGGCGGCCGGAACAGGCGATCGACATCGGCAAGCGGGTCGAGGATGCCGGGGTCGGTCTCTTCTGGCTCGAGGACGTCACGACCCATGACGACTACGCCGGATTGGCGCGGGTCAGCGCCGCGTTGGCAACGCCGGTCGCCGGCGGCGAGTATCTTTATGGCATCGTGCCGTTCCGCCACATGCTCGAAGCCCGCTCGGTCGACATCGTGATGATCGATCAGGTACGCTCGGGCGGGATCACGCCATGGCTCAAGATCGCCGGCATGGCCGAAGCGTTCAATCTTCCGGTCGTCAGTCACGGCGTGCCCGAGATCCATGTGCATCTGGTCGGTGCGGCGCCGAACGGGCTCACCGTCGAATACATGCCCCGCCTGTTCCAGCTGTGGGAGGAAGTCCCGGTCCCGGAAAACGGCCTGCTGGCGATGCCGACCGCCCCCGGCCTCGGCCTCAACTTCAGCCAAGACGCGATCCGCCGCTTCGGCGTGGCCTGACTTGGTCGCAATCGGGACATGATCCCGCGCTAGAGCGCCGGCCAAAGTCCGAAAATGACGCCGGTCCCGGCGATCACGGCGCCGCTCAGCACTTCGCCATAAATTTCGAGGGCGCCTAGCCGCAAACGCTGCAGACCGGCGGTCGAGTAGACGCACAGAACGACGTAGGTCGCGATCGTGCTGAGCGCGAAAACCGCCGCCATTGCCGAGATGACGCCAACGCCGAATTTCGCCGCCGCGAAGAATGCCGGGATGCCCTCGACCATCGGCGAGGAGCCTAGGATCAGCAACAGCGAGGTTCGCGCGGTGGTCTTGTGCCGATGGCGGTGTAATGGCGGCTCGCTCGCGAAAGCAGCGAGCACCGGATGGGCGGTCGTCGGCGGATGGTCATGCCAATGCAGATGCGCCGGCCCGCGGCTATGTCGGTGCAAATGCAAATGGCGGGTGAGCACCGCGGTGTCGCCGCGGATCGGAACGTAGAGCGGGTCATCCCCGATCGCCAGGGCATGGCCGGAGGCCGTCATAGTTGCAATGCCGGGCCAGGCATGTTCCACGCCATGGGAATGGGAGTGGCCGTGGCTGTGCGCGTGCCGGTGCTCAGCGCCGTCGATGTGATGCAACTCGCCCCAGGCGGAGATTGCGATCCAGCCGCCGAAACCGATCAACGCCAGGCTGGACGCGAGATCGACCACATGGCCAAAGCGGTTGGCAAAGGCGAGACCCGCCACCCAGACCGCCAATGCGATCAACAATGTCGAAAGGATGTGCCCGGTTCCGGCCTGCAACGCCGCGCGCGCGGTTTCGCGCTTTGACCAGCCGCGCTCGCGGGCGATCAGCGCGATCGGCAGCCAGTGATCGGGGACAATGGTATGGAGCACCCCGACCGCAGCAACGGCGCCGATCAGCAACAGCGCCGCGCCGTTCATTTCGAATCTCCCCCCGGGTGCTGATGCTGGTGATCGGGGTCGAGATGACTGTGCGGATGCGAATGTCGCGTCCCATCGGCATGGCTGTGCTCGTGCTCGTGAAAAACAATTTCGAGCCGCCGGCCAAAGGCGTCGGCAATCCGGCACAAGGTCTTCAGGCTCGGCACGTGATCGCCGCGCTCAAGCCGCGAGATCATCGACTCGGTCATGCCGAGACGCTCGGCCAACTGACGCTGGGTTTCACCATTGCGCGCCCGCAATTCCAACAGCTTGCGCGCACAATCGGCGGCTATCGCCGCGCTGTCGTTCGCGGCTGGTACAGCTAGGAGATCCAATCAGGCGCTACTTCGCAAACTTGCTAAGGGGAAGGATGCTTAGCAAATTCGCGAAGTGGCCGTCAACGGGACGATTTTCGCCGGCGCGCTGCCGGCGAAGGGGAGCTAGGCCCTGCTCGCCTGAAAGGCGGGCATGACCTCCTCGGCGACCCACTGGAACTGTTCGAGCATTGTCGCCTGCGGTGTGCCGAGCGGGCTCGACAGGCTGATGTGCTCCATGCCGGGGTAGCGCTCCTCAAAACCCTTCAGCATTTCGACCAATTGTTGCGGTGTGCCGGCGAACCACGAGCCCGAATTTCATAAAGTGCTCGACCGTCGGCACCCCGGCGGCATCCCAACCGCCGCGCCGGGCCACCGCCTCGACCTGGGCCGGGGTCAGCCCCGGGACAAAGCCGAGTGGCGCGAACATCTTCACGTGCTCCTCGTAGATCGGCTTGATCTCCCGGACGGCCTGCTCGGGCGTGCGAGCAAGATGGAAATGTAGGCCGATCTGCAGGTTTTCGCCGAGTGCCAAATTCTTGCCGGCGCGCGCCGCCGCCTCTTGATAGGCGATGATCGGGCCGCCCTGCATTGTCGCAGCGCCGCCGCCGACCGCACCCTTGATGCCGTGCTTGACCATGAAATCGAGACCGCGCGCGCTGGCGCTGACGATCGGTTGCCAGCATTCGACCGGGCGGTGGATCGGCCGCGGCACCAGGGTCAGCTCCTTTAACTCGTAGCCGCGATAGGGAACGCGCGGCGGCAGCGTGTAATGCGCGCCCTTGTGCGAGAAGGACTCGTTGTCGAACGCCTTGAAAATGATCTCGACAGCTTCCTCGAATACTTCGCGGTTGGCGTTCTGGTCGAGCATCGGGCCGCCGAGGCTTTCGACTTCACGAGTGTGATAGCCGCGCCCGACACCGAACACGGTGCGCCCACCGGTCAGGATGTCGGCGGTCGCGAAATCCTCGGCAAGCCGCAATGGATGCCACATCGGGGCGATGTTAAAGCCGCAGCCGATTTTGAGCTGCTTGGTGACGTGCGCCAGATGGACCGCCACCATCAGGATGTTTGGCAGGCACTCGTAGCCTTCGTGCTGGAAATGATGCTCGGCGAGCCACAAGGTCTCGTAGCCGAGGCGGTCCATGCATTTCGCGATCGCCTCAGTCTTTTCATAGACGCTGGCGAGATGCTCGTTGGAATAGCGCCGCTCATTCGCCGGAGTGGAGTCTTGCCCGCGGTCGGGAAGATCGACATGGCCGGCATAAACGGTGGTAAATTTTGTGATCATAATAGGCCCTCCGGATCGGCTTTTCCGTCATCGCGGGATGCCGTATCCCGCACCGTCACGCAACCCTCTCATATTTTCGGCTGCCGCGCTATGCGGGCTCCGGCATTCACCGACACCTCCGCATTGCGATTTTATGGCGGTGGGTCAGCTGTCTGCATTAAAACGGAGGCAGGAAACACGGCGTTAGAGTAACCGATGGAGTACACGACACTCGGCAGAACCGGTCTCAAGGTCAGCGTTGCGGGGCTTGGGTGTGGCGGTTTCAGCCGTCTCGGGCTCGGCACCGGCAAGAGCGAGGCCGAAGCCATCAGTTTGGTGCACCAGGCGTTTTCGCTCGGCGTCAACCTGTTCGACACCGCCGCCGTCTACGGCACCGAAGAGGTGTTGGGGAAGGCGCTGAAGGCGCTGCCGCGCGACCAGGTCGTGGTCACCACCAAGGCCTGGATCCCGCGCCGCAACTATCGCTCTGCGGAGCGAGCGGGTGATCGCCAGCCTCGACAATTCGCTCAAGCAGCTTGGCACCGATTACATCGATGTCTTTCAGCTGCATGGCGTCTCCCCGGAAGCTTATGACGATGCCCGCGAAGTGATTGCACCGGTGCTGCTGGATCAGCAGGCGAAGGGAAAGATCCGCTTTCTCGGCGTGACCGAAACCGGCTCCAGCGATGCCGATCATGAAATGCTGCGGCAGGCGGTCGAGGACGGCGTGTGGGATGTCGTCATGGTCGCCTTCCACATGATGCACCAGAACGCGCGGGACCTGGTGTTCCCTCACACAGCAGCCAACCGCGTCGGTACGTTAATCATGTTCGCGGTGCGCAACATCTTTTCGCAGCCGCAACGGCTCAAAGCCGAACTGCGTCAGCTAGCGTCCGAAAACAAGGTCGCGCGCTGGCTCGGCCATGCGCCGAACCCGCTCGGTTTTCTGATCCATGCCGATGGCGGCGGCGCCCTCACCGTTCCCGAAGCTGCCTATCGGTTTGTCCGGCACGAGCCCGGTGTCGATGTCGTCCTGTTCGGCACCGGCAATGTCGAACATTTACAAACCAACATCGCGTCGATCCTGAAGCCGCCGTTGCCGGAGACGGATCGCCGAATGCTCGCGAAGTTCTTTGGGCACTTGGTCGGCGTCGGTCTCGACCCGCCCACTTATATGCCCGGTCTCAATTTGCATTAGCCGCCGACGCTCACGCCCTTGGAACGGGGCTAGCATCGCGAGCCCGATGCGCTCTCTTTGGCCCTTTACTGTCGCGTGATAGAAAGAGGCGCAGCACCTAGGCGGAAGGTGGGCCGCCCGAAAGTTAATTGCAGGCTGAAAAACAGGTTCGCGGTGTAGCGTTTGAACTCGCACTCGTTACGCGGCAGAACGCCGATCGGCACCGGCGGTCTCAATCAAAGACCCACCAAATTCATTAGCGAAACGCTTCTGCCTCATCCTCAAATTTAAATAAGACGCGGACTTTCATGCCGGGATCGAGATAGAAATAGGTAAAGACTAATGGCTCAAATCGATTGCCCTCTAACCAAAGCCGCATATCCTTCAATCGCTTGCCGAAATCGTCGTCGGAAATTCGAACTTCCGCCGTCTGCAAGACGTCCTCCGAAATCGCTGCCATGCGAGGCTTTCAACGCGGAATTGCTCGCTTCAGTTCCCGAAACATAGCTTCGGCCCGAGCCGCGTTAACCTGCGCCGCCGGGCCATCTGTTATGAAGGTGCGCTGCAGTTATTGCGATATCCTTACCTACAGATCTCGACCTCGGCAGATCTCGACCTGGCGCCGATCCTCGCCCCGGCCGATAGCTTGTGACAGCAAAAGACATCCGAGCAGGAGAAAATGCCATGACCGATACCCGCCCGTTCGATCCCGCTCTGTTTGACGATGCCGCGATCGATCCCGAAACGGCGAAGCTCAATGCCCAGATGATCGAGTTGCTGAGCGGCCAGCCGGAGTGGTGGATTGTCGGCGCCGCGGCAATGCGCGCCGCCCGGCGACGCGGCGAAGGACCGTTCCCGGCTCCGGTTATGTCGAGCCGCGCGCGAACAATCACCATCACCGGCAAGGACGGAGCTCAGATCCCGTTGCGGGTCATCGAGCCGGCGCATCCTGCACGCGGGATTTATCTGCATCTGCATGGCGGTGGCTGGGTGCTCGGCGGCGCCGATATGCAAGACCCGATGCTCGAACGGCTCGCCGACAATACCGGACAGACGGTCGTCGCCCCCGAGTATCGGCTGGCGCCGGAACATCCATATCCCGCGGGACCGGATGATTGCGAGGCCGCCGCCATGTGGCTGGTGCAGCACGGCAAGCGGGAATTCGGCAGCGATACTTTGACGATCGGCGGCGAGTTGGCGGGCGGTCATCTTACCGCCGTAACGATACTGCGGATGCGCGATCGTCACGGCTACACCGGTTTTCGCGCGGCCAATATTGTTTATGGCGCTTTCGATCTGAGCATGACGCCGAGCCAGCGGCAATTCGGCAGCACGCGGCTGGTGCTGCGAACCATCGACATGCAGCAATTCTATAACGCGTTCCTGCCGACGATCACCGATCGGCGCGACCCCGACATCTCTCCGCTATACGCCGATCTGAAAAATTTGTGCCCGGCCTTGTTTACGGTCGGCACCAAGGACGCGCTCCTCGATGACAGCTTGTTTATGCATGCGCGCTGGGTCGCGGCGGGAAATCAGGCCGAGTTGGCGATCTACCCAGGCGGCGCGCATGGTTTCACGCTGTTCCCGAACGATCTCTCGAAATCAGCGACCGCGCGAATGGACGCGTTCCTGAACCGGGCCCTCGACTAGTCGATCACGAAAATGGCAGCGCGTCCCCCACGCTGCATAATAGGTCGATCGGCAAAGGCCTGCACGCCGGGCGAACTCGCTTGAAGGACCGTGAGATAAAGCAAACCGGAACACTCGGTCTTGCTGTGGGTTAGGGTATTAGTCGATCACGCCGCCAAGGAGTTCGCGAAAAGTGGCGGAATCCAAGCTCGCCCAATACCGCGCCAAGCGCGATTTCGGCAAGACCAAGGAGCCTAGCGGAGAGGCCGCTATCGCTCCCTCGGAGCGGTTGCGCTTTGTTGTGCAAAAGCATGCCGCTCGGCGCCTTCACTATGACTTGCGACTCGAACTCGACGGAGTCTTCAAATCCTGGGCGGTGACGCGCGGTCCATCGGTCGACCCACATGATCGCCGCCTTGCGGTCGAGGTCGAAGACCATCCTCTCGATTACGGTGATTTTGAAGGCACGATCCCGCAGGGCGAATATGGCGGCGGCACGGTGCAGCTCTGGGATCGCGGCTATTGGGAGCCGGTCGGGAGCGAGACGCCGCAGCAGGCCCTCGACCGCGGCGAACTCAAATTCAACCTTTTCGGTGAGCGTTTGCACGGTGGATGGGTCCTGGTTCGTCTCAAGCGTGACAAAAGCCGCAGTAAGCGAACCAACTGGCTGCTGATCAAGCACCGGGACGATTTTGCCCGGGACGGCGAAGGCGACGCGTTACTGGCACAAGACCGCTCGGTCGCTTCAGGCCGCACAATGGAAAAGATTGCGGCCGGTGAGGGCCGCGGGCCAAAGCCGTTTATCCTAGCGGCCCGGTCATCCGCGGCAGCTGATGCCGTCTGGCACAGCAAAAACGGCAATTCCGACAAAACGCCAGGCTTGCCCCAAATCAAAACTCCTCGCCGTAAACCGGAGACGAACAAAGGAGCCGCTCCGAGCGTGCCCATTCCGGAGTTTGTTCCGCCGCAGCTGTGTACGTTGGTCGAGCGACCGCCATCCGGCGGCGAGTGGGTTCACGAAATCAAATTCGACGGATACCGCGTCCAGCTTCGGGTCGAAGGGGGCAAGGTTGCTCTGCGAACCCGCAAGGGCCTCGACTGGACAGCGAAATTCCGGGCTATCGCAAGAGAAGCCGCCAACCTCGGAAATTGTCTGATCGATGGCGAAATCGTAGCGCATGACGAAAACGGGGCGCCTGATTTTACCGCACTGCAATCAGCACTATCCGAGCAAAAAACCGACGACCTCGTTCTTTACGCGTTTGACCTGCTGTTTGACGAAAGCGGGGATTTGCAGCCAGAACCGTTGTCGGAGCGAAAGGGACGCTTGCGCGAGCTGTTGCACAGGGACGGCGACGTGCCGCTGATCCGCTATGTCGAGCATTTTGCGACCGGCGGCGATGCGGTGTTGAGGTCGGCCTGCCGGTTGTCGCTCGAGGGCATCGTCTCGAAACGTCTTGATGCACCCTATCAATCGGGGCGCAGCACCACCTGGACAAAGGCAAAGTGCCGCGCCGGCCATGAGGTTGTTATTGGCGGGTGGACAACGACCAACGACAGGTTCCGCTCGCTTCTGGTCGGGGTCAATCGCGGCGGTCGACTTGTCTATATCGGCCGGGTCGGCACCGGGTTCGGCAAAGAAAAGCTCGACCAGCTCGTCCCATTACTGGAGGCTGCGGAATCCGAGGTTTCACCCTTTACCGGAAGCGGTGCGCCGCGGCATCAGGCCAATATTCATTGGACCCGGCCCGAACTCGTCGCTGAGATCGAATTTGCCGGTTGGACCACCGACGGCATGGTGCGCCAAGCCGCCTTCAAGGGGCTGCGGCAGGATAAGCCCGCAACCGAAGTCGAGGCGGAAGCGCCAGCAGAAGACACGGCAATCCCGGTTCCGACGCCGCCGCAACGACCGTCATCAACCGCTGGACGATCCGCTTCGGGCAAACCGATCGTCATGGGAGTCGTGATCTCCAATCCCGACAAGGCCCTCTGGCCTGATGGCGGCGACGGTGAACCGGTCACCAAGCTCGATCTCGCACGTTATCTCGAAGCCGTCGGTCCGTGGATGATCGAGCATCTACGGGGGCGGCCGTGTTCGATCATCCGCGCTCCGGACGGAATCGATGGAGAGCGTTTTTTTCAGCGTCACGCGATGCGCGGCACTTCCAATCTGTTGGAACAAGTCAGCGTGTTTGGCGACCACAAGCCCTACCTGCAGATCGATCGGATCGAAGGGCTGGCCGCCGTCGCTCAGGTGGCAGGGGTTGAGTTGCACCCCTGGAACTGCGAACCGCATCGCCCCGAGGTGCCCGGCCGCCTGGTTTTCGATCTTGATCCGGGCCCGGACGTCGCGTTTTCGACCGTCGTCGATGCCGCCAAAGAGTTGCGCGAGCGTCTCGAGGACCTTGGCCTCGTGTGCTTTTGCAAGACCACCGGCGGCAAAGGCCTACACGTTGTAACGCCATTGGCCGCGGCACAGAAAAACCCGCTGGGCTGGCCGGAAGCCAAAGCTTTTGCGCACGAGGTCTGTCTGCGGCTGGCGCATGACCATCCCGATCGATATGTCGTCAACATGGCAAAGCGGGTGCGCGGCGGCCGGATATTTCTCGATTATCTGCGGAATGACCGCATGTCGACCGCGGTAGCGCCGCTATCGCCGCGGGCTCGGCCGGGCGCGACGGTATCGATGCCGCTTACTTGGCCGCAGGTGAGGGCCAATCTCGATCCGACGCGCTTTACCCTTCGCTCCGTCCCCGCTTTGCTCGCCAAGACAGATGCGTGGAAGGAATATTGCGATAGCGAGCGTCCACTGGAGGTGTCGATCAGGTTGCTTTCGGCGAAGGCCGCCGCGTGAAAGCGGCCAACGCGGTAGCGGCGGGAATCGACGGGTCGGACTATGGTCTGCCGCTCGACACGCCGCCAATGGAGGCGCGGACGGCGGACGCGCTGCCGCTCGATGATGGCGAATGGCAATATGAACCCAAATGGGACGGGTTTCGCTGCCTTGCCTTCAAGGCGGGCGAGGCCGTCGAGCTTAGGGCGAAATCCGGCAAGCCGCTTGGGCGCTATTTCCCGGAAATGGTTGCTCTATTGGGCGGGCTCAGGGCTGGGCGCTTTGTCGTCGACGGCGAACTCGTGATTGGAATTGATGGCGAGTTCTCGTTTGACGCTTTGCAGGCGCGTCTCCACCCGGCCGAGAGCAGGATCCGCAAGCTCGCCGCCGAGAACTCCGGCGCGTCTGATTTTGTTCGATATTCTGATCGCACCCGATGGCGAAAACCTGATGCGCTCGCCGTTGACCCCACGGCGGGCGGCATTGGAGGGATTTGTCGCGGCCCACGGCGTCGCCCACCGGCTGACCCTGTCGCCGATGACCCGCAACCGCTGCGTGGCCGAGAAGTGGTTGCGCGAAGCCGGCCAGGGCTCGCTCGACGGCGTTGTCGCCAAGCGGCTCGACGGCGCCTATGAGGCCGGTGAACGTGCAATGATCAAGGTCAAACCGCATCGCACGGCGGATTGCGTCGTCGTCGGTTTCCGCTATCTGAGCAATCGGCCGGAGGTCGGATCGCTGCTGCTCGGGCTTTACGATCGGGAGGGCCGTCTAAACCATGTCGGGTTTACCTCGACGATCTCCAATCGCGACCGTCCGGCACTGACCCACCAGTTGGAAGCGCTCCGCGAGCCGCCCGGCTTTACCGGAAATGCACCCGGAGGCCCGAGCCGGTGGAGCACGGAGCGTTCCGGCGAGTGGCAGCCCATGCGCCCCGCATTGGTGGTTGAGGTCGAGTACAACCAGATCACCGCCGGTCGCTTCCGGCACGGGACAAAGCTCGTTCGTTGGCGGCCAGATAAGGCGGCCGCGCAGTGCACCGTCGATCAGATCGCTACTCCGGAGCGGGCTTGAGCGAACCGTCCGAACAAAACCGATAGAGCCCAGCAGGTTTTAACCCGCGCGCACGCCACTCGCCGACCGTTCGGCGGTGTGGTTGGCGGCAAATGCACGATCCGCCGATCGGCTCGTGCCCGGCGGAGAGCGCTGCGCGCCATGTCTCGCTTTCGTTTCGTAGCCGCCACCGATGGCGCGTGCTTCCTGTCAACCAAGCGAAATTACCTCCGAACGGCCAGCCAATTCGCTGTAAATAAACGGGGCAGGAGCAAGCTGGCGGTAAAGCCTTTCGGGGTGCTGGACGGAGGAGGTCGAGCTTGGACGACTGGACGCAAGGCTATGTGGCGGATATCGGGTATACCTCGGGTTATTACCGAGAGCTGAATCCGCTCCGCATTCCGCTGTTGCTACTGTGCGCCGGTGTTGCCCCACCTGAGATCGACACGGCTTGCGAACTCGGATTTGGTCAAGGGTTAAGCCTCAATATTCATGCCGCAGCCTCGGAGGCTCAGTGGTATGGCACCGATTTCAATCCGGCGCAGGCGGCCTACGCCCTATCGCTAGGGGTAACGTCCGGTTCCGACGCGCGGCTGTTCGACAACTCGTTCGCCGAATTTTGTGCTCGCCCCGATCTCCCGGATTTCGCGTATATCGGTTTGCACGGGATCTGGAGTTGGATATCGGACGATAACCGGCGGATTTTGTCGACTTTGTCCGCCGGTAAGCTCAAAGTCGGTGGGATACTTTACATCAGCTACAACACCCAGCCCGGTTGGGCGGCGATGATGCCGATGCGGCGCCTGTTGGCTGAGCATATCTCGGTAATGAGCGCTCGGGGTGGAGGTTGGCCCTCTCGCATCGATGCCGCCCTCGAT
>CAVTLC010000011.1:0-112728 GCA_963735445.1 uncultured Alphaproteobacteria bacterium
GACTGTAAGCTCCTGGCTGCATATTGGCGAAGGCAGAGTGACGACTGCCAGTCAGGCTTTCCGGGAACAAACCCAAACCAACTGGTAAAGCTGGTGATAACGTCTAGTGACCAAAGATTGGACCCGCGTTTCCCATCGCGGGCGAGGGTGTGTTTGGCCAATGCGTTGAGCTGATTGTGGTTCAGACAGGAATTGTCACGCAGCCGGCGGCGGCAGTAGCCGCGGTAGCAGGGTCTCCTATTGGGAATTATATCGGCGGTAATCTGCCCTCAATTCTGTTTCGTGGTCATCAGTGGAATTGTCACCGATGGATCGAACGAAATGTCGCCCCACCCGCTTAATGCGCTCGGAAGCTTTAACATCCAGGTCTGCTTTTAACCCAATCCAGGCATCGACGGTCAGGTGGTCGATGTCCTCACATTTGAGCAAGCTTACAAACGGCGCACGAGTGTTTCCGAAGTTCTCTGTCGCATTCCGCGCATTCCGTTGGCAGCACAGTCCTAAAACCTGAAACCTCAGCCTCGTAAACCTTGCTGACGGCGCTGGTCGCGCGCTGGCACACCGGCTCGTAGGTGGGAGACACCGATCGAGGGCAACGCCCAGACAATTCAGGGGAGGGCAATTGTGCGGCCGTGGGACGAGATCGCCGAAATCGGGTAGTGTCCTAGCTATGCCCGCCTCGGCCGGGGCGAGCCGCTAGTCAACCTTATCGCCGCTGGGGGATGAGCCAATGAAAGCGCTGTTCCTGGGTACGCTCGCCACCTCGCAGGCGACGCCGATCATCGAATTCATCACTTCCGACATCCACACTCAAATCCTTGACAACGGCAACCCGGCGCAGATGGCTGCGGCTCTTGCCGATGCGGATGTCCTGCTAACCGGAGCTTGGCACGCCGGATTTCCGCCGGCACCAAAGCTGCGCTTGCTGCAGGTACCGCTCGCCGGCACTGACGGCATCGATGTCGCTGTACTGCCGAAAGGCGTCACTCTGTGCAACGCCTATGGCCACGAGCCGGCGCTCGGCGAATTCGCAATCATGATGATGCTGGCTTGGCGCCACCGCCTGTTCGATATCGCGACGTCGTTCCGCGAGGGATCGTGGGTTTGGAGCCCGATGGCCGGCGGCGCGGTGCGCGGCGAGATCGGCGGCCAGACCGTCGGTATCGTCGGGCTGGGTCACATCGGACGCGAGGTCGCCTGGCGCGCCGCCGCGCTCGGCTGCCGGGTGCTTGCCGCCAACCGAACGGTGCGCGAGAAGCCAGGCTCGGTTGAGCATCTCTTTTTATGGGCCGAACTCGACCGGATGCTTGGCGAGTGCGACATTGTCGTGCTCAGTTGCGCCCTAACGTCCGAGACAACGGGCCTGATCGACGGGCGCCGGCTTGCCGCGATGAAGCCCGGCGCCTTCCTGATCAATCTGGCGCGCGGCCCGATCGCCGACGAGGAGGCGCTCTACCGCGCCTTGCGCGATGGGGTCATCGGCGGAGCGGCGCTCGACACCTGGTGGCGCTATCCGAGCGCTGGCGACCCGCAGCCGCGCCCCTCCCGCTATCCGTTCCATGAACTGCCGAATGTGATCATGACGCCGCACTGCTCGCCGCGGACCGATGGAACAATCCTGCGCCGCTCGCGCGATGTTGCCCGCAACATCGACCGCTTTGTCCGCGGCGAGCCGCTCGAAAACATCGTCGCCACAACCTGAGAATTGGGTCTGCTGATGAGGCGACGCGTCGACGTATCGGAGGCTTAAAACCAAATGCTGCTCTTCATCATACAGCGGCAATTTCGCCTGGCTGCCTCGGTGGCACTGCCGGAGGCGCAGTCCAGATCGACCGGCGGAGGCCGCTGTTGCTGGGAACCCATCGCGGCAGAGTGGCGCCGATATGATCTCTGGTTGCCGAGCGCGCCATATTGAGGATAACGCCTGACATCCAGGTTCTGCCTGGCCAGAGGAATCGTGCGGATCGCAACCTATAACGTCAACGGCATCAACGGACGCCTACCCAATCTGCTCCAGTGGCTGCAGGGAGGCGGCGCCGGATGTCGCCTGTCTCCAGGAGCTGAAGGCGCCCGACGAGAAGTTTCCGGCCACAGCACTCCGCGCCATCGGCTACGGCGCGGTCTGGCACGGGCAGAAGAGCTGGAACGGTGTGGCGATCCTCGCCCGCGGCGCCGAGCCGGTGGAAACCCGCCGCGGGTTGCCGGGCGATTCCGACGACGCGCAGAGCCGCTACATCGAAGCGGCGATCGGCGGCATAATTGTCGGGTGCCTCTATTTGCCGAACGGCAATCCGGCACCGGGCCCGAAATTCGATTACAAGCTGCGCTGGTTCGACAGGCTGACGGGCTACGCCCAAACGCTTTTGGACAGCGGTGCGCCGGCGGTTCTGGCCGGCGACTTCAATGTGATGCCAACCGATCTCGACGTCTACGCGCCCGAGCGCTGGGTCGATGACGCGCTGTTCCGGCCGGAGGTGCGCGATGCCTATCGCCGCCTGGTCGCACAGGGCTGGACCGACGCGCTGCGGACACTCCATCCGGGCGAGCGGGTCTACACCTTTTGGAAATATTTTCGGAATGCCTTTGCCCGAGACGCCGGGCTGCGCATCGATCATCTGCTGCTCAGCCCGCCGCTGGCGAAACGTCTGATTTCTGCAGGGGTCGACCGTGAGGTGCGCGGACGCGAACACGCCAGCGACCATGCACCCGCCTGGATCGAACTGGCGGAGCCGGTGAAGGCAACGCCCGACCGGACGCGACGGCCTAAAACGGAGAGCTGAGATGACAGAGGCCGATCGCTTCGATCTGGATCGCTTCATAACGGCGCAAGAACCTGTTTTCGAGACCGTGCTCGCCGAATTGCGCGCGGGCCGGAAGCGAACTCACTGGATGTGGTTCATCTTCCCGCAACTGGCCGGTCTCGGCCGGTCATCGACGGCGAGGTTTTACGGCATTGGCTCCGTGGATGAAGCCCGCGCCTATCTGGCTCATCCCGTGCTCGGGCCGCGACTCGACCTCTGCACCAGGATCGTGCTGGCGAGCGAAAGCCCCTCGGTTCATGCGATTTTCGGCTCGCCCGACGATCTCAAATTCGGGTCCTGCATGACGCTATTCTCGCTGGCGGCGGAAGACCCGGACAATCTGTTCCGCCAGGCTCTCGATCGCTGGTGCGGCGGCCGGCCGGACGAGCAAACGCTGGCGCTTGTCGATTGAACCGTTCGATCACTGCCGTGGTTGATCGACCGACCCTCACCATGGCAGGACACCGCTGAGACGAAAAACTGCATCGGGAATTTCGGCGCGTTGACGCTTGTTTGAATCTCCACAAGGGGCGCGCAGTCTCACGGAGATGACCATGGACGATAAAAAAGGATACTCAAGCCGGATCGCCGCCGAGTCCGTTGGCGAGACGCTCGGGAGCCCGCCACCCAACAGCGGCCAGCATGCTGTTCGGCCCATTGCAACGTCGTCCGGATCGGGGGCAAGGGTTGCGGACAAGACCGCCAAATCAGTCGGCGAGAGGACCGGCGACGCGTACGCGGATGCCACGACGGACGAAGCGCGAGAGCGGTCACGGATGGCTGTTCGGCACGATGGCATGCAGCGAGGTCCCCAAGCGGGCCAGTTCAATCAGCAGTCATTCGTTATGGTCGTCGCGGCCTTCGCCCTGGGTTATGTCACGGCCTTATCGCTTCACCGCAGCAGCTAATAGGGTCTACGCGGTCCTGTTCATTCGCAAGTCATCCTAAGGGACGCTGTCCCTCGCGCGCGGAAGGGATCGCGGGCGCGTGCCTTCTCGCCGGCCGGGCGAAACGCTTCCGTCTGCTCGAGAAAGGCCTCACTGTGGTGCCCAAGGAGGTGAGCGCTCCCACACAGGGCTGACGGAGATATCGGCTATTGTCGCACTGGGTACACAGCGATTGCCTGGGCGGTGAGCGACGCCATGCAAGTCAACGGCACTCTCGGCCCGCGGCGCCCAAAAAGCCTTGGTCGAGGGCTTTTCCGATCATCGGGAAGTTGAAATGGCTTCGGCCATGGGCACAGTCAAAAATGATGCCATAACGCTGTGCTTCGACGACTTCTTTTAGAATTAGTTGCTTCTCCTGACCATGATCCCATGCCGGCGGCCGTGGTAGCAGTGGGTGACGATGTCGCCGGACTTCATATGGGCGAGCAACTCGGGAAGCGTAAGCAGATCAGGACCTCGGCTTAAGTGAAGCCGAGCGCGGCTCGCTGCTCCTGCCAGCTCAGCGGGAGAATACCGCTAACTTACACCCGTCGGATGTTCTTCCGTGCCTCCGCAAGTCAGGTGAGACCCGCCGCAAGCGCCGGTCGCGCAGAAACCCGACAGCATCGGCTACTTGATGGATTTAGCGCGGCGGCGCGAGAACCGCCGGTCGGCTAGTGCAGACCGGCGCCCTCGGTTTTTTGCCGCAATGCATTGATCAGCCCCTGCACCTGACCGCCATTGCGCTGGATCACGGAGGCAAACTCAGAGCGCTGGGTCGTTGCCATGCTGACGCCTTCGACCCTGACATCGTTGATTTTGTAAGTGCCGTCTTGCGGTGTCAGCAGCCAATCGACACGCGCCGGCGGTTGGCCATTTGTTCGGATAATCTCGCTCGAAACCAATTGTCCGTCGGGCTCCGAGCGCGTGCCGATGACGCGCAAACGTTCACCGCTATATTCGGCCAGCCTGTTGGCATAAACGAGCGCAATATAGTCGGTCAGGAGTTTTACGAATTCTTGCTGCTGGGCTGGAGTGGCAACGCGCCAGTAGCGTCCGAGGACAAAACGGGCGATGTCCGGAACATCGAAGTCCTGTCGAAATAATTGACGAAAGCGGGTGACGCGCAGTTTCGGATCGACATTCTTGCCGAGCACCGTGAGCGCCTCGTTGCCAAGGTTTGTAATCACCGCTGCCGGGTCTGCCGCGCCGGCAGCGCGTACCGGCAGCGAGATTCCGAGGACGAGGACACACGCCGTAAAAAGGACCAACCGTCGCGTCATCAGCGGGCGACCTCGAAGCTGTTTTGCACAGTCGAGGCAACGTTTGCCGGGCGCATCGGGTTCGATGATGCCATTGGGACTGCCGGTGCCGTCTGGCTGAAACCCGGAGGCGGCAAGTTGGTTTTCTCATGGCGGACAAGCGCGGCGCGCCTCTGCCGATACAACGACCGGATTGTTGCGTAATAGTCGAGCGAGGTTCGTTCAATGTCAGCAAGCGTGTCAAGATAACGCGCCCGTTGATCGACCCCGCTGACAGCGCCCCGCGCATACGGGATCCAATAGAGGGTAAACGGTTCGCCGGAAGTGATCCGGTTCCAAGGATCGCCAAACGACTCGATCGCGATGCCGGCGAGATCGCGGGGGTCCGAGGGACCAAGCACCGGAATAACGAGATATGGCCCTTCCGGGATACCCCAGACCCCGAAGGTAACCCCCAGATCGTTCTCGTGGTACGGGATGCCCCAGCGGCCGGCGACATCGACAAGGCCGGCCATGCCGACCGTGGAGTTCAGAACAAAGCGAACAACGGTGTCCTTGGCGCGGCCGAGATCGCCTTGCAGGGTGTCGTTGGCGGCAATCAGCGGCGCCTGCAGGTTGTTCAAAAAATCGTGCACCGAATCACGCACCGGGCTCGGCAGCGCGGCGCGATAGGCTTTCGCGGCGGGCACCAGAACATGCCGATCAACCACTTGGTTGAAGTCGAAAATTTTGCGATTCACGTCTTCTAAAGGGTCGTGGAAATCTTCTTCCGCCGCCGCCCCCGGCTGATTTGCGGTTTTTGTTGCACAGCCCGAAACAATCATAGTGAGCGTGACAATAAATGGAACAATTAACAAACGCGCGAATGAAAGCGTGGTCGACCGGTCTCGCATCAGGCGCCCTTCTCCTCAGGACGCGAAATAAATGCGGGAAATCCGCTCAATCGGCAAGTGCTCGCTTGTAGCCCATTGAATTTGCGTGTGCATGGCTTCGATCTCAAATCGCTTGCAGATATAAAGATATCTGCATATGTTGTCGGCCGCAGAGCGAAAAGAGAGTCGATGGAGCACCTACTGGCGGCATTGCGCGCCCTTGCCGAAGCCACCCGGTTACGGCTCGTCGCATTGTGCGCGCGCGGTGGCGAGTTGACCGTCACCGAGCTGACCCAGATCCTTGGCCAAAGCCAGCCGCGGGTATCGCGGCATCTGAAACTGTTGTGTGATGCCGGTCTGCTCGAGCGCTTTCGCGAAGGCAGCTGGGTGTTTTATCGGCTGAACCAATCGGGCCCGGCAGGGTCATTCGTCACCCGGCTGGTGGCCGATTGCGACGATGCCGATCCGGTTCTGGCTCTCGATTTGCAACGGCTGGCAGCAATCAAAAGCCAACGCGCCGACTTCGCGGCTGCTTATTTTCGGGCAAACGCCGCGAACTGGCATCGCATCCGCTCGCTCTATGTCGATGAGCATGAGGTCGAGGCGGCTGTGGTCGACATCATCGAGCGCGTCAACCCGCGCGATCTGCTCGACATCGGCACCGGCACCGGCCGCATGCTCGAAATCCTGGCACCGCGGGTCGAACACGCCCTCGGCATCGACCAATCGCGCGAAATGCTGGGCATGGCTCGGGTCAATCTTGAGCGTGCCGGGCTGGCGAATGCGCGGGTACGGCTCGGCGACATGTACCAGTTGGCATTGGCCGATGCGTCGTTCGACGCGGTCGTGATCCACCAAGTGCTGCACTACGCCGATCGGCCGGCGGCGGTGATCGCCGAGGCGGCGCGGGTGCTGCGGCCGCAGGGCGCGCTGGTGCTGGTCGATTTCGCCCCGCACGGTCTCGAATTCTTGCGTGACGAGCATGCCCACCGCCGGCTCGGCTTTGCCGACGCCGAAATCGCCGAATGGTGCCGTGCTGCCGGGCTCAATCCGACCCCGCCGCGTCCGCTGCCCGGTGACCCGTTAACCGTTGTCATCTGGACGGCGGCGCGCCAGGAAAACCCTGGCGATCGGCGCTCGGCCGGTGCTTTACGCGAGAGCGCTCCACTATCGGTTCTCGAAGGGGAAATGCATTGATCAGCCAAACCCCGATGGCGGTCCAATCGCGGGGCCGCCTCGCCGCCGATCCGGTGATCGACTTCGACGCCGGCCCGCCGCGCGTGTCGTTCGAATTCTTTCCGCCCAAGACGGCGGAAATGGAGAACCGGCTTTGGGAGGTGATAACCCGCCTCGAACCGCTGATGCCGCGCTTTGTGTCGGTGACTTACGGCGCCGGCGGCTCGACCCGCGAGCGCACCCACGCGACGGTCCGCCGCATTCGCGTTGAAACTTCTCTCGAACCAGCCGCCCATCTGACATGTGTTGCCGCGACAAAGGCCGAGATCGACGCCGTCGCCCGTGATTATTGGGCTGCCGGGGTTCGTCACATCGTGGCATTGCGCGGCGATCCCCCCGCCGGCGGTGAGGCTTACACCCCCCATCCCGACGGTTATGCCTACGCCGCCGACCTCGTGGCGGGGCTGAAGCGCGTCGCCGATTTTGAAATCAGCGTCGCCGCGTATCCGGAATCGCATCCCGAAGCAGCCAGCGCCGCCGCCGATCTCGACAATCTGAAGCGCAAGGTCGAGGCCGGCGCCAGCCGGGCAATCACGCAGTATTTTTTTGATGTCGACCTCTTTCTGCGCTTTCGCGACCGCGCCGCCGCGCATCGGATCGCAGTGCCGATCGTGCCGGGCATCTTGCCCGTCACCAATTACGCCCAGGTAAAGAAGTTCAGCGCCAGTTGCGGCGCCTCGATCCCCGACTGGATGGAAGCGCATTTCGCCGGCCTCGACGGCGACCCCGATACTCGCCGGCTGGTCGCCGCCTCGATCGCCGCCGAGCAGTGCCGGCGGCTGCATGCCGAGGGCGTGCACGAATTCCATTTCTATACGCTGAACCGCGCCGATCTGATCGTCGCGATCTGCCACCTGCTCGGGGTGCGCGCGCCGAAACCGGCCGCGGCGGCGGCGTGATTACGGTGCGACCCAAGGCCGATCGAGCCATCGCCGGATGACCCATTTTCTCGACTATCTCGCCGATCGCGTCGTCTTATGCGACGGCGCGATGGGGACCCAGGTGCAGGCGCGCCAGCTCGATATCGAGCGCGATTTTCTGGGCAACGAAAACTGCACCGAGATCGTGTGTCAGAGCCGCCCCGATCTGATCCGCGAGATCCACCGCGGCTATCTCGCCGCCGGCTGCGATGCGATCCAGACCAACAGCTTTGGCGGCTCGCCGATTACCTTGGGCGAGTTCGGTCTCGCCGACCGCGCCTTCGCGCTGAACCGACTGTCCGCCGAGATCGCCCGCGAAGCGGTGGCCGAATTCGCTAATGACGGCCGCACCCGCTTTGTCCTGGGCTCGGTCGGGCCGGGGACGCGCCTGCCGTCGCTCGGCCATGTCGCCTACCAGGAACTCGAAGACGCGCTGGCGATCCAGTGCGCCGGGCTGATCGCCGGCGGGGTCGACGGCATCCTGATCGAGACCTGCCAGGACCCGCTGCAGATCAAGGCCGCGGTCAACGGCGCCAAACGGGCGCGCGAAGACGCCCGGAGCGATACGCCGATCCTGGTTCAAGTCACGATCGAGACCACCGGCAGCCTGCTGGTCGGCGCCGACATCGCGGCCGCGGCGACGATCGTCGAGGCGCTCGATGTGCCGGTCATCGGTCTCAATTGCGCCACCGGACCGCGCGAGATGGCCGAGCACGTCAAATGGCTCGGCGAGAACTGGCCGGGCTCTATCTCGGTGCAGCCCAATGCCGGGCTCCCCGAGCTGGTGGCGGGCCATGCCCATTACCCGCTCGGGGCGGCCGAATTGGCGCAATGGCTCGAGCGCTTTGTCGTCGAAGACGGCGTCAACATGATCGGCGGCTGCTGCGGCACCGATGTCGCGCATATCGCGGCGCTCGACGCGATGCTGCGTCGCATCGGACGCGCCGGTGGAGATGGGCGGACCCGGCCGGCGCCGCGCTCGCGTCAGCCGATTTGGACGCCATCGCTCGCCTCGCTCTACGGCCAAGTTCCGCTGCGCCAGGAGAACGCGTGGCTGTCGATCGGCGAACGCTGCAACGCCAACGGCTCGCGCAAATTCCGCCAATTACAGGAGGCGGGGGATTGGGACGGCTGTGTCGAGATGGCGCGCGAGCAGGTCAAGGAAGGCTCGCACACGCTCGATTTATGCACGGCCTTTGTCGGCCGCGACGAGGTCGCCGATATCAGCGAGGCGGTGATCCGGATGCGCGGTGCGGTCAACGCGCCGCTCGTTATCAACTCGACCGAATATCCGGTGCTCGAAGCGGCGCTCAAGCTTTACGGCGGCAAGCCGATCATCAATTCGATCAATTTCGAGGATGGCGAGGAGGCTGCCGCCCGGCGGCTGGGCCTCGCGCGGCGGTTTGGCGCCGCGGTGATCGCCTTGACCATCGACGAGACCGGCATGGCGAAGGACGCCGAGCACAAGCTCGCGATCGCCCGCCGGCTTTACGATTTCGCCTGCAACCAGCACGGCCTGTCGCCGGCCGATCTGCTGTTCGACCCGCTGACCTTTACGATCTGCACCGGCAACGAGGACGACCGCCGCCTCGGCCTCAATACGCTCGACGCGATCGAGAAGATTGCCGAGGCGATGCCCGAGTGTCAGATCATCCTCGGCTTGTCGAACATCTCGTTCGGGCTCAACCCGCCGGCGCGGCAGATCCTGAACTCGGTGTTTCTCGACCATGCGCTGCGCCGCGGGCTGACCGGCGCGATCGTGCATTTCTCGCGGATCGTGCCATTGCATCGCATCCCTCCCGAGGAGGCGAGGATCGCCGAAGATCTGATCTTCGACCGCCGCCCCGATGGACCAAATGGCGGCTACGACCCGCTGCAGGCGTTTATCGCGCTCTTTGAAAACCGCACCGCCGAAAAGGCCGAGAAAAAGGCTCGCCCCGAAAAGCTTGAGGACCGGCTGGCGCAGCGCATCGTCGATGGCGACCGCCAGGGTCTCGAGGCCGATCTCGATCTCGCGATGGAACAGTGGAAGCCGCTCGACATCATCAACGAGATCCTGCTGTCGGGCATGAAAACCGTCGGCGAGCTGTTTGGCGCCGGCAAGATGCAGCTGCCGTTTGTGCTGCAATCGGCCGAGACGATGAAGACCGCGGTGCGCTTTCTCGAACCGCATATGGAGCGGGTCGCCGGCCAGGAAAAAGGCACCGTCGTGCTGGCAACGGTCCGCGGCGACGTCCATGACATCGGCAAGAACCTGGTCGACATCATCCTGACCAATAACGGCTATCGGGTCATCAATCTCGGCATCAAGCAGCCGATCGGCGCGATCCTCGAAGCCGCGGTGCAGCACCGCGCCCATGCGGTCGGCATGTCGGGGCTATTGGTCAAATCGACCGTGGTCATGCGCGAGAACCTCGAAGAGATGAGCCGGCAGGGTCTCGATGTGCCGGTGATGCTCGGCGGCGCCGCGCTGACCCGGCGCTATGTCGAGGAGGATTGCGTCAAGGCCTATGCCGCCGGCCGCGTTGCCTATGCCCGCGACGCCTTTGACGGCCTGGCACTGATGGACAAGATCGTGACCGGCGATTTCGACGCCCATCTCGCCGCGATCCATGCGCGCAACGAGGGCCGCACGACAAAGCCGTCACGCAAGCTCGGCCGCGCCGCCGATGCCCGGCCGTTGCGCCCGCTCGATCTCGACGAAATCCGGCTGCGCCGCGCCGAATTGACCCGCAATGTCCCGGTGCCGCAGCCGCCGTTCTGGGGCGCGCGCGCGATCACCCGACTGTCGCCAAAAGCGGTGGTCCCCTATCTCAACGAGCGCATGCTCTACCAATTCCAATGGGGCTATCGAAAGGACGGCAAGTCGCTGGCGGAGTACCGCGAATGGGCCAAAGACGAGCTCCGCCCGGTGTTGGCGCGGATGCTCGACATCGCGATCCGCGAGGAAATTCTGGCGCCGCAGGCGGCCTATGGCTATTGGCCGTGCGCCGCCGAGGGCAATGATGTGATCCTGTTCGCCGAGGATCAGCGCCGCGAGATCGCCCGCTTCTCGTTCCCGCGCCAGAACAAGGAGGGCGGGCTGTGCGTCGCCGATTTCTTCCGCGATGTCGATGCCGGCGAGCGCGACGTGATCGGGCTGCAGGTCGTGACGATGGGGCGCCGCGCCTCCGAGGCCGCGCGCGAGTGGTTCGCCGACAACCGCTATCAGGACTACCTCTATTTGCACGGGCTGTCGGTCGAGATGGCCGAGGCCTTGGCCGAATACCTGCACCGGCGCATCCGCGGCGAGTTGGGCTTTGCCGCCGAGGAGGCCCGCGACACCGAGGCAATGCTGAACCAAGGCTATCGCGGCAGCCGCTATTCTTTCGGCTATCCGGCCTGTCCCAACCTCGCCGACCAGCGCCAGCTGCTCGAATTGCTGCAGGCCGCAGGAGATCGGCATCACGCTCTCCGAAGAAGACCAGCTCGACCCCGAGCAATCGACCTCGGCGATCGTCGTCCATCACCCCCAGGCCAAATATTTTACGGTCTGAGCTCGCTGGGTCCGGGAGTGCCGAATTCCCGTTGTATCGGGAATTTACCGGGAAATTTTCTGCCAAATTGCCTAAATATGCAAGTATAATCAATATGTTACGGCTAATTCTGTGGTTGCCTAACCGGGAATTCGCGCGGGTGTAGACGGGAATTCGGATGACGGAACCGGGAATAGCCGAATTCTCATTCTGTTGCCGACCAAAGCCGCGCGGCCACTCAGTTTGTAACCCTGGATTGCGGCGATCTTGAGGATGCCGCTCCCTCGGCCATCGCGCTTAATAACCAAAAGAGAAAATAACCCGCCCGCAATTATCCGATTTCTCTATCTCGCCCGGATCGTCTAATTTCCGCGGCGGGCGCCCGCCCCGCTGCTCGGCAGCCGCGTCTTGCTTGCCGGCAGTGCAAATCAGCAAAAGATCGGGAGAAGAATGAAATCATCACGCAAACTATTGCCGGCCGCTGCCGGCCTGGTTTTTGCCGCCCTCGTCGCACCAGCCTTTGCCGATGGCGGCGGCAACGGCGGCAGCGGCACATGCGCCAGTCTGCCGGGTTGGAGTCAGCTGAGACAACAATTAGTCGCGGCTATCGGCCCGTCAAATGGCGGTCTCGGCTTCAACATGTGGGCGACGATCGTCGCCAATGACGGCACCGTCTGCGCCGTCGCCTTTTCCGGCAGCAAATACACCGACCAATGGCTCGGCAGCCGTGTCATTTCGGCGCAAAAGGCCAACACCGCCAACGATTTCAGCCTGAGCAAAGGCGCCCCGCCCTCATTCAGCAGCTTGCAGAGCAGCGGCCTCGCACTGTCGACTGCAAATCTCTATTCGGCGGTGCAGCCGGGCGGCAGCCTTTACGGTCTGCAGCACAGCAATCCGGTCGATCCGGAAGTCGCCTATCAAGGCAATGCGCAGCTCTACGGTACGCCGAACGATCCGTTGGTTGGCCAGAAGGTAGGTGGGGTCAACGTGTTTGGCGGCGGCCTCGCCCTCTACGCGAGGGGCGACGTCAAGGTCGGCGGGGTCGGGGTCAGCGGCGACCAATCCTGCACCGACCATTTCGTGGCATGGCATTTCCGCAACAAGTCTGAAGCTCGATTATCTTGAGCGGCGTTGGTGGCGTCAGCGGTGACACCCAGCGTCCCGACAACATCATCTTCGACATCAAGACGACGGCCAATGGCGGTCTCTTGAACCCGAATGGAATGTTGAGCACCAGCGGCAGCGGTTACGGTCACCCGGATTGCGTCAACACCGCCGACCCGAAGACCCTGCCGCAAGTGGATCCCCTGAACCCAGCCCGCGACGGAGGCGCCGCCCGCGCCTCCGAATTCTCTCCGTCGCTGGTCAGCGCCCATTCGGCCTCAACCGGTGGAGATCGGCCTCGGCCCAGCACGCCTGAATCTCGAGCAACGACCTAGCGTGGCCGGCGCGGGCTACTCCTCGAGATCGTCGAGCCAGTGCTTTTCGAGCTGGTCAAAGTCGCGTGGCTGCAGGATGTCGGCGATCGTCGCCAAGATGTCGGAGACGCGGTGGGCGAAATCCTGCATCAGCTTGAATTGCTTGAGATCGGTTTCGCCAAGGACGCCGAGGCCATGCGGTTTGACCAGAGTTTCGATTTCTTCGTATCGCTCTTTCCAGTAAATCGCATGCTTAACCCGCTCGACCGCGGAGGAGATGTTGGCGCTCGGCAGCGTGAAAGCTCTAATGCGTTCATCGAATAGAGCGGCATCCGCGCGGTTGTTGCGCCAGATCTCGAACAGTTCGAACATGCAATAGGGCGACTTTAGGTATTTTTCGCTCAGCACGATAAAGACACGGTCGGCGCGGCCAATTCGCTGCATAAATTTCGAGATCGAATCGCCCAATCCGACGGCGGTCTTGTCGCGAAGCACACGCACGCCGCGCGCCTCGGCCGCCGCACAAAGTCGATCGACAACCGCTTGCGTCGGTTCTTCCCAGGCATAGGACACGCAATATTCGCGGCCGGGCATCGGCTCCTGCGAGAATTGCATCGGTGGCGGTTTCGCTTCCGCCGGCTGCTCGCGCTCGATCGCTGCGGGGTGCCCCGAGGCAGCACTGGTCGTAATCTTGACCGGCTTTGACCCGGCGCGCTCGCTCTCTTCTTGGATCATTTCACTCAACCGCTGTAGCAGTGCCGATCGCCTGCCCGCGCTGGGTTTGCACCCGTATCCGGCCGCGCCACAGATCGTCCATCTGCTGCTCGACCAGAACCCGGCTGCCGGTCGTCTTTTCATAAGCGCAGAGGCCGTCCTTCCAATAAAGCGCGGTGATGCCGGCCTCCGATCCGACGCGCGAAATCACACTGCGCACAATGCCGGAGTGCAGCAGGGAATACTCGAACTCGGCGGTCTCTGCCGGTAGGTCTCGGTCCCACATCGCGTCGATCTGGTCCTCGACCGCCGACGCGCTCGGGCAGCAGATCGGGCGCGATGTATTCGTTTTCGTCCTCGTTGTCTGACCTGCCGATGCAGAAAGCAGATCCCGCACGACTGCATCATGCTCAGGAACAGGCGCTGCTCTTCGACGTCGTAATCCTGCCAGACCAGCAATTCCAGAAGCGACCGAGTAAATCGGCCGCCGAGGCGGCTCAGTTCCTTGTACGATTTATCGCGGTTGAAGACCGCGTAGATCGCGTCCAACGCCCAGCTCTGGTCCAGAACGATGCGGTCATCGAACAGACCGTCTCGATAAAAGGCCACCCCAGCATTGTGCAGATAATTCAAGAAATGCTTGGTGGAGGCGACGCCGCCCTCTTCCTCGCATAGCTGTTGGAAGTGTTCGTTGGGTAATCGTGCGATACTGACGCTGCTCGACCGGCAATTTTGCGTCGGCATCGCGCAATTCTTCGAGCCGGCGCCTGACCCGAAACCGCGTCGCGCCGATCGTTACCACGCCCTCTTCATCGGTCAGCCAGCCAACCGCCTGGTTCAAGGCGTCATCGAGCGCTGGCCGGCCGCGATCGAGTCTTGGCGCTGTAATGGACGATTTTGCGAAACGGGAACTGCGACAATGCCTCGTCCGAAACCGGCGGCCGCACCGCCTCGTCTTCGGGCCGGTCGCAGCGGGTCTGCACGAGAATGATCGGGCTGCGGGTGGAGGCAGATGGCGGGCATAGTCGAGCCAATAGGCCAGCGGGTAGTCGCGAAGCCGTATTCCGTCGCGGATTTGCTCGCCCGAATTTTCTCTCTCGGGGGCCCAGACCAGCATAAAGATTGCCCGTGCCCGCATAAACAGCGCATGAGCGCCGTGATAGATGTCCTGGCCGCCAAAGTCCCAGATCTGCAGCCGCGCGCTTTCCTGACCGTCTGACTTCCGGAGTGTCGCCGAAGTCACAGTGATGCCGTGGGTTGATGGTACGGTTTCGTCGAAATCTTCACCCCGCAGACGACGGCGGATTTGCGTCTTCCCGACATAGCCGTTCCCAAGCACCATCAGCTTCGCGTCGGGGACGACGACCCGGCCTGCCGCCAGATCGTCGAGATGGGCGCGTAGCGCATCGAGACAATCTCCAGAGGGGCTTTGCGAAAGGACCTCCGCCGGCACACCAGGCAGATGGGATTCGCCACAAGACAAGCCGGTTCAGGGACCGCTTGCCCCAAAAACCATCGGGCACGCGAGCCAACCGGCATCACGGAGCAATCAAGCGATTGCAATGCGCTCAGACCCGCCAGCGGCATCAGATCGCTGACCTGGGTGTTGGAGCAATCAAGCGATTGCAATGCGCTCAGACCCGCCAGCGGCATCAGATCGCTGACCTGGGTGTCGGAGCAATTAAGCGATTGCAATGCGCTCAGACCCGCCAGCGGCATCAGATCGCTGACCTGGGTGTGCGGAGCAAACAAGCGATTGCAATGCGCTCAGACCCGCCAGCGGCATCAGATCGCTGACCTGGGTGCTCTAGCAATTAAGCGATTGCAATGCGCTCAGACCCGCCAGCGGCATCAGATCGCTGACCTGGGTGCCCCAGCAAGTAAGCGATTGCAATGCGCTCAGACCCGCCAGCGGCATCAGATCGCTGACCTGGGTGTCGGAGCAATCAAGCGATTGCAATGCGCTCAGACCCGCCAGCGGCATCAGATCGCTGACCTGGGTGCTCCAGCAATTAAGCGATTGCAATGCGCTCAGACCCGCCAGCGGCATCAGATCGCTGACCTGGGTGCGGGAGCAATCAAGCGATTGCAATGCGCTCAGACCCGCCAGCGGCATCAGATCGCTGACCTGGGTGTTGGAGCAATTAAGCGATTGCAATGCGCTGAGACCCGCCAGCGGCATCAGATCGCTGACCTGGGTGCCCGAGCAATCAAGCGATTGCAGGCCTTGCAATCGGGCCATGTCGCTCAGATCGGCGAAGCGGACCTCCTCTAACCGAGAGAGCGGAGAGTCCGGGCAACCTCGCCAGCTGGCCGATCTCGGATTGAACATCGTTTGGCGAGATGTCCTCGGCGGCTTCCTGCCACTCGCCCTCTTCATCGGTCATCCCGAAGCCGAGGTTCAATCGGCGCAAATGCGAGAGGTCGAACAATTCCTCCGGCAGACATGTCAGGCCGAGCCGCCCCAGATCGAGAAAGCCGGTTCGCTCCGCCGCCTCCTGCGCGATGCGCTGGCGCGCGATCTTCAGCCCGTCACGTTCGTCCGCCATAAACCAAAAGTGGCACTATTCGCCTTACATGGGAAGCGCCGGCGCGGCTGCGGGCACCCGACCTCGAACGTGTGGCGCGGCAAGGATAATCGGCCAATCTTACTTTTGCGTCCTTCCCGGCGCAGGCCGGGACCCATCTCGGCCATAGGCACCGGCCTTCGCCGGTGTGGTAGAGCTAGGAAACAGCCGGTCGCGCTGAGAATTGCAACAGGCCCGCATCCGAGGCGGGACATACTTGCTTGGAACCCTGCGCTCTATCGAGCGAAAGTCGATCCGAAATTACAGCACGCGTAAGGCGCATGCAATCTGCCGCCCTGGTCATCCTGGGCGCATAGCCGTGGGGCTGAGGAGAGCGCGCTGACAAGGGAGTTGCACGGTCGCGCTACGCTCCTGCGCAGAGGCGGATTTGATCCGCCCTGCATCTACTTGATGGGGCGCGAGATCTGGTCGCCGGAAGTTTAGCGGATGCGAGCCACCCTTCCACCCCTTGCCCGGACCTGATCCGGGCATCCACGTCTTGCGGCGGCCACCTACGTGCGGGGGAACCGTGGATGGCCGGGTCACGCGGGTTGATAGGTGGCGGCGAGCGGGCTGACGGGCATCAGCGCGGCCGGTCCACCTGGCGAACCGTCGCACCGGCCACGGGGTTTTGATAGGTGGCCAACGGTGGCGGGCCACTTCCCACCCCTTGCCCGGACCTGATCCGGGCATCCACGTCTTGCGGCCGATCCACCTACGTGCGGGGGAGCTGTGGATGGCCGGGTCACGCCCGGTCACGGGGGTTTAACGAGCGACAACATTTTCACGGAGGCGGCGGAGATGCTTCGCGCAGCCTTGCCCTTGGGCAGCGCTTGCGCGCGGCTCGCGGGTGCCGGTAATCGAATCGGCGATTTGCCGGTTTGTGGCATGTCGCGGAACTTTGGGGACTTCGAGGAGTCGGTGGTTGCCTTACTGGAAGGGGGTCGCGGGAGCGTCGACAGGACGGTAACGAGAAATCAAGGTATTGGCGATTTGCTGTCGGATTGGAGGCAATCCGGCAATGCTGCTGCCCGCGATCAAACGATGCATGTCGCTGCGGGTTCTGCTCGTCGTCATGATCGCTGCGCCGATCTTGCCGACCATCGTTCTCGCGCCAGTGACGCTGATGCGGTTGGGAAAGGATTGGCCTCAACTCGCGCCGCTCGGAGAGCTGGTCTTGATCGGGATCGGTGCGCGCATGCTGGGCGGTTTCGTCGCGCTGGCGGCGGCCGGTTGGCTGATCCACGCGACCAGGGCGGTCTCGCAGGCCGCGGCAGCGCTCGGAAAGGGTCAGTCGCCGCCGCGGACCGCCTGCGGAATTGCTGAAATCGATGCTGTCCTTCGCTCGATGGCGAGGGCGGCGCGTTCGCTCGAGCAGCGCTCGGAAGCGTATCAGAGGGCCGAGGCAGGCCGCCGCGAGAGTGAGGCGCGGTTACGCGACTTTGTCGAAAGCGGCTCGGATTGGTATTGGGAAACCGATGCGAGCCATCGGTTCACTTGGCACTCCGAGCATATCCGAGCTTTTGGCCAAGATCCGGCGACCCGGCTCGGCCGGGCCCGCTGGGAACTCGCATCATCTGCCGATCACGATCCCGACAAGTGGCGTGACCACATCGCGCTTTTGGAGCGGCACAGGCCCTTTCGCGATTTCCGCTACACGAGGAAGGTCGCCAATCAACCCGAGCAGACGGTCTCGATCAGCGGCCAGCCGTTCTTTGATCCCTCGGGTCGCTTTCTCGGCTATCGCGGAACGGCGCGCGACGTCAGCGACGAGGTCCGAGCCGAGCAAAGCTTGCGCGAGGCGAAACTTCAAGCCGAGGCGGCAAACCTCGCCAAATCGCAGTTTCTCGCAAATATGAGCCATGAATTGCGCACGCCGCTTAACGCCATCATCGGTTTTTCGGAAATGCTGGCGCGCGGCATTGGCGCATCACTCGAACCCTGCCAACAGGAATATGTCGGTTACATCAGCCAGAGCGGAGCGCATTTGCTCGACATTATCAACGACGTCCTCGACCTCGCCAAAATCGATGCCGGGAGGTTCGAATTGGAAGAAGATTGGGGCATCGATCTGAATTCGCTCGCCGATTGCTGTATCGCCCTCGTCAGTGAACAGGCGGCGACAGCCGGGCTCGATTTCCGCACCGAGATTGCAGCCGGGCTCCCCCACCTCGTGGCGGACGAAACCCGACTGAAGCAGATCCTGCTGAACCTGCTCGGTAACGCCGTTAAGTTTACGGATCCCGGTGGCGCTGTGGTTCTCGCGATCCGCTGCTCTGTCGCTGGAGGCGTCGAGTTCGAGGTCAGAGACAGCGGCTCGGGAATGACCGCGGCGGAAATCGATCTCGCCGTCGAACCGTTCGGCCAGGTCGATAGCGGGCTCGCCCGACGACGTCAGGGAACCGGGCTTGGTCTGCCAATCGCGCGGCGATTGACCGAACTGCATGGCGGATCGTTCTCGATTTTTAGCGAAAAGGGGCTCGGCACAAGAGTGTTGGTGGCATTGCCCGCGGATCGGGTCATCGCACGGGAGGCGGCGGCACAAGGAACCACTATCGAGGCGGTCGAGCCGATATCTGTTGCAGCAGCCGGCTGAAATCAAAGCAAATTGAAATCGTGCGACTTCAGGACGCTGTACGCAGGATTGCTTTGCCTAAATCTTGTGAGCAATGGCATATCGCGCGTCGATGCGGGTCTTGCACGTCAGCGCCGAGCTGTTTCCTTGGGTCAAGTCCGGCGGGCTCGGTGATGTCGCCGCCGCCCTGCCGCCGGCTCTGGCGGCGCTCGATGTAGACACCCGGCTGCTGCTGCCGGGGTTCTCGGGATTTCTCGACGCGTTTGCCGATATCACCGATGTGGTTCGGCTAACTGACGCCGTTCGCGTCCGAGCGGGTGCGGGTGGCGCGGGCGCGGCTGCCCGGTACTGATCGCTACGCCTATCTCGTCGATCATCCGCCGTTTTACGACCGGCCCGGTAACCCCTACGCGGCGCCGGACGGCAGTGACTGGCCCGATAATCACCGGCGATTTGGGCTGTTCAGCTGGGTCGCATCGGAACTGGCGCGCGGCGCCGACCACAACTGGCAGCCTGAAATTCTGCACTGTCACGACTGGCATGGCGGGCTGGCGCCGGCTTATCTCGCGGTTTCGCCGATGGCGGGAGCGCCGGTGACCACGGTGCTGACCATTCACAACCTCGCTTATCGCGGGCTGTTCCCGGCCGGGATATTCCCGGAGCTGGCGTTGCCGCCCGAATTGTTTTCGGTCAACGGTGTCGAATTTTATGGACAGGTGTCTTTTCTCAAGGCCGGGCTGTTTTTTGCCGATCAACTGACGACAGTCAGCCCGACCTATGCCCGCGAAATCCAGACCGTGGATTTTGGCTGGGGCCTCGACGGGCTGCTGCGCACCCGCGCCGCCGATCTGACCGGGATTTTAAACGGCGTCGACCCGCAGATTTGGGATCCGCGTCACGATCCAAATCTGCCGCAAGCTTATGGTGTCGAAAACGCGGCGGCGGGGAAAGGTGCCGCTAAAGCCGCGTTGCGCCATCACCTCAACCTTGCCGAACAGCCGGAAATGCCGCTCTTTGGGGTCGTAAGCCGTCTGACGCCGCAAAAAGGGCTGGACATCCTGCTTGCGGCATTGCCGGAGATGCTCGCTAGCGGGAGCCAGCTTGCGTTGTTGGGATCCGGCGATGCCGACCTTGAGCAGGGCTTCGCCGCGGCGGCCCGTGACAATGTCGGTCGAGTGGGGGCTGAGTTCGGTTATGACGAGGCGTTAGCCCACCTGATCATCGGTGGCGCCGATGTCGTCCTGATGCCGTCGCGCTTCGAACCGTGTGGACTGACCCAGCTCTACGCGCTGCGCTACGGAACGTTGCCCTTGGTGCGGCGGGTCGGTGGGCTCGCCGACACGGTCGTCGACGCCTCGGCCGTGACCCTCGCCGACGGAACCGCAACCGGTTTTGCTTTTGACGACGAAAGTCCCGCGGCGCTGCTCGACACGATCAGTCGGGCAGCAGATCTGGAAGGGCAGCGCGGGCTCTGGCGCCGGATGATCCACCGGGCGATGACTCGAAATTTCTCCTGGGATGTCGCCGCCCGGCAATATCTCGCGCTTTACGAACGGATGCTGGCGCAGGCGGTGCCGTAGGAGGGGTTTGTTCCCGGAGCATGTCGGCTCCGGGAACATGGAAGCCAAGTCTAGATTAGAAGCGTGGCTGGCCTGTCAATGGATCGAGGATCAGCGGACCGTTGCTGGCCCGACGGCTGAAGTCGAACAAGTTGGCCAGCGGACCCGCTAGCTGATCAAACGACCCGCCGCCGATTTCACCCGTGCCCCAATTATCCTCAACGAAACGCAAGACCGAGCTCTGGTCGGTCAGCGTGTTGTCGACAAAGTTTTGCTTGGCATAGGGCGAAATCACCAGCAGCGGCAGCCGCGGGCCATAGCCGCAGCGACCCTGGATCGGGTTGCCGTTGTCGTCCTTCAGCGGAGTACCATTGCCGCACTTGCCCGGCCCATTCAGCTGATCGCTGTCGGCGGAGTCGCCTTGGATGTTTACAGCCGACGGGTTGACGATCGGGCTCATCTGATGGTCGTACCAGCCATCGGAATTGTCATAGGCGATCACGATGGCCGTGCTCCGCCAGAACGGCGATTGCATGATCGTGTTGATTGTCTTGACTAGGAACTGTTGTTCCAACAGCGGGTCTGAGTACCCGGCATGGCCGTCCTCGGCAGCGATCGCTTTTAGAAAGCTGACCGCCGGCATATTGCCGACCTTCAGCGCGTCGAAGAAATCGTGGAGGTCGTACTCGTGGTTGGCCGGCCCGTTTTTCCCGATCTCCCAAACCGAGTTCGGCCGCTTGTGCTGGGGATTGGCCGTTGATGCCCAGTACTGGAAAAAGGCGTGGTGCGGGATGTAATCCTTTGTTGGGCCATTGTTCGCGGCGGTCGCTTTGCTGGACCGGTTGCAGCCGGTTGTCCCATTGTCATTTGTAATGCTGAGATCAAACCCGCCCATGAAGGCGCCCCAGGTGACGCCCTTATCGTTGAGCAAGTTGCCGATGTTTTTGCCCCCCATCGTGACCTGGGTGCGGGTTGCCGCCGAGCAGACATCGCCAGTCGGGGTCGGGGTCGCTGACCACAGTGCCTACCCCATTGTTAATTGCGACAATACCTTTGGTAGAATTTTTCGTAACGGTGGCCGGATAGGTATTGCCGGCTACCAGGTTCATCAGGCCCGGTGTCGACGGCCCAAAGGTCGTGCCGTAGGAATTATCGCTCATCGCATACTGTTGCGCATAATTCCATAGGGCAGTGACGGTATTCCCGTCGAAATAGCCCATGACCAAGCCTTTGTCCTTACCCCAGGCATACATTGGAGCGCAAAATGAATTGGACCCTGTACCGACGCTGGCCGGAAACATGTCCATTAAGCCCTGGTCGAAGGCAGCCTGCTCATCACCGTAATTGTGGTCTTGGTCGCAGGTGGAGGCTTGCGAGCGGTCGAGGCGAAACGGGTTGATCGCGTTTGACCCATTCGCCGGATTGTTGGCATTGGGATTGTGCGTCAGCAGCACGCCATCTGGCTGGCCTCCGACGAGCGTGCCGAGCCCGTTGACTGTCGGTGTATCCGCGCTCGCCTTGAACCGCGGCTCACCCGACGGATTGAGGGCGATGGGGTAGGTCGCGAAGTAGTGATCGAACGACACATTCTCCTGGAAGATCACGACCAGGTGCTGGATCGGGGTCGCGGTCTGGCCGGGGTTTCCGTTACTGTCGGCATAGGCGTGAAGCGGAATCATCATTGCGGCCATCATGCAAAGACCGGCGGCCCCGAGGGCAAATTCGCCGATGGCCGTTGAAGTGCGGCGGTGTCGCATCAACAATCCTCTTAATGGCTGGTTAAGGCGCGCGCATTCGAACCGCCGTCGATTACGCCGTCGTTAAGTATTAATGACTGTTTTCTTACACGGTTAGACCAGCCATGTCGGGCGAGGATGCCGCTGCCTCGCCCAAGCGCTCGCCCGCTAGTCAGACGTTGAAGCGGAAATGCATTATGTCGCCATCGCGAACCACATAGTCAGCGCCTTCGAGGCGCATGCGGCCGGCATCCTTGGCGCCCTGCTCGCCGCCATAGGCGACAAAATCCTCGTATGAGATGGTTTCGGCGCGGATAAAGCCTTTTTCGAAATCGCTGTGGATGCGACCCGCGGCCTGCGGCGCCCGAGTGCCCCGCTCGACGGTCCAGGCATGCGCTTCCTTTGGGCCGACAGTCAAAAAGGTGATCAGGTCGAGCAGCCGATAGCCGGCGCGGATGACGCGATCGAGCCCGGCCTCCTCGAGACCAATCGAAGCGAGATATTCGTTCCTTTCGCCGGCGTCGGCGAGTTGCGCCAATTCGGCTTCGATCGCGGCCGAGATCACCACGATTCCGGCGCCGCGCGCCGCGGCATAATCGGCCAGCCGGCGGCTCTCGGCGTTGCCGGCGGCAGCGCTCGCTTCATCGACATTGGCGATGTAGAGCACCGGCTTGGCGCTGAGCAATTGCAGTGCCGCGAGGCTTTTTTGCTGCTCGACGCCGGTGACGGCGCTGCGCGCCGGCTCGCCCGCCCGCAACGCCGCGAGCACCGGGTCGATGATGTCGGCCAGCGCTCTCGCTTCCTTGTCGCCGCCGCGCGCCCGCTTTTGCACCGCGACCGCACGCCGTTCGAGGCTGTCGAGATCGGCCAGCATCAGCTCGGTTTCGACGGTTTCGACATCGCGGATCGGGTCGACCGAACCCTCGACATGCACGACATTGCCGTCATCGAAACAGCGCACGACATGGGCGATCGCATCGACCTCGCGGATGTGCCCGAGAAACTGGTTGCCAAGCCCTTCACCGCGCGCCGCGCCGCGCACCAACCCGGCGATGTCGACAAATTCGAGCTGGGTCGGGATGATTTTTGCTGATTTCGCGAGCTGCGCACAGACGGCGAGCCGCGCGTCGGGCACCGAGACGCGGCCGATATTGGGCTCGATCGTGCAAAACGGGTAATTCGCCGCCTCGGCCGCGGCGGTCGCGGTCAACGCGTTGAACAGGGTAGACTTGCCAACATTGGGCAGTCCGATGATGCCGCAGCTAAAGCCCATAGCCTTATGTCGAAAGTGGTGCCGGCGCCGGCTTTATCTCGGGCGGCGTCAGTCGGCGTGCAACCTCGCTCATAAAGGCGTCGGGTGCCCCGGAAACCAGCAATCCGATGGTCTCGGCGATTGCCGCTACCAGCGGTTCGACCCAATCGGTCATCTCTTCGACGCCGAAGTTTTGTAGCACATAGGGCTGCACCAACTCCTTGACCCCGGGATGGCCAACCCCGATCCGCACCCGCCAATAATCGGGTCCGATCAGCGGGTCGATCGAACGCAAACCATTGTGCCCGGCATTGCCGCCGCCACGCTTGACCCGAAGTTTGCCCGGACGCAGGTCGATCTCGTCATGGATGACGGCGATGTCCTCGGGCGCGATCTTGTAAAAGCGCGCGACCTCGGCAACCGACTCACCGGACGCATTCATAAAAGTTTGCGGCTTGAGCAGCAGTCGGCGTTCGCCCGCAATCGGAGCCTCGGCAAGCTCGCCCTTGAAGCGGCTGCGGAACGCAGGAAAGCCGTGCCGCCGGGCGATCATATCGATCGCCATAAAGCCGATATTGTGCCGGTTCCGGGCATAGCGCGAACCGGGATTTCCCAGGCCGACGACGAGGCGCATTGAGGACCAGACGTTGATTTGCCGCAGGCCGGTCGAGGCGGATCAGGGTGCCGCCTGCTCTCCCGAAGGCGGTGTCGCGGCGGTTGTCGCCGCTTCCTCGCGCACCGCGGAGGAGGCCGCGATGCTGGCAATCGTAAAGTCGCGCCCGGTGATCGTCGGCCTGCATCCCTCCGGTATCGCGACAGCGCTAATATGAACGCTGTCGCCAATGTCGAGCCCGGCGAGGCTGACCGTCAGATGATCGGGGATGCCTTCGACCGGGCAGTTCAGCTCGATGCCATGGCGAACGATGTTGAGGATGCCGCCGCGACGCAGCCCGATCGATTGCTCGTGATTGACGAACTCAGTGGGAACCGTGACCGTGACCCGTGTCGTGGCGGCGACACGCATAAAGTCGACGTGCAGCGGCTTGTCGGTTACCGGATGATATTGCACCTCGCGCGGGAGCGCGCGCTGCACCCCGCCGTCGACCGAGAGATCAACCAATGTCGCAAAAAACCCGCGGCGGGCGAGCGCGCGCGACAATTCGCGCGGTTCGAGGCTGATCGGCATCGGCTCCCGGTCGCCGCCATAGACGATGCCGGGGATGCGCCCCCCACGTCGCGTCGCGCGGGCGGCGCCCTTGCCGGCTTGGGCGCGCACCTCGGCGCTTAGGCTAATGATCTCGGGCATCGACGTTTGCTCCTTGCAAAGGGGTAATTTATTTGCAGCCGGAAGGACGAACGGCCCCGCTAGCGGGGCGACGGCCTCTGTATTCGACAGCCTAATCAAATAGGCTCGAGACCGACCGCTCCTCGCTGATGCGGCGGATTGCCTCGGCCATCAACGGCGCGATCGACACCTGCCGGATATTGCCCGCCTCGCGCATCGCTTTGGTCGCCATGATGCTGTCGGTCATGACCAGCGATTCGATCGGCGAGTTAATCGCCCGCGCCACCGCCCCGCCCGACAACACGCCGTGCGTCACATAAGCGAACACCGCTGACGCGCCAGCTTCGGTCAAGGCCTCGGCGGCGTTGCACAACGTGCCGGCGCTGTCGACGATGTCGTCGACGAGAATACAGCGGCGCTCGGCGACATCGCCGATGATGTTGACAACCTCGGAGACGCCGGCGCGCTCGCGCCGCTTGTCGATGATCGCGAGATCGGCGTCGACGCGGCGCGCGACATCGCGAGCGCGCACGACACCGCCGACATCGGGCGAAACGATAATCAGATCATGGCGGGCATGATGGTCGAGAATGTCCTTCACCAGCACCGGAGCGGCGTAGAGATTGTCGGTCGGGATGTCGAAGAAGCCCTGGATTTGTCCGGCGTGGAGATCAAGCGTTAAGACCCGGTCGGCGCCGGCCGCGGTGATCATGTTGGCGACGAGCTTGGCCGAGATCGGGGTGCGAGGCCCGGACTTTCGGTCCTGCCGAGCATAGCCGTAATAGGGGACGACCGCGGTAATGCGACGCGCCGAACTGCGCCGCAACGCGTCGAGCGAGACGAGCAGCTCCATCAGATGGTCGTTGGCCGGATACGAGGTCGACTGGATCACGAAAACGTCTTCACCGCGCACGTTTTCGAGAATTTCGACAAACACCTCCATATCGGAAAAGCGCCGCACGCTCGCCTTCATCAGCGGCAGATCGAGGTAATCCGCAATCGCTTCAGCCAGCGGCCGATTGCTGTTACAGGCGAGAATCTTCATGATATGCCATATGCCCACGCCGACAGGTCCGGCCCCCGCCGTTTCGTGCCAAGATAATGTAACAATCCGCTATCGCCGTGACAACCTTGCGGCTAGCTGTGGCGCGGTGGCTAGCGGCTCGCCGAACCCGTTCCGCCCATTTGCGGGGCGCCGCGAGCGATCAGCTGCATAATGCCGTCCTGCGCTGCCAGCGCGACGGTGTAGGCGACATCACCCCACGCGCCGTTGAGCAGCCCGGCGGGAACGTCGTTTTCCTGTGCCACAGTGCCGATCTCGCCGCCGTTCTTGCGGCGGACACGCCAGACGATTTTGACATGTTGCGCGCCCGCCGTCGGTTTGCCGACGGTGACGGCGGCATCGAGCAGCAGATCGGCTTTTCCCTGAGGATCGGAGACGATCGCCAGATCCTGCTTTTTCAGCAGCGTCGTGATCGCGCTCGCCAGCGACGTATCGCCATCGCCCGGAGCACCCTCCACACCGCCGATCGATAAACGGGTCTCACCCGAGTCCTTAGCCTGAGCGGCAGCTTCAACCGGCGCCTTATCCTGAAGCATGGCGGCGATTTGCTCGGCGCTTGCCTCGGCAAGACGACCTACCGCCTCATTCTTGCCCGCTTGCCAGTCGCCGGCACTGGCTTCAATCCGCTCGGCCCGGGTGCCGAGCGACTTCCCGGACGGATCGCGCAGATTCCACAGCACGACAATCGCGGCCTTGTCACCCGCCGGCGGCATCGCCTGCAAGCGGCCGTCGAGCTGATAACTGGCGATGCTCATCGTCCGGTCGCTGGCGGGGATCTCGCGCTTTTGCAGTGCTTCTGCGATCGCTGGCGCCAGCTTTTCGGCGGTGGCGCGCGGTCCTCCTTGAAGCGGGGCGACTGCCACGGTGGCGGCGTCGCGCACATTCAGCATCGGCGATCCCGGTTTTGGGACATCGTTGGCGAAGGGATGCGGCAACGGCTGGCATGCCGCGACCAGCAGCAGCGCCGCTGCGACAGACCGCCGGCCCGCCAGCGACACGTCATTGTACCATGAGAATGCAGGTAGCGAGCGCACCCAACAGGCAAAAGGCGAGGAATAGGATCAGGTAGGGCATCGCGGATCGGGGATGATCGCGAGCGGCGCCACAACTCTAATCGTCGATGGCAATCGCGGAAAGGCCGAGACCAAAGACCGGCTCGCCTTGGAGACGAGCACGTCGATAGCTGAAAAACAACTCCGGCTCGGCTGCTGTATCGTGATGCGAGCGCTCGACCAACGGCACGCCAAACCGATGCAGCCGATGCTCGACATAGGCTGCAAGGTTAAACATGAAATGCCCGGCTTTTGATGCGGGTGCGAAAAATGCCTCAACCGCGGGGTCATCAGCGACGAGCGGCGGCGGAAATTCGGGACCGACCTCGTAGGACGTAGGTCCAATGCACGGCCCAATCCCGATATAAATGCGGCTGCGTTCGGCGCCGAGGCGCTCCATTGCTTCGACGGTGGCTTCGGCGACGCCCCGGAAAGCGCCGCGCCACCCGGCGTGTGCAGCGCCTATGACGCGCGCGACCGGATCAAACAGCAGCAACGGCGCGCAATCGGCCGCCAGCACACCGAGCGCCATGCCCGGGACCCGCGTAACCATGCCGTCCGCCGCTGGCGCTTCCCCACGCCGCCAAGGCTTTTCGACGCTCACCACCCGGGCGCTGTGGACTTGGCGGCAGGTCACCAGTCGATCGGCCGGCAGCCCCAGCATCTGCATCGCGATAGCCCGGTTTTGCTCGATGCGGTCGGCATCGTCGCCGGAGCCAAAACCGCAATTCAGCGACGCATAGTGCCCATCGCTGACCCCGCCTTGCCGGGTGAAGAAGGCGTGGCGGAAGCCACCGACGCCATCAAATCCGGCCAGCCGGATCATCCGATCGGCTCCCGATCATCGAACCCCGGCGCCGGCAGCCCTTTCGAGGCGAATGCCAGAACCTTGAACAGATCGCCCATTTGCTCCGGTTCGAGCAAACGGTTGAGACCGCTTTGGAGCCGAGCCTGCTGCTCGGGTGAGGCCCGGGCGCATAACGCCGCCAGGCGTGCCTCCGCGCCCAACGCTCGCAGAAAGCGGCCTTGCGGGACCGGCCCGTATATATCTATTCCGGTGACGCTGGCGGCCTCGGCGAACGCGGCAAAGTCGACATCGGCGCTGAGATCGGCGCCGCCCGGCGCTGCCAGCGGATCGGCTGGGCTGTGACCCGAGACGGCACGCAAGCTCCCTCCGATGTCGCTCGCCGCGCGGCCGTAATCGATGAACAATGCGGCCCCCGGGTTGCGCCCCAGCCGCGCGCCGAGGGTTGTCGCCAAGTTCAGGGCAGCTGGACAAATCTCGAACACCGCACCCGGCGGGGCGGATTGGCGCAAAACAGGCGGTACAAGGAGCGACATCGCTGGATTTTCCGGACCGTCGGCAAAGACGAGCCGATCTTCCGAGTCGAGAGTCACCATCCGCTCGGCCCATTCGTGCGGCCCGCGCACCAGCTGACGGATCGGCAGCGCATCGAGGAACTCGTTGGCGACAACCAGCAGCGGCCCTTCCGGCAATTCCTCCAATCGGGTCAGCCAGACTGCATCGGTCATCCCAAGACGGCGCTGTTGCTCGGCGCGCAGGATCGGGCTGACCTCGACGAGATGGAGGCGGAGCGCACGGCGAAATTCCGGGAGTGCGTCGGCGGCGCGCAACAGATCGGCAGCGAGGACACCACTGCCGGGCCCGAGCTCGGCGAGGATCACCGGATCGGGGCGCCCCATCGCCTGCCATGTCAGCGCGCACCAGACCCCGATCAGCTCGCCAAAAATCTGACTGATCTCGGGCGCGGTGATGAAATCGCCACCGGCGCCAATCGGCCGCCGGGTCGCGTAATAGCCGTCCTCGGGATCGTAGAGCGCCATTGCCATATAGGCCGCGACCGATAGCGGCCCCTCGGCGCGGATGCGGCGCGCGATCTTTTCCTTAAGCCTGTCCTGTGTCACGGCATTGACGGGCGGCGGGTATGCCGCGCCCAAACGATGATGACGACACCGGCGATCAGCAGCGGGATCGAGAGCAGCTGACCCATTGTCGTCCCAAAAATCAGATAGCCGAGCTGCGGGTCGGGCTGGCGAAACAGCTCGCCGGACATGCGGGCAACGGCATAGCCGGCCAGGAACAGACCGGTTTCCACGCCAGGCCAGCGCCGGGCCCCGCTGCGTTCGGCGATGAACAGCAGCAAGAACAGCAGGATGCCCTCGCAAAACGCTTCGTAGAGCTGGCTCGGATGGCGAGGCACCGGGCCGCCATTCGGAAAGATCATCGCCCAGGGCACATCGGCCGGGCGGCCGTAAAGCTCGCCGTTGATGAAATTGGCGATGCGGCCAAAGAAGAGGCCGATCGGGATCGCCTCGATGATGATGTCCGAGAAGGCGAAAAGACGGATTCTTCGGGCCCGGGTGAACAGGATGATCGCAACCGTCACACCGATCGCCCCGCCGTGAAACGACATTCCCCCATGCCAGACAAAGAAGGCCTGAAGCGGGTGCTCGAAATAGTAACCGGGGTTGTAGAACAGGACATAGCCCAGGCGGCCGCCCAGCACCACGCCGAGGGTTGCCCATACCAGAAAGTCGTCGATGTCCTGGCGTCGGACGAGATGGGGCGGACGGCCGGCGAGCGCCAAGCAATAGCGCCAGCCGATCACCAACCCGGCGATGTAAGCGAGCGCATACCAGCGAATCGCAAACGGACCGAAAGAGACCGCGACCGGGTCGATCGCGGGGAACGGAATCACCAAAAACGGCGGCATCGGCCAATCATCGGGGGCGTTGTTTTGCGGACAGCGTCAGCTTTCCGAGAAGATCAGGATCGCACCATTCGCCTGATGCGCCGCAACGGCAAGGCTGCCGTCAGGCATCTCCGTAAACGCGACATGCTGTTCTGCCAAATAGGCGGCGGTGGCCTCGCGCCGTTCGACGCCGATCTCCAGCGCGATGATACCCGGCAACGGAAAATCGCGCGCGAGGTCGAGCGCCGGATGCATCGTTTGAAAATCGTCGGGCGTGCTAAAGACGAGGCGATGGCGGCCGACATGAACCGCGGCTACAGCATCCGTTGTCGTCACCTGCACAATCCCGAACAGCCGGTCATAAGCCGGCAGCAGCGCAGCCGTGCTTGCGACCAGTATGTGCACCGCCGCGATCCCATTTGCACCATTAGGATGCCGCAGCCATTCCGGCCGTCGCATGAGTTCGGGTGTCAGATGCGCGCACAGGAAGCAGTCAAGGCCCGGCGTTTCCTCAGGCGGCAGCGATACCAGCGTAAAGCGCGGCAGCGCGACCCCCTCCGGCAATTCGATTTGCCGGGCGAGCGGGCGCGGCTCGGCCGGATGAAGACCGCGATCCACCAGCATCGCCCTTGCCTCCTCGGCGCTCCCGGCGGGCGCAAACGCGATGCCCATCAATCCTTCGCGCCAAGCGAGAAAGCTGTCGAGCCGATGCGCGGATGGGCCGGTATCAACGATCCCGAGTAGCTCGATGTAGTCCGATGGGAACATTACGCAGTAATTGCCGGTCGGTTGCTCGAGATGACGGCCGCGCGGCGACAACGTAAACCCCAGCCGGCGCCAGGTTTCACGCGCGTTTTCGAGGTCGCGGACACCGACGATGGCGTGGTCGATGCCGGTTATCGGCTCCATCAGCGCCCTCCCTAGATGAACACCCTTATCAGCGGCGCTCCGGAAACAGGGTCAGCAAGCCGTCGCGCGAGGCCGGACAAATTCCCCGCTCGGTGATCAGCGCAGTCATCAGCCGGGCCGGCGTTACATCAAACGCGTAGTTTTCGGCGGGGCTGTCCTCGGGGGTTATCCGCACCGCGACGCGCTCGCCGCCGTCGGTCCAGCCCTCGACATGGGTGACCTCGCGGCTGTCGCGGCGCTCGATCGGGATTGCCGCGCCGTCTTCGATCTCCCAGTCGATCGTCGATGAGGGAAATGCCGCATAAAACGGGAGATCGTTGTCGCGCGCCGCCAGCGCCTTCAGATAGGTGCCGATTTTGTTTGCCACATCGCCGCCGGCGGTGGTCCTGTCGCTACCGACGACACAAAGATCGACAAGGCCCTGCCGCATCAAATGGCCGCCGGCGTTGTCGACGATAACGGTATGCGGCACACCATGCTGGCCCAGTTCCCAAGCGGTCAACCCGGCGCCTTGATTGCGCGGCCGCGTCTCGTCGACCCAGACGTGGATCGGGACGCCGTCATCATGGGCACGATAGATCGGCGCCAGCGCCGTTCCCCAATCGACCGCGGCAAGCCAACCGGCGTTGCAATGGGTCAGCACCTGCACCGGCCGGCTGCTGCCGTTATGCCGCCAAGCCTCGGCGATCACCGTCGCGCCGTGCTCGCCGATAGCGCGGCTGCTCGCGACATCAGCCTCGGCAATCTGACCGGCGCGGGCGAAGGCCGTGGCAAAGCGGGTTGACGGCTCGTGAGGGCGAAGCAGCCTGTCCATTTCGGCGAGCGCCCAGCGCAGGTTGACCGCCGTCGGGCGGGTCGCGGCGAGTGTCACGAAGGCGCGGTCGAGGCCGCGGTCCGAGGGATCTTCCGCCATCGCCAATGCCACCCCATACGACGCCGCGACCCCGATCAGCGGCGCGCCGCGAACCTGCATCGTCCGGATGGCCCTCGCAGCCTCCTCGAGCGTGGTCAACCGAATGATCGACAATTCATGAGGCAGCCGCGTCTGATCGATGATCTCGACGCAGCGACCATCGCCGACCGGCCAGATAGTCCGCATCGGCCGGCCGTGAACCTTCACGGCGGAGCCCTCAAAACACGACCGGCAATTGCGTCGAGGCGCGCAAGCATCGCCGGGTCGCGCCTTTCGGGAGCGGTGATCAGCGCACCGTCGAGCGCGTGATGACAGCCTTGGGGGCAATCCTCTTGCTGAGCCGAAAGCAACGGAACGACCGCCCGGATCAGCGCCTTGGCCTTTTTTACATTAGCCAACAGCACCCCGACGATCATATCGACGGTGACCGCGTCTTGGCCGGGGTGCCAGCAATCGTAATCTGTGACCATCGCCACCGTGGCGTAACAGATCTCCGCCTCGCGGGCGAGTTTCGCTTCGGGCATGTTGGTCATCCCGATCAGGTCGCAGCCCCACGAGCGGTAGAGTCGGCTTTCCGCCAATGTTGAAAACTGCGGACCTTCCATGACCAGATAAGTGCCGCCGCGTTTCAGCGCCAGCCCGGCCGGCCCGGCAGCATCGGCGAGTGCGTCGCCGATACGCGAGCAGACCGGATGGGCCATCGAGACATGCGCGACACAGCCCGTCCCAAAAAAGCTCTTCTTGCGGGCAAAGGTGCGGTCGATGAACTGGTCTACGATCACAAAATCGCCCGGCGGCAAATCTTCGCGCAAGCTGCCCACCGCGGAGAGTGAGACGATGTCGGTCACCCCGCAACGCTTCAACGCATCGATATTCGCGCGAAAGTTGATCTCTGAGGGCGGTAACACATGCCCGCGCCCGTGGCGGGGCACAAACACGACCTTTTGGCCATCAAGGGAGCCAAAGCAGAACTCGTCTGAAGTCCGTCCGAACGGGCTCTCGACTCGCCGCCAAACGACGTCGACCAGGCCGTCGATTTCGTAGAGGCCACTGCCGCCGATGACGCCGATCACGCGGGCAGTCATCGGTTGCTCAGTGCACTGCCGACCAAATCTTGCGCTTTGCCGCGTAAAAGATGCCGACGCCGACGATCAGAAACAGAAAAACCCGCACCCCGGTGCGATGACGCGCATCGAGTGTGGGCTCGGAAGCCCAGGCGAGGAAGGTTGCGACGTCGTGCGCCATTTGCGGCACGGTCGCCTTGGTGCCGTCGGCGTAGGTCACTGCGCCATCACTGAGCGGCGGCGGCATCGATATGAAATGCCCGGGAAAGTATTCGTTATAGTATTTGCCCGGCGGGACAGTAACGCCGGCGGGCGCCGGTTTAAAGCCGTTCAGCAACGCAAAAACATAATCCGGGCCGCCTTCGCGTGCCTTGACGATCATCGACAGATCGGGAGGCAGAGCGCCACCATTGGCTGCTCGCGCCGCCTCGTCGTTGGGAAAGGGACCGGGGATCGGGTCGGATGGGCGGCAGGCCCGCTTGAACATCTGGCCCTGATCGTTCGGCCCGTCGGCGCACTGATCGGTAGCAGCGATCGCCTTGATCTGATCCGGCGTGTAGCCGAGCGCCTCAAGATCGCGGAAATATAGATGGGTCAGCGGGTGGCAAGCCGAGCAGATCTGCTTGTAGACCTGGAAGCCGCGCTGCATCGCGGCCTTGTCGTAGGTGCCAAAGACACCATCGAACGACCATTGCTGGTGCGGCAATGGCGGCGTCTCCTGAGCTTGGCTTCGCCCAGGCGCAAACAGCAGCAGCCAAACAAATACCGCTGTCGCGGCCGCAACCCTCGAAGCCGAGCCCTGCATCATGTCACGGTTTCCCCATCGGCACGGCAGGCGCGGTCAGCCTCGGGCCGCCGGTCAGCACGGCAGCGGCGATGCTCGTCGGCAACGGCCGCGGCCGTTCGATCTTGCCGATCAACGGCAGCAATATCAGAAAATGAACGTAGTAATATAAGGTGGCGATCTGGCCGACGGTGACAACAATACCCTGCGGCGGGTTGGCCCCAACCCAACCGAGCGCAAATACATCGACGACGAGCACCCAGAACAACCATTTGTAAATCGGGCGGAATCTGGAGCTACGAACCGGCGAGGTATCCAACCAGGGTACTATGAACAGCAGGAACAGCGATCCGAAAGAGAACATCACGCCGAGCAGCTTTGCCGGAATGCCCAAGATCGAGAACGTGATCGAACGCAGGATCGCGTAATAAGGCAGCAGATACCATTCCGGCACGATATGGTTCGGCGTCTGCATCGGGTTTGCCGGAATGTAATTATCCGGAGTGATGAAGAAGTTAGGCGCGTAGAACACGAAAAAGGCATAAATCAACAGAAAGACGCACAGACCAAACAGATCTTTTACTGTGTAATAGGGATGGAATGGGATCGAATCCTGCGGGCCCTTCATATCGATGCCCAACGGATTGTTGGAACCAAAGCGATGCAGGGCGACAAGATGCAATAGAACGACGGCGAGGATGATAAAGGGCAGCAGGTAATGCAGCGCGTAGAAGCGGTGCAATGTCGGATCGCCAACCGTGAAACCGCCCCACAGGAAGGTGACGATGCCCTGGCCAATCAACGGGATTGCAGAAAACAGACTGGTGATCACCGTTGCCGCCCAATAGCTCATCTGTCCCCAAGGCAGCACATAACCCATAAAGGCGGTGGCGATCATCAGGATCAGGATGATCACGCCGAGGATCCACAGCAGCTCGCGCGGCGCCTTGTACGAGCCGTAATAAAGGCTGCGGAACATGTGAATATAGACGAGCGCGAAGAACATCGACGCGCCGTTGGCGTGCGCGTAGCGCACCAGCCAGCCGTAGTTGACGTCGCGCATGATCCGCTCGACCGAATCAAAGGCGAGCAGCGCGCTCGGCGTATATTGCATCGCAAGGAAGACGCCGGTTACGATCATAACCACCAGCATGATCCCGCCCAGCGAGCCGAAATTCCACCAATAGGTCAGATTGCGCGGGGTCGGGTATTCATAGAGCTCATGCTGAAAGGCTGCCATGAATGGCAGGCGATAATCGATCCAGCGAATGATACGGCTGCCCCTGCCGGGACGCTCGTCGGCCATCATGTTCTCCTAGCCGATCTTGATTGTGGTATTGCCGGTGAAATCGTATTGCGGCACCGCGAGGTTGAGCGGCGCGGGACCCTGGCGGATGCGCCCCGACGTGTCATACACCGACCCGTGGCAGGGGCAAAACCAGCCGCCAAACGGGCCGCGGTCGTCGCCGGTCTTCTGGCCGAGCGGAATACAGCCCAAATGCGTGCACACACCGACGATAACCAGCCATTCGGGTTTCTTGACGCGCTCCGAATCCGGCTGCGGATCGCGCAACTGGGACACGTCGACGTCCTGCGCCGCTTTGATCTCGGCCGGCGTGCGATGGTCGATAAACACCGGCTTGCCGCGCCAAGCGACCGTGAGCCGCTGCCCGGCGGCCACCGGGGCCAGATCGACCTCGGTCGTCGCCGCCGCCAATGTGTCGCGGGCCGGGTTCAGCGTGTCGACAAATGGCCAAACCGTAGCGCCGACCGCGACCGCGCCGAGTGCTCCCGCTGTCAATATCAGGAAGTCGCGGCGAGTCTCGCCGGCATGGGCATGGCTAATGTTCTCGTGCGCCAAATCGGCCATTCGATCCTGTACCCCTGAACTCGCCGCGATTTGCGACCGCCCGGTGAAGCTATACTGTCGAAGAAGCGGAACTATGCGACAGACTGCCGCATAAATGGGCGGAACAGTTCCGATTTGTCGACTTGTATAGCTCTCCGCCGGCTACTGCAAATCGGAGGATTTGCTTGCGCCTCGCTTTGTTCGAACCGGACATCCCGCAAAATACTGGCGCGCTGTTACGACTGGCGGCGTGTTTTGGGGTACCGGTCGATTTGATCGAGCCATGCGGATTTCTGCTCGACGATCGCCGTTTGAAGCGCGCGGTGCTCGATTACGACGCGCTCTGCGATCTCAAGCGCCACGCGTCGTGGGACGCATTTCTCGCCGAGTTCGCGCCGCCGTCGCGGCTCGTGCTGATGACGACATCGGGGACGGTGCCGCTGCACCGTTTCGCATTCGCTGCGCAGGATACGATCCTGCTCGGGCGTGAAAGCGCGGGTGCGCCGGCGGCGGTGCATAACGCGGCAGCGGCGCGGGTCGCGATCCCCTTGCGCCGCGCTGCCCGATCGCTCAACGTCGCGCTCGCCGGCGCCATAGCCCTATTCGAAGCATTGCGGCAAACCGATCAATTGCCCAACCGATTGCCCGAGCAATGAACTCGATCTCCGGTTTTCCGCCCGATCCCGAGCGCTGCGAGCGTGCCGCCGCCTGGTTCGCCACGCTGCGCGACCGCATTTGCACCGAATTCGAAGCGATCGAGGACGAATTCGCCGCCGACCAGCCGAACCAGGGCGGCGCCGGCCGCTTCGAACGCAAGCCGTGGGAGCGCCCGGGTGGCGGTGGCGGCGTGACATCTCTTATGCACGGGCGGGTGTTCGAAAAAGTCGGGGTCAACATCTCGACTGTATCGGGCGAGTTCTCGCCGGAATTTCGCAAAGACATCCCGGGCGCTGCCGAGGACCCGAGATTTTGGGCGAGCGGGATTTCACTTGTCGCGCATATGCGGTCGCCATTGGTGCCCGCGGTTCACATGAATACACGGCATATCGTCACCACCAAATCCTGGTTTGGCGGCGGCGCGGACCTAACCCCGATCTATCCGGACCCGCCTGCTGAAAGCGCCTTTCATGCGGCTCTCCGCCACGCCTGCGACACTTACGATCCCGAATGCCACGCCCGTTTCAAGGCATGGTGCGACGAGTACTTCTTTATCGAGCATCGCGACGAGCCGCGCGGCGCTGGCGGGATTTTTTTCGACTATCTCGACAGCGGCGACTGGGAGCGGGACTTTGCCTTTGTTCGTGCGGTCGGCAAGGCGTTTCTCGAGGTCTACCCGGCGATCGTGCGGCCGCGCATGCGGCTCTCCTGGACCGACGAACAGCGCCGCCATCAGCTTGTCCGCCGCGGCCGCTATGTCGAATTCAACCTGCTTTACGACCGCGGCACCCGCTTTGGGCTCAAGACCGGCGGCAATGTCGAGGCGATCCTGATGTCGCTGCCGCCGGAAGCGGCTTGGCCCTGAGAGCGGAACAGCCAGCCACGCCAGCCGTTTGCCGGTTGCATGATCAAAGTAAAGGTTGACGACCGCGCCGCGCTCGAACGCGCCTATCCGCCCGATGCCTATGCGGCCGACTCGGCCGAGAACTCGGCCGTGTCGAACGAAGCGGTGAGTGGGGTGCGCATACTAAGCGCTCCCGACAGCGCCGGCGAGTTCAGCCTCGAACGCGGACGCCGCCAAGTCGGTGAAGCCGCTTCGGGCGTTTTTATCGCGCCCTATCGATCGAGCGGCAACGCAGGCGACCCGGAAGCGGCGGCCGTCAACTCGCGCGACGGCTACGATACTTTCCTCGATGAGATCACCGCGGCGGCGCGCCGATTTGGTTTCCACCCCGAAGAAACACCCGGCCGAGGGGATCCGCGAATCCGCGGGTTGCGGCAGTAGCGCTGCCGGGAATTACCGTCTCGTCGTCAGCGCCGATACCGATCTGCTGACCCTCAATCCGTCCCGGGAATTCCGATTATCCCACGCGGCGGGTTCCCGCAGGGCACAAAGGCGTAATTCGCACGGAAGTTTCGACTTTCGCTCTCTATATCTTGCACCGGCGAGAGCCGGTTCCGATAAAGGATCGGTCCCGGCCCTCCGCGCGTGGGAATAAGTTCAGAGTTGCTGATGGCTGATATCGACGGCGCAAGTTTTCTCTCCGGCGCCAACGCCGAATTTATCGCCGACCTGTATGCCCGCTTTCTCGACGACCCTGGCTCTATCGACGAAAGCTGGCGGCGGTTTTTTGCCGAAATCGGCGACGACGGGTCGGCCGCGCTGGCGGAGTTGCGCGCACCCTGTTGGAAAAAGCCGGCAGCGCAACGACGCAATGGCGCAACCGCGTCGGCGCCGACCGACGAAGCGGCTCTGCGCCAGGCAACCGCCAACTCGATCCACGCACTGCAACTGATCCGCGCCTATCGGGTGCGCGGGCATCTCGAAGCCGATCTCGATCCGCTGGGCCTCGACAAGCGCGGGCCCTATCCCGAACTCGATTACCGCAGCTACGGCTTTAGCGAAACCGATCTCGATCGCGAGATCTTTCTCAACGGCATCTTCGACCGCGAGCGCGCCAGTTTGCGCGAGATTATCGATATCCTGCGCCGGACCTACTGCGGCAAGATCGGCGTCGAGTACATGCACATCCAAGTGCCGGCTGAACGCGTCTGGATCCAGGAGAAATTCGAGCGCCGGCAGCGCCGCCATGGCCTTTCGACCGCCGAAAAGAAGAATGTTCTCGAAATTCTGACGACGACCGAGACGTTCGAGCGGTTTCTCGACCGCCGTTACACCGGCACCAAGCGTTTTGGCATCGAGGGCGCGGAATCGCTGATGCCGGCGCTCGAGGCGATCCTGCGGCGCGGCAGCGAGCTCGGCGTCAAGGAGTTTGTGATCGGCATGCCGCACCGCGGCCGGCTCAACGTGCTCGCCAATTTTGTCGGCAAGCCCTATGCCGCGATCTTTTCCGAGTTTCAGGGCAACTCGACCAATCCCGAGCATGTTCACGGCTCGGGCGACGTCAAATACCACCTCGGCACCTCGGCCGACCGTGAGGTTGACGGGACGACCGTGCATCTGTCGTTGACCGCCAACCCGTCGCATCTCGAAGCGGTCAACCCGGTCGTGCTCGGCAAGGTGCGCGCCAAGCAGCAGCAGCGCGGCGACGAGGCGCGCCGCGAAGTCGCCGGGATCCTGATGCATGGCGACGCCGCTTTTGCCGGTCAGGGTCTGGTTGCCGAGTCGCTGGAGTTGTCGGAGCTGACCGGCTTCTGCACCGGCGGGACGATCCACGTCATCGTCAACAACCAGATCGGGTTCACCACGGCGCCGTCGGCAGCGCGATCGAGCCCCTACCCATCGGATGTCGCGAAAGGCGTGCAGGCGCCGATTTTTCACGTCAACGGCGATGATCCGGAGGCGGTCGTCGAAGTCGCCAAGGCCGCCGCCGATTACCGCCATCAATTCGGCAAGGATGTTGTCATCGATCTGTTTTGCTACCGCCGCCATGGGCACAATGAGGGTGACGAGCCGGCCTTCACCCAGCCATTGATGTACCGCACGATCGCGCGCCATCCGACGACCCGGCAGCTCTACGCCCAGCGCCTGGTCGCGGAAGGAGTCATCCCCGAGGGCGAGGCCGAGGCAATGGCGGCCCGGTTTGTCAGCCGGCTCGAAAGCGAATTCGAGGCGGCGAAAAGCTATCGCCCGAACAAGGCCGATTGGCTCGAGGGCGCCTGGGCCGGGCTTGCCGAAGCCCCCGACGATGACCGCCGCGGCGACACCGGAGTCGATAGCGAGTTGCTGCAGCAGCTCGGGCGCGGGCTGGTCACGGCGCCCGAGGGTTTTCGCCTCAATCCCAAGATCGCCCGGCAGCTCGAGACCAAACGGGCCGCGATCGAGAGCGGCGATGGTATCGATTGGGCGACGGCCGAGGCTCTGGCGATCGCCTCACTCTGCGCCGAGGGTACCCATGTCCGAATGTCGGGCCAAGACAGCGGGCGCGGCACCTTCTCGCACCGGCACGCGGTGTTGATCGATCAGGAGAGCGAACAGCGCTATGTCCCGATCAATCATGTGCGGGCGGGTCAAGCGCCGTTCGAGATCATCGACAGCCCGTTGTCGGAGGCGGGCGTCGTCGGGTTCGAATACGGCTACAGCCTGGCCGACCCGTCCACTCTGGTGCTGTGGGAGGCGCAGTTCGGCGATTTCGCCAACGGCGCTCAAGTCATCATCGACCAGTTCCTCACCGCCGGCGAGGCAAAATGGCTGCGCATGAGCGGTCTCGTGTTACTGCTGCCGCATGGCTACGAAGGGCAGGGGCCGGAGCATTCTTCGGCCCGGATTGAGCGCTATTTGCAGCTCTGCGCCGAAGACAACATCCAGGTCTGCAACCTGACGACTGCAGCCAATTATTTCCACGCGCTCCGGCGCCAGGTGCGGCGCAACTTCCGAAAGCCGCTGGTCGTGTTCACGCCTAAATCTTTGTTGCGCGCCAAGGAGGTGGCTTCGCCGCTCGACGAGTTGGGATCGGGAAGCTCATTCCACCGAGTGATCGGCGAGACCGGCGCGATCGCGGCCGACGATCAGATCCGCCGCGTCGTGCTATGCTCCGGCAAGGTCTATTTCGATTTACTAAAGGCGCGGATCGCGAGCGGCGACGACCGGGTGGCGTTGGTGCGGGTCGAGCAGCTCTATCCGTTTCCGTTTAATAGCCTCGCTCGGGTGCTGGCGCGATGGCCCGATGCCGAGATCGTGTGGTGCCAGGAAGAACCCCAGAATATGGGCGCGTGGAATTTTGTCGACCGGCGCATCGAGCGGGTTTTGACCGGTCTCGACGTCGCCGCCAAGCGCCCGCGCTTTGTCGGCCGCGCCGAGGCGGCCTCGCCAGCGACTGGCCTGTTCAAGCGCCATGTCGAGGAACAGGTGCAGCTCGTCACCGCAGCCCTCGCCGCTTAAGCGGAGGGTTTGGCGAGATGGCGATCGAGATCAAGGTGCCGAGCCTCGGTGAATCGGTCACCGACGCCACGGTCGCCAAATGGCTGAAGCAGCCCGGTGAGCCGGTCGCGGTTGACGAGCCGATCGTCGAACTCGAGACCGACAAGGTGAATGTCGAGGTGCCGGCGCCGGTAGCCGGGACGCTCGCCGAAATTGTCGCCGCGGAGGGCATCACCCTGCCGGTCGGCGCGGTGCTCGGCATTATTGGCGATGGCGCGGTCGCGGTGCCGGCGGCGCACCCGACCCCGCTCGAAGCAAGCCTGCCGCTACCTGAAGAACAAGATGCGGCGATCGCCGCCCCCGAACCCGCGGCTGCAGGACATGTCGCGGCACTTGACCGTTCCGGGCCTGCGGTCCGCAAATTGGTTGCGGAAAGCGGACTCGACGCTCGTGCGATCATGCCGACCGGACCCGGTCATCGGCTCACCAAAGCCGATGTGATGGCCGCGGCGGCGCGCCCAGCGGACGCGCCGGCGACGACGATCCACCCGTCACCCGTCGCGTCTCCACCGGTGGTCAAGACACCGCCCCCAGTCAGCGCCGCCCCAGTCAGCGCCGCCCCAGTCAGCGCCGCCGCTCTCAGCGCCGGTGCTGGCGGGTGATCGCGAAATACGGGTACGGATGACGCGGCTGCGGCAGCGCATCGCCGAGCGGCTGAAGGCGGCGCAAAACGCTGCCGCGATGCTGACCACGTTCAACGAAATCGACATGAGCCGGACAATTGCGTTGCGCGAGCAATGGCGCGACGCGTTTGAGAAAAAACACGGTGTCCGGCTCGGATTTATGTCGGTCTTTGTCAAAGCCTCGATCGCCGCATTGATGGAGTTCCCGGGCGTCAACGCCGAGATCGACGGCAGCGATATCGTCTACAAAAACCATTACGACATCGGAGTCGCGGTCGGGACCGAGCATGGGCTCGTCGTACCGGTCTTACGCGACGCCGATGGCATGAGCTTCGCCGAGATCGAAAAGGAGATTGCTGCACTCGGCGGCAAGGCACGCGACGGCAAGTTGTCGATCGATGATCTATCCGGCGGCACGTTTACGATCTCGAATGGCGGCATTTACGGCTCGCTGTTGTCGACGCCAATCCTGAACCCGCCGCAATCCGGCATTCTGGGCATGCACAAGATCGAGCGCCGCCCGGTCGCGGTGACCGGGCCAGGCGGCGAAACGATCGAAATCCGGCCGATGATGTATGTCGCGTTGTCCTACGACCACCGGCTCGTCGATGGCCGCGAGGCGGTCGGCTTCCTGGTTCGGATCAAGGAATTGGTCGAAGACCCGTCGCGCCTGCTGTTCGATATCTGAAATCACTCGGCCGCGACCGGCGGTTTAGCCGGGGTTGTGACGATGCGAGCGATCAACGGCAGGATCTTGCGGTTGACATCCTGTTCGCTGAGCGGCCCGACATGGCGATAGCGGATGTGACCGGCGGGATCGACGACATAGGTCTCGGGCACGCCATATACCCCGAAGTTGATCGCGGTCGTTCCGTCCTGGTCGATCCCGATATGGCGATAGGGGTTGCCGAGATCGTCGAGGAAATGTCGTGAGGCCTCGGGCTTATCCTTGTAGGCGATCCCCTCGAGGGTGACGCCGGGCTGCCGGGCAAGCTCCATCAACGCCGGCTGTTCTTCGCGGCACGGCGCACACCATGACGCAAAAAAATTGACGATGGTGACGCCGCCGGCGAGATCCTTGCGCGCTAGGCCTTTTGCCGGGTCATAGAGGCCAGGAAGATCAAAGTTCGGGGCCGGCCGGTTGATCATCGCCGAGGGTAAGAGGCTCGGATCGTGGTTGAGCCCCATCGCAAACGCCACCAGCAGCACCGCGAACAGCGCCACCGGTACCAGATACAAAAGCTTGCGCACCAAACCGGCTCGCCCTGGGAGGTGTCCAATTCGCCTAGCGTACCGGCGAAGGCGCCGGTTTCAGCGGCGCCGCGGCGGCTTCGGTCGCACCGCCTTCCTGCCAATGCCCGCTCTTTTTGAGCGCGTCGACGACCTCCCGCGGCATGTAGCGCTCGTCGTGCTTGGCAAGGATTGTCGAGGCGTCAAACACCCCGCCCGGCTCCAGCTTGCCTTCGGCGACAACCCCTTGGCCCTCGCGGAACAAGTCCGGCAGGATGCCGTGATAAGTCACCGGGATGTCTGTCTTGCCATCGGTGATGCGGAATGCGACCCGGCTGTCGGCGTCGCGCTTGACGCTGCCGTCCTCGACCAAGCCGCCGAGCCGGACCCGCCGCTCGGCCGAAATTGCCTGCGTTTTCAGATCGCTCGGGCTGTAGAAAAAGACGAGGTTGCTGCTGAACGCGCTCAGCACCAGCGCCGTAGCGCCGCCGAGCGCCATCATGCCAAGCGCCAGCAATCCCAGGCGCTGCTGTTTGCGGGTCATCGCCGCGGCCTCACCTGCTGCTGCAGCCTTTCGAGGCTGCGGGCGCTGTCGCGGTAACGCCGCCAAGATTGAAACGCCAACCCGCCAAGGACCGCAGCCGTCAGCGCGTAGGCAGGCCACACATAAACGGCGTAGCCGCCCATCGCGAAGTAGCTGGTGATGGCGCTCACCCTCGCCGCCTCATCGCTGCACCACCGGCCGCACCGGCGCCGTCACCTCGGGCCGAGATCGGGCCGGTGCTGACGCCGGAGCGGTGTTGAGGCGCAACGCACGGACCTTGCGCTCATTGAGTTCGGTTCGCATGCGGACCAGCAGCAGCGTGACAAACAGCAGGGTAAATCCCAGCGCCATCACCAACAGCGGCATCAGCATCGACAACGCGATCGTCGGCTTGCCAAAGCGCAACACGCTGGCTGGCTGATGCAGCGTGTTCCACCAATCGACCGAGAATTTGATGATCGGCAGATTGACGACCCCTACCAAGGCCAGAACCGACCCGGCTCGGCCGCCGCGCGCGGGGTCATCGAACGCGTTCACCAGCGCGATATAGCCGAGGTAGAGAAAGAACAGCACCAGCACCGAGGTCAGCCGCGCGTCCCACACCCACCAGGTGCCCCACATCGGTCGGCCCCACAGCGAGCCGGTCGTCAGGCAGACAAAAGTGAAGGCGGCGCCAATCGGGGCCGCCGAGCGCGCCGCGATCTCGGCCAATGGATGGCGCCAGACCAGGGCAACGCCGCTCGCCACCGCGACAAACAAATAGACGTTGAGCGCCAGCCACGCCGCCGGGACATGGACATACATGATGCGGACGGCTTCGCCCTGCTGGTAATCGGGCGGTGCGGCGACCAAGGCCAGATAGAGCCCGATAGCAATAATCGCGAGGCTCGCCCAAGCGCACCACGGCAACGCCGCACCGCTGATCCGCATAAAACGGGCGGGGTTGGCGAAGCGGCTCAGCATCGGCAGAAATCGTCGTTCACAGTGATTGTTATAGCGCAAAATCGACTCTGCGCCAGCGGCGCCGCCGGTCGCTGCCGCGGGTTCACGCCAGTTCGCTGCCGCGGGTTCATTCGAGCGCCTGCCGCAACGCAGCCGCGGCCGCCCATGGACACAGCGGCAGCGCGATCAAGCTGAGCGCGCCGAGCAGCAACAGATCAGCGCGCGATCCGGTTCCAATCGCTTCCGCCTCGACCGCGCCAGCGCCGAAAACCAATGGCGGAATGTAAAGCGGCAGGACCAGCAGCGACAACAGGACGCCCTGCCGGCGCGCGCCGAGCGTCAATGCCGCTGCGACCCCGCCGATCAGGCTCAGCGCCGGGGTGCCGATCAACAAACTGGCGAATAAAATTCCAACCGCGCGCGGGTCGAGATCGACGACGAATGCCAATGCCGGGCTGATCAATGCCAATGGCACCCCGGTCGACACCCAATGCGCGGCGCATTTCGCTAATGCCGCAAGCTCGAGCGGCAACGGCGATAAGGCGATCAAGTCGAGACCGCCATCCTCATAATCCGGCAAGAACAGCCGATCGAGCGACAGGAGTGCCGCGAGCAACGCTGCGACCCACAAAATCCCCGGCGCCACGCGCGACAGAACTTCCTGCTCAGGGCCGACCCCGAACGGGAACAGCACGACGGTCAGCACAAAAAAGGCGATCACGAGACCGGTGTCGCCGCCCTGGCGCAATGCCAATCGCAGATCGCGGCGGAACAGGCCGAGAAACGCCGTCATCTCACTCGGCGAAGACAGCATCGAGCTCGTCAAGGCGGGGGGCATAGCCGTCAAGCGCCAGGGTTGCCGCGGTGTCGAGCGCGATCGGCGCGTGGGTCGCGATCATGACCATGCCGTCGGCGGCGCGATGCGCCGCGATCGCCTGTTCAAGCCTGGCTTGACTGTCGGTATCGAGGGCGGTCGTCGGCTCGTCGAGCAGCCACAATTGCGCGGGCGCGGCCAGCAAGCGCGCGAGGGCGACGCGGCGCCGCTGACCGGCCGAGAGCCAACGGCACGGCCAATCTGCGATCGCTTCGATGTCGAAATCGGAAAGCGCCTCGGCGATGGCATGCTCCGCGCCTGATCGGCGCGAGCCGCGGAGTGCCGCACAAAACGCCAAACTCTCACGCGGCGTCATCGCCGGCTTTAGCGCATCGAGATGGCCGACATAGTGCAGTCGGGCATGATGCGATGCGATATCGTCGGCGATGCTTTTCGCTCCCCACAACAGGCGGCCTGCTGCTGGCGTCAGCAGGCCGGCCACCAGCCGCAACAAGCTCGATTTGCCGCTGCCATTGGCGCCGGTCAGAACCAGCGCCCCTCCGGGCGGAAGCCGAAACGAAAGGCCGGTGAAAACAACCCGCTCGCCACGGCGGCAGGCGAGCTCTTCGACGATAAGCTCGGCTGAAGAGACAGCTCGGGCGGACGCCAAGGATGGCTCGGTAAAATCGGTCAGGTGCAGCGGCATAAAAAGGCGGCTCCGGAGGGGGAATCCGGAGCCGCTTGGCCATCGGCCGTTGCTGGCGGCCGAGTACGAGGTTTGGGGGACAAACCTGTAAGGGTAAACCTTACACCTACCATATGGGGCGCGGATTGGGACTTTGGTTTGAAGGAAGTATGACCTTTTAGTGAATAATTTCGGCCGGCCCTTAATCGAGCGGCCGGCGATCCTCGATCAGCTTTCCATCGTCCGGCAGGCTCCCATGCGGCACTTGGTCGATCGCTGAGCGCAACCGCGTCAGGGCCTGTACGGTCTCCGCGATCCGGGCGACGTCTACCGGCTCACCGGTCTCGACCAGCAATGTCATGGCATCGGCACCATTGACCCGCTCGACGACAAGTCGCGCCCGGCTTATCGACGGGTGCCGGCGGACGACATCGCTGATTTGCCCCGGGTGGACAAACATGCCGCGGATTTTGGTCGTCTGATCGGCGCGACCGAGCCAACCCTTTATGCGGTCGTTGGTGCGAGCGCTGCGCACCGGATCGGGCAACATCGCGGAGAGGTCGCCGGTGGCAAAACGGATCAGAGGGTATTCCGGGGTCAAGGTCGTTACCACGACTTCGCCGGTGTCACCGCGAGCGACGGGTTCGCCGGTTCCAGGACGGACGATTTCGACGATGATGTCCTCATCGAGGACCATCCCCGGCTCGAGTTCGCCATCAGCAGCCGTGCTTTCATAGGCGATAACACCGATATCGGCGGTCCCGTAGCATTGCAGCACGGCTATCCCGCGTTCCCGAAACTCGCGGCGGAGCACCGCCGGCAGCGCCTCGGCGCCGACCAGCGCCTTTTTCAGAGAAGATATGTCGATGCCCTCGCTCGCCGCCCGATCGAGCAGAATCTTCAAAAACGACGGGGTCCCGACATAACCGATCGGTTTGAGGTCGGCGATCGCCCGCAACTGCTGCTCGGTCTGCCCGGTTCCGGCGGGGATGACCGGGCAGCCGAGAGCCTCTGCAGCGCTCTCGACCATCGCCCCGGCCGGGGTCAGATGGTAGGAGAAGGTGTTGTGGACGAGATCGCCGGCGCGAAAACCGGCCGCAAATAATGCCCGAGCAAACCGCCCATAATCCGGCCGACGCCCTTCCGGTTCATAGATCGGGCCGGGTGAGACAAAAACCCGGCGCAATGCCGAAATCGGCACCGCCGTCAGCCCGCCAAAGGGTGGGTCGCGCTGCTGCAATTCGATCAGTTCGGATTTTCTTGTCAGCGGCAATCGCGCGAGTGCAGCACGATCGACGACCGCGGCCGGCTCGACTTCGCTAAAGAGCCTGCGATACGCTGGACAGTGGCGCTTTGCTGCCGCGATTATCGACGGCAGCTGCGACATCAGCGCTGCTTCGCGCTCGGCTGGATCGCGCGCCTCTTGCTCGTCAAATAGGTCGCTCACCATGACGGCCTCCCTTTGCCCGCTCGGTTTGGCGCCCAGATCGGTTTCGCAGCACCCAAAGTACTGCGCCCCGCCCCAAGCCGCGTCAACAACCCTTGAAGCGTTTCGGTCGGCACAGTTGTCTCGTCGCGTATCGGGCCCTCTGCATCGGCCGTAAGTTAAAAAGCGCTGTGGGTGGTGAGACTTGCAGTCGAACAAGCACCTATCTTAAACTCGCTGAAGTTGGACAGCTTGGGGGCAGCTTCGCGTCCCGCAGTCGGGGAGAAAAAGCGGTTGGGTGCTGTGGGAGGAAAGCACGGCGGGCCCTCTCGCATCGGCAAAATTTTTGGTTGTCTTTGCGGCCTTATTTTTCTTGCGGTGACGTTGGCAACAGCGCAGGCGCCTGCGCAAGACCTTTCCGGCACCGAACACTCGCGTCTTGAATCCCAGAAGTCGGCTCTGTTTCAGCAGATGCTGCGCAACCCAGCCAATCTCGACGCTACCTTTGCTTATGCTGACGTTGCCGCCCGCCTGGGCGATTACGAGGCAGCGGTGTCAGCGCTCGACCGAATGCTGCTGTTTAATCCAAATTTACCACGGGTTCAGCTCGAAATCGGGGCGCTTTACTTTCGCATGGGGTCGTACGATTTGGCTCGCGATTATTTTACGCGAGCAGCCGCGGCCAATCCCCCACCCGCAGTGCGTGAGCGCATTGCTGACTATCTGGCGCAGATCGAAAAGGCGACGGCACGCCATCACCTGTCCGGGTACGTCTTTCTGGGCGGGCAGTATCAGAGCGATGCCAACGTAGCCCCCGGCTCCCCGTTGATTTTATCACCGATCGGTCCGGTCCTGCTCAACAGCCAATTTGCGAAGCAGCCCTCTGGCAGTGTGTTCGCGAGCGGGTCGCTTTTGTACAGCTATGACCTTGGAGACCAGCGCCGCGATTCGATCGACGTCACCGCTGTCGGTTATCTAAATCACTATTTCAATTCGAATGTGAGCCGGCTCGACCTCGAGCTGCTGGAAGTGACCGCGGGGCCGCGCATCAACTTTCCAAACGGGGGGTTGCTCGGCAGTATTGCGGCATCAGTCAAACCCTACGCGATCGGTGACGAAGTTGGATTGGGCGAGGCGCAATACTTCGCGGCTGGCGGCGCCGGACTCGAATACGACGAGACGGTTTGGAACGACATGCTGCTAAAGACGGTGTTTGAGTTTCGCCACAAAAACTTTACCAATACACCGGACCGGCCGCTGTCGACCGGGCTCAACGGTAACGACAAGCTGGTCAGCTTCTCTGCAACAAAGCCGGTTGCCGAGAATGCAGCGTTAAATCTGGAGTTTGACTACCTAAATCAATCGACTGCTCTTAATTATTACACGAACTCGACCTATGCAGTGATCGGCGCTTACCGCATGCACTACAATGCTCCCCTTAAACTGATACCCTATCCGTGGGAGACCTCGCTATTCCTTGGCCGTGCCTGGAGCATCTACGCCGCGCCGGATCCGTGTTGCAACACCAGCAGCGATCCCGATCTTTTCTTTTCGACGAGTAACCAACTGACCCAGCGCTGGCGGTTTGGCGTCACCCAAGCCATACCAGTGTCTCGCCGTATTGCGATCGTGCTGCAATTGGAACGCGATATCGTCTCATCGAACTTGCCGATTTACGAATATACCAGCAATTCGGTCTTGCTCGGCCCGCAAATCCGCTTTTAGCCCTTTGGATCCCGCAGTTGATGAAGGGTTTCGCAGGACGGGCAGATCGACGCGGCCATGGTCGAACCCGACACAGGCGCGGGGGGTCTCCTGGGATCAGCCGCGGAAGGACCGCGCCGACATCCCAATGCCGACTCTGATCGCCGAAGCCAATTCGCGGGAGAGCGGCACGAGTGTGCAGACTCGCCTTGGCGAGGTGCCGCTCAAACAGCGATCCAGGTGATCGGGCCCTGCGCTGGCGCGCCCGATCTGGCCTCACACTAACGGCCTGGAGCGGTCGACTTGCCTTTCCCCTTTTCGGGCGGGTTATGCGTGTGATGGCTGTCGCGCTCGCCACCACCACCGGAAACCCGGCTGTGACGGGTATTGGTCGGCTGTCCCGGCGCCGGTCCGGAATGATGCGGAGCTTCGGGTTTGGTGGCGTCCTGCTGGCTGCTGCCGGGTCCGCCATGCGAGCGATCGGCCGCTGGCGTTTTGGTGCTGTTCGACATTTCAGCGGTCCTGCTGATAGCCCTGATTCCGCGTATTAGCCGCGATATTGCCTTGTCGCCCCTGCTTATCGATGTTGCGGTTGCGCGCCTCAGCCGCATCGCTGGCGAGGTCGGATGGTTTCTCGCCGGAGGCTAGATCGCCCGGTGCCTTGTCGGAGCGCCCGGCCGGCGGCACAGGCGGCAGGTCCTTTTTCGACATTGCTAGTCCTCACCTAACTTAGTTGAACAGTTGAGCCGTGGACTGCTTGGCCGCGGGCGTCGGGCGTTGCCGAAATTCTTCGCCAAGCCGCCACGGAGCCGCTCATTTCACGACGCCCTCGTTGATCGCCCGATCATCTGCTCGGTAAAACGCAGACCCTCACCAAACGTCCCAACATCTGTCTGCCGCGGGTCGCGGCGCCGGCGCGATTTGGTCGGGGCTGAGGCTTCAACCAGTGCTCGGTCTATCTTGGCTGGAACTGTCTCACTGCGCCGGCGTTCCGGAAGGTCTTGGATCAACTGGAGACGCACTTGGGCTTGCGAGATCTTGATGGGCTGGGCGTGTCACACTCATCGGCTTCGGGTTTCGGGCTGCGCGGGCATTGCCTCGTCTGTCTTTCTCACTTGCGCTGGGGTCTGGTTTTCCAACGGCCGCAGCACCTGATGACCCGTTTCGCCCGCTCGATGCCAGTTCTGTATATCGAAGAGGCGGTCTTTGAGGGGCGCAAGCCTCCGTATCTCGCGAGCTATGCTCTCGGCGAGAATCTGACCGTCTTTGTCCCGCATATGCCTGAAGACTTGCCCCTGGCAACTGCGGCTGCAGAACAGCGGCGGCTAGTGATGAACCTTCTCTGCCTGCAGGAGGTGGAGCGCCCGATCCTCTGGTTTTACACACCGATGGCATTGCAATATGCCGACGCAATCACGCCCGCAGCCACTGTTTATGACTGCATGGACGAGTTGTCGGCCTTCAAGGACGCTCCGGCGGAACTGCATCGGCTCGAAGCCGAACTCCTCCAGCAAGCCGATGTCGTCTTCACTGGCGGAATCAGCCTCTATGAGGCGAAACGGGCTCGGCATCCAAACGTGCATGCGTTTCCGAGCGCAGTCGACGCCGAGCATTTCGGCAAGGCGCGCGGTCGGTTGCCAGACCCTGCGGATCAGGAGCCGATTGGACGCCCACGGCTCGGCTTTTGTGGTGTTATCGATGAGCGGCTCGATTGTGAACTGGTCGCTTCGCTGGCTCGCCTGCGCCCCGACTGGCAGCTGATTTTTGTCGGGCCAGTGGTCAAGATCGACCCTGCCAGCCTGCCGCGCGCTGCCAATATTCACTATCTCGGCGGCAAGACTTACGATCAATTGCCGGGTTATATGGCGAACTGGGATATTGCGTTGATGCCGTTCGCCAGGAATGAGGCGACGCGATTTATCAGCCCGACCAAAACGCCTGAATACCTTGCCGCCGGGAAGCCGGTGGTCTCGACCCCGATTACCGACGTGGTGCGTCGCTGGGGCGGTCTCGAAGCGGTGCATATCGCCGAAACGCCGATGGAATTTATTGCCGCGGCGGACGCTGCGCTGGATCTAGCCAGAAATGGTCACACCTGGCTCGAAGAAGTCGATCGCGAGCTCGCCGAAATCTCGTGGGAACGCACCTGGGCGCAGATGGCGGCACTGGTCGAAACGGCCGCAAGACGCCGAGACGCGAGAGGCGCACCCGAAGAGGTGATTGTCGCAAAGCCAAATCCGGTTACGACCGGGTAGCGACTGATCATCGACACTAGGCCGCATCGCCCGCGCGCATGCTGCTTTCAGTACCGCGCTATTCAACTCGGCGACTTCTAGCGGATCGATCAACAGTGATTCTGCCATCTCATTGAGCAATTTCTATGCCGGAGGCAGGAACCGGTTGCCCCGTATAATGTTTCTGTAAGCCGGGTCGGACTGCTTCTTATCAATCTGACGGGCCGGCGCAGAGTTGGCCCAAAGTCTCCGGCATATCGCCCGACATGTGGAAAGGATTCGTTTTGCTAGCCCTCAACGGAGCGCACTGTGTTTGATTGGCTGGTGGTCGGCGCCGGCTTTGCGGGAAGCGTCATTGCCGAGCGGCTGGCGAGCCAGCGCGATGAAAAGGTGCTCTTGATCGACCGGCGGCCGCATATCGGCGGCAATGCCTACGATCGTCACAACAAGGCTGGGATCCTGATCCACCAATACGGCCCGCATATCTTCCATACCAACAGCAAGACCGTTTTTGATTATTTGTCGAATTTCACCGCATGGCGGCCCTACGAGCATCGCGTGCTGGCCGAGGTAGACGGCATGCAGTTGCCGATCCCGATCAATCTCGACACCATCAATCGGCTCTACGGACTTTCCCTGACCTCGATCGAGCTCGAAGGCTGGCTCGCCGCCCGCGCCGAACCGGTCGAGGAGATCCGCACCGCCGAGGACGTCGTCGTCAGCACAGTCGGACGCGAGCTTTACGAGAAATTTTTCCGCGGCTACACAAAAAAGCAATGGGGTGTCGACCCCTCGGAGCTCGACAAATCGGTGACCGCTCGGGTGCCGACGCGCACCAATACCGATGACCGCTATTTCGGCGACAAGTACCAGTTCATGCCCGCCGCCGGGTTCACCCGGATGTTCGAGCAAATAGTCGATCACCCCAATATCGAGATCATGCTGGACACGGATTATCGCGACCTGACCCCCAGCGTTCGCTATCAGCAGTTAATCTTTACCGGGCCGATCGATGAATATTTTGGTTATTGCTACGGCAAGCTGCCCTACCGCTCGCTCTCATTCAAGCATGTAACGCTGGATAAGCCATGGCACCAATCGGTCGCAGTGGTGAATTACCCGCAGACCAATGATTATACCCGGGTTACCGAATACAAGCACCTGACCGGTCAGCAGCACGCGCAGACCAGCCTGACCTATGAATACCCGTCCGACAAAGGCGACCCCTACTATCCGATTCCGCGTCCTGAGAATGCCGAGCTCTTCAAGCGCTACGAGAGCCTGGCGTTGGCAACCAAAGGCGTTTGGTTCGTCGGACGGCTTGCCACCTATCGCTACTACAATATGGACCAGGTCGTCGGCCAGGCGCTGGCGACCTTCCGCCGGATCGACGAGAGCCTAGGCAAGCGGTCGCCGCCGGTCCAGAAGGGCATGAGCAGCGGCGAGTTGGAGTTTGCCGATTGAGCTACATAAGCGAGGCGGCGCGGCCTGATCTCAGCGCTGTCGCGCCGGAAGCCGGTCTCCGCGCTCCAACGATCGAAATCTGGGGCGGAATCGAGTGCACAATTACCCGGGTGCACAACACCTTCCGCAACCAGCTTTTGGAGACCGGCCACAGTCATCGACCGGAAGACTTGGATGCGATCGCCGAACTGGGGCTTCGCGTTTTGCGATACCCGGTGCTTTGGGAGCAGGTGGCTCCGGACCACCCTAACTGCACCAATTGGGACTGGCACGACGCCCGGCTCGCGCGGCTTGCCGGTCTGGGGATCACGCCGATCGCTGGGCTCGTCCATCATGGCGGCGGCCCGCATTACACAAATCTGCTCGATCCCGAATTTCCCGAGCTGCTGGCCCAGTACGCGGCAATGGTTGCCCGCCGTTATCCGGGCATCGAGATGTTTACGCCGGTCAATGAGCCGCTGACCACGGCGCGCTTCAGTTGCCTCTACGGGCACTGGTATCCGCATCACAAGAACACCGCGGATTTCCTTCGAGCGCTGGTGAATGAGTGTTATGGCACGGCGTTGGCGATGCGGGCCATCCGGCAGGTCACCCCGCAAGCGCGCCTGATCCAAACCGAAGACATTGGAAGAACCTACAGTACGCCGCTGCTGCGGGCTCAGGCAGAGTACGAGAACGACCGCCGCTGGCTCAGCCTCGATCTGTTATGCGGGCGGCTCAATCCGCATCACCCCTGGTATCAGGCATTTGTCGGCGCTGGGGTCCCCGAGAGGATTCTCCACGATCTGGCCGAACTCCCCTGTGCGCCCGATGTTATCGGGCTGAATTACTATCTGACGACCGACCGGTTTCTCGATCATCGGCTGAAGCGCTATCCGCGCACCACGTGGGGCGGCAACGGGCGGCAAGCTTATGCGGATGTCGAGGCGGTGCGCATCGCCCGAAACGATATCCAGACCGGCAGCGCCGCCCGTCTGCGAGAGGTCTGGGAGCGATACCGATTGCCCGTCGCGGTGACGGAGGTACACGCCGGCTGCACCCGCGAAGAGCAGCTGCGGTGGCTGTTGGATGGCTATGACGGCGCTGTCAGGCTGCGCAGCGACGGGATCAATGTCCGCGCGGTGACTGTCTGGGCATTAATCGGAGCGGTCGATTGGAACTCCCTCCTGACGCGCCGGGAGGGCCACTATGAAAGCGGGGCCTTTCATGCCGGACACGGGAACCGCCCGCGTCCAACGGCGCTCGCCAAGGCGATCGTTTCGCTGGCGTCGGGCCGCCGGCATGATCATCCCGTGCTGGATACCCCGGGTTGGTGGCGCCGCAACACGCGCTTTTTTTGCCAACCGCGACACGCCGCTCCGGAGAGGAGAACCATGGCTCGCGAGTTATTGATTACCGGCGCCACCGGTACGCTTGGACGCGCGCTGACCCGCATTTGTGCTTTGCGCGGGTTGCAGCACCACATCACCAGCCGGTCGGAACTCGACATCGCCGAGCCGAGTTCGCTCGAAGCGGCGCTCGATCGGCATCGGCCTTGGGCGGTCATCAACACTGCGGGGTATGTTCGCGTCGCTGATGCCGAGAAAGAGCCCGATCGCTGCTTTCGCGAAAACACGGTGGGTGCAGCGGCTCTTGCGCGCGCCTGCAACAGGCTCGGGATCCCATTCGTCACGTTTTCTTCGGACTTGGTGTTCGATGGGCGGCTCGGGCGACCGTATGTCGAGACCGATGTGCCGTGCCCGGCCTCCGTCTACGGCGCGAGCAAGGCAGAGGCTGAACGGCAGGTGCTCGAAATTTATCCAGACGCGCTGATCGCACGCACCAGCGCCTTTTTCGGGCCGTGGGACCAATATAACTTCGTTTACCACACGCTCTGCGCCCTAGCCGCCGGCCGCGAAGTCAGCGCCGCTGCAGATATCGTGATTTCGCCAACCTATGTACCGGATCTCGTTAACGCGTCGCTCGATCTGTTGATCGACGGAGAGACCGGGATCTGGCACCTCGCCAACCGCGGTGCGGTTTCCTGGGGTGAGCTGGCGAGGTTGGTGGCGGCGCGCGCCGGTTTTGACCCCGATCGAGTGATGCTTACCCGCGGTGATGACCCGCCGGTAAGCACGGCGATGAACAGTGTGCGCGGCGAGATACTGCCGCCGCTCGACTCGGCACTCGACCGGTTCTTTAGGGAGAGCGAGATCGCATGGCGGCCAGCGAGCGATCGATCAGGCTCGCAATGACCGTTTCGCTGTCGCGTGTGGCCGCCGAACCTTGCGCCGAGGCCAAGGTCAGCAGACTGTCGAGCAGCACCGTGGCGGTCGGGTCGGCCCCCGGCTCGTCGCGGAACAGCCGAAAGGTCGAGGCGACAAAGCGCCCGGTGCCATAGCCACGCTCGACGGCGAGTGCGACCGGTTTGTGGATCCAGCCGACCACGAGCCCGGCGTGGACGCGCGCCTGGAAGTCGAGCAGGTTGCAGCCGGAGATGACGTAATCCGGCAGAACCCGATCAAAGGTCTCGTCGAGCAGCGGCCCTCCGGGAATGCGGGAAAAGCCGCAGGGTCGGTGCAGCCAGCTAAAACTCGATGCCCAATCACCGCGCCACACCGTGCCGGCGCGCTTGCGCACTCTGACGTTTTGCCAATGCGGGAATAGCGGGTTGAGGCGAAACTCGCCGGTCGGAAGCAGCAGCAGCCGCCCGCCTTCGCGGACATGCGCAGCGACGGTAGGGTCAAGGCTGTTCGTTACCCACAGCGTTGCCGCTTGCGAGTCGGCGGTCACTTGGTAGCCCAGCGCTTCGAAGCGGGCGCGCAGATCGGGCTGAGGCGACCAGATCGCGGTGATATCGGAAGTTCGAAAATCGCGCGGGTGAACTGCGATATCGAGGTAGTTGGTGGCGACGACCGAGCCATCGGCCGCCCGCAGCACGAACTCCGCCCGCCTGATGCAGGATCGCTGCTCATCAGGAACCGGCAGCGCCACTGGATCGAGGGTGCTAACCGTCTGCGGCTCCTGATCCGGGAGCGCGATTGATCTCTGTGTCCCAAAGGTGATCTGCAGCTCCGCTCCGCGCAGCGCTGGCCCGGCGCCGTGCGCGATCGACAGCTCGACCACAGCGGTTTCACCCGCCCAATACGACAACCGTGACCAGCGCGGCACAATCACGATGTCGGCGTTAATCGTCGGGAAGACACCGTGAAACTCGCGCGGGTTGCGGCGCATATCGAGCAGCCCGTTGCATTCCCAATGCGCGTCGGTCAGCTCGGTGATGACATAGCCAGCAATGTTATTTTTCCGACGGAGCGCTTCGATCTCATACTTCAATGCCCGAAATTGCTGCCATTGCGCTGCTTCAACAAAGCCCTTCAAGTCACCGAACACTCGTGCGAGGCTCCAATCGGCAAAGCGGTGCTGCACCCCGTGTGGGTACATCACCCCTTCGCCCCAATCATGGCCGGTCTCAAACCACCAAGGCTCGTTACCCGAGGCATCCGCGAGACGCTCAGGATCCGGTAGTCCCCAATTGCCAAATTCGGAGCACATCAGCGGTTCGTGGCCGGTCTGCACCGCCTCGCTTCCCGACGCAAAGAGCCAGGAGGCTCGGCTCGCCAGTTGCTTGACAAAGCGGTCCCAGCCGAGCCGATTGTCCGGGAATGCCGCGTAGTAATGATAGTCAGCGATGTCGGTTTCGACATGAGAGCTCGGCGCCAATGGCGAGTTATCGACGACAAGCCGCCCCGGATCATAGGATTTCAGCCACTGATACGTCTCTTTGAGCCAGTCTCGATCAAGCGGATCATTGACCAGATCGACCCCCCAGTTCTCGTTGATAATGGTCCAGCAGATAATCGAGGGGTGGTTGCCGTCGCGATCGACAATGCCTCGCAATGTGGCGCGTTTACGCGCCCGCGAGCGCTCAGTCGACGTGCCCATCGTCGGCAATTCGGTCCACACGAGAAGGCCGATGCGGTCGGCGACCTCGTAGTAGCGCGGATCCGGCGCCTTGATATGGCAGCGCAAACAGTTGAGCCCGAGTTCCTTGGCTTTGCGAAACTCGTCCTCGAGAAATTCAATAGATGGTGTCGTGCATATCGTGTCCGGATAATAATCCTGATCCAGCGCGGCCCTTATATAGAGCGGTTCGCCATTCAAATAAAAATGGCCGTTGCGCGCTTCAATCGTACGAAACCCAAACTGATCCTCGAATTCATCGACGACATGACCATCGCGTTCGAGCGTCAGGTGAAGCGTGTAGAGGTTCGGCGCCGCTGGAGACCATGCCTCGACCTCGGCTAAGGTGAGCGCCAAGTCGGTTTTTTCGGCGCCGCGTTCGAGCACCGTCGAAGTACTGGCTACCGTTTTCCCATTCGGAGCTTTGATTGCCAAGCTCACCCGAGTTTCGGCAATCAGTGGATTTGCGAGGAACACGCCGACACCGACGCGCCCTGTTGCAAGTTCAGGCATTACGCGGGCGCGTTCGATATGATCAATCGTGCGCCGCTCGAGCCATACCGATTGCCAAATCCCGGACAGCGGGCCGTACCAGCTTTGCTTGCCCAATGGCATCTCAGCGAGCGGCGCCTCGGGGGAAACCATTGGGTCGTCTATTGGGCTGTCAACTCGGATTTTGATCTCGTTGCTGCCCTCGACGAGTTGCTCAGTCACATCAAACGAGAATGGCAGAAACCCGCCTACATGCATCCCGACCAGTTCGCCGTTGACCCAGACACGCGCAATGTGGAACACGGCGCCAAACCGCAGAAAAACATGCTCGCCGATCCAACCGGCTGGGATGTCGACCTCGCGGCGGTAAATCGCAGTGCCCCCGCGCATCCTTAAGTCAGCGAACTGTGCTTGCCACACGCCGGGAACCTGAATGCATCGCCAGCCCACCGGGTGCGAGCGATAATCCTCGACCACGTGGAGAAATTCCCAGCTGCCGTCGAGTGAAATCGGATTCGGGCCCGCCGCCTCATGCTCAGCTGTTGGTGGCGCTCCGAGCACCTCAAGCGAGGCGGCAGCGGTCAAAATGTCGTCGGGCATGTTTTTGGGCGGGCTCCGAAAATGAACGCAGGGTCCTCTAGATGAGGATGCGGGTTAGGCCTTGGATGTCTTTCTAGGCAAAATCGAAGTCTATTTCTGTAAATATCGGTACCTAAAGTAAGGCCGAAACTTGACTTTGAGCTGCAGCAAATTGCCGCCCATTAGGATGTCCGAAAGCATCTCCGGCTCCGAGCAGGAACGCAGGTCAACGCCGCGTGTTTTCCTGCCGGGTTCCAGAATGTGACGCGGTGGCAGCACATGATGCATCGGGCCGAATACGTCAAGCCTGATGGCCGCCGGCTCTGGCTCTACGGTCGCGCGCCACCGCGGATCGAATCGGCGCCAAGCCCTTCCTCCGAACCCGTCACCGTCCAAACCCATCTCCGCCGCGATCCACTTAGCGACGAATGGGTGATTTATGCCACGCACCGGCAGAATCGGACTTTCCTTCCGGCGGCGGCAGAGGACCCGTTTGCTCCGACCACCGACCCGCAACACCCGACCGAAATGCCGTCTGGTTACTACGAGGTCGCGGTGTTCGAGAATCGCTTTCCGAGCCTCTCGCTCAATCCCGGTCCCCCGCCGCCGATAGCTGACGTCGAAACCGCACCCGGACGGGGGAGCTGCGAGGTCGTCGTTTTTTCGCAAGACGGGTCGGTCAGCCTGGGAGACCTGCCGCTCGATCGCATTTCATTGATCTTTGAGGTCTGGGCGGATCGCACCCGGGATCTGCAACAAGCAGGCCTTGCGTATGTGTTGCCATTCGAGAACCGCGGCGTCGAGATCGGCGCGACCCTGCAGCATCCGCATGGTCAAATTTACGCCTATGATTTCCTGCCCCAGCGCCAAGCAAACGTGATGCAGAGACTGCGCAGTCATCACTCTGACGCTGGACATGATCTTGTCGCCGATCTGGCGAAATCGGAGTGCGATCTGGGGATCCGTCTGATTGCGAAGCAGGGTGCCGCCGCGGCGTTTGCTCCGCCTTTTGGCCGTTTTCCGTACGAGACATGGATCGTGCCGATGCGTTCGGTCGCTTATTTGTCCGAACTGAGTGAGCCCGAACGCATCGATATGGCTTTTGTGTTGTCCCAGGTCCTGCGCCGGCTCGACCGATTGTGGGATAGCCCGATGCCTTATCTGATGACCGTGAACCAAGCCCCGACTGACGGGCAACCGCATCCCGAATGGACCTTGCGGATCGAGATCTGCCCGATCCGTCGCGCCCCCGACAAGCTAAAGTTTCTTGCCGGCACTGAACTCGGTGCGGGCGTCTTTGCCAATGACATAACCCCCGAAGCTGCGGCGGCGGCATTGCGGAGCGTGCATTTGTGACCGCCACCCACAGCTTTCGCCAAGTCTTTGGCAAAGATCCAACCGTCTCCGCTTACGCTCCGGGGCGGGTCAATCTCATTGGCGACCACACCGATTACAATCAGGGTTACGTACTGCCGACCGTCATCCCCTTGCAGACGACAGTCGAGGCGGCGACCGGCAGTGGTCAGCACGCGGTTTACAGCGCCACCCTCGATCGCATGGTGCATTTTGACGGCGGTGAACTCAGCGATTTCGCGCGCTACGTCGGCGGCTGCGTGCGCATCCTTGAAGCACGCGGCGTTGAGGTTCCGCCGCTGCAGCTGCGAATTGGTTCCGATGTTCCGGTCGCTTCGGGGCTTGCAAGTAGTGCGGCCCTCGAGGTCGCCACGATACGGGCGATTGATGCTCTGCTCAAACTCACGCTTGGTGCTGAGGAAATAGCGCTCCTCGCCCATAAAGCGGAAGTGGAGTACGCCGGCGTCGCATGCGGAATAATGGACCAGATGGCGTGCAGTCTGGGGCGCCTCGGCCTGATGCTGTTTTTGGATACGATGACACTGGAGCGGCGTCTGCAACCGATGCCGGAGGGTTCCGAACTTCTGATTATCGACAGCGGGATCCCGCGCGCATTGGGCGCAACGCAATATAATCAGCGTCGTGCCGAATGCGAGCAAGCGGCTGCTATGCTGGGAGTAGAAAGTCTGCGGTTTATTACCGACCCAGCTATTGTGGAGCGGCTTCCCTCGCCGCTCAAGGAACGGGCTCGCCACGTCGTAAGCGAAAACGCGCGCGTGCTTGCCGCGCTCGGCGCAGATGCGGCGCAGTTCGGGGGTTTAATGAATGCGTCGCATGCCAGTCTACGCGACGACTACGCCGTCTCGTTGCCGGCATTGGACGAAATTGTCGCTGCTCTACAGAACGAGCCAGCGGTGTTTGGCGCACGCCTGACCGGTGCGGGATTTGGCGGCTGCTGCGTGGCGCTGGTTCGAGAGGGTCAAGCCGGCAACATTGGGAAACGGATAACCGGTCGACGCTTTTCGGCTTCGACACCGAGCATTATCATCCCGCGCTGAGGAATCAGCAAATCAGCCCCGGCCTGACTAGGCCTAACTCTGATCATGGGCTAGCTAACAGCTCAGCCCGAGCTGGCGTTGATACGTGACGCTTCTCGCAATGCGGCCTGCAGGGCTGCGTCGAGCGCCTCAAGAAACCGGGACCGATCCCTTTTGGTCAGGGGCGCTGGCCCGCCGGTGTTGGTCCCAAGCTCGCGCAGGTGTCGAGCGATCTCGCGACCGGCAAGCGCACTGCCGATGTTCGCCTGCGTCCATTGTTTTCCGGTCGGGGAGACGACGCGCGCGCCCTTCTTGAGGCAGCGTGACGCCAGCGGGATGTCGGAGGTGACGCATACGTCGACGGCGGTGATGTTGTCCACGATCCAATCGTCGGCCGCATCGGCGGTGTCTCCGACGAGAACCATGCGGACATTGGGGGTCCCCGGCGGCCGGATCGGGCGCGAGCCGTTCGAGACAACGAAAACATTGAGCCGAAGGCGCGCCGCCACGCGATAGATCTCCTCGCGGACCGGGCACGCATCGCCATCGACATAAATATCGGTCAACCCTTGGCCCCTTTTCGTGCTTGGCCTATCGCTTCCGGCCAGCCGCTCCCGCAGTTTCGATCAGCGCCGCCGCGTGCGGCTCCCTTAAACGCGATCGCCGGCGCCTTTCGCTGCCCGATGCACCCAAAACCGCCCCGATCCCGAAATGGGGGCGAAAATGGCTGAGTTCCATGCCGCCGCAAATGAGCGTTTTCAGTAATTAAACCCTCGGCCCAGCGCTGGCTGCGGTAAGGGACCGGTTCGGTAGCAGGAGCAGCCCCGGGAGGGGATGGACACGACGCCTGCCCTTTATTGCTCCCGGGAGGCCGGACTTCAAGGGACCGGACAGGGGGGCGCATGGGGGAGGGGCGCGGTGGTGTCGCTTCTAAAATCTTCCAAGCGCTGGGCCGGTGGTGACAATCGAACGTTTTCCTATATTCCATAGGAAAAATTCATTTGGCTGGATTTAGTGGACAATGAGTAAGTCGATCATTCCGGATTTTGGCGAACGCCTTAAGGCTGCCAAGGAAGCCAAGAACGCCCTGCTCGAGCGCGCAAAAGCTGCCGCCGAAAGACCCGAAGCGGTTGAGCGCCGGAACGCGCGGCAGGCGATCGTGGCCGCACGCAATGTACGGCAGGCCGAAAGAAAGGCGGCCGAGCAGGAGCGGAAACAGCGTGAAGCGGCGGAACGGGCCGCGGCTGAGGCTGCCCAAGCCGCCGCTCGCGAAGTCGCGCGTCAGGCGGAAGAAGAAGCCAGGGCCGTCAGGGAGGCGGAGCGCGCGCGGCGGGAGGCGGCCGAGCTGGCAGCGCGAGAAGCTATCCTTGCAGCGCGTAGAGCAGGCCGCAAAGCCAAGAAGCGGAAATGAAAATTCCGGTCCGAGATTGTGACCGCCGACCACATGAACATGGTACGTCGGGCAATCCGTCCGCCGAGCCAACCCCCAGATATCAGCAGCTGGTGCCGCGCCGAGACCCAAGGCGGGCCAGCAACCACTCCTTCGTAAGCGTCGCTTTGACGTAGCCAGCCGAGCTGCGCGTCTTGAGTGACAGGACAACTTTGGCCCGCTTTAAAGCGCCTTGCACGATCCGTCGCATTCGTCGGCAAACAGGCTCCTGCCGCAGGCGCAAGGGCCGCGATGAAACGCGATGCTGGTATCGGTTGTCGGCGCGGGTTGCTCGGGCAGTCTCTCCCGCCGCAACTCCTCCATCCGAGTGCGGATCGTCTTGAAATCGTCAGCAGCGCGCGGCGGTGACATCAAAGCCTCCAAGCCTCGGACTACCACGCGTTTGGCTGTTCGCCAATTGACTAATTTCAGGTCTTCGCGGGGTCGATCCTGGCGTGAAGCGACGGAAAACGGCAATAAGCCGTTTTCCCGGTCGACGCGAACCGCCGATCCGGGTGGGATCGCAAGCCCTGGACCCGATCGCGGATCGGCCTCGCGCCGGCATTGCGTGTCCGCTACTATTATTGGCGTCGCATTCATCCGAAAGGAAATGGGTCATGGCTCGCGCTTACAATGCCATCGACGCCGATGGACATATCCTGGAACCGCTCGATCTCTGGGATAATTACATCGATCCCGCCTTCCGCGAGCGCCGGCCGCGGTTTGTCATCGACGACAACGGCAAGGAGCGCCTGTCGCGTCGAGGACAAATTGCTGGGCAATCCGCGGGGGATTGGCAGCCTCGGCGCGGTCGGCGTTCGTCAGGGCGCCGTAAAGCTCGACAGCCTGAAATATGCCGAAGGCAAGAAGGGCGGTTTCGACCCGCACGCCCGCATCGTCGACATGGATGCCGACGGGATCGACGCCGCTTTCCTTTACCCGAGCCTCGGGTTGTTCGCCGGCGCCGTTGCGGATCCCGAACTCGCCGCCGCAATGTGCCGCGCCTACAACCGCTGGCTCGCGGATTACTGCAAGCCCTACCCCGACCGGCTGTTCGGGGTCGCGATGCTGCCGATGCAGTCGGTCGAGCTGGCGATCGAGGAGATGCGCTACGCTCGCCAAACGCTCGGGATGCGCGGCGGCTTTCTGCGGCCAAACCCGTATCACGGCAACAAGATGATCAGCGACCCGATGTACGAGCCGTTTTGGACGATGGCCGAGGAATTGGACTTCTCGGTCGGCTTTCACGAGGGTTCGACCACCGCGATGCCAACGGTCGGCGTCGACCGGTTCGAAGCGGACCGCGCGGCGCGCCACATGATCAGCCACACGATGGAAATGATGCTGGCGGCGATGAGCGTGATCTGGGGCGGTGTTGTCGATCGCCATCCGCGGCTGCGCGTCGCATTTCTTGAATCGGGCGGCGGCTGGATCGCGCCTTGGCTCGATCGCATGGATCGGCATTTCGACGACCAAGGCTTTAACGATACCGCCCCGAAGATGCGGCCGAGCGAGCTGTTCCAGCGCAATTGCTGGATCTCGTTCGAGCCGGTCGAGAACAGCATCGCCGTGCTCGCCGACTATATCGGCCCGCACAAGATCATGTGGGCGACCGATTACCCGCATCAGGACGGCTTCTTCCCAGGCGCGCCGCAAATGGTCCGCGAGCGGATCGAGCCGCTGTCCGCGGAGGCGAAGCACCAGGTGATGGCCGGCGGCGCGTTGGGCTTCTACGGCTTGCAGTGAGGGCGGGTGCATTCCGGTTCTGCCCGGCGAATGATGTCCCCAGTCAACGATGATGGATGAAAGGGAGGTGCGTTATGGAACGACCGCGGATGCAGCAGCCAATGCCCGAAGAGCGGAGCGGCTGGCATCAGATCGATGCCGGGCCAAGTCTCGAGATACTGTTCCACCCCGACCGGCGGCTCGCCGGCCGAGAGCCGGACGAGGTCAAGCGGCCCTCGATCGTGGTTGCCGTGACTGGCAAGCGCGAACAGGCGCTGCGTTTCGACCCGTTCAGCATGGGCGCGCACTATCATATTCGGCCGGGCCTTGCCCCTCAGATCCCGCTCCCGGTCGCGGACGGGCAAAGTCCGCTCGATGCCATCCTGGCGTTTTTTGAAAAGCCGCTTCGGTTCCGCGGCCTCCTGGCACTGGCCGAAGAGGACGAGGTGGCGTCAGGGCTGCGCGATGAAGAGCTGCGGAACGCCGCCAGCCAGATCCGTGCGCTCAGCAGCGCCGCACATCAGGATGCGGCTGCCTGATCGTACCACGCCCGGTCGCCGCAGCTAGTTTCTCGCCACCCAGGCCCTGGCAGCGATGTCAGGGCCACTCTTTCATGTGACGCCGGCAGCCCTGCTTGTTTGCCGCGGATTAAGCCCGAGATCTCCAGCATGATTGCCCCGCGGTATTCGACGGATTTTCTGGTTATCGGGGCCGGTGCTGCGGGCCTGATGACTGCCCGCGAGCTGGTGCGGGCCGACAAAAGAGTGACTATCCTCGAGGCGCGTAACCGCTGCGGAGGCCGCATCTGGCCGCTGCCGATCGAGGAATTCGGCTACCCGGCGGAGGGCGGCGCCGAGTTTGTTCACGGCGCCGCTCCGGTGACACGACGTTTGATGCGGGAAGCAGGACTGTCGCTGCAGCCCCGCGCGGGCACGCGATGGAGCACTCGCAGCGGCGGCGCGTTGTTGCCCGACAATTCGCCGCTTCCTCACGCGGGTCGGTTTTATCAGGCATTGCAGGCCGTCGAAGCCGATCTGCCAATCGCCGATTTCCTGCAGATGCATTTTGCCGGCGCGCAATACGATAGCCTGAGACGTTCAATTACGCGGACGATCGAGGGTTATGACGCCGCCGACCCGCGCCGCATCAGCACCTTTGCAATCCGCGACGAGTGGATGGCTCGGGACGATGGTGAGCACGGGCGGATCGTGGAAGGCTATGGCGCACTTATCGACTATCTCGAAACCGACTGCCGCAGGCGCGATACCGCGATCCGTTTCGGCGCCGCCGTAACCGCGATTGACGAGACGGGGGGAGGGGTTACCGCCCGCTGTCTCGATGGCGCAGTCTTTGAGGCCGATGCCGCGATTGTTACCGTGCCGCTGCCGCTGGTGTCGGAAATCGCGTTTCCAGCGGCAACGCGCGAGCGAGTGGCAGCCACTGCCGATATCGGCTTTGGCAACGTCGTCAAGCTCCTGTTACGCTTCCGGACGAAATGGTGGGCCGACCAAGGCGGACGAGACCTGTCCGACCTGTCCTTTCTGGTTTCCGACGCCACCGTCCCGACCTGGTGGACACAGCATCCGTCCAGCCATCCGGTGCTGACGGGCTGGTTCGCGGGACCCAAGGCTGACACGGTGTCGTCACTGACCGAAACCGAGCTCGTCGATATGGGGATCGGATCTCTTGCCGAGATTTTTGATCGATCTCCTGACAGCATCAGGAGGGAGGTCGTCGCGTCCCGAGCGATCAACTGGGGTAACGACCCGTTCGCGCGCGGCGCCTATTCCTATGCCACGCCCAAGACACGGGCAGCGCAATCAGCTCTGAGCAAGCCGGATCGTGGGGCGATATTCTTTGCCGGCGAGGCCCTCTATGCCGGCCCGGATATGGGCACTGTCGAGGCAGCGCTGGCCAGCGGACTCGAAACAGCGCAGATGATCCTGGCCACCGGACGATAGGCGCGGCAACTCGGGGGGCGACCGCTTCTGGGCGACAGAGATATCGCCTGCTCGGACCCAAGCAGAGCGTGCTGTTGGACTCCATGCCGGCCCCGGATAAAATCGGCAGGGTCCGGATGACCTCCCTTGGGAGGTCGAGAAGGTTTGCGGGAAACGCACGAGCCGGGCGGCATGTCGATGGGGAAGGGAGGGGGCCATGAAGATCGGAAAAACGCTTTCCGTATTCGCGCTCGCCGCGATGTTGCTGGGCGGGCTGTCGGGTACAGCCAAGGCGCAGCCGCAGAATGATGCCGCTGCGATTGCCGTCGGCCAGAGAGACATTGGCGGTGTCGTCTCCAGCCCGCGCGGCCGCGAGGCTGGGGTCTGGGTGATCGCTGAGACCACCGAATTGCCGACGCGATTCAGGCGCATCGTCGTGACCGACGACAATGGCCGCTATCTGGTGCCGGATCTGCCGCAAGCCGATTACAGCGTGTGGGTGCGCGGCTATGGTCTTGTCGACTCGCCAAAGATGCGCGCGAAGCCGGGCCAGCGGCTCGATCTTGCAGCGGCACCGGCGCCGAGTGCTATGGATGCAGCGCATTATTACCCGGCGATCTATTGGTATTCATTGCTGACGATCCCGGACAAGAACGAGTTTGGCGGTGAGAACGGCATCCCTGCCAATGTCACGCAGCAGGAGTGGTTGGTGACCCTCAAGAACCGCGCCTGCGTTGGTTGCCACCAGCTCGGACAGGAGGCGACCCGCACGATCCCCGCCGCCTTTGCGGATCAAAAGACCAGCGTTGATGCCTGGATGAGACGCGTCCAGTCGGGTCAGTCGGCGCCGTTTATGGTCAACCCGCTCGCCGGGCAATTGGGCGGCGCGCCGTTCAAATATTTTGCTGATTGGACCGACCGTATCGCGCAGGGCGAACTGCCGAAAGCGCAACCGCCGCGTCCAGAAGGGGTCGAGCGCAATCTCGTCATCACCGAATGGGATTGGGGCCGCCCGGACAAATATCTGCACGATTTGATCTCGACCGATAAACGCCAGCCGACCGTCAACGCCAATGGCAAGCTCTATGGCTCGCCGGAATACTCGACCGATGAATTGCCGATGCTCGATCCCACAACAAATACGGTTACCTACTTTCGCGCGCCGGTGCGCGACCCCGGGATGCCGCTATCGCTGGGCGACGGCCACGCCGCGACTGTGAAGCCGGAGATGCCATCGGCTTATTGGGGCGACCGGCAAATCTGGGACACGCGCGTCAACAACCACAATATGATGATCGACCGAAAGGGCCGAGTTTGGTTGACCGCCTCGGTGCGCGGCCTCGACAATCCCGCCTTCTGCAAAGCGGGCTCCGACCATCCCTCGGCAAAGCTCTTTCCGCTGAACCAGAGCCATCGGCAGCTGGCGATGTTTGACCCGCAGACGATGAAGTACACTTTTGTCGATACCTGCTTTGACACGCACCATCTGCAATTCGGCTTTGACAAGGACGACACCTTGTGGACGAGCGGCGGTGGTCCGGTCGTCGGATGGCTCGACACCAAGGTGTTCGACGAGACCGGCGACGCGGCGAAGGCGCAGGGCTGGACCGCGCTGGTTCTCGACACCGACGGCAACGGCAAGCGTGATTCCTATGTCGAGCCCAACCAGCCGATCGATCCCAACAAGGACAAGCGCATATCAGGCGGCTTCTACGCGATCATGCCGAGCCCGGTCGACGCCTCGGTGTGGGGAACGGTCGGCGTGTTCGCCGGCAAGGGCGCCGTGGTGCGGCTCGATCCCGGACCGAACCCGCCCGCGACCGCACTCGCGGAAATCTATAACGTTCCTGCGCCGGGTTTTGGACCACGCGGCGCCGATATCGACAGCAAGGGTGTTGTGTGGGTGTCGCTCGGCAGCGGCCATCTCGGCAGCTTCGATCGGCGCAAATGCAAGGCCCCGCCGAACGGGCCCAAGGCGACCGGCGATCAGTGCCCCGAAGGCTGGACCCTGTACCAATATCCGGGTCCGGGCTTTGCCGGAATTGGTAACAATAGCGCCGAGGCGAGCTATTATACCTGGGTCGACCAGCACAATACGCTGGGGCTCGGGAATGATGTTCCGATCTCGACCGGCAATGAAAACGACGCCCTGCTGGCGCTGGTCAACGGGAAATGGGTGGTGTTGCGCGTGCCCTATCCGCTGAGCTTTTATGCCAAAGGGCTGGATGGCCGCATCGACGACGCCAACGCCGGATGGCAGGGCCGTGGCGTGTGGACGACGAGCGGCGACCGCACACCGTGGCTAAAGGAAGGCGGCAAGGGCACCGTACCGATCGCCTTCCATTTTCAGTTCCGCCCCAACCCGCTCGCCGATTGACCGCGCCCGCTGAACCGCCCGATCTGCTCGCGACAAATTCGCGGTCAAAACCCTCTTGGAGACGTGGTGCAAATCTTCGATCTAACCGGCTATTCCACCGCGACACGCTGTATTGCGGCCGAGCGGCGCGCAAGGAGGTGAACTTCCACCGCGGCGTTCGACGGCTTGGGATCGGTTTGGTGTTGCTGTGGCTCGTATTTTGGACAAGCGCCTACATCATCAAACCGCCTGTTTCTGAAAAATCGACATCTCTACCCCCGGCATTCTCGTTAATGACAGACATCGCCGTGATTGCCGCTGCCGCTTTGGGGACGCCCTGGATTGTTTCAGGCTTTCGCCCAAATTCGGGCACTACCCGCGGGTAATTGAGCCTCCGCGCTCCTTTAATTGCGAGGACAGTGGTTGATAAGGTGCATATGCACCTATATACAGCGAGTGCTGAACCGCTTGGCGAGTGCGTCGTGCCCTTGGCTCATAAAATCGATCGTCCGTTAGCTGCCGAAAGGCTTGCAATGTCTCCGCAGTTGCGCATCGACCCGCGCACGCGAGCACTGCTCGACGGGCCAATCGTTCCAACTCTGCTGCGGCTGGCGGCGCCCAATGTGCTGGTTATGATGGTCCAAGCCTCGGTTGGGCTGATCGAGACTTATTTCATCGGCTGGCTCGGGACCGACGCGCTCGCAGGCGTGGCGCTAGTGTTTCCGGCGGTCATGCTGATGCAGATGATGTCGGCCGGTGCGATGGGCGGCGGTATCTCCTCGGCTGTGGCACGGGCGCTGGGCGGCGGCCGCCGTGAGGATGCCGATGCCCTGGCCCTGCATGCGCTGGCGATCGCCGTCGTGCTTGGTCTCGTATTCATGGCCGCAATGCTGTTGGGCGGCCATTGGCTCTATGGGGCAATGGGCGGCAACGGGGCTTCGCTGGCGGCGGCAATGACCTATTCCAATGTCGTCTTTGCCGGAGCAATCCTGGTTTGGATCTTCAATTCGCTTGCGAACGTGATCCGAGGCACCGGCAACATGGCGGTCCCGGCGGTCGTGACTTGCGCCGGCGCTCTGATCTTGCTGCCGTTGTCGCCCTGCCTGATCCTCGGCTGGGGGCCGTTTCCCCGACTGGGTGTTGCGGGCGGGGCCAGCGCGGTTCTGGCTTATTACGCTGTCGGCAGCCTCGCCCTCGCCGGCTACCTGTGGTCGCGACACTCGGTTGTTCATCCGTCATTGCGCGGCCTCGGGTTCCGCCGGGGTTTGTTTTACGACATTTTGCGAGTGGGGGCGGTCGCAGCGCTGATTACGGCGCAGACCAACCTGACGATCGCGGTCGCGACCGGTTTTGTCGGCCATTTCGGTCCGGCGGCGATAGCCGGCTACGGCACCGGCTCGCGCCTTGAATACCTGCTGGTGCCAATCATCTTCGGGCTCGGCGGGCCGTTGGTGGCGATGGTCGGGACCAATATCGGCGCTGGCCGGCGCGAGCGCGCCTTGCGCATCGGCTGGATCGGCGCCGCGGTCGCGGCCGGGCTCGCCGAGTTCGTCGGCTTGACGGCGGCAGCCTTCCCGCACGGCTGGCTGTCGCTGTTCGACAATGATCCGGCGATGCTCGAGGCGGGGTCCGCTTATCTGCGTATCGTTGGCCCGTTTTACGGACTGTTCGGGCTCGGCCTGGCGCTCTATTTCGCCTCGCAAGGCGCCGGTCGGCTGCTATGGCCCTTTATCGCAAACGTCACCCGATTACTGATCGCAACCGGTGGCGGCTTTGTCCTGTTGCGCTGGAGCGGCGATCTGACCAGCGTTTATTTCGCGCTTGGTGCAGCTTTGGCGGCCTTCGGGCTGATTAATGCGGTCGCCGTAGCTTGCGGCAGTTGGTTTAGTCGAGAGGGAGACGTGTCCACAGTCCCGTCGGCGCGCGCTACAGCGGCGGATTGATGGCGCTAATTTTTTAAAATCAGCGAGTTTGCGGGGAAGGCCGGGCGGCTAACCGAGATAAGAGCCGCCGTTGACGTGCACGGTCTGGCCGGTGATGAACGCAGCGGCGTCTGACGCGAGAAATAATGCCGTCTTTGCGATTTCCTCAGGCTGGGCCATGCGGCCGAGCGGAATGGTGCGTGCCATCTCGGCGAGTTCGGCGTCGCTGCTCCCGTAACGCGGCTGGGCGGTGTCGGTGAGGCCGGGGGCGATCGCATTGACCCGAATTCGGTAAGGCGCCAATTCCAGCGCCATTGCCCGGGTCATCGACAACACGCCGCCCTTGCTCGCGACATAGTGGACGCCGCGCGGCGAACTGCGGAATGCCGCGGCCGAAGTCAAGTTGACGATCGACCCCGGGCGGCCGGCTTCGATCATCGCCCGCGCCGCTGCTTGGGCGCAAAAACACGCCCCCTTGAGATTGACGCCGAGGACAAAGTCCCAATCGTTCTCGCTCATGTCGAGGAACGGGACGCGTGGAAATACGCCGGCATTGTTGACGAGAACATCGATGTGGCCAAGTTCACGCGCGACAAACGCAACCATGTTGCGTGCCTGCGCCGGATCGCCGATATCGGCCTGAACCGCGACCGCCTTGCCACCGGCGTTCGCCGCCTCGTCCCTGATCTGCGCCGCGGCATCGCGGTCGTCGAGCCAATTGATCCCGACATCTGCCCCGGCAGCAGCAAAGGCGAGCGCGATGGCGCGGCCGATCCCTTGCTGCGCCCCGGTGACAAGAACGGCCTTGCCGGCAAAGTCATGCATCTGCTTGCCCCTCGGGATCGGCTCAGCCGTCAATGCGGCTCAGGGGCCGCCGCACCGACGCGTCTTCGCCTCAGACACGTCGGCAGATGGTGGACAAGACGATCAGTTGTGAAACAGGTTGAGCGCCGAGCCTTTGCGGAACCACTCGAGTTGCGAGGTGCTGAAGGTGTGGTTGAGCTTTAGGGTCTCGGTGGTGCCATCGGCATGCTTAACGCGGCACTCGACCGGCTGGCCGGGCGCCATCTCTTCAAGCCCGACGAGATCCAGCCGGTCGTCGGCGCGGATGCGATCGTAGTCGGCCGGATCCTGAAAGGTCAGCGCCAACAGCCCTTGCTTCTTCAGGTTCGACTCGTGGATGCGGGCAAAGCTGCGGGCAATGACCGCGCAGCCTCCCAGCAGCCGGGGCGACAATGCGGCATGTTCGCGGCTCGATCCCTCGCCGTAATTATGGTCGCCGATCGCCACCCATTTGATCCCGTGCGCCTTATAGTCGCGCGCAATCTTCGAGATCATGACACCCTTCTCGCCGGTCAGCACATCGACGCCGGTGCCGGCCTCGCCGGTAAAGGCGTTAGTGGCGCCCATGAACATATTATCGCTGAACTTGTCGAGATGGCCGCGATAGCGCAGCCAGGGGCCGGCCGGTGAGATGTGGTCGGTCGTCGTCTTGCCCTGGGTTTTGATCAGCACCGGGCAGTCGACAAAGTCTTTATGGTCCCACGCCGCCCACGGCTCCATGATTTGCAGTCGCTCGCTGTCCGGGGCGACGCTCAATTTGACGGCGCTGCCATCCTCCGGTGGAGCGATGTAGGTGGCATGCCCCGCATCGAAGCCGTGCGCCGGAACCTCGGGCGCCGGCTTTGGCGGATCGAGCCGGAACGGCTTACCTTGCGCATCGGTCAAGGGGTCGGTCATCGGGTTGAACGACAACCGTCCGGCAAGCGCCATCGCGGTCACGATTTCCGGGCTGCCAATAAAGTTCATTGTTGTCGGCTGCCCGTCATTGCGGCGCGGGAAATTGCGGTTGTAAGAGGTGACGATCGTATTCGGCACCGCCCCTTCCGAGGCGGCTCGCCGCCATTGGCCGATGCACGGCCCGCAGGCATTGGCGAGAACCGTTCCGTTGATGTCCTTTAGCGATTGCATCTGGCCATCGCGTTCGATCGTCGCGCGCACTGCTTCGGAACCGGGCGTTACCAGAAACGGCGTCGCGGCTTTGAGGCCGTGCGCCTTGGCTTGCTCGGCGACATCCGCCGAACGGCTCATGTCCTCGTAGGAGGAATTGGTGCAGCTGCCGATCAGCGCGGTCGAGATATGGTCGATAAAGCCGTTTTTCGGATCTGCAACCTCGGCGGCAAGCTTGGAGACCGGCCGCGCGCGGTCCGGCGAGTGCGGGCCGACGATGTAGGGCTCCAGTTTTGACAGGTCGAGCTCGACAACGCGGTCGTAATACTTTGCCGGATCGGCCTCGACTTCCTTGTCGGGTTCGAGCAGGTGCTGATTTTTCTGAAACAACGGCACCAGATCGGGCTTGCCGGTGGCTCGCAGATACCGCGCCATATGCTCGTCGGCTGGGAAGAGCGAGGTCGTAGCCCCGAGTTCCGCCCCCATGTTGGTGATCGTCGCCTTGCCGGTGGCGCTAATCGTGCGCGCGCCGGGACCGATATATTCGACGATCGCGTTGGTGCCACCCGAGACGGTCAATGCGCCGGCGACATAGAGGATCACATCCTTGGGCGCGGTCCATCCGCCTAATTCGCCGGTCAAATAGACCGCGATATGCCGCGGATAAAGGACTTCCCATGGCAGACCAGCGATGACCTCGACCGCATCGGCGCCGCCGACCCCGACTGCGCAGGCCCCGAGCCCGCCGGCATTGGGCGTGTGCGAGTCGGTGCCGATGATCAGCTCGCCGGGAAAGGCATAATTCTCCAACACGACCTGGTGAATGATGCCGGCACCCGGGCCCCAGAAACCGAGGCCGAATTTGGCCGCCGCCGATCGTAAGAAGTCGTAGACCTCTTTATTTTCTTCCAGCGACTCGCGCAAATCCTCGCCGCCCTCGACTCGCGCTTGGATCAAATGGTCACAATGTATCGTCGCGGCGACCGCAACCTTGTCGCGCCGGGTTTGCATGAATTGGAGCAGACCGGTCTGGCCGAGCACGTCCTGGAAGACGACCCGGTCGGGACGGAGGTTCAGATAGCTCTTGCCCGGCTCCATTTCCTGATGCTCGGGATCGTCGAGATGGCCCAGTAGGATCTTGTCCGCCAAGGTCAACGGCTTACCCAGCCGGCGTCGGACCACGGCAAGATTGCGCGCCATCGTCTCGTAGACCTTGGCCGCCATTTCCGGGGTCGATTCGATCGATACCATTGTCTAACCTTTCTTGCCGATACCTGCAGGCGTCGTGACGAGCCGCGCCTCGTCTACACCCGGAAAAGAAACCCTAGCCCGCAAAAGAGGATAGCGGACGAACCACACCGGGATGATGCCGGATGGCATCGCGACCGTCTAGGGAATCTGCGACGACAAAAGCTGCGGGTTGACCTGTTTCCAGGGCCGACCTCAGCCCTCGTTCAGCATATTGTCGCAAGCTCTGCTCGCGCCGCCGGCGTCTCGGGCAATACGGCCGGAAAGCGGATGGTGAACACCGCCCCGCCACCCGGGCGATCTTCGATGACGATGCTGGCGCCGTGCATTTCGACGATGCGTGCGACGATTGCGAGACCCAGACCGGCATGGCCGCTGCGTCGGCGGTCCCGCCGCCAGAACCGATCGAATATATGTTGCCGCTCGGTTTTTGGTACCCCGGGACCACGATCGAGCACGCGAATTGTTCCTTGCGCCGCGACGGCGAGCTCGACCGTCGTACCACGGGCGGTGTGCGCCAGCGCATTTTCGGCGAGATTGCGCACCGCCCGCGCGATGGCGTCGCTATTGCCGCGAACTCGGACCGGACGACGCGCCCCGGTCACCGCGAAGGTCTTGCCTTGCGAAACCGCAAGCGGCGCCAAAAACGCCGCGACTTCGGTCGCGATCGCTACAAGGTCGGCGGTTTCTCCCTCGGAGATAAAGAAACTATCGAGTTCGGATATCTCCAAAAGCTGGTTAACCAGCCGGCTCATGCTTTCGACATCATGACGCAGCGGCTCGGCAAGCTCACGGTCCTCGATCATGTCGATTTGCGTGCGCAGGATCGCGAGCGGCGTGCGCAACTCATGGGCAGCGTCGGCGGTAAACTCGCGTTGCGCGCGAAAGCCGGCATCGAGCCGGTCAAGAGCGCGGTTCACTGCTTGAACCAGCGGTAGGACCTCAAGCGGCATCGCTGCTTCCGGCAATCGCAATTCCATGCGGTCTGGGCCAATCTCGCCGGCCAGGCTCGACGCCGCAACGACCGGCTGCATCGCGCGCCGGAAAATCGCGACATCGATCACGAGAAGTAACAGCAAGATAGGGGCCGTGACCCACCCGACATGGGTCAGGAACTGAGCGAGGATGTCGTCGATCAGGACATCGCGATGGAGGACGTCCTCGACAACCTGGACCAGGATCGGGCGGCCGTGGAGATCGATCCTTACGGTCGCGCCGTAAAGGGCGACGCCCTTCGAGCCGTCATCAAAAAAGTTTACCGAGACGCCATTGGACCGGACCGGTGCGATCGCCCCGAGCGGGTCTTGCTGGAAAAATTCGGTGGATTTGCCCTTTGGCGGAAGGTTCGCAATTGGTCTCTTTCCAGCTAAAGACGAGAACAACACCTCCCCTTTGTCATCGATCACCGCGTAGGCGGCTCGTCCGTAGCCCTGCGAGTAAAACTCGGCGATACCGGGGGGCAAGGACAATCGCACGCTTCCGTCTGGCGCGATCGAAAGATAATTGACGATCTCCCCCGCCTGATCACGGAGCGCCTGATGGTGCAACAGCTCGACGGCCTGCCGCAGCATCAGGAACAGAGCCAGCGGGATACAAATCGACGTTGCGATGATCGCTGCCACATGCAGCGCAATGATGCGCGAGGTGACAGAGCGAAACCGAACCACTCATTTTCTCTCGGAGATCAGGTATCCCACGCCGCGCAACGTGTGGATTTGAACCGAGGCGTCGACCTCAGCGAGCCGCTTGCGCAGCCGATGGATATAGACTTCGACCGCGTTGGAGCCGATCTCCTGAGACAATCCATAGAGGTTGCCTTCGAGCAGGTTTTTGCCGACGACGCGTCCGCTGCGTCGCAATAGATGCTCGAGGACGGCGATCTCGCGCGGCGAAAAAAAGATCGGCTCCTCTCCGACGAAAACTTGGCGTGCCACGGTATCGAGAGTGACATTGCCCAGCTCTAACGGAACACCGAGCAAATTGCCGGGTCGTCGCAGCAAGGCGCGCAACCGGGCGATCAATTCTTCGAGCGCAAAAGGTTTGACCAGGTAATCGTCGGCGCCACTACCCAGCCCATTCACCCGATCCTTGAGGCTGCCGCGCGCGGTCAATATCAAAACCGGGGTCGCGTCGCGTCGCCGGCGCATCTCGCTGAGCACATCGAGCCCGTCAGCGTCCGGCAAACCGAGATCGAGCACGACAACTTCGAACCGATTGGTCTCGAGAATCTCGGTGGCTTCGGCTGCAGTGCCGATGACGTCGACGACAAATCCGGCCGCCGTTAGACCTCGCTTGAGCAGTTCGGCGAAGCGTTCATTGTCTTCGATCAAGAGCAAGCGCATCGACATTCAACCGTATCGGCTCGATCACGCTTCTTTATAGACTGGGAAACCGCGAATCTGTCCCCATTTCGCCGCGACGGAACCCTAAAATCGGCGTCAGCGCTTAAATCGCGTCGAGTTGCCACGCTACGTCGTTGCCGATACCCCATAAATAGCCAACATCCGTGTGGCCGGTGAGGACGTAAGCCCGTCCCTGATGCCGCCAATAAACCATGTTAACGTCCTGGCGGCGATTGACGGTCGGAGGAATGTCAGACTGTTTCGTCGAGCCGATAATCAGTGCCAAGGGGCCGATCGCCTTATTTTCGGTCGTGTAAACCAGTTGTGCCGCGGGCCGGCCGTCAACCACCACAAGCCGGGCACCGCGAAAGTTTAGTCCCCAGGGTTTGAGATCGGGCAGCCGCACCTGCTGCGTCAGGCTTTGGCTGATCTTTTGTAATGCTTCTCGGGTGTCGCCGGTTGCGGGAACATCGATCAGGGCATTCTCGCCGGTCCCGACGAAGAGTTTGAAATCGCCGGCGGCGTTATCGAGCCAAAGGTTATTGGCAACCGAAGCCTCGATCGCGGGAGCCGTCGAATTGCCGACGATCCCGGTCGGGAGAATCTTTCCCGCGCCGAGATAAACGGCTCCGCCGCCGACCACAAAGCCCAACAATGAGGCGGCAATCGGCAGGGCGGCCCACCGCCGCAGCCAGGGCCCGGCGCCGGTCTTGCCCGGGCGCGACGTAAACGGGACAACGCGAGGGGCCAGCTGTTCCGCGGTCTCACCACGAGCTGCTGCAATCAATCGATCAGGCAGAGGCGCATGCATGATTTCATCATAGGCCTGCCGCGCCAACTCGGTTGATTGGGCCAGAGCCGCCAGTCTCTCGCGCGCCGAAGGATCACTATCGAGCCAAGCTTCGATCTCGCGTCGATCCTGTGCCTCAATCTCGCCGTCGAGATAAGCGACGAGGCGATCGTCACTGTGCCTCGACATTGTTTCTACTCCTTTTTATCACTCCGCCGGACTCGAGCTGGGCTTGTAACGCTAGCCGGGCGCGAGCCAAGCGGCTCATGATGGTGCCGACCGGGACCTGCACTACCTCGGCAGCCTCTTTGTAGCTGAGGCCATCGACGGTGACCAAAAGCAGTGCCGTCCGTTGATCCGGTGGGAGACGATCGACGGCACGCCGCACCTCGTCCAGGGCCAACCGCGCTTCGACCCGCCGCACCGGCTCGTCCGAGCCCAATCGTCCTTCGGGCACCTCCGTCTCTTCCTTGCGTACCTTCCGCGTGCGGATTTGATCGATCCATATCGTTTGCACGATTCGGAACATCCAGCTGTCGAAGCGGGTGCCCTCTTGAAACTGGTGACGGCGAGCAAGTGCGCGTTCGCACGCCGCCTGCACAAGATCATCGGCTTCGACCAACGAGCCTGTTAGTCCCCGCGCAAACCGGCGTAACCGTGGCAGCACTGCGATCAACTGGTCGCCAAACCGGCTTCCGGTTCCGTCCTCTTCCGCGGTGAGCCGTTCCGGCGACTCAACCGATCTACGCATCAATGACAACGCGCCTCCTGAACTCTTATTCCCGGGCATCAGGCCGCCGCCGACACGCTCGCGTTTCCTTGGTTCCGATAGCTACGCGAAATACGCGAACAACCGATGGTCCCAGCCTACCACGTCGACTGAAGACGCGAGAGCCTGATCATTACCCTTGTCGCTGCCGCTGGGCCTAATGGCAAGATTTGATCGGGATGCAGGGGTAACGACGCCACTGCGGCGCCGGTTGCCGGGGTTCTTGCTTCACAAACAGCGGCTGCCGCGGCATTGTGCGCCGCATCGTCCGTCCATTCAGGAACCGTTTTGCGATGAAGGTTGCCGTCGTCAGAGAAAGGCGGGCGCATGAACGCCGGGTGGCGGCCTCACCCGACAGCGTCAAGCGAATGGCGGGGTTGGGCCTGAATGTCGTTGCCGAGAGTGGCGCGGGCGAAGCTGCAGGCTTTACCGATTCGATTCTTGCCGCTGCTGGAGCCTCGATCGTCGGCGATGAGGCGGCGGCGGTTAGCGATGCCGACATCCTGCTCAAGGTGCAGCGCCCGTTGCGCGGCGTCGACGGCGAGCTCGACGAATTGCATCTGCTAAAGCGCGGCGCGGTGTTGATCGGGCTGTTGCAACCGATGCAAAACCCCGCCGATATCGAGGCCTACGCCAACGCCGGGATAAGTGCTTTTGCGATGGAGCTGGTGCCCCGCATTACCCGCGCCCAGGCGATGGACGTGTTGTCGTCACAGGCCAATCTGGCCGGCTACAAGGCAGCGATCGACGCGGCCGACGAGTTCAATCGCGCTTTCCCGATGATGATGACGGCGGCCGGCACGATCAAGGCGGCGCGGGTGCTGGTCATGGGTGCGGGGGTCGCGGGATTGCAGGCGATCGCCACCGCCCGCCGCCTTGGGGCGATCGTCTCCGCCACGGATGTGCGCGCCGCCGCCAAAGAGCAGGTCGAGAGCCTGGGAGCGACGTTTATCACGGTCGATGACGAAGCCGCTCGGTCGGCCGAGACGGCCGGCGGCTATGCCCGGGAAATGGGTGAGGATTATCAGCGGCGGCAGCGCGAGAGGATTATCGAGGCGTTGCGGCGCACCGACGTCGTAATTTGCACCGCGTTGATCCCCGGGCGGCGTGCGCCGGTGTTGTTGACCGAAGCGATGGTCGCCGAGATGGCGCCGGGATCGGTAATTGTCGATCTCGCCGTCGAGGCCGGCGGCAATGTCGAGGGCAGCCGACCCGGCGAAGTCGTGGCCACCGCCAATCGGGTCAAGATCATTGGCCACCTCAATTATCCGTCGCGGATCGCCACTGATGCGAGCCAGCTTTACGCTCGTAACTTATTGTCGTTCCTCAGTCTGATCGTCGACAAGGAGGGCAAGTTGGCGATCGATGCAAATGACGAGATCGTTAAGGCTAGCCTGCTGACTCGTGATGGGGCAGTCGTTAATCCGGCACTAGCGCCGGCCCCGACCCCTGCTGTCGCCGCAGCGCCGGCGGCCGATAACTGACGGAGCAGACGATGGCAGATCCCGGATCATTTGCCGGACGGGCAAACGAGCTTGCCGACTATGCTGGACGGCTGGCGCGCGATCTCGACGCCATGGCCCATCAGCTCAGCCTGCAAGCCTCCACTGGAGCGGTCGGAGCTGCGGGAGCGACCGGGGTTACGCCTTTTGTCTACGAGCTGACGGTTTTTGTGCTCGCGGTCTTTGTCGGCTACCACGTCGTCTGGCGGGTGACCCCGGCTCTGCACTCACCGCTGATGAGCGTGACCAACGCAATTTCGAGCGTGATCATCGTCGGAGCACTGATCGCCGCCGGGCCGTTTGGCTTCAGTTTCGCCAAGATTATGGGGTTCGTCGCCGTCACACTCGCCGCGGTCAACATCTTCGGCGGCTTTATTGTGACCCAGCGCATGCTGCAGATGTTTCAACGCAAAAGATAACGGGGTAGCTCGTGAGCGGAAACCTCGCCGCCTTTTTTTATCTGATAGCGTCCGTTTGTTTCATCCTGGCGTTGCGCGGCCTGTCCTCGCCGCGAACGGCGCGAGCCGGCAATCTGTACGGCATCGCCGGCATGGTGATCGCCGTTGTGACGACGCTGCTGGTTCCCAACGTGGTCAGTTATTGGCTGATCATTGCCGGTATCATTATCGGCGGAGCCATTGGGACATACATCGCGCTACAGATTCAGATGACGGCGCTGCCGCAACTGGTGGCGGCGTTCCACAGCCTGGTCGGCCTCGCCGCGGTTTGCGTCGCCGTCGCCGCGTTCCGCGCGCCACAGGATTTTGGGATCGGTGTGCCGGGTGCTATCGAGCGCGCCAGTCTGGTCGAGATGTCGATCGGCATGGCAATCGGCGCCATCACCTTTACCGGTTCGATCGTCGCCTTCGCCAAATTGCAGGGATTGGTCAGCGGCCGGCCATTGATGTTTCCCGGCCAGCATCTGCTGAATGCCGCCCTTGGCGTCCTGCTGATCCTGTTGATCGCGGCCTTTGTCGCAACCGGTGCGGCCGGCGTGTTCTGGCTGTTGCTGTTACTGTCGCTGGCGCTTGGATTTTTGCTGATCATGCCGATCGGCGGCGCCGACATGCCGGTCGTGATCTCGATGCTGAACTCCTATTCGGGATGGGCAGCCAGCGGCATCGGCTTCACCTTGTCGAACAGCCTGCTGATCGTCACCGGAGCGTTGGTCGGCTCTTCGGGCGCGATCCTCAGCTACATCATGTGCAAAGGGATGAACCGCTCGATTGTCAACGTCATCTTGGGCGGGTTCGGCACCGAGGGTGGTGTAGTCGCAACCGGGGCTGGGGTCGGTGACCGCTCGGTCAAATCAGGCAGCGCCGACGACGCGGCTTTTATACTGAAGAATGCCGGCTCGGTTATCATCGTCCCCGGTTATGGCATGGCGGTCGCGCAAGCCCAGCACGCACTGCGCGAAATGGCCGATCTGTTAAAGAAGGACGGCGTCGAGGTTCGGTACGCGATCCACCCGGTAGCCGGGCGGATGCCGGGGCATATGAACGTGCTGTTGGCCGAGGCGAACGTGCCCTACGACGAAGTCTTCGAACTCGACGAAATCAATCGCGATTTCCCGTCGACTGATGTCGCTTTTGTGATCGGCGCTAATGATGTGACCAATCCGGCGGCCAAGACCGATCCCAACTCGCCGATCTATGGAATGCCGATCCTAGACGTCGAACGCGCGAAGACCGTGCTGTTTGTCAAGCGCTCGATGGCCTCGGGCTATGCCGGGGTCGAGAACGAATTGTTCTATCGCGACAACACGATGATGTTGTTCGGTGACGCAAAAAAGATGTGCGAGGAAATCGTCAAGGCGATGGAATAGCGGGTTCCGCCCCTGATCGGCGGCCGCCCGCCGTCTAGCGGGCTTCCCTAGTAACCCTCGCGCTCCATGCGTTTGCGCAACAGCTTGCGATAGCGGCGCACTGCCTCCGCCTTCTCGCGCGCCCGCCGTTCCGACGGCTTCTCGTAGCTGCGCCGCAATTTCATCTCCCGGAATACGCCCTCGCGCTGCATTTTTTTCTTCAGGGCCCTAAGGGCCTGGTCAACATTGTTGTCGCGAACGAGGACTTGCACGGGGGCTCTTCTCCATCAAAAACTAGAACGCGGCGACGGCCGCCGCCGCTGCGCATTTATTTAGCACCTGGCCGGCACGCTGTGAAGGCGACGGATCACGGAAACCGCATCCGCTTTACCACCGCTACTGCAGCCGCCATATTCCGCAAATGGCTCTATTGAAGATCGCCCGCATGGGCAATCCCGTGCTGCGCCTTCCCGCAGCCAAAGTCGAGGATCCAACGGCCCCGTGGGTACGGCGGCTTGTCGACGACATGGTTGAGACGATGGAGGACGCGAACGGCACCGGTCTTGCCGCGCCGCAGATCCACCAGCCTTGGCGGGTCGTCGTTTTCTTTGTTTCGGGCGAAAGGCTGAGCGGCTTGCCAAACGACCTGGCTCAAGATCTGACCGTGTTGATCAATCCCGAAGTGGAATTGCTCGGGGAGGAGCGGGCGTTTGGCTGGGAGGGCTGTCTATCGGTGCCTGGGCTGCGCGGCGTCGTCCCACGTCATCTGCGGATCCGCTACCGCGCGACCGGCCTTGAGGGCGAGCTGATCGAGCAGGAGGTCGAGGGCTTTCACGCTCGTGTCGTGCAACACGAATGCGACCACCTCGACGGCATTCTTTATCCGCAACGGCTCGTTGACCAGCGCCACTTGTTCTTTCTTGAAGAGCTGCAGCGCCATCCAGTCGATCTCGCCACGTTTCTCAACGAGACCCGGCCCGTATGAAAAGCCCACTTGCCGAGCGTCAACGGGCGGCGCTGATCGAGGCGATCTTACCCGAGGTGCCGTTCGACGGGTGGTCGCGATTGGCGTTGCGCGCCGCAGCGCGTCGCTGCGGCATCGGCCCAGACGAAGCGTTCACGCTATTTCCCGGCGGCGCCGCTGATCTGGTCGCCGCCTTTAGTCATTGGGCCGACCAAGAGATGCTGGACCGGTTGGAAGCCGTGCCATTGCCGCATGCGCGTGTCCCCGACCGGATTGCCGGGGCAATAGCGACACGCTTTGATGTCGTCGAACCATGGCGGGAAGCCGTGCGGCGGGCGTTGACCGTCCTCGCCCTGCCGCACAATGCGCCGCTCGCCGCTCGTCTCGTTTACGACACAGTCGACGCGATGTGGTATGCCGCGGGCGACACCGCTACGGATTTCAGCTTCTACACAAAGCGAGCGACTTTGGCGGCAATCTACACTGCGGCCGTGCTGTACTGGCTTGAGGACCGCTCCGAAGGCTTCTGCCGACACGCGCGCGTTTGTCGATCGCCGTCTGGCTGGGGTTGCGCGGTTTGGCCGCCTTCGTCGCGATCTCGAAACCATCGCCGAGCGACTGCCGAACCCGCTTCGCCTGTTGCGCCCGCTGCGCTGAGCCGTACAAAAAATCAGCGGCGCGGAACCAGGCGCGTGACATGGCCCATCTTACGGCCGGGCTGTATTTCGTGCTTGCCGTAGAGATGCAGTTTGGCGAAGGGATCGGCGAGCGCCTCGCGCCATTTTTCGACGTCCTGGCCGAGCAGGTTCTTCATGACCGCATCGGAATGATGCTCGACCGAGCCTAGCGGCAGCCCGCATAAGGCCCGCACCAGCTGCTCGAACTGGCTGGTAACGCAGGCATCGATCGTCCAATGCCCGGAATTGTGCGGGCGCGGGGCAAGCTCGTTAACCAATACCTCTCCCGATGGCCTCACGAACATTTCAACCGCCAGCACGCCGACGAGATCGAGCTTTTCGGCGACGTGGCGGGCGATCGCCTCGGCGCGCATCGCCGTCTCAACCGCGATCCGTGCCGGTGCGATCGTCGTGTCAAGAATGTGATGGCTGTGCTGGTTCTCGACCGGCGGATAGGTCGCCCAGGCTCCGTTGCGCCCGCGCGCAACGATGACCGAAATCTCGCAGGCGAAATCGACAAACGCTTCAAGAATGCCGATCTCGCCGCCCATTTGCCGCCATGCCTCACCCGAATTTATCTCCGGGGTCAAGGTCACCTGGCCTTTGCCGTCATACCCCATGCGCACGCTCTTGAGCACCGCGGGGTAACCGAAATCGTGCATTGCCCGCGCCAGCGCTGTCGCATCGGATATTTCCCGGTAGGCCGTGGTCGGGATGTCGATCGACCGCAAAAAATCCTTTTCGCGCAACCTGTCCTGGGTGATTTCGAGGATCTCGGGTCGCGGCAGCACCGGTTTTGAGGCCGCCACCCGGCGCACCGCCTCGGCCGGGATGTTTTCGAACTCGAAGGTAGCGACATCCACTGAGGTCGCGAACCTGTCCAACGCCTCGCAATCGGCGTATTCGGCGACCGTTGCATTGCCGCAGACCTGCTCCGCCGGACTATCCGCCTCGGTGGCAAAGACATGGCAGCGAAACCCGAGCCGGGCGGCCGCCAGCGCCGTCATTCGCCCCAATTGACCGCCGCCCAATATCCCGATCGTGGCTCCCGGGGCCAGCACCTTCACCGGCATCAGGCTGTACCTGGCCGCTCGGCGACACGCTCGGTCTGCGCCTGCCGCCACGAGTCGACGCTCGCCGCCGCAGCGTTGTCCGAAAGACCGAGGATCGCCGCGGCAAACAATGCCGCGTTGACGGCGCCCGCCTCGCCGATGGCAAAGGTCGCGACCGGAATTCCCGCGGGCATCTGGACAATCGATAACAGACTATCGACGCCTTTTAGCACGCGGCTTTCGATCGGCACGCCGAGCACCGGCAGCGAGGTCAGGGCTGCGGCCATGCCTGGCAAATGCGCGGCGCCGCCAGCGCCGGCGATAATCACTCTGAGGCCGCGTTCGCGGGCGGTCCGAGCATAATCGTAGAGCCGGTCGGGTGTCCGGTGCGCCGATACGATGCGCGCTTCATGGCCGATCGCCAGCCGATCGAGGGTTGCCGCGGCGTGCTGCATCGTCTGCCAATCGGATTGGCTGCCCATGATAATGCCTACCGCCGGACCGGCCTCGCTCATTCGCTTTGTTCTCCGGGACGGCGGAATGACATGGGCTCATTATAGGTGCCGACCCTATCGACACAAGAAGCCGTCCGGGAATGGCGGTTAGGCAATGATGTCGGGCAGCAGCTCGCTTTCGAGCTGCGCGATCCGGTCTTTCAGCAGCAGCTTTCTTTTCTTAAAGCGCTGGAGTTGCAGCTGATCGATCGGCGCGCGCTCCGACAGGCGCGCGATGACGTCGTCGAGATCGCGGTGTTCCGATTTCAGCGCGGCGAGCTTTGACCTCAGCGCTTCAGCGTCGATGTCCATGGCTGATGGCAATGGTGTCTTCACCATTCTAGCATTTATAAATGGGTAACGCTGCGAGAAATCGGCACAGAAAATGAACATTGGGTCTGACGCGCAAATCGCCGGCCGGGAATTGTGGTCGTTTTCGCAAAAGTTCTACGAGCGGCCTGGCGTCGCAACGGCCCTGATCACCCTCCAGGACGAAGCCGGTCTCGACGTCAATCTTATCCTCTTTGCGATCTGGCATGGGCTGTCGGGCCGCGGCCGTCTGGCAGAGCCGGAACTGGACTCGGCCAAACGGGCGGTTTGCTCGATGCGCGTCGAGGTAATCGAGCCGTTAAGGGCGTTGCGACGTGGACTGAGAACGATCGTCGACGACGACATCCAACGTTTGCGCGAGCGCATCAAGGCGATCGAAATCGAAGCGGAGGAGGCGGCGCAATTGCGGCTTGCCGAGGTTGCGGGGCACGCTTTCACCGCCACGCCCGAGCAGGCTTTGGCGGATGCCGAAGCCAATCTCGAGTGCTATCTACGCGGCGCGGATGCCGACGCTGGGCACACCGCGATCATTCGCCGCGAGCTGCGGCTGCTGTATCAAACGGCTAGCCCAAGCGGTTAAGCCCGCTCCGCCGACTCACCCCAGCGCTTGACGGTTCCGGTCTCGATCCCGAACAGGTCGAGCACCCGGCCCAAGGTCTGATCGATCATCTCTGCAATCGTTGTCGGCTTGGCGTAGAAGGCCGGGACCGGAGGCGCGATAACCGCACCCATTTCCGACAAGGCAGTCATCGTCCGCAGATGCCCGAGATGAAGTGGCGTCTCGCGGACCATCAGCACCAGCCGGCGCCGCTCCTTCAGCACAACATCGGCGGCACGGGTCAACAACGTCGTCGTCACGCCGCTCGCGATTTCCGACATGCTGCGGATCGAGCACGGCGCCACCACCATCCCGATCGTCCTGAACGATCCCGAGGAGATTGGCGCGGCCATATCGGCGATTGCGTGCACGATATCGGCGCGGGCGCGTAGTGCAGCCGGCTTTTGATCGGTCTCAAGCGCCAGCGTCAGTTCGGCCGTGCGGCTGATTACAAGGTGGGTTTCGACCGGCAAAGGTTGCAGCAGTTCGAGCAGCCTCGCCCCGTAGATCGTGCCGGAGGCGCCGCTGATCCCGACGATTAGGCGCGGCCTCGTTGACATCTCGCTCATCGCGACCCTGTGAAAATTCCCGCACCTGACATATTTTCGTCACCGGGGCGGCCCCAGCTGGCAACGGGCTGCTCCGGCGTTACTTTGGGCCGATAGTCTCGGTCTTCGAGGAGGGAATGCATGTCGCAGCAAGATCGTATCGAGGCGCTCAAGGAAAAGCATGCAGCACTCGAACGTGCCATCGATGAGGAGAACAGCCGACCGCTGCCGAACGACGACATGATCTCCGATCTGAAGCGTCAGAAACTCCGCATCAAGGACGAAATTTACCAACTCGAGCGGCTCTGACCCGCCGCCGTCACAATCCGATCCTAAATAGCCGGGAGCGTCGAACTTCTCCCGGCTTTTTCGTGCCCGCCGCGCTGGCGCCCATCTGCGGGATTTAGCAATTATTATCCCAGCTGCGGTTGAGCGTTGTTCCGGTTACCCGATAGCATTTGTTGTCTGGCCCGTTGAGCGCAACATTCATGATCTCACCCCACGGATCCCATATCAGACCGGTCGCCGCCCAGGCTTTTATTCTTACACCCTGCGCATCGCCGGGCAGATCGACCTGGTGGGTGTAGCCAACGGTTTTATCGCCCGATTCCCAGCTTCTGTTTTGGTTGTAGTTGCCATGGGCATCGGGCTCGACCCAATCCACTTCGAATTTCGCGACATATGCGCCCGAATGCTGTAATTTGACAAAGCCGTTGGGATATTTGACGCATTCGGTATCGGTATAGTCGGTGGTAAATCCCATCCGGGCAAATTCATTGTCTTTTAAAAACACGACAGTATATGCGATGGGAAACCCGGGATTGTCGCGGCGATAGCGAGCGTCTTGCTTGATGTAGTCCTGCAAACCCTTCAGCGCGGACTCGGCGCCGCCGCTGAAGATGCTGACCGGGGTCTCCGCTCCGCCGCCGAGCGCCAGCGCGGTGAAAGAAGCATTACTGATAATATTTTTGTACTTCGCGTCGAGATTGCCGCCGGCTGTGACCCCGCCCTGGGTCGCCTGCTCGAACGCCCCCTTCAAATTGAACGAGGTATCGACCGCGGAAGTCTCCATCTTAACCATCAGAAGACGACCGTAATCGACGCTGCGGACATACCCTGGCGGTCGGCTGGCGTTAAAGACGCGTTGCGCATCGCTCAGCGAAACACCCGGGTCGAACACGTCCGCCGGGGCCGAGGGCGCATCCATCCAAACCGTGTAGAACACCTGCTTGAAATAGGCGACAAGGACCGAGGTCTCGGTCGTGCTGCTCGAACTGATCTGCGCGCTGGCGTTGCCCGAGGCCCATTTCGCATTGAACCCGAGATCGAGCGACACTTGCTGCGAAGAGAACGCCTGAGTGGTTTGAACAAATGAGCGCGCGGCGTTGATGTAACCCTGGCTGGCCGCCTGCTTGTTCCACTCCTCGAGCTTGGCGTTTAAGAAGTGCTGGACGTTGGACCCGGACGGAACCAGCGTACCGCTCGGGTTTTCAAGCCCTGGCAGATCGATCGTCAGAGTAGCCGAGCCCCGCGCAAGCGAAATCGGCGTCGGACGGCCTTCGCTGAGGTTCTGATCGGCGAGAACCAGGGCGCCGGGAAAGATAACGCCGGCGGTGGGGCTCAATATGGCCACCTCGCTCAGGGTCTTGCTCAACGAACGCTGAGTCTTAGTGCAAATAATTACACCGTTGCTGTTGGATTGGCGGTCTTTGACCGGGATTGCGGAGGTGCTGCCGTCGGGCACCACCGCCAGGAGGACACGCGGATCGTAATCGAGTGATTCGATGTATTTGTCGAGATCCGGGTTGGGCACGTCTGTTACTCCTCAATCAAATAATTTTGCGAGAATAGTATTAACCAAAAATCCCGCGAGCAGCCGTACATTCCTGATCCCCTGTTGGGCGCCAAGAACAATCCACACAGAACGAGTTTGCGCATGGCGCCGGCAAATGCGCATTGGCTGGGCACGGGAGAGAGCTGGTCCGGGAATGAGGTCCGGATGCGATCCGGCGATCCCGGCCCGGATCGGCCTTTAGCTGCGTTCACGAAGGCCCGGACCTAAACATCTCTCTTCAAACACCGTGCCAACGCCGGCGAAGGCGCCGCTTGCGTGCCGTAGCTTGCCGCGCCGCCGGCGCCGTGGCTAGGATCGCTCTCGTGCACAAAGGGGACCACGATGCCACATTTGTCGACCGATGACGGGGTGCGGCTTTATTACGAAGAGACCGGGTCGGGTACGCCGATCGTCTTTGTCCATGAATTTGCCGACGATTACCGCGGCTATGAAGGGCAAATGCGCTATTTCGGGCGGCGGTATCGCTGCGTCGCCTATAACGCGCGTGGCTACCCGCCATCCGATGTTCCGGACGAGCCGGCGCGCTATTCGCAAGATCGAGCCCGCGACGATATCCGCGCTGTGCTCGACGCGCTCGCGATCGACAAGGCGCATGTTGTCGGCATATCGATGGGCGGATTTGCGACACTGCATTTCGGGTTTGCCTATCCGGGGCGCGCATTATCGCTGGTCGTGGCCGGCTGCGGCTACGGCGCCGAACCCGGAAAGCGTCAGCAATTTCACGACGAGACCGCCAAGACCATTGCCTTGATCGAGGGCCAGGGAATGGGCGAGGCGAGCAAAGTTTATGCGCAGGGACCGAGCCGAGTGCAGTTTCAAAACAAGGACCCGCGCGGCTGGGGCGAGTTCGCAACAAACCTCGCTGGGCATTCGACCAAAGGTTCGGCGTTGACGATGCGTGGCGTCCAGGCGCAGCGCCCGTCCTTATGGGATCTGACCGATCGGATGGCGCACCTCGAGGTGCCGACCCTGATCATGACCGGCGACGAGGATCACCCCTGCCTCGAACCCGGCATTATGATGAAGCGGACGATCCCGACCGCGGCACTCGTCGTCTTCCCCAACACCGGTCATGCGCTTAATCTCGAAGAGCCCGATCTGTTTAATCGCACGCTCGACGAGTTTTTTCATCAGGTGGAGCGTGGGCGGTGGCCGCGCCGCGACCCGCGTGCCGTGACCGGCTCGATCCTGGGGATGCGGTAACGCCTGCCGGACGAACGAGCACCTAAACTGCGAGGGGAATGCGTCGGGGCGCGTGAATCCTGTTATTTGCTTCGTAATTAACCGGCAAATGCCCATATCTGCAATATCGTCTGCGATTTGAGTTTGGCCGCGGACGGCTGAGAGAGGCGCGTGCTCTTGCCTGGTTTTCGGGAGGAGCCATGCCCGCCACACTTTCGATCTTAAATAAGCTGCTGCTCGCGCTGACGCCCGAAGATCTCGATCGTCTTCACCCCCACCTCGAGCTGATTACGCTCGTACAAAAGCAGATCCTGTCCAAACCGAATGCACCGATAGAGCATGTTCACTTTGTGCAAGATGGCATGGTCTCCATTGTGCAAGTGTTGGAAGACGGGGTCGATGCGGAAGTCGGGGTAATCGGGAGTGAGGGATTCGACGGAATGCCGGTTCTGCTAGGTGCGGAGACCTCGCCCCTCGAGGCGATGGTTCAGCTTCCTGGCTTTGCTCTGCGATTGCCGGCCAGCGCGTTGCGCGATGCAGTGGCCCGTAGCCCTGCCCTCTCCGAATTGCTGCTCCGCTATGTCCAGGCGTTTCATATTCAGGTGTCAATGTGTGCAGGCTGCAATCTCCGACACAATCTGCCGGAGCGGCTTGCGCGCTGGCTTTTGATGGCGCGTGATCGAGCGGCAAGCGATCGCCTGCGGCTTACCCATGAATTTCTTTCAATCATGCTCGGGGTGCGGCGGCCTGGGATCACCGTGGCGCTGGGTGCGCTGAGAGCCGCGAGATTGATCTACAATGGCCATGGCCATGTCACGATCATCGACCGGCCCGGCCTGGAGGCGGCCTGTTGCGAGTGCTACGGCGTTGTCAGGAATGAGTACAAACGTTTGCTCCCGTAATGCGGACCGAGTCTCTTTCGCCGGCTCCAAACACAAGAACACCGCGAACGCACGTTATTGCGCTTTGATCGGCTATCGTTGGCTCGTCTGGTGACGGCGCGGCCGATCGGCTAGCCTCTGCGAGCACAGCGCGCGGAGTTGCGGATGGCCTCTGCCGAACCGGAATTCACCCTCGGCATCGAGGAGGAGTATTTTCTCGTCGACCGCACGACGCGCGATGTCGTCGACGACCCGCCATCCGAAATGCTGGCCGATTGTGAGGCGTTGCTGGCGGGCCAGGTCAGCCCCGAATTTCTGCGTTCGCAGATCGAGATCGGCACCCGCGTGTGCGCCAGCCTCGCCGAAGCGCGCGCCGACCTGCGCCATCTCCGCCGGACTGTCGCCGCGGTCGCGGCCCGCCACGGCATGGCGCCGGTAGCCGCCGCAACCCATCCCTTTGCCCGCTGGGACGCGCAGAAAACCACCGAGCGCCGCCGCTATGCCGATCTGCAGGATGACCTGCAAGGCGTCGTGCGCCGGCTCGCGATCTGCGGCCTGCATGTCCATATCGGGCTGCCCGACGACGAATTGCGCATCGATTTGATGAACCAGGCGTCCTATTTCCTGCCGCATCTTTTGGCATTGTCGACATCGTCGCCGTTCTGGCGTGGCGAAAACACCGGGCTCAAATCATACCGGCTCGCCGTGTTCGACGAATTGCCGCGCACCGGCATGCCCGAGCGCTTTGACAGCTGGGGTGAATATCGCCGCCACGTCGCGGTGATGACCGATGCCGGGCTGATCGAGGACGCCACCAAATTGTGGTGGGATCTGCGTCCGAGCGAGCGCTTCCCGACTTTGGAAATGCGCATCGCCGACAGCTGCACGGCATTGGAGGATTCGTTGTCGATCGCCGCGCTGTTCCGCTGCCTATTGCGGATGCTGTGGCGGCTCAAGCGCGAAAACCAGCGTTGGCGCATCTATGCCCGGATGCTGATCGATGAGAACCGCTGGCTGGCACAGCGCTATGGCGTCGATCGCGGGCTCGTCGATTTCGGCCGCGGCCGGATCGTCCCCTATGCGGAGCTGCTCGAAGAGATCCTGACATTGATCGAGCCCGACGCGCGCCATTTCGGCTGCGACGCCGAGGTGGCGCATGCCCGCCATATCCTCGCCCGCGGCACCAGCGCCCACCGGCAGATCGCAGAATTCGATGCGGCCCTCGCCGCCGGCGCCACCCGCGAGGAAGCCCTTATCACCGTCGTCGACTGGCTGATCGCCGAAACCGCCCGCGGCGTGGCGGACCCCGATTGATCGGTAATAGCGGCTCAGGCCGGGACGGGTTCGGCGAGCGGGACGCGCGTCACCTTGTGGGCCTGCAATGCCGGCAATACGTCGCGGGCAAAGCGGCGGATTTGCTCGATAAACAACTCGTGCGGCAATACCCCGCGATTGAGGCTGATCTGGACATTGTCGGCGCCGGCGCTGTCGGCGGCGTCGATGATCCGCCGCGTCACTTCCTCGGCTGTGCCCCACGGCATGTCCTCGGCCTGGCGCTCGACATCGGCCATCGTCAGGCCACGGAAATCGTCGCGGGCGAATTGCGCCGCGCGGCGGTTCTCCGGGCTGACATAATCGGTCGAGGAAGCGCTCGAATAGCCGGTCTCGCGCTGCCGCTCGGTCTCGGTAAAGTTGCCGTGGCTGAACAAGGTGCGGTTGAAGTAGAGATGATAGGGGCCCATCTCGCGCACCGCCTCGGCCTTGCTCGGCGCGACATAGGCGCTGATGCCGAGCGAAAGATGGTCGGGGGTGATGCGATGCCCGGCCTGAGCGAGACAGCGCGCGTAATAGCGGATGATGTCGTCGCGCAACCCGCGCGAGCGGCCGAGGCCGGGGGTGATCGGTAGGTCGTGCCGGGCGGCGAACTCGATCAATTCCTTGCTGCCGACGACAGGCATCCAGATTGGCGGGCGCGGCTGCTGCAACGGCCGCGGCCACAATGCGACATCCTCGTAATTCCAGAATTGTCCGCGATACGAAAACACGTCCTCGCTCCAGGCGCGGGTGATGATGTCGAACGCCTCCTCAAAACGAGCGCGCGACTGGGCGAGCGGCACATTGTGAACCTGGTACTCGCGCGGAATGCCGCGGGCAAAACCCGAGATCAGCCGCCCGTTCGACATGCAATCGAGCATCGCCAGCTCTTCCGCAAGCCGCAATGGCTCGTGCAACGGCAGCAGGTTGCCATAGATCAGCAATTTCAGGTTCTTGGTGCGCTGGGCGGCGGCCGCAGCGAGCAAATTCGGCGAGTTCATCAGTCCATAGGGCGAGCAATGATGCTCGTTGAAGCCGACGCCGTCATAACCGAGCCGGTCGAGCTCCTCCCATGCCGCGAGATGCTCGGCATAGGTGCGCGCCGCGATTTCGGGCTTGAAGTGCTCCTTGCCAAGCGGATAGGGCAGCTCGCCGCCGACTTTCAGATGTTCGAGTTGCTCGCCATACGCCAACAAATCAAAGACAAAGACTTTCATGCGCCGACCTCCCTACGCGCCCGGGCTACTGACGCACCCGATTGCGGTTCAACCACGTTAGCCGTTGCTCTACTGTAACCGCTCTCGCTTGGCCACAAGGAACCGCGCGATGGATGGAATAGAGCCGAACTGCCTTGAAGGAATTCGCGTCCTCGATTTGACGCAATTCGAAGCCGGGACGTCGTGCACCGAGACGCTAGCCTGGCTCGGCGCCGAGGTCGTCAAGGTCGAGAACCCGAAGGGTGGTGAGGCCGGCCGCAGCCTTGGCAGCGGCCCCGCTCCGGGCGCGGATTCGTATTATTTCATGATCTACAACGCCAATAAGAAATCGGTCACGGTCAATCTGAAATCCGAGCGCGGGTTGGCGCTGGTCAAAGAAATGGCCAAAAAAGCCGATATCTTCGCCGAGAATTTCGCACCTGGCGCTATCGAGCGGCTTGGGCTCGGCTGGGACGAGTTGCACAAGCTGAACCCGCGCCTCGTCTACGCCCAGGTCAAGGGGTTCGGTAGCGGTACGCCGTACGAAAACAACCTCGCCTTTGACATGATCGCGCAGGCTTGCGGCGGCAACATGGCGATTACCGGCGAGCGCGCGGGCCGCCCCGCCAAGCCCGGCCCGACCCTCGGCGACACCGGGACCGGGATGCTATTGGCGATCGGCGTTCTGGGCGCCTTGTTTCAGCGCGAGAGGACCGGCAAGGGCAGGCGCGTTCAGGTCGCGATGCAGGATGCTCAATTGCAATATACCCGCGGCGCCTTTATCCAGCACGCCCGCACCGGCCAGCCGGCGATGCGCAACGGCGCCAAATCGCTCGCCGGCGGTATGGCGCCGGCCGACATCTATCCCTGCAAACCGGGCGGTCCCAACGACTATGTCTATGTCTTTACAAGCCCCGGCAATGAAGAGCATTGGCGGCGGCTGTTGACGGTCATCGGCCACGAAGATTTGATCCAGGACCCGCGCTTTGCGACACGCGAGGCGCGCGCCAAGCACGAGGCCGAAATCGACGCGATGGTCTCCGAATGGACGCGCCGGCATGACAAGCACGAAGCGATGCGGCTCGTCGGCGCTGCGGGCGTGCCGGCCGGGGCAGTGTTCGATACCGGCGACCTTTTGGCTGAGCCGAGCTTTGCCGAACGCGGCATCATTCAGACGATGCAACACCCGGCCGGAGAGCTGCGGATGCCGGCCTTTCCGGTGCGCTTCGACGGCGCCCCGGCCCCGATCAGACCGTCGCCGCTATTGGGCGAGCACACGAGCGAAGTGTTCGCCGACTGGCTCGGCATGAGCGCCGGCGATCTTGAAGGGCTGCGCAAGGACGGCGTTGTCTAAGCGCGGCGAGGCAAAACCTGCCTTCGGTTCGGTCTCAGGAGAGCGACAGGCGCCAGACGCCGTCCCGGCTGCGCTCGAGCAGGGTGCGGCCATGACCCCACGGCTCGGCGGTGACACCGCGAATGTGAACCTCGATCCGGTCGGCATCGACTCTGACGGCGATCAGCTGTCCCGCTAAGGCGCCCTCAGGGTCGTCGACTTGCTGCAATCGGCTCTCGACCGCCGAGCGCTCGTCGATCAACTCGGCACGCCCCGCGAGGCTGACATAGGCGTTGCCGGAATCGTGCTGGAAGGCGAGCGTGACATATCCCGCATCGCGGATTTCGGTGGTTTTCCGAGCCAGGCGCCGGGTCAGAAACCAGCGCGTCCACCAATCTTCCCCGGTTTCATTGGGAAAGGCTTTGACGACTCGGGCATGAGCATTGCCGCCGTCGGCCGCTGTAACGACCCAGCAATAGGGCACGTCGGCCACCGCCGCGCGCGCTGCGGCGAGCAAGCGCGCGACCTCTGGCTCCTCCCTGACTTTCGGTGCGATCATCGGCATCGATTTCCTCCGTCTACGTCCGGGTGAGAATACTTCTTGTGGAGCAATAATTCTAGAACTAACGTTCTAGCATGCCACGTCCCAGATTTGAACAGGCCGATTTTCTCGCCGCCGCATTGGCGATCGCCGCCGAGCACGGGCCGTCCGCCGCGACGGTTGCGTCGATCACCGAGCGTCTCAAGGCGCCGGTAGGGTCGTTCTATTATCGCTTTTCGTCGCGTGACCTGCTGCTTGGCGAGCTGTGGCTGCAGACCGTGCTTGCCTTCCAGCAAGGAATCACCGCGGCGCTGGATGCCGGGGACGCGCTCGCAGCCTCATTGCACACGCCCCACTGGGTCCGCGAGCATCTCGATGAGGCCCGCCTACTGCTGCTCTATCACCGCGACGATTTCGGTCAGCCCCGATGGCCGCAGCATCTGCGCGATGGGGTTGCGGCGCAGACCCGGCAGATCGAGACCGGCATCGCAAAATTCGCCGACCTGGCCTTCGAGCGAGCGGGCGTCGACGAACTGCGCCGCGCCCAATTCCTGCTTGCCGAGGTGCCGGTTGCTGTCGTGCGCCAACACTTGCTCCGGCGTGAGCCGCCGCCGCCCCTCGTCGACGATCTGATCCGCGTTACCTATCATGCCGTCATCGCCGATTACCGCCTTCACTCCGGCTAACCGGTGGCGTAGGGTTGATGAAGGCTCCCGACGGTTTCTATCATCTGATCGCATGTTTTGAATTAATTAATCCCACATTGATATACGCAACGAAGCCCGTAGACTGCCGATGTATGCCTGTTTACTTATAGCACCTGAAATAATTGACCGATCCACATGTGCCTTATGCTCGTCAGAAGATTGATACAAAAATGAATAGCCGGCCGGCGGTGCTTTTCCTATGCCAGCGGCTGCCTTTTCCCCCCAACAAGGGGGAAAAGATCACTTCCTTCAATTTAGTTCGGCATTTGGGTCAGCGCTTCAATGTTCACGTCGGCACTTTCGTCGACACGAACGAGGATAACCCCGAGATCGAGGGGCTCCGTCCCTATTGCGCGAGCCTCCACGTCGAGCACATCGTCAAACCCTGGGCGTGGGTGCCGGCAGGTTTACGCTGGCTGGGCGGTTTGCCCATCAGTTTCGCATTGTTCCGCGCTCCTGGGCTAAAGGCGTATGTGCGCGCGGTAATTGAGCAATATCAGCCAGTCGCGATCGTCACCCATAGCAGCAACATCTCGGACTACGCCCTGACGCCAACACCCAGGCGGACAGTGCGCGTATTGCACTTTGCCGATGTGGATTCCGAGAAGTTTGCTGCGTATGCGGAGCGGACCACGAAATGGAAGCGGTGGCTGTTCGCGCTTGAAGCGCGACGGGTGCGCGCTGCGGAGGCGCGCCTGACTGCCGGTGCCGATGCAATCGCCTTTGTCTCTGACGAGGAGGCAGCGCTGTTCCGCAGCGTCGTCGGCACCCGCGCGGCCCGGATCGTCACGATCGCCAATGGTGTCGACGCTGAGGCCTTCGATCCAGGCAAGCCGTGGCCGCGGCCAGCCTGGAGCGACGGTCCGGCTTTCGTGTTCACCGGTGCTATGGACTATCAGCCCAATATCGATGCCGTGGTCTGGTTTGCCGACACCGTTCTTCCGAGAACTCCTCGCCGTTCACAGCAATGTGCAGTTTGCTATTGTCGGGTCGAACCCGGCGCAGGCGGTCAGGGCACTGGCGAGCCGTCGCAACGTGATCGTTACTGGACGTGTACCGGATGTACAGCCCTATCTCGCCTATGCCGCAGCTGTCGTGGCGCCATTGCAAATCGCTCGCGGCATTCAGAATAAGGTATTGGAGGCGTTGGCAATGGGCCGGCCGACTATTGTCAGCGCTCACGCGCTAACCGGGATCGGCACGCCCGACACCACGCCGGTGATCACCGCCGACAGCGCGGAGGCATGGGTTGCCGCCTGCCTGCAAATCCTCGACGAGCCCGCCTCGGCCGCCGCTTTGGCGGCGCGCGCACGCCCCTTCGTGCTTGACCATTTCAGCTGGGATGCGCGGCTGCGCACCCTCGACGAGCTGTTGTCATCGGCTTGGCCGGCCCAATCTCTGGACGGATCCAGCGAGGGATGCGGGCTTAGACCCGATACTGACTTAAGTGTGCCCGTGTCATGATTATCCGTTCTCGTGCACCACTGCGTTTGGGTTTGGCCGGCGGCGGCACCGATGTGTCGCCATATTGCGATCAGTATGGCGGCGCGGTGCTCAATGTAACGATCGACCAGTATGCCTACACGATTATCGAGCCCACCGATGACGACCGGGTGTGCTTTACCGCAACGGATATTGGCTCTCAATTCGAGGCCGCCGCAGACGACGCGATCGAGATTGCAGACCCGCTGATCCTGCATCGGGCCGTCTACCGGCGCATCATCACGCAATTCAATGATGGCCGCCCGCTGCCATGCCGCATTACGACCTTTTGCGACGCGCCCCCCGGGTCAGGGTTGGGAACCTCTTCAACCATGGTCGTCTCGATGATCAAAGCCTTTGTCGAGTGGCTGAATCTGCCGCTCGGCGAATACGAAATTGCCCATCTGGCGTTCGAAATCGAGCGCCTTGACGCCAAGCTCGGTGGCGGACGTCAAGATCAGTACGCGGCGACTTTCGGGGGCGTGAATTTCATCGAGTTCTATCCCGAAGATCGGGTCATTGTTAACCCGCTGCGCATCAAGAATTGGATCATCTCGGAGATGGAGACATCGCTGGTCCTGTTCGACAGCGGCGTCTCGCGTTCATCGGCCCGCATCATCAAGGAGCAGACCGATAATCTGACAAGTAACAGCGGAACCACGCTAGAGGCGATGCACGCAATCAAGGACGACGCTTTTCACATGAAAGAATGTTTGCTGAAAGGCGACTTTGACAACTTCGCAGTTTGCATGCGCAAGTCCTGGGACGCCAAAAAAAGGCTCGCCGACAATGTCAGCAACAGCCATATCGACCAAGTCATCGAAGCGGCGCTCGCGGCGGGGGCGCGGGCGGGAAAAGTGTCGGGGGCCGGCGGCGGCGGCTTTGTAACCTTTCTCGTTGCCCCGGAACGGCGCATGGACGTCATCCGCGCCCTATCGCGCGAGGATGGCCATGTCATGGTTTGCCACTTCACGCGGCACGGAACCGAGGGCTGGAAGATCCTCTAGGCAATGCGCATCCTCTTTCACCACCGCATTGCCTCACGCGATGGCCAGGCTGTCCATATCGAGGAACTGATCGCCGCACTGCAAAGCTTGGGGCACGAGACGGTCCTCATTGGACCGCCGAACCTAATGCGGACCGGATTTGGCGGCTCCAATCCACTGGTAGATCGCATCAAGCAGTCAATCCCAAAGGCGCTTTATGAACTGCTGGAGATCGCCTACAATCTGAAGGCATTTCTGCGCCTGCGTGCGGCAGTGCAGGTCCACCGCCCCGATGTGATCTACGAGCGCTTCAGTCTATTCCTGTTCGCGGGTATCTGGGTACGTCGTCTGTACCATCTGCCGATGCTGCTTGAGGTCAACTCGCCACTTTATGAAGAGCGGGCACAGAATGACGGGCTGCGTTTGCATCGCCTTGGCCGCTGGGCGCAACGCCTATTGTGGAACCGGGTCGATCACGTTCTGCCCGTGACCGGCGTGCTGGCCCGCGCTGTGGCCGAGTATGGTGTCGCGCCGTCGCGCATAACGGTCATCCCGAATGGCGTCAACCCCGAGCGCTTCGGCATCGTCCCCGATATCCAAATCGCTAAGTCGGACCTCGGCCTGCCATCGCGCGTGGTTCTCGGCTTTACTGGCTTTATCCGCAGCTGGAACGCGGTTCACCGGCTGATCGATTTCGTGGCCCTGCACCGCGCCGAACTCGATCTGCATATTCTTGTCGTTGGCGACGGCCCCGCCCGCAATTTCCTCGAGAACTACGCGGGAGAGCGGGGTCTGGCTGATCGGCTGACGATCACCGGCATCGTCGAGCGCGATGATGTCGCCCGTCACATCGCCGCCTTTGACATCGCCGTGGTGCCAAGCATGACGCCTTATTCCTCACCGCTTAAGCTTTTCGAGTACCTGCAACTCGGCCGCGCGATCGTCGCACCCGACGCCGAGAACATTCGAGAAGTCCTGACCAATGGGAAAGACGCGCTGCTTTTCGATCCGGCCACAGACGGGGCGCTGGAAGCGGCCCTCTTCCGGCTATGCGTCGATCCATCACTGCGCGCCCGACTGGGGGAAGCCGCTCGCCAAACAATCGTTGAGAGATCCTTCACCTGGAGCCGCAACGCGGAACGTGTCTTGGCCATCGCTGAGGCGGCCATTTTGCAGTCCCCGGGACGTCGCGCGACGGCTACACCTGCGGGTCAGAGTTCTCGCAGCGTCCAGAATTAGTATCAAAAGACCGATCCAGGTCAGGACACCGCGATGCGCGCAGCGACGGTCCGCCAGGCTGCCATTCTGACCGGTGGGCTTGGCACGCGGCTCGGCGAGTTGACAGCCTCGACACCGAAGCCGCTGCTGGCCTGCGGCGACCGACCGTTCCTGGCCTGGCTGCTACGCGAGCTGAGCCGCTTCGGCATCGAGGAAGTCATCCTGTTGACTGGCCATCTGGGCGACGCCGTCGAAGCAATGCTGCCGCTGATTAAGGCCAGCCTTCCCAAGCCCCTGCGCGTTGTCTGTAGTCGCGAGCAACAGCCCGCCGGGACTGGCGGCGCGCTGTTCCACGCCCGAGAGCATCTCGCGGAGCGGTTCCTCGTCTGCAATGGCGATTCATGGTTCGACTTCAATCTCGCCCGCCTGCTGGCCGACGCTGTACGCGATCCGGAAGAGACAATCGGTCGTATCGCCTTGCGGCGTCTCGATGACGCTACGCGCTATGGCGTGGTCGAAATGGATGGAGATTGCATCACCAGTTTTCGCGAACGGGATCAGCGCAGCCAACCGGGCATCATCAACGCCGGTATTTATTTGTTTGACCACCGCGCGCTGGATGTGGCGACCGCGGTCTGCTCGCTGGAACGCGACGTCATGCCGGCGCTCGCCGCCCGCGGCGCATTGCGCGGCACCGTGGCCGACGGCTATTTTATCGATATCGGCATCCCGGCGGATCTGACGCGCGCCCAGACCGAGCTGCCGGCGCGGCTGCTTCGTCGCGCGTTGTTTCTGGGCAGCGATCTCGTCGCCAAATTCGACCGCGGCCGTGTCGGCGACCGCGAGCGGTTCGACCTCATGCCAGGCGCTCTGACCACGATCCGGGCGGCATCGGATGCGGGCTGGCACGTCTTTGTCGTGACTAGCCAATCCGAGATGGCAAATGGCCTTGGTGACGAGCCGGACTTCGTTTCCCTCTGGGCAGCGACGACCGACGCAGTCCGCGCCGAGGGTGGGACGATCGACGACTGGCGTTGCCGCGCCCCTCAACCGAGTCCAGCCGAGACCTTCCGACGGGACCGCGGCTCAAGCGAACTGGGATCGGAAATGCTGCTCGACCTGTTGGCGCGTTGGCAGGTCGATCCAGCCCGCTGCCTGCTGATCGGCGATCGGCCTGGTGATCTGACTGCCGCCACCGCGGCCGGCATCCCGGCGCATCTGTTCCCCGGTGGTAATCTGGCTGAGTTTGCAGTGCCGCTGCTGGCGGATTGCGAACGTCACCCTAATCCATAGCGTGACAAAGCTGAGGTTTATCTCATCCCCAGCCGATGCGAGGCGAGGCGGGCGCCTTCGGCTAGCGATTTCAGCTTGGCCCAGACGACGTCCTCGGCGACGCGGCCCATCCCGGCCGAGGTGTCGAAGCCGCAATCGGTGCCGGCAATCACGCGGTGCGGGTCCCCGACCACCTGGGCGATGCGTTCGAGGCGATCGGCAACGGCTTCGGGGTGCTCGACAAAATTTGTCAGGCTGTCGATGACCCCGGCGATCAGGATCTGGTCACCCGACAGCGGCATCTTTTCAAAGATTTTGTATTCGTGCGCATGGCGCGGGTTGGCGAACGGCAAGAAGAACGCGCCGACCTTGGCCTGGTAAAGGATCGGCAGGATATCGGAGAGCGGCACGTCACTGTCGTGCGGGCCTTCGTAATTGCCCCAGCAGACATGCAGCCGCACCGCTTCCCGCGGGATGTTCACGAGTGCTGCGTTGATCGTCTCAACGACGCGCTCGACAAAGCCAAGAAAATCGGCGAGCGGTCGATCCTGATAAGAAAGGTGGCGTTCGAGCGCCAGATCGGGGCAATCGAGCTGCAATAAAAAACCGGAATCGACAATCGCCTCGTATTCCTCGCGCAACGCCGCACCGAGATCGGCGAGATAGGCGGCCTCGGTCGGATAATGCTCGTTCTTCATCGCTCCGGCGATGATCCCGGGCGAGGGCGCCGTCAAAAACGGCTCGACAAAATGCGTGCCGGTATCGGCGAGCGCCGCGCGGAAATCGGCGATTTCCGCCTCGACCGCCTCGCGGCCGAGATAGCGCACCGGGCCGATCGCCTTTGGCGGCCCCATATTGCTGACCGCCTCACGCGATGCGAGCTGCTCCTCCATAATGCGGCGGAATACCGGATAGCGCAGCGCATCGGCGCGGGTGCGGCGCTGCCACGATCCGCCAAACCCGCTCATGCGATGCCGGATGTGCAGAAAAAAGCCTTCGCGCTGCTGCTCGCCGTTGTTGCCGATATCGACTCCGGATTCGGCCTGCTTTTTGACGACCCAGCGCAGCGCCTCCTTACCCAATCGGTCGAGTTCGGTTGGATCGACCGCTTCGCCGCGCGCCCGGCGAATGTGCAACCGGGTCAACTCGGCGGGTCGGGGCAGACTGCCGGTGTGGGTGGTCAGAATGCGGTCTTCGCTGCGGCGCATCGTCGCTTTCCCCTCAAATATCCAGCGAGTTGTGCAGCTTAGCGTCGCAGAGCGCGGTCCGATCCGGTGCTACTGCGAACAACTCGCTTGCGTCCGAGACACCAGCCTCTTAGATTGGATGCATTGGCGCAACAACTGAAAGGAGGTGATCCTGTGTCTAGCCTTAAACCGCGGTTCATCGCTGCCGTGACCAGGATCTCTTCTGTGGAGATCGGCGCCTGACATAGGGCGCACGGTTTGCGGCCGCGAAGGCCGCCGTTTCGGCGGAAGGGCCGTCCCACGGGGCGGCCCTTCTTCTTTTGGGCATCTATTTCGGCGGCCACGCCACCCAGCTGATACCCCCATTACCGCCATCAGGCGCCTGCCCTCGCTTGCAAATACCAGTCGAGGATTTCGATCCCGTTCCAGTGCAGGACTCCGGCATGCCGGGCGATATGCTCGTAGACCGCTTCGAGATATTTGATGCGGTGTGGCTGGCCGCTGATATAGGGGTGGATCGCAATCGCCATAATCTTGGCCCGCTCCGCCCCTTCATCGTACAGCCGGTCGAAGGTGTCGATGCAGCGGGTCGTGAAATAACCTGATTCGTGATGCTGGACGAGCATCATCGGGATGTCGTTGAGCTCGACCGAATAGGGCAAGGTTATCAGCGGGCCGTGCTTGGTGCGGATCTCGGTCGGCTCATCGTCATAGACCCAATCACCGATGTATTTGACGCCGGCCGCGGCCAACAAGTCCGGGGTGTCGTAGGTTTCGGTGAGACCCGGACCGAGCCAGCCGACAGGCCTGGTGCCGGCAAAGTGTTCGAGCGTGTCGAGCGACTTGCCGATCATCGCCGCCTGGTCGTCGACCTTATGGATCGGCATTTGCTCCCAGGCGTGGCCCATAAATTCCCAATCGGCGTCGCGTGCCGCTTGTGCGACGCGCGGGTAGCCCTCGCATACCCGGGCGTTGATCGACAAGGTCGGACGAATACCGAGCCTCTCGAACAATTTGAAAAACCGCCATACGCCGACGCGCATCCCGTATTCATGCCACGACCAGTTTGGCACGTCGGGCAACAGCACCTGCCCGGTTGGCGCCGGCAACACCTGCCGCGCCATCGGTCGCGAAATCGACCAAAACTCGAGATTGACGATCGTCCACACGACGATGCGGGCGCGGTTGGGCAATTTGAGGGGCGGCCGGTCGACAATCGCTGAGAAGCTGCTGCGCTTGCGTGGAATCATCGAAATTTCAACCTCTTGTCATAAAATTGGCGCTGGAATGTCGCGCTATGCGCCAGCGCTGACAAGCGCCGCGACAAGAGGGCGCACAGCTATTGCGCGGCAAGGAATCCCTTGTGCAACGCAGCACTGCAAAGTCAACAATCCCCAGCGTCGATGACGCTGTTCATGCTGCGCCGGCGTTCACGACCCAGAATGAACAGGTAGAGAGGCTTAGCCGATGAGGTTGCAGTACTTCCGGGGCAATGTCTTTGTCGCCAACCTGCCGCCGGATTTGACCGAGGATGAGCTGGCCGAAGCGTTCGATCCGTTCGGCATCGTGCTTAGCGCCTTTATCGCCAGGGATCCGGAAACAGGAAAGCGGCTGCGCTACGGTTTTGTCGACATCGCCACCGAGAAGGCCGCCAAGCTCGCGGTCGAAGCGATGAATGGCGCCGCGATCGACGGACATAATCTCGACGTTCGGATCAGCGAACGGCCGAACAAGGCCAAGAAGCGGCCAACCGCGCGAACTCCGGTGCGCCGTACCGCACCGCGGCCAGCCCCGCGCCGCGACGAGCCGGCCGAGGAGGCGGCAGATGGTTACACGATCATGGCGCCACCACGGCGTCCACCGACCTTCCAGGTCGAGCGCCGCTCGTTGCCGCGCCGCGTCTAGTCGCTGATCGTTACCCCGGCCTCTTTCATCGCCCGTATAGCTTGCCCCAACGAGCCGTCGAGATCGATGCCACGACAGGCCTCAGTGGCAACCTCGACGGCAAAGCCCGCCTCGCGGGCGTCAATCGCCGAATACAGCACACAATAATCGGTCGCCAGACCACAGAGAGTGACACTCTCGAACCCGCGCTCGCGCAAATACGCAGCGAGCCCTGTTGGCGTGCGCCGATCGTTTTCACGAAATGCCGAATAGGAATCGATCCCGGAGCGAAAACCCTTGCGCAAGACCAGCTCGGCGGGCGGGACCGCAAGCATCGGGTGAAAGGCTGCGCCCATCGTTCCCTGCACACAGTGGTCCGGCCACAAGGTTTGCGGTCCGTACGAGACCTCGATCGTCTCGAAAGGCTGGCGGCCGGGATGGGCGCTGGCGAAAGATAAATGGCCGGGCGGATGCCAGTCCTGGGTCAGCACAACATGAGCAAACTCGGCTGCCAGGCGATTGATTACCGGAATGATCGTGTCGCTGTCAGGGACGGCAAGGGCGCCGCCGGGACAGAAATCATTCTGCACATCGACGACGACAAGAACCTCGCGGTCGCTCCGCGATCGGGTGCCCGAGCCTCTGTTCATTTCTTCCTCCTCGGCTCGCCGAAGCAAAGGGTGCGAACCGAACCGCTGACCGCCATCCTATTTCGTCCCCCCGCGAAAGTGTACTGTCCCACAATATTGGCGCGACGAAACGGGTCGCCCCGTGCTCAGACCGACATCTGGTCTAGCAGGATGGAGCGGACAGCATGAATTGGCAAATTGGCCGGGTGAAGATCACCAAGATCGTCGAGCTCGAAGTCACCGGGGGCAGCCGTTTTCTGTTGCCGCAAGCGACCTATGACGAGATCCGGCCGATCACCTGGCTATACCCTGATTTTGCCGACGAGCGCGGCCGGCTCAAGATGAGCATTCATGCGCTTGTCGTCGAAACCCCGGAGCGGCGGATCATCGTCGACACCTGTCTCGGCAACGACAAGGAGAACCGCCGGATCCCAACCTGGAACCGGCTGCAGACAAGTTTCCTCGCCGATCTCGCCGCCGCCGGCTATCCGCGCGAGACGATTGATACGGTGGTCTGCACCCATCTGCATGTCGATCATGTCGGCTGGAACACAATGCTGGTCGACGGAAGCTGGATCGCGACCTTTCCCAAGGCGCGTTACCTGATGGGCCGGGTCGAATACGACCATTGGACAACCCAGCGCGAGCGCGACGACATGAAGGCGGTGCTCGCCGATTCGGTGACGCCGGTGTGGGATGCCGGCCTCGTCGATCTCGTCGAAACCGACCACCGGATCTGCGACGAGGTCAGTCTCGTCCCGACCCCCGGCCACACGCCGGGCCATGTCAGCATACGGATCGCCTCGGACGGCGAAGAGGCGCTGATCACTGGCGATTTCATGCACCACCCCTGCCAGATCGCGCGACCCGATTGGTCCTCGACCGCCGATTCCGACCCCGATCTCGCCCGCACCACTCGCGAAGCGATGCTGACCCGGCTCGCCGACACCCCGGTCCTGGTTATCGGCACGCATTTTGCCGGCCGCACCGCCGGCCACATCGTTCCCGACGGCCCCGCCTTCCGTCTCGCCGGCTAATTCTCGACGAATTACTCGATGATCCGGTCGGCTCGCGCCATCACTGTCGGCGGTATTGTCAGGTCGAGCGCCTTCGCCGATTTCAGGTGAGCGCCGGTCCTGTGCCTTTTCATAGCCTTCGGTGAGCTCCTGATGTGTTCTCCGCAAATGATGTGGTCGCGCGCACTTAGGCCATGCGGTTAACCGCGGGCGGCGTCCAGGTGCCGTCGAGGATAGAGGGCGGCCTCTCGTTCGGCCAGTAGAGGCGCATCATCAGGATGAAATCGCCGGCGGGGCCCGGCAGCCAGTTGGCTTCCTGGGCCTTGCCCGGCGAGGTATGCTGAAAATAGAGGTCCAGCGAGCCGTCTGGGTTGTACTTAAGATGGTCGCGCGGGCTCACCGTGAGTTTGTTGAGCGGGTTCGGGTAGAAATAGAATTCGGGGTCGTACATCGTAATCGACCAGAACCCCTCGACCGGCGGCGTCGCGCCTTTCGCGAAATGCAGCACGTATCTATTGGCACCATTGAGCGGCTTACCATCGGCGTCGACGCGCGTGAACGGATAGACTGCGTCCTTGGGCTGGTTCGAACCCCAGCCGAACGCTGCAATGGCAGCCCGGCGCAGATAGTGCGTGCCGTAGATGCCGCCCGAGGCTGAGATCGACCAGCCATTGACAAACCGGCCGAGCTTTGTCTGCTCTGCCTCGATCTCAGGATAGGCCAGTTTACCCGCCTCATTCAGCGCCGCCTGGACCGCCGGGTCCTGCTTTGACAAGTCGAAATCCTGCCCGGGGTGCAGACCGACCTTAGCCATGGCGCTAACTATCGGCGCGTCGGCTGGCAATGCCGCCGGGTTAACCTTCATCAGCTTTGCCATCTGGCCAAAATACGTTTGGGCGTCGATCGCCTTGATGACGTTGCGGACAATCTCCTTGGGGCTCGGGGCATTGGGGTCGATCTTGCCCGGTGGTGGCGCGTAGGATTTTCCCCACGCGCTCAGCGGATAAAGCTTGAACTGACGTTGCAGCGCATGAACCGCCGCGTAATCCCTTGCACTGCCATCGGCATACACCCGGCCGATGATAAAGACGATGTCGGTGGATGACTTGACCTGTTGCGTGACACCGCTCGGCAAGGTTCCGTTCCAGCCGGGGCCGGTGATCGCGATGGTCTGCGCGCCGGTGCCGAGCGTACGTTTGCCCGGCGAGGCCAATACCTCGGTCCACAAGGAATAGATCGGGAACAGAAAATACCGGCCGTGCATGTCTGGATACGAAAAGATCCACGGCTCGCTGCCGACATCAATAAAACCGGCGGTATAGAGCGTGTCGGCATTGGGTGCGGTGACCCCTTTGTAATCCGCTGGCGGGTAAGCCGGCTGGCTGACGACTTGCCCCATTGGCGCCTGGAGCGTCTTTGGCGAGGGCGCCGCAACATTGGTGAAAGCCCGGCGCGTGATCTCGGAGGTAATGAGCGAGTAGCCGTAGATGTAGGCCTCGACGCCGATCTTCCCGAAATCCTGTTGGGCGGTGGCTCCAGCCGCAGCGGTCGGTGAGGAGGTTTGCGCCTCAGTCCCGCCCGCCAGCCACGATCCGCCCAACGCAGTCAGCATTGCCGCCTTGGCCGTCGACAGAAACAACTGTCGTCGATTCATCGAATACTCCTCAGCAATTTCGTCAGATTCTCATGCAGCTCGCGCTCGATGGTCGAGAGCGTGCCCAAACATCTCCAATCGCAAGCAGTAGGCGAATAATCACAACTTGCCAAAGCCCAATGCCGATAAGCTCCAGCGCCAATCCGACGTGCTGACCGTCGTGTCCATTGGCGTGACGGCATGCGTGTTGTCGCATCCGCTTGAATTGTGCACCTCATACCGTCCCGGTGCGGCGCCCTTCATCCATGGCGAAACCGATACCGGTTTCTTGCCCACAGAGGTTTGATGCAGATCAATTGCAATCGTGTCAAAACCGCATCGTTAAGCCCAGCAGCGGCCCCTTCATGTGGATGTTGAAGCCGAGAGGGGCGCCGGTTGCCTGGTAATTGACGTTGAGGCTGCGGTAGCCGGCGCGAAACGAGAGCGACGGGCTCCAGGCATAGTCGAGCATGCCGGAGATCTGCCAGTCGGAATGCGCGGCGATGCCGAAGCCGCCGACATCGCCATAGGCCGTCACTCCCAACCCGCGGCCAAAATCGACGTGATAGCGCGCGGCGATCAGCGGATCGGCCCATTTTCGCGACTGGTTGACGCTCTGCGTCGGCACAGGACCCCGGCCGACCAAAGTCGTGTCGGCCGACCCGCCCCAGAAACGAAAACCGAGCCCCGCGTCGATCGTCTGCGCCTGCCGCTCGAAGACGCGATACAAAAAATCGCCGGTGGCGGTGTCCAGCACGACCGCACTGTTGCCCCCCGAGAAGAAGATGTTGCGGGTTGTGATCGGGACCCCGAGCGGGATGTGCATCCCGTCGGCGAGGATGCCAAACGGCCCATAGCGCAATTCGGCCGCTCCCATAAACGGCCCGTAATTGATGTGGCTGATGATTTCACCGGCGCCGGCGCTGATATTGACTTGCGGCGCGCGCGCGAGCGGTGTCGTGATCGCCATGTCGAGGCCCGCCAGCCAAAAATAGGGGTAGGCGATCAACTGCAACCCGCCGAGAAGAGATGGCGGGGGCGGCGGCTGCGCTGGGGCGAGCGGCGGCGGCGCGCTATAGACCGGCGGAGATGGGGCGGCGACGCTCGGAGGAGGTGGAACTGCCGGTTCGCTCGCCACCGCATATTGCTGCGTGTAGGCCGCAGGCGCCCCAACCGTCAGTGCCCCCAGCATAGCAACAGCAGCGGCCCAAATGCAGGCTAATCTCTTTAATGATCGTTGCATCGGCTTTCACATCCGATCTAGCGGTGACATCGCGGGCGGCAGCCCCGCGACAATGCTCGCGAAAACCGCGAAAATCGGTGTTCGGTTTGTTGCATTCACCACTCCAATAGGTGAGGACCGGCTCAAATCCGGTCCGCCACCAGATGCAGACTTACTGACCTACTGGGCTAGTGATTGCTGCTGCCCGCCGCCTCCTGGAGATTGCGGAGCACTTCGTCGAGGTTGAATGCAGCCGGCTTCTGGCGCGGCGGGAACTGCACGAAGGCCTGGATCTGCTGGGCGACGAGCGCCTGCATTTCATAGAGCAGGTAGGCGTGGGAGATGACCCAGTCCCAATAGGTGTTCGAATTTTCGTCGGCCCGCTCGAACGGGTCGCGGCGCAAATTGAACATCTTCGGCGCCCTCAGTTTGACGAACGGCTCAAACCAGCACATCAGCTGCTTGGCCCGCTGCTCCATCAGAACGACCTTCCAGTCACCCATGCGGATCCCCAGAATGTCGCCGTCATCGCTGATGTAGAAAAAGAAGTTCCTGGGGCTGTCCTTTGCCTCGCCGGTCAAATACGGCAGCAAATTGTAGCCGTCGATGTGCACCTTGAAGCTCTTGTCGCCGGCCTGATGGCCATTGAGAAGCTTTTGCGCGATCGTCCGGTTCTCCAGCAGCAGCGAGGAGGGTCGGCAACCAGTCCTGGTGCGAAGCGATTTCATTTAATACCAGACCCGGATTTGATCCGGCCCGGCCAGCGCACAAAGATCGGAACCCGCCAGCCGCCCTCCCAATTGGTGTTCTTTTCGCTGCGGAACGGGGTGATCGCGCCATCGGGCCAGCTGTTGTAGTGGGGGCCGTTGTCGGTCGAGTACATGACGATCGTGTCGTCGGCAATGCCCAGTTCGTCGAGCTTGGCGAGCATCCGGCCGATGTTCTCGTCATGCGCCACCATGACATCATTGTATTCTCCCTGGCCGCTCTTGCCCTTGTGCTTTTCGGCGCGGTGGGTCCTGAAGTGCATTGCGGTCGTATTGTACCAAAGGAAAAACGGCTTCCCGTCCTTGTGGCATTGGTCGATGAAGGCGGCCGCATGCTCGGTCACCTCTTCATCGATGGTTTCCATGCGCTTTTTGGTGAGCGGGCCGGTATCCTCGATCCTTTGTCCGCCTTTGCCGTCCGCCCAGCTGTGCAATACGCCTCTCGGTCCAAACCGCTTCTTGAATTCCGGGTCCTTGGGATAGTCCGGGTCTTCCGGCTCTTCCTCTGCATTTAAGTGATAGAGGTTGCCAAAGAACTCGTCGAAACCGTGCGCCGTCGGCAGAAACTCGTCTTTGTCGCCCAGATGGTTCTTGCCGAACTGGCCGGTCGCGTAGCCCAGCGGCTTCAACAATTCCGCGATGGTCGGGTCTTCCGCCCGCAGACCGACATCGGCCCCAGGCATGCCCACCTTGGTCAGACCGGTGCGGATCGGGTTCTGCCCGGTGATAAACGCGGCGCGCCCGGCGGTGCAGCTTTGCTGACCGTAATAGTCGGTAAAGGTCGCACCCTCATTGCCGATGCGATCGATGTTGGGTGTCCGATAGCCCATCTGGCCACGATTGTTGTAGCTGATGTTCCACCAGCCGATATCGTCGCCCCAGAGGATGAGGATATTCGGCTTGCTGCCTGACTTGGCCATTTCAGTCTCCTGTCTGTGGTCCAGTGATCCAAAAGTGCTCGTTGAGCTTTTGTGGCTCTCCGGCGCGGCTAAGTGAGGCGCAGCAGCACCGCAAAGAACGCGAACAGGCCGATGCCGATAAGGAGAATGGCAATCGCGAGAACCGGCGATCGCATCCCCTCCTTGGTCATTCCGGCGATTGGGGCGAACGGTTCGCCCCAGAGGTAACGAACCGTCCAGAGGTACTGCCAAAGCGAAATGACCAGTGCCAGGATACCGCACGAAATCAGCGCGAGCCCCAGATATTCCGGCGCGGTTGGAAGATAGGCAGGGCGAGCTCCGGGAAGCTGTTGCAGATGGTTGAAATACTGAACGATGGCGAAACCGAAGCCGATCAATGCCACCGCAGTACGCTGCCATGACATCATCGTGCGTTCGACGGCGAGACGGGTCCGCAGCCAGGCAAAATGATCAGCCGCGGTTGCCCTTACTTCGAACCTGCTCGCGGTTGCAGTGCTGCGTGGATCTGCCATGCCGGTGCTCTTCCGCCGATCGGTTCGTGTCAGTGCTGTTACGAGGTGTGATGCGGAGGCGCGCGGTACCACCGGCGAGCGATGCGCGCGGCCGGCCCGCGCATGATCACGTACGGGATAAAGCAAAACAGCAGCGCGACGATGACTGCCTCGGCCGGATAGAGCCGCCTCAGCACGAGGATTTGGTAGATCGTATCCATTACGAGCCCGAGAAAGATGATCCTGGCGGTCGCGTTCAATCCCTCATTCAGTCGCTGGGCGCGCTCGCGCGGGTTACCCACGATGGTCCAAATATAAGGTGAGCGGCCGGTCCGCGCGTCGTTGAGACCGTGCCGGATTGCGATGAATGCCGCCATCAACGGCTGCAGGATGAAGCGGAATCTCATCGGCGCGTCCGCCCGATCGATGAGCTGATGCCAGATGCGCCGAAACGTCGGGATCGATACGCCGTGCCAGACAATGCCGGCGACGATCAGCGCAAGGATCAGCGCAATGATCAGTTTCGCCAGCAAGCTCAGCCTTTGTGGCTCGGCATCGGTCATCGATCTGCCCCCCTCGGCCCGCCCTCAGGCTCGTACAACACAGCGAAACCCGATATGGCTCATGCTGTCGAGCATTGGGATATTGCGCGCAGCACCATGCCCGCGAGCCCGGCGTAGGACAGCGGCGTAAATTTCCGCCAGTGTCGGCATTGCGGCCAGCGCAGCCAGATCAGTGGAGAGGAAACGATACCATCGATACTCACGGTTCCTCTCCCAAAGAGACTGGTAACTGCGCTGGTGCAATACGCGGTTAACTCAGGGGTGCTGATTCGCCTTCAGATACGTCCCCTGATCCTCGATGCGTTGCATGCAAATCGCATAGCACTGCGCCGGATCTCCCGGGTTTTCTGCCCTGCAGAGAGTGCATTTCTGCCCGGCGATCTCGGCCCGCCCTGCTGCGGTATCGGGGTTGGGGCTGCTGCATCCCGCAATAGATATTCCGAGCATCAGCAATGCGACGCCGCAGCGCGCCGCTGAGAGCCGCCTGTTCATGCCCAGAGAGCCGAACAGGGGCATCGCCAATGCGGGCAGCGCAATCGGCCGCGCCGCTCTGACCAAGCAGATCTCCACGGCTGGGCTCAGGTGCCGGGGCCGGCCAGGGTCAATTCGACGCGGCGGTTCTGGGCGCGTCCCTGCGGCGTGTCGTTCGGTGCGATCGGATCGGCTTCGCCAAGCCCGCGCGCCTGGACCAACGCCGGATTGACCCCTTGCGAAACGAGGTAGTTCGCCACCGTCTGGGCACGCAGCAACGACAGCTGCTGATTGCTGGTCACTCCTCGCCGGGCCAGTTCGGGACCGATTGGGACATTGTCCGTGTAGCCGGTTACGATAATCGTGGTCTTCTGAAACGGCGCCAGAATGGGCGCCATCTTGGCAATCGTCTGAGCGGCTCCCGGAGGCATCTGCCAGCCCCCCGACGGGAACAGCAACTCGCTATTGACCGCTACTTTAATCGCGCCTTGCAGCCGTGTGATATGCACCTGCTGGGCCGAAATTTCGCCGGAAAGCTGCTGATTCAGCTGGTTGTAGTCGTTTTCCAGCGCGTCGTATTGCTGCGCCGGCACACAGGCCGCAAGCATTGCCGACAGCAGCATCGGCATCATGACAACAGGAATGTGGCGTTTTATCGGCATGTCTCCTGATCCTTCTTTTGTGGGTATTCGATCGGCGCTTGTAGGCGAACGCGCAATCGCGTCCGACCGGGCAGAGTGATTGGCGGGGCCCGGCGGCTTTAGCCTTGATCCAGATCAATGGCAACCAAAGATTAAATGACAGCGCTAAAATTAGCTTAAATCGATTGGCGGTTCACACCCCTAAGAAACCGCGGAGAGAGCGGCGGGCTTGGCTGTTCAACGTGATCCGCTAATCCTTTGGCATCACGTCGAGGCGCACGACAAGGCCTTCGAGCTCGGGTTTGGGCGCCGGATAGCGCCGCATGACCAAGGGATCGTGGCCGGGGACGATGTGCTGCGGCGAGGGTGCGGCGGCGCGCAATGCGTCGTAAGCGTCGAGCATGTCGCCGATATTAAAGGCGGCGGTAAACGGCCGGCCGGCTTCCATGTTTTCGTAGTAATGGCTCACGTCGGAAGCGAGCACGACCCAACCGCGGCTGGTGTGCACGCGGACGAATTGCATGCCGGGCGTATGACCGCCGACCGGATGCAGCGAGATCCCCGGCGCCAGCTCGACCGGGCCATTATAGAGCCGCACACGGCGCGCGAAATTGAGCCGGACGATGCCGACGACATCCTCGACCTCGAACGAGCGCGCGAGAAATGGATGGCGCATGTGATGGCCGGTCGTGTAGTGCAGCTCGGTCTCCTGCAGGTGAAACTCGGCCTTTGGAAAGCGGTGAAACGTCCCGACATGATCGTAATGCAAATGGGTCAGGATCACGTCGGCGACTGTGTTGCGGTCGAGCCCGACCAAGGACAGCGACTCGGCCGGGCAGCGCAAATGCCGCCTGCCGCGCGCCGCCGCGACCTCGGCGGTAAAACCGGTATCGATCACAAAGCTGCGCTCGCGCCCGATCGCGGCCCAGACGAAATAATCCATCGGCATCGGGCCGTCATGCGGGTCGCCGCCGATAAAATGATCGCTGCGGCGCGCGTCGCGCTCGGCATACCGGATCGCGAACAGCTGGTATTCGGGAAGATCGTGGTCCATCGGGCGGCTTTCTGCGAAGGGGATTGCGCTGCGGCAGCGGCGGTGCAAGCCTATACCAAGCGTTTATAGCCGAGTGCTGGAACCCGAGCCATGCCGCAATCATTTCTCGGCCCTTATCGGATCGAGGCCGTTAACACCGCCAAGGAATCCGAAAACAAAATCCACGATGATCAGGTCGCCCGCCGCTTTGGCTTTAAGGGCGGGCTGGTGCCGGGGGTCGAGGTCTACGCCTATATGACGCATCTGCCGGTGGCGCGCTGGGGCCGCGCGTGGCTCGAACACGGGACTGCCGAGTGCCGGCTGTTAAAACCGGTTTATGACGGCGACATGGTCACTGTGACCGCAAGCGAAAACGGCGACGGGCTCGATCTGCGTCTCGAAAGCCACGGCGAATTGTGCGCCACCGGCCGTGCCGGGCTGCCGTCTGCGCCATTGACGATCCCCGCGGCTTTCGCGGCAGCGCCAATACCCCCGGCACCGCCCGACGAGCGGCCCCCCGCCGACGAGCCGACCCTGCCGGTCGGCCGCTGGCTCGCAATGCATCCGTTCCGGGTCAGCCGCGAGGAGGGGTTGCAATATCTGCGCGATGTCAGTGAAAGCCTGCCGCTCTATGCCGATCAGGCACTGGTCCATCCCGGCACATTATTGCATATCGGCAATTGGGTATTGCGCCACAATGTCGTATTGGGGCCGTGGATGCATGTCGGCAGCCGGATCGAGCATTTTGCCGTGGCACGGATCGGCGATGAATTGTCGGCCCGCGCGCTGATCACCGACAATTACGAGCATAAGGGCCACCGCTTTGTGGCGCTCGATGTACTGGTCTATGCCAATGATGCGACCCCAATAGCGCGCATTGCCCACACCGCGATCTATCGGCCGCGCCAGCTCGCCGCGGCGTGAGCGCGCGCTGGCTAGCGGGCCGGAGCCAGCGGCCCCGGGGACACTGGCGGCGCTGGCGGTAGCGGCGCCAGTAGCGCTGGAGGTGTCGGCGCCGGGGGTGCCGGGGGCAGCGCCACCGAGGGCGCTGCAGCGGGTGCCGCCGCCGTGGGTGCTTGAGCCGGCGGCGCCGGAGCCGCAATCTCGCGCGTCTCCATCTGCGGCGGATCGCCCAACCGCAGCCGAATGCGATACTGTTGCCAATCGCGGCGGTAAGCGATTGGGTCGGGCAATTGGATCGATGCCGTCGAGACCATTGCCAGCAGCGTCGTCTGGCTCTGGGGTGCGGCGCCGACGACATTGGGCGTCAGCGCGTTTGAACCGATGCTGCTGACCCCGTAATTCGCAGACGTAATCGGCGCGGCCCAGGCTCCCTGTGAAAAACCTGTGGTCGGCGTGGGGTTGACGTTGATCGACAATGCCGGCGTCACGTGGCCATCGGGGGCAACGAGTTCGGCGCCGCGTAATGCCAGACGATCGACAGCGGTAACCTCGATCCGATCGGCAATGCCGCCCGGCGGGAAATCGGCGCGGATCTGATCGTTCGGACTCGGGGTCGGGCCTGAGCCGGCGCAGGCGGCGAGCAGAACCGCGACAAGACAGGCGATGATTTTCACGAGGCCAATTGTATCCTCGATGCCATTTCCGGCGTCGATAAATCGGCGCGAAAGCGCGACCGTGACATCGCCGCCGGCCGCATGCCAAAATCTTTTGAATCAGTCGGGGCCATCTTTTGGGTCATCAGGGAGGAACAACGCCATGCCCGTCCTAACCGCAGAGACCGCCGATATCGGGACCGTCGAGGATCGCAATTTCCAGATCCGCGATTTTCGCCTGCAGAACGGCATCACGATGCCCGAAGGTCGATATCGCCTACGAGACCTATGGCCGGCTCGCCAGCGACGGCAGAAATGCGGTGCTGGTGACCCATGGCTACACCAGCAGCCATCACGCCGCCGGCCGCAATCCGGCCAACGGCAACCAGCCGGGCTGGTGGGACGGGCTGATCGGGCCGGGCAAGGCGATCGACACCGACCGGCTCTATGTCGTCGCCTCAAACATGCTGGGCTCGTCCTATGGCTCGACCAACGGCGCCAGCATCGACCCTGTTACCGGCAAGCCTTACGGCTCAAAGTTTCCGGCGATCACGGTGCGCGACATCGTCGGCGCGCAAAAGGCGCTGCTCGACAGCCTCGGCGTGCATCACCTCGTGGCGGTGGCCGGCCCGTCCTATGGCGGCTACCAGGCGTTCCAATGGGCCGTCGCCTATCCCGACATGATGGACGCGATTGCCGCGGTGGTGACCGCACCCCGCTCGCAAAATGCCGAGAAAAGCCTCGCCGAACTCGAGGCGCGGCTCGCGACCGATCCGGAATGGCACGGCGGCAATTACTACGGGCATGGCGGCGCCAAATCGGTGCTGACGCAAATGCGGTTCGAAACCTTGATGCGCTACGGCTACAACGAACAGCTCGCCGGCCGCTACCCCGACAAGGCAGCGCGCGAGCAGGCGATCCGTCAGCTCGCCGCCGATTGGGCGCGCAATTGGGACGCCAACTCGCTGGTGATCCTGCGCCGCGCCACGATCGGCTTTGACACGGTCAAGGATTTCGCCAAGATCCGCGCCAAGGTGCTGTACGTGCTGTGCCGCAGCGACGCGCTGTTCCCGCCGAGCCTGATGCCCGGGGTCATGCAGGACCTTGCCACGGCCGGGGTCGAGGCGCGCTATTTCGAGATCGACAGCGATCTCGGCCATTCGGCGAGCGGCCCCGAGCACGCCAAATGGTCCCCCGTCCTGCGCGACTTCCTCG
>CAVTLC010000012.1:0-111151 GCA_963735445.1 uncultured Alphaproteobacteria bacterium
TGTGTCTGATGATGGCACGGGTCGAGGAGGCTGATCACGGCGATCTTCTACATGCCCGCGAATGGCTCGACCGCGCCGTCCGAGGGCTCCCCGATCCGCGTTATGTTTGCACCGCCTGTGGCGGCGAGAGCACCAAGTGGCAGTCGCTGTGTCCGCGTTGCGGCGCCTTCGACACTTTGGCCTGGCGAACCCCGGCGTGGAATGCCGCGATTGCGGCGTTGCCGGCGGTAGTTGAGGAAGTCCCGCCCGTCGAGCTGATCGCCGCCTCACCGACCCCGACACCGGCGCTGCGCGCCAGCGCGCCAGGGGCTGGCTGAGCCTACGCGGCCAAACGCCTTGGCGTTACGACCGGAACGCGCTATCTTTACCGACATCGCCCTGGTAGCTCAGTGGTAGAGCAACCGCTTCGTAAGCGGTAGGCCGTTGGTTCAAATCCGACCCGGGGCACCATTTCTTTTGGTGGCTTAGAAGCGGGGCTCGTTGGTTAATTTGTGCTAACGAACGAGCCTCTGTGCGGTCGAAAACGCCACTGCAATGGGCGCCAATGCGGTTTTGACGATGCGGTTTGATGTTCCTCCGAGATCGGCGAGGAGGATGAGCGAGGTCGTCGCCTATGGCACCGCAGCGGTAATCGAGCGCCTACTCCACCCGCATAGCGCGGGTGCTGCAAGCCGGGCGCGTCCCGCACGCGAAGCTGTTGGTTACCGCCGCGATCGGAGGTAAGCCGCGTTGGACCGGGAAGCGCCCGCCTACTGGCATCAGCAATCGCGGCGCAGTATTGTTCGAGCCATGTCCCCGTAGCTCAGCCGGATAGAGCAACAGTTTCCTAAACTGTGGGTCGCAGGTTCGAGTCCTGCCGGGGACGCCAAGAAACCCAGAGCTTAGCGATATCAAAAAATAAAGCTTGGTTGGTGATCGAGTTACATCGGTTGGGGTGGCAGGCTGCTCTCCGAGCCGGAGTGGTATTGGATCGGCTGGCTGCGATCGCCGCGGATCAATCGCATTCAGGTGAAACCGTCGCGTTTACAGCAGGCTGCCGCCGTCGACGGGGATGACCGTGCCGTTGACAAAGGTCATCGTTGTCGCCAATCCGAGGATCACCGCGGCGACCTCCTCGGGCTCGGCGATCCGCTTGAGCGGGTTATTGGCGATTCTTTGAGCGCGCTGCTGCGGCGTCCACATGTCGGTCATCGGCGTCTCCATCAGGCTCGGAGCCACCGCGACCACCCGGATCGTGGGCGCCAGCGCTCGCGCCAGCGACATCGTCATCGCGTGAAGTCCGGCTTTGGCCGCGGCATAGGCGATGTTGCTGCCGCCGCCGCGGACGCCGGATACCGACCCGACATTGACGACTAGGCCCTGACCGCTCGCGGCGAGCAGTGGCTGGCAGGCGCGCACCATCGCGAACGGGCCACGCAGATTGACCGCCAGCACAAAGTCAAAGAATTCATCGTCGAGGGCGCGCAAATCGGCGTGCGGGATCACCCGCGTGCTGCCGGCATTGTTGACCAGGATATCGAGCCGGCCCTCGGTCGCCCCGATCGTGTCAACGAGGTTCTCGACGGCCGCGGTGTCCTGCGCTGGGGTGCGGCTGGCGCGGTGACCGGTTCCGGGCAGGCTGGCGAGCAGCCGGTCGGCGGCCTCGGCATCGCTGCTAAAGGTGACGACGACGCGCGCCCCAGCTGCCGCAAACAAGTGTGCTGTCGCCGCACCGAGGCCTTTGCTGCCGCCCGTCACCAGTGCGACCCGTCCGTCGAGCATGCCCATTGCGGTGATCCCGGCTCAACCCGGCGCGGCTATTCGGCCGCCGCCTGCAACGGGGCGTCCAGGGTCTTCATAAACTCGATCAGATAAGGCTTCCACAGCTCGGCATAGAAATGGCTGAAATGCCCGTGGGTATTGGGTCCGGCCGGGATCAGCACATAACGGCCGTGCTTGACGCGCTTCATCGCGCGCTCGACGGTCCCGAGCTCGGGCGGGTTCGCGTGATCCTCGGCGTCGTTGATCAGCATCACCTTGGCCTTGATCTTGTCGAGATCGGGCTCGGGGTTGTAATCCTGGATCGCCTCGATCGCCCAGAGCTGGTTGTTGGCGTCGCCCTTCGCCGCCTCGGCCAGCCGGCGCTCGTAGAGCGCGTTGGCAGCGGCGAGCGTTGGCGCCATTTCCTGAATGCGGGTGGGGCTCTCGGTGCCGAAATTCCCGGCGGCGGCGTAGATGTAGTGGCGCGGGTTGGTTTCGTAGAAGCCGTTGTTCCAATCCGGGTCGTGCCGGATCGCTTCGGCCTGGGCGCGGCGGCCGAGCCAATTGCGGCCGCTGATCTCAACCGGCTGGCAGGAGATCGGCACCACCCCGTCCATCAGATCGGGATACTTCTCGGCCCACATCCAGGCATGCATGCCGCCCATTGAGCTGCCGATAACAAGACGCAGATGCGCGACCTCAAGACATTCGGTGATCAGCCGGTAACCCGATTCGACCATGTCATGGTAGCGATAATGCGGAAATTTCCCTTTGAGCCCGTCCGAGGGTTTGCTCGATCCGCCGCGTCCGATCGCATCCGGCATGATTATGAAGTATTCCGCCGCATCGAGCGGCTGCCCCGGTGCGAACAGCTCGTCGGCGAGGTTCGGGTGCAGCCAATTGGCGCCGGTGCCGGTGTTGCCTTGCAATAACAGGATGCCGTTGATGATCTTCCCCGCCGCGTCGCGCCGGGCCGTACCCAGGGTACGGTAGTGCAGCCGCAGCTCGGGGAGCGTCTCGCCGCTTCGAAACACGTAGTCCCGGATTACAAAGTCGCCCTCCCGATAATTCGGCCATTTCATTGTATCGGCAGCAGCGACGGCATCAGCAGGCATTCGCGGGTCCTCCGGTTTCCTCGACGAGATGATACGGAATACCCGTGCTCGTAGGAAGCCGTGGGCGACAGCCTCCGCCGATCGACTTGACCGGCGGAGGCGGTTGGCCCTTCATTACCTCGCGATCAGGTGCGGCCTCGCTGTCGCGCAAATCGGGCCAGCGGGCGCTCGGTTGCGAGAGTCGAAGCCCATGCCGCTTATTCGGAGGGGAACGGAAATGCACTGGTTGTGGGTCATCGTCATCGGCTTTTTGGCGGGCGCGATCGCCAAGCTGTTTATCCATGGGCCCGGCGGCATCATCGTAACGACGCTGCTCGGGATCGTCGGAGCAATCTTTGCGTCATGGCTCGGCCAGCGCATCGGCTGGTATCCTCCCGGACAGCAAGCGGGCTTTATCGGCGCGATCGTCGGCGCGGTATTGATATTAGTGATCTATCGCGCGATCGTCGGCGGGCCTCCGGCGTAGTAGTCCGTCTGGAAAGGCATGCGCAAAGACCGGACCGCCTTCACCATGACGCCTGGTAGTGAGGCGAGCGCCGCCTCGGCGCGAGTATCCAAAATATAGACCATCTGACTAGCCCAGCAGATCAATCGATCCGCGAACTCGGGACACCCCAGCAGGTTACAGAGAGAGACGGCGATTTGCTGCGCGCGGCGTCAGGCAATTCGTTTGTCGTGGGTGGTGCAGTGCGGTAATTTCATCGAAAATAACCATCTATTGTAAGCGCCGGCGATCGAACGCGGTCGCCTTTGTCCCCAGCATTAATCGAATAGAGCAGCCTTGGCCGTTTCATCGTCCGCCGCCCCGCCTTCCGCTCCCGACATAACCTCCGTCACGATCGAAGACGAAATGCGGCGCTCTTACCTCGATTACGCGATGAGCGTGATCGTGGCGCGCGCCTTGCCCGATGTTCGCGACGGGCTAAAGCCGGTTCACCGCCGCATCCTTTACTCGATGAAGGTCAACGGCAACGAGTGGAACCGGGCCTATCGCAAATCAGCCCGCATTGTCGGCGACGTGATCGGCAAATATCACCCGCACGGCGAGCTCGCGATCTACGACGCGATGGTCCGCATGGCGCAGGATTTCGCCATGCGGCTGCCGCTGATCGACGGTCAGGGCAATTTCGGCTCGATGGACGGGGATTCACCGGCGGCCTATCGGTACACCGAGGCGCGTCTCGCCCGGGTCGCCGACTCGCTGCTCGACGATCTCGACAATGACACCGTCGATTTCCAGCCGAATTACGACGAGACCGAGCGCGAGCCCAAGGTCCTTCCGGCGGGCTTTCCAAACCTGCTGGTCAACGGCGCCCAAGGGATTGCGGTCGGCATGGCGACCAACATCCCGCCGCACAATCTCGGCGAGGTGATCGACGCCTGCTGCGCCTATCTCGATAATGGCGCCATCACAATCGAGCAGCTGATGGAGCATGTGCCGGCGCCGGATTTCCCGACGGGCGGCATCATCATCGGCCGGTCCGGCACGCATGCCGCCTACAAGACCGGCCGCGGCGCGGTGATCCTGCGCGCCAAGAACCACGTCGAAGAAATCCGCAAGGACCGGGAGGCGCTGGTCTTCACCGAGATGCCTTATCAGGTCAACAAGGCGAAGTTGATCGAGCGCATTGCCGAGTGCGTGCGCGAAAAACTCGTCGAAGGCATCGCTGAGCTGCGCGACGAAAGTGACCGTGACGGAGTGCGGGTCGTCGTCGAATTAAAGCGCGATGCCGAGCCCGACATCGTGCTTAACCAGCTTTACCGCCACACCGCGCTGCAGACGAGCTTTGGCGTCAACATGCTGGCGCTGAATGGCGGCCGGCCCGAATTGCTGACCTTGCGCGACGTGATCGCCGCCTTTATCGCGTTTCGCGAGGAGGTCATCACGCGCCGCACCAGCTATTTGCTGGGCAAGGCGCGGGAGCGGGCGCACACCCTTTTGGGCTTGTTGATCGCGGTCGCCAATCTCGACGAGATCATCGCGCTGATCCGCGCGGCGCCCGATCCGGCGACGGCGCGTGCCGGCCTGATTGGCCGGGCTTGGCCGGCTGCCGACGTGGCGCCGCTCGTGGCTTTGGTTGGCGAACCCGGGCGCGCGGTCGCTGCGGACGGCACCTATCAGCTCTCCGAAGAGCAGGCGCGGGCCATCCTCGACTTGCGGCTGCAACGGCTGACCGGGCTCGAACGCGACAAGATTTCCGAGGAATTGCGCGGTCTGATCACCGAGATCGGCGGCTATCTCGAGATCTTGCGCTCGCGGGCGCGGCTGATCGAGGTGTTGCGCGGCGAATTGTTGGCGATCAAGGAACGGTTCGCGACCCCGCGCCGGACCCAGATCGAGGATGTCGAGTTCGAGGCCGACATCGAGGCGCTGATCCAGCGCGAAGCGATGGTCGTGACCGTCAGTCATGCCGGATACATCAAGCGGGTGCCGTTATCGACGTATCGGGCGCAGCGCCGCGGCGGCCGCGGACGGGCCGGAATGGCGATCCGCGAGGAGGATTTCCTCAACGAGGTCTTTGTCGCGTCGACCCACGCGCCGGTGCTGTTCTTTACCTCCTCCGGGCGCGTCTACAAGCTCAAGGTGCACCGTCTGCCGCTCGGCACCCCGCAGGCGCGCGGCCGGCCGATGGTCAACCTGCTGCCCAACCTGGTGCCCGGCGAGACGATCTCGACCGTCATGCCATTGCCCGAAGACGAGGAAAGCTGGAGCGATCTGACGGTCGTGTTCGCGACTGCGAACGGCTATACCCGGCGCAACGCGCTGTCGGATTTTGGCGATGTCCGCGCCAACGGCAAAATCGCAATGAAGTTCGAGGGCGATGACGCCGATGATCGGCTGATCGCCGTCGCCACCTGCACTGACGCAAACGATGTTCTGCTGGCGACGCGCAACGGCCGGGCGATCCGGTTTCCGGTGGGCGATGTGCGGGTCTTCGCCGGTCGCAATTCGGTCGGGGTTCGCGGAATCCGGCTTTTGGGCGACGATCAGGTCATCTCGATGTCGATCCTGCGCCACGAAGAGATCGACCCCGATCTGCGTGATCAATACCTACGGCGCGCAGCGGAACGCCGCCGTCAAATCGGTGATGAAACCGAAGCTAACGGTATTAATGAAGCACCGACCGAGGTCGAAGAAACCGATACGGAACGGCGCAATCCGCAGTCGAGCGAAGAAATCGCAAATGCGCCGATGCTGACAGACGAACAGTTCGCCGATCTCGCCAATCGGGAGCAGTTTCTGCTGAGCGTGACTGAACGCGGTTTTGGGGTTCGCAGCTCGGCCTATGACTATCGCATCACTGGCCGCGGTGGGCAGGGGATCAATAACATGGACCTGACGCGGCGGCGCGATGCCGTGGTTGCCGTGTTCCCGGTCGAGCACAACGACCAGGTTATGCTGGTGACCGATGCCGGAATGGTCATACGCTGCCCGGTCGGTGGCATCCGGATCGCGCGGCGCGGTAGCCAAGGTGTCGTGATCTTCAAAATAGACGATGGTGAACGCGTTGTTTCGGTTGCGCGGCTGCCCGATGATTCCGAAGATAACGGCGATGGTGCTGCCGATACCTCGGGCGGCGAACAAGAAATCGACGACGGTCAACAGACTGATACGGGGGACCAATGATCGAGCCGCGCGTCGGGATTTATCCTGGCACCTTTGATCCGATCACCAATGGCCATTCGGATATCATCCGGCGCGCGGCCAAGCTCGTTGATCGCCTGGTTATCGGTGTCGCCCGTAATGACGGCAAGGGGCCGCTTTTTGCGACCGACGAACGGGTCGAGATCGTGCGCGACGAGGTGGAGCATCTTGAAAACGGCGATGCCGAGCGGATCGAGGTCCGCCCGTTTGATAGCTTGCTAATGTATTTCGCGCAGTCGGTCGGCGCCAAAGTCATTATCCGTGGGCTGCGCGCGGTGTCCGATTTTGAATATGAATTTCAGATGGCCGGCATGAACGCCAGGCTCAACCCCGATATCGAAACCGTTTTTTTAATGGCATCCGACCGCTACCAATTCATCTCGTCTCGCTTTGTCAAGGAGATCGGCGCATTGGGCGGCGACGTCTCGCATTTTGTCAGCCCGCGCGTCGCCACACGGCTGCTCGAACGTTTCGCCAACGGCCGCGGCAGACCGCGCCGCCGCGCCGTCGCAGGGTAACGGCACTTGGTGGGTTCGGAACCCAGCAAGGCGAGACGGGAAAGTCCTGCTTAAGCTCGCTGAGGTCGACCGGCATCCCGGATGGCGAGGCAAAATTATTCCGCCTGTGTGACCTAGTTCACACCGCTAACCAAAAGTTAGTGATACTCGCGGCCTGCGGTTACGAACCGTCAGGAGATCGTCATGATCGCGAAGACGCCGACACCCGTTCGCTGGGCTGAAGAAGCCGAGGCGGGGCGGGTCTGTACGCTGGCGCTTCTCGAACCAGAACCGGAAAGCGCTGCCAGCCGTCCAACTCAAATCGCTGCCGAATGCTCCTTCTTTCAGGCGATGCTTCTAAGGTGGCTATGGTCGGCTCGGCTTGAGCCGGCAGAAAAAGCGAGACGTTGACTGGCGAGGCAGGTATCCTAAACGCCAGCGGCTTTCTCCCGCGAGGCGTGATGATTCTGGCTTAGCCAGCAATCGCGATCGTTTCGGCGACACCGACGGGCCGGGATTTAGTTTTTCGGCCCGGTTACACGCATGGGGGCTGTTATGAACGGAACCACCCATCAGGAAAAGCGCCAGATTTTCATCCAGAATCCCTTGCTCGGCAAATTGAGCGAGAGCGAAGTCGAAACGCTTTTGAAGTATTCTCGCGTAGAACGCTATCCGGCTAATGAAGAAATCTTTGCGAAGAGTGATCCCGGCACCTCCATAATGTTGGTGCTTCGCGGCGCCGTCCGAATCAGTTCGATCTCCTTAGCTGGGAAGGAAATCGTCCTGAATATCATCAAGGCCGGTCAGATCGTCGGCGAAATCGGAGCGCTTGACGGCGGTCCACGCACCGCCGACGCGGTGGCGATGACAGACTGCGAGCTGTTGGTGCTGAACCGGCGCGATTTCATGCCGCTTCTCGAAAATCACGCCGATATTTGCTTGATGTTGATCAACATCCTTTGCGGACGGTTGCGGGCAACCAGCGAACAGGTGGAGGATTTGTTGTTTCGGCATGTCGAAGGCCGGATTGCAAAGGCCTTGCTGCAACTTTCCGAGCGGTTCGGGGAGCCGGCTGCCGAGGGGCGAGGAAAGGTATTGCATCTGTCGCAAAGCGAACTCGGGAATATCGTCGGCAGCACACGTGAGAGCGTCAACAAACAGCTGACTGCGTGGCAACGAGAGGGCTTCGTGGATCTCGCCAAAGAGTCGATCATCATCCGAGACACCGCCGCCCTCGAACAGCGGATCTAAGCGCGGTTTTTCCCGGGTGGCCGTGCGCCCCACCGCACGGTTTCCGAACCCGCGCCGACGCCCCATATCGGCATCGTCGATGTCGATATGGAATAGCCGATGCCGATTGCCGCGCCGCGGCCCGAAACCTGGATCAGGACAACTTCGGCCGGGCTCTATTGCGAACCCGGAGATTTCCATATCGACCCGTCACAGCCGGCGCCGCGCGCCGTCATCACGCATGGTCACGGCGATCACGCCCGCCCCGGCAACGGCCAGGTGCTGGCAACTTCAGAGACGCTCGCGATCATGCAAGCGCGCTATGGCGAAGTCGCCGGCGACGCGCTGCAGCCGCTGTCTTATGGCGAAAAATTAACAATCGGCGAAGTCGAGGTAAGGCTGGTGCCAGCGGGGCACGTACTGGGCAGCGCCCAAATTGTGCTCGATTATCGCGGCAGCCGGGTAGTGGTTTCCGGCGACTACAAGCGCCGACCAGACCCGACCTGCCCACCGTTCGAGCCGGTTAATTGCGATCTCTTCATCACCGAGGCGACGTTTGGGCTGCCGGTTTTCCGACACCCGCCCGACGACCAAGAAATCGACAAGCTGTTGCATTCGGTCATTTTGTTTCCCGAGCGCTGCCACCTCGTCGGGGTCTACGTGCTTGGAAAATGTCAGCGCATCTTGGCCTTGCTGCGCCGCGCCGGCTACGAGGAGCCGGTTTATTTACATGGCGCTCTGATCGCGATGACCGAGCTTTACGAGCGGCTGCAGGTGCCGCTTGGTCCGGTATTGCCGGCCACCGGCATGCCGCGGGACGCGCTGAAAGGCCGGATCGTGCTCGCCCCGCCGAGTGCTCCGGCCGAACCGTGGTCGCGACGCTTGCCCGATCCACTCGTCGCCCAAGCCTCGGGCTGGATGCGGGTGCGTCAGCGCGCCAAAGCGAGCGGTGTCGAGCTGCCCTTGGTCATCTCCGACCATGCCGATTGGGACGAGCTGACGCAAACCCTGGACGATGTTGCCGCCGACGAGGTCTGGGTCACGCATGGACGCGAGGAGGCGCTGGTCCATTACGCGACAAAGAAAGGATACCGCGCCCGCGCGCTGGCACTGACCGGCTTCGAGGAAGACGAGTGAACCGCTTTGCGGCACTGCTCGAAGCCTTGCTACTGACCCCGTCGCGCAACGGCAAACTGCGATTGATGCAGGAATACTTTGCGAGCCAGCCCGACCCGGAGCGCGGTTGGGCCTTAGCGGCACTGACCGGCGAATTATCCTTTGCCGAGGCCAAACCCAATCAGGTGCGCATGCTGGCCGCTGAGCGGGTCGATCCCGAGCTGCTTGGCTGGTCCTACGATTTCGTCGGCGACCTCGCCGAAACCGTGTCGCTGATCTGGCCCGCACCCGCACCCACGCCGAATGGGCCGACAGCGGCGCGGACATTGAGCCTGACCGAGATCGTCGACACGTTACACCGCGCCAATCGCGCCGAGGTTGCGCGCCTGCTCGAACCGTGGCTCGATGCGCTCGACGCGACCGGGCGCTGGGCATTGTTGAAGCTCGTTACCGGCAGTCTGCGGATCGGCGTCTCGGCTCGGCTCGCCAAGACCGCGCTCGCCGAATGGGGCAGCGTCTCGGTCGATCATATCGAGGAGGTCTGGCACGGGCTGTCGCCGCCCTATCAGCCATTATTCGATTGGCTCGAGGGCCATCAGCCGCCGCCTGACATTAGCGATCTGCCGACCTTCTCGCCGCTGATGTTGGCTCAGCCGCTCGAAGACGATGATCTCGCGGGCCTCGACCCGAGCCGATTATTTGGCCGAATGGAAATGGGACGGCATCCGCGTTCAGCTCGTCGCCCGCGGTGACGAGCGGCGGCTCTATTCGCGTTCCGGCGACGACATCGGTTTGGCTTTTCCCGATATTCTGGCGGCGATCCCCGACGAGGTAACGCTCGACGGCGAGCTGCTGGTGATGCGATCAGGCGAGGCTGCTTCGTTTAACGATCTGCAGCAGCGGCTCAATCGCAAGGTCGCGAGCGAGAAAATGCTGCGGGACTATCCGGCGGCGGTCATGCTCTACGACATCCTGCGCGAGGGCGCCGAGGATCTCCGCGGCCTGCCGTTTGTCGAGCGCCGCCGCCGGCTCGAAGCGTGGTATGCGAACGTGCCCCGGGCCGGTCTCGATCTGTCGCCGATGGTGCCGTTTACCAGCTGGGACGAGTTGCGCGAATTGCGCGACGGCGCACGCGACCGCGGCATCGAGGGATTGATGCTGAAGCGCGCGGATTCGACCTATGTCGCCGGCCGGCCGAAGGGCCCGTGGTTCAAATGGAAGCGCGGCGCCTTAACCCTCGATACCGTGCTGATGTACGCCCAGCGCGGCCACGGCAAGCGATCGTCATTCTACTCCGACTACACCTTTGGAGCTTGGGCCGGGGATACCTTGGTGCCGGTCGGCAAGGCTTATTCGGGTTTTACCGATGACGAGTTGCGTCGGCTTGACCGCTGGGTGCGCAACAACACGGTGCAGCGCTACGGGCCAGTGCGCGAGGTGAAGCCGGGCATGGTTCTCGAAGTCGCATTCGATAGCGTCCACCGCTCGACCCGCCACCGCTCGGGCGTGGCGATGCGGTTCCCACGCATCCATCGCATTCGCTGGGACAAGCCTTTCCAAGAGGCCGATACCCTCGAAACACTCGAAAAGCTGCTGACGTGATACGGCCGCGGCGTTAATCGCTCGGGTTGCGCGCGCCGGCCGGAGGCCCCATCGTGCGAATGAAAGCCGCCGAGGACGAGTTGAACAAGCTCAGCGAACTCTACGACCGAGATTTTGTGCTGTGGACCGAAGAACAGGCCGCCGCATTGCGCCGCGCTAAGGATTCCAACCTGCCGCTCGATTGGGCGAACCTCGCCGAGGAGATCGAGAGCTTGGGAAAATCGGACCGCCGGGCACTGCGCTCGCAAATCACCCGAGTTTTAAGGCATCTGCTGAAACTCGAGGTTTCGACGGCGGCGGGGCCACGTGCCGGGTGGCGGGAGACGATCGTGGATGCCCGCACCGAAATCGAACTCGTGTTGGAAGACAGCCCCAGCTTGCGCAGAGATCTCACCGAACTGATCGAGAAACTGAACCCAATCGCCGCAAAATTAGCCTGCAGCGATCTGGCTCAGCATGACGAGCCGGCAGCCGCAGTCTGGGAGCGGGCCAAGCAAGGGTTCACCGCCGAGCAGGTGCTCGGCGACTGGTTTCCCGACCCGCCGGCGGAAGTAAGCAAGACTCACCCTCAGCTATTGCTGCCCGGCTCCGAAGGGCGGCCGTGGATGTGGACATGGCGGCCGCCGGCTTCCTCGAGGATGCGGGTGGCGGCCAATTCCCGATCGGGATCGTCGCAGCGGACCCACAACAGCGCCGCACCCGCCTGCAACGCTGCGTTAAAATCATCGCGGTGACGCGGCGCGGTATAGTCGTCGAACAATTCCTTTAATGCCGCGCCGCCGAGCCCGGCGCCGACCAAGGCGGCCACCGCAACCGCGATCGGCCCACCCGATAAGACAACGATCCCGGCCACCGTCAGCGGACCGATATACTTGATCTCATCGCTGAGCCCGGCGGGCAGCAGGCCCCGCCTGCCGGCGTCGGATCCCGCGGCAGGTTCGCCCGCGGTTGTCAGCGAATCATGCGAGGCGAGCACCGATAGATCGCTTGTCGCAAAGCCTGCGGCGAGCAGGTTCGACACGGCGCGATGAAAATGCGCGCGGTCCGGAAACGAAGCCACCGCCTCGCGCACCACCGGAAACGACGCCGCAGCCTCGGCCATCCGATCCTCTCTTTCGCACCCGCCCGTTTCGCATGCTACCGTCAAATCCCGCCGCTGTCCGCCATCCTTGCCGCCGCTGATGACCGCACCCGCCCGTCCCGAGCCTGCTACCACCGCAGCCGGCGTTTCGCCGGTCATGGCGCAGTATTTCGAGATCAAGGCGGCCAACCCCGGCTGCCTGCTGTTCTTCCGGATGGGCGATTTTTTCGAGCTGTTTTTTGACGACGCGGTCGCCGCGGCGCAAGCGCTCGACATCGCGCTGACCAAGCGCGGCCGCCACGACGGCGCCGACATCCCGATGTGCGGGGTGCCGGTTCACACCGCCGAGACCTATCTCGCCCGCTTGATCCGGGCCGGCTTTAAGGTCGCGATCTGCGAGCAGATCGAAGACCCGGCGGAGGCGAGAAAACGCGCCGCCAAGGGCCCGGTGCGGCGTGCCGTTGTCCGCGTCGTTACCGCCGGGACCTTGACCGAGGAGGGGCTGCTCGACGCCCGCCGCCATAACTACCTCGCCGGCCTTGCCGAAGCCGGCGGCGAGATCGGCCTCGCCTGGCTCGATCTATCGACCGGCGTTTTTGCGCTGACGCCCACCAGCGAGCCGGCCTTGCCGGGCGACCTCGCCCGCATCGCACCCGGCGAGATTTTGCTGCCCGAGCGCATGCTTGCCCGCCCGGCGCTCTACGAGCTGCTGGGCGAGTGGAAGCCGGCATTGACGCCGCTGCCCAACCCTCGGTTTGACAGCGATACCGCGCGCCGCCGGCTCGAAAGCTTTTACGGCGTCGGTGCGCTCGACGGTTTTGGCAGTTTCAGCCGGGCTGAGATCGCCGCCGCCGGGGCATTGGTCGACTATGTCGGCCTCACCCAACAGGGCAAGGCGCCGCACCTCCAGCCGCCGCATCGGGTGACGCCCGGCTCGGTCATGCAGATCGATGCCGCGACGCGGCGCAATCTCGAACTGGTGACGACGACATCCGGCGAACGCCGCGGCAGCCTGTTGGCGACGGTTGACCGCACGTTAACAGCTGCCGGCGCGCGGCTGCTGGCCGATCACCTGGCCGCACCATTGACCGAGCCGCCGGCCATCGCCGCCCGGCTCGATGCGGTCGGCTTTTTCCTCGACGCCGCCGAGATCCGTACTCGACTGCGCGAGCGATTGCGCCATTGCCCGGATGTCGAACGCGCCATGACACGGCTCAGTCTCGGTCGCGGCGGGCCGCGCGATCTCGCGGCATTGCGTCAGTCGCTCGGCGAGACCGCGGTAATTCGGGACATGCTGGCCGAATCCGGCCTCGTACCGTTCCCCGCACTGTTGGGCGCCGCGCGGCGCGGGCTCGGCGAACATGGCGTGCTGGTCGACCGCTTGGGGCGCGCGCTCGCCGAGGAATTGCCGCTCTTTGCCCGCGACGGCGGTTTTATCGCCGCCGGTTATTCCGACGAACTCGACGAGTGGCGCCGGTTGCGCGACGAGAGCCGCCGCATGATCGCCGCCCTTCAGGCGCAGTACGCCGCCGATACCGGGGTCGCCGCGCTGAAGATCCGCCACAACAACGTGATCGGCTACTACATCGAGGTGTCGGCCAACCACGCCGGCAAGCTCGGGCCGGAATTTATCCACCGCCAGACGATGGCCGGCGCCCAGCGCTACACGACGGCGGAACTGGCGCAGCTCGAAACCAAGATCGCCAGCGCCGCCGAGCGCGCCCTCGCTTTGGAGTTGCGGCTCTACGACGATCTCGTCGGCGAGGTCATGGCGCAGCGCGCCGAGATCGCCGAGGCAGCGATGGCGTTGGCGAGCCTCGATGTCGCGGCGGCGTTGGCCGAGCGCGCGCTCGAAGGCGGCTGGGTGCGGCCGGTGGTTGAGGAGGGTACCGCCTTCGAAATAACGGGCGGGCGGCATCCGACAGTCGAGGCGGGACTGGCGGCGGCCGGCAGCAGCGGCGCCTTTGTCGCCAATGACTGCGTCCTCGCCGAAGCGCGGATCTGGCTTGTCACCGGCCCCAACATGGCGGGGAAGAGCACCTTTTTGCGGCAAAACGCGCTGATCGCGATCCTGGCGCAGATGGGCTCGTATGTGCCGGCGCGGACGGCGCGCATCGGCATTGTCGACCGCCTGTTCAGCCGGGTCGGCGCCGCCGACGATCTGGCGCGCGGCCGCTCGACCTTTATGGTCGAGATGGTCGAGACCGCGGCGATCCTGAACCAGGCCGGCCCGTCATCCTTTGTGATCCTCGACGAGATCGGCCGCGGCACCGCGACCTTTGACGGGCTGTCGATCGCCTGGGCGACGCTCGAACATCTGCATGGGGTCAATCGCTGTCGCGCCTTGTTCGCGACCCATTACCACGAGCTGACCGCCCTCGCCGCCAAATTGCCGGCGCTCGCCTGCCACACGATGCGGGTCAAGGAGTGGAAGGGCGAGGTCGTCTTTCTGCACGAGGTCGGCCCCGGCACCGCCGACCGCAGCTACGGCATCCATGTCGCCAAGCTCGCCGGCCTGCCAAAATCGGTCACCGCCCGCGCCGAAGAAGTGCTGGAGGTCTTGGAAAAGGGCGAACAGGGCGGCGCCCTCGCCCGCCTCGCCGATGATCTTCCCTTGTTCCAAGCCGCCCGCCGCCATCACACCCCCGCGGCACCCACCCACAACTCCGCCGCCGAAGCCCTGCTGCACGATATCCGCCCCGACGAACTGACCCCGCGCGACGCCCTCGACCTCCTCTACCGCCTCAAAGCACTCGCTGCGAAATGACCTGCGCCCGATCTATCGGCGGACTCGTGGCCAAGCCGGAGCCTGCCTAAGCCTCCGCGCGCGCCCATAGTTGCCGAGCGACGCGCAGCCGGCGCAGTCAGAATTCAGCTCCTAATTAGTTGTGCTGGCATCAAGATCAACACGCACGATTTCTGCGGAAACAACTCGCCTTCGCGTTGCCATGCATTTACCATTACACTCAACTTACGTCCGGTTTTTAGACTTGATAACAATAAATCTAATTGATCATCTGGGATGAACACCGAACGGGCATCCGCAGCTATTATCGGCAGGTAGTTTTGCTGGGTTCTTCCTTTTTATTAGGCCCGATGGGTTTTTTGAGGTTTCCCGTGAATCAGCGGTTCGGGGTCTTTGCCGTGGGTGGTCGCCATCGCCCCGCTCAGGCCGCGCGCCCGAATGCCGGATAGCTGTTGGCCAATCTGACTCATTTATCGGCAATCGAATGGTTGGCGCGTCCCCATTGCTCTCTCCATGCAAAAGCCGCGTCACTCTTCGCGGATTACGCAGCGAAATCCGATGTGGCTCATGCCGCTGTCGATCATCTGCGCGTGGCGTGCCGCCGGGCGATAGCGGCGGCAATAGTTTGGCGCGCACAGAAACGAGCCGCCTTTGACGACCTTGCGCGGGATGCGGCTCTGCGGTTGGGCGGGGTCGAAACTGCTTTCGATCGGGCCGCCGCGCGGATTGTCGGGCATGCAGCACGGGCTTGACGCCGCAGCCTCGTGGCGCGTGCCAAACCAATCCGTCGTCCATTGCCAGACGTTACCCGCCATGTCGTAAAGGCCGTAGCCGTTTGCCGGAAAGGCGCCGACCGGCGCGGTCCTCTCAAATCCGTCGGTACGCAGGTTTTGCCACGGAAATTCGCCCTGCCAGGTGTTCGCCATCTGGCGGCCATCGGGCGTCAGCTCGCTGCCCCAGACAAACTCGGCGCCGTCCAATCCGCCGCGCGCCGCGAATTCCCATTCGGCTTCGGTCGGCAATGCCTTGCCCGCCCACTGCGCGTAAGCCTGCGCATCCTCGAACGCGACATGCACGACCGGGTGATCCAGCCGTCCGGCAACCGAGCTGCCCTTACCTTCCGGGTGGCGCCAATAAGCGCCGGCTTTCCAGCTCCACCAGTTGCGGTAATCGCGCAGATCCACCGGTCCTCTGGTCTTGTGAAACACCAGCGAGCCCGGCTTGAGCATTTCAGGGGCGGCGCCCGGATAATCGGCGGGGTTGAGGGGGCGCTCGGCGATGGTCCGGTAACCCGTCGCCGCGACAAACCCGGCAAAATCGCGATTGGTGACGGTATATTGATCGATCCAGAAGCCATCGACAGTGACCTCGTGGACCGGCATTTCTTCCGGATAATGGCGATCCGACCCCATCCGGAAGGTGCCGCCCGGTACCCACCTCATGCCCGACGGAGCTGCCCGCATTTAAAGCCTTCTCACCCTGCCCGCGTCGCCAGCGACCCGTTTAGGGCCCCACTACGCGAGAACTTCAGGATAGCGCGCGATTTGCGCTATACAATTTTAGCAAATTCGGCTGTGCTCAGGGACACGGGCAGGGCGAGCGAGTTAGGCCGGCTGCAGCACGTGGATGACGCGGCTTGCGATCATGTCGCGGGTTTTTGCGGCGTAGGCTGCCATATGCGGTGAGGCGCCGTGCGCCTTTAGCGCGTCCAGGCTCTCCCACTTCTCGATCACGACAAAGGTGTCGGGGCCGAATTTCGTCTGAAAATTACCGACGCCTTCGGCATCGATCGCCGGTCCATATTCGATGCAGCCCTGTTCGGCGTGAACCGCCGGCATATTGGCATGAAACGCCTCAAGTATCTGTGCGCGCATGCCGGGTTTGGCGGTAATGATGGCGACCACATGGATCATTGCGTATTCCTCCTCTCAGGCGATGCGTTCAAAAACGCTGTGATGACGAGCTGTCAGTTTTGGGCGGATCTTGGTGGCCCAGTCGCCGAACGCACCTGCTTTCTCCCAGGCGTCGCTCTTTAAAACATCGGGCGAGTCGATCTCGTATATCGTCAAATAACGCTGCATCCCTGAAACTGTTGAATTCTCAAGCCGATACCGGGCGCCATTGCGCACCCCCGGTACTTTCAAAAGCATCGGAAAGTGCTCGGTGTCATAAACGCGGTTGAACTCGGCCTCGTGCTCACCAGGAACATCGAGCTGAACCATAAAAAGATGCGCCATCGCGTATTCCTCCTCGACTGTGCTTCCAGCAATTTATGCAGGGTGGAGATCAGGCGATCTGATGGAATATTGAGTGCTGGCGGTTCGTACTGTGCGGCCGGATCTTAGGTTTCCACTCTCCGGTATCGGAGGCTTCGATCCAGGCCGGGCTGTTGATCACCTCGGAATTATCGCACTCGTAGATTGCCAGATAGCGCGGCATCGAAGGGACGGTCGAATGCTCCAGGCGGTAGCGCCGGCAAGACCGCACCCCCGGGACTTTAAGAATGGTGGGCACGTGATCCTCGTCGTATATGCGGTTGAATTCGGCTTCCAATTCAGCCGGGATGTCCATTTGCACGACATAGACGTGGGTCATGGTGGTGGTTCCTTTTCGGTTGACCTGCGCGCCCTCAGATTAGGGCAACCACGCATTGTTTATCGACAGATTTTGCGGGTCCGACCGTCTTTGTGCATCGGCCGTGCTCAACGGCGCCTGGACAGCATGCCCCCACGCCACTCTTTGAGCATCACAGTTTTTTCGGGGCTGTATTTTAAACGCAGAGCTATGGATTGTCGCTGACGTGATCGCCACTTAGTCAAGACGGCGCTCGGTTGCTTAGTAATCGTTCTTTGTTGTAAAGACGATCTTGAATTGGTTAACCCGATCCCTATTTGTTGCCAATAGGCAGCTTCAACTCCTTATACGTAGCAGGAAATTCTTTGCCTGCGCGCCTAAAGCCGAGCGATCAGCAGCCTCTCAAGTGAAAGTAGCGCCCGCAAGCATTGGGCGAAGGAGTTGGGAATGTCGAAAATTCCGCAGGGCGAGTGGAACGCCATTGCGGCACGCTACGAAAGCGGCGAGTCTATTAGCAAAATTGCGCGAAGCTACGGCTGCACCCCGCCGGCAATTCACTATATTCTTAAACGCAACGGGCAACGGCCGTCAGCAATACCCTCGCCGACGATGCCAACTTACCCGACGGAAACGCCGCAGACGCGGCTCGTCCGGGCGAATGCAGCTGGAACAGTGTCTGCAGTGTCGGCGGTGCGTGAGAAGGTTATCGATGAGGCCGGCAGTTCCGGCGTGCTTCGTGCGAGAAGTCCCGCACCTGGCTTCACTACGCAGGACATTGCCAAGCCTTCGCCGGAGACTGTAAAGGTCACCGCCAACTCGCCCGGATCGGTCTCAGGCGCTCGATTTCCTTCATGGCCTTCTCGGGATGCCACACCATTGGCGCCAAAGCCCCAAAGCGCGGCGCCCCAAAGCGTGGCGTCGATGCCCCAAAGTATTCGGGATCCCGGCAGAATGCCTGATCCTCGGATACCGGCGCAGTCCGTGACGCATCCAGGTTTAGACAGCGAGCTTCACTCGCGCGCCGAAGCGGCGATTGCATCGTTTCGTTCGAGTTTTGATGCCGCTCTGGCCGAAGGCTCGGCTGATATGCGAGCACGGCTGCGGCAGGCCGCTACCGATCTGATGCGGGTCGCCGCGCGTACGACGATGGTGCTCGATCGCATCAATGCGACAGGCGAAGGGTCAACCCGAAACCATAATTATCCGCGCTCCTCGCGTCTGCGCGATGAATTCGAAAGCAACGGTTTTAAACAACCGTAAACAAAGTGCTGCCCCGCACGCGACACCGGTGGTCCTGATCGGGAACCACCGCGCGGGGCGGTAAAGCGGCAATCGTCACGCTTAACAAAGACTGGGCGCGGCAATTGCCATTGAAGAGCCGGAAAGTTGCCCGAACCAGTCGGCCAGCAGAAATACAGTCAGCTCTGCAGCGATGGCCGGCATCCCGCCTGCGCGGATTGCTCGTCCAATACTTTGCGGATCTTGGCGCCGAGTGCGGCGTAGGTAAAGGGCTTGCCGATCATCTCTACGCCGGGGTCGAGCCGGCCATGATGGACGATCGCGTTGCGGGCATAACCCGACGTGAACAGCACGACGAGATCGGGGCGCAGCTGCCTCGCTTTCTCGGCAAGCTGACGCCCGTTCAGTCCCCCCGGCAATCCGACATCGGTGAACAGCAGTCGCACCGCCGGCTGCTTTTCAAGTACACCTAGGGCGGCATTTCCGTCTGAAGCTTCGACAACGCCGTAGCCGAGCTCGCGGACCATCATGACGGTGTTAGTCCGCACATCTTCGTCGTCTTCAACGACCAGCACGAGTTCGTCATTTTCACTCACGACCGGGTGGGCCTCGGGACTGGCATCGGCCACCCGATCGGCGCCAACATGACGCGGTAGATAGAGGCGGACCGTCGTGCCTTCGCCAACCTCGCTATAGATCGCCGCGTGGCCGCCCGACTGCCGCATGAACCCGTAAACCTGCGATAGGCCTAACCCGGAACCCCGGCCGGCTTCTTTGGTCGTAAAGAACGGCTCAAATACCCGCTCCAGAGTTTCTTTAGGGATACCGGTGCCGGTGTCGCTAACGGCCACCACGACATATTGGCCCGGCTGAACCTCCTCGTGGCGGCCCGCATATTCCTCATCGAGGAACGCATTCCCCGTCTCGATCGTAAGTTTGCCGCCATCCGGCATCGCGTCCCGGGCGTTGACCGCGAGGTTAAGGAGAGCGTTTTCGAGCTGGTTGGCGTCAGCCGAGACCGGCCATACGCCGGGGGCGAGCACCGTTTCGATCCTGATCGTCTCGCCGATGGTTCGGTGCAACAGATCCGACATGCCGGCAACAAGCTTGTTAACGTCGATCGGTTGCGGCGCCAATGGCTGCCGCCGCGAAAAAGCGAGCAAGCGCTGGGTTAGCGACGCCGCGCGATCGGCACCGCGCATCGCCCCATCCGCCAGGCGGCGAATGTCATCGCGACTGTCACCCGCGCGCTGGCGCAGAAGCTCGAGATTGCCGGTGATAACCTGGAGCAGATTGTTGAAATCGTGCGCCACCCCGCCGGTCAACTGCCCCACGGCTTCCATCTTTTGCGCCTGCCGCAACGCCTCTTGCACCTTTTCGCGCTCATCGATTTCGGCTTCGAGCCGGACGATGGCGGCGGCAAGCTCCTCTGCTCGCTTCTTGAGCTCGTCATTCGCCCTTCGCAAAGCCGACTGACCCGCGGCCAGTACCCCGACCATCAACGCGGCCAGGGTAAAGATCAGCGCAACGAAACCATAGCGCGCGGCGCGGCGCCTGATCGGATCGGGAAAAGCCTCGATGAGGACCGTTCCGAGCGATGCGGTCCCCTGGCGGACCGGGGCAGTCACCAACAGGCCATCGCTTCCCACCGCTTCTGCTGCGGGCACCCGTTGCGGCGGTCCCTGATCGAGGGCGCGGGCGAAACCCGCAAACAACATGCCGTTCGCGTCATAAATCGCTGCGGTCTTGATCTCGGGATTGGCCGCCAGCGCCCCGACATATTCGGTCGCGGCCTTGCGGTCGTTAAAGGTCAGCGCAGCGGTCGAGGTCGCCGCCAGAATGCGCGCCTGTGCGTTCGCTTCCTCGGTCCTGCGCTGCTCGTAAGACCGCTCGAACCAGACTGACAGCCCGATGCCGGCCAGCACCAACACGATAGCGGCGGCTACCGCGAGCGCTGTCATCTGATATTGAATTCCCCGCATCTAGGCCACTCTGGTCCTCGAACTCTTTTCTGTCCTTGGCGTCACGGCGACGGCGAGGCTCAGCAGCTTCGAGCTTATCGTCAATCCGTTTGCTGATGCGGTCGCGTCGTTGATCTCGAAACGGACGTGGCCCTCCTCGATCACGAAATTGATTATCCCTTTGGGACCTCCATTGTCCTGAGAATCGGTGACGGTCAGCACCGGCGCGCCTTGCACCGCCTTAAGTCCGGCGGCAATCGATTGCTCCGGCGAACCGGCGTCAAACAAAATCTGGCAGCCTGAGTTCCCACTCACCCTCGAAAGATGTCGTATCGATATCGGCCGTCCGAGGATGCGCTGGCCAGCCACCGCTTCGTCGAGCACATTCCCGAATGGATTGCTGCCGAGGAGGCAGATAGCAAAAGGGCTGTCCGGCGATTTGAAGGCGCTTGCCGGCCACTCGATGAACGGGGCGAACTTCCACAGGTAGGTAGCCTTGACGGCGCGCTCCAGCGAACCGCTCTCCTGCGCCGGAGACGGCGTGGTGGGGATCAGCGCCGCCATCCCGCCTCCGAGCAGAAACTCCAGCAAGGCTCTTCTGGACACTGCCGTCTCCGACACTCTCAGAAGCTCGCGCGCATGCGGAAGAACACCGAGCGAGGAATGTAGCGCGGCGGGGAGGTCGAGGGGTCGAAAACTTCAAGATGGTTGGGGTGCAGCAGATTGAAGGCGTCGACCTCAAACGTTGTCCGCGCGTTGGCGTGCCAAGCAAGCCGGGCATCGGCTTCGACATAGGGCGGCACGTTGGAGCGGGACACCCGACCGACGGCGCGCAGCATCGTGTCAAATTCGACGGTTTTGGACAGGTTCATCTCCGAGCGGAGCTGCGCCTGATAGGCGGGGTCTTCGCCCAGCGACTGACCCTGCGAAAAGTCGGTCTGTCCGGGATTTAGCGTGATGTTCTTGTGCAGCCAGTTGGCTCCGGGCCGCAACCGCCACCAATCGGTGATGCTGTAGGTCGCCCACGCCTCGACGCCGTAGGTATTTCCGGCGAGGCCGTTCATCAGGACGATCGGAAACCCGCCATTGGTGAATGCATCGGTGCGCAAATCATTGTAGATGTTGTAGAATGCTGAGACCGAGAGCGAGCTTTGCTGGGTCGGCTGGCCGCGATAGCCGACCTCGAATGCGGTCAAGGTTTCGGACTGAAAGTTGGGGGACGGCACCAGAAGCCCGGGACTTTGCAGTTCGCGATCGATCCGCGAGGGCGTACGGATTGCGCGCGATACGGCAGACCACAAAAAAGTGTTAGAGGTGGCTTGCCAACCAAGCCGCACGCTCGGCAATGGATCTATCCCGGTATAGGTGTAGTATTCGCCTTTCAGGCCGAGAGTAAGAACCAGATCCGGACGCAGCGAAATCTCGTCTTGGGCAAAGACATTGCCGAGCCATAGGGTCTTTGTCGGTTGTGCAAAAAAGAACGCTCCTGAAGTAGATAGAGATTCTTGCCATGCTCGCCCTTCCGCTCCCCAAACAAATTGGTGGATCCCGAGTTTTATATTATGTTGGCCCTGAATGTCGTAGGTACCTAGCCGCTCCAATGCGTTTGGTGGGGGTGGGACGTTTGGGATTCTTTGCGTATCGCTTTCGTAATAAGCTTGCAGTTTAACCGTCGACCCGTTGTCGAGGCGGTGTGACCACCACCCATTCAGATTGCCGCCCCAGAACTGACCGCCGTCGGCAGACCACGATGTGGTCATAGAGATCGCCTTCGACGGTATAGGCATCGAAGCCGGCCTTGCCGTCGACGCGAAAGCCGGATTGACCGCCATAAAAGGCATCGGTCGGAACATTCGTCGCGTGATAGGGCGGCGTGCTGGCGCGGTCAAAACCATAGCCGTAGACACGGTAAGTCGTGTTGTCACCGATCCGACCGCCGTAGCGCAGCGTATCCTGGCGGTCCTGGTTGCCGCCGCCGACATCCTGCAGACCTCCCTGCGTATCGGCCGAGTTCTTGGTGACGATGTTAATGACGCCGTTTACCGCGTTGGCGCCGTAGAGCGTACCGCCGGGCCCGCTGATGACCTCGATCCGTTCGATATTGTCGAGCGGCACGTCGACCGCTTGCCAAAAAACCGTGTCCGCGAGCGGCGAATAGACGCTGCGCCCGTCGATCTGCACCAGCAGCTTGTTATCGGATTCGGGCGAGTTGAAGCCGCGCGCCGTGATCGCCCAGTTGTAAGCGTTGAGCCGCGCGACTTCGAGGTTGGGCGCCAGCCGTAAGACTTCAGGCAGATTGGTTGCACCCGACCGGATGATGTCGTTCGCGGTAATGACAAACACCGCCGCCGCCGCCCGGCTTAGGGGTTCCGGACTCTTGGTGACCGAAGTAATGTTGATGTTCGCGAGTTCCTCGATCGACAGTCGGCCAAGCTCTTCGATCGACTGTCCGTGTGCCTGGCGTCCGGCGATTGCAGCCAGCACGACCGCGACACCCATTCGGACACGCCAAAGCGAATCTCGATCGACGCGACATTGGCTGCGCCAAAAAAGTATTCCCCGCGCACCGGGTTTGCACAGCGATCCCCCTCGCCCCGGCATTTTCGTCCTTCTTTGTGATTGTGTTATCGGGACCCTGTGCTACCAGCAGTTTCGCCAAAAGCCGTTAACGGGGAAAACGCAAATAAGTTCCTCCCATAGCGAAGGTTTGTAGCGAGGTTACCTATGTTCACCAGTTGTATCAAGATTTCGTTGACTTTCCTGGCCGGTTTGTAACGAATAATGACGGTCTGCGTTCTCGACCGACCACTCCCGACCATTCGCGTTTGCCGAAAGGAGGTGCTAGCGGCATGCCGCTAAACCGGAAACGACTTTTGATTGTAGAAGACGACGAGGACATCCTTTTTGTATTGGCGACATTCTTTCGGCGAGCGGGATACAGGGTGAATACTGCGAGAGAACGCAGGCGCGGGCTTGCCGTGATGCGGCGTGCCCAGGTCGATTTGGTGATTGCCGATACCGGCGTGCGCGGCAATGGCAACACAATCGCTGCATTCGCGCATGTACCTCTTATTATGATGAGCGGTCACCCTTCGCGAATAGCGCAGCTTCGAGACGGTCCAACGCCGTTTATCGCAAAGCCTTTTCGACCCGAAGAATTGCTGAGCCTGGTGGAACAATTGCTTTCTTGACCGGGCTCAATACTAACTAGCGCGGTCCAATTCCGAAGCTGCGCAGCAAATTTACTTCTGATACGCGGCGACCCGCAAAGCGCAGTCCGGCGGCGATCCTTACCATCCCGCGGGAACGCGGTTTTCCCGGCCCGAGTTAATAGGGAGTAACCCGCTCGCCGGGCGAGTGGCGCGCGGACCAGCCATTTTAGCGGAGCATAGTGAGATGAGCATTACCGAGGCGAATCGGCAGGCGTCCCAACAGGTAACGCAAACCGCACCACCACCATCCTGGGCAATCGTGCTGAGCGCGATCGTGGTCACGGCCGGTCTGGTCTGGCGGACAGGCGCTCCCGCGGGACAGGCCGATTATCTTCCAGGGAAAAATAAGCAAGACGACGCCCGACCGGGCGGCCGTGCATCGGACCGGGCCCGATCCGGTGATGGCGAACGCGGCCGATCGGCCGATGCGCCCTCTGAGATCCCTTGGACGGGATGGAAAGATATTCTGCTTCGTCTCTACCACCGTATTTCCCGCGACCGGATTTTATTGATTGCCGCTGGCACCACCTTTTACTTGATCCTGGCCATTTTTCCCGGAATCGCAGCCCTGGTCTCGATCTACGGCCTGTTTTTTGATCCGAAGACGATAATCGGGCATCTCGACGTGGTAGCGAGCGTCGCTCCTGGCGGCGCGATCGATGTCCTTCGCGAGCAATTGACCCGCCTCAGCCAGCAGAGCGGGACCGCGCTTAGCTTTGGGTTTTTGCTCAGCCTTGCGGTGTCCTTGTGGTCGGCGACTTCGGGCGTCAAGGCGTTGTTGGATGGGCTGAACGTGGCTTATGAGGAGGAGGAAAAACGCAGCTTTCTTAAACTGACCGGGGTAGCTTTGTTGTTCACGCTTGGACTGATCGGGTTCGCGCTGGTTTCACTGGCGGCGATCGTCGCAATCCCGGCTATTTTGAATTATCTCTCCCTGCCCGGATTTATCGCGACAATTCTAAATTTCGCCAGGTGGCCGATTCTCTTTGTGCTGGTGGCGTTGGCGCTGTCCTTTTTCTATCGCTACGGTCCGAGCCGCGCCGAGCCGCGGTGGCGCTGGATCACCTGGGGCAGTGCCGCCGCCACCCTCTTATGGCTCGCAGGCTCGATCCTGTTCTCCTGGTACGTCGCAAATTTCGGCAGCTACAACAAGACCTACGGTTCGCTCGGCGCGATCATCGGCTTTATGACGTGGGTGTGGCTGTCGGTGACCGTAATCCTCGTTGGCGCCCAACTCGACGCGGAAATGGAGCACCAGACCGCCCGTCAAAGCACTTCCGGACCGGCTCGGCCACTCGGAGCGCGGGGCGCCAAAATGGCTGATACGGTCGGGCCGGCCCAGAGTTGAATGCTGCTTAAAAATGATGTGCCGAAATTGCAAACTAGGAACTTGCCACTTGCCGCGATGGTTTTCGATTGTGCGGGATTTGCCGTAACCGAACGTAGGGAATCAAAAGTGGCGACCAAAGCAAGCACTAAGGCCGCGCGCAAAACGCGCCAGCCAGCAGAGAACAAGCGAAAGAAGAACGAGAACTCTTCGAGGGCTTCCGTGCCTTCCAAGGATGCGCTCGAAATGTTGGAGGAGGACCATCGCAAAGTAGAAGAGTTATTTGACGAATACGATGAGGCGGAGGGAGACGACGACCGCCGTGGACAGCTCGCCAAGCAGATCTGCCGTGAGTTGACCGTGCATGCGGAAATCGAGGAAGAGATCTTCTATCCGCGCGCCCGGGAGGCCACCAAAGATAACGACCTGATCGATGAGGCAATCGTCGAGCATGCGAGCGTAAAGCACCTGATCGAAGAAATCGAAGAAATGGAGCCGGGCGATAATTTGTTCGACGCCAGGATCCGGGTGCTCGAGGAAATGGTCAAACGGCACATTCAAGAAGAGGAAGAGGAGCTTTTCCCGGAGCTGACTTCCGCCGGCATGGACACCGGAGCGCTCGGCCAGGAGCTTGGTCAGCGCAAGCAGGAATTGATGGCCGAAATGGCGGAGTAATCAGGGCTGGGACCACGCGTCCCATCCTTCGACCGCGTTACTCCGTTCCGCCCGGGACAGCCAGTGCTTGCCAGCAGCGGCAGTCCCGGGCGGCATTGTTCTGAATAGCAGATAATAATCGAGCACAGCCCAGCCCCGCCATTTCGGTCGCTCGCCAACGCTTAACGGCCAACGCGGCGGTGGAGGCGCGCACAGATGCGCGGCAAGCATCTTCGCATAGCGCTGCGGATGGCAGCGCCTGGCGCAGATCGACTGCGCCCACCAACAAAAACCCTCCCCGCTCCTGTGCAAATCGGCATTTAATAAGATCGTGGCTGACACGGGAGAATGCTGATGCCTCGACAGGTCCGTGCGGTTGTCGTTGACCCTTCGGCGCCCGGTCGGCTGGCCATCAAACCGGTCGAACTGCGCGATCCCGACCGCGACGAGATAGCCGTCCGGGTGACCGCGATCTCGCTCAACCGCGGCGAAACGCGGCGTGCGGTGCAACAGGCTGAGCCGGGATGGCGGCCCGGTTGGGATTTTGTCGGGTTGACCGAGAGCGCGGCGGCGGATGGCAGCGGACCCCGACCTGGTACCCGTGTCGTCGGCATTCTGCCGTCCGGCGCCTGGGCCGAGCGGGTCAACTGCCGAACCCATGCGGTCGCTGCGTTGCCAGACGCGGTCAGCGACGCCGAGGCCGCGACATTGCCGGTCGCCGGCCTCACGGCATTGCATGCGCTGCGCCAGGGTGGCTTGTTGCTCGGGCGCAAGGTGCTGGTCGATGGCGCGTCGGGTGGGGTTGGGCATCTCGCTTGCCAGCTCGCCGCAGCGGCCGGCGCCCAAGTCTGGGGTCATGTCCGGCGCGAGGAATATCGCGCCGCCGTCGCCGAATGGTGCGGCGAACGCGTAGTGCTCGGGCGCGAACTCGCCGCCGCCAAACCTCACGGGCCGTTTTGGCTGATACTCGACTCGCTCGGCGGCGCCGCCCTTGCGGCAGCCCTCGGTATGCTGCAGCCGGGCGGCACTTGCGTGACATTCGGGGTATCCGATGCCCCGGAGGCGACGATCGCAAGCCGCGATTTTTTCGCGACGGGTGGAGCGCGGCTCTACGGGCTCACCCTGTTTCACGAATTGATGAGTGTCGAGCGCGCCGGCATCGGCTTGGCATTGCTGGCCGATCTGATCGCCGCCAAGAAGCTGCGGCCGCAGATTGCCGTCGAGGCGCCGTGGAGCGAGATCGACACGGTGGCCCGCCGGCTTATCGATCGTGAGTTTAGCGGTAAGGCGGTTCTGCACGTCGGTTGAGTTCCGGCCGAGTTTCAGTTTCAGCTACACCGATCGGCCTGAAGGGGTGGGCATCATGGACAAGGCAATGACGGAATTACTGGCGCGGCGAGCGGGGCTGGACAAGGCGTTGGCGGAATTCCCCGAGGATGTTGCCGCTGCCGCCGAGCAGGCGAGCAGTGCTGCGGCGAAGCTGAAGGCGCCGACCGATCCCCGCGCTGAACCGTGGCCGCCGATGCGCGTCGGGACCGGCTTATGACCGACCTGCACTGGCTGACGGCGGCGGAGGCGGCGCGGGCCATTGCCACTCGCGAAATCTCGCCGGTTGAACTCACGGGCGCGCTGCTCGAGCGCATCGAGCGGCTCGATCCAAAGCTTAACGTCTTCATCCGCCTCGATGCCGATGCGGCGATGGCTGCCGCCAAGGCCGCCGAAGCCGAACTCGATGCCGGCCATCTGCGGGGGCCGCTGCACGGCGTCCCGGTCGGCATCAAAGACATCATCGATGTCGCTGGCCTGCCCACGACCTGCCATTCCAAGGTGCTGATCGATAATGTTGCGACTGCCGACGCGGTGTGCGTTTCACGGCTTCGCGGCGCCGGCGCGATCGTGCTGGGAAAGCTGTCGACGCACGAGTTCGCGATTGGTGGCCCGAGTTTCGACCTCCCATGGCCGCCCGCCCGCAATCCGTGGAATACAGATCATCACCCCGGCGGCTCGTCCTCGGGCTCCGGTGCGGGTGTTGCGGCGGGCTTGTTTGCGATGGCCTTGGGCAGCGACACCGGCGGGAGCGTGCGCAACCCGGCAAGCGCCTGCGGCATTGTCGGGCTCAAGCCGACCTATGGTCTCGTCTCGCGCCGCGGTGTCTTTCCGCTTTCATTTACCCTCGACCATGTCGGCCCGCTGACCCGTACTGTCGAGGACAACGCGCTGATGCTCGAGGTTATTGCCGGTCACGACCCGCTCGATCCGGGCAGCGCTGCGGCGCCCGCCGGTCACTATCGATCGGGGCTCGAAAAGGGCGTGCGCGGATTGCGCATCGGATTTATTCGCCATTTCCATGAAATCGATCTCCCGGCCAATAGCGAGGTTGCGGCCGGATTGGAAGAAGTCGCCCGCACTTTGCGACAGCTTGGCGCCGAAATCCGCGATATCCGCTTGCCGACACTCGGCGAGTTCGGCGCCGTCAATCGCGTAATCCTGCAAAGCGAGGCGTGGGCGATCCACGGCCCGTGGCTGCGCGAACGACCCGGCGATTACGGCCAACTCGCTCGCCAGCGGCTGATGGCCGGGGCGTTCCTGAGTGCGGGAGACTACGTCGAGGCGGCGCGGCGGCGGCGCGAAATGATCGCTGCAGTCGAAGACGCTTTGCGCGATGTCGACGTTCTGTTGTGCGCTAGTGCAATGGACCCGCCCTGCCGCATCGACAAGCCCGATGACGTCGATCGGACCTATCCGCGGCAAGCGCGTACACCGTTTAACGTCACCGGGCACCCGGCGCTGGCGATGATGGCCGGTCTCTCGACGAGTGGCCTGCCGTTATCGGTCCAGTTTGTTGGTCGCTACTTCGGTGAGGCGATACTGTTCCAGGTCGCCCGCGCCTGGGAGCGTGCGGCGGGGACAGACCAAAAGCATCCGCCGATAATGTAATGTAACAGGGGGTCGTCCGATCGTCGGAGCGGAATGCGCGAGGGCCATGCCCAGAACGAGCAGGCCCCCGCACAAACACGACTACCTCACGGGATTGCGTTCTGTGGCGTTGCGGCTGGGATCGGCGTGTTGGCCAGCGGGATGCACGCCTTGCGCGGTTGCGCCCGATACCCGCTCGTGGGGATGGGTGACGCCAGGTCCGCGACGCTCATCATCCGGATTGTTGACCTCCTGCGGCAGTTGGCCCTGCGGTTCCGGTTGATCGACGTAGCGGAATGCGGGTTCGGAGTTCCACGGACCGCGTAGATCCATCGGGCCGTCCTTGGACAGATTGAAATAAAGATCAACGGTCTCGTCCGGCTTGACGTTGCCGAACAATGGATCGGTCAGCTTGCCGTAGGTTTCGAGCGCCTTCATAAACATTTGGGTGTGCGAAATCTCGCGCGTGAGCAGGAATGTCAGCGCCTTCCTGCTGCCGTCGTCCGGCGCTAGTTTGATCAGCGCCTCATAGGTCTGGCGAGCGCCCGCCTCGGCAGCGATGTCGGCGCGCAGATCGCGGATCACATTGCCGCCTTCGTTGACATAAGCCGCGGTCCAGGCCTGCCCTTGGCTGTCGACGAGATGCGGTCCGATGCCACGAACCGCAAAGAGCGTGCTCTTGTGGGCGGCATCCTTAGCCGCACCGGTGCCCTTCTCGGTATGCTGCTCGATCATCCGGCCAACCATTTCCAGGTGGCTGAATTCTTCGATCGCGATGTCATGCAGCATGTCGCGGACCGCCTTGTCCTCGACATGAAACGACTGAGTCCAATAGGTCAGCGCCGCGCTTAATTCGCCAGTGGCGCCGCCGAACTGCTCGAGCAACATCTGGGCAAATTGCGGATCCGGCCCATCGACTTTGACATCAAACATCAACTTTTTGTCGTGATAGAACATCTGGCATCCCCGTGTTGAGTGAAAAGCCGTAGCCGTGGCGCGGCTTAGTCTCCCAACAGAGGGGCGAACCAGGAGGTTCCGATTATGCTTTTACCGTTAATCGGGCGGATCGAATTCGCGTCGTATGGCGACAGCCCATCAGCGCCGATGATGCCGGTCACGCCAAGCCGGACCGCGGCCGGCCCGTCATTGGGCGGGTGCAGCCGCTGTCGCCTTGCTGATCCCACTTACAACTTTGCAGGATCGGCAATAAACACCGCTAGGTTTTGATATTCCTCACATGTGGTGCCGCCGCAGATCTTTTTGATCGCGTGCAGCTGTTCCTCGGCGCGCGGGATATCGCCCTTGATCACATAAGCCTCGCCCAAATATTCGCGCACCTGCGAATAGTTCGGATCGAGCGCAACGGATTTTAGATAATAGCTGATCCCCTCGTCGACTCGGCCCATTCTTCGCGTCGCATAGCCGCGATAATTGAGCGCCACGGCGGTGTTCGGGTCCTTCATCATGTTCAGCACCGCCAGCGCTTCGGCGTAGCGCCCGGCTTTGGCCAGGGCGTAGGCGTTGTCGGCGAAGTTCTTGTCCGGCAAGACGCCGTTTTCGGCCTTTACGCATTTCTGACTGCGGCTGTCCCAGACCTCACCTTTGCTGCACGTCCGCGTGCTGGGGGTGCTGTCACTTCCGCCACCGCCACCATCGGCGAAGGCCGGCGCCGTCAGCGCCATACCGATACCCAATACCGCAGCGGCCAAAATCCCGCCGCTCGCCGCCTTGATCGAATTGGTCATCTCTGTCTCCCTGACTTGTCGATCCTTGACTGTCCCGAGCCCAAGCCGAGCCCTTCCCAAGCTTGAGACTTTCCCAAGGCGTGATTTATTCCGCACCGGCGGAGGCAGCAATGCGCGACGGGTGGGCCGGATAGACGCCGAGGATCTTCAGTTCGCGCGAGAAAAAGGCGAGTTCTTCGAGCGCCAGGGCCAGCGGGCGATCCTCAGGATGCGCCTCGACATCGGCGTAGAATTGCGTCGCGGTAAAGGCGCCGCCGACCATATAGCTTTCGAGCTTGGTCATATTGACGCCATTCGTCGCAAATCCGCCCAGCGCCTTATAAAGAGCCGCCGGCACGTTGCGCACGCGAAATAGAAAGGTCGTGACCGTCGGCGTCCCCAGCCGCGGCTGCGCTGCGTCGCGCGACATGATCAGAAAGCGGGTCGTATTGTGCCCGGCGTCTTCGATGTTCTCTTTTAGCGAGACCAGACCGTAGATCTTGCCAGCGAGCTCGGAAGCGATCGCCGCTACGGTCGGATCACCGCGGGCGGCGATTTCGGCCGCAGACCCGGCAGTATCGGCGGCGACGATCGGCTCAAACCCGAGCGCGCGGATCAGCTTGCGGCATTGCGATAGCGCCTGCACGTGGCTCTTGACGATGCGGATTTTGGCGAGGCTCGCGCCGGGGAGCGCCAACAGGTGGTGGTGTACCGGCTGGTAGTGCTCGGCGATGATGTGTAATCCCGAATCGGGCATCAGATGGTGGATGTCGGCCACGCGGCCGGCCACCGAATTTTCGATCGGGATCATCGCCAACCGCGCCTGTCCGTCGCGCACTGCGGCAAACGCATCCTCAAATTGGTTGCACGGCAACGTCGTCATATCCGGGAAAACGTGCCGGCAGGCGAGATCGGAATAGGCCCCGAACATGCCTTGAAACGCGATTGTGTGCTCGGGGTCGGCAATTTCGAGATTTGGTTCAGCCATGATTTCAGTGCTGTTGTCGCATCAGTCGGCGGGCACGGTCGAGATCAGCCGGCGTATCGACCTGTACGCCAAGGCGGCTCGCCTCGATCAGGCTTACCGAGATTCGCATGCCGGCTTCGAGCGCGCGCAATTGTTCAAGCCGCTCGCGCTGTTCAAGTACGCCGCGGGGCAGAGTGACAAACCGCTCCAACGCGGCGCGGCGATACGCGTACAGCCCGATGTGTTCGTAATGCGGCCCGTCGCCCCATGGCACGACCGCCTTGCTGAAATACAAAGCGCGCGCCGGCTGTGTTGGATCGGCGAAACCGGCGACAACCTTGTTGACGCTGGTGTCGGCGAGCGCGGCGGGCTCCTCGATGATCGCTGCCAGGGTCGCGATATCGGTTTCCGGGTCGGCCAGTCCGGCAAGCGCTTTGTGGATCGCGGCGGGGTCGAGCATCGGGAGATCACCCTGCACGTTGACGACCGCATCGTGCCGGCGTTGCGGGTCGAGGCGCATGATCGCCTGATGGATGCGATCGGAGCCGGTCGGCAATTGCGGATCGGTCAGCACCGCGCGGCCGCCCGCGCTTTCGATGACCGAGGCAATCTCGGCATCGCCGCAAGCGACGACGACAGGCCCAGCTTCGGCCATCACCGCACGCCGCCAGACATGGACGATCATCGGCGTTCCCGCGATGTCGGCGAGCGGCTTGCCGGGCAGCCGGGTCGCGGCAAGCCGGGCCGGGATCAGGATGATCGGATCGTGCGGCAATGACATAAGGGTTGAGCAGCGGCGGATCTCGGGTGCGGCAGCGACAACATGCCCGGTTCGTTGTAGCGCGGGAAGCGTGATATTGCTGGCCAGTTTTCGGGGGGAATGCAATTTCCTGCCGCACCCGGCACGGTGGGATGGATAACTGATGTCGTCCTTCGAGTGGAATAAGGTCATTGCCTCGGTGCTGACCGCGCTGATCGTCGCGATGGTCGCCGGGATTTTGTCGACAATGCTGGTTCAGCCAAAGCCGCTCGAAAAGCCGGTGTTTCTCGTTGCCGGTGCGCCGGCAAGCCCCGCTCCGGCCGAGCAGGCGGCCGCACCGAAACTCGAACCGATTGCGCCGCTCCTCGCCAAAGCCGATGTGAAAAAAGGTGAGGAGGACACCAAAGTCTGTCAGGTATGCCACAGCTTTACCAAGGGCGGCCCAAACAAGATCGGACCCAATTTGTGGGACGTAGTCGGCGGACCGATCGCCGAAGACCGTGGCGGATACGCGTTTTCCTCGGCGCTGGAGGCGCATAAGGGCCAGAAATGGGACCCCGAAACGCTCAACCAGTGGCTCAATAATCCGCAGCAATTTGCTGCCGGGACAAAAATGAGCTTTGCCGGAATACCGAAGCCGCAGGAGCGGGCCGACGTCATCGCCTATCTGCAGAGCTTGAAGTAGCCTGTTACTCAGGGACGCCCCGCTGCTCGACCTAGACGCCTATTTGGCTCTGGCATCGGATTTGGCCGACGCCGCCGGTGCGGCGATCCGGCCATACTTTCGCACCGCGCTGGCGATCGACGACAAGCCCGACCAGACGCCGGTGACCGCCGCCGACCGCGCCGCCGAGCAGGCAATGCGCGAACTGATCGAGCAGCGCTTCCCTAATCATGGCATCGTCGGCGAGGAATTCGGCCGAGCGCGCGAAGATGCCGAGTTCGTCTGGGTTCTCGATCCAATCGACGGCACCAAATCCTTTATCAGCGGCGTGCCATTGTTTGGCACTTTGATTGCGCTGACCCATCGAGGAACCCCGATTCTCGGCGTGATCGACCAACCGATCCTTGGCGAGCGTTGGCTCGGCGGCGTCGGGCGGCAGAGCACGCTAAACAGGGCGCCGATCCATTGCCGCGCTTGCCCCGAACTCGGCGCCGCCACGCTGTTTGCGACCACACCCGATATGTTTCGCGGGACCGATGCAGACGGCTTTGCTCGCGTCTCTGCCGCGGCCAAACTGACCCGCTTTGGCGCCGATTGTTATGCTTATGGGTTGCTGGCGGCGGGTTTCATCGATCTCGTGCTTGAAGCCAGTCTCAAGCCTTACGATTTCTGCGCGGTTATCCCGATCGTCGAAGGAGCGGGCGGCATCGCCACCGACTGGCGCGGAGAAAAGCTGGGCCTCGCTTCTGACGGTCGCGTGCTCGTCGCCGGCGATCGGCGTGCACACGCAGAGGCGCTGGCGATCATCAAAGGCTGAACGGCTCTAGGGTCAAAGGGACAAGGGTATGGGTAAAGTATCGGCGGTCACGGCGGCGTTGCTTTTGCTGCTGGTGGCCGGCGGCGCCCAGGCGGCGCCGAGCGAGGGCATGTCGCTGTTCGGCGATCTCAAATACCAGCCGGGCTTTACTCATTTCGACTACACCAATCCGCAGGCGCCAAAGGGCGGTACGATGCGGTACTCGGCAATCGGGACCTACGACACGCTCAACCCGTTTGTCATCAACGGAGTACCGGCGGCCGGCATCAGCTTGATATTCGATACCTTGTCGGCCTCGTCGCAAGACGAGCCGGCGAGCGAATACGGCTTGGTTGCGAAAACGATCGATCTCGCCCCGGACAAATTGTCCGTGCTGTACACCTTGCGCAACGAAGCTCGGTTTCATGACGGCACGCCGATGACGCCTGCCGACGTGATCTGGACATTCGAGACCTTGCAGAAGAAAGGATTGCCTTCCTATCGCGAATATTATGGCGATGTGACCAAGGTCGAACAGGAAGGGGATCGCGGTGTCCGCTTTTATTTCAAATCCGCAAAGAACCGCGAATTACCGCAGATCCTCGGGCAGATGCCGGTGTTGTCGAAAGCATATTGGTCAGGCCGCGATTTCGCCAAGACGACGTTGACCCCGCCTCTCGGCAGCGGGCCGTACAAGATCGAGTCGCTCGACCCCGGCCGCTCGATTACTTACAGCCGGGTCAAGGATTACTGGGGTGCGGATCTGCCGGTCAACAAGGGCCGCTATAACGTCGACACGATCCGCTACGACTATTATCGCGACGCGACGATCGCACTCGAAGCATTCAAGGCCGGTCAGTACGATGTGCGGCTCGAAAACTCGTCAAAGGACTGGGCGACTGGCTACGACTCGCCGGCGCTTCGCAATCATTTGATCAAAAAGGAACAGATCCCCAGCGGATTGCCGAGCGGCATGCAAGGATTTGGGTATAACTTACGGCGGCCGCTCTTCCAGGACCCGCGGGTGCGCGAGGCGCTCGCCTATGCTTTTGATTTCGAATGGTCGAACAAGAATTTGTTCTACGGCGCCTATACCCGCACGCGGAGTTATTTCGATAATTCCGAACTCGCCGCAACCGGGGTGCCGCAAGGGCCAGAGCTGCAAATTCTCGACAAATTTCGCGGGCAGATCCCGGATGCGGTATTCACAACCGAATACGATCCGCCGAAATACGACGGCTCCGGCAATATCCGCGACGGGCTGAGAAAGGCGCTGAAGCTGCTGATGGAGGCCGGCTGGACCTTTAAGGACGAGAAGCTGGTCAACGCCAAAACCGGTCAGCCGTTCGAGTTCGAGATCCTGCTCGACAACCCGCAATTCGAACGGATTGCGCTGCCCTTTGCCGACAATCTCAAGCGGATGGGTATTACCGCGCGGGTACGAACCGTCGATACCGCGCAGTACGAAAGACGGATGGAGACATTCGATTACGACATGACGATTGTGCTCTTTCCCGAGTCGCTATCGCCCGGCAACGAGCAGCGCGAATATTGGGGTTCGCAGGCCGCCGACGAGCAAGGCAGCCGCAATGTTCTCGGGATCAAGAACAAAGCCGTCGATGAGCTTGTCCAAGAGCTGATCCAGTCGCCCGACCGGCCTAGTCTCGTTGCCCATACGCGGGCTCTCGATCGAGTATTGCAGTACGGGTACTATTTGATCCCGCAATACCACCTGTCGGCCTTCCGAATTGCCTATTGGGACAAGTTCCGCCGCCCCGCGGTATCGCCCAAATACGCTGTCGGCCTCGATACCTGGTGGGTCGATCCCAACGCCGAAAAATCGGTCGAAGCCAAAAAGGGCACCGAGGCGGTCAAACAGTGACGCCGCTACCGCTCACCCGCCTGACTGCACTCGGCACCCTCTCCCACACTGCGGGAGAGCGGAGCTCCAGCACGACGGCTGGGTGGGTAAGGGAGCGCGCGGGTTTTTGCGGCACGGTCCATGATCCCATGATCGCCTATGCGCTGCGGCGGATATTGCTGATCATCCCGACGCTGTTTGCGATCATGGTGGTGAACTTCGTCATCGTGCAGGCCGCCCCCGGCGGGCCGGTCCAACAGATGATCGCCAAGCTCAAAGGCGAAGGCGTGAGCGCCACCGAGCGCGTCAGCGGCGGCACCGGCGAGATCAAGATGCCCTCCGCCGCGAGCGCCGCCGTCAACTCGCGCTATCGCGGTGCGCGCGGCATCGATCCGGCTCTGATCAAAGAACTCGAGAAGCAATATGGCTTCGACAAGCCGCCGCTGACCCGGTTTGCGCTGATGATGCGCAATTACCTGACGTTTAATTTTGGCAAGAGCTTCTTTCGTGACCAGCGCGTTGTCGACCTGATCAAGTCCAAATTGCCGGTATCGATCTCGATCGGGCTGTGGACGACTTTGATCACCTATCTCGTCTCGATCCCGCTCGGCATTAGAAAAGCGGTGCGCGACGGCAGCCGCTTCGATGTGTGGAGCAGCGCGGTCATTATCGTCGGCTATGCGGTGCCGAGTTTTCTGTTCGCGGTCTTGCTGATCGTGCTGTTTGCCGGCGGTAGCTACCTCTCGATCTTTCCCTTGCGCGGTTTGGTCAGCGACAATTGGGCCTCGCTGTCATGGCCGATGCGGATCGCCGATTATTTCTGGCACATCGCCCTGCCGATCACGGCCTTGGTGATCTCGGGCTTCGCCACCCTGACGATGCTGACCAAGAATTGCTTTCTCGACGAGATCAACAAGCAATATGTCTTGACCGCGCGCGCCAAGGGATTGACCGAGCACCGCGTCCTCTACGGGCATATTTTTCGCAACGCGATGCTGTTGGTTGTCGCCGGCTTCCCGGCGGCGCTGGTCGGGATTCTGTTTACCGGGTCGTTGCTGATCGAAGTGATCTTTTCGCTCGACGGACTCGGCTTGCTGGGCTTTGAGGCGGCAATCAACCGCGACTACCCGATCATGTTTGGCACGCTTTATGTGTATACCCTGATCGGCCTGCTGCTGAAGCTGGTCAGTGATCTGACATACATGCTGATCGACCCGCGCATCGATTTCGCCACTCGCCGCGCCTGACCCGAACGATCTGCTAAGCCGCTCTGTTGGGCTGAGCGAACTCGGCCGCGGGGATCGGGTCAGTCACTCGACATCTGCAGAGCGCTGACTGATCCCTCAACCGAGTTGGCTAAGCCGCTCTCGTAGGTAATTCCACACTGCCTCGCGATCAGGTTCGGGCAAGGCTCCCAGCTTGTCGGCATCATGCGCATCGATCGTGGCGATTTTCGCCGGCCGGACAATCGAGGGAGCTGGTAATCCGGCAACATCTCGATCCGAAATGGAAACGTCGCCCGACCAGCCCTTGTGCGCGGCACTGGTAATCATTGCCAACCACAATAGTCCGTGTCTTGCTTGCAAGTCCCCGGCAACGATAACCAGAGCAGGCCGGCGTTGCCGAACCGGACGGTCGGTATACGGAAACGGCACCTTGACGATATCCCAGGGTTCAAAGGCCGGCATAGGCTTGTTCGTCCGCCTCGGAAGCCCACTCGGCAAAGCTAGCGAAAGGTTCGTCGATCGCTCCGCGATCGGCCTTCTTCAAGAATACGCGGTCGCCATCGATAATATAGACAAGTTCATCCCCCTCCCGAAGACGAAGGGCGCTTCGTACCGGCCCCGGAATCGTAGTCTGCGCCTTGCTCGTCAGCTTGCTGGTAATCATGCCTGCCCCGCTGCTATTGTGGCGACAGGAATGTAAGGAGATTCCTTACCACGAGCAACCCTAGACGGCAGAATCGCAAAAGAGTGGAAATGAAAACGGGATTTACTCAGGCAAATCGGGGATGGACCCTGATCCCACGGATCATCCAGCAGATTAGCCTTTTCGGCTACGCAGGTTTGTGGACGTGCAGGTCGCCAGAACGCCCGGCCGCAGCCAATTTATCCACTACGATACTGCACCAACTTACCCTGCGCAGTCTCGAGCATAGGGCAGGCTCGTGAGGGCGCTGTTTCTCGGCAGGGTTGCTGCCGATACCGCTGAAGGAATAAAGGCACAGCTGCCCGACTCGCTCGAGGTCGAGATCCTGGACGACCCGATCGATCGCGACCGCTTGCCCATCGCGGCGGCCAAAGCCGACATTCTCGTCAGCAATCATTGGCGACGAGAGTACGGGACGGCGCCAAACGTGCGGCTCGTGCAATCGGTGGCGACCGGGGTCGATCTATTCGACCTCGGTGTTCTTCCTTCCGGCGTCACCGTGTGCAACGCGTTCGGCCACGAGACGGCGATCGCAGAATATGTCGTCATGACCATGCTGGCGCTGCATCATCGCCTGCTCGAAATCGCCGGCGAGTTTCGCGATCGCGGCTCGTGGCGGACAAGCTGGGTCGAGGGCGGTCCGCCGCATGGCGAAGTGCGCGGTTCGACCCTGGGTATCGTCGGTTACGGCCGGGTCGGGCGCGAGGTCGCACGGCGCGCAGCACCATTCGGCTGTCATATCCTCGCCGCCAATCGTTCGCCGCGCGCGGCCGAGGCCGGGGTGGAGCGCGTTTATCCGCTGGCCGAACTCGACCAGCTATTGCCGCAATGCGACACGCTCGCCTTGTGCACCGCGCTCGGCCCGGAGACGACGGGACTGATCGACGCGCGCCGGCTGTCGCTGATGAAGCCCACGGCATTTCTGATCAATATCGCCCGCGGGCAGGTGGTCGATGAGGATGCGCTCTATGCGGCGCTGCGCGACCGAAAAATCGCCGGAGCGGCAATTGACGTCTGGTGGCAATACCCGAACGCTGCCGAGCCCAACCGCCGCGGCTCGCGACATCCGTTTCATGAATTGCCGAACGTCATTGTGACGCCGCACAATTCCGGGTGGACCAGCGGAATGGTCCGTCGCCGGTGGGATGAGGTCGCCGATAATTTGAACCGTTTCGTGCGCGGCGAGCCCTTGATCAACGTTGTCGCTGCGAACTGACATTCCAATTTCAGGTCGGCGGGTACGTAACGGATTCGCGATCCACCCCGCCTTGGTCAGCCGTCTGCGGCTCATTGTCCGCCGGCTGCGGGTCGTGCAGTTGCAACGAGCCGGATCGCGCCCGGCCGAAGATCCAGGTCAGCGGCGTCCCGGTGGCGCCATGGGCCAGTACGGAGGCTGCAACCACGAGGCTCACCGCCGGCCAAATTGTCGTCAATCCGGTCTGATCCTGAATCAGCATCGCGTAAAACAGAGCCGCCGCGCCGATCGGCCCAAACCAGCCGGCGAACAAGGCCTCGCGAATATCTCGGGTCCAAGGCATCAACCGCCCGAGCAGCAGCCATACCGGAGGGCGACGCAGCAGCAATATCGCCAGCGCGAATCCAACTCCGCGCCAACCGAGAGCCGTCCAATCGTGCCAAGGCAGGACCGCGCCAAATAAGATCATGATCGGCAAATCGAAAAAGCGCGCGAGCGCTTCGTTGAAGCGTTCGCTCTGCTGTTCGATTTCGTTGTCCCAGTTGCCCTGGTTTAAGACGGCGCCGGCGACAAAGGCCGCCAGCACACCGTCGCTATCCAGCAGCCTTGCACCGGCGAGCACCATCAGGGCTAGCGCGATAACCGCGGTGAGCAGCGAGGCACGTTGAGAATCCGGACGGCTTTTGGCCCACTGCAATAGTCGGCAGGTGAGCCAACCACCGATCGCGCCGACAACGATGCCGCAACCAATCTCATAAAGCAGGACGTGGCCCAGCCACTCGGTCCATGCCGCGTCCGGCCGATGGCTAAGCAGCAACACCGGAAGCATGACGAGCGGCAGCGCGAGGCCGTCATTGACCCCGCTCTCGGCGGTAAGACCGTGTCGGAGATCTTCCGGCACCGCCTGGCTCGCCAGCCGCCCCGTCAGCAGCGGGGCCGACAGCACCGGGTCGGTCGGCGCTACCGCGGCCGCGATCAGCAGCGCCGTCAATAGCGGGGCGCCGAGCACGGTAACGGCGACCAGTGCGCCAGCACCCCACATCAACACCATGCCCGGGCCGAGTGCTGCGGCGAGGCCGCGCCAATGCGCTCGGAGCCAGCCGCGCGGCAGCCGGATGGCGGCGCCTGCGACGGCGATTGCCAGGGTGACGCGGGCGGTTTCCGACAGCACAGCCGCCGAAGCTGGGTCTTTGCCGGGATTGATATGCACCAGGCCCAGCCCGACGGGCCCGAGTGCTACTCCGACCAGCGCGCAGACGAGCGGCTCTGAAATCCACAAACGCTCATTGATCAGGCCGGAGCTCGAGCCAAGCGCCACCAGCACGGCGAACACCAAGAACGTCAAAAGCCAGGGATCTGGAAACATTTCCGGAACCGTCCCGCGGCAGCAAAAACCTTTCGCACTGCGCTGGTGCGAAACTGCGGCGGTTGCGCGGCGAGCGGGCGCTCCCGGCTTCCGGCGTCGCCAATATTAAACGCAATCGCGACCTTGATTGTTCGCATGCGATCGCGGGAAGATCGGATAGGACGTCCGACTAGCTAGCCGATTGAAGCCAGTCGTGTCCCGCACCGCTCGGCCGCCTGCGAGGAGACCGCATGATCGACGACATCGCCTTTTTGCCCGCGACCGAGTTGATCGCGCTCTACCGCGACAAGAAATTGTCGCCGGTCGAGGTGCTGGCCGAAACGCTGCGTCGGCTCGAACGCTTTGAGGCCGCCCTCAATGCCTTTGTGCTGTACGACCCGGAGGCCGCGATGGCGCAGGCCCGCGCCTCCGAGGTGCGCTGGCGCAGGGGCGAGCCGCTTGGTCTGCTCGATGGCGTGCCGGTGGCGATCAAGGATACCGTGTTGACGACGGGATGGCCGCGGCTGGTCGGCTCGCGCACGATCGACCCGAACCAGGCCTGGAATGAGGATTCGCCGGTGACCGAACGCCTGCGGGCGCATGGTGCTGTGCTGTTCGGCAAGACGACAACACCCGAATTCGGCTGGAAGCCGCTGACCAACTCACCGCTGTCGGGCGTCACCCGCAATCCATGGGACCTCGAACGCACCCCGGGCGGCAGCAGCGGCGGCAGCGCCGCAGCGGTATTGGCCGGTATCTGTCCGCTCGCGGTCGGCACCGATGCGGGTGGTTCGATCCGCATCCCCGCAGCATTCTCCGGCATCTTCGGGCTGAAACCGAGCTTTGGCCGGGTCGCGGTCTATCCCCCCTCCGCCTTTGGCGATGTCGCTCATGTCGGGCCGATGGCGCGCACCGTCGAAGACGCGGCATTGATGCTCGATGCCATCAAAGGGCCGGATTCCCGCGACTGGCACAGTTTTCCCGATGACGGCGTCGCCCATCGCGAGCGCCTGCAAGAAGGTTCGCTCAAGGGCAAACGGGTAGCGCTGTCGATGACCCTCGGCCTGGCCGAGCCGGAACCGCAGGTGCGAGCCGCGATCGAGCGCGCGGCCGAGGTCTTCCGCGGCCTCGGTGCGGTGGTCGAGCCTGCCGACCCGTTCCCGGAACCGCCAAAGGGGATTTTCGAGACGCTGGCGTTCGCGGCGTTTTGGGGCCTGCTGCGCGGCTTACCGCCGGAGGCGCCAGCAGTTATGGATCCAGGGCTCGTCGATCTCTGCCGGCGCGGCGAAACGGTGACGCAGGAGGAGTATGTCGAAGCGGTGACGCGGCGGGCAGCGCTCGGGCAGACATTGCGGCTGTTTTTCGATCGTTACGACCTACTGTTGTCGCCGACGATGCCGATCCCGGCTGCCTATGCCGATCCACGTGACGACGACTTACCCAACCCAAACAATTTTCCAGACTGGATGCCGTACACGCCGCCTTTCAACCTGACAAAGAATCCGGCTGCCTCGATCCCGTGCGGCTTTGTGGACGGGCTGCCGGTCGGGCTGCAGGTCGTGGGGCCGCTCTATGATGATCTTGCGGTTCTGCAGGCCTGCCGCTCGTATGAGAAAGCCGTCGGCGCGGTTTGGCCGAGCCCGGAATTGGAAGCGCAGCTTGCGACGATTGCCGCCGCTCCCGATGCTGCAGTCCAAGCCAAGCGCTGGAAGCCCACGCGATAGCGCGCCAATTATCCTGCTGTTGCATCGGCTTGCATCCGGCTCATATTCTGACACACAGAAAGGGAGGTTGCGATGGCCAACAAGGAACAGAAGCGCTCGAGCAAGGAAGCCAAAAAACCAAAGCAAAAGAAGAAAGGGGCCGAGAAATCCGCGGCCGCTAAGACGACGTTTATAAAAGCGTAGAGATCTCCCCGGCGGGAGCTTGCGTCTCTGTCAGCGGTGGACCGGCTGCGTTTGTCAGCACCCGGACACCGGATCATCCAACATCGGCCCAGATCAGGTAACCGATCGAACGCCCGCTTTTTTCATGCACAACCCGGCTTTCTTGCAGGCGGCATTCGCGGGTGTCGACCTCCCAATTCCGCGCCGCCAAACTGACGAGAAGCGCGCGGGCGGTGTCGTAAGCCGCTTGCCGGGCTGCCCACGAGGAGGCGGTTTTAGCCGTCACTGACGGCTCGGTGTGCGAGAAGGCAGGCTGCCAGACGACTTCCAAACCCTCGGCGAGCTTTGATGATGCCAGCGTGATCACAGCGCTGCCGTCGCCTCGCACACGTACCCAAGCGGCGAGACTGGCAAGGCGCTCGCTTCCACGCTGTTGGGTCACTGCCGCGAGCGCTGGAGACAGCTGCACCCCGGTTATTGCCGTAATTCCGCCAATGCCGGCGGTCTTTAATACATTTCGACGATCAACTTCTGTCGAAAGCATCGCTGCTCTCCATGGCCAAACTAATTTCCACGGGGCGGCCACCCCTATTCATGGAATGGCCGCCCATTGAACCCATCAGCGGCCGCGCGAGCCCTGACCGAAGGAGGAGCCACTGCTCGACCCGCTCTGGCCCTGCAATTGCGCCAGCGGGTCGGCGACATAACGGAATGCCGGCTCCTCGTTCCACGGGCCGCGCTCGTTGGCGGTGCCGTCCGACGACAAGTTGAAGTAAAGATCAACAGTATTGTCGGGCTGCAGGTTGCCAAAAAGGGGCTCGTCCAGTTTGTTCATCGATTGCAGCGCGATCATAAACATTTTGGTGTGCGCGACTTCGCGCGTCGCGAGATGGCGCAATGCCTGAAAGGTGCCTTCGTCGGGCGCTTTTGGGAGCAATGCCTCATAGGTCGCCAGCGCCCCGCCCTCCGCGGCGATGTCGGCGCGTAAATCGCGCACTGGGCTTGCCCCTTCATTAATGTATTTGGCACTCCACTCGACACCCTGGCTGTCGAGGAAATGGGCGCCCTTGCCACGGACTGAGAACAGGGTGGATTGGTAGGCTTGCGCCTGTTGACTGCCCTTGGTGTGCGCCTCAATCAGATGTGCGACGATTTCCAGATGACCAAATTCTTCAGTGGAAATATCGAGCAGCATGTCGCGCAGGTTTGGATCGTCGGTATGCTGCGCCTGGACAAAATATTGCAGACCCGCGGACAGTTCCCCAGTAGCGCCGCCAAACTGCTCCAAGAGAAACTGAGCGAATGACGCGCTCGGCTGGGTCACGACGACCGGGTGCAACAATTCCTTTTTATGGATATACATCGAGCTTGCTCCTGACGTGAACGGAGGCCGCCGATGCGCCGCAGCCGGCTCGAATATCCGCGACCACCGCGTCAACGGCAGGCCGCGCGCCGCTGTTCCGCACTGCCCGATTCGACTGAATTTGATCGTGTCTATTCGCTTCTAAGGCGCGCTACTACAACGAGATTTCGGTCAGACTCACTGCACCCCAATACGATCATTGATCCTGGGTTATGCCCCTTCGCCTAGCAAGAGACTGCAGTATCAGGTGACCTACGACCGCTCTGGCGCAATTAGCACGAGTTATTGTCAGCAATTATCATCGAGTAATCTTCAGCTTCACGATCACCTCGCCAGTCATCGTGAATTGTTAACCCTGCGCTCCCGCCCGGATGGCGCGCCAGATGCGCTCGGATGTGGCGGGCATCGGCACATCGGGAACGCCGAGCGGGGCGAGCGCGTCGAGGATCGCGTTCATCACCGTCGGGGTCGAGGCGACCGTGCCGCCTTCGCCGACCCCCTTGGCGCCGAGCGGATTGGTCGTGCTCGGGACCGGGCTGAAATCGATCGTAATCGTCGGCAAGGTGTCGGCGTGGGGGATGGCGTAGTCCTGCAGCGTGCCGGTCACCAGTTGGCCGTCGCTGTCATAGACGACGTCTTCCAGCAACGCTTGGCCGGCGCCCTGGGCGACGCCGCCCTGGATCTGACCCTTTGCCAGCAGCGGATTGATCACCGTGCCGCAATCGTCGACGACCGTGTAGCGGTCGATCTCGACCAAACCGGTCTCAGGATCAACCTCGACCTCGCAGATATGGCAGCCATTAGGAAAACTCGGCAGATCCGAGTTGAACGCGCCGGCCCCTTGCAGACCGACACCGAGTTCCGAGGGCAGGCCGACCGGGATAAACGACATCTGCGCCACTTGCTCGATCGGCATCGAGCGGTCGGTGCCTGAAATCGTATAGGCGCCATCGGCAAAGGCGATGTCGGCGGCATCGGCCTCCATAAAATGCGCGGCAAAACGCTTGCCGCGCTCGATCAAATCGTCAGCCGCGGCGCGCAAGGCACTGCCGCCGATCATCATGCTGCGCGAGGCATAGGTGCCGCGGCCGATCGCGATTTCGTCGGTGTCGGCCTGGGCCAAATGAATTTTGTCTTCAGGCACGCCAAGCCAGTCGGCGGCCATCTGGGCATAGGTGGTCTCGTGCCCTTGTCCGTGCGACAGAGTGCCGGCAAGGATCGTCACCTCGCCGGACGGGTCGAAACGCAATTCCATGCGCTCGTTAAACACGCCGGTATTGTCGACGTAGTAGACGACGCTATGCCCGCGACATTTGCCGGCGGCCTTACTTTGCGCCTGGCGTGCGGCGTAGCCGTCCCAATCGGCCAAAGACCGGCACTTCGCCAATGCGGCGGCGTAGTTCCCGGTGTCGTAGGTCCAGCCGGTCCGCGTCTGATAGGGAAAACTGTCAGCGCGAATGAAGTTCTTGCGGCGCAATTCGGCCGGGTCGATCGCCATTTCGCGCGCCGCCCGATCGACGAGACGCTCCATGATATAGACGGCCTCGGGCCGGCCGGCGCCGCGATAGGGTACGGTCGGCGCGGTGTTGGTAAAAACCAGGCTACTCGTTACCGACACCGCCGGGATGTCGTAGACGGTCGAGGCGAGCTTTAGCGAAAAGATGATCGGGATGGCGCCGGCGCCCTCGATATAGGCGCCGACATTGTGGGCGCCGGTCCAGCGCAAGCCCAGGAACCGGCCCTCTGCGTCAAGCGCCAACTCGGCGCTGACCTTCTGGTCGCGCCCGTCATAATCGCCGAGCAAGGCCTCGGAGCGCGACGGGATCCACTTGACCGGCCGGCCAACGCGGCGCGCCGCCCAAACCATGATCGCCTCTTCGGGGTAGACATTCCCCTTCATGCCAAAACCGCCGCCAACATCGCGGGCGACAACGCGGATGCGGCTTTCCGGGACATGCAAGATGTGGTGCGCCAAGGTTTGGCGCACGCCATGAACATTCTGCGTGCTTGAATAGAGCGTGTAGCGTCGGGTGCCGGGGTCGTAATCGGCGATGCAGCCGCGCGGCTCCATCGTGACGGCAGTGATCCGGTTATTGTACAGCGACAGCTTCGTCACATGGTGCGCTCGAGCAAAGGCGGCATCGACCGCGCCCGCATTGCCCAGCCGCATCGTGAACGAAATGTTGTTCGCAGCACCGTCGTGGAGCAGCGGTGCGTTCGGCTGTTGCGCGTCCTCGATCGTGGTCACCGCGGGCAGCACTTCGTAATCGACCGAGATCAGCTCGGCCGCGTCGCGCGCCAATGCCTCGGTGGCGGCGATCACGACAGCGACCCGTTCGCCGACATGACGGACGCGGTCCTGCGCCAAGGGCGGACGCTTGCTGCGAAACCCCGTCGGCCCGCCCATGTCTTCGGGCATTCCCTCGGGATCAAGCGTGCCGAGCCCGTCAGCCGCCCAATCCTCGCCGGTCAGCACAGCTTCGACCCCGGGCAGCTGCTCCGCGGCGCTCTTGTCAATCGAACGGATGCGCGCATGGGCGTGCGGCGAGTAGACGACGACGGCGTATGCCTGGCGCGGCAGATCGATGTCCGCGACATAGCGGCCGCGGCCGGTCAGAAAGCGCGGATCTTCCTTGCGGGTGACGGGTTGTCCGATACCGAAACGCATACTGCTCCTCGCCGTCATGATCGGGCGGGACAGTACATCCGAAGGCAGCGCCGGGTCGAGCCGCGGGGTCACCTGACGCGCTACGAACCCAGCAGCTCCATCCGAAAATGAACGGGCGAGAGCAGCGCTTTAGCCGGCGGTGGCGGAAGACCGGCGGACGTTGGCGCTCAATTCGGGGATGCCGGTCACTTCGTAACAGACGCGCGCCAGGGTCGCGACACCCTCGCGGATCACGTCCTTCGACGGCAGCGCGAAGCAGAGCCGCATCATCGATTTGGTTTCGGCCGGGTTGCATGACCATTCGGGGCCGGGATTAAAGACCAGCCCCTCTTTGGCCGCCGGTGCTACGAGCGTCGTCACATCGACCTTGTCGGGCAATTTGATCCACAAAAAGATGCCGCCCTGGGGTCGCCACATCTTCTCGACCGCGGTGCCGAAATCGCGCTCCAGCGCGTCGATCATCGTGTCGAGTTTTTCCTTTAGGACACCGGTCAGCTCGCCGACATGTTGGTTAAAGCTGCGCGAGAAATATTCGGCGACGACCATTTGTTCGAGCGCGCCGGTGCCGCTGTCGGTCTCGCGCTTTAAACCGACCAGCCGGCTCATGACGGTCCAGTCGGCAACGACATAGCCCAAGCGCAAAGCCGGCGACAAAGTCTTTGAGAACGAGCCGACATGGATCACCCGGGTCGGATCCATCGAATAGATCGCCGGCGGCGCGTCCGGGCTCCACGTCAAATCGGCGTAACATTCATCCTCAAAGATCGCGACGCCATGCTTTTTGGCGAGGCCGAGCAACCCTTCTCGCCGATCGACCGGCAGGATCGAGCCGGTCGGGTTCTGCACAGTCGGGATCGTGTAAATGAATTTGGGCGCAACACCTTTGCGCTTGAGCTCGTCGAGGATCCGGTCGAGCGCGTCGATGCGCAACCCGTCATCGTCAAGCGGCGCGCCGACGACATTGACGCCGAGCCGCTGCAATTTGGTCAGCGCGCCGCCATAGGTGAATTCCTCGAGGATCACCGTGTCGCCGCGATTGAGCATCACGCGGTTGACGAGATCGAGCCCCTGACCCGACCCCGAAGTGATCAGGACATCCTCGGGAGTGCAGGCGATGCCGCGGCCCTTGACCTTGGCCACGACAAATTCACGGATACCGCGGAAGCCTTGCGGGCCATGCGGGTTGTAGAGCGCCAGATCGGCGCCGTCGCGGCGCAGCACGGCCTCGGCCGCTGACGCCAATTCCGCTGCCGGCACATGCTCCGGGTCGTTATGGCCGCCGATAAAATTGTACTTCGGAAAGCCGGTCCAGCGCGGCGCCGCGGCCGGCAGGCCCTCCGAGAACAAATGACTGTAGGCGAAACCGGTGGCGGCCATGGCGTTTTCCTCTTTATCCAGCGCCCCAACCGTCATCACCGGGCTTGTCCCGGTGATCCACTTTCCTTTTGCGGGTGCTGGGGAGGCGTGGATGGCCGGACCAAGTCCGGCCATGACGATTACCGAGACGATCCTCTTCGCGTTAGCGCGCGGGCGCGTGCTTGCCGGAGATTTGCGGCGTAATGTCCGGATAGGCGCCTGGCGTCTTTTGCGCCGCGCGTTCGTGCATCTGCAGACGCGTCACTCGCTCCCATTTCCGCCCGTGTTCGTCTTTGACATTAAAGGCGAGCTTGCCGACGCCCTCGATGTCGAGCTCGATCTTATCGCCATCCATAAACGGGTTGAGCCCGCGGTGATTGGTGCCGGTGGCGACGATGTCGCCCGGCTCCAGGGCGTGGATCGAGGACAACCATTCGATGCAGCGCGGGATCTTGTGCGCCATGTCGCTGGTGTTGAAGTTCTGCATCAAGGTGCCGTTGTTATAGAGCCGGATTTGCAATTTCTGCGGGTCCGGGATTTCGTCTTTGGTCACGATCCACGGCCCGATCGGCGCAAAGGTGTCGCGCGATTTCATCGCGAAAAAGCCGGGAGCCGGCAGGCCGCGCGCGGAGCCGTCGATAAAGCAGGTATAGCCGAAAATATAGTCCATCGCGTCGGCGGCTTTGACGTTGCTCGCCCTTTTGCCGATCACGAGCGCCAATTCGGCTTCGCCCTCGAAGATCGTCGCCGGCGCGTCGGGCAACACCATCGTATCGCCTGGTCCGCAGATCGCGTTTGCGGTCTTTTGGAATGCGTTGATCGGCGCAGGGGCGCTGCGGGTGCCGTCTTCCATGTAATTGACTGCCATGCAGTCGATATTGTCCGGCTTTGGCAGTGGCGCGCGAAGTTTGACCGACGACAACGGCACGCCCTGGCCGCTCGCCGCGGCGTCTTCGAGCTTGCCCTTGTATTGGTCGAAACGCGCGATCAGCCCGTTCATCAGATCGCCGGGGCCGGTATGCGGGATGTCGCGGACAACTGACGAAACATCGACGATGTTGTCGCCCTTCACCACCCCGAGCTTGTAGTCGTCAAAATAAGCCAGCTTCATTTGATCCTCCGTTTATTCGACCGGGACAAAGATGCAGTTGCGGATCTTGCCGTCGAGCGCCTTTGACAAATGCCCTTTGCCAGTGGTGTCTTCGACGAGGACCACCTCGCCGGCGCCGATCTTGCGGGCCTCGCCGTCGCTCGCGGTGATCTCAACCCCAGCATCGAGATTGATGATGTATTGCCGGCGCGGTGCCGGATGCCAATCAAGATCATAGGTCGGCGGCACCTCGCGAAAGATGATGCCGTTGGCCGGGAGCCGCTTCGACAATTTCCCGGAGCGAGTCTCCTCGACCCACTCGACCTCGATGTTGCGCCAATGCGACTGGCCGTTAGAGTCGGCATAAAGATTGTGGATTCGCACAGCACTCCTCCCCTCGTGATTTGCCTGGTGGCGCGCATACTAATGGCGGAGCCGATCCCGGCGCCAGCCCCTCGACAGCGCTTTTCCGGAACTCAGGCGCGTTGTGCCGCCGCGGGGATCGCAGTGTCGCGTGTGACCGCCCGCCGGGTGCCGGGTTTCAGCCGCAAAGCCGGGCTTTCGACCAGATGCCACGACAGAAAGGCGATCGCGGCGGTGGCGGGCAGTGCGATCGCCAGCACCTGCCACCACAGGGCGTGGCCGCCAAGGGCCCAGATCACCCCCTCCTCAACTGGCCAGCCATAGATGTAAAGCCCATAAGACAAATCGCCGAACCGCGCCGCCGGAATGACCGGCAGAGACGGGTTCAGCGCCAGCCAAAGGGCCAGGTAGCAGCCAAATACCGGGAATAGCGGAATAAACTGGCGTAGCGGCACGCTGAGCACCAGCCCGGCAAAGGCCAACGCCGCAACGCGCCCATCGAGGATCCGGGTGCCGCGCAATTTGTAAAGGATCATCCCGGCGGCAAAAAAAGCGAGCAACCAGCCCCAGCCGCCGAGAAAGCCGAGAGCCTGGTCGAATTGCAGGCAGGCCATGCCAAGCGCCAGCAATCCGACCAGCACCCGCAGCCGCAACAGCCGCAGCAGGCCAAGGCCGAGCACCATGGCGTACATCATGACCTCGAAGCGCAACGTCCACAGCGAGCCGTTGATTTCGAGCCCGACCGGGTTGTTGACGAACATGACGCCCGGCAATTCATGCACGGTCTGGTCGAGCAATGTGTTGCCGAGGACATAAAGATAAGGAGCCGGCTGGCTGAAATAGGCACTGGGCCGCAGGGTCGTCACGAGTGGCGCCAGAACAAAGGCGGAGATGACGGTCGCGACAAACAGGCCGGGGAAAATTCGCAATGCGCGCTTCGCGACAAAGCGCAGCGGATCGCGGGTCTGCTCGTAACTCTGCGTCACGAGAAAGCCGCTGACCGCAAAAAATACGAACACGCCGGTCAGCCCGAGGATCGATTGGTTGCCGGTCAGCCGGATCAGCCACTCGTTGTTTTGGGTGCCATCGGCAATCAGAAATGCATGCGAAAACATGACCGACGCCGCGGCGACGAGGCGCAGCGCGTCGAAATTGTTCCGCCTTTCCGAATTATTTATCGGGACACTCGGACCGATCATGGATTGAACAAGCGGGCGACGCGCTCGCGGTGCCAGGTGGCGTCGCCAAATGCGACTTCCGACGCCTTGGCGCGCTTGAAATAAAGCTGCAGATCGTGCTCCCAGGTCATGCCGATGCCGCCATGCAATTGGATGCCGGTCCCGGCGACCTTGCGCGCCATGTCGGAGGCGGCGGCCTTGGCCATCGCCACTGCGAGCGGCGCGTCGTCCTCGCCTTGATCGACCGCCCAGGCCGCGTAATAGGTCAGCGACTTGGCGTTTTCGATTGCCACCAGCATGTCGGCGGCCTGGTGCTTGACCCCCTGATAGCTGCCGATCGGCTTGCCAAAGGCGACGCGCAATTTGGCGTAATCGACGGTCATGTCGAGCACCTGTTGGGCGCCGCCGCACATCTCGGCGCAGAGCGCCACGGTCGCGCGAGCGACGACCCGTGACAACGGTACCCAGCCCTCGTGCTTTTCGCCGAGCAACGCCGCGGGTGGCAATACGACGTTATCCAGCCGCACCTCGCACAATTTGCGGGTCTCGTCGATCGTCGGCATCAGTGCCACGCTGAGGCCAGGGGTGTCCTTCGGCATCAGGAACAGGCTGACGCCGTCCTCCATCGTGCTGCCGTCGCGGGTGCGCGCGGCGACCACTAAGACGTCCGCGAGATGGGCGTCGCCGACAAACAGCTTGCTGCCGGAGAGGGTGAAGCCGCCGCTCGTTTCCCGCGCCGGCATCGCGATCCCGGCGGCGTCCCAGCGCAATGCCGGCTCGGTCCAGGCGAGCGCCGCTTTCGCCTCGCCGGCAGCGATCCGCGGCAGCCATTCGCGGCGCTGCGCCGGCGACCCGGCCTCGGCAATCGCGGCGCCGCCGAGCAACACGCTCGACAGAAACGGGCCCGGCATGACCCGCCGCCCCATCTCCTCCATCAAGACGACCAGGTCGACGAGGCCAAGCCCGCTGCCGCCATCGTCCTCGGAATAGACGATCCCGAGCCAGCCCTGCTCGGCGAGCTGACGCCAGAATGCGTCCGTCACCGCCTCCGCGGTGGCCATACGCTCGCGCACAAAGCGGCTGTCGCATTCGCTCTCGAGGAATTTGCGCGCGGTCTCGCGCAGCAGTTCCTGCTCCTCGCTAAACCCGATATCCATCGCGCCCCGCCCTTAACCGATTTCGAGTGGAAGGTCGTGCGCCTTCAGGAAAGAAAGGCGGTCCCAATACCCTCGTTGAAAGGCGATCTTGTCCTCTTCGATCCGAAAGAAGCCGCATCCGCGCAACCCGAGCGGGTCTCTCCATTCGAGGATCGCCCATTGTCCATCCTCGAAAATGTTCTCGACGATACAGACCATTTTCGCTTTGGCAAACTCACGCGCGAACATCTCGCGGATCGCCGCACGGCCCTCGACCGGCTCCCGGACGACTTGATGATTGACCGCATTCCTGGAGTAAAGGGCCGCTATTTCATCCGGATCGCCCCGGTTAAATGCCTCGACGAAGGCTAATACCAGCTCGCGCGGACGCATTAACTCAGCCCTTTGGTAGGCCGAGGACGCGTTCGCCGATGATGTTGCGCTGGATCTCGCTGGTGCCGCCGGCGATCGTGTATTGGCGGGCACCGAGTACCCGGTGGTGCCAGCGCGCGGCGTCGGGCACGGCCTCGGTCGGCGCGTCGACGGTGGCGTAAGGGCCGAGCAAGGTCGACGAGAAATCGGCGATGCGCAATGCCAGTTCCGAGCCGAACAATTTGAGGATCGAGCCCTCGGGACCCGGCGGCTCGCCGCGCAAGCGCCGCGTCAGGCCGCGCAACCGCGTCACTTGCAAGGCCTTGACGTCGATCATCAGCTGGGCCAGCTGCTGGCGGATATGGCTTTCGTTCCAGGCCGGCTCCTGCCGGCTCGGGAATTGCCTGGCCAACTCGGCGAGGCGGGCGATTTGCGCCGCGTGGTCGCGCCCGCCGGCGCCGCTGCGCTCGAACATCAAGGTCGTGATCGCGACTTTCCAGCCTTCGTTGAGCTCGCCGACCAAATTCTCCTTCGGCACCACGACGTCTTCAAAAAACACCTCGTTGAAATGCCGGTGACCGTTCAGCAGCACCAGCGGCCGCACGGTGATGCCCGGGGTCTTCATGTCGACGAGCAGATAGCTGATGCCGTGATGTTTGGGGGCGTCGGGATCGGTGCGCACCAGCAAAAAGCACCAATCGGCGAAATGAGCGCCCGAGGTCCACACCTTCTGCCCGTTGACAAGGAAATGGTCGCCGCGATCGACGGCGCGCGTCCTGAGGCTGGCGAGGTCGCCGCCGGCGCCGGGTTCTGAAAAGCCCTGACACCAGCGCTCCTCGCCGGCGAGGATGCGCGGCAGATGGCGCTTTTTCTGCGCCTCGGTGCCGCATTGGATCAGCGTCGGACCCAAGAGGTTGATGGCGCTGGCCCCCGGCAGGATCGGGGCGCGGGCGCGGAAATACTCCTCGTCGAAAATCACCTGCTGCATAAAGCTGGCGCCGCGCCCGCCATATTCTTTCGGCCAGGAAATCCCGACCCAGCCGGCGGCGTGCATCTTTTTCTGCCAGGCGATGCGCTTTTCCAAAGTCTCGCGGTCGGGGGCGACGCGCTGGTCGGCGGCATCGTCGACTTTGATTTCCTCGGGGAGATTGTCGTTAAGCCACTGCCGGAACTCGGCGCGGAAAGCGGCATGCTCCGGGCTGTCGGCGAAATCCATCGGCGCCTTCCTCATCGGCCTTTGCTGGCGTAGAGAAGGCTAGGCCGAGCTTGGCCCCGTCGCAAGCACAGCGAACCGGCGCGGTGCTGCTGCCGTGGAAGCCTTCTCGGTGCGAAAACACGGGATAGCTAAAGTTTTTCCCGCAGCCCGCGGCGGCGGCGTATGATCTGCGTGGGATTCATCCGAGGGAGGAGATTATGGCGGCAACCAACGTTTATGCCGGTGCAGCGGCGACAATGGGCGGGACGATGGGCGGTGTCTTCCGCCAGACCATAGGAAACGGCGGTTGGCAACGCCTGACCAATGGACTGCCCGAGGGCGCCGAGGCGCACGCGATCACGGTTCATCCCGACCATCCCGATACAGTCTATATCGGCACCACTAAGGGTGCCTTTCGCAGCACCAATCGCGGCGACACCTGGCAACAGCTGAACCTGCCCGGCGAGGCCGACATCTGGTCGATCTGCATCCACCCGACAAACCCGAATGTCGTCTATGCCGGCGCCACCCCGCCCGCGGTCTATCGCAGCGACGATGGCGGGACCACCTGGCGCAAAACCGCCGACCCGGGCCTGCCGGACCGCGTCATTATGGCTTTCGCCTGCCGCGTCATGCGGCTCGATGTCGACCCGAACTCGCCCGACGATGTCTATGCGACGCTTAGAAGCCAACGGGGCGATGCGCAGCCGCAACCGCGGCGAGAGCTGGGAGGATTGCACCGCCGATCTGATCCGGTTTTGCGAGCAGCCGAAATATCGCAGCCGCATCGGCAGCCAGACCGAAATCGAGGGCATGCTCGACGGCCACGCGCTGGCGTGCAGTGCTGCCGCCCCCGGCACCGTGTTCCTTGCCAACCGCATGGGCTTGTTCCGCAGCAACGACCGCGGGCAGAGCTGGCAGGACATGGAGATCAACCGGTTTTCGCCGCTGACCTATGGTCGCGACGTGCGGGTCTCGCCGCACGATCCAAAGGTGCTTTATGCCGCGCTTTCGCCCGCGGCGCGCAGCACCGATGGCGCGATTTATCGCAGCGACGATGTCGGCCAGACCTGGAAGCGCTTTGACCACGGCATCAAGGCCGAGGCGACGATGATGGGGGTGACGGTCCATCCCAAGGACCCGAACCAGGTATACGGCGTGTCACGCTTTGGCCAAGTATTCGGTACCCAGGATGGCGGCAAGAGCTGGAGCGAGACGCGGCTGCCCGAAGGTGTCCGCGACGTTTATGCGGTGGCCTGCGGGTAAGGAGCGATCAAAGGTCTCTCCCGCACTCCCGCTCCGGCGGGGTTAAAGAAGACCCCTCGCCCATTCCCTCTCCCGCAAGCAGGGAAAGGGCCGGGGTGAGGGGCAACGGAGGTGCCTATGCCTGAAGAAGCTCGCAATCTGACAAAGCAAAAACTCGCGGCTGGCGAGCTGGTGTTGTGCATGAATTTGCGGCTGGCGCGCAGCGTCGATATCGCGATGGTCGCCAAGGCCGGCGGTTACGACGCGCTCTATGTCGACATGCAGCACGCGCCCTATTCGATCGACACCACCGCGACGATCTGCGCTGCCGCACTCGGCATCGGCATCACGCCGCTGGTGCGGGTCCCCAGCCATGACGGACACTGGATGAGCCGAGTGCTCGACGGCGGGGCGCAAGGGGTGATCGTTCCGGACGTCGAGGACCGCGCGCAGGCCGAGGCGGTGGTGCGCCATTGCCGGTTTCCGCCAGTGGGCCGGCGCTCGGTCATGGGGCTGGGACCGGCGCTCGGCTATCGCGCTGTGCCATTGGGCGAGCTTAGCGAGCGGCTCAACGCCGACACCGTACTGATCGTGATGCTGGAGACCGCCCGAGGCATCGACAATGCCGAGGCGATCGCCGCGGTGCCGGGGATCGACGTGCTGCTGATCGGCTCGGGCGATCTGACGAGCGATTACGGCATCCCGGGCCAGGTCGATCATCCGCGGCTGCGCGAGGCCTATGAGCGGGTGGCGCAGGCTTGCCATAATCACGGCAAGGTGCTGGGGGTCGGCGGCATCCGCCACAATGTCCAATTGCAAGGCGAGTTGGTTCGGCTCGGCGCGCGCTTTGTGATCGCCGGGACCGACGTCAATTACGTGCTCGCGGGTGCGCGCCAGGATACCGCGGCGTTGCGCGCGATACCGCTCGGGTAACGATGGGTGGCTCGGCGGCGATCGGGGACCTGTTCGGGGCCGCCCGCCCGAGCGACGGTCGCGAGCGGTTGGGCGAGGGGGCGTTGCTGCTGCGCGGGTTTGCGCACGACGAGACAGCAGACTTGGTTGCCGCGGTTGATCAGGTCGCCGCTATTTCACCCTTTCGCCACATGGTCACGCCGGGCGGGTTCCGCATGTCGGTGGCGATGACAAATTGTGGCGATGCCGGCTGGATCACCGATCGCAGCGGCTATCGCTATTCGCGGCAAGATCCGGCAACGGGACGACCATGGCCGCCAATGCCGGCAATGTTTCGAGCGCTGGCGGTGCGCGCCGCCGCCGCGGCCGGTTTTGACGGCTTTGCGCCCGACGCTTGTCTAATCAACCGTTACGAACCGGAAACCAAGCTGTCGCTGCACCGCGACGAGGACGAGCGCGACCTCACCGCGCCCGTCGTGTCGGTCTCGCTTGGATTACCGGCGATCTTTTTGTGGGGCGGCCTCAGCCGCAAGGATCGGGCGTCGCGCATAAGGCTGGAGAGCGGCGATGTCGTCGTGTGGGGCGGGCCCTCGCGTCTCGTCTATCACGGCGTAGCACCCCTCGCCGAGGGCGAGCATCCGCTGACCGGGCATAGCCGGATCAATCTGACGTTCCGCAAGGCGCTTTGAGGTTGCGACGTTTCTAGGCCGCTGGCTGCGCGTTGCGGCGAGGTCGTGAAAGCCAGCGGCTCCGAAGCGAAGTCTTGACCGTACCAGAGTCGCGATACTCGAAGATCGGGATTTCGCTCGAGATGCCCTTGACCTTTTCGGAGCCGATCGGAAGGAGATGGCCGGCGGCGCCCGCCAGAGCCTGGGCCACGTCACCGGAAATCGCGCAAGCGACGCCATGCGCCTTTGCCGCCTCCTCCATACGCGAAGCGATGTTGATCGTGCTGCCGTAGATCCCGATCGATCGCTTGGTGTCACCCTGCTCACTGACGACGACATCGCCGCCATGAACACCGACGCGAAAAGAGGGGACCACGCCAAATTGCGCCGTGTAGCTGGCCTGCTCCCGGCGGACCGCAGCAAAAACAGCGTCTAGCGCCCGCAGGATCTTGTCGGCGCGCACGGCTTCCTGCCAATCCCAGATCGCGATCAGCCCGTCGCCCTTGTAAAGATAAATTTCACCGCCGTAATCGGTGATCGGTTTCGAAATGTCGAACAGAAATTTGCCAACCAATGATTTTATTTTGAGCGCGCCAAGATGTTCGGCAAGCGCCGTCGAATCATTAATGTCGATGAATACCAGCACCTTTTGTTGGACGACCGGGCGGTGATAGGTACCGATCATCAAATGAAACAGCGTCTCGATGCCGATGAAATGTACCGCCCGCATGACCACGATCCCGATGACCGAAAACGCAATCACGACGGGCAGAATAAAGGGCAGCCGACTATAGGGGACAGGGCGTCGGATATATCGGGTATAGGATTGCATGCGAAATATTGAGAGAGATCACGAACAGAATTGCGACGACGGCAGTGTAAATCGCGATCGACAGCAGCGGATGCATGTTGCGCAGCCAACGGCCGCGCAGGCTTTGGACGTAGAATTGCTCGAACAGCCCCACTCCCGTGCCGACCAGAATCGCGTTCAGAACACCAAAGGCGGGGGGTCGGCCTTGAGCCAGCGTCGTCAGGCCGGCAAGCACGGCAAAAATCGCGACTGCCAGCAGGATAGAGAGCAATTTCCGGCGGGTCGAAATCGATATTTGCTGGAAATCGGGGAGTTTCATCAGCAGGCCAAAATTGGGCGGAGTTATTGTTGTAGAGCGTCTCGATGCCGGAAATTGTCGATCGGCCCGGTGGTATTCGGGACCGGCCGGCGGGTTCTCAATCTTAGTACCTTTTGCACCAACGCCTGAGCCGATATTTTTGATGCCGTTCAAATCGGCCGAGTAGAGCCATGCCCGCGCAACTCCCCGGAGAAGCCGAGATCTTTCTTGATCATGTCGCGCATTTCGTGCCGGCAATGCCCGCCGCCGCCGAAGCGCTGGAGCGTTGCGGATTTCGCCTTACGCCATTTACCGCCCAGACCAACCGAAGCGGTAGCACGACGGCGCCGGCCGGCACCGGCAATCGCTGCGCCATGCTCCGGCGGGGCTATGTCGAGATCCTCGCCGCCACCGAGGACACGCCGCTTGCCCGCCAGCTCGAGGAACGTGTTGCAAGACACATCGGCATTCATCTCGCCGCCTTCAGCAGCGCCGATGCGGCCGGTGAACATCGCCGGTTGGCCGACGCCGGTTTTCCCGTCCTGCCGCTGGTCGACATGCGGCGGCCAGTCGCGACCGAAAACGGCGAAGAGGATGCCCGCTTTACGATCGCTCGGATTATGCCCGGAGCAATGCCCGAAGGCCGAATTCAGTTTCTGACCCATCACACTGAGCACCTAGTCTGGCGCGAGCCTTATCTCGATCACCCGAATGGGGCACAGGCGCTGACCGCGTTGTGGATTGCCGCTGCCGATCCCGACGAGCCCGCACAGCGCTTTGCCCGATTTACCGGCCGCGCGGCATCGCGGGATGGCGCAGCTCCTGGCCATCGGGCTCGACCGCGGCTCCCTGCGGTTTGCCTCGCCGCGCTACCTGGAGCGCGAATTCGGCATTATTCCAGGCCCGCCACTCCCGTATCTGGCGGCCTATGAAATCGAAGTCGCCGCTCTCGATCGCGTCAGCAGCATTGCGCGAGCGGCAGGCATAACGGTGCGACGACTAGCGCAAGGCATTGCGATCACTCTTCCGGCTTCGATCGGCGGAACCATCATATTCCGAGCCCGAGCCGACTGAGCTCACTCGCGCATTGACGCGCTTTCTGATGCCGGGCCCTGTCGGTGCGGTTATTGTAGTCGCACGGCTCGGCGTTGCTGAGAAAACGGGAGACAATTAGGCATGAGATTGAGCGTCGTGACGTTTATGCATCCCGGCGCGGAGCCGCGCGGTCAGTCGCTCGAGCGGATTGCAAACTATGCTCGGCGGATCGAAGCCGCCGGGTTCCCCGGAATCTGGGTGACCGACTCGCTTGGGCGCGGCCGGCCGACGCTGGACCCGCTCGTGGCGCTCGCCGCGCTCGCCTCGGTCGTCAAACGGGTCGAGCTGGGCACCGCCGTTCTGCAGGTATCGCTTCGCCATCCGGTCGACCTCGCTCATCGGGTGCAATCGGTGCAGGCACTGTCGGGCAACCGTCTGCGGCTTGGCGTCGGCAGCGGCTCGACCCAGGCGGATTTCGATCTGTTCGGCGCCGACTATGCCCAACGCTTTCGGACTTTGATGAGTTCGCTCGACCTGATGCGGCACACCTGGCGCGGCGAGCCGGTGAACGGCGGAACGTTGACGCCCTGGCCGGGCAGCGAGGGCGGCCCGCCGGTTTTGCTCGGCGCGTGGCGCAATCCCCGCTGGATTACTTACGCTGCCCGGCAGTGCCAGGGCTGGATCGCCTCCGGTCTCTACAGTAGCTGGGAGGATCTCGAAAACGGCATGCGGCTCTACCGCGAGGCGGGCGGCGTGAACGCGGTTCTAGCCAATGTCGTTGTCGACCTCGCCAACAAGCCGGAGCCCGGCAGTCTCGCCGAGCGCGCCAAGGTCTCGCTGGTCTGCGGCCCCGACGAGGCGCGCCAGCGATTGAAGCGGATCGAGCAGATCGGCTTCGACGAGGTCCTGGCAATCTCGCCGTCCGGTGCACTCGACGAGATCGAGCGGGTCCGCGACTATCTGTGAGGAACCCTACAGGACGAGTTGGGTCTGAGTAACGAGCGCAACCAGCCGACCCTCGGTGTTGGTGATCCGGGTCTGCCAGATCATGGTCCGTCTGCCGCGATGAATCGGGGTTGCCTCGCCGATGATCTGCGTCCCGACGGGCGCCGGGGCAACAAAATTGGTCTTGCTTTCGATCGTCGTCGTACCCGCACCTTCCGGCAAATTGGCGATTGTGCCGAGCGCCCCGAGGGTGTCGGCAAAGGCCATGATGGCGCCGCCATGCAGCACCGCCGGACGGGTGCAGAGGTCGTCGCGAACCATCATGCGTCCGACGATCCGATCGGCTGCGGCGCTGACGACCTCGATCCCGAGCAACTCGGCAAAGGGCAACGGCTGCCGGGCGATCCGCTCGAAAATTTCCATTTAACGCCCTCTCGCGATGACGATCGGCTGAGGCAGCCGATCACCACCATGGTAATGCCATCATTGGTCGAGTAGGCTGCGGATTTGGTGATTAGGCCCTACCCGCTCCGAGAAAAGAAATGCCGGCGACGGCGTTTCCGCGGGCGGTGGTTGCTGTGGAGGGATAGCACGCGTGCGTAAACTGGTAATGGCGGTCCTGGTGATGGCGTCGGTTTCTCCGGTCGCGGTTTTGGCCGAGCAGCCGCAGCAAACGGGCGGAAAGGACGCCGTTTACGAAGAGCTGAACCTGTTTGACGAGGCATTCGAGCGGATTCGGCAGGATTCGGTCGATCCGGTGGCAGATGGCAAGCTCGTGGGCGCGGCCATTACCGGCATGTTGACGGGCCTCGACCCGCACGCCTCCTATGTCGACCCGGCGACTTTAAAGGCGCTGAACGGTCCCACCGCAGCCGGCGAGGTCGGTATCGGCGTGGCCCTGACCTCGCTTAAGGGCGAGGTCAAGGTGATCTCTCCACGAGACGGTTCGCCAGCGGCCGAGGCCGGGATCAAACCCGGCGATCTGATCCTGGCGATCGACAAGGAACCGACCTACGAGATGACCCTGCCAGAGGTCGAGCAGAAATTGCGCGGCCCTACCGGCAGCAGCGTCAAGCTAACCTTGCAACGCAGCGGTCAGGGCGTCCCCCTTAAGCTCACCGTCAAGCGGGCGCCGGAGCGGCTGCAGACGGTCACGGCTCGGGTCGAGGACGGCGATGTCGGCTATGTGCGGCTGGCCGGGTTCGACAACGGGACGGCATCGGCGCTCGCCGCCGCGGCGCAGAATCTGCGGCAGGAAACCAACGGGCGGCTGCTCGGACTTGTGGTCGACCTGCGCAACAACCCGGGCGGGAATTTTGACGACGCTGTCGCTGCCGCCAACGGCTTTCTCGACAGGGGCGACGTTGCCACCGTCAAGAGCCGCGATCCCAACAAGATCAAACACATCGCTGCCACGCCGAATGATCTGGTCAAGGGCCTGCCGATTGTCGTTTTGGTCAATGGCGGAACCGCCAATGAAGCCGAATTGGTCGCGGCAGCGCTGCAGGATAACCACCGCGCTCTGTTGATCGGCACCAAGACCTTTGGCGAAAGCGCGATCGAAAGCCTGATCCCGCTCGCCAGCGGCGGCGCCATCCGTCTGACCACGGCCCGGTTCGCGACTCCTGACGGAAAAGAAATCGACGGCAAAGGCCTTGCCCCCGACCTGGTCGTGACGCCGTTCAAGATCGAAAAGCTGGCAAAGGATGAGGGTCTGCACGAAGCCGACTTGCCGGGGGCCTTGAAGAACCCCGACCAGCCCGCAGCCGCTCCCTCCGCTCCGGGCGCCACCGCCGCTCCTCCGGCCAAGACCGGGCCGGCCACCAGCGGCGCTCCGAAAGCTGCTCCATCGGTCAGCAACAAGACCGCGCCATCGGTGGCGAATGAAGATATGGGCGGCGCCAATGACGAGCAGCTGACCCAAGCTCTCGACGTGCTGCGCGGCCTTGCCGTGTTCAATCGCCACGCCTCCGGCTGAACCGATACGAAGCGCCGGTGGGCGCGCGAGGCTTGTCGCCGTCCTCGCCTTCGGCTTAATGATCGGACACCCGTTTATGCGATCCGAGGAGAAGCCGGATGCAGGTGCGCGCCGCTGTCGCCTATCAGGCCGGAAAGCCGCTGACCCTCGAAACCGTCGACCTCGACGGCCCCCGCGCCGGCGAAGTCTTGGTCGAGATCAAGGCCACCGGCATCTGCCATACCGATAAGTACACGCTCTCCGGAGCCGACCCGGAGGGCCTGTTCCCGGCAATCCTCGGCCATGAAGGCGCCGGCATCGTTGTCGACATTGGGCCGGGCGTCGCGTCGGTTAAGCCCGGCGATCATGTGATCCCGCTCTACACGCCCGAGTGTCGGCAATGCGAATCGTGCCTGTCGGGCAAAACCAATTTGTGCACTGCGATCCGCGCCACGCAAGGCCGGGGCGTGATGCCCGACGGCACCAGCCGCTTCGCGCGCGGCGGTGAGATGATCCACCACTACATGGGCACCTCGACCTTTGCCAATTTCACCGTGCTGCCCGAGATCGCGGTCGCGAAAATCCGCGAGGATGCCCCTTTCGACAAGGTCTGCTACATCGGCTGTGGTGTTACCACCGGTGTCGGTGCGGTGCTCAACACCGCCAAGGTCGAACCCGGCGCCCGGGTCGTGGTTTTCGGGCTCGGCGGGATCGGCCTCAATGTCGTGCAGGGTTGCCGGCTGGTCAGCGCCGATATGATCGTCGGCGTCGACCTCAATCCGGCGCGCCGCGCGCTCGCCGAAAAATTCGGCATGACGCATTTTGTCAACCCGAAGGAGGTTGCCGGCGATCTCGTTCCGTATCTCGTGGATTTGACAAAGGGCGGCGCCGATTACAGCTTCGAATGCATTGGCAATGTCCACACGATGCGGCAGGCGCTCGAATGCTGTCATCGCGGCTGGGGCGTCAGCACGATCATCGGGGTTGCCGGGGCGGGTCAGGAGATCAGCACTCGACCGTTCCAGCTGGTCACTGGGCGGGTGTGGAAAGGGACTGCCTTTGGCGGCGCCAAAGGACGCACCGATGTCCCGAAAATCGTCGACTGGTACATGGATGGTAAAATCAATATCGACGATTTGATAACCCACACTTTGCCGCTCGATCGCATCAACGACGGTTTCGACCTGATGGAGCGCGGCGAGTCGATCCGCAGCGTCGTCGTTTACTGAACGGCCTGCCTGCCCACGACCGCTGTCGGCTGAGCGCTGATGACCTCAGCCGGCGGCCAGCGGGTCGGCGGTCGGGATCGAGATCGCACCGCCACGGTCGCCGCCGACAACGATCGGCGAGGCCGCCTTGCGGCCAAAGGCTTCGACAGCAGGAATCTCGGCTTCCGCGATCGGCGCCATCCGCGGCTTGCGCGCCAGTGCCGCTTCGATAAAGGGCGCCAGTTCGCGCTCCTTCTGCGCCTGCCGCAGCCGCTCGCGTTCCTTGAATTCGGGCATGACTTGCGCGGCAAACACTTCGAGCAATTCGCAGATATGTTCGTGGCGGTTGCCGCCGCTCTGCTGGACGAACATGACCTGGTCGATCCCAGCCTTTTCGTAGCGCGCGAGATGTTCGCGCAGCTGCGCCGGCGTGCCGATGCCGCCGCGACCCGCATTATCCGGCAACTGGTCCTTGGCCTGCAAAAATCGCTGCCACAGATCGGTGCGACCGGGCTTATGCTCACCAAACAGCGCGTAATAGCCGAGCGAATAGCCAAAAAACTTGAACCCATCGAGGCCGCGGCGGATCGCTTCGGCCTCGTCCGGGTGACACGACATGCCGGTGACGATCGCGATGTTCGGGTTGACCCGATGCCCGATCGGCACGCATTCCTCGGATTTGATGATCGCGTAATATTCCTCGACCCATTTCGCCGCCTGCTCGGGTTCGAGAAACGCAAAGGCCAGTGCGCCTAACCCTTTTCGCGCGGCGAGGTGGATCGTTTCACGGCGCGAGCACGCGACCCACATCGGCGGGTGCGGCTTTTGCACCGGCTTTGGCACCAAATTGCGGCACGGCATGTCGAACCAGCGGCCGTGAAATCCGGGATAGGGCCGCATCGCCAGCATATTGGCGGCTTGCTCGGTGGCTTCCTCCCACATCGAGCGCTTATCGTCGGGATCGATGTTGAACCCGCCCATCTCGACCGCGGTTGCCAACTCGCCGGTGCCCCATTCGACGCGGCCGTTTGACACGAGGTCGAGGGTTGCGACGCGTTCGGCGACACGGGCCGGGTGATTGTATTTGGGCGCCATCAGCGCGATGCCGTGGCCGAGCCGGATCTGCTTGGTGCGCTGCGAGCATGCGGCGAGAAAAACCTCGGGCGCGGAGGAGTGCGAATACTCCTCGAGAAAATGGTGCTCGACTTCCCACACGTAATCGATGCCGAGCCGATCGGCGAGCTCGACCTGTTCGAGCGCGTCTTGATAAAGCTTCAGCTCCGATCCCTCGTCCCACGGCTGCGGCAGCTGATGCTCGTAGAAAAGCCCAAATTTCATCGCGGCGCTCCTCCCATGATCCGACCTCGAAGCGTTAGTCGGCTGCCATTTTGAGCATGCGCAGGGCGTTACGGAAATAGATTGCGGCCCGCTCCTCCTCGGCGAGCGCGAGGCCATCGAGCGCGGCGATCGTGTCCCGGATAAACATCGGCCCGCCTTCCGGGTCGAACGGGCAATCGGTCGCGAACAGGACGCGCTCCGCGCCGAAAAAGTCGAGCCCGCAGCGGATCGCGGAGCGCGCCCCGCCAACTGCGGTGTCGTTAAAGAACAAACGGAAATAATCGATCGGTCGGCGGCCTTTGGCGTTCATCGCAGCAAGGATGCCGCTGTAATCCTCATCCGAGGTGCGGGTGCCGAGCTGGTCCCACAACGGTCCGACGCGGCCTTCAAAGTACGGAATCATCGCCCCCAAATGGTGGGTGATGATCTTCACTTCGGGCAGCCGGTCGAACATGCCCGAGAAGACCAGCCGCGCCATCGCAACACTGGTCTCATAGGGCCAGCCCAGGACCTGCCAGATTTCGTATTTGGACTTCGCCTCGCCGGGGTAGTCGGCCACCCGGGCGTCGCGCGCCGGATGCATCCAGATCGGTACCTTGTGATGGGATGTCGCATGCTCGAAGATCGGCAAGAACTCGGGATCGTCGAGCGCCCGGCCGTTGACATTGGTAAAGATCTGAATTCCGCGTGCGCCGAGAGCAATGGCGCGGTCGATCTCCTCTAGCGAAGCCTCGACATTGTTGAGCGGCAGTGAAGCGACCCATGCCGGAAACTTGTCGGGCCGGGTCTCGCAAATTCGTTTGAGTTCATCATTGGCGACTCGCGCGAGTTCGGGGGTGTCGGCGGGGCCGGCAATCGTTTCGATCGGCGGGTTCGAGAGGGTCAGCACCTGCTGATAGCCCGGCCACTGATCCATCATGCGAATGCGCGCCTCGATATCGTGCAGCATCGGAATGCTGGTGACGCGCTTGATCATGTCGCCTTTGCCGGGCGCCAGCTCGCGAATGCGGTCGGCGACGGCGCGCGGCATCACATGATTGTAGATATCGATCTTGCGCTCGCTCATGACGTCCCTCCCCGCACCTGCGCGTATTGCGCACGCAGCCTAACCCATGCTGTGACGGCAGGGCAGCCTGCGCTGGCGTCTGCGAGAACGGGCCGCAGCCGATCAGTATTCGACGTGAGGTTCTCGGCTCAGTCTGCCGGCGAGAGCTCCGCACGAAGGTGCTTGCTCTCGCCTGGCAGTCGCGCAATCACGTATTCCGGGCATAGCCACCAATGGCCGGCAGTTCAAGCCATTGGCGCAGCGGCTTGAAGGCTCATCAGCCGTGACATGTCACGTAAATCTCAACGCGTGAAGCCGCGCAGCGGCGCTACTAACGCGGTCCTTCCGGATAGGCATGCCCGTAACCGGGACCGTTGTAGATCCCACCTGACGGCAGGTTATTGCCACGCACGGGTGGGCCGCCATTGGCCGCGGAATAGGATGCTCCTGGCACGTTCTGATAGTGGCCCTCGCCGCTCGCATACGGAGACGCCCCGCGATAGCCGTTATCGTAGCTGTAGTTGGAGTTATTTGAATTATAGTTATACGGCTGATTGCCCATTTGCGCGTAAGCGGCAATGGGTGCTCCGATCGCGCAAACCGCGGCGATTTTAAGAGCGTTCCGGACGACTTTTGCAATCATGTGTGACTCCTTAAAGAGAAGAAAAGGCTCCTCACCCCTCTTAGAGCAACACGTAAAAGGTGTTTCTGTTCCTTTGGCAGGCGTAGCGAAACAGAGACTAAGAAGCTTACAAGCATCCGCATTAAATATCAGCAATTAGCGAAATCATTGATTTGCAGTGGGACGGCGCGGCAGGAGCTGTCTTGATCGCGGCCTATCTTGCGTTTCTGGCGTCATCTAATGGGTTTAATGCCGTGCCTCCGCGGGATCTATTCGCAACGCAGTATCCTTGCGGAAGCATAGATCGGAGCAAGATGTGTCGCATCAGCGACCAAAGTAGATCGAAACGATACGGATTAGCGCGGCTGCCTATTCGCCGGATCAGTCGGGATTAGCCGGCCGTTTCCCGCAATCAGTGTCCGAGCGAGTTCCTCAAGGTAAGGCAGCACCTCGAAGAAGAGCATGGAGCCGAGTGCCGCCGGAACGTAATGGGGCGGCAAAGGCTCATCCTTAAAGCGGACCGCCAGATCTGCGGACTCCCGACCGACTCCAAACAGCGCGCTAAATTGTGGCCAATGCAATACCGTGATAAACGAGATCGCCATCAGCGGCACCATCTCGAGAAAGCTATGGACATGCTGCTCGATGGGCGTCACCTCCCTCCGTGTCACAGCATAGCTGACGTCCCACAAAGCAGTCGCGTCGTGCAGGACAAAAGCCAAAATCATTAAAGCCGCTACCGGTGCCGTTATTTCCAGATAAAATCCGGCGAGCACCGGGATGCTGACTTCGGCCAGCATCAAAAGGTGCATCAGGCTCTCCTTAGCGCCCGTTGTTCCCTCGATGTTGGTGGCGCGATGACAGATCCAATCGGCGATCCCCGCCATCTGCCACAATGGGACAATAAAATAGAGCAGAAATCGGCGGGTGATTGTACTGCTGTCGAGGCGGTTCGATCCATCTGATGCAAGCTCCCTATCGCGGCCCCACGACTGGTGTAGCTCACGCCGATCGCGATTTCGTACCCAACAAGCCGCAGCGGCTGCCAAGGCAACGCCCGAAACAGTTGCCAGCAGAAAGCGCCTCATCTCCACCTCAAGGCCGCAGCCATTCGCTCGCGATTACCGTGAAAACGCTTCTTGGCCCTGAACGTTATCAGCAGACGCGAGACCAATTCGGGTACGCGAAAGCACGCCGGGTATGGCCAGAAGCACTGCGGAACGGATGCCGTGGCAGTGCGTTCGACCGGGGAATCTGGGTGGCGACTTCTGTTCGTTCTCTCTGCCGAACGGCGGTTCCGTCCAGCGAATAAGTTGACCGGAGCCAATCATGATCGCCGAAAACCATTCCTCAATCTCCACGGGTATCTCGCCGAGCCGGCGTCAGCTGCTCAAATCAACGCCTGCCGTGCTTGCTGCAGCTGGCGCTATGACAAGCCCAGCTCTGGCCCAGCCGATGTATGGCTCAACCCAGCCGCAGAATGCGCCGACCCCGGTTGCCGATCTGCGGAACAGCAATATTGTCGGATACATGTTGGCGCATGAGCAATTCCCGGTCCCGGAATTGGTCCAGATCGGCGCGGACGCGGCACGAGCCGGGTTTGGCGCCCTGGCGACCAGCGATCATCTGCAGCCGTGGCAAGCTAATGAAGGCCATTCGGGACAAGCTTGGGTGACGCTGAGTTCGGTCGGCTCGCGTGCGCCGTCTTCCTGGATCGGCACGACCGTGACCTGTCCGACAATGCGATATAATCCGGCCATCGTCGCCGAGGGGTTTGCCTCGCTCTCGCTGTTGTATCCGGGCCGGGTATTCCTCGGCGTCGGCTCGGGCGAAGCCCTGAACGAGGAGGCGGCGACCGGTGGCTGGCCGAAATGGCCCGAACGCTGGGAACGGCTGGTCGAGGCGATCGATGTGATCCGCGCACTTTGGTCGGGACAGGAGGTTAGACATCAGGGCAAATACTACACGGTGAATGCCAGGCTCTACGATCCGCCGGCGCAACCGATCCCGCTGCTAACGGCGGCAAACGGCAGGAAATCGATCCGCCTTGCCGGCCAATTCGGCGATGGCCTGATTACCGATCCCAAGACCTGGAAAGAGCACAAATCGGAATGGCAAGACGCCGCCAGCAAGGCGGGCAAAAATCCTAGCCAGATGCCAGTGCTGGTCGAGCAATATGTCGTTGTCGGCGGCCAAAACGATGCGCAGCAGGCGGCCGAACTATGGCGTTTTGGTCCAAAGGCGTTCAAGACTTACTACAATATCCCAAGTCCAGTCGCGATTGAGCAGCAGGCCGATCAGCAGGTGCCGCTGGAGCAGGTTGTGTCCGATTGGGCGATCGGCACCAACCCGTCAGTACACATCGACAAAATCAACGAGCTGTTCGACAGCGGCGCTACGATCGTCAATATCCACTCGGGCCAGCCGGATCAGAGAAGGGTCATTGCCTTCTACGCCGAACAGGTACTCCCCAACTTCCGTAGCCGCTCTTAGCAAGATCGGGGCAGCGCAGGCAGCAGCGGCCGCTGCCCCTCTAAAGTGCCCAGGAGCGGCGCTGAGGCTGCCACTGCAGTCCTTTTTGGTTTGGCTCAGTCAGATTGACTGGGCCGCGCCGGCCGCGCGAAATACGCGAGCCGAACGGCGGCGTCCGAGCCAGAATACATGTCGTCGCGATTTTAATGGATTGGGGTGTCGACACCATTTTTGGGCTGCCTGGCGACGGGATCGCTCGGGTTGTTGAATCGAGGGCTTCGCCCCCGCTCTTTGCGGGGGCGGCCGGGTCAGCAGGCGTTATGTTAACGCTCTAATCAGTTCACAAAGCGGTAGAGTTTGGCGGCGTTATCGCAGACGATCTTTTTGCGGGTCACCGCCGGCAGATGGCCAAGTTCGCGTTCAATGTATTCCTGAGAATCCGGCCAGATGCCGTCGGGATGCGGGAAGTCCGACGCCCACATTATATTTTCCTCGCCGATATCGTCGACGAGCTTGGTGCCGATCGGGTCGGTCTGATAAGTGGCATAGCACTGGCGGCGCCAATATTCGCTGGGCCGCATCTTTAGATCGAGTTCCTTGAACTGGTCTTCCCATTCGGCATCCATGCGGTTCAACACATAGGGGATCCAGCCGATGCCGGCCTCGCCGATCACGACCTTCAGGTTCGGGTGCCGCTCAAGCACGCCCGAGAAAATCATCGACAGCAGCACATCCGACATCACCATCTGGAAATTGGTGATATTGGCGGCGCGAGCGGCGAGCGCGGTTTTGGGCGCCAGTTTTGACAGATCGGGCCGGTTGCCGCCGCCGATCGTGTGGAAATGCAATGGCAGCCCGGTGGCTGCAATCGCGCTCCACACCGGTTCCCACCACGGGTCCCATAGCCGCGCCATGTCGTGCCGCCGGGAGATCTCGACACCGCGCACCGCACCCTGACGCGCCACCCGCTCGATCTCGCCCACCGCCGCATCGATATCGTGGTTCGGGATGCAGGCGAGCCCGGCAAAGCGGTCGGGATAGGTGTTGCAAAAGCCGCCGAGCCAATCATTGTAAATCTGCAGCATCTCGTTGGCGGCTTCGTCGTCGCTGATCCGCATCGAGGCCCCGAGAATGCCGTACAACACTTCGGCCTGAACCCCGTCGCGATCCTGGTCTTTTACCCGCAATTCGGGTTCGGTCATGCGGCGGATGCCCTTTTTACCGTCCTCATAGATCCCCTCCGAGGCCATCCGGTCGGAGCGATGGATCTTGCCCGGCTCATAGAGGCGGCCGGCCGAGCCCATGCCATTCATCAGCCCAAACGAGGCGCCCGATTTGGTGACCCATTCCTTGCCGCGCGGTCCGTCTGTCACATACGGCATGCGGTCCTTCATCGCCGCGCTCGCGTTTTCGGTGAAGAGATCGGGCGGCAACCAGATCAGATCGATATGGCTGTCGGCTGAGATCACATCGTACTTCATCGGCATATCCTCCTCTTCCGCCCGGAGTTAGCATGATCCTCGCGAAGAGCGGGCGCGAGTTGAAATTTCTACTTTGGCGGGCTGCGAAAAAGCATGGATGAGAAACGGGTGAACATGCCTTTGGCGGGGGTCACGGTCATCGATTTCGGCCAGATCTTCCAAGGTCCTTATGCGAGCTTGTTGATGGCCAAGGCCGGCGCCTTCGTCATCAAGATCGAGCCGCCAACAGGCGAACCGGGACGCCGTCGCGCCGATCCCGGCAAAAGCGCCACCTTGCCGTTTGCAATGCTGAACCAGAATAAACACGCCGTGACCTTAAACCTGAAAGAGCCGCGCGGTCGCGAACTGCTGTTCGACATGGTCCGGCGCGCCGACGTGCTGCTCGAAAATTTCTCGCCCGGCACGATGGACAATCTCGGCGTCGGCTGGAGCCGATTGCACGAATTGAACCCGCGACTGATCTACGCCTCGGGCACCGGATATGGGCTGAGCGGCCCCGATCGCGACAATCTGGCGATGGATATGACGATCCAGGCAGCCTCGGGGATCATGAGCGTGACCGGTTTTCCCGACGGCCCGCCGGTCAAGGCCGGCCCGACCCTGGTCGATTTTATGGGCGGGATCCACCTTTATGCCGGAATCGTGACGGCACTCTACGACCGCGACCGCAGCGGGGTTGGCCGGCTCGTCGAAGTCTCAATGCAGGAGACGGTGTGGCCGAGTTTGGCTGGCAGCTTCGATTACTATTACCGCACGGGGCAAATTCCGCCGCGCACCGGCAATCGCCAGGCCGGGCTTAACAGCGCTCCCTACAACGTGTTTGCGACCAAGGACGGGCATGTCGCGATCCATGTCGTGACCGAGGCGCATTTCCAAAATCTGCTAAAGGCGATGGGCCGCGAGGATCTCGCCGAGGATCCGCGCTTTGCCACCAATGCCGGTCGCGTCGCGCATATGGATGAAACCGACGCGCTGGTCGCCGACTGGACCCGCACGCTCGGCAAGATGGAGGTGTTCGCGATCACCAAGCAGTACCGCATTCCGTGCGCGCCGGTGCGCACCGCACCCGAGGTCATCAACGACCCGCACATGCACGAACGCGGCATGCTGGAACGCATCAATCACCCCGAATTGGGCGAGATCGTCGTGCCGACGACGCCATTGCGGCTGCACGGCACAGACAAGGCGCCGGCTGGCCCAAGCCCGACAATCGGCCAGCACAATGAGGAGATCTATGGCGGCTGGCTCGGCCTCTCAGTAGCCGAAATCGCCGAACTCAGAGAACATGGCGTGATCTAGCTGTGTCGGCAAAATCGGCTCGCTGCAGAACTGCGCGACGTCTCCCTGAACAGCGCAATAATGAGAGAGCGGTGCGCCGCTCTCTCGCAGGGCAAGCGGGGGAAGTATCCAATGGCTCGGGAAAACGAGCCTTAAGCTGAACCTCGCTGCCTTGCGGCGAGGCGGAGGCGCAGCGCGTTCAGTTTGATAAAGCCTTCCGCGTCGCGCTGGTCGTAGACCGCGTCTTCTTCAAAGGTAACGTGGGCTTGGCTGTAGAGGCTGTTTGGCGATTTGCGGCCGACGACGCTGGCGGACCCCTTGTACAGCTTGAGCCGCACGACCCCTTCGACGTTTTCCTGGCTCTGGTCAATTAACGCCTGCAGCATGCGGCGCTCGGGCGAGAACCAAAACCCGTTGTAGATCAGCTCGGCATAGCGCGGCATCAGCTCGTCCTTGAGGTGTGCCGCGCCACGGTCGAGCGTCAGGCTTTCAATGCCGCGATGCGCCGCCAATAGGACCGTACCCCCGGGGGTCTCATAGACACCGCGCGATTTCATTCCGACAAACCGGTTCTCGACAAGGTCGAGCCGGCCGATACCGTGCTTACCGCCGAGTTCGTTCAATCGCGTCAGCAATGCAGCCGGAGACAACCGGCTACCATCGATCGCAACGGCGTCGCCGCGTTCAAACCCGATTTCAACATATTCGGGCGTGTCGGGGGCGGCCTCGGGAGCAACGGTGCGGCTAAACACAAATTCCTCGGGTTCGGTCCACGGGTCCTCGAGGACTTTCCCTTCCGCCGAGATGTGCAACAGATTGGCATCGACCGAAAACGGCGCTTCGCCACGCTTGTCGCGCGCGATCGGGATCTGGTGCCGGTCGGCATAATCGAGGAGCCGAGTGCGCGACGTCAGATCCCACTCGCGCCACGGGGCGATGACTTTGATATCGGGGGCGAGCGCGTAATAACCGAGTTCGAAGCGGACCTGGTCGTTACCCTTGCCGGTGGCGCCATGAGCGACCGCGTCGGCACCGACCTCTCGGGCGATCTCGATCTGGCGTTTGGCGATCAGCGGCCGGGCGATCGATGTACCGAGCAGGTAAGCGCCTTCGTAGAGCGCGTTGGCGCGAAACATCGGAAAGACAAAGTCGCTGACGAATTCTTCGCGCAGATCATCGACAAAGATTTGCGCGGCGCCGAGCAGTTCGGCCTTCCGCCGCGCCGGCTCCAGTTCCTCGCCTTGACCGAGATCGGCGGTGAAGGTGACGACCTCGCAGCGGTAGGTTTCCTGCAGCCAACGCAAGATGACCGAGGTATCGAGCCCGCCCGAATAGGCAAGCACCACTTTTTTTACCGTATCCGCCATGACCGTCCCTCGCCCGTGCGAATGAGGTGGCTAGTCGAAATCGACCGCCGCGGCAACGGGTTCGGGGACATGCCGGCACACTCGGCGCTCGATAAACGAAATGGCGGCATCGATCGCGCCGAACTGAGCAAGATTTTCGTGGCTGCCCGCGGGCGAAAACCAGCCTTCTTTCGGCGCGGTCGCTGCCGCAAGCAGTTTGCGGCCGTGGCGGACCGGCACAACTCTGTCGCGTTCGCCGTGCAAAATCAGCAAAGGGGCCGTGACCTCGCCGATACGCGACAGCGAGTCAAAACGGTCATGCACCAGCCACGCCGCGGGGACGAACGGATAACGGCGCTGGGCCGCAGCGGCAATGCTGGTGAACGGAGCTTCGAGGATCAACGCCGCAATATGATGCGTGGCGGCAAGATAAACGGCCACCCCCGAACCCAGCGACTCGCCCCAAAGCACAATCTGGGCCGGTCCAATCGCGTGGCGAGCGAGGAAATCGAGCGCCGCCTCGCCATCGGCAAACAACCCGCCTTCGCACGGCGCGCCGGGGTTGCCGCCATAGCCGCGATATTCAGCGAGCAAAACACCATAACCCTCGCGCGCAAAACGGCGGAGGCGCTCGGCGCGATAACCAATATGCCCGCCATTGCCATGGAAATAGGCGACGACCGGCCGCCCGGCGCGGGGCGGCAGATACCACGAGAACAGCGTCAGACCATCCCGGGTCGTCAGCTCGACTTCCCGCACGCCCAGTGTGGCAAGATCATCGAGCGCCGGCCGCGTCGAGCGCGGATGATAAAGCAGCCGGCGCTGAAACGCGTAGAGGCCGCCGACGATGCCGCCATAGAATATGAGCGCCGAGCCGAGCAGCGGATCGAACATTGCGCCGATTATAAAGTAGAGGCGGAGGTTCGTTCGCGCTCGCTGCGGCGCGCTTTGACGCTTTCCGATTTGAGCTGGCCGCAGGCGGCGAAAATGTCGCGACCACGCGGCGTGCGCACCGGCGCTGAATAGCCCGCGGCAAAGACGATGTCCGAGAATGCCTCGATCGCTGCATCCGTCGAACATTCATAGGGCGCGCCGGGCCACGGGTTGAACGGGATCAGGTTTACTTTGGCGGGGATACCGGCGATCAGCCGGACCAGTTCGCGGGCTTCGGCCGGGCTGTCATTGACGCCCTTCAGCATGACGTATTCGAATGTGATCCGGCGCGCATTGCTCGCCCCCGGGTAGTTCCGGCAGGCGTCGAGCAGCTCGGCGATCGGGTATTTACGATTTAATGGCACGAGCCGATCGCGGATATCGTCGCGCACCGCGTGCAACGAAATCGCCAAGTTTACCGCCAGCTCGGCGCCGCAACGCCGGATGACAGGCACCACGCCGGCGGTCGACAGCGTGATCTTTCGTCGCGAAATCGACAGCCCCTCGGGGTCCATGACGATCTTTATCGCTGCCGCGACATTGTCAAAATTGTAAAGCGGCTCGCCCATTCCCATCAGCACAATGTTCGTCAATTGGCGGTCGTCTTGCGGCGACGGCCATTCTCCGAGCGCGTCACGCGCCACCATGAGTTGCCCAACGATTTCACTCGGCCCGAGGTTCCGCACCAGCGGCTGCGTGCCGGTGTGGCAGAAGGTGCAGTTCAGTGTGCATCCGACCTGTGAAGATATGCACAAGGTGCCGCGATCTTCTTCGGGGATGTGGACGGTCTCTGCCTCCTGTCCATCGCCAAAGCGCAGCAGCCATTTTCGCGTCCCATCGAGCGAGCAAAGACTGCGCGCGACCGCCGGACGGCGAAGCTCGTAATGTTCGGCAAGACGTTCGCGGAATGGCTTCGACAGCGAGCTCATCTGCGCGAAATCGGTCGCACCTCGATGATATATCCAATGCCACAGCTGACGGGCGCGAAACGGCTTGGCGCCGATCGCAGCCATTTCGTCGGCAAGCGCGTCGCGACTGAGCCCGACGAGATTGCGGCGTGTATCGGAGGCGGGAGTTTCGATCGACATCAGACCGAGATATGGACCCGAACGGTCACCGGCGCCATCACCGGGGCTAGCGTTTGATCCCGCATGCCTTGTCGATCAGCGCCAATGTCGGGGTGAACCCGGACAAGGAATACGTATCGGTGGTCGGCGGGCCTTTCTGCGGCGTTGCTTTCACCACCGCCTGCCTACCCTTGGCCATCGCTTCGACAATTGTCCGATCGAGATCGGAAGTCCGTGACCACGCTGTGTCGCCCTTGGTGAACAAGTCGAAATGCGTCCCGCTAACATCCAGCGCGACATCGCTGCCGTCCTTAAGCGGAGCGCCGACGTCAAAGCTGACGACATTGGCGACACTCTCTTCAGGCCGGTGCGTAACCATCGCGGCCGGCAATTTGCGTTTGAATTTTGCCGGCTCGGTCTTTTGCGGGCCGCCGGCCATGTAACAAACGCGCCCGGATCTCTCTTTATAGATATAGGCGCTCCATGATCCGGTGCCGCCCAGCCGCTGTACATTGGGGGCTGCCGCGGCATGCTTGATGGTCGTATGCTTGACTTCGTTTTGCGCCGGCTTTTCCGCCGCCTGGACCGGCGACAGTGCCGCGATCGCCAGCATTAACAAAGTGCTGAGCTCCCTCGACCCAAATTTCTTCATGACCTTCCCGTGAAGCTGCAGCTAAAATCCGATCGCGTTACCGGCCAGCAGCGGCTGGGGTTTCGCGCAAGAAAGCAATCAGGTCGAGTGCGGGAGCTGTCGCCCCGGCTTGCGCCAAGAGTGCCAGCGCCTCGCCGCGGCAACGGGACTGATTATCAAACAAATGTCCCAATACAAAACGCAACGGGGTCTCGAAACGGTCACCATGACGATTGGTATAGTAGACCGGGACATCGAGCGCTCCCGTTGTCAAACCGCTGATCACCAGCCGCAGATGTTCGTCTTCGGCAAGGCGTGCAACTTTGAGGGCGACCAAATCGGCATATAGGATCTGATGCTCATCAATTGCTGGCTGGCTGCGACCCTCGATACGACCGATCCACAGGCGATCGGTGGCCAAAATATGGTTCAAGGCCGCATGCAGCGAGCCGTAGACCGATCCGCGCTCGCGCAGATATTCCGCCGGGGCAAGCGCCTCACAGGACTGGTAAAGGCGCCGGTTGGCCCAGGCGCTGTGCTGCGCGAGAACCGCGAAATAGTCGCTGGGCATCGGAGCGCTCCGGCGCAATGTGGACGTGATTATATTAGCAGATCGCCCGGTTCGGCGCATGGCCCTCCCCTCGGCGGGCGAAACCGGGCAGAATAGGGATGATGGACGCGTTCACGATACGCCCGGCGAGACCGGCCAACTCGCGCTCGATCGCACAGCTCGACGTCGAAACATGGCGCGCGACCTATGCTGGCGTGCTGTCCGCGGATTATCTGGTCGGCCTGTCGGCGCCGCGTCGGGAATTCGGTTGGCGGATGGCAATCCTGCGCGAGCCCCGGGATGTGCGTGTCGCAATCGATCCGGACGGCGTGCTCCGGGGTTTTGGCAGCTGCGGGCCGAGCCGCAGCGCGCGCCACTTTCCGGGCGAAGTGTTCACATTGTATGTTGCTCCCGACTTCCAAAACCAGGGCATTGGCCGACGCCTGCTGATCGCGTTGTTTCGGCGTCTTGCAGCTTCGGGTCTTGACGCCGCGATCGTGTGGGTGTTGCGGGACAACCCCTCGCGTTTCTTTTACGAGCGGTTGGGCGGGCGGCTGGTCAGCCACAAGCCGATACCGGTCGGCGGCACCCGCGTCGAGGCGTTCGGTTATGGCTGGCCCGATCTGCCGGCCTATCTTTCAGCGGCGTCGAGCGAGGATCGCGGGTCCGAGAATTGAGGGCCGAGATGCTGCACCGAACCGCTTGGCGGGTCTTGGTGTTCTCGTTCGGTGGCGGACAAACCGAAGCCCGGCGATCGGGTCGATTGGAACACTTCCTGCGGCGAGACCCACGGCGCAGTCGTGCGTAAGCTTACCTCGCCAACACGCATCAAGGCGCATGTCGCGAAGCCCGATCCGGAACACCCGCAATATCTCGTCGAAAGCGAGAAGACGGGAGCCCGTGCCGCGCACAAGCCCAACGAACTAAGAAAGCGCTAGCGTTGCGCCATCTGATTATCGTCCTCGGAGACCAACTCGACGGGGGCAGCGCCGTCTTCGACGGCTTCGATTCCGACCACGATGCCGTGCTGATGATGGAGGTCCGTGGGGAGGCGAGCTACATCCCGCAGCATAAGCGACGCATCGCGTTTTTCTTCGCCGCGATGCGTCATTTCAGAGACGCACAGCGGCTTTTGGGGCATCGGGTCCTCTACAGCGAACTCGATGATCCCGCAAACCGGGGCTCGTTGGCGGGAGAGATTGCTCGGCAAGTCGAGGCCGAGCGACCCGAAAGACTGGTCGTGCTCGAACCCGGCGATTACCGGGTGCACCAAGCGATAGAAGCAACTGCGCGCGACCTGGCTCTTCCGCTGGAGGTGCGCCGCGACCGCCATTTCCTGTGTCCAACTGGCGCTTTCGCGGAGTTTGCCGATCGTTCCTCGCTGTTACTGGAACACTTTTATCGCTTTATGCGCCGCCGGCTCGGGATCTTGCTCGATGAAAGCGGCAAACCGATCGGTGGCGCCTGGAACTTCGACAAGGACAACCGCAAACCACTCGGCAAAGCCGCTCCCTGCGTTCCGGCTTTGCCACAATTCACCCCCGACCGAACCACACGCGAAGTGTTGCAACTGGTCGAGCGCGAGTTCTCCGAAAATCCGGGCTGCCTCGAAAATTTCGCCTTGCCGGTCACAAGAGAGCAGTCGCTCGCGGCGCTCGATGATTTTGTTGAGCATCGGCTGCAAAATTTCGGGCGCTATCAAGACGCCATGCACAGCGGCGAGCCCTTTCTGTTCCATTCACATTTGTCGGGACTGCTGAACCTGCACCTGCTTCAACCACGCGAGGTCGTTGACCGGGTGCTCGGTGCGCTCGGTCGGGCCCCGCTGCCGGCAGTCGAAGGATTTGTCCGGCAAATCATCGGTTGGAGGGAATTTGTCCGTGGCATCTATTGGCATTTCATGCCGGATTACGCGGGGCGCAACGCGCTCAATGCCAATTTGCCGGCCCCTCGGTTCTTGTGGACCGGCGCCACCGACATGCACTGCTTGGCCGAGGCGATCGGGCACACCATCAGCTATGCCTACGCGCACCATATCGAGCGGCTGATGGTTCTCGGGCAATTTTGTCTACTGCTCGGCGTCAACCCCTACGACGTGCATCGCTGGCACATGTCGATGTTTTGGGACGCGGTCGACTGGGTGTCGCTGCCAAACGCGCTCGGCATGTCCCAGCACGCTGATGGCGGGGTTATCGGGACAAAACCCTATTGTGCTTCGGGTAATTACATTTCGCGGATGAGCGATTATTGCAGAGCGTGCCGCTATGACCCGCATAAGGCGACCGGCGACGATGCCTGCCCGTTCACGACGCTCTATTGGGATTTTCTGGACCGACATCGCGACCGGTTCGAGCGCAATGCGCGCATGCGGTACGCCTATGTCAATCTCGACCGCAAAGACGCACTTGAACGCGCCGCGATCCGCCGCCGGGCGAGTAAGTTGAAACATCAATTTACCGCCGAGACTTTTCTGTGATCGAGTCGCAACGGGTCGTGCTGCTCAATGACATGCCGGAGCAGCAGGGCGATTACGTTCTCTATTGGATGCAGAATTCGCAGCGCGCCGAGTTCAACCCGGCGCTTGAAGCCGCGATCGACGAGGCGAACCGGCTGCGGCTCCCGGTTCTGGTGGGCTTTGGACTGACTGAGGACTATCCCGAGGCAAATGCACGTCACTACGCCTTCATGCTCGAGGGTCTCGCCGAGACCCGAACAGGCATTGCAAGCGCGGGGGTTGGGCTTTGTCATACGCCGCGGCAGTCCTGGCTAAGGTCGCTATCGAACTTGCACAGCGGGCGGCGGTCGTGGTTTGCGATCGCGGCTATCTGCGGCCGCAGCAGCAATGGCGCGGTGAGGTTGCCGCAGCAGCGGGGCGCCGCGTTCTACAGGTCGAGGGCGATGTCGTCGTTCCGGTCGAGCTGGTCTCGACCAAACCGGAGGTCGCCGCGCGAACCTTGCGTCCCAAGCTGCTGCGGCTGCGCGACGAATTCCTGCGCCCACTGCCCCACAATCGGCCGCATGTACTCGCCAATCAGTTCGGTATCGTCAGCGACGTCAATCTCGCCGATATCCCGGCTCTCCTGACCGATTTGCGCATCGACCACGGCGTTACGCCTGTTCCGCATTTCCGCGGCGGCTACTCCGAGGCAAGACGGCGTCTCGATGAATTCATCGACCACCGGCTCGGGCGTTATGTCGCCGAGCGGGCGCATCCCGCCGCGGCAATGGCTTCGGGCCTGTCGCCTTATCTGCATTTCGGGCAGATCTCTCCGGTCGAAATCGCTCTGAGGGTGCGCGACGCGGCGGCGGCAAGCGAAAACCGGCTCTCCTATCTGGAGGAGTTGATCATCCGGCGTGAGCTGGCGATGAACTTTGTCAACACGACGCCCAACTACGATCAATATGAGTGCCTACCGCAATGGGCCCGGCAGACCCTCGCCGAGCACCGCCGCGATCGCCGCGTTCACGTCTATCGCTACGAACAACTCGCCGCGGCGGACACCCACGATCCTTACTGGAACGCGGCGATGCGCGAAATGCTGGTCACCGGATATATGCAAAACTATATGCGTATGTATTGGGGCAAGAAGGTCCTGGAGTGGTCGTCTTCGCCCGAAGACGGCTACGCGGCATTGCTTCGCCTCAACAACACCTTCTTTGTCGACGGCCGCGACGCGAATTCCTATGCGAATGTCGGCTGGATCTTCGGATTACACGACCGGCCGTGGCCCGAACGGCCGATCTTTGGCAAGGTGCGGTCGATGACCGCGGCCGGCCTCGAACGAAAAACCGACATCGCTGCCTATGTCCGCAAGATGCAAGCGCTGGCTTAACGGGCTGGTGGGCAGGAACCTCAGCCAAGGTGCGACACACTTCGCCGAGATCGCTTCGCTTGGCTCGCAATCACTGCGTAGGTGGTTGTCATTGCGAGGATTACGGGGACGAAGCAATCTCGACGTAAGACCCGATGACGGAAATTATCAGGCTGGCTGTGACCGCTAGGGTCAGCGCAGCCGGAAATAATGGACGCTGAACAACTCCGCGGGATCGGTCCAGGTGTCGACTGGGCGAAACCCGGCGCGGGCGGCCAAGCTGCGGAACTCGCCGACCGAATATTTATAGGAATATTCGGTGTGGATCAGTTCGCCTGCGGCAAAATCAAACCGCTGTCCGGCAATCGTCGCTTGCTGGTCGGCAAGACTACGAATGTATATTTCAACCCGGCCGTTTGTTTCGCTGTAGAACGCGTAATGTTCAAACAGGTCGAGGTCAAGATCTCCGTTGAGTTCACGATTGATACGCTCAAACAGATTGAGATTAAACGCAGCGGTGACGCCACTGCGGTCATTATAGGCAGCGTCAAGTATCGCCGTATCCTTTTTGAGGTCGACGCCAATCAGCATCTCGCCGCCGGCGCCAAGGATTTGGGCGCAGTTTGCCAGGAACCGCGCGGCAGCTTCGGGTTCGAAATTCCCTATCGTCGAACCGGGGAAAAACCCGACGCGCTTACCGACGGGCCCGGGCAGGGGCGGCAGCGAAAAAGGACCGGTGTAATCGGCACACACTGCAGTGATCGCCAGTTCCGGGAAGTCCTCGGCCAAAGACGCCGCAGCCTCTCGTAAGTGTTCGCGCGAGATATCGACTGGAACATAGGCGACGGGTCGGTCGAGGGCCTGTAACAGAATGCGGGCCTTATGACTTGCACCGCTGCCGAATTCAATAATCCGCGAATATACGCCCATTTGGGCCGCGATATCTTCAGCGTTTTCCTCGAGAATAGCGATTTCGGTACGGGTCGGATAGTATTCAGGCAGGCGGCAGATTTCTTCGAACAGTGACGAGCCACGCTCATCGTAAAAAAATTTACAGGGGATGGCTTTCCGTGATCGGGCGAGACCTTTCACTACGGCGTCCCGAAAACTCTCCTCACCGGGCGCCAAATCATGAAAGGCAAAACGCGCTTCATCCCTCATCAACTGTCCTCCGCAAGCCGCAACCCGGCGAAGGCCCAGCGCGCCGAGGGCGGAAAGAAATTCCGATAAGTCGCTCGCGCATGCCCGGCCGGGGTGACGGCAGCGCCGCCACGCAGGACCATCTGACTGCACATAAACTTTCCGTTGTATTCGCCGATTGCACCCGCGGCCGCGCGAAATCGCGGATAGGGTATATAGGGGCTCGCTGTCCATTCCCAAACGTCGCCGAACATCTGTCGGGGCTGCGCCGCTGCGCCCGCCTCGGCATTTGCCGTGAGCTCTGCCGCCGGATGGAAATATCCACGGTCGGCAAAATTGCCCGATACCGAAATGCCCTCGGCCGCAAGTTCCCATTCCGCTTCGGTCGGCAGTCGCTTGCCGGCCCATTTGGCATAGGCGTCGGCCTCGAAATAGCTGACATGGCAGACGGGTTCAGCGGGATGCAGGCGGCGCAAGCCGCTGAGCGTAAAGATCGACCAAATACCGTCCTCGTTCCGCCAGTAGAGCGGCGCCTCCCATCCTTCGGCCCGTACGGTCGCCCATCCGTCCGACAGCCAGAATTCGGGACGCTGATAACCGCCGGCTTCGATGAAATCGAGATACTCGCCGCAGGTGACCGGCCGGCTGGCCAGGCGGAAGGGCTCTAGCCAGACTTTGTGCCGCGGAGTCTCGTTGTCGAAGGCAAAACCATTGCCGCGGTGGCCGATCTCAATCAGCCCGCCGGCAAAATCGATCCAATCGAGCGGCGCCGCGGGTGCGGCGATCTGTGGCTGCGGCGCCTGATAGGCCGGGAGCAGCGGATTGATCGAAAAGACGTGCTTGATATCCATCAAGATCAGCTCTTGATGCTGCTGTTCGTGGTGCAGCCCGAGTTCGATCAGCGGTGCGGCGTCTTCCCACACCTGTTCGGAACTGTGCTCGGCAAAGCGCGCCATTGCCGCGCCGACATGGTCGCGATAGGCGCCGATAACATCGACGGTCGGCCGTGACAACAAGCCGCGCTCTGGCCGCGGATGACGCGGACCGGCGGCCTCATAGTACGAATTGAACAAGTAAGCGAATGCCGGATCGAATCCCCGATACCCCGGATCGAACCGGTTCAGGATAAAAGTCTCAAAGAACCACGTCGTGTGCGCCAGATGCCATTTTGTCGGGCTGACGTCGGGCATCGACTGGATCGACTGGTCCTCAGCCGTCAAGTTTGCGGCCAGCGCTTCGCTGTCGCGCCGGACGGCTTCAAAGCGTTCGAGCGCAATGCCGCGATCCGCACTGATTTTTTGTTGGAGCACGCTACCGTCAGACACTGGGTCCCCCAGGGCAATCTTGTTGCTGTAAACGCTCCCTATCCGGGTTCGTTTCGACCGTCGAGATAGCGGCGGCGCAGGTGGCGCTCAAAGCTCGCAACGCCCAGCGGCCGACCGGTCGCACTCTCGACCAATTGGGCGGTCGACATCAGCGATCCTTGGCCATGGACCCGCTCGCCCAGCCACGCGAAGAGCGGCCGGAACTCGCCATCGGCAATCAAGTCGGGCAAATCGCGGATTGTCTCGCGGATGGCTTCGAACATCTGTGCGGCGATCATCGCGCCCAGCGTGTAGGTCGGAAAGTAACCCCAGGAGCCGTCGAACCAGTGGATATCCTGCAGGCAGCCGTCGCGGTCGGTGTCTGGGGCGATGCCGAGCAGTTTGCGCATTTCTTCTGCCCAGGCCCCCGGCAGATCCCGCACATCAAGATCGCCGGCCAACATCGCCTGTTCGAGGCGGTAGCGCAGGATGACATGGGCGGGATAAGTGACCTCGTCGGCATCGACGCGGATCAGGCTGCGGCGAACGCGAATTTGACGACGGTACAACGCTTCCGGCTCCCAAGCCGGGCCCTCGCCGTCGAACACCTCGCGCAAGATTGGCGCAGCAAACTTGGCAAAAGCCAGGCTGCGGCAGACCTGCATTTCGAGCAGCAAGGATTGGCTCTCATGGATCGCCATGCCGCGGGCGGCGCCGACCGGCTGCAAGCGCCAATGCGCCGGCAGGTTGCGTTTGTAAAGCGCGTGTCCGGTCTCGTGCAGGACGCCCATCAGCGCCTTTGAAAAATCGTGCTCGTCATAGCGCGTCGTGATGCGGACGTCGTCAGGCGCGCCGCTGCAAAACGGGTGGGCGCTGATATCGAGCCGCCCGTGCGCGAAGTCGAACCCGACTGCAGTCATCAGCCGCTCCGCGGCGCGCCGTTGCGCGGCGACCGGAAATGGCCCCGAGGGATCGGGTGGCGGCGGCACCGCGCCCTGGCGTTCGATGATCGCTTCGATCAGATCGGGCAGGAAGGCGGCGAGTTCACCAAATAGGCGGTCGATCATCGCCACCGAGCCGCCCGGCTCGTAGCGATCGAGGAGCGCTTCGAACGGCTTGACCCCGAGGCGCTCGGCCTTGGCTTGCGCGACTTCACGCTGCAGACGCAGCATTTCCTCGAGCAAAGGCCGCACCGCAGCAAAATCGTTTGCCGGGCGGGCCTTGCGCCATACCGCTTCGCATTCGGCGGAAATTCGCGCGACAGCCTCGACAAGATCGCCGGGCAGCGCGGTGGCATGGGCATGACGCCGCCGCATCTCGCGGAGATTGGCTTGCTCCCACGAGCCAAGAGCCGTGTTTGCGCCCTCGGCCGCGTCAAGAAGATCATCGATTTCAGCAGCGGTCAGCTGCTGGTGCGCTAGCAGGCTCAATGTCGCCAGCTGTTCGGCGCGGGTGGCGGCGCCGCCGGCCGGCATCATCGTGGCGCTGTCCCAATTCAGCACGCCGATCGCCTCCTCGAGCGCGCCCACCCGGCGAAATCGACTTTCCAACTCTTGATAGGCGGTCATTGAGGCTCCGCGCTGCGGCGATGAAACACGACATAGATGACGATCATTGCAACTGCCAGGGAAAACCACGTGATGGCGTATTGCAGGTGGTTGTTGGGCAGCGCCAGTCGCGTGACCCCGCCTCTCGGCCAGCCGCCGGGATTGGGGGCGGCATCCGCATCGATGTAAAACGGCGCGACATGATCGAGCTTGTCGGCGGCCGCCATCGCCGGCAGATCGACCCAAAACCAGTAATTGAGATCGGGGCGGTTGTCGGGCAGAAACCAGTTCGGCCGGCCGTTGGGCGGCAGCCGCAGCAGACCCTCGATCCGCACGGGTCCCGTCGGCTCACTCGCCTGCCGTTTGGCGCGGTCCCTAAGCTCGGCGGGAATAAAGCCGCGGTTGACAAACACGATGCGACCGTCGGCCTCGCGCAGCGGCGTCAGGATGTGATAGCCGTTGACCCCGCCCTCCGAGGTCGCGCCCAGGAAGATTTCCTTATCATTGAGGAAAACGCCATTGTCGGTGACGCGGCGGAACTCCATCGCCGGGGCCACGGCGTCGTCCTGCGGCACCGGGATCGCGGGAGCCGCGACCGCAGCGGCCCGCTCGGCGATCAGACCTTCCTTCCAGTGCAGCCGCTGGATTTGCCACGCGCCGAGCCCGAGGCACAACAGCACGATCGGAACGGCAAAAACAGTCGGCCAGAATTGCGGACGAAACCCGGTCATTGCCGGCAAAGCGCTCAGGGCGGGGATGACAGGCCTAACAGCCGATGGCGATATTGGAGCGCAATCAAACCCGCTTTAAAGGGTCGCAGCATCGCAATCGAGCCGCCGAGAATGAACGGCGTCCACATAACCAGATGCACCCAAATCGGCGGCGAAAACTCGATTTCGACGATCGCCGCCAAGGCTACGACAATTAGCCCAAGAATCAGGATCACGAACACCGCCGGGCCGTCGCCGGCATCCTGTGCCGACAGGTCGAGCCCGCATACCTCACAAGCCGCCCGCACGCTCAGCAGGCCGTCGAAGAGACGCCCGCGCCCACAGCGCGGACAGCGGCAAGCGAGCGCCGCGCGCAGCCACGGAACTGCAGGATAACCGGCGACGCTGTCGCGCTCTGCGATCAAAGCTGAGGGCATTCCCTGTCAACCGCCCGCTGGACCCTCCAGCGCGGAGGCGCCTGCACCACCCCACCAATAGATGCAGACGAACAGGAACAACCAGACGACATCGACAAAATGCCAGTACCATGCCGCCGCCTCGAAGCCGAAATGATGGTCGGGCTTGAAGTGGCCGAGCCAGGCCCGCACCAGGCAGACGATCAGAAATGTGGTGCCGATAATGACGTGAAAGCCATGAAAACCGGTGGCCATAAAGAAGGTCGACGGGAAAATCCCACCGCTGAACGGGAAGGCGGCGTGGCTGTACTCGTAGGCTTGGACGGAGGTAAAGCACAGGCCGAGAAAGACTGTCACCGCCAGCCCGCGCAACATGCCGCTGCGATCACCCTCGAGCAACGAATGATGCGCCCAGGTGACCGTCGTTCCCGACAACAGCAGGATCAGCGTGTTCAAAAACGGGAACTCAAACGGATCGAAGGGATGGATCCCTTTGGGCGGCCATACCCCGCCGACCGGGAACAGGCTTGAAGCAAAGAACGCCCAGAAGAAGGCGACAAAGAACATCACCTCGGAGGCGATGAACAATGCCATGCCGTAACGCATGCCGAGTTGCACGATCGGCGTGTGATAGCCCTGGAACGTGGCTTCGCGGATCACATCGCGCCACCACACCGCCATCACGCCAAGCACCGCAAGAACACCGATGATCAACAGCGCCCAGCCATGACCATGCATGAAAAGGACGCCGCCGCCGGTCAGCAACCCCGCGGCGATGGCGCCGACAATCGGCCACGGGCTGGGATCGACAAGATGATAGGGATGCTTCGGGGCGTGCGCGGCGTCGACCGCGTGCGCACCAACAGCCAAGGGAGGCGCGGCATGTGCCGCGTGGGTATCGCTCATGGGCGGGAGCCTCGAATCCTCAGTTCACCGAACCGGCGGAAGCCGGCGGCCGGGCCGGCACGACTGCGGCACTGGCCGGCGACGCGGCGGCCGCTCGAAACATCGTGTAGGAGAGTGTAATCGCTCGAACTTCGCGCGTGTCCGGGTCCTTCAGCATGTCCGGATCGACAAAAAACACGACACCCATATCAGCCTTTTCGCCCGGCTTCAGGGTCTGGCTGTTGAAACAAAAGCACTGCAGCTTGTCGAAGTAGATGCCGATCTTGGCGGGGGTCACGTTGTACACCGCACGGGCGGTTACCGGCGCCGCACTGTAATTGACAGCACGAAAGACGACCTGGGTTCGCGCCCCCGGATGGACGGTCACCGCCGGAGTTAAGGGTTGGAACCCCCAGTCCAAGCCCGGTGCGGTCTGCGCGTCGAAATTGACCCTGATAACGGCGCTGGTAACCTGGTCCGGAGCCGCTTGCGCCCGTTGCGTTGTCCCGCCCAGGCCCGTGGCCCCGCAAAAAGCTCGATAAAGCGGCGGCGAAGCCAAGGTCAAACCGGTCATGCCGGCCAGCACCGCGAGCAGGGTCAGAACGGTCGTCCTCTGGCGCCCCTTTGACGCCGCGATCCGGTCCGGCACCGCTATACCCCAACCCGGACCATCGCAATGGCGTAAAACAACGCCACCAGCCCCACCAGCACGATAAGAAGAGCACGATTGCGCGAGCGGATCAGCCGCTGCCGTTCCTGTTGCGGCTCGATCATCGATGTCACAGCCACGCCTTCCAAGCCAAACCGGCGGCAGCGTGATCGACCAGCAGCAGGCTGAAGATCAGCGTCAGATAAAGCAGCGAAAAGCCGAACATCTGCCGCGCGGCGTTGTCGCTATCCTCCCGCCAGACGCGAACCGCGCAAGCCGTGAACAACGCGCTCAGCGCGAGCGAGCCCATTCCGTAAACCGACCCGGCAATCCCGAGGAACCACGGCGCCAAGCTGACCGGCCACAGCACCAGCGTATAGAGCAACATCTGGCGCTTGGTTTCGCGCGGTCCGGCCACGACCGGCAGCATCGGTACGCCCGCCTTGGTGTAATCATCCGCGCGGTTTAGTGCCAGCGCCCAAAAATGCGGCGGGGTCCAGAAAAAAATGATCGCGAAGAGCGCGATTCCGCCCCAGGCGATGTCACCGCTGACCGCCGCCCAGCCAATTACCGGCGGAAAGGCGCCGGCAGCGCCACCGATGACGATGTTGTGCGGCGTCCGCCGCTTGAGCCATATCGTGTAGATAAAGACGTAGAAAGCGATCGTCAGCGCCAGCAGTCCTGCCGCGACCAGGTTGGCCGCCAACGCCATGACCAGCACCGAGCCGACCGCAAGAACCAGACCGAACCCCAGCGCTTCGCCCGGCATCATCCTGCCCGCCGGGAGCGGGCGGGCCGCGGTGCGGCGCATGACCGCGTCGATATCCCGCTCGTACCACATATTGATCGCGCCAGCAGCGCCCGAGCCGACCGCGATGCACAGCACGGCAACCAGGGCGAGCACCGGGTGGAGATGCCCCGGCGCAACAAAGAGCCCGACAAAGCCGGTGAACACCACCAGCGACATAACACGAGGTTTCAGAATCTCGATGTAGTCGCCTACCGCTGCCGTCGAGCCGCCGGTCAGAGGGTACAGGAGCGCTGGCGAGGTTTCGGACAAATCGGACACGAAGACGCAATCTCCAGTGCGGGCTACCGACTAGGCGATGACCGGCAGTTCATCATAGCTGTGAAACGGCGGCGGCGACGGCAGCTTCCACTCGAGCGTTGTGGCGCCCTCGCCCCAGTAATTGGCCCCGACGCGCTTACCCGCGATCAAGGTCTGCAGCACGATGAACACAAACAGCAAGGTCGAGGCGTATGAAATGAAAGCGCCGATCGACGCAACATAGTTCCATCCGGCAAATGCATCGGGGTAGTCGGCGATACGTCGCGGCATCCCGGCGAGCCCGAGAAAATGCATCGGGAAAAAGGTCAGGTTGACGCCGATAAAGGTCGTCCAGAAATGGATCTTTCCCAGGGTCTCGTTGTATTGGCGGCCCGACATCTTGCCGATCCAGTAATAGAAGCCGGCAAAGATCGAAAATACCGCACCCAGCGACAGCACATAGTGGAAATGGGCGACCACGTAATAGGTGTTATGCAACGCGAAATCGACGCCGGCATTGGCTAAGACCACACCGGTCACGCCGCCGATCGTGAATAGGAAGATAAAGCCCATCGCGAACAGCATCGGTGTCTTGAATTCGATCGATCCGCCCCAAGTCGTGGCAATCCATGAAAAGATCTTGATGCCGGTCGGCACCGCGATGACCATCGTCGCCGCGGTGAAATAGGCGCGCGCATCGATCGAAATGCCGGTCGTAAACATGTGGTGGGCCCACACGACAAACCCGACCACCCCGATCGCCACCATCGCGTAGACCATCCCGAGATAGCCAAAGATCGGCTTTTTCGAAAAGGTCGAGATGATCTGCGAGATCATGCCAAAGCCGGGCAGGATCAGAATGTAGACTTCCGGATGCCCAAAAAACCAGAACAGGTTCAAGAACAGGATCGGGTCGCCGCCGCCCGCTGGGTTAAAGAACGAGGTACCAAAATTGCGGTCGGTCAATAACATCGTGATGGCGCCCGCCAGCACCGGCAGCGACAGCAGCAACAGGAACGCGGTCACCAGGATCGACCAGACAAACAGCGGCATCTTGTGCAGGGTCATCCCCGGGGCGCGCATGTTGAAGATCGTCGTGATGAAGTTGATCGCCCCCATGATCGAGGACGCCCCGGCGAGATGAAGCGAGAAGATCGCCATGTCCATGGCTGGCCCGGGACTGCCGACCGGTCCCGACAGTGGCGGATAGATTGTCCAACCGACGCCTGGTCCCTCACCGACAAAGGCCGAGCCGATCAGCAGTGCAAACGACGGCACCAGCAGCCAGAAGCTGATGTTGTTCATTCGTGGAAACGCCATGTCGGGCGAGCCGATCATCAGCGGGACAAACCAATTCCCAAAACCGCCGATCATCGCCGGCATGACCGTGAAAAAGATCATGATCAGGCCGTGCGCGGTAATCAACACGTTGTAAAACTGATGGTCGGCGATGAAGTGGTTGTCAGGATGCATCAACTGGATGCGCATCAACACAGAAAATGCGCCACCGATCACCCCGGCGCAGACTGCAAATATCAAATAAAGGGTGCCGATGTCCTTATGATTGGTCGAGAACAGCCAGCGGGTGAAGAACCCTGGGTGGTGGCCGGCGTGACCATCGGCGCCGTAGCCGTGCACCTCGACCGCGTGCGCTTCCCGCTCGTAAGTCATCACGATCCTCTTGAACTTCAGTGGCCGGCCGGCACGGCGGCTGCGACATGCAGCGCGGCGTCGTCGGTTTGATTGCGCGCGAACTTCTTGCCGGCGCTGACCAGCCAGCGCTGGAACTCATCCTTTGACACCGCCACGATCTTTATCGGCATGAAGGCATGATTGATGCCGCAAATCTGGTTGCACTGGCCATAGTAGGTGCCTTCGCGCTCGACATTGAACCAGCTCTCGTTGAGCCGGCCGATGATCGCGTATTCCTGAACACCAAAGGATGAAATAAACCAGCTGTGGATAACGTCGGTGCTGGTCACGAGGACGCGAATATTTGTGTGAATTGGTACAACGAGCGGATTATCGACGTCGAGAAGTCGGATCTGCCCCGGCTTCAGGTCGGCGTTTTGAATAACATTGCTGTCGAATGCCAGGTTTTTCTGGTCGGGATAGGCATACGACCAGTACCACTGATGACCGGTAACCTTGATCGTCATGTCCGGGTTTGGCACCCGGTCCATGTAATACATCAACTTAAAGGACGGGATCGCAATGATGACCAGGATCAGCACCGGAACGACCGTCCAGAGGATCTCGATGACCGGATTGTGCGATGTGTGCGCGGGGACCGGATTACGACGGTGATTGAACCGGACGATGACATAGAGCAACAGCCCCATGACAAAGGCCGAGATCAGAAAAATGATCACCAGCAGCTCGTTATGAAACGCATTCAGCCGATCCTTGACCGGGGTCGCCGGCGGCTGCATGCCGATTTCCCAAGGCCGCGGCGCTTCGGCCCACGCCACCGCCGCCAGTGACACAATTACAACCATCGCCAGGCTCAGCACGAGCGCGGCGCGCGCAAATGATTTCTTTGTCTGCAATTCCGTCAACCGCATCATTGTCCGGATCTTCCGGCCGCCTCTGACCCGACAGTCACAGCCGATCGATCGGCCCCTTCCCGCAGCTTTCTCGTAACCGGCCGACAGCGCGTCATCGGCTCTAGAGCCACTCGACTTGCCTCGCCCACTCGACTTGCCTCGCAATGCGGCTGCGTCAACCCCGCCTCTGCCCAGCAAAGCGGCGGCGAGCCTACACCATCGGCGATGTAAGCCACAACCGGCTGAACCTATTGCGTCAAGCCGCCGCATCCGTTTGCCGATCGATCCGGTCCACCGCAGCAAACCGTAATCACGGCTTTTGCTCGCGGTTTTGCGCGACCATATTGACGACGTCAGCAAGGGAGTTGTGGATGACTGATCTCGCCGTCACCGATGAATTGTTTTTCGAGCGCACCGGGATGGAGGCGAGCCGGGTCGAGGCAATCGTTGCCGAGACATTGGCGGGAATGGATGACGGCGAACTGTTCCTCGAATATAGCCAATCCGAGAGCCTGACGCTCGACGACGGGCGAATCAAAAGCGCCAGCTTCGACACGACGCAGGGCTTCGGTTTGCGCGCCGTGGCCGGCGAAGCGGCCGGCTATGCCCACGCCTCCGATCTTTCCGAAGCGGCGATCCGACGCGCCGCAGCCACGGTTCGTGCGGTCGCCAGCGGCTATGCCGGCGTGATGGCGGGACCGCCGCCCGGCACCAACCGCAGCCTTTACACCGATGTGAACCCGCTCGGTCTCGTCGATCTCGGCGCCAAGACCCGGCTCCTCGCGGAGATCGACGCCTATGCCCGCAGCCGCGATCCGCGGGTCAAACAGGTCATGGCGTCGTTGAGCGGTGTGTGGCAAGCGGTGCAAATCATCCGCGCCGATGGCCGCCGTGTCGCTGACATCCGGCCGCTCGTTCGGCTCGGTGTCTCAGTCGTGGTCGGCGAGGGTGACCGCATGGAGACCGGTTCCTCGGGTTCAGGCGGGCGCATGGCCTACGACCGCTATCTCGATCCCGTGCATTGGAAGGAACAGGTCGACGAGGCATTGCGGCAGGCCTTGGTCAATCTCGGCGCGGTGCCGGCCCCGGCCGGTGAGATGATCGTCGTGCTCGGACCCGGTTGGCCCGGTGTCATGCTGCACGAAGCGGTCGGCCATGGGCTCGAAGGCGATTTCAACCGAAAGAAGACCTCCGCATTCTCCGGAATGATTGGCGAGCGAGTGGCGAGCAAGGGTGTCACGGTTGTCGACGACGGCACCTTGCCCGACCGGCGCGGCTCGCTGACGGTCGACGACGAGGGGACGCCGACCAACTACACCGTCTTGATCGAAGACGGCATCCTCAAGGGCTACATGCAAGACCGCATGAACGCTCGCCTGCTCGGCGCGACGCCGACGGGAAATGGGCGGCGGCAGAGCTTTGGGCACGCGCCGATGCCGCGCATGACCAACACCTACATGCTGGCCGGCGACCGCGACCCGCAGGAGATCATCGCCTCGGTCGACCGCGGCCTTTACGCGGTCAATTTCGGCGGCGGCCAGGTCGATATCACCTCCGGCAAATTCGTGTTTTCGGCCTCTGAAGCGTATCTGATCGAGGGCGGCAAAGTCGGCCCCGCCGTCAAGGGCGCCACATTGATCGGCAACGGCCCCGACGCGATGACCAAGGTCACGATGATCGGCAACGACCTCGCGCTCGATCACGGCATCGGCACCTGCGGCAAAGACGGGCAAAGCGTGCCGGTCGGGGTTGGTCAGCCAACCTTGCGGATGGACGGGCTGACTGTCGGCGGCACCAACGCATGAATTGATCACCAAGGGCCGTATCCGGGGCATCAATGAGGCTGTACCGCGGCGCGCGCGGCTTGGTTCTGGCTGCTATCGTCGCCGCTGCCACGCTGCAGGTCGATCGCGCTTTCGCTTGCACCGATCTCGGACAGGCGCCGACGACGCGGTGGTCGCTCGAGACGGTTGGCGGCGCTTCCTGGCTGGTTACGCCTTGCGGTGATCGCTTTTTCTCAATCGGCGTCAATGTTCTCGACGGCGGCGAGAATGAGCGAGAAAAACTGGGCCAGCGTTATTCGGGTTACGATTGGCGGGCCTTCGCGCCGAGCATTGACGATTGGAGCGCGGAGACAAGACGCCGGCTGTTTGGCTGGGGTTTCAATAGCGCCGGCGCCTGGTCACTATCGCCACAGGTCTTGCGTCTGCCGACGATCATCAATCTCGAACTCGGGCGCAACGCGAAATTTCACTGGTTCGATCCGTTTGCGCCCGAAACCGAGGTGCGGATGATGGCGTTAGCTCGCCAGCTTACCGCGCCATATAAGAATACACCCTATCGGATCGGCTATTTCTCCGACAATGAGGTCGGGTGGTGGGCCGGCGCATTATTTGTCTTTTATTCGATGAAGCCGGCGGATTCGATGACCAAGCAGCGCTGGGTCGAGACCTTGCGCCGACATTATGCCGACGATTGGACCAAGTTCGTCGCCGATTTTATCCCGCCCCCGGGCGCCGATTCGTGGACAGGGCTTCTTGCGGCGACCGAGATGACGCGGATGCGCCCTGGCAGCGCCGGCATTCACGTCGTGCGCGAATGGTGCGGGATTGTCGCCCACCACTATTACGCGCTGGCGGCTCGGGCGATCCGGGCGGCCGATCCTAACGCGCTTTATTTCGGCGATCGGCTCCCGATCTACTACGACCCGGCCGCGGTGCGGGCGATGACGCCGTACGTAGACGCGATCGCGACGAACTATAATGTCGACGCCAGCGACGGCTGGATCGCCGATTATTATTTCGACGGTCTGCGAAAATTGTCAGGCGGCAAGCCGGTATTGGTCTCCGAATGGTTTTTCGCAGCCCGGCAAAACCGTACCGGCAACCGCAACAACGGCCATCTGATGACGGTCGATACCCAGGCCCAGCGCGCCTCCGGTGCGGCGGCCGCGGCGGAAAACTATGCCGCAATCCCCGAACTCATCGGCTATCACTGGTTCCAATATTACGATCACCCAAAGGGCGGGCGCGAGGACGGCGAGGACTACGATTTCGGCTTGGTTGACATACACAATCAGCCTTATCGGCGGCTGACTTCGGCGCTCGCGATCGCCAACCGCCGGGCCTACGAGATCCATGGCGAGGCCACGGCGCCGCCGCGCTCCAGCGAGAATGTCATCCCCTATGCCGAAATCGAGCCCAGCCATCGCTCACTGGCGGACTGGCCAAAGCCGGCGAGCCTGTTGCCGCGGCTGACCGCTTCGCCCGGCGCCGTCGAATTCGGCGAGGTGTATCTATCTTGGAGCGAACGCGGCCTGCAATTCGCGACGATCGGGCAGGATTACTTCGATATCGATCTGCTGGCCTATGATGGACCCTTCCCGCTCGTCGACTCCTACCGGGTTGAACTGGGGGTCGACTTTGGCAATGGTCCGCGTCGCTTCACCCTGTTCTTCATCCCGCCGCGCACCAAGATCCACGACTACCCCGAAATGGCCGCGCAGCTGTGCGCCGGTCAGGCGCAACAGGCAATCGAGCACGGTTGCACCCCGGTTAGCCGGTTCCGAGGCGGTTTATTTCGGCGCTGATCAGCCGCGCATCACCGCCGAGGCTTTGATCCCGTGGTCGGCATTGGGCATCGACCCACCCGCCGCTGGCACAGCGGTCCGGGTCGAGACTGCTGTCACGGCGTGGGAGCAGGATCGCTGGATGTCATTGTCGGGTCGCGCCCCCGACGCCGCGATGCGGCATCCCGGCACCTGGCGTCGCATGCGGCTCGGCGACGGTGTACGGGTGATCGAGGGCGCGCCGCCACTTCCCTTCCGAATTCACGGCTGATCCTCGCTGGCGGCCGGCTCAGTCCGGCTTTGGCTATGATTAAGACGCGCTTGCCGGCATGATGGGCCGAGCGAAGCAGCAAGGCGGCAGCATGGCAACCAGCTTTCCGGACGGTTTCCTATGGGGGGCCTCGACCGCAGCGTTCCAGATCGAGGGAGCGGTCCGAGAGGACGGCCGCGGTCCGTCGATCTGGGACACTTTTTGCCATCTGCCCGGCAAGATCGTGAATGGCGACACCGGCGATGTTGCCTGCGATCACTATCATCGCTGGCCCGAGGACGTAGCGCTGATGCGCGAACTTGGCCTCGGCGCTTATCGCCTTTCGACCAGTTGGTCGCGAATCCTGCCGGAGGGGCGCGGCGAGGCAAACCTCAAAGGCCTCGAATTCTACGATCGTTTGATCGACGGCATCCTCGAGGCGGGGATCGAACCGTGGCTCTGCCTTTATCATTGGGACCTGCCGCAGGCGCTCGAATACCGCGGCGGTTGGCAGAACCGCGACACCGCCAACTGGTATGCCGAATACGCGCTCTTAACAGCGCGGCGGCTCGGGGACCGCGTCAAACATTGGGCGACCTTCAACGAGCCGAATTGCGCCTGCGTCAAAGGCTATGGCGATGGCGAGCACGCGCCCGGAATCCGCGGCCGGCTGAGCGCGCTCAAGGCGATCCACGTGATGAACTTGGCGCACGGCTTTGGGATCGAGGCGATGCGCTCGGCACGCGCCGATCTATCGCTCGGCAACATCTTTAATTTCCACCCCTACGAACCGGGCGATGACCGCGAGGAAGACGAAATCGCGACGATAATGTTCGACGCTTTGTGGAACCGCTCGTTCCCCGACCCGCAGATGCTGGGGCACTATCCCGAGCCGCTGGCCGGCGAGATCGACGCTCTGATCGAGCCGGGCGATCTCGACCGCATCCGCCAACCACTCGATTATTTCGCTTTCAACCACTACACCCGCAGCCGGGTGCGCCGCGACCCCAACCACCCGTTTGAGGTCGGCACCTTGCCGCCGCCATCGGGTGCGCGGGTGACCGATATGGGTTGGGAAATCGCGCCCGACGCGTTCCGCTCGGTGATGATCGAGGCCAAGGAGCGCTATTCCGGCGACCTGCCGATCTACATTCTGGAAAACGGAGCGGCTTTTCCCGACCGGGTCGACCCTGACGGACGCATCCGCGACGAAGACCGCATCAGCTATTTGCGCGCCTATCTCGGTGCGGTGCAGGACGCGATCGCGGCCGGCGTACCGGTGCGGGGTTATTTCGTCTGGTCATTGCTTGACAATTTCGAATGGACTTTGGGCTACAGCAAGCGGTTCGGCCTTGTACATGTCGATTACGAAACGCAGCAGCGCCGCCCCAAGGATTCATTCCAGTTCTACGCCGAACTCGCGCATGGGGCCGTCCTCGACCGCGATTAGCAGGTAGATCCAGCGACAAAGCGGATCGTGACCGGCGCCGGTATGGCGATGCCGGAGACTCGGTCAGATGAGCATCTGCTCAAATGATCGGAGCCGAGGACGCGCCGAACCGTTCGCGGAGGACACCAACGCCAAGCGACGATAGCCCACGCCGATCCGAGATCTTCGCCGATCCCAGCGATATTCGCGCCGGCGACTGGGTCGAGCGCTGGCTGCCGGCCGGCGTCCGACCCTATGCCCGGCTGGCGCGACTCGACCGCCCGATCGGCACCTGGCTTTTGTTGTTTCCGGGATGGTGGGGGATCGCCCTGGCCAGCCGGCATTGGCCCGATCCGGTCCTGATGGCGTTGTTCGCCGTCGGGGCTGTCGTCATGCGCGGCGCCGGCTGTACGCTAAACGATATCGCTGATCGCGATTACGACCGCCAAGTCGCGCGCACTCGGCTGCGCCCGCTGGCGAGCGGTGCGGTCAGCGTGCCGCAGGCCGTCGCTTTTCTGATCGCGCAATTGGCAGTCGGTGCGGCGGTGCTGTTCAGCCTGAACCGCACCAGCATTTTGTTGGGATTTGCGGTACTCCTCCTGATCGCGACCTATCCGTTTATGAAGCGGGTCACCTATTGGCCGCAGGTTTTTCTCGGTCTCAATTTCAATTGGGGGGCACTCATCGGCTGGACCGCCGTTACCGGCACGCTCGCCTGGCCCTCTCTTCTTTTGTACGCGGGGGGCGTGTTCTGGACGATCGGCTACGACACGATCTACGCGCATCAGGACAAGGCGGATGATGCCCTGATCGGGGTCAAATCCTCGGCTCTTAGCACTTGGGGCAAAAACCCGTCCCTGGCTATTCGTATTTTACGCGGCGGCCGTCGTCCTGTGGGCTGCGGCTGGTCGGGAGGCGGGGCTGAGCGCGCTGTTTTGGGTTGGGTTAGCGCTCGTAGTGGTGCAGCTCGCTTGGCAAGCAACGCTCGTCGACATCGAAAATCCATCCGATTGCCTCGCCAAATTCCGGTCCAATCGGCTTGTGGGGTGGCTGCTCCTCGCCGGCATCGTCGGCGGACACCTGACCTGACCGGCAATGGACCCAGTGGAATTTGTCCGCCGCAACACCGCGGTCACCGCACCGCCGCTGGTGCCCGAGATCCGACTGCACCTCGCGACCGATGTGACCCCGATCTGGCAGGCGACCGAGGAGAGCCTGGCGCGCAGCGGGGTGCCGCCACCATTCTGGGCTTTCGCCTGGGCCGGCGGGCAGGCGCTCGCCCGGTATCTGCTTGACCGGCCCGAAATCGTCGCCGGCCGCGCCGTGCTCGATTTCGGATCGGGGTCGGGGCTGGTCGCGATCGCCGCCGCCAAGGCCGGCGCGCGCCAGGTGCTCGCCGCCGAAATCGATCATTTCGCCGCTGCCGCGATCGCCATGAACGCCGCCCTGAACCGGGTCAATCTGGAGGTCGCGCCTGTCGATATTGTCGGCAGAGTGGAGCCGCAGTGGCAGGTGATCACCGCGGGCGATGTATGTTACGAGCGCGAGATGGCCGAGCGGGTGGTCCCTTGGTTGCGCGAGATTGCCGACCGCGGCGCTGCTCGTGTTGCTCGGCGACCCCGGCCGGACCTATCTGCCAGCCAGCGGCCTGATTGAGCAGGCGCGCTATCCGGTTCCGACGAGCCGAGAACTCGAAGATCGCGACAGCCGCGAAACCGTCGTTTGGAAGGTGCTGCCAGGCTGAGCCATGCAATCCGAGGCATGCGACAAGTGGAACGCCAACCGGGTGCGAGCGTTGGCCGGGCATCCTTCCACTTATCGGAGCCGCCGCATGAAACAATTACTCGCCGCCGCCTCGGTCTGCGCACTGATGATCGCCGCCCCGGCCTGGGCTCAGAGTTCCGGCACTCAGACAACAACCGGAAACGAGACCACGACCACGAGCCAAAGCGCCACCGGCGCTCGGGGCACGAGCGGAGCCCAGCCGCTCAGCCAGCAGGATAGGACGTTTGTCGAACAGGCGGGGGCCGGCAGCCTCGCTGAAGCCGATCTTGGCGACCTCGCCGTGAAAAAGGGCGCCACGCCGGCGGTGAAAGAATTTGGCCGCTGGATGTATACCGATCATGGATTGGTTGCGAACAATTGGCTGAAAGCGATTGTGAGCGCTCAGGGGGAAACATTCGCGCCGTCCTTGACTGCCGAGCAAAAGCAAATGCGCCAAAAACTCGAAGGTCTAAGCGGTCATCAGTTTGACCGGGAATACATCCAGGCCCAGGTCACCGACCATGAAAAGACGATCCCGAAATTTGAGACCGAGGCCAATCAAGGCCAGAATCCGATGCTGAAAAATTTCGCGCAGAGCATGGTTCCCGTTCTGCAGCAACATCTCGCGGAGGCGAGAGCGCTTGCGGGCGGAGCTGCGACCGCCGCGGGTGAGCGCTCGAACGCGACGGAGCGATCGGGAAGTTCGACCCAACGCTGAACCAGTGAACTAGCGCCACAAAGCTGAACCAGTGCCTTGAAGAAAGGAAGTAATTACAAACCCTGAGCAAGGGCGGTGGTGCCGGACAACCACCGCCCGCTGGTACAATCGAGACGGGTCCGCGAAAATGAAAGTGCCCTTGGACCCGCCTGGCTCGGATCGCTAAGCCCAGCCACCGCCCCCATATAAGCCGGCATGCCCTATGCCAGCCTGCGCGAATTTCTCGATCGGCTTGAAGCAAATGGGCGCATGGCGCGAGTAGGGGCGCCTGTCTCGCCGTATCTCGAGATGACCGAGATCCAGACCCGGCTTTTGGCTGAAGCCGGGCCCGCGGTCCTGTTCGAGAATGTCGTCGAGGGCGACGTTCGCAATTATTCGATGCCGGTTCTCGTCAACCTGTTCGGCACGGTCGAGCGTGTCGCGTGGGGGATGGACCGCGAGCCTAACCAGCTGCGCGAGGTCGGCGAAACCCTCGCCTTTCTAAAGCAGCCGGAGCCGCCTGGCGGCTGGCGCGAGGCGCTCGACATGCTGCCGCTGTTGCGCACCGTCATGGCGATGCGGCCGCGCACAATCGGCTCGGCTCCATGTCAGGAGATCGTCTTGCGCGGCGCCGAGATCGACCTCGCAACACTGCCGGTGCAAACCTGCTGGCCGGGCGAGCCGGCGCCGCTGATCACCTGGCCGCTGGTCGTGACCAAAGGGCCGGGCGAGCGCCGCGAGGACGGGTTCAACCTCGGCATCTACCGCATGCAGGTGACCGGCCGCGACACCACCCTGATGCGCTGGCTGGCGCACCGCGGGGGCGCGCAGCATCACCGGCGCTGGAGCGCCGAGCGGCAGGAGCCATTACCGGCGGCGGCGGTCATCGGCGCCGATCCCGGGACCATCCTCGCCGCAGTCACCCCGGTTCCGGACACCCTCTCCGAGTACCAGTTCGCCGGGTTGCTGCGCGGCCGCCGGGTCGAATTGGTCGACTGCAAGACGGTGCCGCTAAAGGTGCCGGCGCAGGCCGAAATCGTGCTCGAAGGCCATGTCTCGCTCGACGAATTTGGCGAGGAGGGTCCGTATGGCGACCACACCGGTTATTACAACGCGGTCGAGCGGTTTCCGGTGTTTCGGCTGTCGGCGATCACGATGCGGCAGCGGCCGATCTATCTGTCGACCTTTACCGGCCGCCCGCCGGACGAGCCGTCGATCCTCGGCGAGGCGTTGAACGAGGTCTTCATTCCGCTGCTGCAGCAACAATTCCCCGAGATCATCGATTTCTGGCTACCGCCCGAGGGCTGCTCTTATCGCATCGCGGTCGTTTCGATCCGCAAAGCCTACCCCGGCCATGCCAAGCGCGTGATGATGGGGATCTGGTCGTTTCTGCGCCAGTTCATGTACACAAAGTTTGTGATCGTCGTTGACGACGATATCGACGCGCGCGACTGGAAATCGGTCATGTGGGCGATTTCGACGCGAATGGACCCGGTGCGCGACATCACCCTCGTTGACCATACGCCGATCGATTATCTCGACTTTGCCTCGCCGGAATCGGGGCTCGGCGGCAAGATCGGCCTCGATGCGACCGGCAAAATACCGCCCGAGACGCACCGCGACTGGGGCCGGCCGATCCGGATGACCGAAGCAATCGTCGCCGAGGTTACCCAAAAATGGGCGGATTATGGTCTTCCCGGATCGGGAAAGCCGATCTGGCGATGAGGGTTTCGCTGTCGAGGCGATCGCTTATCGCTATCGATCTCCAATAGTCCCTCAAGGAGGCGTTGGATGCCGTATTACAATCTGAAGCGCGTAAACGACCAGAGGATATTTACCGCGCAACGCGTCAGCGATGCCGGCGCGCTATTCTATTTCTCAATCCTGGTCGGCGAAGAACTTACATTCGACGGCGCGGGCTCGCCTCCTTACCTGTTAGGGAAGCGATCATTTTCGGTCCGGCCGGTCGACACAAGAACACCGGTGTACCGTGTTGACCCTTCCGGTAAATGAGATTTTGGAGCACTGATGGCTGAGATCAAAACAGATGACGCGATCGACCTGTTGCAGGATCTGATCGGCCGCGCGCGCCGCGCCGGCGCCGATGCCGCCGATGCGGTCTTCTTTGAGGGCGTCTCGCTGTCGCATGGCCGGCGCCTCGGCAAGACCGAAAAGCTCGAGCGTTCCGAGGGTCACGATCTTGGGCTGCGGGTGTTTGTCGGCCGCCAGCAGGCGGTGGTGTCGTCGAGCGACCGCTCGCCAAAGGCGCTCGACGAGCTTGTCGAGCGCGCCGTCGCTATGGCCCATGCCGTTCCCGAAGATCCGTTTTGCGGCATCGCCGATCCCGACGAAATCACCCATGATTGGCCGGCGCTCGACATGTCCGATCCCGAGGAGCCAAGCGCCGAAATACTGATCGAACGCGCCCGCGCTGCCGAAGAGGCCGCTCTCGCGGTGCCGGGGGTGACCAATTCCGAAGGTGCCGAAGCCGGTTGGGGGCGCTCCCAGGTGGCGCTGGTCGCCTCGAACGGGTTTGCCGGCGGGTTTTCAGGCACCAGCCAGGGAATCAGCGCCTCGGTCATCAGCGGCCAGGGCACCGGTATGGAGCGCGACTACGATTACGCCAGCGCTGTTTACGCTGCCGATCTGCGCGACCCGGCCGAGATTGGCAAATCCGCCGGCGAGCGCGCGGTCAGAAGATTGGGCGCCAAGAAGATGCCGACCTGCCGCTGCCCGGTGGTGTTCGATCCCCGGGTTGCCCGCGGTTTTATCTCGGCCTTGCTCGGCTCGATTTCCGGTCCGGCGATCGCGCGCGGCACCAGCTTTTTGAAGGACAAGCTCGGCGAGCGCATCTTTCCCGAGGCGATCACAATCATCGACGACCCGCACCGGCATCGCGGGTTGCGTTCGAAACCGTTCGATGGCGAGGGCCTAGCCAATCACCGTCGCGCGATCATCGACAAGGGCGTCTTGACGACTTGGCTGCTCGATCTGCGCTCGGCGCGCCAATTGCACTTGAAATCGACCGGTCATGCCGCGCGCGGCACCTCTTCGCCGCCGGGTCCGGCGCCGACCAATGTGTGGATCGAGCCCGGCTCCGTCAGCCCGCAAGAACTGATGTCGGACATCGAGAGCGGGTTTTACGTGACCGAAATGATGGGAATGGGGGTCAACGGTGTCACCGGCGACTACAGCCGGGGTGCGGCCGGCTTTTGGATCGACAAGGGCGAGATCGCGTTTCCGGTCAGCGAGATGACCGTCGCCGGCAATCTCAAGGACATGTTCCTTCGGCTCGTCGCGGCCAACGACCTCGAATTCAAAGCCGGCCTGGACGCGCCCACCCTGCGGATCGACGACCTGACCGTCGCCGGCGCGTAGTTGTAAGGATAGGCGAGCAGTGCGGCTCGGCGCTCAAATCTGGAGTTCGTCGGCCTTTTTGTTTAGCGAAGTGATCAGGCCGTCGATGCCGCCGCTGCGCAGTATCCCCGCGAACTCCGAGCGCCGCGTCGCCAACTCGCTGATCGCTTCCCCGACATAGATGTCGCGGATCTGCCAAGCGATGTCGTTGTCGTGGAGGACATAATTGATCAATACCGGCTCGCCGTTGGCTTTGACGATTTGGGTTCTGACCAAAACGCCGTGCTTTATCTTCTGCTCGCCGAGAACCTCGAACTTTTGCCCGGAATAGCCGTCGAACCGGGCGGCATAGACAGCGCCGATGTAGCGGCCATAGGCGGCGGCGGCATTCCGTTTCTGCTCTGGCGTCAAGGTGTGCCAGGTCGGCCCAATCGACAGCCGCGCCATAAACGGTATGTCGAACGTGCCAAGCACAGCCGCTTCAAGTTTCTGGTAGCGGCCCTTTGGTCCCAACGCTGCGGCATGCTGCATCGTATCGAGCAACTGGGCGTAAAACCGCTGCACGACCTCAGTGGGTCCCGGCGTCGTCGCCGGACTCGGGGAGGAGAGGAGCAGGCCGGCGGCCGATAAGACGCAAAAGCCGATCGCCTTCCAAGACGCAGATTGTTGCCGTCTCAGCACGTCCGCCCCCAATTCCACTCGGTGCAGCGCCATATGCCATATCCGCGGTCCACCCGATAGGTCGAGGGCTTAGGCTGAGCCGAAGCTTCCTGCTCCGCCTTCTTTAAATCGGGTAACTTCGCGGCAGCGGACCGAAAGCAGGGGGCGGGATGCGGCGCTTCGAGGCGGCTTCGTAGGCGGAGGCGATCTCGAGGAGAATGTCCTCCTTGCCGGGCTCGGCGCGGAACACCAGCGAGAACGGCAGGCCCGGCGGCGGCAATTCGGTCGGCGCTGTAGCGGCGGCCGGGACGTAGCGAGTGTGGTCGGGGCTCAGCGCAAAGACCGGGTCGTAAACCGTCGTCACATAACCCGCCGGGATCAACACCTCGGTCAAACCGGCGTTGGGGCCGTAAAAGGTTTCGGCGCGCAGGTTGGACGGGCCGCCGAGCGGATCGTGGGCGCCGCCGATCTTGCCCGGCGGCAACGGCGTGTGCAGCCGCACCAACGCGTCGAGCCGGTTTTCGAGGATCACCATCATGTCGACCCGGCGCAGCAGCTCGCGCAGCATGATGCGTTCGTCGACACCTTGGCGCCCGCCTAGAGGATTGCGTGGGTCGGCCACCTCCTCCCAGTTCTTGAACGCGGCGCGGCCGTCATCGCCCCAGAATTTGGAGCGGGCGTTGAGCGCGGCGAAATCGGTCAATGTCTCGGTAAAGCCGAGCGCTCGCCAATCGGCCGCCCGCCGCGACAGATATTGCGGGATGTGAAAACGGAACGACATCGCCAGCTCCTGGTTCTGGATCGTCGCGATGTCGAGATTGACCGGCGGATCGATCCGGCCCTCGGCCAGTTCGACCAAGTAATCGATCGGCGCCATCGTGCCCGACCCGAAGACTTCGCCGGGCTGAAATTCGGTCGGCCGGATCGCCGCGGCGAATTCCTTGAACACCGGCGTGCCATCGGCGCCGAGCCGGAACAACAGATCGGGCATGAACACTGGCACCAGCTTTGCCAGGGCATGTCGGAAGTCGGGGTTCATCTGTTCGAGATCGGGGTCGCGCTCCCATAACGGATCGCCCGATTCGACCAAGGTTGCGCCGAGTTTGTCGCCGAGCACCGATTTGATCTCGGCCGCGGCGGCGGTTGTGATCGGCACCGTCGCCTTTTCGCCGGGGCGGACCAGCATCAACTCGCGGATGATCCCGATCCGTCGGCCCTTCAGCGCACCGGGCGCCCCCGAGCCGCGGGCATGCGGGGCATAACCGCCCGCCACCACCGAGGAGCGCGGCACCGTCGTATAGGGGTCGCGCGGGTCGTAATAACCGCGCTCAGGGTCCTTCAGCGCATCCAAAATCTTGGCGCAATCGCCGATCGTGCGCGCCAGGATGCCGCTGCGGTCGCAATAAATATCGGCGCCGATCGCTCCGCCATTAAAGCCGAGCATCGCCTTGTGCGGCAGGATCAACGCCACCGCGTTGTGATTGGCGGGACCGCGGGTCGAGGCGCGGGTTTCCTCGCCAAGGCTTGCCATGACGAGGTTGGCGCTGACCGACACGCCCGACCCCGATGACGAGCCGAGCGAAGCCGCGCGGGTGGTGTCGTAGGGGTTGGCCGGGTTGCCGGCCCAGCTCGAACGCTGATAGCCGAGGGTCGACGGCAACACCTTTTCCGGCTCGTGCCGGCCGCCGGGGTTGCCGGCGCGCCCGTTATATTCGGTGTTGACCGCCTTGGCGAAGATGATCGCCCCCTTGTTGCGCAACTGCTCGACCAGGACATGGTCGCGCGCCGGAAAATCGATGTCATAGGCCGCGTCGCCGCCCGCGGTCGTGCGCATGTCCTTGGTGTCGAACGGGTCTTTGAACGAAAAGACGACGCCGTACATCGGCATCTCGTCGAGCGGCGGGTTGCGGCCGTAGCGCGCGTCGAGCGCGGCAGCCTGTTCGAGCGCATCGGGCAGCTGGCGGAAATGCTCGCAGACCGGTGGCGCACCCGGCGGAAGTGGGCCTTGCGACGGGTGACGGTCAAAGTCGCCGCGACAAGTCACCGAGCGCTCACCCCGGATGTTCAATGTGGCCAGCGCATTCAGCTGAGTGCCGTTCGGGATGCCTGATATCATGCCGTATTGCTGCTGCACCGACGGATCGGAGGCGGTCGCTTCCATGCGGCCGAATTCGAGCGGCGGGCCCCGATATTTGTCGAGATCGGGCAGGATCGTCGCGGCTTTGACCGTCGCCGTCGGGAAGTCCAGCGATGCCCCGGCGCGCACCGCGCCTTCTGCGGCGGGGATCGGCGCACCGTCCTCGGTCACCAGCAGGCTGGCGACCCCGTTAAGCGCGCGGGCGCGGTCGATATACTGCCGGACAACGGCAACAAGCGTGGTTTCGCCGGCTTGGATCGCCCGATGCAAATCGTCGATCGTCGCCTCTTCGAGCCGAAACGGCTTCCCCGCCCCGCCGCTTTTGTCGCTCATAACCGGTCCCCTTTGTTGGCGGCGCTAAATGACGAAGATTCGGACGGATGGTCAATCATCAGGTCCAATGCAGCGTCCGGCTGAAACCGATTGACCCCGCCGTCGACCACCGGCATCGTAGGTGCATATGCATCGATTAACGGAGATGAGCCGGTGCGGTTGACCGATCTTCCTGCGGCGATGGCGAAACGCCTCGCCGAACTAGAGTGTCCCGATTTCAAAACCCGACCTTGGGTCGAGGGACCGCCACTGTCGCAGCGCCGGGTGGCTGTCGTCTCCTCGGCCGGGCTCGTCGTGCGTGGCGAAAAGGTGTTTCGCGGCCGCGATCCGGATTATCGCGCGATCCCGTCCACGACCCGACCCGACCAGCTGCTGATGAGCCACATTTCGATCAATTACGATCGCAATGGCTTCCAGGAAGACTGGAACGTCGTCTTTCCATTGGACCGGCTTAACGAAATGGCCGCCGATGGCGAGATCGGCTCGGTCGCCGCGACCCATTACTCGTTTATGGGCGCGACCGATCCGGTGCAGATGGAAGGTTACGCTCGCGAAGTCGCCGGTCATCTGAAACAAGACAAGGTCGACGCCGTCATCCTCTCCCCGGTTTGACCGCTCTGCACGCGCGCCGTGAGCGCGCTGGGGCACTACATCGAGGAAGAGGGTATTGCGACGGTCGCGATCAGCCTGATCCGGCCGCAGACCGAGAACACCAAACCACCGCGCGCCCTGTGGGTGCCGTTCGAATTGGGGCGTTCGTTTGGGCCGCCGAGCGACTCGATATTTCAGAAGAGCGTGGTCCGAGCGGCCTTGCGGATGCTCGAAGAAGGCGGCGGACCGGTGCGGATCGTGGATTTCCCGCACGACGATCCGCGCGAAAAGCCTGATCCGGGCTGGCGGCCGCCGCTTGCCGTCGCGAGTGTTGGCGATGGCTCGCCGGCGGCATTGGCCGATGCGTTCGAGACCGAGATCGCTCGGCTCGCCGAGCCTTACGAACGCTCGGTCAAGGCGCGCGGGCGCACGACAGTCGGGCTGTCAGGTTTGCCGATCGGCGAGGCCGGTCGTTACGTCGCGGCGTGGCTGCGTGGCGACAACCCGGAGAGCCCGGTTGCCGATATGTCAGCGCCGCTCGCGCTCCGGTTCGCGATCGACGACATCAAGGCGTATTTCCTTGAGGCGGGCCTGACCCCCGGCAGCAAGCCGTCGAGCCGCCAGCTCGGCGACTGGTTTTACAACGAGACCGCTGCCGGCAAGGTGTTGTTTGCGCTGCGCCGGGCCAATCTCGACGCCACCGATGAGCGCCTCAAGCTGATCGCCAGCAACTTTATGGTCCCCGGCATCCGCGCCCTCGCCGCCGGCTGATCCCTGAGGGCGCGGCGAGAGCTTCGCGCCCGCCGGTTTTCATGCCTTAATCACCGTCTCCCTTCGATCGGAGGCGGTGAATTATGGCAAACGAGACGGTTCGGCTGGCACAGTATGCGGCGGCGCTGCGCTACGAAGATATCCCGGCGGAAATCATCGGGCGCGCCAAGGAGTGCATCGCCGACACCGTCGCGGCGATCATCTGCGGCGCCGCGCTGCCGTGGAGCCGCATCGTCATCGCCTATGCCGAACGCACCGGCCCCGGCGGCAAATGCCGTATCCTCGGGACATCAGGGCCGCCGGTAACCGCCCCCGCAGCGGCATTGGCAAACGGTGCGCTGGCCCACGCCTTCGAGCTTGACAGCTTGACCCGGCCCGGCGCCGGCGTTCACCCCGGCGCGACCCTGCTGCCGCCGGCACTGGCGATCGCCCAGCAGCAGGGTCTCGGCGGCCGGGATCTGATCGCTGCCTTTGTCGCCGGCTGCGAGGTCATGGTGCGGATCGGCCGCGCCACCGGGCATACCAACGAGCAGCGCGGCTTTCATGCGCCGGGCAACACCGGGCCGTTCGGCGGTGCCGTTGCCGGCGGTCATCTTGTTGCGGCTCGACCCCGAGCGGATGGCGAACGCGCTCGGCGTCGCCGGATCGCTCGCCTCGGGATTGCTCGAATTCGCCCGCGCCGGCAAGGGCGGCATGGTCAAACGGCTGCATCTCGGCCGCGCCTCGGAAGGCGGCGTATTGGCGGCGAGCCTCGCGCATGACGGCTTCACCGCCCCCGACACGGTGCTCGAAGGCCCGTTCGGGTTTCTCGCGGTGTTCTGCCGCGAATGGGATGTCGGCGAGCTGACCAAGGGGCTCGGCGAGCGGTGGGAGACGACCAGCATCGCGCTAAAGCGCTACCCGTGCCACATCAACGCCCACGCCGCGGTCAAAGCGCTCAGCCAATTGCAGGCCGAGCACGGCTTTACCGGGAGCGAGGTCGAGTCGATCGCGATCTCCGGCAGCGAGCGCATGGCCGGTTTGCACAACATCCCCGAACCCGCGGATTTGATGATGGCGCAGTATAGCGTGCCGTTTTGCGCGGCACTGGCGCTCTATCGCGATCCGCGCAACCCCGAATCTTTTGCCGAAGGTGCGCTCGACGACCCCGATATCCGCGCGCTGTGCCGCCGGGTGACGGTTACCGCGGCGTCGCACGGCCCCGGCCACAACCAGCCGGCGACGACGGTGTCGGTCTCGCTCAAAGGAGGCCCGCAGTTTTCGGCGAGCGTCGCCGAGGGCACACTCGATCCCGCCGATCTCGGGGACAAATTCCTGCGGCTGACCCGCGCTGCCCTCGGCGAGCAGCGGGCCATGGCATTGTTCGAGCGCTTGCAGCATCTCGAAGACGAACCCAGCCTCGACTGGCTCGGCGCCGAGAGCTGAGGCGTCGCCGGCAATAGGCGAGCGCGAGCTTGCCTCAGCAACGCTTTGCGTTAGGCTGTAGCGGAAGATTGCCAAACCGGAGCGGTGGCAGGATGGCTGACGCGGCGGCAGGGTACCTCAACGAGTTTCGCGCGCGCGGCGAAGCGATCGCCGATGCCTGCACCCGCTGCGGCGACTGTTTTCGCGCCTGCCCGATGGTTGAGCCGGCCGGGATCGGCGGGGCGGACCCGGTCGCGACGACCGCTGCGATCGTCGATCTCGTCACCGGCGGCCCCGGCAATGACGACGCCGCGCGCTGGGCCTCAGTGTGCAGCGGCAGCGGCAATTGCATCCCGGCCTGCAACTACGGCGTCAACCCGCGCTTTATGGTACAGCTCGCCCGCGGTTTCGCCCGCGCGCAAAAGGAGGGCGCGCCGCTCGCCACCCGCTGGCGCGCACCATTTCAGACGATGAGCCGCGGGGTGCGGATCCTATCGCGGCTGCAAATGCCGCCCGAAACCCTGACCCGTCTGCGCGGCCAAGGTCAGCCGCCGCGGCAGAGCCCGCCGGAGATCGTTTTCTACACCGGCTGCAACATCATCAAGACCCCGCACATCGCCCTGCTTTGTCTCGATATCCTCGACCTGCTCGGCGTCGATTACGAGGTCATGGGCGGCCCCGGCCAATGCTGCGGCGTCTACCAGTTTCGCGAAGGCGATTTCGCCAGCACCGCCAAAGTCGGGTTCGCGACAATCGACGGCCTCGCCGCGGCCGGCACCTCGACCGTGCTGTCGTGGTGCCCGAGCTGCCAATTGCAGATCGGCGAGGTGGCGTTGCCGAGCTACGAGCGGCAATTCGGCGACAAGCCGTTCGATTTGAACCCGTTTCTGGTTTATCTCGCCGGCCGCGCCGACGAGTTGGCGGCGTCGATGAAACACCGGGTCGAAAAGCGCGTCGCGCTGCACGAGCGCCCGGTATTGCCCGAGGTCATGATGGCGGTCAAAAAGCTGCTGTCGATCGTGCCCGGCGTCGAGCTGGTCGATATCGAGGTGCCGCGGGTCGGGACCCAGGCCAACAGCCTGGCGGTATTGCCGGCGTTCAAGCGCGAGCTGGTGCAGCGCGAGCTGGCCGCGGTCGCCGATGCCGGGGTCACCACCCTCGCCACGGTCTACCATGCCTGCCACCGCGAATTGTGCGACGCCGGCGACGGCCGCAGTTTCGAGATCGTCAATTTCATGGAGATCCTCGGCGCCGGTCTCGGCCTCCATGCCGAGGACCTCTACAAACGCCTCAAATTGATGGGCGACATCGACGACATTATCGTCGAGACCGGCCCGCTGATCGCCGAACACGGGCTCGACCTCGACACGGTCCGCGACGCCCTCCTCGCCGAGTTCGGCGCCGCCCCGGCCATACTAGAGATCAAATCAGCTGAGTAAGTATGGGTTGAATGAATTGCTGTTCGTAAGCGGTCTTAGGTTAAGTGAAGCGGAATATTTGCTCCGATCACCTTACCTGAAAAGTTGGAAAGATCGAATTTAAGTCAGGCGTCCGAAGTCGAGTGGAACCGGCAATAGAGCACGGCGTTTCGGCATGCGTGTCTCACTCAAGCCGATGAGGATTTGAATGCCGTCTCTCCGTTCACCACAAGACCTGCTTGCGACCGAGCTGAAGGACATTTACAGCGCCGAGCGCCAGCTGTCGCGGGTGCTGCCGCGGGTCGCAAAGAAGGTCAGCTCAGACCGTCTTCGCGAAATGCTCGACCAAAGACGCGAGCAAGGCGCCGCGCTGATCGAACAACTCGACGACGCGTTGGAAGAACTGAATGTCTCAAAAGGCCGCCAGAAAAACGTCGCCGCGGAGGGCCTGATCGAAGACATGGGCCATCATCTCGAAGATGTCGACGATGAACGGTTTCGTGACCCGCTGTTGCTGGCTTCGGTGCAAAAGATCGAACATTACTGCATCGCCGCCTGGGGAACCGCGGCAGCGATGGGCCGGATGCTGGGTCAAGAAAAAGTGGTCCGGACGATGGAGCAGGTGCTCGACGAGGGCAAACAGTTTGACGAACAGATGACCAAGCTAGCGGAGGACGAGATCAATCCGCGCATGATCGAAGATGAAGAGGAAGGCGAGGAGGACGAAGGCGAGGAAGAACAAGGAAACGGATCTTCCAGAGGCAGACGCGCATCGCGCCGCAAATCCCGCTAAAGATCCTGCAAATCGCGTTAGGGACCACTATCACGGACGGAGCGGAGCAGAGCTTTGCTCCGTCTATTGTGGCGGTAATTTTTGAAATTGTCTTTAGGGACGACAAAAGAGGTCGGTCTCAGAAAAGCGGGCTGATGCGAAACCTCGAGGGTGAGACCGTTGTCATAACGGGCGCTTCGAGCGGTGTCGGTCGCACTGCGGCATCGGCGCCCACGCTGCCTTGCCGCATCTGCGGCTGCCGCATGTGGGATGCCCTGGCCGCCGTCGGGGCGGTCTGGGCCGCGAACGGGGGCACTCTCAAATCCTGACGTACGATGAACTCGCCGGCGGGGTTATCCAGCCGCCGGCGTCGGTGTTGGGTTAGATCGAGGCCGCAGGCGATGCGGCGGCAATGTCAGAATCGTGCTGCGAATCCCGCTGCCGGTCACCGAGCTCGCGCTGGACACCCCAAGGCTGGAGCGCTTCCGGTGTACGCATATCATGCGGCCGCTGAAAATCGCGAGCGGCTCCCTTCGCTGCCGAGACACCCTTTGGGAACCCGCTTCGGTTGCTGTAATCGGTGCGCGCCGTTTTTACTCCGCCTTTTTCCCCGGACAGACGACTCGCACAGAAGATATCGAGTGCGGTCACGCCGGCCAGCATGCCGAGCGCTATCAGGGTGTTTGTTTTTGTGAGCTTTTTCGCGCCGGCGGCAACAGTTGCGAGATCGATCGCATCGCCGGCGACGCGTCCCCATACCCATGGGGTGGCGTCATGGCTGGCCAAAATCGCGAGGCCCGTAGCGATCTCCCGCACCCCATAGGCGCGCACCAGGCCGCGATATCCTTCCAGTCCGGCGGCCCGACTAATGGCGCTTGGCGCGATCAGTTCGGCGGCGCCGAGTGCAAGTGAAAAATAGCCGAGCCCGGTTGCCATCTGGTCGGAGACGGATCGGGACCAGCCGGGCAATGCAGTTCGTGGCACACTGGACATCGTCACATTCCTTTACGGCTTGAGCATTACTTTGACACAGCCGTCCTGCTTGTCGCGGAACGTCTTGTACATTTCAGGTCCTTGATCGAGATCGACCTTGTGGGTGATGACAAAGGACGGGTCGATCTGATCATCGAGGATCCGATGCAAGAGGTCGTCGGTCCAACGGTTGACGTGGGTTTGGCCGGTGCGAACCGTGAGGCCCTTGTTCATCAGGGCGCCAAACGGGATCTTGTCGAGAAGCCCGCCGTAAACCCCGGGAATCGACAGCGTGCCGGCGCCGCGGCAGACGTAAATCATCTCGCGCAGAACATGCGGCCGGTCGGTTTCAAGCATCATCGCTTGCTTGGCGCGGTCGTATATCGTGTCGATCGAGCTCGCCGCGTGCGCCTCCAGCCCAACCGCATCGATGCACTTTTCCGGACCCTTGCCGTTGGTCAACTCGTTGAGGCGCTCGACCGTGCTTTCCTCCTCAAAGTTGATCGTGGTGGCGCCCGCCGCTTCGGCCATCGACAGCCGTTCGGGTAGGCGGTCGATCGCGATCACCTGCTCAGCGCCGAGCAGAATGGCGCTGCGGATCGCCATCTGCCCGACCGGGCCGCACCCCCAGATCGCGACCGTGTCGGTCGGCTCGATGTCGCACTGCACCGCGGCCTGCCAGCCGGTCGGGAAGATGTCGCTCAGAAACAGGAGCTTTTCGTCGGGTATGCCGTCCGGAACCTTGATGTGGGTGGCATCGGCAAAGGGCACGCGGAGATATTCGGCCTGCCCCCCCGGATAGCCGCCGGTCAGGTGGGTGTAGCCAAAAAGCCCGGCGGTGGTGTGACCAAACACCGTGTCGGCGAGCTTTTTGTTTCGATTGGTGCGCTCGCATACCGAAAAATTACCGCGGCGGCACTGCTCGCATTCGCCGCAAATAATGGTAAAGGGCACGACGATGCGATCGCCGACTTTTAACTTGCCCTTTACACCGGAGCCAACCTCGACGACTTCGCCCATCGTCTCGTGGCCCATGATGTCGCCTTCCTTCATGCCCGGCATGAAGTGGTCGAACAGGTGCAGATCGGAGCCGCAAATCGCGCAACTCGTCACTTTGATAATTGCGTCGCGATCATCTTCGATTTTTGGATCGGGCACCCTGTCGCATCTGATATCGGTGGTGCCGTGCCAGACCAGAGCTCTCATCGGAGCCTTCCATACTGAGTTATGTCACGCCGCGGCGACCCCGCCAGACAATCGCGAATACTTGTGATTGGTCTGACTTCGCTCGCAGATGACATTTCCAACGGAATCTGAGAACGCCGGTTCCGATGCTGAAATCAAAATGGCTACTCTTGAAGCGATCCGGCGCGATGCCGATCGTGTCCTCCTGATTATCAGCGGTGCGCTCGCAGAAATCGGCGGTCGGGGGCCGGCGAATTCCCGTGCAACCGGGAATAATCCGGGTATTTTTGCGATCGCGGCCGAGAAAATCGGTAATTGCCAAGCGATAACAATGGCTTGGTAAAGATCGCGTTGGCAATCCAATCGGGAATTTTTGGCAGCCTAATCGGGAATTGTCGTCGGATAACCGGGAATAACGGGAAAGCCGCATCGGCAAGCCTTTGATCGTCGTGTCACGTCAAGGCTACCCTCGCATCGTGGCGAAATTGAAAGTGACAAGGGGGGATCGCGCGCTTTGATACCATATTGCGCGGGCAGGTTGCGGAGAACGGTTCTTTTCACGCCTCCCAACGCCTGCCAAAGGGGCGGATCAGCATGAGCGGGTATATTCAAGGCAACACGGTCACCGCCCGCCTCAAATCGCCAAGCTGCCGCTACACCTTCCGCACCAGCAACTAGCGATACGAATTTTACTTCAGCATCAAGTTGCTCTGACCTCTACTCCTTCCGTTTCCCCGCCGCTAAATTCGGTTGCGCGCGTTCAGCGCTGCGCCGCAATATGGCGTTGCAATTCGGCGGCAATTGCCAAGTCGCATTGTTGGCGTCGGCGGGCATTCCGGCAAAGCCGGGATTGCGCATTGCCTGCAATATCCGCAATCCAATCGGCCAACGCGCTTTGATAAAGGAAATCGTGGCGAGGATCTGATTGTCGTCGAGCTTATCTTTAAAAGCCGGCATGGCTGATGCCGTGCCGGGCCCAAGCCGTCCGAACTTGGTGATCCGAAAAATCTCTTCGTCGGAGCGCTGCCAGACAAAGCCGGTCTCATCAAACGCCGGGGCTCGTCTGCCGGCAAAGGCGTCGGCCAGCTGCCATAAGGGCTGGCCCTGCAAGTAACGGCCATGGCACCCCGCGCAATGCGCCGCATAAAGACGCTTGCCAAGCACGACCGAGGCACTGTTGGTGGCGTTGGACACCTGATTGTCCGTCGCAGCCGCCCTCGTCGGGAACGCGATACCAACCCAGAGCGCTGTTGCGACTGCCGCGGCCAGCGCCCGGCGACCCAGCATTATTTGACGCTATTCCGCATGACGGCCGCCATTGCCGCAGCCGGCATATTGCCGCTCAACAGCTGGACGACCTGGCCGGCGGGGTTGACAACATAAACAAACGAGCTGTGGTCGATCGCGTATTCGCCGTTACCAAGCTTCCGTTCCTCATAG